>NZ_AP035999.1:0-149912 GCF_059730685.1 Pantoea sp. X-Soil-OKNW-713 | reverse complement strand
GATAATATCTTATTAAGGTTTTTTCGGTCATATTTTTGAGAGACATGCGATTACAATGATTCGTGGTAAGATGAATGTGTATCAGATGTATCGAATAACTAGGGCGTTTCCTGATGCCGAAAACCCTCTTTTTACTTATCACTTTCAACCCTGAATGACCTGATTTTAAGCGCGCGATATCTCTTGTTATGCTTTAGGTTAAGGTGAAGCTTTGGTGTTGCTCCCTCATTTTATTCTGCGTTATTGTGCACGATTGGAGTTGCCCCCGCTAAAACGGACACAGTTAGTTTATAGCTGACAGCGAACGTCTGTATTCTCTCGGAGACTGCATTCTCAACCCTTTGTGGGGATGCCAGTCGTTATAGTCTTCCATCCATTCCGACAGTTTTTCCATTACGGTAACGGCATCCGGTAACTCATTTATGTACACGTAGTCCCTCTTGAACGTTTTTACGAACGACTCTGCTATCCCATTACTTTCCGGGCTACGCAACGGTGTCGTGCACACAATGAAGCCCAGTGAACCCGCGAACAACCTCGTTGAGTCTGCTATATAACAACTGCCGTTGTCGGTCAGCCACTCAACCGGGTGAGGAAGCAACAGCGTATTGCCAAAGCGTTTTTCCAGACTCTCTGTCAGCAGATCCTGCACCATGATGCCGTTTATTCCGGCTGTGGTAGCCGACCAACTGATGATCTCACGGTCACAGCAGTCCAGGCTGAACACTACCCGCACCACTTCCCGGTTCCGGCAACGGATTTCGAAGCCATCTGAGCACCAGCGTGTATCGGGTTTAAGCGTTATTATGCTGCCGGTATGGTGACGTACCGGGTTTTTATGACCTGATTTTGCCAGCAACAGGTTGTTTGCCTGCATTATCCGGTAGATCCGTTTGGGATTTACACGCCAGTTTTGTTCCCGAAGGGTCCGGTTCAGGCGTGCTGTCACGCGGCGATAGCCGTTCGTTGCCCGCTGACTACATATCTGACGAATGAGCGGCAACAGGCGGGCATCATCTTCTTTACTGTAACGGACACCCGGAGCTGACGTGCCCCCTGCAACCGCTCATACAGATTTGAGCGCGACACCCGAAGCACTTCCGCTATCCGGATGAGCGGGGTATCGTCCTGTGGCAGCAATGGCATGCGCGATATCAACTTTTTTGCCTGTGCTATCTCAAGTGCATCCCGCAGGATTTCGGCTTCCATCGTCTTGCAGCCCAGCATTTGCTCAAGCTGTTTTACCTTTTTCTCCAGCGCTTTGACTTCAGAGACGCTGACAACCTCGTCGCCGGCAGCAATCGCCGATTTTCCACCGTCGTTCATGAGTCGTTTCCACTTAAAAAGAAGACTGGGTGTGATGCCATATTGCCGGGCAACGAGTGAGACGGTGTAGCCGGGCTGCATAGCAAGGGCAACAAAACGGGCTTTCTCCTCGGGAGTATAACGGCGACGCTTTTGCTCGCCAGTGATCACTTCGATTCTTTGCACAGGACACTCCTTAAACATAGCTCTATGCCTATGTCTTAACGGTGACGTGTCCGGTTTAAATGGGGGCTACTACAACCATCGCTATTCCGACCCCGTATTTTCTCTTCCATTACGTGTCGTATGCTGGCTTGATTGTGATATCCGGTATGCCATTAAAAAAATATCATATTATCTTAATCAGATAATAGCTTGGTGTTGCCACCAATAAGAATAGCACCCACTTAACTAACGAGTTGTTATCTTAACTTCTTAACAAGATAACCTTTTACGTATCACCTTCAAATCCTCTGCAGCATGAAAGCTGTAGAGTGACTGTTGAAATAAGCATTCGGAGCAAAGTAGCAGAAACGACAATTTCAGAGATTAGTTAACGTACTGAACCAATATGGTGCCATAGCATAAAATGCCCTGAGAAGCTGAACAGCATACGTGACGATTGAGTTGTTATTTTATTTTTATAAAATCTTATTAAGATATTAATTATCATACAATATAATAAGAAGTTAATATGTTAAAATATTATCTTAATAAGATCGTATCTTATGTTCGTCAGAACACGTTGTTTACGCTAAAAAACTGAGCGCGACTTTGTTACGGGTCAAATCCCAATGTTTCCTAATATAGCGCACCGGGTATGATGTTATGCAGTGAGATAAATCGTCCCTCAGACTTTTTGTAATTAGTCCAATCTGTTCTAGGCATCACTTGTGACACGGTTGCCATCACACCGTTGAGCATAACCTTATGAAATAAAATCGATTAGCGCATGCACTCCCGAAAGGAGAGGGTTTGTGATACGGTATTTTCATCTTATTCCTTCTCACATCGCACACACTGATTTATCACAACATGACAACACATCATAACCTTGCAGTAATGCACTGGGGCACCTATCGCGTATCAACCTCCGAAGGCGCATTGACTGGCATAGACCCGGTCGAGTGGGATCGTAATCCCTCGGCAATAGGCCAGTCTCTGGTCGGCACAGTCGATGGTCCGAGCCGTATCCGTCGCCCTGCCGTTCGTTTGGGATATCTGCAACAGGGGCGCGATGCGCGTCATGGACGTGGCAAAGAACCTTTTGTCGAAGTCAGTTGGGAAACAGCCCTTGCGCTGGTAGCCGATGAACTCACGCGAGTAAAACAAAAACATGGCAATCAGGCGTTTTATGCAGGATCTTATGGCTGGTCAAGCGCCGGACGCTTTCATCATGCGCAAAGTCAGTTACATCGCTTTTTTAATCAGTTAGGCGGATATACCGACAGCACCAATACTTACAGCCTAGCGGCTGCCGAGCGATTACTGCCCCATATCATTGGGGAATTAGATGTATTGCAAAAACAGCACACGCATTGGTCTTCCCTGGCGGAACACTGCGAACTGTTTGTTGCATTTGGTGGCCTGCCGCTGCGTAATTCCCAGGTTAACGGCGGTGCGGCGAACGATCATTCGCTGAAACACTGGCTGGGAGAGATGCAGCGTAACGGCACTCATTTCATTAACGTCAGCCCAGTGAAAAATGACCTGTCAGGTGTCACTAACGCGGAGTGGTTGTCATTACAACCCGGCAGTGATACCGCACTGCTGCTGGCGTTGAGTTATGTGCTGATTGATGAGTCCCTGTATGATGCGGGTTTTATTGCCAGTCACACCGTGGGTTTTGCACAGTATCGCGACTACCTGATGGGCGACAAAGACGGTAAAGCGAAAGACCCGACTTGGGCGGCGCAGATCACCGGCATTGATGCGCATAAAATCCGCGAGATGGCACGTATGATGGCGGCAAAGCGCACCATGATAAATATCGCCTGGTCGCTCCAGCGTGCGTTCCAGGGTGAACAGACATTTTGGGCCACCGTGGCGTTAGCATCTATGATCGGTCAGATTGGTACACCGGGCGGTGGCCTAGGTTTCGCCTATGCCAGTACCAACTTGGCGGGTTCAGTACGCCGCACTTTCTCCGGTCCACGTTTTCCGGCTGGAACCAATCCCGTCCAGAGTGTTATCCCGGTGGCGCGGCTTTCCGATATGTTGCTTAATCCTGGTGGGGCTTATCAGTTTGATGGTAAAGAATGTACTTATCCCGACATCCGTATGGTGTACTGGGCGGGTGGCAATGCATTCCACCATCATCAAGATCTGAACCGGCTGGTGGAAGCTTGGCGGCAACCGGATACGGTGGTGGTCCACGAGCAGTACTGGACTGCGCAGGCGAAGTTCGCTGATATTGTCTTCCCGGCAACGACCTCACTGGAGCGTAATGATATTGGCAGCTCCAGTAATGATGGTTATATGATTGCCATGCGTCAGCAGATTGCTGAGCAGGGTGAGGCACGGAGCGATTACGCCATCTTTAATGCACTGGCGGAAAAACTGGGCTTTGGCGACAGTTTCAGCGAAGGACGTGATGCCGAGGCGTGGATCCGCTTTATTTACGACGCCTCCCGGCCGCGCGCACTGGCTGACGGAATCGAGCTACCTGCTTTTGATGATTTCTGGGCGCAGGGCATGCTGGAGTATGAGCGGCCGGACCAACCGCAGATTTTGCTGCAAGCCTTTCGTGACAATCCTGAGCAAGCACCGTTGCCGACCCCCTCGGGGAAAATCGAGCTGTTCTCCCAGACGGTAGCGGATTTTGGCTATGATGAGTGTCCGGGTCATCCGTTCTGGTACGAGCCGGAAGCGCAGTTACAACGCGAAACGGCGACGCGTTGGCCGTTGCACCTGCTTTCCAGTCAGCCACGAACTCGTCTGCACAGCCAGTATGACCACGGTAGTGTCAGCCGCAAAACCAAGATTCAGGATCGGGAACCATTGTGGTTACACCCGGAGGATGCGGCGGTGCGTAATATTCACGAGGGCAGCGTGGTGAGGGTGTTCAATTCACGCGGTGCCATTCTGGCAGGTGTCCATTTGAGCGAAGATATCCGTCCCGGTGTGGTGCAGATGTCGACGGGGGCCTGGTATGACCCGCAAGATCCCCACCAGCCGGACTCACTCGACAAACATGGAAATCCGAACGTGCTGACGGAAGATCGTGGCAGTTCAAGATTAGGGCAGGGATGTAGCGCGCAGAGCTGCTGGGTAGAAATTGAGAGTTGGGATGAGCCGCTGCCTGCGGTAACCGCATTCCAGCCACCGGCGTTTGTACAGGGATGACGCGCATTGCGAGGCATCGCGACGCGGTTTTCTCCGTAACTTTTAATGAGTAACAATATGATAAATAACAAAAAATAGTGCAATTTTCAGCCTGAAAACTCCGTAACACAGATGCCATTTCCACTGATTGGCATCTGTGTTACACGCCTTGCGATGCTTGGTAACACCTTTCGCAATATGACCGTCGAGTAGCGCAATGTATCGTGTAATATCAATTCGAATCGTTATCAAATGAGGTTATGCGCCCTATTTTATGGATTTGCGTTTTCATGTAATCAAGGTCAAATTCGTTGATGGTAAAGAATGAGGGGGCTGAGTCTTTTTTTCGCACCCGTTTATTGTTGCAGGGTGATGTTGCGATTGCCGTGCTTACCATAGATTTTTTATAGGCAGCGAGGATGGTATGCAACGGGAGGTTATTTCACGGGGTCATTATCAAGTAGCGAATAAAAAGAGATCTTATGAGGGGGAATTTCGGGGTTATTTATTTTACTGCAAACCTCAACGGCACGCATAACGAAACTTCTGCTTTTCCCATTCGCCTTTTCTCTTTTAACTGCCTTCTCCGCCATCCGGTATGCAGCCAATTCAGCCTCATATTCAATCGAGATTGCAATTAATACCGTGTATCTCAGCATATAAAACTGGAATATTTCTCCGCATTCAATAAAGCCCGGCGAATGAGCACTTCATTAATACTTCTGGCGAAAAGGTCAATTAATATTAAAACAAACTTTGCTTCGGTAGGAAGCTTACAATATTGAGCATTGTGTATAACAGAATCGTGCACCTCAACGACCAACTTCATCTGAAGGCGTTCCGGTTGGCACTGAGCTGACTAATCGACTCGTTTACCGCACGTCTCAACAACTGAGGTCTGTTGGCATCTCCCTTTAATAAAACGCATCACCTGTTCCACCTGAATATTGTCCCGTAATCTTGAGGTCAATTTGCATCTTTCCAGCCTCTCCTGATTAACTTCGATGTGAGCAAACTCAACGTTGGTCGCGTCATACCAGCTTTGCAAATGAGCAATGGGCGTATTGGCTTTAATGCGAAACTAATCCAAATCTATTGCTTTGAGGGTGACCGACTCGCATAAACGAGTTTCTTTTATGGCTTTAAACAAATTTTTGACGTCACATTTCTTGATGGTTTCATTTTGAGATAACGCGTCAAGTAGTGCTGAAGCGTTGGTCAGGTTCTTATCTTCCAGCGCGGGCTGAATTTCCTTAATGATTTGCAAAACCGCCTTGTAACGAAGCATCGACTTTAAAAGGAAGTTTCGCCTGGCTCAACATCGTGTCTGAAAGAATGATGAAGATGGGCATCAGGCCAAATTGAAACACGCGAGTGGGAAACGTGAGTGCATGTTATTCACAAAGGCATTCGCGAGGGCTTGTTTGTGGTTTGAGCTAAGGGATTTAATCGATGTTATTCCGGCACTGTCGGCCATGGAGTGCCAACCCTGTTGAATTTTTTCCAACTATAACGCATCGGGAAAGCACCTGACCCTCTGAAGGATCTTACGTAATTTATTTTTCTCCAGCGCGATATCGTATTCTTCCAGCTTGTCAGCGATGTCTCATACCTAGTGGTCTCTCTAATCCTTCAGGTGAATATGTCTCAGCAGTCTCTCAACCATGTCGGGCGATGATGTGTTTTTGGCGTTATGGTGGGTCACCAATCAGTGCTAATCTTTGATGGCATGATAAGAATATGAAGCCGGCAGTTGATACTATGGTTAATGCCACAAATGTGGCAAGTAAATTGATATCGTAGATTTTTTTTCATGTGGGCGAGGCGATTGTTGAAGGCACTGTTATCGCGCAACTTATCGGCTGTGGCATACCATCCCCGTTAATCACAAAGTGTGAGTTACAGTATTTTTAACGTTTTCCTCAGGCAGTTACAAGGCTGTCAGCCGCTTTATCACAAAAATATCAATCAGATAAGATAAATCAAATCCTTGAGAGGAATTCCAGTTTTAATGTGTTTTCCTGAAAAATTGGCAGGCGGAAGCTTTTTGTGTATCATGCCAAAAATCATTACATATGAGGATGTTATGAAACGTGACTATGGCGATGTGCTGGAGACAGCCAAGCGAGCGCACAGTTTATTGCAGGGACTGAGCAATCATATTGAAAAGCAACGGGCTGAATTCAACCAGACCGGGTATTACCAGACCTGGTCACGTAACGCGGTAGCGAACTTCCCGCTATTAAGTAAACATTCGGTGGTCGCAGCCATCGGTGATATGGAAGAGGCAGGATACGAGTTCGGCAAAAAGCAGACCGGCAGCACCGCGCAATATGCGTTGACGCTGCAAAATGTGATTGATATCTACCAGCATCGCAATGTCCCTAAATACCGTGATAAACATAAAGGCCCGTTTGTGGTATTTGTGGTTAACCTCAAAGGTGGTGTCTCCAAAACGGTCAGCACCGTGACACTGGCGCACGGTATGCGAGCTCATCCGGCTATGCTGCATAACGATTTACGCATTCTCGTGATCGATCTCGACCCGCAGGCATCCAGCACCATGTTTTTAAGCCATAAAGACAGCATCGGTTCGAAGGCGGAAACGGCTGCCCAGGCGATGCTCAATGACCTCGGACGTGACCAGTTACGCAGTGAGTTTATTCAGCCGACGGTGATGCCAGGTGTGGATGTGATGCCCGCATCGATCGATGACGGTTTCGTTGCCAGTGACTGGGATGCGCTGGTGCAGCAATATCTGCCGGGTGTTGCGCCCTCGGAGGTGCTGCGCCGCAATGTGATTGACCGTCTGGCAGACGACTACGATTTTATCTTTGTAGATACCGGGCCACATCTGGACTCCTTCATGTTGAACGCCATCGCTGCCAGCGACATTCTGCTGACACCGACGCCACCGGCGCAGGTCGATTTCCACTCCACGATGAAGTATCTCACTCGTCTGCCGGAAATGCTGGAGCGGATTGAGAAAGAGGGCGTTGAGCCACGTCTGAAAGCAAATATTGGTTTTATGTCGAAGATGACCACCAAGCATGACCATCTCACGTCGCAAAGTTATGCGCGCGAAGTATTTACCAAATCAATGCTCGATGCGTCACTGCCGCGCCTCGACGGTTTCGAGCGTTGTGGCGAGTCGTTTGACACGGTGATCAGCGCCAACCCGCTCTCCTATCCGGGCAGTGCCGATGCGCTGAGAAAGGCCAAGTATGAAGCGGAACAGTTCTCCCGTGCTGTTTTCGATCGCATTGAATACATCAGGAGTACGCTGTGAGTATGCATAAACCCGTTCAACGTATTGGCCGCACCATGGGCCAGACGGCTATAGCCAACTTTATTGACAGCAACAACGCGTCGCGCACCTTCACCTTGAAATCGGGCAAGAGCGCCACCTTTACCCGACAGCTAATCCCCCATGGCGACATTGCATCTCGCACCTATGTTGATACCCGGATCAACGGGCGCGATCAGGCAACGCTGACTGAGGAGTCGGTGCGGGATATTACGCGTACCATTGGCTTGCAACAATTCTTCCCGGCAATTGGTCGGCAGAAAGATAATCGTGTTGAGATCATGGATGGTTCCCGCCGCCGTGCCGCTTGCCTGTTCGCTGGTGCCAGCCTTGAAGTGCTGGTTACCAACGACGAGCTGGATATCAGCGATGCCCGCCAGTTGGCAGCCGACATTCAGACTGCAAAAGAGCATAACCTGCGTGAGCTGGGTTTGCGCTTTACCCTGATGAATCAGAACGGCATGAGCAAAAGCGACATCGCTAAAGTGGAAGGGATCTCCAACGCTAAAGTGACGCGCGCCTTTCAGGCCGCTTCAGTTCCGGCAGAGCTGATTGCATTGTTCCCGGTGGTGTCGGAACTGACTTTACCAGACTATCAGCTACTGCTGGATGTGACTGACAATGCCAGAGCAGAAAGCGTAGCGATCGGTGACGTGGCGGAACAAGTACGCAAGCTTATCGGTGAGCATCCGCAGCAGGTTAATAGTGCGGATGAGCAGAAAAATCAGATCCTTGGCCATTTCCGTGCGGCTAAGCGCAGCCTGGTGCCGCCTAAAGCAAAAGCTTTGGTAACGGAAAAGCTGGCAGATTTTGACGATCGTAATATACAGGCCCGTCGTAAAGTGAATGCGGAAAAGCGCGCTATCAGTTATGAATTTGTACGCTTACCTAAAGATGCGGTGGAGCAGATTGAAGCCGCAATCAAACAGGTATTGACGGGGGTAAAAGGGGTTAAGATAAAGTAGGTTCCGGAAACGGCGCGATAACTGGAGTGACCCCGCACCGGTAGACAGTTTCTGTCCTCACGACGAGGCCTTTTCGAAGGCCTCCGGACTGACGCCACCCAGATGGCTGTGCCGCCGGGTCCGGTTGTAGAACATTTCAATGTAATCGAAGATATCCGCCCGGGCCATGTCCCGGGTTTTGTATATCCGCTTTCTTATACGCTCCTTTTTCAGCGAGCTGAAGAACGATTCTGCCACCGCATTATCCCGGCAGTTGCCGCGACGGCTCATACTCGGCGACAGGTTATGGGCCCGGCAGAACCGCTGCCAGTCATCGCTGCCGTACTGACTGCCCTGGTCACTGTGCACAATAACGCTGCCCGCAGGCTTGCGCCGCCACACGGCCATCAGCAGCGCATCCAGCGCAAGCTCGCGCGACAGTGTCGGTTTCATCGACCAGCCCACCACATTGCGGGCAAAGAGGTCGATGACCACGGCCAGATAGAGCCAGCCCTGCCAGGTGCGGATATAGGTGATGTCCGTTACCCAGACCTGATTGGGTTTCACGACCGTGAACTCCCGCTGTACGCGGTTAGGTGCTATCAGCGAAGGTCTTCCCCTGACGCCCCGGGGGATTTTATAGCCGTGTACGGCCTGTATCCTGTTCTGTTTCATGATCCTGGCCACGCGATTTCTGCTGCAGACTTCTCCGATTTCACGAAGATCGCCGTGAACTCTGCGGTAACCGTATACACCGCCGCTCAGTGCATAAGAGTCGCGGATTAACTCCAGCAGCCGCTGATTATCCTTTTCTCCGGCTGTAACAGGACGATGAAGCCAGACGTAAAATCCTGCACGGGCAACCTTCAGAACCCGACACATTGCTACGATCGACCAGATTTCACGGTGATCGTTAATGAAGCGGTACTTCAGTCGGGCTCCCTTGCAAAGTACCGCGCTGCCTTTTTCAGAATATCCCGTTCTTCCTCGGTGCGTTTAAGCTGCGCTTTCAGCTTCAGGATTTCCGTTCTCGCGTCGAGCAAATCCTGCGCCTGATGCCCGCTGTTATCCAGTTTTACTGAACGAACCCATTTATAAAGGCTGTGTGCCGATACGCCGAGACGTTCTGAAACCTCGGCGACGGAATAGCCCCGCTCGGTGATCTGGCGGACGGCTTCTTCTTTAAACTCAGGGGTAAAACGTGGTGTGCCCATAGACTCCTCCTATGCTCAAACTATAGGGCAGATTTGTCTACGGGCTCGGGGTCACTCCAACTATAGGGCAGATTTGTCTACGGGCTCGGGGTCACTCCAAACAACGCAAAAATTTAAAATGGATACGTGTTGATGTCTTTACAACAGCGTATAGCAAATTCTGTAGCAATCCCTGGCGGCTGGTGTTCTTCGGTTTTCTGATCTTTTGGGCGATAATTGCATCATGGGGATTCTGTTTGGTTTAACCATGATTATGGGACTCTTATATAGTTACAACATACTAAAATTGCTATAAAACATCCTTCATCAAGCTTTAAAACGGGAATAACCCGCATAGGCAGGGGAGGTATTTTTCTACAGGTAGATAGAGTGAAAAAAATACAGGTTTTTTGGGGCGGGTTGCTGGCCTTATGTCCGGCACTGTTTGTACTTAATCAGAAGTCAGGGACAGTGATAAAAGTTTATTTGACGACCGTACTTCTTTTCCTGATTTCTGCCTGGTTTTTCAAGCGGAAATCAACAGTTTTACTTTCGCTGGCGTTATGTTTTGTTTTATCACTCTCGCTAGTGACATCATTATATTTCCATTTCGAGTTCGACACCGCTTTTTCGACGGTGATGGCCACAACGTTCATTAATACCAGCCAGAAAGAAAGTATTGATATGCTGTACTATAACTATCGCTACGTTTTCTGGTTTGCCATAATTTTCTTGCTTTATGTGTCGCTCTCTTATTATTTGTCCCGGCGTGTTACTGAGAGAAAACTTGTACTGTCTGGCATCATATTATTGCTCTACACAGGCATCTCGATTTTTTTGTATACAGTATCCGGTAAGACCCGATCCGAGGATTTCCTGATCTCAGAACGATTATTGGTCAATTCGCCGTTATATAATTTTTCCCCCATCGTACGTGCCTACAACGATGCGAAGTTGACCGACATCGTCATGCAGGCGAAAAACACTTATGACTACAGTTGGCAAGATAAAGGTATCGATAATTATGTGATTGTGATTGGCGAGTCTGCGCGCAGGAAAGATCATGGGATCTATGGTTCCGACTACCCCACCACGCCATTTATTGGTGCGCAGCATGGCAGTATGCTGCTGTTTAATCAGGCCATTGCCCCTGCGCCGCTAACCATTCTTTCCGTACCGGCCTCTCTGGCAAAAGTGCATCATGCCGATGACGTACCTTTGACTGCATGGGCTGACAATGTGATCTCATTAACCAACGATTTAAAACTCGATACCTATTGGTTCAGCAATCAGGGTGGTGTCGGGCAGAGTAATAGCTTAATCACAGCGATGGCAAAACGCGCCGGGCACCATAAATGGAACGAAACGATAGGGTTTGATAGTAGTCTGGTGAATGAACTGGCGCAGGTGATTCCTGAGCCGGGGGAAAAACTGATCGTGCTGCATTTTTACGGCAGCCATGGACCTGTCTGTGAGCGCTTTCCGCGCAGTGAAACCATTCCCTTCACAGTCGATGTTTACGACAATTGTTATCTGAACGCGATTGCTTATACGGATAAGCAACTGGGGCGTCTGTTTTCATTACTTGCCGGTACGCGGCCTTCATTAATCTATTTTCTGATCACGGGCTGGTACGCGACCCGCAAAAATACGCGAATTATTACCATCATGATATCAGCAATCCGACCAAACAATCTTTTGATATCCAGATGTTTATCTGGTACAGCCGCACAGTCGATGCCTCTAATACCCGTGGGACGGTGTTTCCAGATAAATATTCAACCAGTAATAACTATTGGTTGCTCAGTGACTGGTTGGGTGTCACACATCACGAGAAGCGTCGTTGCAGTTTGCCACTCAGTGATTGTTATCAGACACCACAGGTTATCCAGGTCATGGACGGCAATAAAAGGCGACTTGATTATGATGGGTTACCGTTTGAAGGGCGGTGATCTCTAACATTGTTATCGCGCGAACCGGGAGGTTCGCGCCACCAGCTCAGACTTACTTCTCTTCAGACATCTGCAAAAGTGTTGCCTGGAATGACGCCGTGAACATCGCGCCATGTGGCAGTCCTGGGAACAGCGAATAGGTTGCTGCAACGCCATTGCTGCGCAGTGTCTCTACTGCCTGACGCAAGGCCCGCAGTCTGTCTGGCGCGGCACTGGCCTGCGGTCTTTTTTCATCGTCGTCGCCTTCCATTATATCCAGCCTCTTATGACTGAACGCCTCCCCAGATGTAGCGGTGATTTGCGCGAGCATCTCGTTGTTAACACGATCCAGCGAGGGGCTGGCCGTGTAATATGAACGGAAGAAATTCGAAGATAACCAGGAATCCAGCACAAATAACCCGCCATACGAATGCCCCCACAGCCCGCGTTGCGCAGGATTAATCTTCAGATTTTTTTCACTGGCAGGGGCAATCGTCTCTTCGACGAGATGACGAAAAGCGGTGCTGCCCCCGACTGATCGTCCATGCCGGTCCCACCTGCTGATAAAATGCGTTGGTGTATAATCATACGTTCGGGCTTGTAGATCAAAAGGCAGCGTCGTCTGATAGCCAATAACGACCAATACCGGTGGCGACCCTTCTGATAATTTTTTCAGGAAGGAATCAGAAAGCCTGTCCATCACGGCATTGCCATCGAGCATATAGAGAATGGGAAAACCTGCTTTGGGAGAGTGCTTATCCGGCACGCCTGTCCATACTTTGTAATGGCGTTTACCGTCAGCGGAATCAAATGTGCGGGTGGAGAAGTGGTAAAAGGTGGATCCTTTGTCAGCAATGTTAGGGCCTAATGGTGTCATATCTGGTCTGGCATAGCAATTTCCGGCACAGACAAACACAAAAGTTAACGCTGAGATTCCCTGAATTCCTTTCCTGTATAAGCTCTGATTCATTTGATGTTCATCCCCCATCCCTTTGATGACATTCGTTGGTGATCGGTGACCCGATCGTTAAAAGCGGCGAATATGTGGGAGAATAACCTAATGATAATAACAATCATTTGCAAGTCGTTAAGACCCAACGCACCGATTGTTATAACTGTCAGGGTTAAGGGGTTCACTTCATTTATCGCGCCGATAGAGAATGTTAGATGAAATTATTACCACCAACGGTCCAGCGTCACCCTTTCAGCGTCCTTAACATCTACCGCGACGGCCAGCCCACCTTGTGACGTTTCACGGTAGTTCGCATGCATATCTTTGCCTGTCTGATACATTGCCGCGATCACCTTTTCCAGACTGACACTCGGTGCAGAACTACGGCGCAATGTCATCCTGGCGGCATTGACTGCTTTAACGGCGGCAATAGCATTTCGCTCAATGTAGGAAACCTGAACCTGGCCCGCCAGAGGATCACAGGTCAATCCGAGGTTATGTTCCATTGCAATCTCTGCTGCAATGCAAACTTGCTGCGCACTGCCACCCCATACTGCGGGCAGTGCTGCAGCGGCCATCGAACACGCCAGCGTGGAATTGGATATTGTCCTGTGCCGTAAAAGAAATCGAGTGCGCTGTTTCAGCCAGCGGTAATTTTCCAGTCTTCGTCAGTTGCGTCAGAAATACCGGGATAGCATCAATATCAACATTATCCGGGGAGAAACCCGCCAGCTCCAAAATAACAGCGTTATCAGTTTGATGGCCTTTCCCCGTCAGTGCCAGTGAACCATAAAGATGTACATCAATATGGGTCGCTGCGGTAAGTTGCCCATCCTGTTGCAACTGTGTCACAAAGCGTTTTGCCGCTGCCATCGACCAAATGGTGTGGGAGCTGGAAGGGCCAATGCCTATTTTAACATATCAAGAATCGAGATCATGCGATTACCTTTACCTGTCAGTGCCACCAGACCAATAACCGTGGCAAAAACATTGTTTAACGCGCCGCGATATTTGTGCATCGCCGGGATTTTGCGGATGGCATACATTGGCAGTAAAAACAGCAGCATGGCGATGACCGGGCCACCCAGAGTTTCAATCATGCCAAAGATGCTCGGATTCAGTGTGGCGACGGGCCAGGTGGTGATCAACATAAACAGTGATGTCACCCAGCCGAATTTTTGGCTGTTGATGTTAAGCTGCGCGTTGAAGCACTCAGTAGCACCAAGGTAATGACCAAAGAAGGATTTAGTAATCGCGACGATGGCAATGATCGGCCCCATCCAGACGACAAATGGCAGAGAGACGTGGTTAGCCAGATAGGAAAGGATTGAGATGTTCTGTGCTTTCGCTTCGGCCAGATTTTCTGGTTGCAGGCTCAACACGCAGCTGAAAACAAAAAAGCATCACCGTGACAACCATCCTGATGTGCGCTTAAGCCAGGATGCGGGAACATTTTTGCTCGGCTTCTTCGCCATATTCTGCGCGCTTCGCCACGGCAAATGAGGAAATGATGGGGGAGTGGTTAAATGAGAACACCATTACCGGGATGGCCAGCCAGAGGTAAGTCATGACGCTGCCAGAAGATTCGAATGACAAGGTTTCCAGTGCGGCGCCATTCCAGTGAGGGATCAAATACATTGCCATCAGCAGCAGAGACAACACGAACGGATCGACCAGGGTGCTCATCGCCTTAACCATAATATTCTGTCCAAACTGGACGATGGTCATCATGCCGAGGATTAACAACAATGCCAATAATGCGCGGGGAGGCGCAGTCACCCCCAGTTGATTAACCAGCAGGCTTTCAACGGTGTTAGTGATGGCGACGCTATACATAAACAAAATGGGATAAATGGCGAAAAAGTAGAGCAGTGCGATAATTTTGCCTGCGCGAGGACCAAAATGTTCCTGCACCACTTCCGTGATATTTGCGCCGGGTTTGTTACCAGAGAGAACAAAGCGCGTCATACCACGATGCGCGTAAAAAGTCATTGGGAAGGCGATCAATGCCATCAGGATCAAGGGTATCAGGCCGCCAAGACCTGCATTGATTGGTAAAAATAGCACGCCAGCACCAATCGCAGTGCCGTATAAACTTAACAGCCAGACGGTGTCCGTTTTACGCCAGCGACTCAGGCTCACCGCCGTCACTTTTTCAGTGGTGTCGAGACTCATGGTTTTTTCCTTATTTTCCAGGGCGAAATTTGTGTGAATTCAATGTAAGGCAAAGGGGGCTGTTTTTCTGCTGATAAGTTTGTGGTCATTAATATGAGGGTTTACATTAACGATGTTTATTCGATAATTATATTGAATATTTTTCTATTAAAAATAAGATTTCTTACCGGTGTTGTTTTGGAAATTTCTCAGGTCAATTAGGGGGATTCAAATAAATATTTCAGGGTTTTATCATGGCAATGAAATAACCTGGGGCAGGTTTAAATAGTCCATTTCGGCAAGAAAACTGGGGTTCCTTATCCGTCACTCCGTGGGACAGGGTAACGCCAGGCTGCGATTTACGGGTTACTTTGCTTCAACATCAAGGCTTCGGAGCCAGTCGCGGGTACAGCACTCTTTGCAGTAACGTACATTTTTGCTACGTTGCTTTGCAATCGACATCGCCTGTGCGTTGCTGTATGCAGAACCGAGGAATAGGCTGATACCTTTATGAACATAAGGACATTCTTTGCTGTGCAGAATCTGATTATCCAGATAATAGAAAGTTGATTTATGCATACTTATTGTCCCGGTTATGAACTGAAAGTCCAGGCTTCTCGGTGCTGACCAAAAGTGAAAAGCAACCGGGTGGAATCGTGGAAATTCCTCGCCGTATTTGCCAAGGATAGCGTTTTTTGTTCAGGAAGAGACAGCGGTATCCCATGTTTTTGCCCGGTAGGGGACGGGCAGATATTTCTGGTTAACCTGTGATCATCATCGCTGTCTGTGGATATAAGGATGTAATAGGTTCTGGCGTTCATCTTCATCACCTTTCACGACAATTTACAGGGTGCTGGTAAGATGTCACACCAGTTGTCAATGCGAAAGTACCTCAAAAGGGTAATTTCACACTATTAGGAATATCCTTATATACTTTTTGTCATCAGTGAGATTTCCGTCTCAGAAGCGGGGAAGAGATTTCTCTTTTTCTCCACATTAATTTTATACATACCACTCTTAATCAGACTAAGGACAGCCGATGTGGATACTGCTGGCAATAGCGCTTCTGTTTTTGGAAACGCATAAAAAGTTCGCTTTAGGTATTTTGCTTATCACGGTGATTCTGGCGACATACACCCACGTTCTGGACTGGCAAGCATGGCTTTTTCTCGCTGGATTGTTGTTGGTGGCACTGACGTCATTCCGTTTTGGTGAGAACAAACTGGTGCGATATGGCGCAGAGGTACTTATGCTCATCGCCGCGATCGCCCTGATGACCCATCAGATCCCCGGCTTTCATAATGTCAAAGTCCTCGATCAGGTCATTGCCGGACCGCAAAGTGTGCCCTTCACGATGTATTACAACTTCGATAAGGCGTTGACTCCCTTCGTACTGTTGGTAGTGATGCGGTCGTTATTTGTCTTGCAGCCTCCTCGGCAGGCGCTGCGCTGGCAGTGGCTGGGACTGGCACTGGCGGTCCCTGCGCTGTTATGGCTGGCGGTTTATTTCGGTGGATTAAAACCGGAGAGACACCTGCCACAGTGGCTTATTCAGTTTGCCTTTGCCAATGTGTTCTTTGTCTCTCTGGCGGAGGAGGCGCTGTTCCGGGGGTATCTGCAACAGCGGCTGGCGGGATGGATATCGCCTTTCCTTGCCCTGGCGCTCGCTGCGCTGTTGTTTGGTTTGATGCATATCGCGGGGGGGATCCTGCTGGTCGTGTTTGCCAGCCTGGCTGGGCTAATCTACGGTCTGGCATGGATGTGGAGTGGCAGGTTATGGGTTGCCGTTTTATTCCATGTGGCGCTCAATATGCTTCATCTGCTGTTCTTTACTTATCCCATGTTGCGACATTAACGCTCAATAAGGCCGCTAATAAAAAAACGCCCCTACACCCATATTCACTCCCGCAGGCGACGAGGTCGCCATTATCTTTTGGGAGAATGAATGATGAATCATCGATTTAATGAAGCATTTGAGATGTTAATGGGCCATGAGGGAGGATACGTTAATCACCCGAACGATCCCGGTGGCGCGACCTGTTATGGTATTACCGAACGGGTTGCACGGGAGAGCGGTTACGCCGGTGATATGCGTCATCTACCGTTGGAAACGGCGCGAAACATCGCCCGTCGTTTGTGGTGGGACCGTTATCTTTGTGATGATTTGCCATCATCTATCGCCTTACAGATTTTCGATATCGCGTTTAACGGTGGGCATCCGGTACGTTGGTTACAATTGGCGATCGGTGTAAACGCCGATGGCATTATGGGACCGCTCACCCTCCAGGCTGCACATCAGGCTGACCCCCGCCAGGTGATCCTGCGGCTGAGTGCCTACCGTCTGACCTATTACACCGCACTCAAAAACTGGCTGCATTTTGGTCGGGGTTGGGCCAACCGTGTCGCGGGAAATTTATTGCTAGGGGCACAATGATGGACGCAGTGAGCCTGGTCATGTCGTTAGCCAATGTTGTCCCTGCGGTGTTGCAATGGCTTGGTCATGAAAATGCGGCGGGTAATGCCGCGCAGATTCTCAGTACTGTTCGGGACAATACCGGGAAAAGCATGATGAAGCGGCGATTAAGATGTTGAGCAATAATCCGACAATGGTGCAGGTGCTGACAGCGGCACTTTATCGCCATCAGGAAGCACTGATGGAGATGGAAACGCGTGCAACCATCTCAAGGGAAAACAACGCCGCGGCAGTGAATCAAACCATGCAAGTGGAGAGCATTGCGCTGCACTGGCCGCTCCGGTGGTGGCAGATCATAAACGCAGTGCCATTCCATTACAGGCCATCAGGCAGATTGCGCTGTTTATGTTGCTCAATCAAAAAACCGGGACGCTGATTAACCAACTTGGGCAGACCACGTATGTCAGCCCTGGAGTGAAAAAAAGCTGACCGGATGGTGGGAGGAGGAAACCCAAACGTATGCGGATGTACTGGATTTTGTCCGGGCCCGGCGTGCACTGGATAAAATACTTCTCCATCCGCACGGCATCACGCCTTTGCAACTGGCCGAGACTAAAACCGAAGTTCAAACCACGCTCAGAACATTTTACCGACATACCTTTCTGGATCTGCCACGGGAGATGCGGCACGCGCTGAAACAAAATTACCCCCAGCCGTTGCCGGTGACATTTATTCAGGTGTCGCGACCGGAAGATTCGTCGTTGGTGAAGCCCTGTCTCGGAATTATTATTCAACACAATGCTAAAGCGTACATGGTGACACCGCTACCGAAAATCGGCGATGCCACCCGGCATACCTGGTTTGACGTGACAGAACATCAGAGTGGATCCAGATTTCGCACTGAGATACAGAAGCAGGCGTTGATGAACATTTTGTTCAGAACGGGCGATGCGTCAGCGCGTCATCAACTGACGTTGACCACCTCGCTGCTGCGTTTTGCGCCCGCAGAGGCCGAATTATGGGCGGCGAATCTGGCGGAAATTGTGGTGAAGAAGATGGAACAACTGTCCAATCCATCTTCTGCCGCCAGCTTGCCCCCGACCACTTCAACCACGGCATCGGCTGAGTCCCTGGTTCAGAGCGCCTGGAGTACGACGTTGTCATTACTTTTTCACTCCCCATTGGGTGAGTGCCTGAGTTTTGTCGATAACCTGTTCGGTCTTGGCTTGCAACAGGAGCCAGCCGAACAAAGTGGATTGGTGAAACTGGGATCGCTGGTGGTCTGCGTGGAACAGGCGATTCCTGAAGGAGAGGCGTGGACTGTTGTCGATACGCTGGTTGAGAACGGGGTACAACAAGCCTTTCGTCAGGCGAAGCGCTACCAGGCGAAGTATCGGATTACGACTGAGGCGCCACAGGAGGATACGGCGTTCATAAAATGGCTGGAGTATGAAATGAAGGAATTCATGGATTCCTTCCCTGAGCTGGAGGATTTATACGCTCATCGGGATCTCAAGCCCTGGCTGGCGCAGCAGATGCAGCCTTCGTGGTCTTCCTTATCGAAAGCGGCCTACCTGGTCGAGCCGACCAGTATGGAAAAACTGAATGAGCTGGCGGGTTACGCGCACTATTTATCCGACGAAGAAGAAAAAGAGTATCTCTTTCATCCCTACGGCGACTCCTGGCTGAAATTTGAAGTGGCGAGCACCTCCCTGTCGCCAACCGGCGAGTTGCGATACGACATTCCGGCAGGAGCACCCGCCGACCGTATGGTCACCGTGGTTAAAGATGCACAAGGGAAATTGCAGGTCGTCGCTGATAATCTGATCAGACTGTTGCCGTCTGACGCCAGCAATAAGGATAACGATTGCGCATTAAGCGTACCGCAGGGAATATCGGTAGAAGAGATGTTCATATCAACCTTCAATGACAATCGCCTGGTAATCAAAATAAAGACGAGTGAGGGGGAAACATTATACCGAATGCTCTGTGCCAGTGGCGCGTTTATCCCCTTTGAACCACAAATATTCGCTAATATCCCTTATCGCATGGGGCGAGGCATCGAAAATGATCCCAGTACTAACGAAAGTCCGATATTTCGTGGTCGTTATGCGTTAAGCCGAATTTACGATACGGTACGTAGGCATGCCATACTGGAATTATATAATCTACGTAAGAAATCAGTGTCACTGAGAACGGTGAAGGAGTTGGAGGTAGATATTATCTGCCTGGCCAATCAGGTGAATAAACTACCGGCACATCTGGCAATGCTGAAACATGCCGATTCACTGCCGGAAAGTGATATCACATTGCATGGTTTTCTCGAGCTGAGCCAAATGGTAGAAGAGATTGCCCGTGGTGTGCTGACCTCAATCAGCCCTGAATTGTCCCCAGACTAGGCATCCTATAAAGAGTTTTTACGCAAAATTAAGGATGCAGGCAGAGGGATTAACAATATTATCAACGTCTTCGGGCTTCCGGATAGCGATCATTCCCTCACGCAGCATGACATTGATAGTTATGCCACTCTGGCAAAAAAGCTGGTGAATTTCGCCAGTGTGTTCAAATCAGAAATGACTTCGTCCGAAGTGGAAAACGCCGCATTCAGAGCGAGGCAACTGGCCTATATTAATGATTATGGCGATCAGATTTTTAAAGCGGATGATATCACCGAAGTCTTTCTGGCAACGGTTTCTATCCCCGAGGAGTTAAGAGGGATGAGATATGTGGGTACTGGCTCAACGGTATGGAATAAATTCCCGTGGATGAGAAAGGAACTGGAGCAAATAGATAATTAAGACCGGTTGAATATGGATAAAATTAGCGCGGCCATAAGCCAGAATGCTAATTTTATTGCACAGAGCTTGAAAAAAATCTTCCATGTTGCGGAAAGTGAGACGCTGGACGTCGCGTTGTTTGAGAAATTATTGCATCAATATCGGATAACGCTGGAGTCAGATACTGAATATCGAATCAAGGTATTTAAAGATGCAATAGGCTACAACCCCAAAACAAAGCAGTATGCGTTGATTAAAATGAAAACCATGCCGGAAAGAGAGTTGTTTTCCTGGAACGGACTCAATGGTTTTGCGACGGGGCATAAAAAAAGAGATGAAATTGCCGTATCCTGCACCAACCAGGGACATAAAAAATCTCTTGCCACCACGGTCAGGCATGAGGACGGGCATAACATCATCAGGAAATTCGTCCCCCATGCGAAAAAAATTATTGGCGAGCCCTATCTGGACTGGCCTGACCGGCAAAGATCGTTGGTACGTAGCGAACAGCGAGATTTACTCCATAAGCTGATGTCTGCGCCTGCGGTGTTTCGGGCTTATATCCAGGACCTGGAGGAGTTTACCCGGACTTATTTTCACGCCTGCGTTTATTCATCCAATGCAGAAATCGCCCGTCTCGCGAGTGAAATACGCGATAGTTGGGCCTATCCAGTGACGGAGAGTAACCAGCAGAAGATCGATCGGATTATCGATATCCTGGCGACCGATCCAAAACTGAAAATCGAACCGGCTCTGACATTTCCGGACTTTTTCAATGCGATGGTTCAACAGCTGGTGGAAAGCGTACCGAAAGAGGTTGCCGATAGGGTTGAAGCCGAATGGGATCCGACTGACTGGCGCAAACGTTAATGAGGGCATTTTTGGCTGCTGGACTGTAACGTCTGATGTCATACCGGCAAGACCCTGTTGATAAGGGTCTTTTGTGGCACTTACTTAACAATTTGTGCCGTAGTTTAATGATGTTTTTCAATAGAGTAGACAAAGTCCGTTGAATAGAGCGTCTTTGATAGCTTGCTATTAAGTAGTGCGCTATGTAAATTAAGCCCGAAGCCATCAACGAGCGCACGAATTTATCCATTTAAGTAGCACACTATTTAATAGTGAGATCTAAAAGGGGATCACCATGAAAATTAAACAATCATTATTAGCCATCGCATTAGGCGCTGTATCTGTATCAAGCATAGCGGGAGAGCCACAACCAGAACGTCATGTGCAGGCTTTCCTGAATGCCCTCAACAGCAGTGGCGGTAAACCTATTGAACAGCTCTCACCTCATGATGCGCGTCAGGTGCTGATTGGCGCCCAGAAGGGAGCTGTACTGCCGGCCGCAGACGTGACTGAAAAAACCATCGAAGTTAACGGACAACCGCTGAAGTTAAATATCGTCAAACCGAAAGGGGCAAAAGGTACGCTGCCGGTATTTATGTTCTTCCACGGCGGTGGCTGGGTGTTAGGTGACTTCCCAACCCATGAGCGCCTGGTACGTGACCTGGTGGTGGAATCAGGAGCAGCGGCAGTTTTTGTTAATTACACCCCATCACCGGAAGCGCATTTCCCGGTGGCGATCAATCAGGCCTATGCTGCCACGCGTTGGGTTGCGGAACATGGCCAGGAAATAGGCGTTGACGGTAAACGCCTGGCGCTGGTGGGGAACAGTGTTGGGGGGAATATGGTGGCCGCTGTCGCGTTGCAGGCAAAACAGCAACATACCCCGGCGATTCGTTATGACGTGATGTTATGGCCGGTTACTGATGCGCACTTCGATACCGCTTCTTATAACCAGTTCGAGAATGGCTACTTTCTCACACGGAATATGATGAAGTGGTTCTGGGATGCCTACACCACCAAAGAGAGCGATCGTAACAACATTCTTGCATCTCCGCTGCGTGCCACCCGCGAGCAGTTACAGGGACTGCCGCCGACACTGATTCAGACTGCCGAGTTGGATGTGCTGCGTGATGAGGGTGAAGCGTTTGGTCGTAAACTGGATGAGGCCGGGGTGGATGTGACCGTCACGCGCTATAACGGTTTGATCCACGACTATGGTCTGCTGAATCCACTGAGTAACGTGCCGGCGGTGAATACAGCGCTGCGTCAGGCGGCGGAAGAGTTGAAAACCCACCTGAAATAATCTCAAAGGCCAGGTTAATCACCTGGCCTTCACCTTTTTACCACCCCGTAACGCCCTCCCGACAGCCTGATACCCGACAAAAAGTACGACTTTTCCGGTAATGAGAGACGGACAACTGTTCTACAGGAAAAGATGATATTGAATGGACAATCCAACGAAGAAGCACAGTTATCCACCTGTTTTTTGCCAATTGATGTGATGACGTTCGGTGAAGAATAACCGTTGACACTTACCTGCCCATCAGACCAGGTAACATTTTGCAAAAATGCGTAAGTTAAGTTGCGCTTAATGATTAATTTTAAAGCTGTTGTTGTTGCTAATTTAACCAGTGTTGGTTTTCGCCTTCCAGCCCAGGCAGGGCCTGGATTAGTGCCATTCATCAGCATTGATAATGCAGGCAACACAAACTTAATAGTTCAGTAACGTAACTAATATGTCAGTTTTCAACTGCTAATCAATCAGTTAAGGTTGGTTTATGCAGCACAAACAGTAAATTCCGCTACAATTCATTAACATAGTTAGAGGAGTGAGTCTTAAGAGTTAAGCGATTGTTGGCTAACCGCTAATATCCAACTGTATTTTATCAAAAATTTGTTCCCACCTGGCTTATGTGACTGATGTTTAGAGCATAATGCCACCAAACACCTACCTCTTCCTGATTATTCGGGACAATATTCTATTCATTCGATTTATGAAAGGATCGATCGATCAACGGCTATTTTTTGATAGGTAAAAACATAGATAAAACCGATCACAAAGTATTTATTGATTGGTATTAGTGATCATAGAATGAGAATCATCTGATGTGTGTTATGGAAAACATTCTCATGAATCTCAGCGAAGTCTTAACAGGTAAAGTTATCAGTGGTATTGAAGCGGAACCGATAGTAGACAGAGCAGGGAATGTTCTGGCGGTAAAGATACGTACAGACAGCGCCGCACCAGGGTGGTTTTTCAGGCAGGCGGGGAAACCCGCTAAGGCGCAGAAAAAAAAACTGTTGAAGGATCAACTCACGCTTATCGACCTAAAAACAGCATATTTTCAAAATAATAATATTTTATGCTCCATCACAATTGATTTTGATATGGCCGCGCTCCTGATACAGGATGAGGAGATTGCGGAGTTAGCCAAATCAAAACCCTTTTTACGTTTAGAGATTTCAGAAGGTTTCCCAAATCTTTCCGATGGGAGAAGCAACCGGGTCTTGCAGGCATTAGCCGAAGAGTACCGCTTGTGGTTGGGAGATTTAGGGTCAGGCGAATCCAGCCTGAGAGCATTGCAGGAAAATCTCTATGACGCCGTAAAGATTGATAATGATTTTTTTAAGATCTACAGCCAGTCAGGCATCTGGCCGGTCATTATCAAGAACATAATGCGATATTGTAAGTTTATCATCATCGAAGGTGTGGAAAGCACAGAGCAATGCCACGCCATCGAAACGGATATTAAAGCGGTACAGGGTGGGTGTTTTAAAAGCGTACGGCTTGAACAAATCGAAAGTTTAAATAAGAAATTCATATTATAACTTTGAATTTTAATATACGTCTTTTACACAGCAAAATGGCGGCATTGTCCTGCCCATTATTTTTTTGCCAGCGTCGCAAAGGCGTCGCTACGCCTGTTGTATTGATTATTTATTTTTTTCAGGCTATTGGCGCCAGTAAGCTAAGGGCGGTAGCGTGCCTGAAACGTCAGGAATGAGTGAGTAATAAAAGTGGTAAAAAACATCATTCATTATCGCTAACAACCAAAAAGGTAACATTATGAAAATCACAGCAATGAGTACTTTGTTATTAACCGGTTTGCTGAGTTTGAGTGTAAACGCAGCAGAAGAAACGACAACGCAACAAACAGCCGCTGCACAAAATGTGGGTGCGCCAGCAGGTGAAAGCGCAACCAGTTATGCCGCCGGAACCAGCGTGGTTGTGGGTGTCTCTGCGGTTTCCGCGTTGGCCGCGCTTGCTTTAGCGACGCAGACTAACGATGGCAGTAGCACCGGAACAACCACCACCACCACGACCAGCACCACGGGCAGATAGTTCTAACCAGACAGCGGAGGGCATCGCAAAGGTGTCAGAGAGATATGAGGATAATATCTGATGATTACTATTTGAGTCTGGGTTTGCGGGAAGCATTAAAAGTCCACGAAATTGGACTACAGGACATGACTATTTCGTTAAGTTCTGACTTGAAAACCATCAGACTTTATAAAGACATAAGTGTTTATTCTAATGAGAAGTTTTTTGTCGGTAATTGCCTGACAACCTTTGTGATGAGTTACCAGTTAGATGATGGGCTAACGCCTTTACATCACAAGCTGTATCGACTCATCGCTGAAAGAAAAACCATGTACCTGACTCCACGAGAAATCGATGTTTTGAAGGATTTATTAGACGGACAAAATATACTCGAAATCTCAAGGAACAGCGGGCTTAGCCCAAAAACAATCAGTGCTCAAAAAAATTCAGGTTTAAAGAAACTGAAGGTCAGTAACTTACATATGTTGCACCGAGACATTTCATCATTCAGAAATCTGTTTTATGGAAAACAACGCAGCCACGCAGGGATGGGTTTCTAAGGGTGAGTGAATGACGTTTCCCTTTACTATGCCTCTTTAGCAAATTGATAAAGAGGCCTTATTTTCTTGCATTTAATAGGATGATATTTCAACTCATGATGATGAAATTGCCTTTTAGACTATCCGCGATTGCGGTGTCTGCTTTTTTTCTTTCCGCGTGCACCATCATTCCAGGGCAACATTTATCGACCAGTGATAAAGATGTCGTGGAGCAGATGGATTCGAATACGGACATTAGCAAGTACGTTACTGTTTATCCGTTAACACCAAAATTGATTGATTCGCTGCAACCCCAAAAGGTGATGTCCAGCGCCAACCCACAGCTGGAAGATGAAATCAAAAACTACCAGTACCGAATCGGCATTGGTGACGTATTGATGGTGACGGTATGGGATCACCCGGAACTGACCACACCGGCAGGCCAATACCGCAGCGCCAGCGATACCGGTAACTGGGTGAACACCGATGGCACCATTTTTTATCCTTATATTGGCAAGGTGAAAGTCGCCGGACGCACTATCGAGGAAGTCCGCAACGAGATCACTGAGCGACTGAAAACCTATATTGAAAGTCCGCAGGTTGATGTGAGTGTCGCTGCATTCCGCTCGCAAAAAGCGTATGTGACAGGGGAGGTGATACATTCAGGCCAACAGCCGATCAGCAACATTCCACTGACGGTGATGGATGCGATCAATGCGGCAGGCGGATTAGCCCCGGACGCAGACTGGCGCAATGTAGTGTTGACGCATAACGGAAAAGACAGCCTGATCTCTCTTCAGGCATTGATGCAGCAAGGGGATTTACGCCAAAACCACCTGTTGACCCCCGGTGATATTTTGTTTGTACCTCGCAACGACGACCTGAAAGTGTTTGTGATGGGTGAAGTTAACAAACAATCTACGCTGAAAATGGACCGCAGTGGGATGACTCTTGCGGAAGCACTGGGTAATGCCGATGGGGTCTCACAGGAAATGGCGGATGCATCAGGTATCTTCGTGATTCGTCCCCTGAGAAACAAAGATGCAAACGGTAAGATGGCTAATATTTACCAGCTGAACGCAAAAGACGCAGCAGCCATGGTAATGAGCACCGCCTTCAAGTTGCAGCCCTATGACATTGTCTATGTTACTACCGCTCCGATCGTGCGTTGGAACCGTGTTATCTCCCAGTTGGTACCAACCATTGGTGGAGTGTATGACATGGTAGATGCCGCTCATTATATCCGCGAATGGTAATCAATATGTTTGACTCAATTCTGGTGGTTTGTACCGGAAATATATGCCGGTCACCAATGGCCGAATATTTTTTTAAAAAAAAACTTACTGACTTTACAGTTGCATCTGCAGGAGTGAAGGCTGTTGTAGACGAAGCAGCAGATAAGATGGCAATTGAAGTTTCGTTTAAAAACGGTATCGATCTTAGCGGACACGTTGGACGTCAATTAACCACAAGAATTGCTAAAGAATACGACATTTTGTTAGTCATGGAACAAAAGCATATCGAATTGATCAGTGAAATGGCGCCAGAGTTAAGAGGCAAGACTATGCTTCTGGGGCATTGGCTTGATAAAAAAGAGATACCAGACCCATATGGTAAAAGCGAGGCCGCCTTTGACCATGTTTTCAGGCTTATTGAAAAATCATGCGTAAGCTGGATTGAAAAACTTATTTAACGAATCGAGAAATTTTATGATTAACCGGACTGAAGGTAGAATAACCAACGCTATTACTGATGAAATAGATATTGGTAAAATCGCAGGTGAAATATTAGATAGAAGAAAACTAATCATATCAGTTACAGCAATTTTTGCAGTTATTTCAGTTGTTTATGCATTATTCGCGAGTCCCGTATATCAGGCCGATGCATTGATACAGGTAGAACAAAAACAGGGTAACGAAATTCTGGATACGTTGAATCAGGTTCTGCCCACGGGTACTCAACCCTCCGCTCCAGAGATTACATTGCTCCAGTCGAGAATGGTTCTTGGAAAGACGGTTGAAGACCTCAATCTGGAAATAAATGTCCAGCAAGATTACTTCCCAGTTTTTGGTAGTGGTTGGGCAAGAATGACTGGACAGAAAAAAGGCAAACTTGATATAACAAGATTATATCTTTCGCAGGTTGATGGGAAGGATATTGATGCTGACATAGAAGTTTTAAACAGAAATGAATATAAAATAACTGTAAATGATGTGGATTATAAGGGGCGTGTTGGTGAGCTTCTGAATAATAAAGCGGTTACCATTATGGTTAACAATATTGACGCTGACCCTGGGACTAGCTTTACTGTAAGTACTGTTGGTTTACTCAAGGCAATAAATAATATTAAAAAGTTTTACAATGTTGATGATGAGGGTAAAGACACCGGGATGTTAATTCTCACATTAACCGGTGAGGATAATAATAAAATAAAAAGCATTTTAGATAGCATCAGTAACAACTATCTTGAACAAAATGTTGAGAGGCAAGCTGCTCAGGATGAGAAAAGCCTGGAATTTTTAAAAGTTCAATTGCCCAAGGTTCGGGATGATTTGGATAAGGCCGAAGATAGGCTAAATGATTACAGAAGGCAAAAAGATTCTGTTGACTTATCAATGGAAGCACAGACTGTACTGAACCAAATCGTGAATGTTGATAATCAGATCAATGAGTTAACATTTCGCGAAGCTGAAATTTCTCAACTATACACAAAAGACCATCCTACTTATAAAGCATTGTTAGAAAAAAAGAGGACATTGTCGCAGGAAAAAAACAAACTTAATGAAGCCGTAAATGGAATGCCATCAACTCAACAGGAAATTATTAGATTGAGTAGAGATGTTGATTCCGGAAGAGCTGTGTACATGCAACTATTAAACAGACAGCAGGAATTAAGTATTTCAAAGTCGAGCGCTATTGGAAACGTCAGAATTATCGACCCAGCAGTGACTGAGCCTGAACCCGTCAAGCCGAAAAAAATACTCGTGGTGTTAATTGGGACACTTCTGGGTGGTTTCCTGACCGTGATTTATATTTTAATAAAAATCTTAATCAGGAAAGGAATTGAAAAGCCGGATGATTTAGAGGTTCTCGGCATAAATGTTTATGCAAACATCCCATTCTCAGAATGGCAGGACAAAAATAGTCAGAAATTACTGAAAAGAAAAAGAAATGAAAAAAATCAAAATGAAATTCTTTCAATTGAGAACCCAGCGGATCTCGCTATAGAAGCCCTGCGCAGTCTTAGAACAAGTCTTCATTTTGCAATGATGGAGGCTAAGAACAACGTTGTAATGATCTCAGGGGCAAGTCCCGAAAGTGGGAAATCATTTATCAGTAGTAATCTTGCAGTAATTGTCTCTGAAATAAAGAAACGCGTATTACTGATAGATGCAGATATGAGAAAAGGTAAATCTCATATCGTTTTAAATAAAGTTAATGATAAAGGATTATCAGAGTATCTCTCCGGAAAATCATCAATTAATGAAATACTAAAAAGTAAAACGGATAATCTGACTTTTATATCAAGAGGTGCTGTACCACCAAATCCATCTGAGCTATTAATGCACCATCGTTTACAAGAGTTGCTGGCATGGGCTTCAGAGAACTATGACCTGGTCATTGTTGATACACCTCCAATCTTAGCAGTAACGGATGCAGCAATAATTGGACAATATGTCGGCACTAATTTGTTAGTTGCAAGGTATGAAACAAATACTGCTAAAGAAATTGAGTTCAGTAAAAGAAGATTTGAGGACAGCGGAATTATAGTCAAAGGTGCCATTCTTAATGCAGTTAAGAAAAGTACTAATTCTTATTATAGCTATGGTTATAGCTACGACTCGGATAAGAAATAATTTAAGGGTTAAACATGAACCAGCAAAGCCTGAAAGATCAATTACAAAGTATTCTGGCATATATCAAAGATAGAAATGATGTTATATACCTTGATTATCCTTTACACCTTAATGTCGGCGATTTGCTTATCTATCATGGGACGGAGAATTTTTTTGTAGAACATGGAATAAAAGTCAAAGCAAGAAGGAGTCATGCACGATATTCAATCGCAGATATCAAAAATTATGTTGGTAAAAATACAACAATACTGATGCATGGTGGCGGTAACTTTGGCGATCTGTATCCTGAATACCAAAAGTTCAGAGAAGATGTGGCTAAAAGCTTTAAAAATAATGCCGTAGTAATTTTACCGCAAACTGCATATTTCAGTTCTGAAGAAGAAGAAAATAAATCTGCTGAAATATTCAGGCAGCATAAAAATTTGGTGATCTTTTCAAGAGATACAAGAAGTCTTGAGGTATTTAGAAAGTTCACCGATAAAAGTTACCTAATGCCTGACATGGCTCATAGTTTATGGGGGAAACTCCCCAGAGCTGAAAAAAACAAAGGCACATTGTTTTTAATAAGAAAAGATAAAGAGATTAATCAGTTGCAAGATAAACTTGTTAGCAAAACAACCAGTACAGTTGATTGGGAAGATATATTAAAATCGGAAGATTTTAGAATTAGGATGTTGTGTCGCAAGTTGGATGGGGCAGGGAGTGTATACAAAATAACCTCACTGAAGAGGCTATCTAATTGGATTTGGTTTAATCACACGAAGAAAATGGTAGATAGGTATGCGTTATTTTTTACATCACATGAGAAAGTCGTCACATCGCGAATGCACGGCCACATTTTTTCTTGTCTATTAGAAGTTCCAAATGGTGTTATCGATAACGCATATGGTAAAAACAGCGGTTACTATAACCAGTGGACTAATAAAATAAGTAATGCGGAGCTATTAGCTGAGTAATCCATGATTGAGCAAATTAGAAGTATTCTCAAAATTCTGAGTGCTAGTTTTGGCAGCGTGGTAGTATCATTTCTTCAGGCCGTTTTGATGACGCGACTTTTGAATGTAGACGATAGAGGAATAGTTCAGCTTTTTATTGTTACAACCACCATATTCTCGTCATTTTTCATATCTGGTGCAGGGAATACTATTGCTTTTTGCATTCGGAATAACCAAAAGAAAGGTTATGAGAAACTTCTGGGTTTGCTGACATCAATTTTGTTGCTGGCCATTGTTGTGAGGCTTTTGTTCGAGAGCAACGAAAATAGATCGATTCTATTTTCAGCTCAGGTGGTTTCATTATGTTTTATACAGCTATCATCTGAGCTGTTGAAGTTACAAGATGGCCTTAGATTATATAAAGTCTATGTATTTGTCACGCCATTTAGTTTCTTTTTAATTACAGCCTTTTGCTACATAACGCAAGAGTCAATCACTGCCAGTGAAGCAATTATTCTGGCGGTAAGTTCGAATTTGGTAGGTGCCATCACGGGTGTCATATTCATAGCACAAGTAATGAAACTCATATCTATCAACGGAAAGATCGAGAGAAGGGAGTTTTACAAATATTATGTTAAGCAGTATTTGATGCAGGTTTTTGGTGTTATAACTAATAATATGGATAAATATCTAATAGGGAAGTATATCGGTATTACGCCATTGGGTTTATACTCAACGGCTGCGGCATTTAATACTTTGCCTTTAAAGTTTTACAACACCTTGGCAGATTATTTATTTTCTGGATATATTTATAAAAAAAATCACGACAAAGCAGTGATTCTGACCGCTATTCTTGGAGGGGTTGTCGGTGTTGCTCTCTCTTTTGTACTTTCCAAGATGCTCATTGTATTGGCATTTGGAGAAAAATATCTGTCCTCGCATGAGTACCTGCCATTCATAATCCTTAATCTTTCAATAAATGGATTGGCATGGATACTGAGTCAAAAAGCACTGATTTCTGGTAACCAATTACTCATTATTGGAAGGCAAGCATTAGGATTTTTGCTTTTTATAATAATTTTTTTCTATGGCACAGAGTATGGATTGTGGGGAGCAATTTATGCATTGATTGCCGGAAGCATTCTTCGCCTGATCATCTCAATCATGTTTTTCATTAAAATTAAGGTTTAAAATTGATGCGAATTCTGATGATAAATACGTTGTATTATCCATACAAGGTAGGCGGAGCAGAGGTTTCAGTCAGACTTTTAGCTGAATCTCTGGTCAAGCGAGGCCATACCGTTAGGGTCTTATCGGTTAATGACCGAGGTGTCAGGATAAAAGAAATTATCAATGGCGTAGAATCGGTATCAGTTGGCCATGAGAGTGTGTTTTGGCCATTTGCTAATAAAAAGTTAAGCATTGTTGATAAGCTGATTTTTCATGCTAATGATTTTTTCAATATTAGAATGCAGAAAAAAATCAAGAATGAAATTGAGGACTTTAGACCTGACATTGCCCATACCAATAACCTTTTTTGCTTTTCGTGTTTGACATGGATGACACTAAGCAAAAAAAACGTAAAGATAGTTCATACTACGCGTGACTACTATATGTTGCATCTTAATGCAGCATTGTTTCGAAATGGAAAGAACATTGATCCTTACGGTTTCGAAGTTAAAATTTTATCGTGGATAAAAAGCCGAATATCTCATCGTGTGAGCACATTTGTCGGCATCAGTGAATATATGTCGAAAATTCATCGTTCAGCCGGTTTTGCAAACAGAGGCAATCACAAATATATCTATAATACTGTTACTAAAATGGAAAGGAACAGAAAAGCAGGCAAAAAATTAGTTGTAGGATTCATAGGGAGATTAACCCTTGAAAAGGGGTTGGACAGATTTTGTCAACTGGCCAGAACTACCCAAGAAACAAACGACAACGTCGAGTTTATAGCAGCGGGAGCTCTCGAGTCCTTGAGTATAGATTTAAAGAATGACTGCGAGCGGTCAAATGTTCAATTGATAGGTTTTATGGGTGTGGAAGAGTTTATCAATCAGGTTGATGCTGTTGTTCTCCCGACAAAATGGAATGAACCATTTGGAAGGATCATTGTGGAACTCGGTCTGGCAGGTGTGCCAACTTTCACGAATCTCACTGGCGGCACGGGCGAAATTGCTGAACTTTTTCAAAGTATCCATGCTATGGATGAATTTTCAATTGAAGGCATAATGAAACCAGCGGCTTATCTGCTTGATGAAGCTGTTGTTGAAATGTTTTCCTCAGAAAATATCTGCTCACAGTATGAGACTTTATATCAAAAAGTGATTAAAAATGCATAATAAGTTAAGTCTAAATGAACGATTTCTCTGTGTATTGTTCGTTGTCTCGCTTGTTTTCAGTTCAAGGTCACTCGAGTTATTAAATATTCCTCTCTATTACTTCTTAGAGATAGGTGCACTTGGTGTTGTATTCGTTTTTTTATTTCTTACAGTTTGTGTTAATAAAGAACATTATAGGTCTGTTGGGTATGATATTTTATTTGTTGCAATAATTATCGTTTCTATGGATGTTATTTGCTCTTTGATGTCATACATAAACTATGGTCAAGGCATTATAATCAGTCTGTTAACCTTTAGAGTGGCGTTTATTACATGTGCAATTATTTTTTTGTTCGCTATAATCTTCCGTGTTAAACAGATAACGGAACACAGTGAATTTTTCGATTATTTAGTAATGCTGATATTCTATCTGTCACTATTCATAACCTTGCTTTGGGTTTATCTCACATACACTCTGAATGCAGAAGAGTACTACTTGACAAGTGGGAATCTACTTGTAGATACGAGGAGTGATGGAAGTTACAGATTTAGATTTGATATATTTTTCCCATTCATGCTTTTGTGTTGTGGATGGCTAAGACTAAAGACAACTAATAAGAAGTTGATAAATTTAGGTGCGATGTGTTTTTCAATTATCTATATTGTTTTTTATTATCAGGGACGTATGTTCATCCTCGCTATGGTTTTAGCGATGGGGTTATCGATGATTAGGCCTGCAGTTTATAGACTGAGGTATGTGTTGATATTAGTGCTTGCTTTTATAACCACAGCGGCATTCCTCATAATATATTTTACATATGATCAACTTATAAATCTCTATCAAACACTACTTAACGACTTTAACTTGTCAGATAGTTCATCGTTGACCAGGCTGAAAATATTTAGAATGATGGGTGATAACTTTCTGAATAATTTTATCATGGGGAATGGGTATCTTAGCAATCAAGGGGATGCTAGTTTTTCTAATGTTAAATTCAGCCCTCTGGATGTTGGGTTGTTGGGGGTGGTTTATACCTATGGTTTTATCATTTTCATTATCGGATTTGTATGGTTTAGCCATTTGTGGTTGAAATCATTTGGAAAGAATAATAGTCAGATATTTACTTTTCTTTTTACAACTTTATTTATTAATTCAATCTTTACTGGTGGGTTGTTTTTTAGACCTTACCAAATACTTGTTATGATGGTTTTTGTCTATTTGTTTGGAAAAACACGATTTTTGAGTATTTATAAGGAGAGAGGATGAAAGCTCTGGTTTTCTTAGGGTTAAGACATACCATTTTAGCTAAACAGTGGGAGTCAGAGTATGCATTAGGGATGAGAAATGACACGATGCTCTATGGATACGGAAACGCAGCGACAGAGGATTTTTCTGTCGAATATTGCTCCTTTTCAAGAGTTGAGAGAATCTTCTTCAAAGAAAATAAAATAGGTAAAATTTATCTTTATCTTTTAAAATTACCAATTTTATTAATGAAGTATGATGTTGTCTGGACTCATTTAGACAGAGATGCTCTCTTCATAGCCAGACTAAAAGAAATCCCGTTAATTGGCAGGTTGTTTTGTAAGCATATAGCAAATTTTGTTTGGTTAATCGATCACACGCAGAAATTTGATTCAAATAAAAAAAAGAGAATTTCAAAGAGGTTAGGTAAAATAGATAAGATTTTTTATCTGTCTAAATCTGAGGAGCAAGAGTTCATCACCCACTATAGAGTCCCGAATGATAAGTTACTTTATACTCGATACGGTATAAATTTCGCTGCATATGGTCCTCTAGCAACTGGAAGCAAACCGCATAATTTCAACTATAGAAACTATATTCTATCTGTTGGTACCGACGAGCATAGAGACTTAGACTTATTGGATATTGTTGCCGGGGGGAACCCTGAAAAAAATTCATCGTATGTTCTGGTAGTCCTGCTCACCAATTAAAGAAATTTAAAAATAATAATATTGTGTTGATGCGAGCAAATTATAATGAAATGGTTTATTTGTATCGTAATTGCGAGATGGTAATTATCCCCTTGAAATTCAACTTTCATGCGAGTGGAATAACAACACTTCTCGAAGCTGCAGCTGCCAGGAAACCAGTAATAATAAATTACACACCTGGTCTTGAAGATTACGGCATAGACAATGAAACGTGTTTGTTTGTACCTATTGGTAATAAAGAGAAATTTAATGAAAGTATCAATCTGCTTTGGTCTAACAGTGCTTTGGCCGAGAAGATTAGCAATAACGCCTATGAATATCTCAGGAATGAATTTAATACTCACACTTATTCCAGTATATATATTAAAAATAGCATTAGATTATTTAAAAAATGAGGTTCTATGCGCGCTCTCTTTTTAACTACTGTACTACCTTACCGTGCAAGCTCTGGTGGTGAATCAGTAAGCAAGAATTTGATCTGTAAGATGTCTGAACTGGGTGTATATGTTGATGTTGTTGGCTATAAGAGAATGCATGAGTCTACAGAGAAGAAAGAAGAAAATTTTCATAGCGTAGATGAACGAATTATAGAAACTAGCGGTAATAAGTTTCAAACCATAAAGTGGCTCATCAGCGCTATCGTCTCTAACAAGTCATTCTCAGTAATTAAGTACTACGGAAAGTCTTACATCAATAAAGTAAATGAACTAATAAAAAAGAATTCATACAATTATGTTTTTATTGATCACACTCAGATTTTATGGATGTTGGATTATTTGCCTCCGAACTTAAAGGTTATTTTTATTAGTCATAATGTTGAAAGTGATTTGTATTTCGATCTTTATAAGAAAAGTCAGGGTGTTATAAAGAAAACAATTTTTTTGAGAGAAGCAAAAAGCATCTCAAGACTAGAAAATAAAGCCATATCTAAATGCAATCAAGTGTGGTCATTAAGTAGTGATGATTTGATGTTTTACAAGAATCAGATCAAGGTTAAAGATGAAAAGCTAGTGTTGTTCGAACCCTTACCGATGATTGAGCCTAGAAAAAAGTCACTAAGAACGCACATAAATTGCGATATTTCGATCATAGGTACCTGGACATGGAGTGCAAATTCTAAAGGATTGGAGTGGTTCTTCGATCAGGTATACCCAAAACTGCCAGATGACATAACTATTCATGTCGCAGGTAAAGGAGCACAGTGGTTAAAAGACAAGTATTCTAACGTTTCATATTTGGGTTTTGTACAGAGTGCAGAGGAGTTCATGCTTTCTTCTCGAATGGTAGTCATACCATCAGTGTCCGGAGCCGGTGTTCAAATTAAAACTTTAGATGCAATTACCTTGGGGGTGCCAACTATCGCTTCACGGTTCGCACTTAGGGGTATTGAAGATGCACCTTCATATGTAAAAAGTGCTGCTGATCATGAAGCCATGATTAAAGAGGTTAAGAATGCATTATCGTCACAGCTTGGTGATGAGGAACTTATAAATTGTAGTGTTGAAGCGAGTAACTGGTATGAAAGAAAGAACACCAGACTTAAAAAAATCATCTTAAACAGTCTATCTTAAGGTTATTATGATTAACAAATCTGAATTTAATGGCCTGACCATAAATGACGTCTCTTTACGGCAGTTTGTTGATATCGTTCAGGCCAATTTAATAAGTGATGAAGATAGATCAATCAAAGTTGTAGTTACGCCTAATATTGACCATTTTCAACGATTAAGCATAAATTCTGATACGACTTTTGTAGAGGCTTATGAACGTGCAGCTTTTCGTTTATGTGACAGCCGTATCGTTAAAATTTTATCTTATTTAAAAGGTAATAGGATAAATAATGTTGTTCCTGGTAGTGACCTCACCCGTGACATAATAGCTTCACAATGGATAAAAAACTATCGTGTAACTATCATTGGCAGCGATTCTGTTAGTATGATCGAACTAAAAAAACAATATTCGCTTTCAAAAATAGAACATCATAATCCCCCTATGGGCTTTACCAAGAATCCTAACGAAGTTGAGAAATGTGTGGATTTTATACATGAAAGTAATCCTGATTTGGTTTTTTTGGCTGTAGGCTCTCCCGCTCAGGAAATTGTTGCCTGCCGACTGTTAGATAAGTATCAAAGAAAAAATAATGCTAATTTTTTTGTTTTTTGTATCGGTGCATCTCTCGATTTTCTTACAGGCAAGCAAAAGAGAGCGCCTGCATGGATGCAGAAATTAAGTCTTGAATGGTTGTTTAGAGCATTGAGCAATCCGAAAAGATTACTACCTCGTTATATCAAGAATTTTAGTTTTGTTTTGCGCTATTTAATTTCCACCCACTGAAAGATTTTTCTTGGGGCTCCTTATGGAACGTAGAAAGGCTTTCTTGAAAGGTGCTGCTGCAGTGGCTGCAGTCTTTGGCGTGTTAAGAACGTCGGCATCTGATTCTTCTGTTCAGCCATCATTACATCATGATTTAGAGATAAAAAAAGAAATAAAATATGTTTTTTTTAATAATATTGATGAGTTGAGAACATTTGAACCTTCAGGTGAAAGAGTCCAGGTTGTTCTTAATGAATATCGGAATGGTAGTGGAAAGGGAGGGGGTGTTTTCTACTATGATAAAAATGACAAGGTGAGTAAGGATGATAATGGAACAGTTATAGTAATTAATAATAAAAGATGGAAGAGGAAATTTGACGGGAACTATCGTCCGGAGTTTTTCGGTGCCATTGGAGATGGTATAACGGATGATACTAAAGCATTACAGAAAGCGCTAGATGCTGCCATAAATCACAAATTGATCCTTTCTTCATGTATTTACAGATCAAGAAACCTTTATATTAATGGACCGTTAATCATTCAAGGTGCTGGCAGAAGGGTCGAAGCGGCCTTGGTTCCCCTTCCAGATACATCAGGGAATTTTATCTCAATTAACTGCCTTGAGTCACCAACCTTCTATGACCTCACTATTTCAGCCAGAGCAATTAGCCTGGAAAATAAACTAACGGGAGTATTCATATCGTCGAACAATACCAAGAAATACTCCCCATCAATCATTATGTATAATTGTAATATCAACAGCTTTACTGGTAATTGTTTATACTCCTCCCATGGCAGACATATGGGTGTCATTGAAAATTGTCAAATTGAGTACTCACATCTGGATTCAGTGGTTATCAATGGTGTTGATTGGAATATTTCGCATAGTTCGATTGGTTACACAAAGAATGGTAATGGAATTGTTATTACACAGCCGACGTATCGAATCGCTAATTGTGATATTTATTTTAACAGTGAAAATGGAGTCTTGCTTCAGAGAAATGCTATAAACGGATATTTTTCTAATAATGTAATTAATAGTAATGGGAAGACGGCTATATCTATAGAGTCTGTTTCTCCTAATACTCAAGGGCATATCATTGCTGGTAATTTTTTCTTCAATAATTCAAGGAAAGTCAGTGGGGTATATTCTAATGTCTTTTTAGCGAAGAACGTTGTTGGTGTTAATCTAAATGGAAATACCCATTATTCTTATTCTAAAAAAGCGAAAGACCCAGATTCCTTTTGGAGTTAAGTGAAGGAGCTGACGCTGAACTTCTGACAGACCTATATGACAACACTAGTTTTAGTAACAAAGTGGTCAGCGTGGCAGATTCAACACTGAATGGAGAGTCTTTGTTCCAGATTTCAAGCAGAAAGAAAATTAAAAAAATTGTTCAATCTGGACGTGGTGATGCTTTCAATGTCACAGATCTTGAGGGTAATGATGTTTTCAAAATTAATTCATTCGGTTCAATATCAATCTATAACAAGTCTAAAAAACCTGTTGTCATTGAGGTTGATCAGAATGCACAAAACCAGATGAATTTAATGTCAGGGTTTTCAGTAGGTGAAAAAGAAACGGAAGGTAATGATGGCTTGTCATATGTGAAAATTGGTCGATTTTTTTTGTGGGATGATTTGGGTGATTCTTTAAGGATAAGTAAATCAGAACCTAAAAACCTGCTAGACGGCATTCAACTTTATAAACTTTAACTTATCGTTCGATAATTAATTCATCGAGGTAAAAATGATACTTCCCGTTGTCATGGCTGGCGGAACAGGTAGTCGTCTTTGGCCTATGTCCAGAGAAACCTATCCTAAACAGTTCCTGCGTCTAAGTGGTGAGTTATCAATGTTGCAGGAAACGATCGTGCGTCTAAATGGCCTTGATACCCACGCTCCGTTGTTAATCTGCAATGAACAGCATCGCTTCTTGGCCGCTGAACAATTAAGACAGATTGATCTACCACATAGCGATATCATTCTTGAACCTGTTGGAAGAAATACTGCACCTGCTATCGCTCTTGCTGCACTTCAGGCCGTTAAGAATAATGACGATCCCCTTTTGCTGGTATTGGCTGCAGATCATGTTATAGAAGATAAGAATGCATTTCATGATGTAATAAAGAAAGCGCTACCCTATGCTCACGACGGGAAATTATGTATTTTCGGTATCGTCCCAACGGCTGCTGAAACGGGTTACGGTTATATCCAACGGGGTGAAATGTATAATGATACTCCAGTTTTTGGTGTTCAGCGGTTTGTAGAAAAACCAAATTTAGAAACAGCTAATGAATACTTTGTTAGTGGAGAGTATTACTGGAATAGCGGCATGTTTCTCTTCAAAGCCAAACGGTATCTCGAAGAATTAGGTAAGTTTCGCCCGGATATTTTAGAAGCCTGTAATAAATCCATGTCGAAACTTAACAGGGATAATTCGCAAGATTTCATTCGTATTGACACCGAGCAATTTAGAACATGTCCGGAAGAGTCAATTGATTATGCTGTTATGGAAAAGACATCCGATGCTGTTGTTATTCCACTTGATGCTGGTTGGAATGATGTTGGCTCGTGGTCAGCCTTATGGGAGGTTAACTCCAGAGATGAACGTGGGAATTGCATAACAGGAGATGTTTTCGTTTCAGATGCTGAGAACTGCTATATAAATACAGATGACACTTTCGTTGCCGCCATTGGAGTTGAGAATTTAGTAATTGTTAATACTAAAGACGCGGTACTTATTATTGATAAGACGAAAGTTCAGGACGTTAAGAAAGTTATTCAACATCTGAAAGTTCACAACAGAAAAGAGTTCAGACTACATCGAGAATCTTATCGCCCCTGGGGCCGCCATGATGAGGTTGTTACCGCTCCGCGATATCACGTTAATCGTGTAACCGTAAAACCAGGTGGGAAGTTTTCATTACAAAAGCATCTGCATCGTGCAGAGCACTGGGTCGTTTTATCCGGGACGGCTGAAGTGACCTTAGATGACAGAGTTTTTTTACTTACAGAGAACCAATCTACTTTTATTCCTCCTGGAGTGGTTCATATGTTGGAAAACCCAGGGAAGATCCCTCTGGAATTACTGGAAATAGAATCAGGTTCTTACCTGGGCGATGACGACATTATCAGATTAAAAGCTCATTACTAAACGAGAATAAAAATGACTAAAAAAATGACTTGTTTTAAAGCGTATGATATCCGCGGAAAACTGGGTGAAGAGTTAAATGAAGATATAGCTTACCGTATCGGCCGAGCATTCGGTGAATATCTTAAACCGGAAACGGTTGTACTCGGTGCAGATGTCCGTTTGACCAGTGAAACGCTCAAATTAGCTTTAGCCAAAGGATTAATGGATTCAGGATCGAATGTTATAGACTTGGGCATGACTGGTACTGAGGAGATCTATTTTGCTACCTCCTGGTTGAAAGCAAGCGGTGGTATTGAAGTTACTGCAAGCCATAACCCGATAGATTACAACGGAATGAAACTTGTCCGAGAGGATTCTAAACCCATCAGTGGTGACACTGGTTTAAACGAAATCCAACGACTGGCTGAGGTAAACAATTTTGCTGACGTGAATCCTTTTCAACGAGGTTCTTATCAGCAACATTCTGTCATGGAATCCTACGTCAACTGCCTTCTTGATTTTGTTGACCTTAAAAACTTCACTCGCCCATTAAAAATTGTTGTAAACAGTGGGAATGGTGCTGCTGGGCAGGTAATTGACGCCCTTGAAGAACGTTTCCAAAAATTCTCAATTCCTGTCGATTTAGTTAAGGTACATCACTCACCCGACGGCACTTTCCCTAATGGGATTCCTAATCCTTTATTGCCAGAATGCCGCCATCATACTAGTGATGCAGTCATTGCCAATCAGGCTGACTTCGGCATTGCTTTTGATGGTGATTTTGACAGATGTTTTTTCTTTGACCACCAAGGCAACTTCATTGAAGGTTACTATATCGTAGGGCTTTTGGCCGCTGCATTCCTGGAGAAAAATCCTGCTGCACGCATTATTCACGACCCCCGTTTAAGCTGGAACACTGTTGACATTGTTACCAGAGCGGGAGGGGTTCCTGTGATGTCGAAAACCGGGCATGCATTCATCAAAGAAAGAATGCGTAGTGAAGATGCCGTATATGGTGGTGAGATGAGTGCTCATCACTATTTCAGAGATTTTGCATATTGCGATAGTGGTATGATTCCCTGGCTTCTGGTTGCTGAATTAGTTTCATTACGTGGTTTATCTTTAAATGCTTTAGTCGAAGAGTGTGTTAATGCTTACCCTGCATCAGGCGAGATTAATAGCACTGTTTCTGATGCTCCTGCTGCAATCAAACGTGTACTGGATCTGTATCAATCAGAGGCCAATGTTGTCGATCATACTGACGGCATAAGTTTGGAGTTTGATGACTGGCGTTTCAATCTACGCAGTTCAAATACTGAACCTGTAGTTCGTCTCAATGTTGAGTCAAGAGGAAAGCCTTCTTTGATGCTTTCTAAAACTGAAGAGATTTTATCTGCGTTACGGCAGTGATAATAATACTAATTGTAAAGTGACACTTCATATTTATCGCGTATTCATTGCACCTATATAAATAGTAAATAGGGTAGGCGTCCTCTTTTTTGTTTTTCCAGTGAGGACGCCATTTAATCACTAATGAGATCCATATCATGACAACATTACAGCATGTAGCTTCCCCCAAACCCAATGTATCATTGATATCTATAGTGCAACGCATATCGGATGTGCTAATCATATTTGTAGGTCTTTATATTGTCACCTCATTTAATAATCAGCCTTTTTCTGCCCAATCGCAGCTAATCGCGATGGCTGGTATTTTTATCTTCCAGACGATAAGCGGAATCACTGACTTTTATCGTTCATGGAGAGGAGTGTCTATATCACTAGAGATTTTTACTGTTTTGAGAAATTGGTTGTTAACATTAAGTTTTACATGGTTTATTAGCAGGCAAGTACCTACTTCTTCTTTTTTAAATCTTCTTTTCGCACATTGGTTTATTTTAGTTTCTGTCGCATTTGTTGCAAGTCGTACTGGTATTCGTTTACTGGCAGGTATGCTAAGAAAATATGGATATAACACGCGACGTGTTTGCATTGCCGGTAGCATGCCTGCTGGTATCGCGTTACTAAAAAGTTTCGAAAAATCACCATGGCTCGGCTTCGTTGTAAAAGGTGTTTATGATGATGCTTTCTCGAATAACCTTGATGGTGTCCCTTATGCCGGCAACATCTCTAGTTTGGTAAATGATGCGCGTGAAGGGAAAGTTGATCGTGTTTATATTGCAATGAACATGAAAGATGAAGCTCGTATCAGTGAGTTGGTGAGACAGTTGACAGATACGACTTGCTCTGTTTTATTGGTACCTGATGTATTTACTTTCAATATTCTGCAATCGCGTACAGAAGAAATTAATGGTGTTCCTGTTGTGCCATTGTTCGATACACCTTTTATAGGAATCAATCGTATTTTTAAGAGAGTTGAAGATATTCTGGTGTCTGGATTTGTTTTGCTTCTTATTTCACCTGTTTTATTAACTATAGCTTGTGCCGTCAAGTTAACGTCTCCAGGCCCTGTTATTTTCCGACAGACTCGTTATGGAATGGATGGCAAACCAATATCAGTATGGAAGTTTCGTTCTATGTCTGTAATGGAAAATGGTAGCGCTGTTACACAGGCAACAAAAAATGATCTCCGTGTTACACCTATTGGTCGTTTCTTGCGCAATACCTCGTTGGACGAATTACCGCAATTTTTCAACGTATTTTTTGGTCACATGTCTGTAGTTGGTCCACGGCCACATGCTGTTGCGCATAATGAGCAGTATCGTTTTCTTATTCAGGGGTATATGTTGCGTCATAAAGTTAAGCCTGGTATTACTGGACTTGCTCAAATAAAGGGATGGCGTGGCGAAACTGATACTCTTGAGAAAATGCAGAAACGAATTGACTTTGATCTTGAGTATATTCGTATGTGGAGTGTCTGGGTAGATTTGAAAATAATCTTTCTGACTATATTCAAAGGGTTTATCAATAAGGCAGCTTATTAATCATGCCGAAACATTACTTGATGTGAGGTGATATCATGTCAAATCTACGTGCCTGGTCATTAGTTGTGGGGTTTTGTGCCACAGTTTGGTTTACATTAATAGTATTGCTCTTAACAGGTTTGCATTACTTATAAGTATGGCTATTTGCAAATTTACTTCGAATTTTACAGGTGATCAGTATTACCAATTACAACTGATTAGCTGAATTTTTATCTCGCAATGATATATTCAATGGTGACATTGTGATAAAAAAAGATCTATTTCTCATGCAGCTACATAATAAGTTTATAGGATCTGCAATTGATGGCTTGTTGCAAAGTATCAATCGCCCAAGACAATTTTATATTGTTTGTGATATTCATCATTTTTTGGTTTTATTGAGTCGTGGTGATGTCAATTCCAGAACAAAGAATGTTGTCTTGATTTTCAATAATGAACTGGAAGTTTTCATTCTTCAGTCAATCTGTAATGTTTCTTTTTTCGCTCTTGATGTGCGGAGTTATGATATATTCGATTTTTTTAAAGGTACCAAGGAATTCAAGAAAGTAAAACCCTTCAAGGAAAAAGACGACAGCGCAAGAATGCGTGTTTTTCTGCTTATTCTTCGCGGCTGGGACGATGAACGAATTTGCGAGACATTACTCATTACACTTAAAAAATTACGAGAGTACAAATCACAGCTCACCTATACTTTCTTTGAAAAAAGAAGAAACCTGTTTTATCTGACTCTTAACGGCTTTCTACAGACGGAAGTCATGGCAGCATAATGAGTATGGCAGGCGGCTCTTAGTAGCCGCCTGCTCACCAGTCAAGGATTCTATGTCGTAAACCGCTTCTTCTTGGTAATAAAACTGTTACTTCATCACTCCTCAATAGCCGTCAGCAACGCATTCTGAATAATCCTCTGCGCCAGCAGCGGATTCTGTTCCACCTGCGCATCCTGCAACGCGACAATATCTAACTTATCCAACGCACGATACACATGCTTCAGGAACCGAATCGACAGGTTAGCTGCTTCCACATTATCCTCGCGGAACGGGAACTGATCCAACTGCCAGACACCCTGCCAGTTATTGATCTTCAATACGTAGAAGAACTCGAAGATCTCGGTCATATGCACCGTTCCCACCACCAGGTCATCATCCCAGCCACGTAGGTTATCGTTCACATCCATGCCGAACAGGCGGCCATGATCGATAATCAGTTGCGCGGAACCGGCAGGGGATTCTCCGGCAAATAAGGCATGACCGAAATCCAGCAGGATACCCACATTATCCAGCCCCATTTCCTCAATACCCAGTAATGTACGTGCAGCTGAGTCCCAGGTCATTTTTACCCGAGGTTCACGCGGTTTGTATTCAATGGCAAATTTAACATCCGGGTTCGCACTCGCCAGCTCGCGCATGCCATCAACCGCCAGTCGCCAGAGATTTTTATGGTCGACCTGGAATGGATAATCCCAACCATCCTGACCTGGCCAAACCTTGACATAGTTAGCCCCCAATTCGCGTACCACACTGGCGGCTTCATGCATCAGTTCAAATGCCTGTTTGCGCAAAGTCGGATCCGGATTGGTAAATGCACCCCGTGAAAAACGACGTAAGTAGATCTCCGGGGTAACCCCGATAGCTTTTAAGCCTGCGTCCGCCAGGGCCTGTTTGACATCGCTGACACTGACACCTTCGGTAAAGGGATAGGGGACATCAACATACGAAAGATCTTCTACTGTACCAGCGATGCGAATCTGTTCCAGCGTACTCAGCGCGGGTCCATAACCATCCACCGCATAGCGGTCAACATAGTTAGCGAAGTGCCACAAGCCCGCGCCAAATTTTGGGTAGTTCCAGGTACTCATAAGATGTTCTCCTTAAACCACGGCTATGATGCGAATGCCGATGTCCGGCTTACACGCCGATCCATGCGGCTCGTCGAAGAATCCTGTACTGCATGAATATATATTCAGATAGGTATATATATTCCATTGTGTGAGATCCAGGCACCTGCCTGCTAGTGTGATAATGCGAATTTGTCGTGGGAATCACAAAAAAGGTCTGATTCACATCTTTTCAGATAACTTTCATGGTGCAAGAGCGCCGTAGGTTGACGTTCGTACTCCTGATTAGATCAGCGGCTAATAGGAGAGTCTAAAGAACTGAAAAGGTGGAAAATTACTCTTAATAACGCAAGTCTTAACATCTAATATCATGAATATACATATCTTGCTGTTGCGCCTGTCATGATGTTATTCATCATGCGGCTCTCTTCAGTACTGAGTTATTACCGTAGTTGAGAAAGATTATCGGGTATGTGCACTATAATAAGTACGCTATTCGAGAGTGTATCTCTTCTTTCACGAAATAAGTTTTCCGCGTTCCGCGTTTTAATATTTGGCGTCTCGGCTTTCAATGGGGTTTTTATGATCAGAATGCCTACATCAAATGTCGTTCCAGGCGCGTCGGCGACCCTGTCAACGGTAACTCCTCTTCAGTTACCCTTACAGCAGATAACGGTATCGCAAAGTTCTACGACGATATCTTCTGTAATTTACACCAGCGCATCGGAACTTGATGATATTATCATACAAAAATTTAAATTGCTGAGTAATCCCCTGACCCAAACTGAAGCGTTACAGGACATCATTTTCCATTGCGATGACTGTATATTAACCGTGCCGAAAATAAAAAAATTTATTTATAAAATGAATTGCCGTGGTTTGATAGTTAATCAGCAAGTTATCGAGGAGATTGTTTCGTTTAAACACAAGCGCGTTGATGAAGATTTTGTTGGAATATACAATAACATCACGAATACGTATCCTGAACTGGATCAGAGAAGAACCATGTTTCTTATGGCAGAGAAGTTAATTGAAAAAAATATCATGCTCACCCCTTCTGCCTGGCAGCAAAAGCTAAAAGCATGTGGCACGAATATACCTCATTTTAATTTTCTCAGTACTTGCTGGAGTATCGCTGACGCCGATATTACAACGGACATGGGTCTTTGGATACAACACAATCAGCCCGGAAAATTGGTCCGCAAGGTGGCTCAACAATTTGAATGGCTTGCAAAGCTTCTGAAAGCGTTTCCGGATGAGCACTTAACCTGGCACCAACTGACAAAAGCCGCCTTTTGGGCTGGTATCAATCCACAAGAGAAAGTTGTCCGTGAGGTAATAAAATATGCAAACGCTGAAAAAGCTCGGCTTATGGCTGCGCCAGCCTGTGACCATGAGAGGTCCCTGATGGAGGTGCGTTTTCCGTCGGCAACCATAACAACGGACTCATGTTTACCCTTTATCTCGCAGTTACCCGTATATTTGCCACCAGTTGACAGTGCTGTTCTTCCTGGCTCGGATCAGATTTTGTTGTGCTGGGAGTGCGTGAAGAAACGCTGCCATCTGTTACAGAAGTTGTTAAATATTATTATTAGCGATGAAATCAAATGGCTGATGTTAATTCATGAAGTGCAGTTACTTGCGCCTGATAAGGATAGACTCAGTTTAGAAAAGATCACCACGTCGCTGGTTGAGCATATTTACGCAGGGGAGTTAAACGGGGCTGCGGCTAAAGCGGCATGGGATGCCAGCAAAGCTGATTTGTCAAAGCTGGATCAGTCGATGTGTTCCGCATTTTTGCGCACAATCGATGTTAAGTCGGAGGCTGAAACAAGGGATAGCATCAGGACATTGTTTATTAGGTTTCCCTGGTTAAGGAATGAATCACCGGGAACGTTAATGCTGTTGTTGTATCGATACGAGATGTTGACGCATTCCGTCTCGCTGCTGAATTCCGTGAAGTACGAGCTGAACGACAACCCTCAACTATTACGGCAGCGTGACCCGTCATCTGCAAGCGCAGTGACGGGTCACAGATAAATTACGCCAGGTTTGGACCCGCCAGTGCAATACGGGCACCTTCCGGGGTTTGCGCATATTGACTGAAGTTAGCAACAAACAGGCTCGCGAGTTTGTCTGCTGCATCGTGCCATTGTTCCGCGCTTGCCCAGCCGTTGCGTGGGTCAAGCTGGTGAGACTCCACCTCTGGCACAGCATCCGGGATCAGCAGGCCAAATACCGGCAGCGTGTTATCACCGAGAACGATACTGTCGTCCAGAATGCCCCGAATAATATTGCGGGTATCACGCAGAGAAAGTCGTTTACCTTCGCCATTCCAGCCGGTGTTGACCAACCAGGCTTCAGCACCACTTTCCGCCATTTTCTCCGCCAGCACTTCCGCGTACTGCGTTGGATGCAACATCAGGAAGGCGGCACCATAACAGGCAGAAAAGGTTGGTGTAGGTTGGGTAATGCCACGTTCCGTCCCGGCCAGTTTAGAGGTAAAACCAGACAGGAAGTGGTATTTCATCTGGTCGGTCGTCAGGCGTGATACGGGCGGTAACACACCAAAACCGTCTGCCGCGAGGAAAATCACTTTGGATGGATTGCCCGCACGGGAAACCGGTTTAACGATATTTTCAATATGTGCCAGCGGGTATGAAACACGGGTGTTCTCGGTTTTGCTGCCGTCGGCATAATCGACTGAACCATCTTCACGCACCACCACGTTTTCCAGTAACGCATCGCGACGAATAGCACGGTAAATTTCTGGCTCTGCCGCTTCACTCAGATTGATGGTTTTGGCATAGCAGCCGCCTTCAAAGTTAAAGACACCTTCGTTATCCCAGCCATGCTCATCATCACCAATCAGCTCGCGCAGCGGATCGGTGGAGAGGGTGGTTTTACCGGTGCCGGAAAGACCGAAGAACAACGCCACATCGCCCGCTGCTCCACGGTTGGCAGAGCAGTGCATAGAGGCGATACCACGCTGCGGCAGAAAATAGTTCATCACCGAGAACAGGCCTTTCTTCATTTCTCCGCCGTACCAGGTACCGCCGATCAGCTGCATCTTTTCGGTCAGGTTAAATGCGACGAAATTTTCAGAGTTGAGACCCTGCGTCTGCCAGTTCGGATTGGTGCATTTTGACCCGTTCATCACAATAAAATCAGGTTCAAAATTTTCCAGCTCTTCCGCTACAGGCGGGATAAACATGTTTTTCACAAAGTGAGCCTGCCAGGCTACCTCGGTAATAAAGCGCACCGCCAGTCTTGAGTCATTGCTGGCACCACACCAGGCGTCCACCACGTAAAGTTGCTTGCCAGATAACTGGTTTGATACCAGATGACGCAGCTCAGCCCACACCGACGGGGAAAGTGGTTTGTTATCATTACGGCCAGTACCCGCATCAGACCACCAAACGGTATCTCTGGTTAGCTCATCACGGACAATATATTTGTCCTTCGGCGAGCGGCCGGTAAATTCACCGGTATCGACCGCGACCGCCCCGGAAGCAGTCATGATGCCGCGTTCATAGCCGTTAAGCGTTGCCGAGGTTTCATGTGCGATAAGCAGGTCATAATCGGGGTTGTAGATCACTTCGCTTACGCGGGTGATCCCTAAATCTGACAGGGCTGTTTTAATCTTCTCAGAGCTGGACATGTTATACCTGACTGATTGCTGGCTGAATATTGGGCTGCATAGCACTGCGGCCGATAGTTTGTTTGATAGTTAACTGAGCTGTTAATGAAATGGCGAAGTTCAGTTATGCAACTGTTCAGGATACTAGCACCAACATTCAGATGCATTGATTGCATAATTTCTATATGCCATGCATAATTTGCATGGCGACAAATAAGATTTTGTGAGAATCAGCACGATGGTCAGTAATCTGGAAGTGAAGTGGTTTTATGATGTTATCGCTCTGGAAGAGACGCGGAGCTTCACGTTAGCCGCTGAAAAGCGCAACATTTCCCAGTCTTCATTCAGCCGTCGTATTCAGTCGCTGGAATCAGCGATTGGCTTCGCCATTTTCGACCGCAGCGTTAATCCATTGCAGCTTACCCGGCAGGGTAAAAGTTTTGTCGGCTACGCGCGCAATATGCTGGATGATATGGATTACCAACTGAATCGGATCAAAGGACTGGACAATTTCCGTCAGAGTATCAAATTCGACGCCGCTCCCTCACTGTCGGTTTTGTTGCTTCCGACGTTAATTGCCGGTTTTGCCGATAGCGCTGAAAGGATTCACTATGTTGAATCCATCAACGTGGATGAGGCGGTATATAACCTCAAAGAAGGGAAAAGCGACTTTATTCTCACCTTCTACAACGAAGAGTTTATGAATTACCCCTTTATCCACCACAAAATATTCGATTCATTTTTGCATCTGGTTTCACCCTGTGATGTCGATGGCAGACCGTTGTTTCGGCTCAACGACGGCGGGTTGCCATTGATGAAATATGCCAACGACAGTTATATGGGCCGTCAGGTGAATCAGGTGATCGATAAAATCCCTGACAATACCTTTACCCTCAGCTTCGTCTCCTCGATGAGTGAGTTGCTTAAACGTATGATTGTAAACGGACATGGGGTGGGGTGGTTGCCGCAATATTCGATTCAGCGTGAACTGCGTGAGGGCAAGCTGATGATTCTGGATGGCACCTTGTCGTTACCGATCTCGGCCTATGTGTATCGGTCGGGCGCGAGGCTGAATCTGGCAGCGGAACGTTTTTGGCAACATATTAAATCGCAGAATATCCGGGTAAATTAATCATTGTCGTATTTTTTTACACGATATGAGAAATATGACTCCTCTTTATATATTCGTTGTACTTCAGGATTATCCAGGCTCTCATACGTCACATCATCTTTATCGAGGCCGTCTAATCCTTTTATTCCGCCAATCATTTTAGGCCAATCATTTCGGCTTGAAATTTCAACGATTAATGGATTCAAATATTTATCAAGATGGCCTTTGGAAGGCTCCGCTATTTCTTCACTAAGCGCACTTAGATATTCATCTTTGTTGGTCTTCCCCCAATCTATTGAGAAGCCAGCCCGATATGAAAGTTCCATAAAAACAAGAAGTAATGTTCGCCCATTGCCATCGAGAAAGGGATGTGCAAAAGCAAATGCCCCCATCACTTCCCTTGGCTTATCTTTAAAACAATCTTGATTTGAAGCCAGGCGTAAAGCGTAGTCAATTGCAGGTCGGATATAATGGGGGGTGTTCGAAAGTGGTATGTCGAGGATTTTCTGGCGAACCTTTAAAAACTGCCAGATGAGGAACTAATGCATTTCTGTCTTTACCCGCCCAAGGGTAAAAGCCAGAAAACAGGATCTCATGAACCTTCAGTACGTCGTCATAATCAATGACTTCGAGACTGGCCAGGTAATCCAGCGCATCTTCAATACTTGATTCAAAAGCCAGATGTTCTGACTCCTTAACTTCATTTGGATTTTTCAATCCTAACGAGTTCTGTAAGTAACCAGCAGTGTTGAAATCACCAAAAGGATCAAATGTCATGCATTCAGATTCTTATCAGCATCTCTTTTTTCTCTGAGATAATCTGCCTGGATGGAAAGGATCTCCGATTTTGTGAGGACGCCTTTACGTTTTAAATTCACAAGCATCTGTTCCACGGTGTCCAGTTCGACAGTATCACCAGCAAGACGTGTTATCGCTGCAGCCATTCTGCTGGTATCGTCGCGACTTGCAGAAACATGGTGAGCAGCTGCAAGGTTACGTACTTTATTTTCTACAGTTAAGTAAGCTGTTTTAGGCATGAGCAAGACCCTCTGGTATCGTGATAATTTTAACATGCCCCAGCTGGACTGTCTTTAAAATTGGGCAATTACGCAATCCTTACGGATATGTGATTGTAGCGGCGCGATTTATCGCGCCACCCATTTATTTAAATCACCGGTGACCAGAGGTCATAGTTGAGTGCGAAGCTATTGCCCTCGCGTACCACCTTACCGGTAGTTGGCAAGTTAAAATGCATTCCGCTGACGGCAAGGTTGTCACTGGCGGCGCGATCCAGCAGTTGGCTGCGAACCTGCGCGGCAGCGGCGGGATCGCTGTCAAACGCGATGGTGACCTCAGGTTGTGTTACCTGGATATGCGGGAAATGCACAATATCCCCCCAAATCAACAATGATGCTTTCTCATCGCCGAGCAGATAGCCGCTGTGTCCCGGTGTATGCCCAAACAGCGGTACGGTCTGAATGCCCGGTAAAATCGCTTCCTCGCGGAAAGGCACCAACTGTTGATGGTAAGCACCAAACGCATTACGCGCCAGCTCAAAATAGGGACGAAACCCATCCGGGGCGCTGGCCGCAATGGTTTCATCACGCCAGAACGCTAACTCCTTTTCATGCACAAACAGCTGCTGCACATTCCGAAATAGCGGCGTCTGCAAAGGCGCCGCGAGCCCGCCAATATGATCAGGATGTGCATGGGTCAGCAAAATGGTGTCAATCTGGAGTGGGTCGATCCCTGCTGCCGCCAGCGCCACCGGCAATCTGCCGCCCCAGCCTTTAATTCCGCCAGCACCGCTGTCGATCAGGATGGTACGCTGCGCGGTCTGAACCACATACACGTTGATGTTGATGCGCGGGGCAATCGGTGCACCGCGTCGCTGGAGTAACGCCTCGGCTTTTGAGCCATCAATGCCTGATAGCAACTCAAAGGAAACATCGAGATAGCCATCACTCAGCATGGTGACGAGCATATCGCCGACTTGTTTACGATTAATTGCCGGTGCCTGCCAGTTCGGTTGCATATTCATTCGGTACTCCCTGATTTCAGTGTTTTTCAGATAGTCACAACAATCTTGCCCACCTGGCCGTTCGCTTCCATATAGCGATGGGCTTCTGCAATCTCATCGAGACTGAAGGTTTTATCGATCAACGGTTGCAGCTTGCCGCTACGTAACCCCTCAAGCACGAAGGATTTTGCACGCGCCAGTCTTTCTGCATCAGTCGTGATTTCAAACAATTCATAGCCGCGCAGCGTGAGGTGTTTACCGAGAATATCAAATACCGGGACAACCATATCGCGACTGTCGAGTGCCCCATACTGGAAAAACATCCCCTGGGGTGCCATCACCTGAGTCAGTTTTGCCACATCCGGGCCACCGACAGGATCAAAAACGATGTGCGCCCCCTGTCCTGCGGTGGCCTGCTGGAGTTCCGCTACCATATCCTGCTCGGCGGTAGCGATCACAGCCGCCGCACCTGCCCTTAACAACATCTCTCGTTTTTCGCTGGTACGGGTCAGGGCGATCGGTTTCGCTCCGAGCATGTTGCAAATCTGGAATGCTGCCAGCCCGACGCTGCTGGATGCCGCACGAATAATGACGTTCTGGCCCGCCTGCACATTACCGAATTCCACCAGCGCACCATAGGCAGTGACATACATCATCCAACTGGCTGCTGCGGTGGTAAAAGAGAGATTCTCCGGGTGTTTTACCAGGGCGTGAACCGGGGCATTGACGACCTCGCCATACATACCATATTCGTTGAACATGAAAGAAGGTATGACGCTGACCGCATCACCTGGGTGAAATTCCGTGACGTTGTCACCAGTAGTCGTAACCACACCTGCGGCTTCATAGCCAAGGCGGGCCGGGAACACCGGATCAATAACGTACTGACCGTTGCGATACATGATCTCGGCGCGGTTCAGCCCAATCGCATGAACACGAATTTGCACCTCATCAGCAGCGGGAGCGGGGACCTGCTCATTAACGATTTCCAGCACCTCCGGTCCCCCGGTGCGGTTAAACCTGACAACTTTAGACATTTTCAGACCTCGTATTTAAGTGGCGTAGCAAATGACTCTACGGGGTGACTGACGTGGCAAAAATAGTTGTTCGGGAACTTCAGTGTTATTGGTTTGGTAACAATCCGCGTTGTTGGGTGAACAATTCACTGAACCAGTCGATAAAGACGCGCACTTTGGGGGCAAGATGGCGTTTGTCCGGATACATAATCGACACCGGTTTAGCAACGGAAGGATAATGCGGCAGTACGACCTTTAACGCCCCTGATGCAATATGCGGAGCCAGCGCGATACAACTGGCCTGAATGACTCCCAACCCCGCCAGCGCGCACGACAGCAAAATATCCGAGTTGTCTACCAACAGGTTGCTGGTGGGGCGATACGCGACTTCTTCACCCTCAACGATAAATCTCCACGCCATCACTTCGCGGCTATTTTCGCTGAAGAAATTCACCGCCTGATGTTGTGCCAGATCATCAAGCGTGTGTGGATGTCCGTGCTGTTGCAGGTAAGCAGGTGCGGCACAGGTCACCATCTTGATCTCACCCAGTCGTCTGGCGATAAAACTGGAATCCTGTAGTTCGCCAAGGCGAATCACACAATCGACGCCTTCGGCGATCAAGTCACTCCTTTTGTCTGACGATCCCAGTACCACCTCAATCTCAGGGTAGCGGCTGATGAAGTTCGGCAGATGGGGGATGAGCAGCGTGTGGGCCAGCGCGAGCGGGACATCCAGCCGGAGTCGACCACGAGGTGGTTGAGTGGCAGAGAAACTGGACATCATATCGTCCACATCGGTCAGCAGCAGTTTGGCGCGCTGATAGAACGCATCACCTTCGTCGGTGACGTTGAGTTTACGGGTGGTACGATGTAGCAGCTTTACCCCAAGTTCAGCTTCCAACTGCTGAATCGCTTTACTCACCGCCGGCCGGTGTAATTGCAGAACATCGGCCGCTTTGGTGAAGCTGCCCAGTTCCACCACCTGAGTAAAGATCTGGATAAAGTCGATCATATTGGCACGCATGATTTAGCCTGGTCCTTGTGCGCTCAGCATTTGTCGCAATCTGGTGTTCACTTTGCCTCACTTCACGTTTTTGTCAGCCAGGCGTTGGGTAAATTCTGGGTGAACCAGAATCTCTGATAAGGGTATGTAAAATGAAAAAAGTAACATTTAGCGCCCGTCCAAATCCAGCAGGGGTAACTAAAGCGATCCTTTCTGTGATGGCGGCAGAAGGTTGGGAATTACTCGATGCGCAACATGCAGCTGAACCAGGCGAGATTGGTCAGTTAGATGATGTGACGGCGGAAAGGCTGAGAAAAGCCATTGAGGATGCGGCGGGGGATAAAGTGATAATCGAGGAAGAGTAAACTGATGCGGCTTTCTGTTATTCAGCGAAAGTCGCATCAACCTTCAGGGAGAACGAAACAATGGCAACCGTCACATGGGACATCACGTCCAATAAATTTCCTGTAGTGGTGATAAAAAAAGTGCGAGAAATTCTCGGCTGGGATATGGCAGTCACTAAGCATGCTGTAGATATTGGCAAAATTGAGAACATTGACGAGGCGAAAGCGCACCAAATTGCCGATGTGCATAAAGAAGAAGGGATAACAGATATAAAAATCTCTGATTGATCTCCGTCTCCTCTCCCTGACGACAGGTCAGGGAGAGGGCTGATCACTACGGCTTCACGCGATATTGCACGGTATAATCCCCGTTGGCCGGTACCCACAGCATATTGCGGTAATAGCTGGCAGGGAAGCTCAGTTCATCGGCATGCAACCTTTCACCGGCAGCAATCGGCAGATTCAGCAGGTTAGCCTGCTGATTGATAAACTGTGCCATATCGGCTGGCCATAAATACTGGCTGCCCCGCGTGACTTTAAACACCGGCAGTGGACGTTTGCTCCCATCCGGTTGCGTTACCGTCACGTCAATTTCGGTTCCAGGTGCCAAATCACGCTCTGCCGTAATACCGGGTTGTGCCGTATTCAGTTTCCACGCAGAGACGATCTCCGGCTGGGGGGTGACCTGCTGTTCCAGGTTAAAGCCTTCGTCAACGGCGGTGGGTTGAAATGCCGTGATAATGGATTGTGTGCCAGCAAAAGATGATGAGAGCGTGGCCTGAGCCATATTAAGGTTTGCGATTTGGAACGTTCCCGGTGTTGTTTCTATCCGATCATCCGGGCGTGCAACTGTATTTGGAGAAGGAAGGCTAACCGTGCCGTTGGCTGGATACATATAAGTCCCTTTATCGTGTTTTTGCTAACAATATTAAGTTAACAACTTAGTATGATGGTGGGTTTCGCGGTTTTGCATCTTTATCACATCATGGGCAAAACACGGGGAATTATAGGTCAGTACCTGTCCGTTAAGGTATTGCGGCATCAGGGGAATGATCCGGAAAGAAGGGTGCCTGAGAGCCTATGCTTTGCAACAACCGGAACGGCGGGGCGAACCCCGCCGCGATTGCTCTTACTTCCTGGATTCGTAAGCCAGTGAGACAGCAACCTCCATAATGCCGGTTCGGAATCGCACCTCACAGAGTTCCTTCCGGACGACCAACAAGACAGCCGTGGCCGTCACAAGGATAAGGGCGGTGATAATGATCACCGTCTGCTGTTTCATTGATACTCCTCCTTGTCTTTCGACAGGTAAGAGGCTACCTTTATGTTGCGAGCATGAAGGAGGCCTCAGGTTGATGGATATTAACCTGGGGCTTTTCTCTTTCTGCCGTCAGCGAAACCAATGCTTAAGACAGAAAGTCTCAAGCACCCGCCGCGAGTCTACTTATTCCCTGTCACAGCTGCAATTAACAGAATGCGCGAAATTTCGACGATTTTTTACAAGAACTTATGTTTTTTATCATTTAAATAAATATGATGAAAAAATATAAAATAATATAATTTATTTTGTCGAGAGAAGTTATTTGTGGGCAATTTCTCTGTATAAACCATCAGAAATGATTGTTACATCACAATTCGGTGATTAACCTCACAATAATGCCGATTTACTCGTTTTTATTCTTTTTTTCTGTCACGCGCTTATATTCATGACTTTGGGGTCATAACCTAACGTTCTTGTTAGCTTTTCTCTCAGGATATATCCTGTATTTTTCCGCTTTTACGGACCGATAGCCTTATGAATGCAACGACGCGCCTCCTGTCTGTGGAACACCTCAATCTGGCAACGGAAGACCAACGTCTGCTGGTGGACGATGTTTCGTTCCATCTCGATCAGCGGGAAATTGTGGCACTGGTGGGGGAGTCAGGCTCCGGTAAGACACTCACCTCGCTGGCATTGATGAATTTGCTACCGCCGGGCGTGCAACAAACCTCGGGTATCATCCGTTTTCAGGGAGAGGAACTGGATGCGAGGCGCACCGCCACATTACGCGGTTGCCGTATTGCGACGGTGTTTCAGGAACCTATGACCAGCATGAACCCTACGCTGCGAATTGGTGAGCAAATCGCCGAAGTACTGGTGCGTCATCGGCAATTCAGCTGGAAACAGGCACAGCACGAAGCGGTGGCATTGCTGGATCGCGTCGGTATCGTCAACCCGGCACAGCGCGCGCGCCAGTATATCCACCAACTTTCAGGTGGCATGCGCCAGCGTGTGATGATTGCCAGCGCCATCAGTGGGCAACCGGATGTGTTGATCGCTGATGAGCCGACCACCGCGCTGGATGTCACCATTCAGGTACAAATCCTGTCACTGTTGCAGGAGTTGCAGCAGGAGATGGGGATGGGCATGTTGTTGATCACCCACGATCTCTCGGTGGTGGCGCGTTATGCGCATCGGGTGTGTGTGATGCAACAAGGGCAGTTGGTTGAACAGGGGGATGTACTTAGCACCCTCGGGACGCCAGCGCATCCCTATACCCAAAAACTGATCAATGCTTCTTTATCACATCTTCCCCCCACTCCTCCGGTGCGTGAGCGTCAGACACCGTTGCTGATACTGCGCGACATCTGTAAAAGCTATTCAACGCCGGGACGCCTGCCGCTGATGCCGGGCAAGCGCCAGACGGTGCTGCATCCCACCAACCTGGAGATTCAGCCCGGAGAAATTGTTGGTCTGATTGGTGAATCTGGCTCAGGCAAAACCACCCTGGGCAGTGCAGCAATCGGCCTGATCGCCGCCGACAGCGGCGAGGTGTTATTTGAAGGGAAACCGTTGAAAGGTCGCCAGTTGAATAATCTGCGTCGCCACAGCCAGATCATCTTCCAGGATCCCTACGCCAGTCTGAACCCGAAGATTACCGTGGGAGAACAGATTGCCGAGCCGTTACGTGTCTGGCAGCTACGGCACGGGGCGGCGATCAACGCGCGTGTCAATGAATTGCTGACGCTGGTGGGTTTAAAACCGGAACATGCAGATCGCTTACCCAGCGCCTTTTCGGGTGGACAGCGTCAGCGTATTGCGATTGCCCGTGCGTTGGCGATGGAACCCAAACTGCTGGTGGCGGATGAGGCGGTCGCCGCATTGGATCTCTCGGTGCGCGGGCAAATTCTGTCTTTGTTCAGCGAGTTGCGTGACAAACTTGGCTTGTCTGTGTTGTTTATCAGCCACGATCTCAGCGCGGTTCAGCAATTGTGCGATCGTGTCATTGTGATGTATCACGGCAGGATTGTGGAATCTGGCGCGACCGAGCAGGTGGTTAGGCAGCCTCAGCAGGAGTACACACGCCAGCTTCTGGCTGCTGCGCCGAATGTGCAACAGGCGCTTACGCAACGTGCCATTTGTCCGTAGCGGCGCGATTTATCGCGCTATTTCGTGCACAAATCCGGAAAAACCTGCGCAATAAATCGCGCCGTGACGGGTTTTTATAGATTGCCGGTGACATAGATTTTCCCTTTTTAATACCGGAGAAAATCTATGTCACAATCCCATGAGTTTTACCGTTACGCTGCTCCCGGCGAGCGCCAGCTTAAGTACCATCATGGCACCCGGCAGCAGGTGCGTTACCTGCCTGGCGTGGAGCTGCGCAGCGGCGCGCAACAGCGTCTGCGGGTGGTCGTTGTCGGGAATAGCCATATCTATCAGGCAGTCGGTGAGAAAATTGTGCATTTTAACCTCGCCGACAGGCTCGGTAGTCTGAGCGACATAGTGGATGAACAGGGTATCCTCGTCAGCCGCGAAACCTGGTATCCGTTTGGCGGCACGGCAAGTTGGTTAACCGGTGCGCAGGCTGGTGCGGCGCTAAAATTCCAGCGTTATGCAGGTAAAGAACGTGATGCCACCGGGTTGATATATTTCGGCTGGCGCTGTTATGTGCCGTGGAAAATGCGCTGGCTGAACTGCGACCCAGCGGGCACCATTGACGGATTAAACCTGTTTTGCATGGTGAGTAATAATCCACTTACGCTGCGCGATCGGGATGGCAGGGTGGGAGAGAATGAACCGCTGGATTTGAGTATGGGGGGCGATCTGCGGGCGACAAATCCTGGGGACAGGTCGTTACCACCGATTAAGCGGTACCTGAGGATGCTCGCCATATCGCAGCCGCCGCAAGCGGAGGCCATCCCACTCTCCGATCCCATACCCCGGCCACCTGTGGCCCCGGTAACGGAGGACAGACCAGAGATACTGCAACCCGGCACATCAACCGACTCAAAGACAAAGAATAAATCCTGGTGTCGTAAGTGCGTTCCACCGAAATCTTTTAGTTCGTACAATAAACGTAACTTACATTTATTGCAGGTGCATAATATTGGATTTGAGTGTAAGCATGAAGGCTGTGGGAAAATATTTTCCGATAAACAACTCTATGAAAGTCATATAATGTCCATGCTGGCGATAAGCCATACATTTGTGAAATGGAGGGATGTGACAGCCGATTTTTCTCCATGAGTGACCTTTGCCACCATAAATATACTCATGCTGAAACCGGAGAATTTAATTGCGCGAAATGTGTGAAAAAATTTAAAACCTCAAGGACTTTAGCGGCGCATAATAGATATATTCATGGAATGAATGAAAAGCGGCGTCCCTGTAATGAGAATGGGTGTAATGTGGTGAGTTACACTTTAACGCAATATAAAAGGCATGAAAAAAGCCACCGTTCTTCGGTACGGCATTGATATTCTGCCCAGGCTAATGTAAATCGCTGAGGTTTTTATAGATTCACACTGAAGTACATTTTCGCCTTTCACTCCCGGAGAAAATGTATGTCACAACCTCATGAGTTTTATCGTTACGCGACCCCCGGCGAACAACAGCATTTGCTGATGATTAAAGCAGGGAGCAGCCATATCTGGCTGGAGGGCAGTCAGAAGATAACGCATTTTAACCTCACCGACAGGCTCGGCAGCCTGAGCAGCGTGGTGGATGAACAGGGGGTGTTGGTCAGCCGCGAAACCTGGTATCCGTTTGGCGGCACCGTCAGTTGGCTAACCAATCTCACTTCTGACAGTTTAGATCCACCGCCGCCTGTGGCGGTGGCGGCTTTGGTGACACTTGAGTCACCAAAGCGCGGTCCTTCATGCGATCCTGTGCCCATGTTGACGCAAAAAGCGTTCGTAAAGCGCTGTCCAACCTGTAGCCAGGTTTTTAAATCCCAATACTTATAAGCACGTAGAATTACAAAATGGGCAGTTCATTATGTTCTGCCCATTCATGCCAGGAACCCACATAAATCGCCACCTGCGGATAACCCGCCAGTTTTAATGCCGCCAGCACGGTGGCGGCGCGTGCGCCGCGATGGCAGTAGACCTGCAACTGTGCACCCCGTGCCAAACCTGCCGCTTCAGCTCGCTGGGCGATTTCCGCAGCGGTACGAAAGCGGCCATTTTCCAGCACATCTTCCCAGAACAACAGGCGGGAATGAGGGATACGTCCGGCGCGATGGCAGCAATCGTGCACGAAACTGCCATCAAATTCTGACGGACGCCGCGCGTCAACGTTGATCACCGTTTTGCCATCAGCGTTGATGACCTGTTGACGGCTGCTGACCCAGCGGCTGTCCCAGCTTACGACAGCGTGTTCTGAATTTTGTGTGACGGTGTAACTTAACCCCTTGCCCGGTTCCAGGTCATCACCTGTCTCCCGCCAGGAATCCAATCCACCATCGAGAATCAATGCATCGTCCCGACCCAGTAGCCAGGCGAACCAGGCACCGCGCGGCGATCGCATCCCCACCTGCTGTTCAAAAAACACCGGCGTTGCGGCCGGATAGCGATCAAACAACAGTTGCAGCGCTGCGGCAGCGTCGGCTGCCATCGCCGCCAACCCGGCAGGGGTGCTGTCCGCGATAAAATAATCGTAAACGTTGCAGTGCTGCGCACCGGGCAGCGTATTGGCTTGCCATTCGGCCACGTCACGCACATCAATCAATAAAAAATGTTCGCCGCGTGACTGTCTCAGCCGCAGCGCACTGGCCTTAATGATCATGCGTGACTCCATTAAATAATGTTTGCCAGTTTCCAGCCTGCTGTTGCTCGGCCGCTGTCAGCACGCGGGCGGCGAGGGCGATATCGAAAACGTTCAGCCCGAAGGAGGAGAAGTAGACGCTATCGGTAGCGTCGGGTCGCCAGCCATCTATCACCAGCGAGGTGAGATCGGCCGCGACTTCGTGCTCGGCGAATTCCCCCGCGCGGAACATCTGGAACAAACTTTTGGCGCTGCGCTGGGCGAAATCACCCCACGCATCCACCACCACCTGGCGACTGGCTTTGATCGCGGCAAAGCTCACTTCGTGATAGCCCACCTGGATTATCAGACGGCCCGCACGTACCGCAGGCGCATCCACAATCGGCTGCGTCGCGCTGGTACAGGTGATCACCGCGTCATACGGTTTTGCCAGTGCCGCGTCGAGATCGGGCTCGGGGGTGATGCCGTTAAGGCCAGACATATTTTCCGGCGTGCGATTCCACACGCCGATTTGCGCCAGCGTCGGAAACAAGGTCTGCAACATACGCAGATGCGCCCGGGCGTGAAAACCGGCACCCAGCAGCAACACGCGTTTTACCGCACGGGGCGCGGCATATTGCAATGCCAGCGCGCTGACGGCAGCGGTACGCGCGGCAGTTAATGCGCCACTGGCAACCAGGCCGCGTGGCACGCCACTGGCGGCATCGTTGATCAGCGTTACCGCCAGGGCGGCAGGTAGCGTATCAGGTCGCTGCGGGCGGTGGGCGGTCCACTTCACGCCCGCAGCGTTAAAATGTCCGCCAACCCTGGCGGGAAGTGCATAGGCTTTGCCGAGCGGTGTCGCGAGGTCGATATGGTTTTCGGCAGGCATCTGCGTTTCACCGGCGCGCATTAGCGTGACAACGTCACGAACATCGGCCAGCGCTAACGCCGGATCGTCGCCGCCGAGCAGCGCCACCGTGGCTTCGTCCAGCACGCGCATTTATTGCTCCAGCAGCCGGTCGGCAAAAGGATAGAGCGCGGGAGAACCACCGCAATGCACGAACGTCACGTTGGCACCTTGCGGAATATGCCCCTGTTTAACCAGCGATATCAGGCCGTGCATCGCTTTGCCGGTATAGACCGGATCGAGCAACACGCCTTCCTGCTGCGCCAGTTGGTAAATGGCGTCGATACCGCCCGCTGATGGGATGCCGTAAGCTTCACCGACATAGCCATCTTCAATCCAGATATCATCGGGTTGCCACTGTTGCGGCCATTGCAGCAAATCAGCACAATCCTGCGCCATACCTGAAATACGCAGCTGGAACCAGTCGGCTTTGGCACTGACGCTGATGCCGATCACTTTTGTCTCAGGCCAGTAACGGCGCGTGCCAACGTGCAGTCCCGCGAGGGTACCGCCGGAACCGGTCGGTGCTACCACAAAATCCGGCACCGATGCGGCGCGCTCAGCAAGCTGCGCGCTGATTTCCTCAACCGCACGTACATAACCCAGCGCGCCGAGCGGTGTGGCACCGCCCAGTGGGATGATCATCGGCTTCTCGCCGCGGGCGCTGGCCGCATCGGCGTGCGCCTGCATCGCCCCTTCGATCTGGGTGAAATAACCGTCCGGGTCGAGGAATTGCACCTCGGCTCCGAACAGCTTATCGAGCAGCAGGTTGCCCTGCCAACTGGCAGGCGGGTTGCCGCGCAGCACCAGCACTGGACGCATACCAAACTTACGCGCCGCCGCTGCTACCATGCGGGCGTGGTTTGACTGATGTCCACCGGTGGTGATCACCACGTTGACGCCCGCCTGGCAGGCCTCTGCCATCAGGTACTCCAGCTTACGGACTTTGTTGCCGCCGCCGCCGAAGCCGCTGTAGTCATCACGTTTGATGGTGAGACTTATGCCTAATACCTCCCCAAGCCGCGGTAGCGGCTCCAGCGGCGTGGGGAAGAATCCCAACGGCACGCGTGTAAACTCATCGACTGTCTTCATTAAAATTACCTGTAATATTTTGTTTTAGTACTTCTCTGGTGTTTCCCTGGTGTGGCGCGACCCGACCAAAGGTCGAGTCAGAAAATGCGGTGAGCCACAGGCTCAGTGACTGCTGGAAGCGCTCCAGTCCAGTCAGGGTGACAAATTCGTTTACGGCGTGGGCGTTGCCGCCGTGACCCAGGCCGCCAATTAAAAAAGCGGGGGCGATGGCAGCGAAGGCATACGCCGGGGCGCAACCCGGTGCCCACGGCCAGATTTGCGGCTGTGCGCCCAGCGTCTGATAGCTTGCGATCAGTTCATCGACGCCGCTGGCGTGGCGACCAAAACGAATTCCCGGATAGCGATCAACCAGTTCCAGCCGGGTGCCGGTCAAATCCGGCTGTGCAAGGCGCTGCTGCGCGGCAGCAATCATCGCATCCTGATCAAACGCAGGCGGGATACGGAAAGCCAGTTCGGCGCTGGCTCGGAACGGGATCACGCCACGACCACCGACCGGATCGCTGTGCAACTCGGCCAGCGTCAGCACGGCGCTGCCGAGCAAGGTTTGCAAACAGGTGACCGCGTCACCGGTAATCATCAGACGCTGACTGCGGCGGAAGTGCAGCTCATCATCGATGCTGAACGACTGCGCCAGCGTTGCCAGCAGCGCGTTAGCCTCGGCATCCGGCGCGATGTAGCCCAGTACACCGCTGTCAGCGGCGGGGGCGATGGCGTCCAGCGCCTGCACCAGACGCCAGGCGGGATTGGCTATCCATCCGGCGTTACTGGCGTGAATGGCGGAGGAAGGGCCGCCCCAGTCGCCGCCGTTGACGCTTAAGCGTCCGGTGGCGAGGCCGGTAAAGCCGAGATAGACGCGAGGTTCGCCGCCGCCATATTCGCACAGCGACGGAAACAGCACCGCCTCAGCCGGTGCCACCGGACAGGGCTGTTGCGCGAGGTAACGCCGCAGCTTGCCGCTGCCGATTTCCTCTTCGCCTTCCAGCAAGATTTCGAGGTTGACCGCCAGCTGGTTGTTCTGCAACAACCCCCGCAGCACAATCAACATCCCCGCCACCGGGCCTTTGTTGTTCTCTGCACCGCGTCCGACGAACACATCGCCTAAATCGTCCCAGTGGCAGACGCCACCGACGAAGGGCGGCACATCCCAGCCCGCGTCATCCGCAGGCATCACGTCGTACATGTTGTACAGCACCACGGTTTTGCTGGCACCGGTATCAATACGGACATGCACCACCGGCGGCTTGTCGGCGGCCTGGCTGGCAACCGGGTAAATCACGCGGGCATTCAGGTGCGTCACTATCCAGGATTCGAGCCACGCGGCCAGGCCGTGTTGCGCGTCAAGCTGTCCCGACACGCTTGGCCAGCGCGTCAGTTCACTCAGCAGTTCCAGGGTGGCGTCGAGTCGGTTCACAGGCGGATCCTCGGGTTCAGCACCAGATACAACAGGTCGATCAGCAGATTAATCACCACAAATACCAGCGCGGCCAGCAGGACGATCGCCTGTACCAGCGGGAAGTCGCGGTTTTGAATCGCCTGAATCGCCAGGCGACCAATACCCGGCCAGGCAAAGATAATTTCTGTCACCAGCGCGCCGCCGAGCAGCGAAGCGAAGTACATACCCTGCACCGTCACCACCGGGATCAACGCATTACGCAGGCCATGTCGCACCACGATACGCCACTGACTTAACCCTTTGGCACGCGCGGTGCGGATATAATCCTGTTGCAGCACTTCCAGCAGGCTGGCTCGTGTCAGACGTGCCACCGCGCTCATATAAAAGGCACCGAGGCTGACGGCGGGCATAATCAGCGCAGTGAAACTGCCGTAGCCACTGGAGGGCAGCCATTGCAGGTGCAGGCTGAAAAATAAAATCATCAGCAGTCCGAGCCAGAACACCGGGATGGCCTGACCACTGAAGGCCACCAGGCGGCAGATCAGATCCCAAAAACTGTGCGGGCGCAGGGCGCTGATGATGCCGAGCAGCAGGCCGAGCAGGGAACTCCACACCAGTGCGCTGACGGCCAGTAGTGCCGTCGCAGGCAGACGTTCACCGATTAATGCCAGCACCGGCTGGCTGTAACGCAGCGATTCACCAAAATCGCCCTGCAACACGCCACTCAGGTAGTGGCCGTACTGCCACAACAGTGGGCGGTCAAAGCCCATGCTGTGACGAAAGGTATCAATCTCCTGCTGGCTGGATCCGGGGGGCATCATCAGCGCAGCCGGGTCTCCGGTCAGGTGCAGGCTGAAGAAAATCAGCAGCGATACGCCGAATAACACCAGCACTGACTGTCCGAGGCGATTGAGTAAAATATTCAGCATGTTAATCCAGCCTCGTATGGGTGCGACGCAGCAGGGCATCGCCCAGCAGGTTGCAGCCAATCACCAGCGCGGCGATCACCAGACCGGGATACAGCACCAGCCACTGTGCCAGCAACATATACGAACGACCTTCACCGATCAGATTGCCGAGGGTGGGCGTCGGCGGCTGAATGCCCATGCCGAGAAAACCCACTGAGGCTTCCAGCACAATCAGACGCGGAATATCCAGTGTCAGCAGCACCACCAACGGGGTGAGCAGATTAGGCAGGATATGACGCAACAAAATACGCAGTGGCGAGAACCCCATCGCTTTCACCGCCTGGATGTATTCCAGCTCGCGAATTTCCAGCGTTTTGGCACGCGCCACGCGGGCGTAGATCGCCCAACTGGTCACCCCCATGATGACGATAATGTTGGTGGTGGACGTTCCCATCAACGCAATCACCAGCAGGATCAGCAGGATAAAGGGCACCGCCAGTTGGATATCGATCAGGCGCATAATCAGGGCATCAACCCAGCCACCGGCATAACCGGCAATCATGCCGAGCGCCACGCCGACCACCGCACCAATCGCGGCGGCCAGCACCACCACCAACAGCGACAGGCGCGTACCGGCGAGGATGCGGGAGAGCAGGTCGCGGCCCAGTTGATCGGTGCCGAGCAAATGGCCGCCAGTGCCTGGCGGCAGGAACATCTCGGTTAACTGGTTGGTTAACGGGTCCGGCAATGGCAGCCACGGAGACAGCAACGCCGCCACGATCACTACCAGCAGCAGCGCGCTGCCGATGATGGCATCACCGTAAAAAATACGGCGTGGCCGACGTTGTAAGGCTGCTGCCGGGTTAATCATTTCAGCCTCAGATCAAACAGCGGGATACGGGCATCGACACGGCCTTTAAAGGTCAGTGCGTCGCTGTGCGCATACAGCGTGTCTTCACGATACAGCGGGATCAGCGGCTGCTGTTCAGCAACGCGTTGCTGAATCTGTTGCAGCAGCACTTTACGTTTCGCGGCATCCACTGTCTGGCGGCTCTGGTCCAGCAACTTATCCATTTCAGGATCGTTCACCGTCGAGTAAGGTTCGCTACTGTGCAGTATCGGGAACAGGGCGGCATCGGCGTCCAGTGTCTGGGTCGATCCCCACGCCAGCATATACATCGGGGCTTGCTTCTGTGCCGCGACCTGCTGGGTATAAACCGACCATTCAGGCACTTCTAGCTGAGCTTTGACGCCGATCGCTGCCAGATCCTGCACGATCGCCTGGGCGACATCCGCGCTGGCGATATAACGGCGTGGTGCCTGGAGGCGCAGGGTAAAGCCATTCGGATATCCGGCCTGCGTCAGCAGAGTTTTGGCTTTGGCGACATCCTGGGTGGTGGCGGGTACCGCCAGATAACCGAAATCATTGGCTCCCGCCATCGTACCGGTCGGCGTGCCGTAGCCATGCAGCAACTGCTGGGTATATGCCTGACGATTCAGCGCCAGCGACAGTGCCTGACGTACACGCACGTCGTTCAACGGTTTTTCGTTGTTTTTCAGACCGAGATAGATGGTTAACCCACCACCTTTGACCTGCTCCAGCGCAACGCCAGGGCGATTTTTCAGCGCAGGCACCAGATCGGCAGGCACGCTTTCCACCAGTTGGACTTCACCGGTCAGCAATGAGGTGATACGGGCGGTGGCCTCCGGGATCGGACGCCAGGTGACGCGGTCAATGGCAGGTTTGCCACGCCAGTAAGCATCATTGGCGACCATCACCACTTTTTCGTCCGGGATAAAGGTATCCAGCTTGTAAGCTCCGCTGCCAATCGGTTTGCGCGCGAATTCGCTGGCACCCACTTTTTTCACATAAGCGGGCGGGACAATATAGGTCGGATAACGGCTCATGCGGGTTGGCAGCAGCGGATCCGGACCGTTAGTATGAATCAACAGCTGATAGTCGTTGACCACCTCGACCGATTTAATGGTGCGGATGTAGGAGATGGTCGGTGCGTGGTTGGCAGGGTCAAGAATGCGGTCAATGGAGAATTTTACCGCCTCGGCATTGACCGGCTCGCCATCGGTGAAATTCACCCCTTTGCGCAGGTTAAATTGCCAGGTGGTGTCATTGATGGCTTTCCAGTCGGTCGCCAGGCCCGGTTGCAGCGACATATCATCGGCGCGACGTACCAGGGTATCGAAAATATTATCCACCAGCGTGGCAGCTTCTTTGAGAAAGCCGGGATCCATAGCCGTGGCTGATGCGGGTTGGGCGATGGTCAACTCTGCCGCCTGCAAACTGGCGGGTAACAGGGCAAAAAGCAATGCGGTGGTAGCAAACTTCACTGCAGGTAGTCTCATAAACTTCATCCCAAAATGCATTCGGTAACGTAGTGAAAAGAGTGTTGCTGTGTTGATCGTGCTTCGCTTGTTTTGTAATACATGATATATCCTATAGCGGGACGTTTTGGCAACAAAACATTTAAACTTCTTACCATTTGCACAATCCGGGAAAGGAAAAAACGCATGATTGAGATGGAAAAAGCACAGCGACTCAGCCTGACCGCCCAGGTAGAAGCCACGCTGCGTAGCGCCCTGATTGTCGGTAAGCTCAAGCCCGGCGCGCGCCTGGTAACGCGTGATCTGGCGGCGCAGCTAGGTACCAGCATCACGCCGGTGCGTGAGGCGTTACTGCGTTTGGTTTCCGCTGGCGCCCTCAACGCCACCCCGGCAGCAGCATTTCTGGTCCCGGAGATGACCCTGAAGCGCTTTCAGGAGATCACTCTGATACGTAAGCAACTGGAAGGGTTGGCGGTGCGGATAGCAACACCAAATATCACGAAAAAACAGCTCTCTGAGCTAAAAAAATTGTGTGATCGCTTTATGCAGGCCAAGTTGAGCGGGGAGGTAGAAGCTGCGTTGGAGGCCAATCGTGCTTTCCGCTTTACCCTGTATGGGTATGCAAAAATGCCAACGTTGTTGCTGCTGATTGAACAACTGTGGGTGCAGATTGGGCCTTGCCTTAATTATCTCTATCCGCAGTCGAGTGAAATGGCTAAAGGACATAATTACGATCATTTGCTGGAGGTGTTGCAGACCAAAGATGTGGTGCTGGCGGAGCAGGTGGTGATGAAGGCGATTGATGACGGCGCGGCGATTTTGCTGAGGACGTATTTTGTTTGATGATTTTCTGGGGCGCGATAAATCGCGCCGCCACAAAAAAAGTTAAAGCTCGTAATGGAACCGACACGCAACTATCGTGATTACGCCATCACTGACGCTGTAAACCAGACGATGCTCCCGGTTTATACGACGTGAATAAAGGGCAGGGTTTTTGTAATGCCTTAACCGTTCAGGTTTACCAATACCCTGCAACGGATTCTCATGAGCGGCTTTGATCAGCTCTCTGACGCGTTCAAACAACTTTGGATCATTCTCTTTCCAGTAGTTGTAATCTTCGGCACCACGTTTGGTGAATAACGTTTTCAAACGTCGATTTCAACCAGATCGCCCTTGTCCAACTCGTCAAGCGAGGCATTCAGATGTGCGGCATTAGCAGGATTGCTGAACAGATACAGCGTTTCTATCATGGCGTCATATTCCTCTGCATCAATCATCACCACATCTGGTGCATCGCGACGTAAAATGCGCACGGGTTCGGCATTATCAGACACGCGCTGCATTGTATCCGCGAAATGGTTGCGTGCTTCCGTAAACGTTAGTGTATGCATGATGGTCGCTCTTTAATGAATGTGGCCTAGTGTGATTATAAACATGTACGTATATAAGTACAAGAAAACTTAACTTCCCCAGCGGCTACGCAGATAATTCACCGCCTGCTGCGTTTGCGGCTGATTAAGGTAGTTTTCTCTGAACAGAATCGTGCCGCTGATTTGCGGCAGTGATTCATTTAAATCCAACTGTTTTTTCAACTCCGGCACACCGCCGTTGACCGTCCAGTCAGGTTCACTCTTTGAGGGTTCACCCACTTTATACAATGCCACGCCGATATAGAGGCGGGTATGTGTCGGTTTCACCACATTCGCCCACCAGTTTGCCAGCACATCATAGCGCGCCGCCTGACGTGAGAACGGCCAGTAAATTTGCGGGGCAATATAATCCAGCAAGCCCATTTGTACCCACTGACGGGTGTCGGCAAAAGCCTCATCATAAGCTGCCGCACCTCGGGTATCTGAACCGGAGGGATCATGTGACAGGTTGCGCCATACGCCAGCCGGGCTGACGCCAAACTCGACACTGGGTTTCAGCTGTTTAATGGTGCGAGACACCTGCTCGATCAACAACTGCGTATTGTGGCGTCGCCAGTCGGCTTTGGACGCAAATCCCTGACCATATTGGCGGAACGTCTGGCTATCATTCAGGGCAGAACCCGGAGATTCCGCGTAAAAATAATCATCAAACTGCACCCCATCGACCGGATAATGGCTAACCACTTCCGCCACAATGCTGGTGATCCAGTCGCGTGCCGCGGGTATGCCAGGGTCAAGCACAAAGCGATCGCCGGCAGTACGGATCCAGTCACGATGCAACACAAACACACTGGCAGGATGAAGGGACAGGGTGGCGTTCAGTTCCGCCACGGTGGATGGCTTGGTGTTGACTGAGACGCGATAGGGGTTAAACCAGGCGTGCACTTTCATGCCACGCTTATGCGCTTCGTCCAGAATAAATTGCAGCGGATCATAACCAGGGTCGGCACCGATCTTACCGGTCAGCATATCGGACCAGGGCAAAATTTTAGAAGGCCACAGCGCAGTACCATCTGGTTTTACCTGGAAAAATACGGTGTTGATACCCAGGCTCTTTAACTTATCCAGTTTTTCGGTGAGCGCTTTTTGCTGCTGGCTGATGCGGCTGGCGGCACTGCTGGCATTCACCGACGCGACCGGCGGCCAGTCAAGGCGTGAAACGGTTGCCAACCAGACGCCGCGCATCGGTTGCTGATCGGTTACCGGTTTCGTCGGTAAAGGGGGCTGCGCAACGGTCGGTAGCGGGGTGACCAGTGATTTTGGCGGTTGTGACGTGCAGCCAGCAACTGCCAAAGCGACCGCGACAAGCCAGCCACTCCTTTTCAGCGAGAGGGTGATGATAAGCTCCGGTTATTCTGATGATCCTGTAAAAAGGACATTTTCTGAGTTAGGCGATCAAAGTCAAGCCGGGCGCAATGCTTTTCGTACATGGACAAATTCCGCACAGTTTTATACCCACTTTGTACAGGCTGAGGCATGAGCAGAAGGTGGAGTTACCGGCATGCCGGTAACTCTTTTGTATAATTTGGCAACCAATTAAAATACTTCTACATGAGGCGGCGGCAACGAGACGAAATGTAGTCCATCAACGACAAGATTAAGGACAAATACGATGAGCGATAAAAAAATGATTTCAATCGATCAATTCAATCCTGAGGAGCGGTTGGCGGTTGACGAGGTGTTAAGGGGATTGATGCAAAAGTATCGCCAGCGCACCGGTAAGGAACCGGACGTAAAAAAAGAGAAGGAATTCACCGCCGAGGCTCGACAGCAAATCATGGCGCTGAAGCAGGCGAAAGAGAAAGCGCTGGCAGAGAAAGCGAAAAAGAAACCGTTGAAAAAGAAAAAACCGGAGTCGCAGGCAGCCAGTGAGGTCAGTGACTTCAACTGGTCGGCCTCGGTGATGAAAGGGCGACGTTAACTCAACAATCCCGCGCCAACATTCACCGACAATCCAAGAATCGCCAGATTAAAGACAAACGAAATCACCGACTGAAGCAGCGCAATCTGGCGAATGTCGGTGGTGCCGGTAGCCACATCGGCGGTTTGTGCTGCCACGGCGATGGTGAAGGAGAAATAGAGAAAATCCCAGTATCCCGGATTGTCCGGTTTCTCCGGAAAGATCATCGGAGTGACCTTATGACTTCGGTGCAAATAGTGATGATGGGCGTAATGCAGGGCGAACGATGTTGGTAATAAAGCCCATGAAACCACCAGGGTGCTGGCCGTCAGCAGCAGATGTAACACGCGCGGCGTGCCGGTAAGGTGTTTTAACGAGGGCAGCTCGATAAGGATAGCCATCAGACTGACCAGACAACCCAGCGTCACCAGGCTTAGCACCAATGTCGCGCTCTCATCCTGTTGTCTGGCGATCTGCGGAATATCTTTCACGTCGGTACGTAGCATGCGTAGCCAGACGAGGATCAAATACAGCCACGCCAGTATATTCCAGCCGATCAACAACCGTTGCAGATAACCCAGTTGGGCAGGAAGCAAAAAAAAGCACAGTATCCCGGCGGCAATAGAAACCAGAAAACGCAATCGGGTGCGTAGGTGAGTTCGGAAAGAAAAATCCATTGTTATTTTTGCCCGACAAAATAAGCGTATAGATTAACTATAGGCGTGGAGGGCAGCGTAGTGTCCCTCCACGCCGACAATCACACATCCAGCCGATGAATTACATTTACAAACTCGTGCACACCGCGATTAATCTCTCGCAGGCTGCGTGACAAATCGCTGATTTTATCCTGTTCCGACACCACAAAATGTTTAACCTCATCCAGCTGGTGATACATCTGCTGGATCAGCCGTGCATTTTCCTCCACGACCTCGGTGATTTTATGTGTGGCGGTAGCGGTAGAAGCCGCCAGTCGCCGCACTTCGCCTGCGACAACGCTAAATCCACGTCCGGCCTCTCCAGCTCTGGCCGATTCGATGGCGGCATTCAGCGCCAGGATATTGGTTTGTGAGGCAATCAGGTTAATGGAGGCGACCACTTCGCTGATACTTTTCGCTGACGCGCTCAATTGTGCGCCGATCTCAGTGGCGGCGTTAACCTGCACCGACACCAGTCCGGAATTACGGACAGTCTCTTCAAGTACCTCGTTGGCGTTATGGGTAATTTGTGATGTCTGTTCTGAAGTGGTTACTGCGATGTCTGCCACCCGTTTTGCTGCCTCGACGCGAGCGGTGATATCCGAGGCGATCTTGATCACCTTGTAGACCTTGCCGTCAGCGTCGAATACCGGATTGTAGCTGGCTTCAAGCCAGATGCGTTCACCACTGGCGGTTTTACGTTCAAAGCGACCGACAAAGTGCTGACCCTTGGCGATTTTCTGCCAGAAATCCGGATTTTCACGGTAAAAATTGTCATAGCAGAACAAACGGTGATGTTTGCCGATAATCTCCGGCAGGTTATAACCCATATGCGTAAGGAAATTGTCGTTAGCCGTGAGAATATGGCCGTCGGGAGTGAATTCAATCACGGCCATAGAGCGGTCCAACGCCGTGATCACCGCTTCTTTTTGCTCCAGTTCCTGATGCCGCGCGGTGATATCGCTTGCCACTTTAATCACCTTGTACACCTTGCCTTTATCATCGCTGACCGGAAAATAAGTGGCGCTAAGATAAAATCGCTGATGGTGATGGTTAAAGCGTTCGAAAATACCGGTTACTGACTCGCCTGAGGCGAGCCTCTGCCAGAAGTAGCGATAGTCCGCCGTGTGGGTGTAAGCAGGGCTACAGAAAATCCGGTGATGTTTGCCCTGGATTTCTCCCAGGTTGTAGCCGGTAACATCGAGAAACTGCTGGTTGGCGCTGAGTATTTCGCCATCGGGCAAAAACTCAATCCATGCCACATGTTGTTTGATCGCCTCAATATCCTTCGCAATGCCGCCATCTCTGGAAAAATGCAGAAAAGAGCCCGACTTTTTAACACCAAACATAAGACACCCCAGGAGGTTATCGTTATCCCGATTAATAAAGCGCCTGCCGCGTATGACGGCTGCGCATGATTTTCCCTGCCGGACACTTGATCATCCGCCTGATATGGCGAAAGAGGGGTCTCTGCTGCGCAAGGCGCAGGCCGGGATGTGTTGATCGTCATTTGTCTGGTGTTGTGTAAACGAACTGAGAGTAAACTGAAAACATCGTCCCACATTTCAGTATCGGCAGAAAACACAGGAACTTCATGAAAATTTTAGAGGCATTGGTGGTTAATAAGCATTGATTATAGTGAAAGTTCTTACTTTTCTGGCTGGGGGAGAACCAGTCAATTTTAATCCAGACAGGGATGCTGACCATGAACACAATTACCCGTTCACTCAAAAAAAAGTGTCGTTACGTGAATTCTGAGAGAAACGCAGGGGGATTGAGCGGGAGATTTTGCGTAGCGCTGCCAGGTGTGTTCCGGTTATTCCGTAGCTACCGTCTTGAACGTCAAGCGGTAGCTGCGTAATTTTCATCCCACTTTATCCGCGTTTTCAGCACCCCGAAGCACTGATGAACCAGCTTGCGCATCACCGCTCCAAGCGCGGCCTTGCTGGCTTTGCCCTTCGCGATTAGCCTCTGGTACAGCGCCTTCGCCGGGGCATTCCACCTGATCGCTACGATCGCCGCCATATACAGTTTCGCCCTTACGTCTGCCGGGCCTGTTTTTGACATCCGCGCACGCCCCCTGACTGAGCTACCGGACGTTTTTTCCACCGGTACCACACCCAGCCACGCAGCGACCTGTGAAGCACTCCGGAACGGACACGAACGCAACACCGACAGCATTGTCGTGCCCACCACGCTGCCTATTCCTTTTATCGATTCCAGCAGCTCACGGTCTTCCTTCAGACCCGGATGATTATCTGTGTGGTCTGAGATGAGCGCTTCAATACGCTTCAGCTCGTCCCTGTGGGCTTTCAGGGTTCTCTCCAGCGAGTCAATGATTTCAGGCGCTGTGCGGGTTGAATGGGCCTTTTCCAGTCGGTTCTCCGCCCGCTGGACATCAGCCTGAAGTGAGTCCCGCAGACGCACCAGCTCCCGAAGTTTACGGACCTCCGGGGAGGGGGGCACCCAGGCATCAGGCTGTTTCAGCTCGCCATAACGGGCCAGGATGTAAGCATCAACGGAGTCGTTTTTAGTCAGGATAGCCATTCCACGGGCGAACTCCCTGACCCGCTGAGGATTGCTGATGCAGACTGTGACGGGGGTATTTTCATGAAGACCAAAGGCGACGTTTTCGTGATAAATGCCGGTCGCTTCGAGCACCACCATCACCTGTTCAGGATGGCATTTTTGCCTGATTAACCAGTCATTTATCTCCCGGTCGGCGTCGGGATGATTTTTGAGGGTTTTGGTTTTCTTTTTCCCGTTGCCGGGCAACAGGCAGAGGTCGAGTTTGTTTTTACTGACATCAATACCGAGATAAATCATAAGACAGCTCCCTTTCACATGAACCATCACGCCATCTTGCCTTGTACATACGAAGTCAGAGCTTCTGGTTACCGTTCAGAGTAGATGCTGGCGTGAAAGGAGAAACGGAGGGCTTTAAGCTACGGCACAAGATCGAGTCTTAAGCGGCGCGACAAGCTGCCTCCGTTTCGTGTAACGGGTAGCTAACCAGTTACAACTTCAAGATACAAGCGGCGCGATTTATCGCGCGGGTTTTACGCCATCCTGACTGGACGATGCGCGATAAATCGCGCCGCTACGGGAGAGGTGGTATTGCGGGATTAACGGGACATCGTATTTAACATAATAATGATTATCCGCACAAAATTTGTTACTCCAAAGCGCTAATGTCGTACGGGGAGATGCGGATGTTTTCCTGGACTGTTATGTTGTGATCCCCAGATGCTCCCGGTACTTCACCGGACTCATCGCACCTAATGATATTTTGATTCTCTTCTCGTTATACCAGCGTATGTACCTGTCCAGGAAGCACATAAAATCTTCCAGCGTTGCGCCCGCCCAGTTTCTGCCGTAGTACATTTCATTTTTGACCCGCCCGAAGAAGCCTTCGCACGCCGCATTATCCGACGAGCAACCCTTGCGTGACATGGACCTTATAAGACCCGATCCGTTGATACGATCCAGCCAGCCCGGCCACCGGTAATGGCTTCCTCTGTCACTGTGTATCACCGGTCTTTCATTTTCGCTGAGCGTATCGATCGCATCATCGAGCATGGCGTTTACCAGTTGTGCGTCCGGACGTGTCCCTATGGTCCAGCTCACCACTTTGCCATCAAAACAGTCGATGACTGGCGACAGGTAGACCTTGCCTGCCGGAAGGTGGAACTCGGTAATATCGGTCAGCCACTTCTCATTTGGCCTGCTGGAACGAAAATTTCTGGCGAGGAGATTTTCTGGTGCCTGACCGATTTCTCCGCAGTAAGCGCTGTATCGCCGCCGCCCGGCACGCTTAACAATCAGCTGTTCTTCAGCCATCAGTCTGCGGACGACCTTTTCTGAGATGTACGTGTTGTTTTCACGGAGCATCGCGTGGAGGCGCCGGTAGCCATAACAGCGGTAATTTCCCTCAAAGATATTTGCCATGATTACGCGAATTTCCGCGTATTTGTCATGCAGACGAAGGCCTGCTTTGTGATAAAAATAGCAACTTCGGGCAAGCTGCAGAGCACTGAGCAGTTCAGCAACGGTATAACTTTCCTTCAGGACATCAACGAGTTGGGCTTTCTCCCTGTTCTTCAGGGTCAGGACGCTGATGCCCATGTCTTTTTTTATCAGTTCATTCGCTTTTGTCAGGATGTCACGTTCAAGCTGTAGCTGATGAACCTGCTGTTTAAGCTGCTTTATTTCATCGTGCAGTGCATCCTGCTGCTTATCCGGAGGCGCTGATTTACTTTTACGCATGGATTGATAAGCCTCATCGTCGATCAGGTCTTTCTTCCATTTGTACAGGACCGGAACGCTGATACCTATCTTTTGTGCAACTTTAAGGGCCGTTCCGCGTCGGGTGCAGAGTTCGCGCACAGCCTGAGTTTTTTCTTCCGGGCTGAAGCATTTATTCGTGTTTGAGCGAATAATCATCGGGCGTCGTCCCGGATAAATCTCTTCGATCCAGCTCTTAAGCACTTCGTTACTGGGATAACCAATGGCGCGACGCGTGAAGGCCAGGCAACCGCCGTGCGTGAGATAATGCTCAACCGCCGCGACTTTCTGTGCATGTGAGTAGCGTTTTCTGGGCTTCAATTCCCTGGGTAAGCCTCCGGTTTCCTCAAAAATCCGAACCCACCGGCCAAGCTGTTTAACGGACGGATAACCCAGTTCTCTGACAACAACTGTCAGCCTTTTGCCATACCTGAAGTAAAGCTCCACGGCCCGGATCCGATCCTCATATGAGTGCATGAATTATCTCCTGATGGTCCAGGAAATCGTCCGCACCCCCAAAGCGTATGCGACACCTTTACCGATCCGGTCGCTGGCCGGGCCTCATTATTCACGGCAGGTTTTGCTAACTCCTTTGCCATCCCCGGCGGTGACCTGGCAGCCAGTGGCGCTGTTGGTCTGACGCTGGGGGTGGGTTTTCCGCTGTTCACCTATAGCGCCGATCATCCAACCCCGTCGACTCCTGTGCTGTCAAATCGCCGCGAGATAACCACCATCGACATAGATTACCTGTCCGGTGAGATATTTTGACGCATCGGAGCAGAGGAAAATGGCGGTGCCAACCAAATCATCCAGTTCACCAAAGCGGCCAAGCGGGATTTTTTGCAGCATCGCGGCGCACCAGACGCTGTCTTCATAGAATTCGGCGGTCAGATCGGTGCTGAAATAACCTGGCCCGAGGCCATTTACCCGAATCCCCTGCCCGGCCCACTCCGTTGCCAGCGTACGGGTTAACCCCGCCAGCCCGGATTTCGAGGCACCATAGGCGGCCGCACCGGGCACTCCGACTTCGCTGGTCAACGAACAGAGATTAAGGATCGCCCCGCCGCGCCCCACCATACCGCGTGCGGCAGCCTGGGCGACGAAAAACGCGCCTTTCAGGTTGGTATCCACGATGCGTTGCCACAGCGCTTCATCGACGTCGAGCGACGGGCACAGTTGCTCAGTCCCGGCGTTGTTGATCACCACATCAAACGGCGCCAGGCGGGCAAAATAATCGCGGATCGCCTGTGGTTGTGAGACATCCAGCGGCCAGGCTTCGGCTTGTGGATCGATCTGGCGCAGCGCGATCAGCGCGTTATCCAGCGTGGCTGCATCGCGCCCACACAACGTTACCTGTGCGCCCGCCTGCGCCAGACCCGACGCCAGCGCAAAGCCTATGCCGCGTGAGCTGCCTGTCACCAGCGCGCGTTTTCCCTGGAGCGAGAATCGTTCTAATCCTTTCATGGGGTGATCACCGTTTTTAACCAGGGGCTGCGACCAGCAATCAAATGTGGGTAGATGTCCGGCACGTCATCAAGGCCGATGGCAGGCGCGACCAGCGTCGCCAGTTTATCCGCCAACTGTGGCAGCAAGGCCAGCGCCTGGCGTTGTTCATCACGAAATACGCTACACCCCACCAGGATGATTTCCCGCTCCACCAGGCGGTTCATATCGAAATCCGCTGAATGGTGGAATAACCCCACCAGCACAACCCGTCCCCCGCTGCTGATCTCTTCCACCAACTGGCTCAATACCGCATTAATCCCGGTGGCCTCCACGGCAAAATCAAACGGGCCGGGTGGCTGCAACGGAATCAGGTTTGCCAGCCGCTGGAAACGCTCGGCGTTTGGCTCAACCAGTTGCACCTGGCAATGTGCCACCTCGTGCAGCAGCAAGGCGACCAGCCCGCCGATGGTGCCACCCCCGGCGACCCGCACCCGCGCCCCAGGCGCAAGCTGCAACTGGTTCACCACCCGTAGCGCCACGCCCAGCGGTTCGCTGAGCACCGCAATCTGCGGCGGCAAATCGTCTGTCACCCGAAGCAATCCGCGCGCCGGTAACAGGGTTTGCTCGGCGAAGCCGCCATCGCACACTTCCCCGACAAAGCCCAGCTTCTCGCACAGGTTGAAGTGCTGCCGGGCACAGGCCGGGCACTCACCGCACCAGACGCGGGAGTCCGCCACGACCCGATCGCCCGGACGAAAATCGCTGACGTCCGGGGCGCAGGCCATCACCTCGCCCATCAACTCGTGGCCCGGTGTCACCGGCAGATGGGCAAACCATTTGCCGGTACGGTAGTTATGCAAATCGGAACCACAAATTCCCGCTGCCAGCACACGAATCTGCACCTGACCTGGCGCCAGTGTGGGGGCAGGAACCTCCGCCACGCTCAACTGCTCAATGCCTGCTAACCGCACAGCTTTCATGCCGTCTCCTTACACCAGTTGATTGATCCAGCGATTGAAATCATCATCCCCTTCACTCCCCAGCATCACCGCCAGCGCCAGTCCCAGCGAGGAGGTCAACGGCGTATGCCCGCTGCCGCCGCCAGCCCGCAGGTCCAGTACCAGTGTCGGACAACAAAACATCGCCAGCCGCACCACCCGCTGCCAGTTAGCCGGTAACCAGCCTTTCTCACGCAACGTTGCCAGCAGCGGCCGCCAGTAGTTCTCCCCTTTGCTGTCAAGGAATGCAGCACGCAACGGCGTCAGTTGCCAGTTGTGGCTGACATGCATCGTATCGCCACGGCGTACCACCGTGGCCTGATAGCGCCCGTCGGCCTGCGCGGGTTCATACAACCACAGCGGATGGGCAAAGATGTTATGGAAGGTGGCTTTCACCTCCGCCAGCAATGCCGGAATATGGCTGCCGGCGAAGGCGGGATCGAAACTGACCAACCGCGGTTGTTCGCCCTGGGTGTCATACCAGACATTGGCGTTGTGCGCATCGCCATGCGCCACGACCACACCATGTTGCGCCAACGCTGCCGGGGCCAGCAGTTGCCCGGCTTCGAGAAACAACTGACGCAGGCTGTGAGCGTAGCGCACCCCGTTGATCTCCCACTGCAACTGGCTGAGGGTTTGCCATGACAGCGTCTCGCCCGCGAGGATAAATTCTTTATCGACGTAAAAACGCTGCACGCGCCCGCCCAGTCCGGCCGGTGCATCCGGTGAAATCAACCGGTGCCAGAACAGCTGATGGATGGGTTCCGCCACTACCTCATCTACGCTGCCACGTTGCAGCGTGGGCAGGGTTTTTTGCAGAATATCGCGGTCAGCGTGTTGCTGTGCCGTGATCACCGCCGCCTGCAACGCAGGATCGTCCCCCGCCTCAATTTCCCGACAGACATCCGCCAGTCGCCGATCGTTACGCAGGGTGTAGAGCAAAATCTGTCGCCCCGGCTCACCACAGGCGTAGCAGGGGACATCCACCGCGAAACCATGCTCGCGCAGCAATTCGGCACGGTAGTACTCTTCGATGGTGTGTTCTTCGCTCTCTTCATGGTGATACTTGAAAAACAAGCGGCGACTGCCATCAAGGGTAACGTGGCCGTTCAGCGAATTGAGGCTGTATTGATCGCGGTTGATCGCCACATCACTGGCCGTCCCCCCCGTGACCTCACTGATCAACTGGGTGAGTTTCTGTTGCGCCCCCTGCCAGTCACCCGCGCGCGCCAGGGTACGCGCCTGCGCGGCCAACGGTTGCCGTGGTTCAGCAGTCATCCTTCTCTCCCATCAGCGTTTTACGCAAGTCGGACACCGCCAGTGCATGACCGGGGAATCCTTCATACAGCGCGAAGCGATGGGCTTTGGTTGCCAGTGCATCGTAACCCGCCGAAGTAACATAGCCGACCGAGACACGTTTCATATAATCAAACACCGACAGCGGCCCGGCGGTTTTCGCTGCACCGTTGGTGGGTAACACCGCATTCGGGCCGAGCACAAAGTTACCGAGGGTAATCGGGGTGTGCTGTCCGAGCAGGATTTCTCCGGCATTACGAATCTGCGGCATGACCGCCAGCGGTTCACGCGCCAGAATCTCCAGATGCTCTGGCGCGTACTGATTAACGAATTCAACCGCAGTGGCGAAGTCTTTGGTCAGCACCACGCCGCCATGTGTGCCGCACAGCACCGCCTGGGAAAACTCCGCGCGTTTCTCGCTCTGCTGCGCCCAGTAGCCGGGCAGCGCGGCAATCGCCTCTTCCGCCACGCGGCGGCTGGAGGTGACCAGATACGCCGAAGAATCCGGGCCATGTTCGGATTCAATCAGCAAATCTAACGCGGCCAGCGCGCCATCGACGCTGCCATCCGCCAGGATGATGCTCTCGCTGGGGCCAGCCGGGACGCCGGGATCAATCAGATGTGTCAGTTGGCGTTTCGCCGCCACCACCCACGGGCTGCCGGGGCCGACAATTTTCAGGCACTTCGGCACGCTCTCCGTACCATACGCCACGGCCGCTACGCCCTGTGCGCCGCCGCATTTATAGATCTCAGTGATGCCAACCAGTTTTGCTGCGACCAGCGTGGCGTCATCCACTTTGCCATCTGGTCCCGGTGGCGTGATCACCACCGGACGCGGTACTCCCGCTACCACCGCCGGAATGGTGGTCATAATCAGCACGCTGGGAAACGAGCCTTTCCCCCGTGGCACGTAGCAGGCGACGGCATCGATTGGGACGTGGCGATCGCCCGCAAATACGCCTGGCTGCATCTCCTTCAGCCACATCTCTTCCGGTTTTTGCGCCTCATGAAACTTACGCACGTTCTCCACCGAGAAACGAATCGACTCGATAACCTCCGGGTCCATTCGGGCAAAGGCGGCATCAAACTCTTCAGGCTCAGCGCGAATCGAGAAATGTTCCGGTTGCACCCCATCAAATTCACGCGCGAAGCGGATCAGCGCCGCATCCCCTTCGTTTTTTACCGCCTCGATAATCGGCGTGACGCGCGCAGCAAAGAACGAGAGATCAGACTCGGTGCGTTTAAAAAGCGCCTCCGGCAGGGTGTCTGCCTGGGTTAAATCGTGAAAAGTTACGGACATCGTGGTTTCCTTAAGTCAGTGGGTCGCGAGGGGCTGACGAATGCGTGACAACACCCGGTGCTGCAAATCAATGAACTCGGGATCGCGGCTCATTTCTTCATGTCGTGGTCGGGGGAGATTCACCGGGAAGGTGCTGTCGATAACGCCCTGTCCCATTACCACGATGCGATCGGAGAGCCACACCGCTTCTTCAATGTCATGGGTAACAAACATCACCGTCAGGCGATGTTTTTCCCAGATTTCAATCAGTAACTGCTGCATCTGATGGCGGGTCATGGCATCCAGCGCGCCAAAGGGTTCGTCCATCAGCAGAATTTTCGGGCGATACGACAGCGCGCGCGCAATCGCCACACGTTGTTTCATGCCACCGGAAAGTTCACCCGGCCAGCGGTCACCGGCATTCTCCAGCCGAACCAGTTCGAGATGTTGCTGGGCAATCTCACGGCATTGCTTTGCCGGGGTGCCCGCCGCCTTCAGGGCAAACTCAATGTTTTGCCGCGCGGTTAGCCACGGCAGCAAGGTGTAGGATTGAAACACCACGCCGCGATCCAACCCCGGTCCGGTGATGGATCGCCCATCCACCAGCACATCACCGCCTTCGAACTCCTCTAACCCGGCGGCAATTGACAACAGGGTACTTTTGCCACAGCCGGATGCGCCGACAATCGAGACAAATTCGTTATCGTTCAGGGTTAAATCAATCCCATGCAGCACTCGCCGTTGGGTTTTGCCCAGTGGGAAACTTTTTTCCAGTTTGGATAAGGTCAGCGTGGCCATCAGGAGCGCCTCCGGTTGTAGCGGAATAACACGCGTTCAGCCGCGCGCATCAGTTGGTCGGTGATCAGGCCCAACAATCCCAGCAGCAGGATGTAGCCGATAATGGTGTCGGTCTGGAAGTAGCGCTGGGACACCACGATGCGGTAGCCGAGGCCAGAGGTGGAAGCCACCAGCTCTGCCAGCACCAGCCAGGTCCATGCCCAGCCCAGACTGATACGCAGTGCATCCCAGATAGCGGGCAAGGCGGCGGGTAACACAATGCGCAGCAGGATTTTGCGGTCGGGCATACCAAGGGTGCGCCCCAGACCAATAAAATCTATCGGTACGCGTTTCACCGCATCCATCATCATCAGCACCTGCTGGAAAAAGGTGCCGATCCAGATCACCAAAAACTTCTGCACATCGTCGGTGCCGGTCCACAAAATGGTCAACGGTACAAACGCCACCACCGGCATATAGCGGATGAAATCCACCAGCGGTTCGAAAATGGCTTTGAACAGGCCATAACACCCGGCCAGCACACCGATCACAATCGACATCAACGAGGAGATCACAAAAGCAATGGCGATGCGATAAAGGCTGCTCTGCACATCGCTCCATAAGGTGCCGTCACCGGCTAAGCGCACCATGCGTTGCCAGACCTGATCAAGGCCCGGCAGAAAGATCGCCGGGATCGTGCCGTTACGGGTTGCCAGCCACCAACTGATCAGCAACAACGCAAACACCGCGACAGCGATGCTGAGAAACTGCCCCCGTGAGGGGGCTCGACCAATGGTGAGCAGCGACCAGCGACGCCGCCGTGCATGAGAGGGACGGTTGACGGCGTCCAGTTTTAAAGAACTCATTACGCCTCCGGGGAGGATTACTGTGCGTTAACGAAGCTGGCGTCAATCACCTGCGCGGGTGTTACCGGTTGGCTGATAATCCCGGCTTCGGTTGCCGCTTTCAGAACATGCGGGAAGGTGGTGGTACTGTATTCGCCGCCCAGTACCGCTTTGTTCTCCGCCAGGGTGTAATATTTCACGCCATCAAACGCGGTGTTGAGATCCTCGACGCTGGCACCTACCGCTTTAGCAATAATGGCGCGATCCGCCGGGGTGTTGGCCTGATAATGCGCCACGGCAGCATCCCAGGTTTTAATCAGGGCGGCAATCTGGCCGGGTTTGTTTTTGATCACGTCATCACGTACCACCAGCACGTCGCTGATTAACCCCGGGTCAGATGCACCGCTGTAGAGCATCTTCAGGCTGGGATCCCCCTTCATCGCTACCGAAAGATAAGGTTCGTAGGTCACCGCGACCGGGACGCGTTTAGCGATCAACGCGCTCCCGGCAGACGACGCCGGCATCGGCACCGGTTTGATATCACTGTACTTCAGACCCGCCTTGGCCAGCGCGCTGCGCAGCAAAATGTCGCTGGTGGTGCCCTCTTCATAGGCGACCTGCTTCCCTTTCAGGTCTTTTAACGAAGTGACATCTTTGGAAACCAGCATCGCATCGGCGGTCTGACTGCGGTCCAGTAACAGGACCACTTTGACCGGCAGCCCGGCGGAGATCATGCCCATGGCGGTGTGTGTGGCAATGTTGGCGGCATCAATCTGACCACTCGCCAGCGCGGCGTTAATATCTTTATCTTCCGCGAAGTTAATCACCTCAACGTTGTCTAATCCCTGCTGCTTATACAGGTTGTGTGCGGTGGCCACATGCCACTGGCCGTAACCCAGCCAGGGTTCAATCCCCATCTTTAACGTGCCTGCTTCCGGTGCCGGTGCGGCCAGACTGCTGGCAGACGCGATCAAACCAAAACAACAGGCCGCCGCAAGGGTCGTTTTCAACGTACGCAGAGATAGCATGCTGATTTCCTTCTGGTAAAAAGTTAAGGGTGATTGTTGTCAGAGCATGTATATACAACCGCAAGCAAATTAAGTGCCAGGATTACAGCCCGCTACAGCAGTACCAACGCGAGATGTTGCACGAAAGTTGCGCACCAATGGAGAGCATTGCACAGTTTTCAGTCAGCGCAAACAGGTTGGCTGGGAATGTTAGTGATAGCGCAGGGAGCCCATCATGGCTGGGGGGAATTTGATTTTGCAGATAATGATGAAATGATCTGACAGATTTTCATCCCTGATGGGAGGCAAATCACAAACTTCGCATGCAATAATAAAAAAGCTGGTTTTTCTGAAAATATAAGGCACTGATTTAAAACAAAATTATCATTATATTATGTATTTTTACTATAAATCGTTACTTGTTCGCGGAATTGATATTTAACAGAAAAAAAACGTATTATCACGGCGGGTGCTTGAGGCTTTCTGCCTTAAGCATACAGTTGCTGATGGCGGAAAGAGAAAAGCCCCAGGAAGATTATCCATCAACCTGAGGCCGCCCTAACGCCTAGACAACGTTAAGGTAGCCTCTTACATGCCGTAAGGCAAGAGGTAACAACCTTGAAGTAAGGGCCACAACGGCGGGGTTCGCCCCGCCGTTCCGGTTGTTGTCAGGCAAAGGCCTTCAGGCACCCTTCTCACCCTCCGGTAGCGGCGCGATTTATCGCGCAATTACGGGAGAGTTGTCGGAAAAACAGCGCGATTGCAGTTACCCATAAACACTTAATGACGCGAGAATCCGGGTAAAGTAGTCATCCGCCCGTTTCTGGGCCAATTTACCATCGCGCGCCTCCAGAGCTTCCACCAGCGGCGTCAGCTCCCGTAACGTTTGCTCGCGCACGATGTCGCTAACAGCCGAGTGCAACGAATGTTGGCCGTCATACTGCACCGCGCGACGGTCGGCAATCACGTTATCGAAGATCTGAATCAGGAAGCGGTTACGCGTTGCGGCAAACATCGCCTGATGCACCGCGTAAATATGTTCTTTATATTGCAGCCACTCCTGCGTTTCACGAATGCCCTGCAAATGGTGGCGCATTTTGGCGAAGTCTTCTTCGGTCGCACGGGCAGTGACCAGTGTCATCATCATCGGCTCGAACAGCAGGCGTCCTTCGAGGATCTCGCTGTAAGTCGGCACTTCTTTGTGCCAGGCGGCCACCGGGCGGTCGGTGTCGCTCAACTGTTGGTTCAGGTTTTCCGACAGGTACGAGCCGCTACCCACCTTACGCGTGACTAATCCCTGCGTCGACATCATCGCCAACACGTTGCGAATGGTGCTGCGTGAGGTCGCAAAGCGGCGCGCCAGCTCACGCTCGTTGGGTAATTTATCCCCCGCTTTTAAATCCCCCTCACGGATGGCCTGCATAATCGAGCGATACACGCTCACGGCGGCGGTTTTATCGTGGCCGACAATGCGTTGGGAGATGTCATCAGTGCTGTTCATCCGGCGACTCCTGGAGAATATCCTTAAATGGCTGACCAATTTGGTCAGCTGGCGGCGATTATAGCCTGATTTCGCCACCTCCGCGAGTGGCGAAATCAGCAAAGTTATGCTGTCAGATCCTTTACTTATCAGGGTGACAGCCGGATATCCGGTCTTAACGTGACCCCACTCACAACCCGGTCATACAAATTGCTTATTGGTTGACCATTATGGTTGACCAATAAAAACCAGCGTGGTCATAATGCCGAAAAAATTCATACAGGGCAAAAAATGAACACCTCCGTCGCAACGCCATTATCCCCCACTGATTGCCGCTTGAGCGACCATTTGCACACGCTGGGCATTGAACTTCCTCCGGTGCCGACACCGGTCGCCAATTTTGTCACCTGGCGGGTATTTGGCAACTTTCTTTATCTCTCCGGCCAGGGGCCGCTGGAAGCCAATGGACATCTGCATACCGGCAAAGTGGGCGATGAAGTGAGCGTGGAGGATGCGTATCAGCACGCACGCCTGACCGGTCTTAATCTGTTGGCCGTCGCCCGTCAGGCCACTGGCGATCTCGGTGCGATTAAAAGCGTGGTCAAGTTGCTGGGTTGGGTCAACGCGCAGGATAGCTTTCAGCAACATCCGCAGGTGATTAACGGCTGTTCCGATCTGTTTGTCGAGGTGTTTGGCGAGCAGATTGGGCGCGGGGCACGTTCTGCCATCGGCGCAGGATCGCTACCGCAGAACCAGACGGTCGAAATCGAAGCCATTCTCGAACTTGAGGAGGCGGTTGCCGATGGATTACGTGTTTGATTTTGCCTCGCTGCTGCCGTACCGCGATGTACTGGCAAAGGGGCTGATGGAAACCGCCCTCTATGCCCTGCTGTCGATCCTGTTTGGGTTGAGTATCGGTGCGGTCTGTGCGTTGACGCTGGTGTATGCCCGCACCGCCTGGCGGCGACTGGTGCGCGGTTATGTGGAGTTTTTTCGCAATACCCCATCGCTGGTGCAACTGTTTTTGATTTACTTCGGCCTGCCCAGTCTCGGCTTGCATCTCTCGCCGCCGGTCGCCGGGATCATCGCCCTGTCGCTGTATTGCGGCGCCTATATGACGGAGATCCTGCGCGCCGGGCTGATTTCGCTGCCACGCGGTTTAAGCGAGGCTGGTGAAGCGCTTGGGCTATCAAAACGCCAGATCATCACCCATGTACTGACACTCCCGGCGATGCAGAACGTGTTCCCGGCGCTCGCCAGCCAGATGGTGCTGACGCTGATCGGCACCAGCCTGATTTCACAAATTGGCGTGGAAGAGATCTTCCACAGCGGCAGCTTTGTTGATTCACGTACCTTTCGCAGCTTTGAAATCTATCTGCTGATTTGCGGCCTCTACTTCTTCGCCGTCAGCCTGATGAAAGTGTTGCTGCGCATGGTGTGGTATCGCTTTCAGGCACGGAGGTAACCATGCGCAGTCTTTCTTTACATGATATCTGGATGATCGTCAGCGCCCTGCGCTGGACGCTGTTGCTGGCGCTCTGCACCTTTGCCTGTGGCGCGGTGATCGGGCTGCTGGTGGCGATGGCACGCACTTCCCATCAGCGCGGCTTGCGGGCCGTGGCCTGGTTTTATGTCGAACTGATCCAGGGCATCCCGCTGCTTGGCATGTTGTTCCTGCTGTTCTTCGGGATGCCGGTGTTTCTCGGTATAGACGTCAGCTCGTTTACCGCTGCGCTGGTCGCCTTCTCGCTCTCTGCCGGAGCCTTTCTCGGCGAGATCTGGCGCGGCAGCATTGTGGCGGTGCCGCAAGGACAATGGGAAGCCTCGTTGTCGTTGGGGATCTCGCGGTTGCAAATGCTGCGTACGGTGATCCTGCCGCAGGCGTTGCGCCTGTCGCTGCCGCCGACCGTGGGTTTCTCCGTTCAACTGATCAAAAACACCTCACTGGCAGCGCTGGTGGGCTTTGTGGAGCTGACCCGATCCGGGCAGATTGTCAGCGGCTCGACCCTGCAACCGCTGCTGATTTATCTGCTGGTGGCGCTCTGTTATTTCGCGCTGTGCTTTCCGCTGGCGCGTCTCTCCCTTCACCTGGAGGCACGTTTCCATGTCGCTGGTCGTCATTAATGCCGTAAAGAAAAGTTTCGGATCTAACGAGGTGCTGCGTGGCATCACCACCACCGTCGATCGCGGCGATATCGTCACCATTATCGGCAAAAGTGGATCGGGAAAAAGTACGCTGCTGCGTTGCATTAACGGGCTGGAGAAACCGGACAGCGGCAGCATTCACGTCGGCGGCCTGCCAGTGGGAGGGTCTCCTGCCGAGTTGCAGAAGCTGCGCCAGAATGTCGGCATGGTGTTTCAGAGTTTCAACCTGTTTCCCCATCTGACGGCCGCAGAGAACGTGACGCTGGCACCGTTGCTGACCCGCCGCATCACCAAAGCCGAAGCGCCCGCGTTGGCAAAACGCCTGCTGGAACAAGTCGGGCTGGGGCAGAAACGTGATGCCTTTCCCTCGTCGCTGTCTGGCGGTCAGCAGCAGCGCGTGGCCATCGCCCGCGCGCTGGCCATGTCACCGGAAGTGATGTTGTTCGATGAAGCCACCTCGGCACTCGACCCGGAGCTGGTGGGCGAGGTGCTGCGGGTAATGGAAGACCTGGCAAAAGAAGGTATGACGATGATTGCGGTGACCCATGAGATGGCGTTTGCCCGCAAGGTATCCAGCAAAGTGATTTTTATGCATCAGGGCGAGGTATGGGAGAGCGGCCCGCCTGCCGAGGTGTTTGGTGCTCCCCGCACCCCGGAATTACAACGCTTTGTACAAACCCCCGTTTAACGACACCGGAGAACAGACATGAAAACAATCGGTAAAACCCTGGCGCTGGTGGCGCTGTGTGCCCTGCCTTTACTGGCGCAGGCCAACTCGCTCGATGACATCAAATCCCGTGGCGTACTGCGCGTGGCAACCACCGTGGATGCCGCGCCCTGGGGCTTCACCGATGCCGCCGGTAAACCCACCGGGCTGGATGTGGAGCTGGCGCAGAAACTGGCTGACAACATGGGGGTGAAGCTCCAGCTGCAACAAGTTACCGGCGCTAACCGTATTCCTTATCTGATGTCACGCAAGGTCGATGTGCTGATCGCCGCGCTCGGCTCCAGCCCGGAACGCGCCAAACTGGTGAACTTCTCGGAACCCTATGCGGCGGTGTATCTCGGCGTGTATGGCGGTAGCGATGTGAAAAAAGTCACCAAACTGAGCGATCTCGGCAATGCCACCATCGCGGTACCAAAAGGCTCAACCCCGGATTTGACCCTCAGCGATCAGTACCCGCAGGGTAACTATCTGCGTCTGGAAGACACCGCGTCGGCGGTCAGCGCCTTTTTAGCCGGTCAGGCACCGATGTTCGCTGAAAATAACCTGATTGCGCAGAAAGTCGCACAGGAAAATCCGGCGAAGCATATCGAGCTGAAATACCTGCTGCGTAAAAGCCCTGCTTACATCGCGATACGTCCTGGTCAGCCGGAGCTGATGACCGCCATCAATCAGTTTATCGATAAAAGCACCCAGGACGGCGAGTTGCCTGCGCTGCGTCAGAAATGGTTCAACGATGCGCAAAACGACCTGAAAACGGAGCAGTAACCATGTCGACAGTGTTTAGCGAGATCGATTTTAACCGTCAGGGTAAGCAGGTGGGCTTTGCGCATCTGCCGCTGTCGGCGCATACCGATGCCTGGGGGACTATCGCCATGCCGCTGGCGGTGATCGCCAACGGTAACGGGCCGACGGTGTTGATCACCGGCGGGATCCACGGTGACGAGTATGAAGGGCCGATTATTATCAATGAACTGATCCGCGATCTGACGCCGGATCTGCTTCAGGGCCGCCTGATCCTGCTGCCCTGCGCCAATACCCCGGCGGTGCGCGCTTCAATGCGTGTCAGCCCGCTTGATAACAAAAATCTGGCGCGCGTCTTTCCCGGCAACCCGTGGGGCACGCCGACCGAACAGATCGCCGCCTGGATCCACGATACCCTTTTCCCGCTGTGCGATTTCTACCTTGATCTGCACAGCGGCGGCAGCTCGCTGTTTATTGAAGAGAGCGCGCAGGTGGTGGTGACCGAGGAACTCAGCCCGCAGGTCCGTGAGCAAAGCGAAGCCATGGCGCGCGCTTTTGCCGCCACGCTGACGGTGGTCACCAACAATATGGGGGATCCGCGCACCAGTTGTGGCGCAGCGGCGAACCTCGGCTTACCGGCGATTGCGGCGGAGATGGGCTGGAACGGCAGCGTGTCACCGCGCGGGGTGAAGCGTACCCGTGCCGCAGTGGCGCGGGTGCTGAATCATTTGGGCCTGATCGCCACGGAAACAGTCCCCGCCGAGGCATCGCAACAGGTGTTTATCCCGGCAGGGGGAAATTTGCTGTCGCCGGGGGACGGCTGGTTTGAACCGCTGCACCATATTGGCGATCAGGTCAGCGCCGGTGAACTGGCGGGTTGGCTGCATCGTCTCACCGAACCCGCCGCTCAGCCACAGGCGGTCCATTTCACCACCGCCGGGCAGATTTATTCACAACGCACTTTTGGTGCCACCGCGCAGGGCAACAGCCTCGCGGTGCTGGTACAGGATGTTAAGTGATGATCGAGGATATTAACGTTAACGACTATCTGGCCGCGCTGGAACGGGTGCGTCCCTGGGTACGTAAAACGCCGCTGGTGGAGGCCGCCCCGTGGCAGCCTGTGCCGGGTATTGAACTGCGCCTGAAGGCGGAATGTTCGCAAGTGACCGGATCCTTCAAGGCACGCGGCGCTTTTAATCGCGTGCTTAATCTGCCACAACAGGTTCGTCAGCAGGGACTGGCGACCGCTTCGGGTGGTAACTTTGGTGCCGCAGTCGCTTATGTCGGCCAGCAGTTAGCACTGCCTGCTGACGTGTTTGTAATGAACACCAGCACCGAGCTGACACGTCAGCGCATCGAAAGCTACGGGGCAAAACTCACGGTAGAAGGCGATTTCTGGGATCAGAGCTGGGATGCGGCCGGTGCTCGTATTCAGGAAACCGGCGGTGCCCTGCTCCATCCCTACGCTGACCGCGATGTGATTATTGGTCAGGGCACGATGGCACTGGAAATCCTCGAACAATGGCCGGAGGTCGAGACGCTGGTGGTGTCAATCGGTGGTGGAGGTTTGATTGCCGGTGTGGCGCAGGCGGCGAAGCTGTTGAAACCGGGCATTCGTATTATCGGCGTCGAGGCGGCAGGTTGCCCGATGATGTGGACCAGTCGCCATCAGCAGCAAATCGTCAAACTGGAGCAGGTGAAAACCATTGTGCCGATCCTCGCGGCCCGCTCAACCGAAGCGATTAACTTTGCGCTGGTGGAACAGTACGTTGATGAGATCGTGCTGGTGCCGGAAGATCAGGTCGAGGCATCGGCGCGTGAAGTCTGGGCAGCAACCGGCCTGGCGATTGAATTGGGGGCGGCAACAGCGGTGGCTGCGGTGACGCGTCAGCTGTTTAGCCTCAAACCGGATGAGAAAATTGCTGTGGTACTGTGCGGTAGTGGCACGAATGGAATTTAAGAGGTTTAATTAAACCTCTCACTAAGAAAAAACATCAATAAGGGCTTAATTTAAAGCCCTTAAGATGTTTCACGTTTTTGTAGCGGCGCGATTTGAGAAGGGTGCCTGAAGGCTTTTGCCTGACAACAACCGAAACGGCGGGGCGAACCCCGCCGTTGTGGCCCTTACTTCAAGATTTCACAAGCCAGTGAAACAGCCACCTCCGTTTCCAGGGTGCGATACCGTATTTCACAGAGATCCTTGCGCGAGACCAGGATGACGGCTGCCACCGCCAGTATCGCCAGAGTGAAAAACACTATCTGCTGTTTCATGGTTGTGTTTCCTCTTGCCTTGCGGCATGTAAGAGGCTACCTTTATGTTGTTTGGGCATAAAGATAAGACCTCAGGTTGATTTACAGTCACCTGGGGTTTTTTTCTTTCTGCCGTCAGCAAATGCATGCTTAAGGCAGAAAGCCCCAAGCACCCGCCGCGATAATACTTTTTTTGCTTGTTAAGCATCATTTCCGCGAACAAGTAACAATTCATCGTAAAAACTCAAAATAGCATTTAAATCTGCTTTAAAATCAATGGACTAAACAATCCATTTCTGAGATTTTTTTTACAACACTTCTCTATTTTGTGATTTATCTCCCATTCGAAGTGAGGGATCCGTTGGACATGATTATGGTCACGATAAATCGCTAAGCATGACAACCGTGTTATAATAAAGGCCATAAAATCACCCCTTATGCATAAAATTTGGCATCAGGAGCTTTATATATGTCCCTTAATCTCTACTCTGAAGCCCGGTTGCTGTCTGAATTAGGGCAACGGTTGAAAGATCACCGCCTGCGCCGCAATCTGCTGCAAAAGGATCTGGCGGCGAAAGCCGGGATCTCTGTTTCCGCCCTGAAGAACCTCGAAAACGACGGTAAAGCCACGCTGGAAAATTTTATGAAAGTGGTGTTTGCCCTGCGACTGGAAAAAGAGCTGACCGGGCTGTTTACTCCACCGGCGCTGAGTATCGCGCAGGTTGAAGCCCTGAAGCAGCCTGGCCGACAACGTGCGACCCAACGTAAGGGGAAAGGCCAATGATCAAGAACTATCACCCCCTTCAGCGGCTGGAAATTATCTACCAGGGCTGGGGTGAACACTTCCCACTGGGCATTCTGGCGGCAGGCAGGGATCGCGGCCAGTGGTTGTTTGAATACTCGCCCGAGGGTATCGAACGCGGCCTTGAATTGTCACCGCTGCTGCATCCGCCGGTCAGCACCACTTATGCCGACTTTGAACGACATCAGGAGGGTATCCCCGGTTTTATTGCCGACTCATTACCCGATGGCTGGGGCCGGTTACTGATGGATCGTCTGTTACGGCGTAATGATATCGAACCAGCGGCCTTGTCGGTGTTGGATCGACTGGCAATGTTAGGTGATAACACGATGGGCGCCCTCACCTATCGACCGCTGCTCGATATGCCCGAGCAGGACAACCCGCATCGGCATATTGATGACCTGATCGTTCTGGCCAGTCAGATCCAGATTGAAGTCGCCGGCCAGGACTCAGAGGTACTGCCAGAGCTGGTGAGGCTGGGTGGTTCACCACACGGCGCGCGTCCCAAGGTACTGGTAGAGTTCGATGCCGCAACTGGCCGTATTGCCGCACAACCCTTCGCGGGTAGCCATCCCTGGCTGATAAAGTTCCCCGCGGCTCAGGAAGGGGTATGGGTGTGTGCGCTGGAGGAGGTGTATGCCCGACTGGCACGGCAGGCTGGCATCAATTTTCCTGACAGCCGCTGGTTTGATTTGGGTAACGGTTTATCTGCTTTCGGGGTGAAACGTTTTGATCGCCAGGCAGGCATGCGTGTGCCAGTGCTGAGTATGGCGGGAGCATTGCAGGCTGATTTCCGCCTCCCCTGTCTCGACTACAGCGATATCTTGCAGGCAACGGGAATGATCACCCGTTCAAGGGTGGAACGGGAAATCCAGGCGCGCCGGATGGTTTTCAATGTTCTGATGAACAACCAGGATGATCACGCTAAAAACTTCGCCTTTATCCTGAATCAGCAAGATGAGTGGCAGGTTTCCCCCGCCTACGACCTGACCTTACAAATGGGGCCGGGCGGCCAGCATCAGACGTCGGTGGCGGGTTATGGCCGCGATATCACCCGCAAAGCCTTATTAAAAGCGGCGGCATCCGCAGATATTGCGGGCAAGACGCTGAATCGTATCATTGAAGAGGTGAGCGACGTGGCCGCAATGTTTGTACACACGGCGCAGGCGTTGGGCGATGCAATCCCGGCCAGCGTGATTAAAGCCACTGCGGATAAAATCAACGCCAATATCAGCGCGCTGGATTAATAATGAACACTTCCCGACTTAGCATAAAAATAATAACGCACGTCGAGTGATTAACAGATCACCATGCGAGTCGGGGTTATTTCACTCGAAATACATTCTGCCATCGAATAAGCCGCCCAGTTATTTTTTCCTGTCACAGAGGCAACATAATCTTCTGTGTTGAAATTAATAACAGATGTTTCGATGCCAAATGTGGAAAGATCATGCGTCAGTGATGAAAAAAGACTCTCCACTCCCTTGCTGATAGCATAATTCACCGATCTGTCTGACGGCGATTTTTTATCATGGGAAGAAGATACCAGGATGAGTCTACCCTCATTTTTATATCGGAAGTACGGAATAATTTCACGTATCAGCAAGATCGGATTGGTTAATCCGAAGCTGACAGAGGATATAATTTCATCAGCTGACATATCCTCCACCGATTTTGTTAATAAGGTGTTGTCGCACAATATCACCCCATCGACACTGGAAAAATCGTCAATAACAGACTGAAGGTATGAGGCGATTCCCCGGCTATCGTTTCGTGCGATCTCCACCCCAACAAATTGGTTTGGGAACCGGGACGTCAGGTCGGCAACTTTAATATAATCTTCAACAATAGCAGAGACATAGCATCCATTCTGCAATAACTGCACAACAATTTCTTTACCCAGCCCGGACTCCGCGCCAGTAACGATCCATTTCATCTTTTTCATCTGTCACATTGCCATCATCACACCCGGCATTGGTGTGGACTTATTAGACTAATAACACAACTGCGGGCGGTTTTAATTTACCAAACTGTGCTAAACCGTGATCAATCGCACATCAATAGAACTATTTTACCTAATTGTGCGGATTTTCCTTACATAGATTTACTGAGCAGAAAATGAATGTTACATACCATCACTGCGGAAATAAGTTCCCGCATTACTAAATATTACAAGCAGTGGTTTTTTCGAGGAATAAAATGAGCAAGCACATTAAAAAGCTATCCTTAGTGGTGGCAGGCCTGATCATGGCCAACGCATCACATGCAGCGGAAGTTTATAACAAAGATGGTAACAAATTAGATATTAACGGCATGGTAGTGGGTGAAAATTATATCACCAACGATCAAAGCCAGAATGGTGACCAATCGTACATGCGTTTTGGTTTCCGTGGTGAAACGCAAATTACTGACCAGCTGACCGGTTACGGATTCTGGCAGGCGCAGTGGAATTTGAATCAGGCGGAAAACGAATCCGACTCGATGTATACCCGTAAAGGTTTCGCCGGTGTTAAATATGGCGACTACGGTTCGTTCGATTACGGTCGTAACTCTGGCGTGATGTACGATGCTCTGAGCTACACCGATATGCAGCCTGAGTTCGACGGCATGACCTATAACTCAGACACCTTCCTGTTCAACCGTGGCAATGGTATGGCGACCTACCGCAATACCAACTTCTTCGGTCTGGTGGATGGTCTGAAGTTCGCGCTGCAATATCAGGGCAAAAACGACGGTGGCGGCGAGCCGGGCGTGCGTGATGTGCTGCGTCAGAATGGTGACGGTTACGGCATGTCAGCATCTTATGACATTGGCGCAGGCTTCAGTCTGGCCGGTGCGTTCATGAGTGCCGACCGTACCAACGAGCAAAACAGCGTGACCAGCGGCATTATGGGCCACGGTACCCGCGCAGAAGCCTACACCACTGCGTTGAAATACGATGCGAACAACATCTACCTGGCCTTTATGTACACCAAAGCCTACAACGCCTCACGTTTCGGCTCCAGCTCAGGCGGTGCTTACGGTTATGCCAACCAGTCTGACCTGTTCGAAGCCTATGCGGGCTACACCTTCGACTTCGGTCTGGTGCCGTTTGTGGGATATAACCAGACCCGTGCCAAAGACCTTGGTGCTTCCGGCGATGGCAACACCTATGGCAGCCAGGATCTGGTTAAATTTATCGACATCGGTGCGACCTATAATTTCAACAAGAACATGAACGCTTATGTTGATTACAAGATCAACCTGATCGACAGCAGCGAGTTCACTGAATCCGCCGGGATCAGCACCGACGATGTGGTGGCCGTGGGCCTTGTTTATCAGTTCTGATGCGTTAATGCTTTACAGATAATAAAATCCGGGAACATGGCGTTTCCGGATTTTTTTTGCATCTCATGGAAAGTATTTGTCTACCAAGGCATACAGGATAGCGGCAGTTTCCGCATCAACGATTCCTTGATAATTTTTCTGACGAAAGTGAAGCTGGAATGCCCGAATCAGATTGCGGTAGCCACTTTCTGTCCCTGTCACCGCTGTGTCATAGCCATATTTACTCAGTTTAGCAATGATGTCTGCTTTGGCCGGAAGCGCACTCAAGAACTGCGTCTGGTAACGTAATTGCGTCGCATCATCGTACCATGCGCCAATACCGGCATCATAAAGCGCTTTCCACGGGAATGCGGCCCCCGGATCGCTTTTTCTCCCGGGTGAAATGTCGCTATGTCCAATAATATGGGTAGGGACTATATCGGGATAACGCAGGAGGATATTCGCGGCAAGTTGCTTAATCGCTTCGGTCTGAACCGGATTATAAGGTGGGAATATCTGTACGCCATTATTATCCTGCGCTAAATTAACAATCTCAATGCCTATTGAGGTATCATTTAAATTACTGCGCCCTGCCCATGTACTGATTCCGGCATGCCATGCACGTTCATTTTCATCGACCAGATTAAAAATACGCATATCCTTAAAGCCCGCAGCAATATAGCTTTTATCCAGGGGATCAGGGACGAGATAATGCGCACTGACGGAAGAACCGGTCAGGGCGTTGATTGACGCTTTAAAATCAATGGCTGTGTAATGAAAAACCAGGAAGCGAACCCGCCGGTTAAACCCTTTGACCGAGCGATAACTATTATAATCAATCTGGTACATAAACAATGCCTCTCTTGGCGATGAAATCCACGTTTAGCCTGATAAGATCGACGACTTATCGCACTTTGCTGGCCTTGCCGCCAGGCTCTGTACCGGACTTAGAAAGAATCTCAAATTCCTCTCCCTGCATGTGCATGACTTCACCTGAGGAGAAGGTTAATAACACCCTGACCTTCCCCTTAAAATAAGTCTTGTTCTCCTCGGTGTTGCTTTCCTGATGTTCAGCAGAGATGTCTATTTTTGTCGCTACAGGCACATCAAAAGAGGCTACTGACTTTCCATGACTCATGACATATATCGTCGCTGGCAACGTATTCGCCAGTGTTGACTGGCTAAATAAAACCAAAGCCATGATTATTGATTTTTTATAAATCTTCATCACATTATCCCTCACGTAAAGAAAACGCCTCTAAGGTATTATCTTTTATCATCCGTTTCAGGATTTAAATGTAAATTCACGATTAAATACAATAAACTTACGATCTCAGGCAGGATTTATTTGATATTTTCCTGAAAAAAAGAATTTCATGACTTTTTTTGCAAAAAAAAAACCGCCTGATAAGGCGGCCTTGTTGGTACTGCGTTTTATTATTTGTACAATTCTGCGGTCATATGAACGCGGTTATTGGTGTTGGCTTCAGTAATTTTGTACTGATCACCATGCTGTGCTGCCTGAGCGGCGATTTGCGCTTCAGCACCGTCCAGGGTATCGGCGGTGACAGAAACGCTCTGCGCGAAGCTGGCAAATGACATCATAGAAAAAGCGGCGACAGCGGCGATTGACATGGCTTTGATAGTTTTCATGGTCTTATTCCTTCATTTGTTTGTGTGGAAGGCTGTATGCCTTCGATGGAGGTAATAATAACCATAGTTATCGTTTCAATATTGATAATTAGTGCGGTTATCGTGATCATGCTAATTATCATAATGCACGCACATTAACGCGCCGCTGAGTGGTTCGGGCACCACTGCTACATCTACCTGGAACACACGCTTGAGGATCCCTGGCTGGAGTACCTGCGCCGGCGTTCCCTGGGTGACCAGCGCACCTTGTGCTAACAGCACCAACTGGTCGCAATAGCGGCTGGCCTGATTGAGGTCATGCAGCACCGTAACCACCGTTTTGCCCTGTGCCTTTAATTCTCCCATCAGTTTCATCAGTTCGATCTGATGATTGATATCCAGCCAGGTGGTTGGCTCATCCAACAGCACAATTGGCGTATCCTGCGCTAACAACATCGCCAGGAACACCCGCTGGCGTTGTCCACCGGATAAATCGCTGGCCCGCTGCGGCGCCAGATGATCCACCCCCATCCGTTCCATCGCGACCTGCACCTGCACCCTATCCTGTACCGATAACCGCCCCCATAACGGCAGCCAGGGATGGCGACCATAAGCCACTAACTCGGCTACGCTAACCCCTTCTGGCGTCAGATGCTGTTGTGGCAGCAATGCCAGATGCCGCGCCAGTTGCCGCGCGGAGAAGCGCGCCAGGGGTTGATCCCCAACCAACACCTGTCCCTGGCTGGGGACCAACAGACGCGCCAGCGATTTTAATAATGTCGACTTACCACAGCCATTCGGTCCCAGCAGCGCAGTGACTTGCCCGACGGGAAAGCTGACGCTGACATCCTGCAAAACGCGCTTGCCCACGTAGCCCGCAGTCAGATTCTCAACCCTCAGTTGCATCTATCGTGTCCTGATTAACAGCCAGAAGAACCACGGAGCGCCGATTAATGCGGTGATCACACCGGCTGGCAGCTCCATCGGTGGCGACACAGTGCGCGCCAGCACATCGGCCAGCAGCAACACCAGTGCGCCCAGTAACGCGGAAAACGGCAGCAGGCGGGCATGGCGTCCCCCTACCAGACGGCGCACCAGATGCGGCACCACCAGGCTAATAAAGCTGATCGGTCCACACACCGCGACTGCCAGCGCCGCCAGTGCGACGCCAACCAGCAACACGCCGCGTTGAAAAGGGTGTAACGACACGCCAAGGGTCGCCGCACGCTCATCCCCCAGCGCCAGCAGGTCGAGATCGCGGCAGAACGCCAGACTCATCAGCAGCAACACCGGCAACGGTAACGCCAGCAGCACCATCTGCCAGTCGCGCCCCCACAGGCTGCCGGTCAGCCACAGTAGCGCGGTGTTGACATCCTGTGGCCGTGATAACAACAGATAATCGGTGACGCTGGCAAAGCAGGCGGCAAGCGCCACCCCCACCACCGCCAGCCGCAGCGGCGAGGCAGTGCCGGTCAGCCAGTGCAGCATGACCAGCGCAGCGCAGCCACCGGCAAACGCTATCAGCGGCAGCCACACCAGCGGTAAGGCGGGTAACAACAGCAGCGCCAGTAAAGACGCGAGACTGGCGGCATGATTGACGCCAAGAATATCCGGCGAGGCCAGTGGATTACGGATGATGCCCTGGACCAGCACGCCGGAAACCGCCAGCGCCGCCCCCACCAGCAACGCCAGTACCACCCGAGGCAGACGGTACTCCATCACCACGAAATGCGCCTCGCTGCTCACTTGCCAGGCGCCCCACAGCGTTGACCAGGCGAATGACTGCACGCCGAGCTTCAGGCTGACCACCGCGCTGATCGTCAACAACAGCGGCAACAGATAGCGTGTCGACATCAGCGTTGCCTCCTTGCCAGCCAGACAAAACCGGGCGCACCGACCAGCGCCAGCACCACTCCGGCGGGGAGTTCACCGGGCCATGCCATCCCGCGCGCCACGATATCTGCCGACAGCAGCAGCGTGGCCCCCAGCACCATTGCCATCGGTAGCATGACGCGCAGATCGTGCCCGATCCACGCGCGCGCCAGATGTGGCACCAGCAAGCCAATAAACCCCAGCGGTCCGGCCACGCTGACGCAAGCACCGACCAACAGCAGCAGCGCGATACTCAACCCACCGCGTACCACGCCAATATTGACGCCGAGGCTGTGCGCCGCGCTGTCACCCATAGCCAGCACGTTGAGCGCACGCGTCTGGGTCAATACCAGCGGGATAATCACCACCATCACCGGTAACAATTGCCACACCTCCTGCCAGCGCGCATGACCAATTCCCCCGGCTAACCAGGTCAGAATGCCGTAGGCATGATCTTCCGCCAGCAGCAACACAATGCGGGTCATTGCCATGCAGAAAGCGGATAACGCGATACCGGAGAGGATCAGCCGCTGCCGCTCGCGTGTGCCTGCCGCCAGGGTGACGCACAGCCAGCTAAGTGCGCCGCCGCAGGCAGCCATCAACGCCAGTGGATAGCCCTCCAGCTTCACCGGTGCAAAGGCCGACACCAGCGCGATGGCTAACGCCGCGCCGCTGTTGATCCCTAACACCGACGGCGAGGCCAGCGGATTATGGGTCAGCGCCTGCAACAATCCCCCGGCCAGTGCCAGCGCCGCACCTAACAGCACCGCCACCAGCGCACGCGGCAAGCGCAGATTGAATACCAACGCCTCACCGATGCTGCCAGGCTGCCCCGGCCACAACGCATGCAGTGCCGACTGCGGTGCAATCGGCACGGACGAGAAGCTGGTCAGACTAAACCAGAAGGCGCAGAGCAGCAGCGCCAGGCTCAGGATCCAACGGGTCATGGCGCAAATAAGGTGACAGTGTCACGCGCAATTTTTTCCGCGGCGAACAAGCCACGCATCCGCGCCCAAATGTTGCTGTCGACGGCACGCACATGATGCTGCTGCGCCGCGCTCAACATCCCCCACAGCGGATCGGCTTCCCAGCGCTTCACAATACTTTCCTGGCGATAGTGCGCCACCAGCAGCCAGTCCGGGTTCTGGGCCAGCAGGTTTTCGAGACCCATCGGCGTCATCGCCGCGCCATTAATCGGATCCGGTACCGTCAGCCCCAGCGCAACCAGCACCCCGCCGGTGTAGCTGTCGCGCGAATGCAGCGTGAACTGATTTTCCCGCGACGTGCCGAACAGCACCCGCGCCCCCTGTGGTAACAGTTTGGCTGCCTCAGCGATACGTTGCCGGTGCAACGCCAGGCGTTTTTCCATCTCGGCTTTTTTACCCACCACCTCGCCAATGATGGCGGCGGATTGCAGATTTTCTGCGTATGTTTCATTGCGCGACTGAAGCAACAACACCGGGGCGATACGCTGCAACGCGCCATAGATTGTGGTATGACGGCTGCTGTCGGCGATAATCAGATCCGGGTGCAGGCTGCTGATGGCCTCCAGGCTGGGCTGCCCGCGCAGCCCGACCGATTGCCAGGGTTGGAGGTGCTCACGCACCTCCGGCAGCAAACGTTGTGGATCGTTATCATCGGCAATCCCCACCGGACTGATATTCACCGCCGCCAACGCATCCGCAAACGACAGTTCCAGCACCACAATCCGTTGCGGTGTCTGGTTGAGGGTAAAGGTACCGTGCTGATCCTGCACCGTCACCGCGCTGGCCTGTCCCATCAACGCCAGCAGCAATAAAAGAACGCGCATGGAGACGTCTCCCGTCAGAATTTCAGTGAACCTTGCAGATAGAAGGTGCGAGGCTGACCGGCATAAATGCCTTTGTTGTTGTCGTCATAGGAACGGGTGAAATATGCCTGATCAAACAGGTTCTTCACCCCGACCGCGAGGTTAAGGTTGGCAAGGCTGGGACCGAAAGCATAATTGGCGCGCGCGCCCCACAGCATAAAGCCAGGGATGCGACCAGTGCTGCCATCGGCGCTTTCCTGCACGGTGTTGGCGTTATCGGCAAACTGGCTCGACTGGAATTCGCTATTGAGGTTGAAGGTCCAGTTACCTGGTTGGTAATCCACGCCGAAGGTGCCTTTCTGACGCGGAGAGAACGGCACCTGGTTGCCATAGGTGTCGCCTTTTTCGCGGATCTCGGCATTGACGTACGCGTAGCTGGCGTAAACCGACACGTCTTCCAGCGCGGGCGTCAATTCACCGAGGTTGTAACGTACCTGGCTTTCCAGACCGGTATGACGCGTCTTACCGCGCGCGGTAACGGTGTCGTTGGTCTGATTGGAGTCATACTGGTTGTTGAAGTTAATCAGGAACAGGCCAACTTCTGCCGTCAACGCACCATCGTCATAACGGGTGCCCACTTCCCAGGTACGGGCTTTTTCCGGCTCGACGCTGCCACTTTCCACCGCTTTACCGATCTGGCTGTACTGAACGGTGCCGAAAGATCCTTCGGTGTTGGCATACAGGTTCCAGCTGTCGGTGAGGTGGTACAACACGTTCAGCGCAGGCAGCGGCGCGTTGTAACTCACGTCCTGACGTGTACCTTTGATCGCGTTGCGCTGGAAGGATTCAATATGTTCAAAACGCATTCCCGGCGTGATGGTCCAGTTACCGACATCGATACGGTCATCCAGATACCAGGCATGAGCCTCGGTGCCGGAACGGGTATCGCGATCGTAAGGGCTGGCGGTGGACGGCAGCTCGCCGCTGGCGGTGGGCACGTAGTAACGCATCTCATGGCCAGATTCGCTGACATAACGGTAGCCCACACCCACTTCGTGCGCCGTTGGACCCAGGTTAAAGCTCTGACTATAGCGTGGTTCGATGCCGCGCACCCAATACTCACGCGGTGACAACGTCACGCGAGCTCCCTGTTCCAGATAGCCGCTGCGCAGCGTATGGGTGTAGAAGCCGAGGATATTGAATTTATGCTGCGCATCGGGCTGGAACTGATAGCCGAGGCTGGCGAGCTGACGACGGCCCCAGAAGCGATCGACCGGACGGGTGGATTGCCAGCGGTCGGCGTCGTAAGCGGCGCGGCTCAGGCCGCCCGGCATATCTGCCTCACCGTCGTAATATTGCAGCAGGCTGGTGAAGGTGTGCACATCGTTAGGTTTGTACTGACTTTTCAGCATCACATCATCAATGCGGGTGGCGCTGTGTTCCCGCCAGTCGCTGCCGCGCGTCCCGGAGTAGAGAATCGCGCTACCAAACCCGTTATCGGCGGTGCCTCCGACCAGCAGGTTATGCGTCTCTTTCGGGTTGTTTTGTGACGAGGTCGGGCTAAGCTGTCCTTCCACACCGGCTTCGATACCAAAATCCGCCGGGATTGCCCGCGTCACAAAGTTGACCACGCCACCAACGCTCTGCGGTCCGTAACGCACCGCACCGCCGCCGCGCACCACATCCACTGCATCCATATTGCCGAGCGAAACCGGTGCCAGCGACAGTTGCGGCTGACCATAAGGCGCAAACGGCACCGGGATACCATCCATCAGCACCGTTGAACGACTGGCAAGACGCGGGTTCAGACCGCGAATACCGAAATTCAGCGCCAGGTCATGGCTGCCGGTGCCGTTGTTTTCCGGTGCATTGACACCGGGAATGCGGTTGAGCACCTCGCGCATGGTGGTGGCACCGTTTTTAGCGAACTCTGCGCGACGGATAACATCACGCGCGCCCGGATGTTCAAACACGTCGCTTTCGCGTGCTTCACCCAGCCAGTCACCCACCACCGTCAGGCTCTGTTCATGGGGACGTTGCTTTACCGTCCACAGGTTACCGCCCAACGGACTGGCTTCGAGCTGTGAATCTGCCAGCAGGGCCGTCAGGCCATCCTGCACCGAATAGTCGCCCTGCAAGCCCGCGCTGTGCTTGTCGCGTGTCAGGGTGGCATCCAGCGACAGCGTAATACCCGCCGCAGAGGCGAACTGGTTTAATGCGTTGTCCAACGGGCCGGCAGCAATGTTGAACGGATGGGTGGCCGGTGTGGCCGCCATCACCATTCCCGAGGTGAAAAGTAATGCAGGAAGCAGGTGCAAAGCAGGACGAGAAACAGTCATAACCTCTCCAAAATTTATGATTTTTTGTGGTCTTCAGAGATAAGTCGTATGACGCAGGCAAAAGGGACAATGACGGGACAAAAAAAATTTATCGCCGCGTGACCAGCACCCAATAACGGGTGATGCGATGCAGGACAACAGGCAGGGTTTGCTCCAGCGCCAGTAACGCCTGGTCGCTGTTCAGCAACGGAAAAGTACCGGTGACGCGTAACTGCGCTGCATCCGCATCGCAACGCAGCATGCCCTGACGGTAACGCGCCAGTTGGTCGATCACTTCCCCCAAAGGACGATCGCTCACGCTGAGCCAGCCGTTAATCCACGCCGGGGCACGTTCGACGTCGTGGGTCAGTGCACCGAAGCGATCGGCGGTGAAGTGCAGACTTTGCCCCTGCTGTACGGTGAGGGATTGTGTTGCATCATGGTTGAGGCGCACCGCCACCGCATGTTGTGAAACGCGCAGCAGCGTGCTGTCGGGCTGTTGCTGCACGCTGAAGGCCGTACCCAGCGCCGTCATCTGCCCCTGACGGGTATACACCCGCAGCGGGCGCTGTGCTGCATCCTTGCCCGTGGTGATGGCCAGGGTGCCCTCAATCAGATCGATCCGCCGTTCCAGGGCTGAAAAACTGACATTTACTGCTGAGGCGGTGTCGAGCGTCAGCAGGCTGCCATCGTCCAGCGGGTAGTGACGGATCTCACCGCGAGCGGTGCGATAATCCGCACGTAATCCGGCGGCATACTCGCTGCGCCACAACGGCCATCCGGCACCCACGCCGACCGCCAGCAGCAACCCCTTCAGCACATGACGCCGCGTTATCTGCGAATCACGCAGCGCTTTGCTGGCCACCTCGCCCGGCATGCCCTGCATTTGCTGACGCAGATTTTCCACCTGTTGCCACGCCCATTGGTTATCCTGATTCGCATCCACCCAGCGCTGCCATTTCAGTTCCTGCTGAGGACTGACGCGTTCACCGCTGAGCACGGCGTACCAGTGCGATGCGCTGCGCAGCGCCTCCCGTTGCGAGCTGGAGAGCGGAGCCGTCACGTCACAACCCCTGCTCGAGACGAAACAGCAGGCAATGCTCGGTGGCTTTCGCCATATATTTCTTCACCGAACTGACGGATACGGCAAGCTGCACGGCAATATCGGCATAGGTGAGGTTATCCAACTGGGACAGCAGAAATGCCTGTCGCGCCTTGTAACCCAGTCCATCCAGCATTCGATCCAGTAATTGCAGGGTTTCCAGTTGGCTTTGTTGTACTTCCGGTGAGGGGGCGACCGCTTCAGGGAGCTGGCTGAGTAATTCCAGATACGCGGTTTCCAGCGCGTTACGGCGGAAGCGATCCACCATCACACGTTTGGCGAGCGTACAGAGAAACGATTTGGCATCACGAATATCAGACAGATGATGCCCGGACATCACCCGTAGAAACGTATCCTGAGCGACATCATCCGCATCAAAAGCCGAACGCAACTTGCCCGTCAGCCAGTGCTTCAGCCAGCGGTGATTGGTGGCGTAGAACAGCGCGAGAGAAGGCGCAGCGGGCGATTCAGCAGCAGGCAACATGATGTCAAAGTATGTCAAAAGGTGAAAAGTGTAATGATACTAGCTGCGAATGGTTCTCATTACAACTATGGATGATTTTACCGGACTGCGACGTGAGGTTGCCAGGCCTGGTAGCAGCGCGGTTTAAGCTGCGACAAAAGAGCGCGATAAATCGCGCCGCTACCAGGGTTATTTGAAATACAGCGGTGACCTGACCCGAGGGTTAGAAAAGTTATTGTTATAGATCTTTTCAGCCCGTTGTGTGGCAGCGTCATCACAATACTTATCCTTTGGCCCCCCATTATCACAGCGGAAGAATTTTTCATTATGAAATGCGTCCATATATTGCTGTGCTATGGGCGAGACTTCACAATCCATACCTCCTGATTTTGGAATTTCATCATTGGCGAAGATAAGTGCTCTGTTGGTTTCAAAATTAGTGTCTTTGTGTCCCGCCACAAGAGCCTCGAGGTTTTCATAGGCGTCACGCGTATTATCTGCGAGATATTTAACCTTGATAAACTTGTTACAATCGTCAGTGAGATGATCAATCCCTTCATAAACATCCCATATTTTTCTTTGTTGATCCTCCAGTTTTCCTATATCGCTATCGACATTATTTCCGTGCATACGAAGGATTTTTACGGAAATAACTGAGTACGTCGCATTATGCTTCTCAACAATTTCAATGAAACTTTCGGTATCCATTTTCTCACTTTTCAGATTGGCAATATCATTGCTGATATTCCCCCCCAGGCACTCGGAAGAAACCCCCGTTAATACCGGTTTCCCTGTAACAATTTTCATTTCTTTGATTTCATTATTAATATTATTACACTCATCTTGCCCCCTGGTACGTGCATGATGGATAAGGTGTTTGGCTTTACGATTAAAGTAAGCGATGTCATCCGAGCAATCCTTGATAGCCTGCGCTGCGGCACGTTTTGTTGCATAAGAGCTGCAATCATTAGAGACAGCAAACAGGCTGATCCCACGTTTGTTTCGCTGCGGCGTGATGCCAGACGTCTGCCCGACAGGTGAAGCGCCAGCCACCACCGCAACCGTTTGAACCACAAGCAAGCCCAAAAAAACATCCTTCAGCGTAAGGGATTTACCGTTCCACTGCGGCGCGCGTAAATTAACACCCTGGTGATTTTCGTCCCGAATTTTCACAACATAATCCTGACTTTTTGGCACCTCCATATTATTAGTGAATTTCTTAATTTTTTGTGGTAAATGCGTTTTATTCTTATTATTTACCTTATTGTGGAAGAGGCCGGTGGTTTGAATAAATGAAGCATTGAAATTTAAATTTGGCATAGTTAAATAATCGCATCGTTGTTATCGCTGCTGGCATGGTGTTTTTAATTATGAAAAAAATGCTGAACTCTTGTTAAGATTGAATGTTTTTATTTGTATTGTTAAAGTTGTGAAAAATAAAGTAAGAATTTCTCGAGCACGCAAGTAATAACCTTAAAAACAACCCCTTATTAATAAATTAAGCCCAGGCATTAATACTTGCCATGATGATATTTATTTACTTTGCGTTATATCAACAAAATGAACTATCCGCCTGTAAAAATCAGCGCGATAAATCGCACCGCTACGGCAATCTACGGGGTGCCCCAATAGACATGCGATCGATCAGCTCCGCACTGAACGTGGGTAAGGGTTCCAGCATCTCGCCACGAATTTCCGCGATCAACCGGCGCGCGGCTTCGCGCCCCATTTCGTATACCGGCTGTGCCACCACGGTGAGTGGCGGGGAGATAATTTCGCTCCAGGGGAAGTTGTCATACATAACAAACGACAGGTGCTCCGGGATGCGCAAGCCACGCCGTGTCAGCTCGCGCAGCAGCGACATCGCCACCACGCTATCGGAGGCGATCAGTGCGGTGGGTGGACGTGGGCGTTGCCACAGGCGCGCTACGATCTGCTGGATCTGTTCGTCACTCCCGGCATTCACCTGCACCATGCCGGGATCGAAGGGATGTCCGGCAGTCGCAAACGCGCGCATCATGCCATCAACGCGCTGTGCTACCGGGGTCAAACCAAAGTCGCTGAGTTGCTGAAAATCGTGCTCAAGCGTCATGCTGGTGACATACACCACCTCACGGTGTCCCGCCGCAATCAATTGATGAGTGGCCTGTTGCGCAACGGCGGTAAAATCGCAGCATATCGCCTCAACATCCATACCAATAACCGCGCGATCAAATAATTTCAACGCCCGCCCTTCCGCCTGTACCTGCATCAGATGGCCGTTTTTCTCCCGTTCTGAGCAGCACGGTGTGACGATGATGCCATCCACCTGTTTTTCCAGCATCACCCGGACCGCATCCTGTTCCGCCTGCCATTTTTCATCGCTGTTACTTAACAGCAACTGATAACCGGCCTGACGGGTCACATCCGCCATACCACGCAGCGCCACACCAAAGTGCGGGTTTTCAATATCCCCGACGATCACCCCGATAGTGTTGGAACGTCCGGTGTTCATGCTGCGCGCCAGCTCATTGGGGCGATAACCCAGGGCGGCAGCCGCATGGTTAACCCGAATCTGAACCTCTTCGCTCACCGCACCATAGCCACCCAGCGCCCGTGCCGCCTGCGCTTTGGAAACGTTGGCCTCCCGCGCGACATCTGCCACGGTTGGCGCTTTAGAACGCACTTTTTGCTTGGTCATAATTAATTCGAATCACAGGTTGAGGTCAGGATCATTGACGCTGAAAAACGGGTGTGCTTAAACTCATTGTAACTCCTTGAGACCGGTCTCACAATCACTGTGTCTCGCGGAGTCACCTGCGTTGAGACCGCTCTCAAAAACATTACAGCTTACCGGCTCAACAGTCTCTGATGTTTAACCTGCAAAAACGGACGAGCTATGAAATCGCATAAATCCCTGCACGCGCTGTTCGGCGCGGCCATCGCCTTGTGTTCGCTTTCCTTTACCACCGTTGCTGTAAGTCAGGACAATCCTTACGGCCTGCTCTCTCCCGGCCATCTGCGCGTCGCCAGTGTTGGCGACTCCAAACCCTATACCTTCACCGACGCCAGCGGCCAGTTCACCGGCTTTGATGTGGAGTTTTTCAAAAATGTCGCCCACCGCATGGGTATCGATCAGGTGGATTTTGTCGGTCAGGATTTCTCCGCCATTCTGCCTGCGGTGGCGAATGGCCAGTTTGATGCTGGCGTCGCCGCCATCGGGATCACCCCGGCGCGCGAAAAAACCGTCGATTTCTCCACCGGCTATCTCGCCGGTTATTTGACGGTGCTGACGCGCAGTGACAGCGGGGTTAAGGATGTCGCCAGCCTGCCGAAACATCGCCTTGGCGTGATTCAGGGGACCTTGCAGGAAAGCTATGCGGTGCAGCACTTCACCCAGACGGACATCGTCCGTTTTCCGGATAACAACACCGCCGTTTCGGCGCTGAATAATGGCACGCTGGATGCGGTGTTCCTTGATTATGAAGCGGCGAAAAGTTATGCCGAGCGCTTCAAACTGGTCTCCGCCGCCGATATCCCCTCGTTCAATGCGCCTGCGGGCGTCGCCATCGCCAAAGACAAACCCGCATTCAAAGCGGCGCTGGACAAAGCCATCAAAGCCGCCATGCAGGATGGCACCTGGAAACAGCTGTATCAGAAGTGGTTTCCCGGCTCGCCCATGCCAAAACAGTATCTGCCTGACGGCCAGTAGATCACACTTTCAACCGGTGATGGGCTTGCTCATCACCCGCCATGAAGGGAGACGCCGATGGACGTCCTGACAATTCTTTCCCGTACCTTCTTTGATATTCCGTCGATGATGGAGGTGTTGCCGCAGTTGCTGGCGACCGGCCTGGTCAACACCCTGATTATCTCGCTGGCGGCCACCCTGCTCGGCACATTGCTGGGACTGTTGCTGGCGCTGCTGGGGATCTCCCCGTCACGCTGGGTGCGCCTGCCCGCACGGATGTATACCGACCTGTTTCGCGGCCTGCCGTCGATTCTCACCATTTTGCTGATCGGTCAGGGATTAGCGCGCTTCAGTTATCAACTGTTTGGCCCGTCGCCCTACCCGCTGGGTATTTTCGCCCTCAGCCTGATTGCCAGCGCCTATATGGGGGAGATCTTCCGGGCCGGGATTCAGAGCGTAGAACGCTGCCAGATGGAAGCCTGTCGTGCACTCGGCATGAGTTATAGCCGGGCGATGCGGCTGGTGGTGATCCCACAGGGGATCCGCCGTGTGCTGCCCGCCATCGTTAACCAGTTTATCGCCATCATTAAAGATTCCTCGCTGGTGTATCTGCTCGGGTTGATGACCAACCAGCGCGAACTGTTTCGTGTCGGCCAGGACGCTGCGGTGCTGACCGGCAACCTGTCGCCGCTGATGCTGGCTGGGTTGTTCTATCTGATCATCACCGTACCGCTGACGCATATGGTGAACTACGTCGATGTGCGTTATCGCACCGGACGCCGTCGCCGCAGCGCGCCACAAAGCGGTCTGAAGGAAGTGGAGGAAGTGCAGAAACCCACGAATAACGCGCTGTTCAGCAGCCTGGGAGGCAATCATGACTGAGGCAAGCTGGAAAGGTGCCAGCCTGGAGCTGCGTAATTTGTCACTGGCTTATGGTCCGATTGAGGTGTTGCGTCGGGTATCCCTGACAGTGGCTCCCGGCACCACCACCTGCATCCTCGGGCCGTCCGGTTCTGGTAAATCCACCCTGCTGCGCGGCATCAACCGACTGCACGAGCCACAATCCGGCGATGTGTTGCTGGCCGGACGCTCGGTGTTGCGTGACAAACCCGATGCCCTGCGCCTGCGGATTGGCATGGTGTTTCAACATTTCAACCTGTTTCCCGATCATAGCGCGCTGGAAAACGTGGCGCTGGCCCCGTGGAAAGTGAAAGGTTTGCCAAAATCCCAGGCGATGGCCATCGCCCGCCAGCGCCTGGACGAAGTGGGACTGGGCCAGCGTGCCGATCATCATCCGCGCGATCTGTCTGGCGGTCAGCAACAGCGTGTGGCGATCGCCAGAGCGCTGGCGATGGACCCGGAAGTGATGCTGTTTGATGAAGCTACGTCGGCACTGGATCCCGAGCTGGTGAAAGGTGTGTTGACCCTGATGGCGGATTTGTGTCGGCGCGGCATGACGATGGTGGTGGTGACGCATGAGATGGGGTTTGCGCGCAAAGTCGCCGATCAGGTGGTGTTTATGGACGAAGGCGAGATTATCGAGGCGGGCAGCCCGGCAGCGCTGTTTGATAACCCGCAGTCGCCGCGTCTGCAACGTTTTCTTTCTGAAGTGCTGTGAACAAGGAATCCAACATGGCGGTAAAAAAAGTGGTGGTAATGGGTGGCGGCGTGCTGGGCGTGTCCAGTGCACTGCAACTGGCGCAACGCGGCATCGCGGTGACGCTGGTGACTGAGGCAGCGTTATGTTCCGGCGCATCGGGGCGTTCGTTGTCGTGGCTCAACTCGGCAGGCGAACGATCAACGGCCTATCATGCGCTGCGTATGGCGGGTATCGACCGCTACCGCACGCTGTTTGCCCAAGATCCGATGCGCGACTGGTTGCGCTTTGATGGCGCGGTGTTCTGGACCACGGGAGATGGCACGGCTCTACGGGCGCGACATGCGTATGAAAAAGCGCACGGCTATGACTCACATCTTGTTAGCTGTGAAGATCTGCGACAAATCAAACCCGATGCATTTAGCGGAGAAGCGATTATTAATCCGGGCGAGGGTTGGGTCAGTTTACCCGACCTGATGACTTATCTGGCGGATAAGCTCCGGGGACTGGGTGGCGAGATTATCGAGGGAGCCGGACCGGCTCAGGTGGTTACCCGCGAAGGCCGTGCCTGCGGTGTGCGTTGGCAAGGGGGTGAGTTAGCGGCGGATGCAGTGCTGGTGGCCTGCGGTCCCGCCACGCCTGATGTGGTGGCCCCGCTGGGTGTACAGATCCCCAATGGTTCGCCACTCTCGATGTTGGTGATCACCCAACCTGCGGGGCAAAAATTAACCGCAGTGTTGAACACGCCGCGCGTGGCGGTACGTCCTGATCCCGGCAACCGGCTGGCACTGGATCATGACTGGTATGAACACGACATCCAGCCGCTTGCCAACGGTGGATTTACTATCGATGAAAAGGTGGTGCAGCAACTGGTGGGTGAAGCGAAAAAACTCCTGCCAGACGGCGCGGATTTGCAGGCGCAAAGCTGGAAGATCGGTTACAAACCGATTCCTGGCGACGGTGAACCGGTGCTGGGCGAGTTGCAAAAGGTGCCGGGTTGTTTTGTCGCCTTTACCCATTCCGGGGCGACACTGGCGTTGATCGTCGGGGAGCTGCTGGCGGAAGAGATCGTGAGCGGCGAACAGCACCCGATGCTGGCGGAGTTCCGACCGGAACGTTTTGGCTGATTGATGGTGCCATGCGCCACTACCCGTTGGCAGCGCGGCGTGGCGCGTCCTGTTATCCTTCCCGGTCAAGCAAGAATTGCCGGGCAAAATCTTTACTACGCTGCAAGGCATCAGCCGCTGGGGTGTGGATCATCTCTCCCAGGACATAATCAAAGGTGTCCATGTAAGGTACGCTTTTCAGCATCACGGTGGTCGATTGGGTTGTGGGATCAGCGAACCAGCAGAATTGCGTCTTCATATCAGGGGCTGATGTTTGAACAGGCAATGAAAGGGATGTTTCAGGAAGTTGAACCAAAGAGGGATTTGTCTCGTATTCAGATGCAGGATCGGCATTAACCTTTGGTTCGTGATGAGGCTCATCCTCTTTCAAAATGGCAGTGTGGCGATCATAAAGCGCCAATTTTATTCCTGATTGCGTGGCATACAGAGAAATCAGGCTACATGTCAGATCGTGGCGAGCATCACGCAAAAGGAGTTTTTGTAACTGTTCAACGGTCATTTCTGACGGGGGACCACTGTTTTTCAGGCGGAAATCGAAATCAACAGATTTCATGCTTTTATCGCTGAATAACGCCTTATTTTTCTCGTACCACTGTTGCGTATTTTTAGGGATAACTGTGTTGGCAATCATATGACTAAGCTCAATATCTGTCCACGTCATAATTATTTTCAGCTTTCTAAATGCAAATCTTAATTTCTCTTTGGAAAGATGCAATGCCGTAAATTGTGGATTCAACTGTATCAACACCAGCTTAGTCAAATCACAATTTATTAAGTTATATGTTTTCAGGAGAGAACTTATGCCTGCTACTTGCTTGTCATTTGCAGGAGCCCACGTTTTCATCTCTTGCTGCAGCCTTCGGCATAACGCACTGCGCACAGTCGATTCCGACACGCCATTTGTTACTATTTCTTTCAGGATTCCTGTCATTTTGCTTGTCATTAACACTTCTAATCCATTGAAACTGAAAGGGGATAAAAGTTCAATGACTATATCTTCCAGTTTCAATCTCTCGCCCAGGAGAATTCTCCTTTCAATATTTTTCCACTGATCAGGAACAATTTCATTAATTTCCTTGAGCAGGCTATCAGTTATCATTTTATACTGATTCCTGTAGTTGTCTGTTTTTATCCAATTGTCATTATTGCTTTTTGGTTTAATGTTGAATTTATTGTTGCTTTTAATAGTTTCATGGGTATTTTTACTCCTCCTTATGCGTCTGGTGTCATTATGTTTAGTCTGAGTGTTAAGATTATTGAGAAGATGAATACTGCCGCTTTCATAGTTAACTTCCATATCAATTTCCTTTCATTTCATGTCGGTACAATTCCTTCACGTTAATTTTAAGATGAAATCTTCACCTTTGGTAACTTTATTTCTTCCGTCGCAAATGCCACTCGGTCGGATAACATTTGTATTAAGCTTAAAATGTGAACTGTCTCGCATTAAATATCTGGAGGAAAGGATGGATGACTTATCTCGTCGTCACTTTATCGGCGCGTTGTCCGGCCTTGCGTTGAGTGCGCCTGTGCTGTTCAACCGCTATGCCAGCGCTGCGCCTGCGGCAGATAACGTCAAACTGCTGCGTTTAGAACGCAACAACTGGGTGCCAAATAACCCCCATCTGCCGGTTATTTTTTATCAAGGCGTGTTACCCCCTGCGCCTGCAATGACGGCCCCAACCGAAAGTTTGTTTGAGAACAACGACTGGCCGCCGCAGTGGGTCGCGTCCATTTTCAGCTTTCATCATTATCACAGCACCGCCCATGAAGTGCTGGGCTGCGTCAGCGGTCATGCGAAAGTGATGTTGGGAGGACCAGGAGGTGAAGTTATCACGATGACGGCAGGTGATGTCGCCCTGCTCCCCGCCGGCACCGGACATTATAACCAGGGCAGCAGCGAGGATTTTCAGGTGGTGGGTGCCTATCCGCCCCATCAACAATGGGATATCTGCCGCACGGCACCGACCTCAGAGATGTTGCAACGTATCAGCCAGTTACCGTTCCCGGAGATCGATCCGGTTAGTGGACGTCATGGTCCCCTGACACAGAGTTGGCAACGGGGGTAATATCCATATCGTCACGGGTGTTGAAAAAAATCACCACAGGATTTTACAATCATTGTACGGGACTATCCCGTACATATTTTTCAATAACAGGTACATAATCATACTTGCTATCGATAAACGCCTGATTCTTTGCTACCCGGCAACAGCGTTACATTCGCTTATTGAACAGTCCCCACCGCTTATAACTTAACCCCGCGATAAATCGCGTCGCTACGACAGATGTACCGATAACCGGTGCCGACGCAGCCAGATCAGTTTATAAGCCGCAGGGATGATAAACAGCGACAACAGCGGCGCGGTGATCATGCCGCCGATCATTGGCGCAGCGATACGGCTCATCACCTCCGATCCCGCCCCACTCCCCCACAGAATCGGCAGCAGGCCCGCAATGATCACCGCAACCGTCATCGCTTTTGGTCGTACACGCAGCACCGCCCCCTGATACAACGCCTGACCCAGCCCTTGCTGCGTGAAGGTGGTCGGGTGAGCCAGCGCAGGATCCGCCTCGATGGCGTGACGCAGATACATCAACATCACCACACCAAATTCCGCTGCCACCCCAGCCAGCGCAATAAACCCGGTGCCAGTCGCCACCGACAGATGGAATCCCTGCCACCAGAGAAACCAAATGCCGCCCACCAGCGCGAAAGGCAGGCTCATCAGGATCAGCAGAGCTTCATCAACGCGGCGAAATGCCAGATACAGCAGGATAAAGATAATCATCACCGTCATCGGCACCATCAGTTTCAGCTTCTTGTTGGCATGTTCCAGTAACTCAAACTGACCGGAGAAGGTGACGCTGGTGCCTGGCTTCAGCGTGACCTGCCCGGCAATCGCAGTTTTCAGATCCTCCACCACGGAGACCATGTCACGGCCACGAGCATCGATGTAGATCCAACTGGCGGGTCGGGCATTCTCGGTTTTCAACATGGTGGGGCCAGTAACCACCCGGACATCCGCCACATCGCCCAGGGTGATTTGTTGTTTCATCGGGGTAAGGATCGGTAACTGCCGTAGCGCTGCCGGGCTATCGCGGTAACCTTGCGGGTAGCGCATGTTAATCGGATAACGCGCCACGCCTTCCACCGTTTCACCCATCGTGGTGCCACCAATCGCCGAAGAGACAAATAACTGTACATCGCCCACCGTCATGCCATAGCGTGCCGCTTTTTCCCGATTGATATCCACATCAATGTAACGCCCGCCTTGCAGACGTTCCGCCAGGGCTGACACCACGCCGGGCACGGTTTTTGCCACCGCTTCAATACGCTGCGCGCTGTCATCGATATCCGCAAGCGACGTGCCGGATACCTTGATGCCTATCGGGCTTTTAATCCCGGTGGAGAGCATATCGATGCGATTGCGAATCGGCGGCACCCACAGGTTTGCCAGGCCTGGCAGGCGCACCCTGGCGTCCAGTTCATCAATAATTTTGTCGAGGGTCATGCCTGGCCGCCACTCGCTTTCCGGTTTCAGTTGAATCGTGGTTTCCACCATCTCCAGCGGTGCCGCATCGGTGGCGGTTTCCGCTTTACCGGTTTTGCCAAAAACCGAGGCCACTTCGGGTACGGTTTTGATCAGTTTATCGGTAGTCTGCAACAACGCCGCCGCCTGTCCCGGTGACACGCCCGGCAAGGTCGAAGGCATATAGAGCAGATCCCCTTCGTTAATTTTTGGCAGGAATTCACCCCCTACCTGACTTAGCGGCCACCACACGGTCAGGATTGACAACGCGGCCGCCGCTAACGTCAGCTTCGGCCAGTGCAGCACCTTCAGCAGCAGCGGGTGATACATTTTGATCAATACCCGGTTAAGCGGGTTGCGGGTTTCCGCCGGTATTTTGCCTCTGATCCACAGCCCCATCAGAATCGGGATGACGATAATCGCCAGCGCCGCCGCTCCAGCCATCGCATAGGTTTTGGTAAATGCCAGCGGGCCAAACAGCCGCCCTTCCTGGCCTTCAAGGGTGAAAATCGGGATAAACGACAAGGTAATAATCAGCAGGCTGATAAACAACGCCGGTCCAACTTCGACGGAGGCATCGGTGATCACCTTCCAGCGACTTGCGCTGTCGATGGGCGTGTCCGGGTGCTGATGTTGCCACTCTTCAAGCCGTTTATGGGCATTTTCAATCATCACAATCGCCGCATCCACCATCGCCCCCACCGCAATAGCGATACCGCCCAGCGACATGATGTTGGCATTCAACCCCTGGAAATGCATCACGATAAAGGCGATACACAACCCGAGCGGCAACGAGATAATCGCCACCAGCGCCGAGCGCACATGCCACAGGAACAACGCGCACACCAGCGCCACCACCAGAAACTCCTCCAGCAACTTGTGGCTGAGGTTATCGATGGCACGATCGATCAGCTGGCTGCGGTCATAGGTGGTCACCACCTCAACCCCGGCGGGCAGGCTGTGTTTCAGGGTGGCGAGCTTTTCGCGCGCTGCACCAATCACCTCGCGCGCGTTTTTGCCGGAGCGCAGGATAATCACTCCGCCAGCCACTTCGCCTTCACCGTTAAGTTCAGCGATACCTCGCCGCATTTCCGGTCCAGTCTGTACCCGCGCCACCTCACCCAGCGTAACCGGCACCCCGTTGGCGGTGGTTTTCAATACGATATGATTGAAGTCGTCCAGGGTTTTCAGGTAGCCACTGGCCCGCACCATATATTCCGCTTCGGCGATTTCCACCGAGGAACCGCCCGCTTCCTGATTGGAGGCTTCAATCGCCGATTTAACTTCCGCCAGGCTGATACCGTATTGCACCAGTTGCACCGGGTTGACCTGGATCTGGTACTGCTTCACCACCCCGCCCACCGAGGCAACCTCCGCAACATCCGGAATGGTTTTCAGTTCGTATTTCAGGAACCAATCCTGCAAGGAACGCAACTCGGCCAGATCGTGCTTACCGCTGTGATCCACCAGCGCATACTCATAAATCCAGCCGACACCAGTGGCGTCCGGGCCGATCTCGGAACTGACGCCAGCCGGTAATTTTCCCTGCACCTGGTTCAGGTACTCCAGCACCCGGGATCGCGCCCAGTAGAGGTCGGTACCGTCAGCAAAAATCACATAAACATACGAGTCGCCAAACTGTGAAAAACCGCGCACCGTTTTCGCGCCCGGCACGGACAGCATGGTGGTGGTGAGCGGATAAGTGACCTGGTTTTCCACAATCTGCGGTGCCTGGCCGGGATAGCTGGTTTTGATAATCACCTGCACATCAGAGAGATCGGGCAAGGCATCAACCGGGGTGTTGATAATAGTCCAGCCGCCCCAGAGGCTGAGAAACACCACCCCCATCATCACCAGAAAGCGGTTGGCGACCGAACGTCGGATAATCCATTCAATCATGGTCGTGCTCCGCCTGACGCATCCGCGCCAGCGCTCCGCTGATATTGGCTTCCGAGTCAATCAGGAAGAGTCCGTTGGTCACGATGGATTCCCCTTCCTGCAACCCGTCAGCAATGCCGGTCTGTTGCGATGTGGCCTGCAACACGCGAACGGCTTTCGGCACAAAGCGCCCCGCGTGGTCTACGGTGATCACGCGCTGTTCATCACCGGTATCGATCACCGCCTGGGACGGGATCAGCAGCATCTCGTCGCTTTGGCTTTGCAGTTGCAAAAACGCGTTCATGCCAGGTTTCAGCAATTCATCACGGTTATCCACTTGCAGGCGCACCTGAAGCGTGCGCGTGGTCTGATCAACACTCGGCAAAAGGGTCCATTTTTCGATCCTGAACGGGTGGTTTGGATAGGCCGGCACCGACACGGCAAACCGGGAACGATCGTTCAGCAATCCGGCGACCGCTTCCGGCACCGCCGCGCTGATCCATACCGGGTCCATGCCCTGAATCTGTGCGACCACCTTGTCTTTCGAAATGTTCATGCCGCTGCGCAGATCAAAGGCGGTAATCACGCCATCAATCGGCGCTTTGATGGTGAAACGGGTCTGAATGCTGCGCGAGGTGCGTAAACGCTGGATATCTTCTTCCGGCATTCCCGCCAGACGCAAACGCTCCAGAATTCCTTTCACCTGGGTTGTCGACCCGCCGCTACTGGACAGCAACAAATATTCGCTCTGCGCCGTGACCCATTCAGGAATAGTAATATCGATCAGCGGCGTGCCTTTTGGCACCTTATCGCCAAGGGTGAGCGGATACACCTTCTCCACAAACCCATCGGCGCGCGCCTGAACAATCACAAACTGGTAATCGTTAAAACTGACGTTGGCCGGGAGGGTGCGGCTATATTGCAGGCGACCTTTGCTGACTTGTACCGTCTTCATGCCAAGGTTCTGCACCTGCACCGGATCAATACGGATACCGTTGCTGTTTGCCGCGTCGCCCTCATCGGCGTATTTCGGCACCAGGTCCATATCCATAAAGGGAGACTTACCCGGCTTGTCGAATTTCGTATCGGGTTTCATCGGGTCATACCAGAATAAAACTTTGCGCTCTGCTGCGTGGGACGCTGCTTTTTCGCTGGTCATAAAATAAGGGAAAGTCACTGCCGCGATCAGACCGCCCATGACCAGGCTGCCGAGAGCCACAGCAGCATATTTGAATGTTAGCGATGCCATGATGTGATTGTTCCGTTGTCCGTAGCGGTTTGATATTTAAACCCCGCGCGATAAATCGCGCCGCTACGGGAGGTGTTATCCAATATTGATGCTCTGCAACAGCGAGATATTCCCCTGCTGAATAAACGAGAAGCTGACCGGACTACCCACCTTTAAGGCATTGATGCTGTCGTCCTGAGTGATAAAGGTAAAGCGCATGGTCATGGCAGGCCAGCCGAGTGCCGGGATCTCTTCATGAGCGATGGTGATTTTTTTATTCGCCAGATCAATCTGTTTGACCACGCCGCTGGCGTTAATGACCTGCTGCGCTATGGCGGCATGCTGCTCGCTCGCCTGCACACCGGGCAGCAACATTAACGGGAAAAAACTGAATAAAGCAACGTTAATAAACTTACGCATAATATTGACTCCTGATGATATGAATTAAAAAGTTATTCTGTCCAGCCGCCGCCCAGGGCGTTAAACAGGTTGATTTCATTTACCTGGCGGGAATATTGCAAATCCAGCAGGGTTTGTCGGGTGGAAAATAACGAACGTTGTGCATCCAGCACCTCGATATAACTCACTGCTCCGCTGGAATATAATCCACGCGCCCGTTGCAAAGTTATTTCCAGCGAGGACAAGTAGCGCTGCTGCGCCGCCATTTGTTTTTCGAGGCTGTCGCGCAATGCTAGGGCATCGGCCACTTGCTTAAACGCGGTTTGAATTTTTTGCTGGTAATTCACCACCGCTTGTTGCTGACGCACATCCGCAACGGCCAGGTTGGCCTGATTACGTCCGGCGTTAAAAATCGGCACCTCAATTTTCGGGATAAAATTCCACATCTCACTGCCAGCGGAGAACAGATTGGTCAAATCCGTACTGCTGGTGGAAAGCTCGCTGGTAAGGCTAATCGACGGGTAAAATGCCGCTCTGGCCGCGCCGATATTGGCATTAGCCGCCATCAACTGGTGTTCAGCTTCCATCAGATCCGGGCGCTGGCGCAGGATCTCGGAGGAAAGATGCGCAGGAAGCGTTACCGGATGAAGTTCGGTTGTGCCGGGCGGCATGGCTGGCAGGTTTTGTCCACTGCCCAACACCCGTTGCAACGCCGTCTTCGCCTGCGCCAGTTGTCCTTCACGCGCAGCCATCTCCGCCCTGGTGCTTTCAATCAAACCACGCGCCTGCTCCACTGCCAGGACACTGCTACTCCCGGTCATCAGCTGTTGTTCAACTAACGCGTAAGATTGCTGATAATTTTGCAGCGTCTCGCGCGCGATATTCAGTTGTTCGTCAGCCAGTTGCAGGCTGAAATAATTCTGAGCAACGGTGGCTACCAGCAGGATATGGACCGCACGCTGCGCTTCCTGGCTGGCAAGGAAGTTTTGCCGATCGGCTTCGCTGAGGTTTTTCAGCTTACCGAACAAATCCAGCTCAAAACTCAGGTCAATCCCGGCCTGATATTGCCTTTCCGTGACGCCGTCACCTTTTATGCCTCCGCTGTAACCCGCCTGTGATGCGCCATTCAGCTGCGGGTAGCGATCGGCATCGGTGATCCGATATTGCGCACGCGCCTCCTGCACTTTTAAGGTCGCCATGCGCAGATCGCGGTTATTGCGCAGAGCTTCATCAATCAAACGCTGGATCTGCGGGTCAGCAAAAAAGGTGCGCCAACCGCTATCCTGATAACCACGGTTCTGTGGCACCAGACTGTTGCCTGACAGCGAAAATTGTTGCGGGATCGGCAGTTCAGGTGCCTGATACTCCGGTGCCAGCGAGACACAGCCCGCCAGTAACAAGGTCGCGGCCACAACGGTCAGTTTTAATTTGTCCATGATGTTCTCATCCGCCGCGCCGCGACGAATACCTGCAAGATATAATGGCGGCCACTGTAACCGGGTGACTCTGTTGGCAGGGTGACAGGTGAATGACAAAGCTGTCATTTTCAGATGAAGTCGTTGATATCGCCCTTTGGCCGCTTAGAATGACATTCGATGAGTCGGGAGCGCGGTGAGAAGATGAAAATACTGATTGTCGAAGACGAAGTGAAAACCGGGGAATATCTCAGCAAGGGGCTGACCGAGGCAGGTTTTGTGGTGGATCGCAGCGACAACGGCCTCACCGGTTATCATTTGGCGATGACTGCCGATTACGACCTGATCGTACTGGATATTATGCTGCCGGACGTGAACGGCTGGGATATTGTGCGCATGCTGCGTGCCGCCAATAAAGGCATGCCGATTCTGTTGCTGACCGCGCTCGGTACCATTGAGCATCGGGTGAAGGGGCTGGAGTTGGGGGCTGATGATTATCTGGTGAAACCTTTTGCCTTCGCCGAATTACTGGCACGGGTCAGAACCCTGCTGCGGCGCGGCGCTAACATCATTCCTGAAAGCCAGTTCCAGGTGGCCGACCTCACGCTGGATCTGGTTTCCCGTAAGGTATACCGGGGCAGTAACCGCATCACCCTCACCAGCAAGGAGTTCACATTGCTGGAGTTTTTTATTCGCCATCGTGGCGAAGTGCTGCCGCGCTCGCTGATTGCCTCGCAGGTATGGGATATGAATTTTGACAGCGATACCAATGCTATCGATGTCGCGGTTAAGCGGCTGCGGGCGAAGATCGATAACGATTTTACCCCGAAACTGATCCAGACCGTGCGCGGTGTTGGCTATGTCCTTGAGGTGCCCGATGAGGATTAACCGCTTGCGCCGCCCGCTGTCGCTTGAGTTTCGACTGACCTTTTTTATCAGCCTCACCACCATCATCGCCTTTGCCGCCTCGGCCTGGATCATGCTGCATTCGGTGCAGCATCATTTCGCCGAACAGGACGACAACAATCTGCGCCAAATCAGCACGACCCTGTCCACCATCCTCAATAATCCGGACGAATCGGAACAACAGAAAGTCGAGAAAATCAGCATCATTCTGAACAGCTATCGCTATATTTCGGTGTTGTTGCTCACCGCGGAAAATCAGGTTCTGTTCCGCTCGCCAGATGGCCCGGAGTTGATGCCGGTGGTGCACGATCCCGCATTTCGTCAAAAGCTGACGTCCGGCGAGGTTTTTCTCTGGTCGGATGGCATGGCTGCACACCCGATGCGCAGCGCCAGCTATCGGATTATCGCTTCATCGATTGCGCCGGGTAATGACCGGTTGTTGATTGCGCTGTCGATCGATTTTCATCTGCACTATCTCGATGCGCTGAAACATAACTTGCTGATTATCGCTTCGCTTATCAGCCTGCTGATTATCTTTATTGTGCTGTTTGCGGTGCATCGCGGTTATCAGCCACTGCGTAATGTCAGCGGGCGGATTAAGAACATCACCTCAAAAAATCTCGATGTCCGGCTGGAACCGAAAAGCGTGCCGATTGAGCTGGAGCAGCTGGTGATCTCCTTCAACCATATGATCGCGCGTATTGAAGATGTGTTCACGCGTCAGGCCAATTTCTCCGCCGATATCGCCCATGAAATCAGAACCCCGATCACCAATTTAGTCACCCAGACGGAGATTGCGTTAAGTCAGCCACGCAGCGTGAAGGAGCTGGAGGATGTGCTTTACTCCAGCCTTGAGGAGTACAACCGCATGGCAAAAATGGTCAGCGACATGCTGTTTCTCGCTCAGGCAGATAATAATCAGCTGATGCCAGAACGTATCGCCCTGGATCTGCGTAGCGAAGTCATACGGGTGTTTGAGTTTTTTGAAGCCTGGGCAGAAGAACGCGAGGTGCGCTTAACGCTGGAAGGGGGAAGCGCCGTGGTGGAGGGTGATCCGTTGATGCTGCGCCGGGTGATCAATAATCTGCTTTCCAACGCCATTCGCCATACGCCTGCCGGTCAAGCCGTTACCGTCCAGCTCCAGCCGCGCGGGAATCAGGTGGAGATGGTGGTTGCCAACCCTGGCGTTCCGATTGCGCCAGAGCATTTGCCACGACTTTTTGACCGTTTCTACCGCGTTGATCCGTCACGCCAACGAAAAGGCGAAGGCAGCGGTATCGGTCTGGCGATTGTAAAATCGATTGTCACCGCCCATCAGGGGGAGATCAGCGTGGTGTCCGATGCCGTTACCACCCGATTTACTTTGCTGCTGCCGGGAATTAACGTTAAAAATGCGCCGTCGCGGCTTTAATAATTCATCCCTGACAAATCACAAGTTCCTAATAAAGAAACACGATTCTTCTGGCAAAACAACCCATTCTGATCCGACCGCACATTTTGTATGTCTGTCACAAAAAATAAATAAATAATTCCCTTAATACCTGAGCAAATGTTGTCATTGTTACCAGGTTGGCTTTAGAGTCGCTTCATCACTTGCCGTTCAATGCACAGAAAAAGTTATAAGTACCGTGCAATCTGCTTTATTCTAAGCCAGAGTTGTGCTGTACTTCTCTGCACAGAAATGTAAGGGTCAGATGTTCTACCTATAATTGCGCAGTACAAAATCAAACAAAGCTTAATTTATTCGTTCAATGACACAGAATTTTTGGGAGAAGTCCATGAGTGATTCACTTAAGGCGTTTAATAATATTCGTACCCTGCGTGCTCAGGCGCGTGAAGTCCATCTGGCAGAACTGGAAGAGATGCTGGAGAAGTTAACTATTGTGGTTGCCGAGCGTCGTGAAGAGAGCCACGCAGAAGAAACAGCGGTGCGTGCGAAGGCAGAAAAGCTGGCTAAATACCGTGAATTATTGCTGGGCGATGGTATCGATCCCACCGAATTATTAGGTGCATTGCAGGCCGCCGGTAAACAGCGTACCAAGCGCGCTCCGCGTCCGACGAAGTATAAATATACCGATGAAGACGGGCAGGAAAAAAACTGGACCGGTCAGGGCCGCACACCTGCGGTGATTAAAGCGGCGATTGCCAGCGGTAAATCGCTTAATGATTTCTTAATCTAATCCAGCATTGTTTGTAGCGACGCAATTTATCGCGCAAGGTGTTTGAGCAAAAATGCGCGCGATAAATCGCGCCGCTACGGAATGTGCCAAAAGTTATTCGGATTATTACCGGCTTTACTCGCGAGGATGCGCATTGTAATGTTTGGGTTAAAACATAATAATAGTCGGTGACTTTCTATGCATGCTTTGCTGACATCGCTAAGATTCCCCTCACCTTTTGACCAGGTTAAATCATTTAGCCCATTTCAAGCCGATATCATTAAAACCATTGCCCTGATGGCGATGCTGGCTGATCACATCAATACCATTTTATTAAATAGTCACAACACCCTTCTTACGGCTCTTGGTCATAGCGCTTTTCCTTTATTTACCCTTATCTGGGCCGCCAACCTGCCCGATGATGCTGCACGGCTGCGTCAGCGCGCCAAACGGCTCTGGATGTGGGCGATCGCCACCCAACCGCTGTTCTGGCTGGCTTTTATGATGAAAGGTCAGTCATGGCTGGCACTTAACATCCTGTTCGCCTATGCCGGTTGTACGCAATTGCTGAGCTGGTTTGCACGATGGGGTATCAATGGGGCAATGGCAGGGCTGGCGGTGCTTCTGCTGCTGGCATGGCCGTTGACACCTGCCAGCTATGGCATTCCCGGCATCGTATTTTGTTTGCTGTGTATGGCCGCCAGATGCATCAGTGCTGTCGCGGAAAGTCGCTTGTTTCTGCTGCTGGTGTGCGCGGCGTTGACATGGCTGAGTTTGCCCGGTCACGGCTTTCAAGACACCCTGGTTTACGATTTACTGCCAGGGCTGGTGCTACCACTGCTGATTATTGCCGCAGTCGCTGCGCTGCCGCATATCTCGGTAGCTCGCCTCTGGCCCCGGCGTTTTTTCTATCATGCCTATGCCGGACATCTCACCCTGCTTGGCGTGCTGGCGGTAATGCCGGTACGCCTTTAGCGGCTGATTTCACCGCCATATCCGGTTACCTTCAGCACATCTCCGATCATTTCCACCACGGCAAATGGCGCGGCCTCTGCGCCATCCAACAGCCCTTGCAGGGTAAAAAATTCAGTATCGCCGATACGCGCATAGCCGCCGCGATGATCATGTCCCGCAAAACAGGCACGTACCCGGTAACGGCAAAATAGCGCCGCCAATTGGGGACCATTCCACAGGATATGCGTGGTATGCGGTGCCAGCGGGTAGTGACCAAATACGATCACCCGCTCATCGCTCGCCTGCGCCTGCTGCAACTGCTGTTCTATCCATTGCCACTGCTGGCTGCCTACCGCGCCATTCCACGGTTGTGCCTGCGGCTGATGGTTTGTCACCAGTTCTGCCAGCATTGCTTCAGCCTGCTGACGTTCGGCACCGCAGCAATACAGACTGATATCGTTACCGTCATACACCACAAAACGCCAGCCTGGCAGGCGGAAGCTGTAATAACTTTTTGGCAGCGGAACATCGGCCAGATGGTCAACCAGGCTCAGGGCATCATGGTTACCCATCACCACCGCATGCGGGTGTTGCAGGCACTGATAAACCGGCAGCAGCGCGGCATAATCTTCCCAGTGACGATCAACCAGATCCCCAAGCGTCACGACAAAATCCAGCGGCTGCTGGTTCAGTTGCCCGATGATCGGCGGTAACTTGTGTAATGCATGGCGGTAGTAGCGGTTTTTCTCATGATCAGCTTCGATGTCGGCGTACTGTGGGTCCGCCAGCAGGCCAAAGCGCAAGACCGGATTGAGTAAACCAGGGCGTAAAGTCGGCAATTGATAAAACTGACTGACATCGCCCAATAAGCTGCGCTGCTGTGCGGTTAACAGCTGAACAAATGACATGAAGATCGCTCCTTAACGAATACCGGCACGCATAAATGACTGAATAAATTGACGCTGGAACAGGAAAAACAACAGCAACAGCGGCAAGGTGGTCATCAGGGTGGCGGCACCAATTAATGCCCACTGCACCCCCTGCTCCGGGGCGGAAAACAGTTGCAGCCCTACCGTTAATGGTCGTACCTGCACGGAATCGGTAATCACCAGCGGCCAGAGAAAATCATTCCAGTGAAAACTGATCGACACCAGCGCAAAAGCCACGTAAATCGGTTTCGCCAGCGGTATATAAATTTTGCGCAGGATATAAAAACGGCTGGCCCCTTCGATAATTGCCGCCTCTTCCAGCACCAGCGGAATACTTTTGAATGCCTGACGCAGCAGGAATATCGCAAAGGCCGAAGCAAAATAGGGCAGCGCAATGCCAGTCAGGCTATCGCGTAATCCAAGCGCGCCAATCGTTTTGTAATTATTCAGGATCAGCACATCGGGGCTGATCATTAATTGCAGCAGGATCAGCGCAAACAATACGCCGGAATATTTCATGCGAAAGCGCACTAACGCGTAAGCCGCCATAGTGGCTAAAACCAACTGCACGACCACGATCATCACGACCAGCAAGCTGGTGTTAATAAAATAGCGCCCGAACGGCGCGGCATGCCAGGCGTTGACGAAGTTTTGTAACGTCAGCGGCGCGAACAGCGAAAAACTGCCCTGCTCCGCCGCCGGATGGATCGCCACCCACAATGCCACCAGAATGGGTAGAAACCACAGCAGCGCCGCCAGCCAAATCACCAGGTTGAGCAATCTCATTGATAATGCGCTCGCTTATCCAGCAGGTTAAATTTAATCAGGGCAATGCTGGCAAGGATAACCAGCAATACCACCGTCATCGCGGCAGCAGCGGGCATATCCCAGTAGCTGAATGCGGTGCGATAAATATAGAACAGCAACAGACTGCTACTGTTATCCGGACCACCATTGGTCATGGCAATCACCTGATCAACGATACGGAAAGCGTTCATCGACGCATTGATCAGCACAAAGAGCGTGGTGGGCATCAGTAGCGGCCACTGCACGCGCCGGAAGAAATAACTGCGCGATGCGCCTTCTATGGTGGCCGCTTCACTCAGACGTGGATCGATTTGCTGCAACGCCGCGAGGTAGAAAATCATAAAAAATCCCGCCTCACGCCACACCGACACCGCCATCAGACAATACAGGGCACTTCCCGGCTCCCCCAGCCAGTTGACGGCGGGTAACGAAAACAGCGCCAACAGTTTGTTCAGCAAGCCGAGTTGCGGCGTGTAGAAAAACAGCCACAGATTGGCGATGGCGATCATTGGCAACAGCGACGGAATAAAGAAGGCTGCACGAACCAGCGCGTTACCCCACAGATGGCGGTTGACCGCCAGCGCCATCATCAATGACAGCGCTACCGCCAGCGGAATAGTGATCAGCGCATACAGCAGGTTATTCCACAGCGAACGAATAAATACATCGTCATCCAGCAGTGCCAGGTAGTTATCCAGCCCGACAAAGCGGGCCGGATGACCATTGCGTGCGGCACTGAACACGCTCTCCCACAGCGTCGCCAGCGCCGGATAATGGGTAAACAGCAGCAAAAAGCCCAGCGCCGGTAATATCAGTAAGTAGCCATACAGTTGAAGTGACCAGAACCGGGGGCGGCTGACCGCCACTGTTGGGAGGAGCGTGCTCATTATTGATACGCTTTTAACAGACGGTCGGCCTGTTTCTGCGCTGATTCCAGCGCCTCAGCCGGTGTTTTTGTCTGCGTCACCGCCGCCTCGATCGCGTGGTTCAGCGCTTCCTGGATCTGCACGCTGTTATAGGTCGAGAGTTCCGGTTGCGCGTACTTTAGCTGTTCACGAGCGACCAGCGCCTGCGGCACATCCTTAACATAATCTTTCATCACGCTGGTATCCCAGGCGGCGGGCGACGTGGCAACGTAGCCGGTGGCGATACTCCAGCGAGCCGCTTGTTCCGGTGCAGACACCCAGCGAATAAATTCCATCGCGGCTTTTTGCTGTTCCGGTGAGGCATTTTTAAACACGTAGAGGTTGCCGCCCCCTGTCGGACTGCCACGCTGGGTTTTCTCCGGCAACATTGCCACACCGAACGGAAACTTCGCGTTTTCACGCACCACAGTCAGGTTGCCGGTGGTGGTGACCATCATCGCGGTTTTGCCGCTGATAAAATCCTGTGGCGTGGTGCCCCAGGCGATGGCGCCTTGCGGTGATACGTTTTCTTTCTGTCCGAGATCGGTCAGCCATTGCAACGTGGCAATATTGCCGGGGGTATTGAAATGCACTGCCGTGCCCTTACCGTTATCCAGACGACCGCCGTTAGTGGCAGACAACCCCTGGAAGTTCCAGTAGCCGTTGGGCGTTGACGGGATCTCAATCCCCCACTGGCTGACGCCGTTGTTATCTTTGATCACCAGCTTCTTGCCGAAATCGACTACCTGCTGCCAGGTGGCTGGCGGCGTATTGGCGTCCAGTCCGGCTTTTGCAAACGCTTGTTTATTCCAGTACATCACCACCGTGGAGCGCTGGAACGGGATCCCCCAGACTTTACCGTCGATACGACGCAGAAAGGCTGGATAGAATCCGTCGATCCATTGCTTTCCTTCGGCATCATTCGCCAGATCGCTGGCAGCAACGATAGCGCCAGCATCAATCAACGAATACGCCTCAATATCGCCAATCACCGCCATCTGCGGCGCATTGCCGCCGCGAAAAGCGGTGAGCGCTTTGGTGACGGTGGTGGCGTAATCCCCGGTATAAACCGGCTGAATGCTGACTTCCGGGTGCACTTTTTCAAAGTCGGCCACCAGGGCATCTACGGTGTGGCTTACCTTTCCCCCCACCGCAATCGGATAGTACATCTGCAATGTAACCGGTTCGGCGGCCAGTGCTGCCGAGGATGCGCAAAGTAATAAAGCTGAAGCGAGGCGTATGTGACGAAGTGCAGACATGATTTTTCCCTGATCGAAAGATGAAGGTTAAACAGCGTATTTTTTTTCGCATGAAAAGCGCGTTTGCTCAGCCAGCCAACAGCGCTTTCCGCTGTGACTGGCAAACAAATATTGTTGCGAGGGCGACCATTGCAGCCCGACCAGACTGCCTTCCTCAAAGCGTTGCATGCCAGGCACCTTGATGGTGAGCGCGTCTGCGACGTTCGCCAGTGCACACACCAGCAGGGTGTCGGCACCCATATATTCGTAGCTGATGACGTGGGCGGTCAGTTGTGCGCTATTCGGCTCGACCAGGGTGATATCTTCCGCTCGTAATCCCAGGCTCAACGCGGATTCATCAGGATCGATCACGATCGGTGCCACCATGCGGCTGAGATAGTGCGCACTGCCCCGACAATGCAGCGGCAGAATATTCATCGGCGGGGCACCAATAAATTGTGCAGCGAAAATGCTGGCAGGATTGTTGTAGAGGTCGTCTGGCGTGGCGTGCTGCTCGATGCGGCCGTCATTAAGCAAAATGATGCTGTCGGCCATGCTCATGGCTTCGGTCTGGTCGTGGGTAACGTATAACATGGTCAGACCGAGTTTCTTCTGCAAGGCACGGATCTCACGCCGCATACTCTGGCGTAGTTTCGCGTCCAGATTCGACAGCGGTTCGTCCATCAGACACAGACGGTGTCTGGCGATCACCGCCCTGCCAACCGCCACACGCTGCTGCTGACCGCCAGAGAGTTGAGAGGGTTGGCGATCCAACAGTTTCTCCAACTCCATCAGCTTGCTGACTTCAGCCAGACGCGCGGCAAACGTCTGTTTATCCTCGCCACGCGCTTTCAGACCAAACAACAGGTTTTCGCGTACGCTGAGGTGAGGAAACAGGGCATAAGACTGGAACACCATCGAGAGTTGGCGCTGTGACGGCGGCAGATGACTCATCGCGTTGTCGCGACAGTAAATTTCACCCTGGTCGGCGTTTTCCAGCCCGGCAATGGTGCGCAGTAAGGTTGATTTACCGCAGCCGGACGGTCCCAGCAGTGCGACAAAAGTCCCTTCTTCAGCGGCAAAACTGATGTCATTCAGGGCAACTTTATCGCCCCAGGCTTTGGTGATGTGTTGAAGAGAAAGGTAGCTCATGCGCCCTCTGGCCCGGAATCAGAATGGCGGTAACTTAGCTGGGGAGAGTGAAGGAATTATTTAAGTTGAGTGACGTTTGGATGATGCCAGGGTGATCCGGGTGTCGCATTAACACAAATTTATTGTCCGAACGATGACCCGCACTGTCATAAAATTTGACCCATATAAATTTCGTATAACATTATTCTGAAAAAGTTGTTTCAGATGATTATTCCATACCATAATTTTCAATGAGTTGTATCATCTTGTAACGAAACGTAATAAGCACTCTTCCGAAAAAGATACAAAATAATTACACTTTTTCGGACCGGTAAGAGATGCTGCCTTCCCCGATCACACAGAGATAATAACAATGAAAAACACCTACTACATCAGCATCTCCAAAACCAATGATAATCATATCCTGCATAACGCCACCTGCCGAATTTATGCTGAAAATAAAGAGGATATGATTCTGATTGGTCGTTACGAGCAACTTGTGATTGCACTGGGCGTTTCTCGCAATAACTTCAGAAAAGTTACACCGTGCCCGCAATGCGTCCTGAAACGTCGGTTGTATAACTTTTCACGACCACGGCAGGAACCTGTCCCGGTGCGCCATTTCCCGGATTAATTACCGGGCATGGCTGACAATCGTAGCGGTGCGATTTATCGCGTGATGATGCTAAAACGCGCGATAAATCGCGCCGCTACATGCCAGAGCTTACCTCAATTGCCCCGCGTTTCCCGCCGCCAGGCATAGCTACAGGCGATAATTGCCAGCATTAACACCGACGCTTTGACCAGCCATTCGGCGGTTATCACGCGCCTGAGCATACTGAAATAACCTTCTGCATAAAGCGGCACATGGGCGATTTTCAATGCAAAAATATAGAGGATACCCAGGACGACTAGCTTACCGATAAACCAGCCAACCGCCGGGACAAGCAGCCAGAGTTTGCGGTTGGCAATACGATTCCTCAGGCAAACGAAGCACAGCAGCGGTATCATTGCCGGGATTATCTGGATGCTGTTCACCGCAATCAGTTGCACCCACGGCACGCCGAATTGTTGACGCATCTGCCACGACATGGCGATATCAACAGGTAACGTGCAATACAGCAGCAAAAAACAGACAACGCTCCATACCAGGGCAGCCCTTAACGCATTATTCATCCTGATTCCCTCACGAGATATGTTGCGTTTATCGAACAATGCATAACAGTAAAGTTATTTACCGCCATGAAATCTGATATTTTTCTGAGAGTTACCAGGAATTTTCTTTGAGCAATTAGGTTTTTGCTACGCGGTGATCAGCCTGATTATTACAACACCCGTGACCTCCCCCACATTCTGCGGCCGTGTTCTGTGGTGCGAGCGTAAAATGATGCGACGTCATGCGTCTACCCAGACGACGCATCACCATCAGGATGACACCATTCAGTGCGATCACGCTGACCACGCAAAGCGAACTGAAGCCTGGATGTGCAGCAAAACTCACGCTTTGATAAAACAGGGTAGCCAGCGACCAAGCAATGTTTAATCCCCAGAAGAAGGAGAACAGCATCCAGTTGCGCCCTGCTTCACGGGCAATCGCCCCCATTACTGAGACGCAAGGCACGTAAAGCAGCACAAAGATCAGATAGCTGTAGGCAGCGAATCCATTACCAAACTTCGCACTCATCGCGCCCATCTGCCCGGCATCCATCACACCATCGCCTTTACTGGCCTCGATGGGGTTTGACAAGGCGCTTAAACTGAACGCCGCCGTCAGGCCATCGCGGGTTTGTGTCAGTGCGTCTTTGATTTCACTTAGCAGATTAAATTCGCGCGGGTCGAATTTCCCACTCTGAATATCTTCCCCGGTATAGAGGCTGTTCAGCGTCCCTACCACCACTTCTTTTGCCATGATGCCAGTGACCAACCCAACCGTGGCCTGCCAGTTATCTTGCGTGACGCCAATGGGTAGTAAGACTGGGGTAATCACTTTGCTGGCAGCAGCCAACGCCGAGTCATTGATGTTATCGACCGTTCGGCCAGTTAATGAAAAACTACTCAACACGCCAATCAACATGCTGACCAGGATAATGACCCTGCCCGCCCTTACGATAAACATTTTCAGCCGCTGCCAGGTTTGCAAGAGCAGGCTTTTAAGATGGGGTCGGTGGTAAACCGGCAGTTCCATAATAAACGGCGAAGCCTCACCCCGTAGCAACGTGTGCTTTAACACCAGGCCGGTGCCAATCGCTACCAGCATACCCAGTACATACAACGAGAAGACCAGGCTGGCACTGTGCGTATCAAAAAAGGCAGCAGCAAATACGGCAAAAATTGCCAGACGCGCGCCACACGACATAAAGGGGGCAATCAAGACCGTAATCAAACGTTCACGCGTGGTATCCAGGGTACGAGCGCCCATGACGGCGGGTACATTACAGCCAAAACCGACAATCAACGGCACAAAGGATTTGCCGGGTAGCCCCAGCGATTGCATCAGACGGTCCATCACAAAGGCGGCGCGCGCCATATAGCCGGAATCCTCCAGGAACGACAGGAAAAGATACATCAGACCAATTTGTGGGATGATCGGCAGCACCGTGTTGATCCCGGCTCCAATGCCCTGAGCCAGAAAGGTTGTCAACCAGTCCGGGAAATGCCAGCTGTAACCCAGCCATTGCGCACCATGAATAAACAACGCCACCGAACCGGCATCAAAGATAGGTTGTAGCGCAGCGCCAATATTGATCGACAACACAAACATCAAATACATCACGGCGAGAAACAACGGAATGCCCGCCCAGCGGTGAAGAAGGATATTGTCGAGTCGCTCGGTAAAACGACTCGGGGTACTGTGCTGAATATTGCTGACGGCGGCGCATAGTCCGTTTATAGCACGGTAGCGTGCATCGGCGATTGACATTGCGGGATCATCGCCTGCCTGTCGGGTGAGGTCAGCGAGGTGTGGCACCACCGCCGGACAAAGAGACTGGCTATTGATATCTCCCTCCAGCAACTGCAATGCCAGCCAGAATTGTTTTTCTGCTGGAATATCAGACGGCATCCTGGCACATAAGCGCGAGATAACCGCATCGATCGCCACCGGATAAATGACCTGCCTGACAGGCTGATGAGCACGTTCGCTGTCAATCACCGCCTTCAGTTGGGCTATGCCTGCACCACGCGTCGAGGTGAGCGAAACCACCGGACAACCCAGTCGCTGTGATAGTGAGGCAATATCGATATCAATATGCTGGCTGGCGGCAATATCCTGCATATTCAGCGCAATAATGCAGGGCACACCCAGTTCCAGCAGTTGAAAAGTGAGAAACAGATTGCTTTCGAGGTTGGATGCATCAACGACGTTAATCACCAGGTCAGCATCATCATTAAACAGGTACCGGCAGGCGATGCTTTCATCAATCGAGCTGTCGGCAGAGAGGGTGGTCAGCGAACGCGTTCCCGGCAGGTCAATCAGACGGACATCCGCCTGCGCGGTGAAAAACTGCCCCTCTTTGCGTTCCACCGTGACACCTGCCCAGTTTCCCACACGTTGGCGTGCGCCGGTCAGCTGGTTAAATAAAGTTGTTTTGCCGGTGTTGGGATTGCCGATCAGTCCGATGGTGAGTTGTTTCATGACACCACTTCCTCAAGCAACAGCGAGGCCAGGTCACTGTGTCGTACCGCCAGGCTAACGCGACGGGTGCGAATTTGCACCGGATCCCCCAGCGGAGCGATACGGATAACCTCAATCAGCGATCCAGGTAACATCCCCATGGTTAACAACTTCTGCCGCCAGTGCGGGTTTATCGCGGGTTGGTAACCCGCAATGCGCCAGGTGGTTTGCGTTTTTATCTGCATATCATCAGCCAGTCCGGTAATCAGGAACGGCGATTATATAAATGATAAGCATTCCACTTTTTTGATCTGAGACGTGATCAGAGTGGGGAGCAGGGTTTTAATTTCAATAAATGTTAACGGCGAGCGTATTTGTGCGGATTTTCAGGTTTTCATCAGTCTATTGCCAGGCCGACGAGCTCACCAGGCGTCTGGCGGGATCTGCTATAAAGGCAAAAGGATGTTGTAATTATTATCAGAAACAGCCTCACCAACGCGTTGGTAAAACTAAGAATGGGTCACGCAGTAGCGCCTTAAATAACGCTGCTGCGGAAATAATGCCGCTAATGTTTTCTGCTATGTGCCCCCAAGCCGGAATAATTGACAAAAGACCTGCCGCTGTCTTTGCAAATTATATCCACTTTTTTGTGTGTTTCTTTGTGCATGGGGAGTTCGGTTTCAGAATAAAAAAACGCAGGGCACCCCTCAATATCGCAACGATATATTGGTGCCAGATTATGAGATTGCAGGTGCTGATAATAGGTGGCAAAGCTATCAAAAACTCGACTGCATAAGGGGTTCATACACTTGAAATTATTCATTCCATGATTTGCCACAAGGAATGTAAGGAATACATGGCGTTGTTGAATAAATCGAACTTTTGCTGAGTTTCAGGATCAGATCACGCATTCTCCTGACTACGCAGGCAGTACCGTCGCAAAGCAGAAGTTCAAAATCACCAGCTGGTCCACCTACAACAAAGCCCTCATTAACCGTGGCACCCTCACTTTCCGGCTGGACGATGAGGTGATTCAGGCCTGGTATGAGTCAGCAACGCCTTCATCCGGGGGAAGACCTCCGCGCTATTCTGACCTCGCCATCACCACTGTGCTGGCGATTAAACGCGTATTCCGGCTCAATCTGCGGGCTGCACAGGGTTTTAATGATTCCATTCTTCCCTGATGGGCGTTCCGTTGCGTTGTCCGGACTACACCAGTGTCAGCAAACGTGCTAAGTCGGTCAATGTCAGTTTTAAAACACCCACCCGGGGTGAAATCGCTCATCTGGTTATTGATCCCACCGGACTGAAGGTCTTCGGTGAAGGTGAGTGGAAAGTCAAAAAACACGGTAAAGAGCGCCATCGTATCTGGCGAAAGTTGCATCTTGCTTTGATGGTGAAACACATGAAATCATCTGCGCAAACTAACGGTATCAGCAATACGGTTCCACAAAACGATACTGAACGAGTTTTATCAGGTAACGTTCCGTAAAAAGTTATACGGTGATCTTGATACATTGCAGTCGGATCTTGATGAGTGGGTTGCTCACTAAAACAATGAGCGAACTCATCAGGGGAAAATGAGCTTTGGGCGGACGCCAATGGAAACATTACTTGATGGAAAATGCATCTGGTCAGAGAAGAATTTAAACCAGATGTAATCTAACAGATACCTGTATAAATAACCGGTAACTGTCAGATCAGGTCTGAGCTAATACAAATAACGTGATGATGTTGTAGCATTTTTAACGTGACACAGAATTCTGAACACTCTCTTATGTCTCTCTATTTAATCTCCTCATGGTCGTGGTAAATCTCTGATAACACGAGCAGGAGTATTTTCCGGCTCATTAGAATCATAACGAGGCACTGACTCCATCTCCGCAGCATTGTTGCGGTACTTCTCACGGAACCACGACTCGGTAACGTCAATTCGATCCTGCTGGGCTTTATTGCCAACGTTGAACCGATGGACTGCATTATTGGCATTCAGTACCGCGCCGCTGTCCAGCAGGCGGGTCACCGATTTTTGCTCACCATTGATGACTGCATTCTCGCCCGAACGACGTGCGGTTACTGCCGCTGCAAGCCACCACGTTTCCTGATCGGCTTCGCTTTGTGGATACACCTCCACCCTGTCACCATAATCAGCAACCTCAGTCTTTCCATTACGCTGGTATTCAACGCATCCGTTTTTACTGAGCATGACATCATGTGTCGGATTACGAAGAAGCGGAGCATCATCACCCGGCCCAAAATAAACCACTGCGTCAGGAGATTTATTCTGAGTGTCACGTTCCTTAGCATTACGTTTCTCACGGTAAGCCCAGCCACGCATCTGACTCAGTGCAGCAACGTCACCTTTCACCGCTTCACGTTCAACCCATGACTTCCAGCTCAGCGGACGGCTTTCTCCCGTATCTTTAAGAGTCTGACGCTCCTCGCGAAGCTTCAGGCGCAGTTCGGCCATCGCCTTCATCTTTTCAAACTCGGCAACGCGGTACATCAGTTTGCGCATCAGCGGGTCCCTGACGGTGTCACGGACGTGGGCTTTGGCGACCACACAGTGGGACGCAATCTGACGGAACCGCTCACCTTCGCGCAGGTCAGGCTTCTCCCAGCCGGTGCGATAAGCGTCATAACGGGCACGCAGAATGTCACGCGCTATCGCGCGGGCTTCGCGACGTTCACGACGCGCTTCCTGGTCACGAACGTGAAGCTGAGGCATGTAACAGTTCTGCATGTCCAGCATGCCGTCTTCAGGACGGTCAGGGTTATAAACCGGAGGGGCTGGCTGATACTTTCCGTGCTGACTGACCATCGAGACCAGACTGATGTCCGGATGAACGTCAGAAGCTTTCACGCTGACGCCTTCCGGGTTCATCAGATCGTATACGGCAAGCCCACCGCTCTGCTCGCGCAGTCCCAGACCGCGGGTATAGAGAATATTATGCAGACGGTCCCAGCTCATGTTGTCCTGCGCAATCACGTCAGAAAGTAACTGCCGGGTTTCCCGTACCGCATAGCCGTGCAGGCTTTCTTTGTCTGAGAAGATTTCACGCTTAGCAGCACCGCGCGGAGCAGAAGGCATATCGCGACGGGTACGGTGAAGGTCACCGTACTCATCCATATGCCAGCTGCCGTTATCCACTTTGAAATCGAACTCACGTTCCAGCACGCGGCAGCACTTCTGTAATTCATCGGCGTCGTTCCACATGTTCTGCGCGCGGAACGTGGTAGGGTGTACGCGGTTAGCCGATACGTGGCAGTGGATATTATCCGTGTCACGGTGAATGGCAGCCACGTACTGGTGTTCTTCCATGCCCAGCTGTTTGAGGCTGTAACGCACGGAGCGGAATACCGCATCGGGTGACGGGTCCTCATCGCCCTGCCAGGAAAAAATAAAGTGATACACCGCGTCTTTGCAGTGGCGGTTCTGCGAGGCGGTCATATCCATTTCTGATGCGGCAGTTTCCAGAGACCAACAGTTGGTTTCACACAGCACTTCACCCGAGAGCACGCGTTGAATGCCCTCGGGTGAAATGCTGACGATTTCGGTGGCAGGTGCTGCGCGCTTACGCCCGACGTAATCAACCAGCTGGCCAAATCCCGGCGTGGAGACATATTCGGTACCGGTGCTGATCGCTTCATGCGTCACGGCTTCACCCGGTTTGTTTTCCTCGCGCGTGCTCACGTAATTGACCAGCTTCCTGAAGCTGGTCTTCTTATCGCGACGCTTTGGCGGGATGATAACGTTCATCAGTCTTTCATGTCCTCGACAGGAACAGGGGTCATATCCAGCGCGTTTATGGCGTGCTTGATGCTGGTCAGCACCTCGGAAAACTGGAGGCTCAGTTCGGTCGTCATATTCGACTGCATCTGGGTATACAGGTGTTTCTGCAGGCCGCCAAGACGCAGTAGTTCGTTCATCATGCGAATGTCAGTGCGCACGGTAATGCGGCGGTTAAGTGCCGTGCGGCGCAGGTACTCAGAGGTCGTCAGCCCGGCCGCGACTGCCTTCTTTTTAATGGCATCAGCCTCAGCTTCCGTACAGCGAAGCTGAATAAGAGTGTTCTTCTGACGCTTCTCACTTTTCGACATAACTCAACCTTGGCACATTACCCGGGTCTCGGGGCGGAGCCCTGAGCAGGTCGTTTTGGCGTTAGCGTCTGCGTGCAGGCGGTAATGACAAAACATTTCCTGTCCCGTCTTTTAATCAACTGTTCGTATTTTGCCACTTAGCTGGTCAGAAGTAAACCGGCGTCATGTGAGGGTGAAGGGGGTGGAAATGGTGGTAAAAATCCAGAAAAATCGGGGCTTTACCAATGCGAAGGAAGAAATGAGATGGCAGCACGTAATGTTTTTCACACAGGAGCAGCTGGATGAGGCTCGCAGGAGGCTGGAAAATCTGCCGGATTTGACCCCACAGCGCATCACAAGAGAGGCCGCACTGGAAAATCTGAAAGATACCATTCTGGTTCTGGCGAAAGAGAAAGGTTACACGGTAGCGGATATCAAATCAGCACTGGACGCAATGGATTTTCGTTTTCAGTGATAAAGCTATTTCTGCGGTGATAAACGGAGTAAGTGGAAGAAAAAGCGTCAGGCTCGTAAGTCTGAACCAGCACAGGATAAAATCAAACCGCAGGACAGTCAGACGGCATTATGAAAATCTCCGGCAGGAAAAACATTAACCTGCCGGAAATTTTCAACCCGTTGAGAACGGATAAAATCACTCCATTAAACAGGCTTCAGCGCCCTGAGTGAATCAACTATGCCTGACACCTTCATTCAGATTTTCCATTCATAACCGAAGGATCGTGAAACCCGTATTGTCGCAAACGGATAGCGATCTCGGAGGTAAATTTTACGTCCATCCGGCTCATCTGTGGGTTCATCAATGACGGTGAGTGACAGAAATTCTTTACCCTGAATGCCGCCAGACCCGCTGAAAACACCGCAGCAATAAAGGTAGTCAGCAAGGTCATTGAACTGCTCCGGTGTAAGCGACTTATCTGTATTTTCTGAATTGCCTTTAAGCTGATTAAGCGCATCAAAAATGGCACACTCGGTGATATTGTAAATCTTCAAATGTTCCTCATCAGTCAACGGACGCCCGAGTCTGAAGGAAACAGAATCTGTCACCAGTTCGGTGAATCCATCATGCGAGTCAGTCATCGCTTCTGTAATATCTTTGATGGTCATTTTCATTTCGTTCAGTCCCACTGTGTATCTTCGTCGGATTCCGCATCGAAGTGCATCCTGGCGGTATTCAGTGCACCTTCAAAAGAGACAGGACCGCTGTCCGGCCAGCAGTGCGCGCACAGGTGCATCAGGTCGGTCAGAAGATCAGTGACGGCAGTGTCAGCCGGTTCGCAGCTGTTTCCGATGCCCGTCATATCCGCGAAATGTAACAGCACTGATGCCGCAAGATTGATACGGCGTGCGTTGTCTGTCTCCGTTTCGACAGCCGATGCCCGTGCCGACAGGGCCTCTAAATCCAGGATGGTGAACGTTTTTTCAGAAAGCGATGCGGTCAGAGTGGTGCTGGTTTCAGAATGCATAATCATTTCCTCTGCGGTGGTCTGGCACAAGGGGGGTTTCCGGACAAATGACGTATCGGGGCCGGTCATACACTGGCCCCGATACGCATCAGGCGCAGATGGTTCGGTTATAAATCACCTTAAAATCGGTGTACTCCGGGCCATCCCGCAGCGGTTCCAGCCGCACCACGTTCTCCGCAACGCCGTTCATGGTCAGCACGCGCTCGATATCCGCGTGCCAGTCTTCATCCCCGCTCAGCGGAAACCAGAGGTTACTGTTAGCGCCGCTCAGTAGCGGGTCGCAACAGACGTGTACGCCGCGTCCGTGGCGGGTGTTATTGCTGGCTGTCACAATCAGTTCGCCGCGCACCTGACGCGTAAATGATGCGCGCACCAGTTGCGTTACAACGTCGTCCCAGCACCATTCCCTGTCATCCGGGACGGAAGCTCGACGCAGCGAAGGGACTTGCAGCCTGCGCGCGCCATACTTTGCGCAAGCTCCATTACAGAAGGCTCACCGCAGCTGGCGTCTGCGCCAGTGATCCAGTTGCCGTGATGAAAAAAGGCTTCGTCGCCGTTGTCCAGGCGTATAAAGGTGTATTCACCCAGCACGCGGAGAATGTCGTTCTGCGATACTGGTGAAAGAGAAAAAGGTAAATTCAGCGGAGTTGCGATGCTCATGCCTGCACCTCCAGCTGGTGACGTACAGCGCGCATAAAGTGCGTAAACTGGTTAAAGGTCATTTTTGGTACGCGCACACCACGTCCGCTGTTGAAAGCTTTTACAAATGCCGTTGCCTGTGCGAGGATTTGCGGGTCAAAAATCATATTACTCTCCTGAGTGTCTGGTCTTTGATGAGGCAGCCAGCTCCAACTGGCCGCCGTAATGAAGCAGGGGCTACCCTGCTTTTTTTACGCCTGTACGTTGCTGACCTGCTCCAGCTCAGCGGTCAGCCACTGGCTGGCTTTTAATAACGCCGCTTCACCCTGAAGCCCGAAATGCGCCAGAGCGATGCGCCCGGCTTCTTCCCAGACTTGCGACTCATCAGCCGGAAGCATCACCTGATTTACCGGCACCCGCTGCGCTACCGCCACGGCTAAGTTGTTCAGGATTTGGGTCATAAATTCACGACGCTGGCTGAGCGCCATCGTGACGTCATTCAGATCCGTCAGCGCCGTCAGTTGGTCATTAAGTGGCTGACGCACGCCATAGCTGTTGATGTACCTGCGCAGCCAGTAGCCCGCATCATGTTCAAAATCAAACGAGCGCCAGATAAGAGCGCCTGACGGCTCACGCACGACCAGGCGAAAGTGACTGCCCTGATCGTCTTCAATAAAGACGTTGCTGAAAGCAGCCGTGACGTGAGTAGCCTGCTCGCGCGAAAATGCGCCGTCTCCCAGTGCCGCTACGCAGCGCATTTCGGTTGTGGTGCCCGAAAAGCCCTTCTCTGACGCTGGTTTCTTCTTTCCGGTCTGGCCTTTCGCGGCAAAGGGCAAAGGAGCAACGACGAAGTGAGGGCATAAAGGGGCGACGACAAAAAGTTTTTGCGACCCCTGGCGAAAAGTTTTTGGCGGCGTGCATTTCACCCCTTTCTGCCTGAACCGGCGGTGCTACGACCAGCCCTCCGCGCAAGGGCTGGCCGGAAAGCAGAGGAGCGTCAGAAGGGACGTTTCAGACCGCCACGCGGGCTGGCCTTAAAGGCCCGGTGGGGGTTTGCCGGGACGGTGAAAGCGACGGCGAAGCCGGCAGCGGCCCTTGAACCTGGACATCAGCCCGAAACCGCTCGCGGACGAAACCCGCAGGGGTTCGGTGGCGCTTGGCGGCTATGCCGCTTAGCGACATAGGGCTCGACGACCCGGCTTGCCGGGGAGCCGGAGGGGGCCGTGCGACAGGAAGTCGTTTAACATATTGTTTTACATTAATAAAACCAGCTATTCCATTAGCTGTAGCCTACCGGAACAGGCGTTGCTGGCAACGGCGGGGTCTGAAGCTTCCGGGACAACGAGATCGAGCGTTAGCCCGGGGAGGCCCCCGTGAGGGAGCCTCCCTTGCTGCAAGCATCATGCGGCTGGATTGCCAGGCTGGTCAGAAGGGTTAACACATGTGAACTGTTGATGAACGCCGTTATCGGCAACAGGCCAAAGATGCTGAAAGGCCTGAACCAAAAGGGTATGAGATCTGGTTGCTCCACAGGGCCACCCGGAGCACATGGACACAAAGATCTCCGGTGAATAGACAGAACCCACCCTGACCTTTTGTATGTTAAACGGAACCTGGTAAACCCGTATCGCTGCCTGATGGCAGGTGAACCGTAAGGGACATTGTTGGCGGTGCGGGCAGAGGAGGACGGAAAAAGCGAATGCCTGATGGTAATCATCAGGATACGGAGCGGATCATACTTCGACGCGAAAGCGGGCAGACTTCCGTCTGGTCTTTAACTGCATGAAATATTGTAAAACTTTCAACAGGATATTTGTGAGATGAATACACACACCAGTGTGTCCACGATACCCCGCCCGGCAGGCTGGCACGCCATTGACTGGCGAGCCTGCCATGCCCGGGTGCGAAAGCTACAGCTACGGATTGCAGAGGCAACCCGACAGCAACAATGGCGGCGTGTCAGGGAACTGCAGCGCATTCTCACGCGTTCCTTCTCCGGCAAAGCCGTTGCTGTCAGGCGTGTGACTGAAAACACCGGGAAAAGGACGCCGGCGTGGATGGCAAAACATGGAACACCCCCGGATGAAAAATGGAAAGGAATGTGCAACCTGAGTCTGAGAGGTTACAGACCACTGCCGCTCAGGCGCATATACATCCCAAAATCGAATGGCAAAAAGCGTCCGCTGGGCATCCCGACAATAAGGGACAGAGCCATGCAGGCACTGTGGCTGCTGGCACTGGAGCCTGTGGCAGAAACAACGGCTGATAATAACAGCTATGGCTTCAGGCCCATGCGCAGTACTCACGATGCCATCGAGTCAATATTTCACCGGATGAGCCAGAAAGTATCGCCAGCATGGGTTCTTGAAGGCGATATCAAAGGGTGTTTTGACAACATCAGCCATGACTGGCTGCTGTCCAACATACCAATGGACAAGCGGATCCTCAGAAAATGGCTGAAAGCCGGATATATGGAAAAAGGCGTCTTCTTTCGCACCGAAAGCGGCACTCCGCAGGGAGGCATTATCTCTCCCCTCCTCGCCAATATGGCACTCGACGGACTGGAGGGAGAACTGATGCGTACATTCAGGAAGAGCAGACATTACGGGGCAAAACATCAGGTGAACTATGTGCGCTATGCCGACGACTTCATCTGCTCCGGGATCTCCCGCGAGTTACTGGAGAATGAGGTTAAACCCCTGATAGCGGAGTTCATGGAACAACGGGGACTTACGCTGTCTGAGGAAAAACAGCGATAACGCACATAGAAGAAGGCTTCGACTTTCTGGGTCAGAACGTCAGAAAATACGGCGGCAAGATGTAATCAAGCCTGCTAAAAAGAATCTGAAAAACTTTCTGAGCGTAGTCAGAAGAATAATTAGAGGGAATCCGACGCTTCCGGCATGGAAACTGATTAACCTGCTCAACCCCGTGATCCGTGGATGGGCGACCTATCATCACCATGTCGTGGCCAAAGATATCTTTAATTACGTCGATACCCAAATCTGGCGGGCAATATGGCGGTGGTGTAAACGGCGGCATACACGTAAAGGCCGGCGTTGGGTTGCAGATAAGTATTTCACATTTGGAGACAGGCGCTGGCTGTTCAGCGCCGCTACCCCGGAAGGAAAAATACTCTATCTCACCCGGGCGATGGATACGCCCATTAAACGCCATATCAAGATCAGAGGTGACGCGCCCCCTTATTCGCCCGGTATGGAAATCTACTTCGAGCGGCGTCTGGATCTGATCTGGACCGGAAAACTGAAGAAGATGAAAACCGTGGCGGCATTGTGGAAACGTCAGGGTAAATGCTGCCCGCGTTGCAGACAGCTCATCACCAACCAGACAGGTTGGAATATACACCACCGGGTCAGGAAGGTGATGGGCGGCAGCGACGATATGTCTAATCTTGAACTGCTACATCCCAACTGTCACCGTCAGTTACACAACAGGGAGGCCGGTGCCCATAACGGGCATTTATAAAGGCTTGAGCGGTATGCGGGGAAACTTGCACGTACCGTTCTCAGGGGGCGGTGGCGAAGTAATGCGCTGCTGCTACCCGACACGCTGTTGCTGTTGCTGTTGCTGTTAAAACGTAGTTTTATGCGGCGGGCAGTCGAAACTGACAGGAAAACCTCAGAAGCGGGACCCGATTTGGATATTGTGGCTATACGCATCCGGGTGGAGGGAACCGGTGCGCCAGCACCGGCTTTCCCGGTCCGCAGGGCGGCGGTGTTGCCGTTTCGGGCTGGCAGATAGCGCAATGTAAAACCGCGCCTCTCAGCGCGGGTCGATCAAATCCACGACCATCGACAGTATCTCGTCCATGATGTGTGGGGCCACCTTAGTGCTGTAGGTGGCCTTACGTGCAGCCAGGTCGAGCGAACGCAACTGATAGCACAGCGCAACGCCCGTCACCTTACCGGATTCGGTGCTGTCTCCGTCTAACCAGACCGTCACGGACTGCGAACGCGCGGCACCACCACCACTCGTTATCGGTACACAGACCGCCGTACCGAGCGCCGCAACAAGCTCCCTGGGGGAAATCACCAGGTAATAGTGTGGCCCTTTAAACTCCTTTCCTTCAACCGGATCGCCGTTAACATGCCAGATTTCACCTTTCTGCGGGATTCTGCGCGAAACCATCAGATAAACTCCCTTCCCTGTGGTCTCTCATTCGCGCCGTCGCTGATTTCGTCGTTTAACTGGCGGATTTCATCCTGGTCAATGCCTGCCAGTAGCTGCGCCACTGTCTTACGCCCACGGGCAACGCGACCTGACGGGCGAATACTTACAGCATCCCCTTCAGCGGTAACGTCCAGCAGTGTGCCAACGCTCCAGCCTGCTCTGGCTGCAATGTCGCTTGGGATGGTCAGCACAACCGCCCCGCCCTGTTGCCTCAGTTTTGTTACTGCCATATGCCCTCCGGCGTGTGTAACTTTGTCACACTTATAATAGCATTAAGTGAAACAAAGTCACACTTTATCGGTCCTTTAATCTCCTTTTTTTCGTTCCGACATATCGTGTAGGCATACTCTGCGTTGTTATTTATCACCGGCCGGGCAAAGGATGTTCCGGGCCGTCAGCTTGTTCGTAAGCGTACAGCGAGAACCGTATTGACAGGATTACCCGGAGATTATGCCCCGGGCAGGGTGACGCGCCACGGCAGTAACTCACCAACGCGGTTGACCGGCCAGTCGGCTATCACCGACAGCACATGGCGAAGATAACATTCAGGATCGATGCCGTTTAACCGGCAGCTTCCGATTAACCCGTACAACTGCGCGCCACGATCGCCGCCGTGGTCTGACCCGAAGAACAGGTAATTTTTCCGCCCCAGGCTCACCGTCCGTAGCGCGTTTTCCGCGATATTGTTGTCAGCCTCCGACCAGCCGTCGCTCGCGTAGTATTTCAGCGCATCCCACTGATTGAGCGCGTAAGCGAACGCCTTCGACAGTTCCGAGTGTCGTGACAGCGTTTTTCTGCTTCTCCCGCAGCCATCCTTCCAGCGCAGTCAGCAGCGGCACCGTTTTTTTCCTGCCGCACGGCCAGACGCTCCGATGCGCTTTTGCCCCGGATACCGGCTTCAACAGCGTACAGTTCCCCGATACGCCGCAGCGCTTCAGTCGTGGTGTCAGATGGCGTCCGGACGTGAACGTCGTGGATTTTACGCCGCGCGTGCGCCCAGCACGCCGCTTCCTTTATATGGCCTTCGCGGTACAACTCGTTGAACCCGGCGTACGCGTCCGCCTGCAGCACACCGCTGAACCCCGCAAGGTGCGACTGCGGGTGCATCCCTTTGCGGTCCGGCGAGTACGCGAACCACACCGCCGGCGCCATCGCCGAGCCTGCGTTGCGGCCATCACGCACGTAGGTCCACAGCCGGCCCGTTTTCGTTTTGCCATTGCCCGGCAGCAGCACCGGGACCGGCGTATCATCGGCGTGCAGCTTGCCGTCCGTCAGCACGTAGCGCTGCAGGGCTTCATCCAGCGGTGACAGCAGCTGGCAGCACGCGTCTACCCAGCCGGACAGCAGCGAACGGCTGAGCGTTACGCCCTGACGCTCGTATATCTCCGACTGCCGGTTCAGCGGCGTGTGCTCCGCATACTTTGACGTCAGCACCCGCGCCAGCAGACCCGGCCCGGCGATGCCGCGCTCGATGGGGCGCGACGGCGCGGGTGCCTGTATGATGCGGTCGCATTTTTTACAGGCGTGTTTTTCCCGCACCGTGCGGATAACACGGAACGCGCTGCGCATCAGGTCCAGCTGCTCTGCAACGTCTTCACCCAGGTATGACAGCACGCCGTCGCAGTCCGGACAGCAGGGTCCCGACGGAGTGAGACGTTTTTCATCGCGCGGCAGGGATTCAGGGAACGGTTTGCGCGTGCGGGTCTGCCGCAACGGTCGTGGTACCGGCGGGTCGTCCACGCGACCGGTGCGCTCGTCGCTGTCTTTCTGCATTGCGGTGAGCCGGGCTTCTATCTGCGCGATGCGCTTCGCCACCTTTTCAGAGCGGCTGCCAAAGTTCATGCGGCGCAGCTTATCCAGTTGCGCCTGCAGGTAGTCAACTTCGCGCTCGCGCTCATCCAGCCTTGCCTGCAGGAGGCGGTTCAGCGCCTCCTATTCAGCCAGGCGCTGTTTGAGAAGGGCGATGTCGTCGGGAAGAGATTCATTCATGGCGGGCATGCTACCAGGTTGCCCGCGAGGTGACCAGGATTACAGCAGCGTGAGGGGCGACAGCAGGCGCTTTGGCTGCCGCCAGTCGATGCCTTCCAGCAGCATGGCCAGTTGAGCGGGTGTGAGGAACACTTTGCCGTCGCGGGCCGACGGCCAGGCGAAGCGACCACGCTCCAGCCTTTTGGTCAGCAGGCACAGACCGTCACCGGTGGACCAGAGCAGTTTGACCTGGCTCCCGCTGCGCCCACGGAAGATAAAGACGTGACCGGACATCGGGTCATCTCTGAGGGTGGTCTGGATCTTTGCGCCCAGGCCGTTAAAGCCGTTGCGCATGTCAGTGATGCCCGCAACCAGCCAGATTTTTGTGCCGGATGGCAGGTTTATCACGGACGTCCTCCGCGCATGATGGCCGCCAGCATCGCGCTGAGTTGCTCCGGAGTGGGGTTATGGAGCGATATTTCCCCGCCCGGGAGCCGGATAATGCAGTCTGCGGTGGTGTCAGGCAGCGGTACCTGAGCGGGTAAAGGATGCACTATCTGAACCGGTACCAGCGCGGGCAATGCTGGCGTTTTTATTTTACGCCCCCGGGGCTTAGCGACGCGCCCTCATTTTTCCAGAGGCGCATCCATTTAAAGAGGAGGTTGTCGTTAACATTATGCTGTCGCGCCAGGGCGGCAACGCTGCCGTTTTCCTCAAGGGTTTTAAGCGCCATGTGAACCAGCCGCAGCTTAAATTCGGGCGTGTAGCGCTGGCGTGTCAGAGATTTAGAATCAGTCATCAGGTGTCCACCTAACCGGAATAAGTGGACGCTTAAATTACAGGAAGAGGCGAAATTAACCAGACGGTGCTGGCTGCACGCTTACGTTGCTGTTGCTGTTGCTGTTGCTGTTGCTGTTAACAGGATTTTTTCGGCGGCGGGAACAGGCAAAGGATCTGAGAAAAACCTTTGCTGATTCAGGGAAACGCATGCCGGACATAAGCGGCCTGGGATGGCCGGTGCGGCAGCACCGGCTGTTACCGGCCCGCAGGGCGGCGGTGTTGGCTTCCGGGGCATGAATAGAGCACAAAGAAAAACCGCGCCGGTCAGCGCGGTGTGGGGGTATCCGCTGGATTCGCCTCAGAGCTGTGCGAGAGTCTGCAACGTTTCCGGGTTCTGCTGCACCATACGGATCAGCAGAACGGCCTGAGCGTTAGGCTTAGCCCGGCCCTGCTCCCAGTTCTGATAGGTGGTTTCACCCGTGTGGAGATAATGCGCAAAAACAGCCTGTGACAGGTTTAGTTTTTCGCGCACGTCGCGCAGCTCCTGCGGCGCAATGGTAGCGGGCTCCCGCTTACTGACCTTATAGGTCTTGAGCGTGATTTTTCCGTCCTGATGATCTTTAAGCTCCTGCATACCCGTCATCAGTTCACTGAAAATGTCGCGTTCAGTCATATCTCAGCCCCTTTTTAATCACGTTCAGCGCCTCCGCCAGGGCATCGCGCTGCTGTTTTGTCAGATCGTCACGCTGATCTTTATCGTAGATGGTAAACAGGATGAACTGACCTTGTTCATTGGTCCAGTAGTAGATAACTCTGATCCCGCCTCTTGCACCCTTGTTGCGCAGCTCATCCTTGAAGCGAACTTTACGAAGACCGCCCGTATCAGGGATTACATCCCCCCTTTTTAGGGTCATCCAGTAACATGTTCTGAAATACCCTGAACTGATCGTCGTTCAGATACTCAGCCAGTATTTCTCAAAGCTGGAAAGCTCGATAAATATTGCCTGCATGGTTTCTCCCTGTCCTAACTCAGGGACATAATATCCCCATATTGGGGATATTTCAATATTCATCCGTCAGCAATTGAGGATAAGATTGTACCGTCAGTTTGTTCGGCACCAGCCAGCGGTTCATCGCTTTCTGCGCGCTGTCCATGTACAGCGCGCAGGTGGGTTTCCCCCGCCACTTCACAGGCGACATCTCCGGCGTACAGCTGAAGGGTTGCCGGCTTGCCGAGGCGCCGAAGGGGGCCCATGCTGTTGCTGTTGAAATGTATTTTTATACGGTGGGAGCCTCACGAAGGTGGAAGATGATTCAGATACACGCATGATGGACATACACGGCCTGCCGGGAAAGGACGGTGCACCAGCACCGACTTTTCCCTGCCCGCAGGGCGGCGGTGTTGCATTTTGCGGAACGAGCTGGGGGCACATGAAAAACCGCGCCATTCAGCGCGGTGTGTGCAGGTTTGTGCCAGAGTGCGTTACTTTACGGCGCGGTGAGGAGCAGAACCGACATTCATACCCGGATGCAGATGAACACCGGAAACATCGGTGGTTTCACGCGCCTTATGCAGGTCGCAGGCAGCCTGCATGGATAACCACAGGCGCGCCGCAATCCCCAGCCCCGCCTCCAGCCGTACTGCCATTTCCGGGCTGACAGACGCCTTTCCGCTAGCGACCTTACTCAGCGCCGAAGCTGACACGCCCAGCTCTTTCGCCAGCACACGCAGGCCGATGTTATTATCTTCAATGTACTCGGTGATCAGACCGCCCGGATGCGGGGGATTGAACATGGCCATCAGTGTTAGTCCTCCAGGTTGAGAATATAGGCATCACCGTCCGTGAATTCGAAGGTGATACGCCAGTTAGCCCTGACCGTGATGGAAAACAGGTTTTTCCTGTCTCCCTTCAGGGGGTGAAAACCAAAGCCCGGATAGTTTCTGAATTCATCCGTGGAAAGCGCCTCATCGATGGCCAGCAGGCGGAGCCGGACGCGTTCAGCGCCCTTCGTCTGTACGCCGCTTATATCACCTTTTTCAAACAGCTTCTGTAATCCTTTGTGCTTCCAGCCTTTAATCACTTTTCGGCTCCGCGTTTCCCATTGAGAAACAGTATATCATATGTTTCTCATCACGAAACAGCGATGAGAAAATTATTCTCAGTCTCGGTCTGACGGTGTCTGGGTCGTCAGCTTGTTGGGCACCACCCAGCGATTCATTTCTTTTTGAGCGCTGTCCAAGTGCATCGATCGCAAATGAATTTCCCCGGCTACCTCACAGGCGGTATCTCCGGCATACAGTTGAAGTGTTTCCAGGCCGTCCAGCGACGGAAAGCATCGTGCCCAAGCGGCGATCATATTTTTCATATCGTTTTCCGGTACTCTGTCACACCAGGCGGCAAACCAGCTGCGTAATTGCACCTGACTTGACTACCCATTTGCATTTTACTTGGCGACCGTTTGCAGATTACTTGACCATTGCCAACAAAAATTGGCGTATAGCTCACGTCTCATGACGAAGCCCGATCTGAACGGCAGCAGTGTGCCAGGAGCGGAAGTTGGAGTGCCAGAGACTCTAAAAGTTGATGGTTCTCTTTGCAGGGATGCTTACACTTGACTGGTGGAGGAAGTCTCCCATGGATTCGGCTCTGCATGCATATCAGTCCGACATGGCGCAATTCTGTATCCCGTGACGTCTCGAGACAGTTACGAAGCCGTTAAGTCCTGCATCTCGTCATAGATTATGTTGAGCTTCCTTCTACTCATTACAGTTTATATCCCTGTGCGATGTCCCAAAGCCGTGCGAATAGTCACCCTCATAGGCGCGACGTTACCAAAACCCTTTCATGACGCTTTCCTAATAACGGAAACATCATAATTTATTGTTATATTTAATTAGTGACGCTGTCACAATGTGTTTCTGACTCTTATTTTGTTTACCCTCTGACACTTCCCTCAGGCCGTTATAACGCCTTTATCCTGGCGTTTACTGCAAAGATCCCGTTCGCTCTCTATAGCTTATATAAGCTATAGAGAGCAGGCTTATACGGCAGCACTGCATAAGCTAGAGTGAGTTGAGATAAGCTGTAGTGAGTACAATACTTAGTTATCACGCCACCCCACAAATGCTAGTAATCACTAACATATTATAAATCATGTGGTTATATGTTAGTGGTTACCAGGGCGGTAGCACAATATAAGCTATAGCAAGTTGGCTACTCCTCTCATTCTATATATAAGCTATAGGGAGTAATATATCTGTTCTGTCAACGTCGAGATAAGCTGTAGTGAGTAATTCTGGCCCATGAGGATAGTCAACATAAGCTGTAGTGAGTAAAAAATGTGATGCCCTACCCTTTTGGCAGGCACCGGACAGGCATTCTGCTCACTATAGTTTATTTCATAAGCTATAGTGAGCAGAATACATAAACTATAGGGAGTAACAGCCACTGATCAAACATGAGAAGATGATGATAAAAAATAATAAATCAGGATATTAACCGGATAAGATAAACTGTAGGGAGTGTAGTGGGAGGTAACATAAACTGCAGTGAGTAACCTACTCACTGCAGTTTATCGGCTTATTTGCCTTTGAAGAGTTTTTCGAGATCGGCCATAGAAATGCCTAACTTACTCAGAAGGTTGAGCTTTTCCTGAAGCTCCGCATCAACAGGTTCACCTGGTGTGACAGGCACTGGTGGTTGTGCGTTTTCAGCACTCTCGTTCCTGGGCGCTTTCAGCTTTGGCCGACGATAATGCACATTAAAATAGACGCTACGCCCCCGTTGCACCTCGGAGTAATCAAGATATCCAATCTCCTTAAGTTGCTCCATAGCACGCCGTACCGTCTGGTTTTGCGAAAACACCGGTGACTTCAGGTTCAGCCTGTCACGCAAGCGAGCCAGTGAGATCGGTGCCGGATTCTTTGGCAGGCTTTCGATATAGGTGTACAGCGCCTGAGCAGACTCACGTCGCTTCAGCGCATTAATCGCTTTAAGCTGCAAAAGCACCTTACGATCAAACTCATACAGCTCAAACAGTTTGGGATCCGCTTGTAAAATCACGATATCTTTTTTGGTATCGTAATAGGCTGACTGAACCAAATGCGTGATGTATTCCTTACCATCTTCCCCCATATTGCTGGTAAAGGAGATCGTTGTCGCTGCGATACGCTTCAGAGACGGACTGATGCGCTCTCTGAGTTTTTTTGAAGAACGGCTGGAGGGGATTCCGCAGAGTTTGGCAAATTCAACGAAGGGAAGCTGCACCTTGTCACCGATGACTTTATGCTTGGCAAAAGAGTGAATGATCCCGACCCAGGTCTTGAAATCATTGTCCATATCCAGGCGCGGACCGACTATCTCGACTTTATCAAATCCCTCTGCTTTAGCCAGCGAAAGTCGGGTCAATTCTTCCGTTGCATCAGTGGTAGAAAAGGTTTTATTTTTACTGTTTTTCAATGACTTAAGCGTGGGGACAAATACACCGAGCCTCATCAATGCAACGGGTTGAACGGTATTATTTGCATTCGGCGTTAGCGTGATCACCTCACCTGTAATTTTGTCCGTTTCTTCAAACAGTTTTTTGAGGTCAAGATTTTCGCTGTCCACAGGCTTTCTCACGGTTTTCGATGATGATCGACAAAAGGATCGAGGCATCTGGATTTGTGAATGACAGAACAACAACTCACGCAGGGCGAGCCTAATTGCATGAAGACAGGAAGAAAAAACTATCCACAGCAATATCTGTGTTCAAGGTGTTTGACTCACTATAGCTTATGTCGCTTTCTAACTACAGCTTAGATTTAACAATCTATAGCTTATTATAAGCTGCCTATAGTTTATAATTTACTTTCTATAGCTTATGCAATACCCCTTTCAGGCCAGAACTGGTGCGGGCTGGCGCGATCGGGGATCTATATGGGATCTATATGGGATCTAAAATGGATCTAAATTATTGGGATCTAGACTGTGGATAAGTGGATATCTTGCTGACCGTTCTCAGTAATTCTGAGGCTTATGTGAAAAATGCGAAGTCAAAATCGTTCTGCAATAAGGCACGTTTTCCGGCTTATACAAACCCTGGGTAAATCCTCCCCCTGATAAGCAGCTTTGTTGACTGTTACGGATTAACATTCAGCTTGTCATAAGCAAGCTGAGCACAACATGGTGCCTGTAAGCGTGTGTACGTCACCCTGCGAGCCTTAAAGACCAATTGCGGGAAAAATCCTCTTTCTTCTTTCTGGTGAAGCCGTGTGGGGTTCTACAGCGTGGTTTCCTTACACCTGGAATATAAATTTATCGACCTGATGATCATGACGGATTTCTTGCGAAGTGAAATGGATCGACAGCACTGAACAACTGATCCTGAACTGACAAAATCACTTAAAGGAGAAGAACGAGTTATAACGTCATAAGTTAGTTATTATGTTGTTAAGATGATAACTAACTTTCTTGATAACATTGCTTACTGAAGTTTCGCTCTGCTGATCAACACAGAGATCTCTTCATCAGAGAAACGCTCCAGACCTAGAATCGCAGCACGTACAATATCCGAACGATTAACCCTCGTCCCTCCGGCAAGAATTTCATTACGTATACGGTTATCAATCTCGCTAAGATTTTCGTCAGTGAAAGAGATGCTGACAGGTTTTGCTTTAGCTTTCTTCACAGGCTCTGCTTCAACTGCATTTATGTCTGGAGCGGTATTGGGTGACAACGCTGCTGTGCCACCATTGATAAAGTCGTTTTCTCTGTCTTTCATCACACTGGATCTGTTTCTCATAGAATGACCTCCTGGATCAGTCTTTCGACTTCATCTTTCGCTTTTCTGTTTTCTGTTTCATAGATGGTCATGGATTCAGCCCAGGCATCTCGGTGCGCTTTACGATCACAAATGCGGGTATCGGCCAGTTTCATTTGAGGGAAATCTTCCAGTACTTGAGCAGCTTCGTTGCCTTCATTTACGAACATGTTGGTAGGTGTCATGTTAAGCACCAGATATCCTTTAACATCCTCATTGAAATCTTTTGCGGCTGTGAACACCGAGCAGGTATGTGGCACGACATCGAGGTCCATCTGAGAAGGACGCAGCGGTGAGATAAAGACATCGGCGGCCATCAGGCCACTGCGCATCTCTGCACTGTCTCGTCCGGCGCAGTCAGCAATGATGAAGTCATAGGATTTTGCGTGCTCTTTCAGCATCGCTTTAATATTGCCAGAAGCACCAGTGACGGGAATATGTGGCAGCGATTCCGGGCGATTGTTGTACCAGGTCAACACAGATTTTTGGTCATCGGCATCAACTATCAATACCCTGTAGCCACGGGAAAGTAAGCCAGCCGCAATCGAAACAGCCAGCGTACTTTTGCCAACCCCACCCTTCTGGCTTCCTAAAACGATAATCATTGATGAGCTCCATTGAAGACGACAAACACAGGAATAACTATGCCTGATTATCTTAACAAGATAACTAAATAACAACAAGGCAAGAGATTATCTTGTTATAATAGTAAGGTTGTTCAATATAACCACATGACAATATAGGATTGTTAAGATAATATCATGTTATGATAATGCAGCATTAGGCTCACATTGTTATTAT
>NZ_AP035998.1:0-227997 GCF_059730685.1 Pantoea sp. X-Soil-OKNW-713 | reverse complement strand
GTCTGACAAGGGTTTCAGGGGGTATGGGATCTGTTTAGGATCTAACTGGGATCATATTAGGATCGAATAATTGGATCTGTCCTGTGGATAATGAGGAAAAAGCGTCTCTGCACTGGCATGCATTTGTGTTCTGTCTGGCGGCCAGTTCATCGAAAATTATCTGCTGGTTCAATGATGGGATGATCTATCCGCTTTGGCCATACAACATCGAAAGTACATCTCATCAGACTCAACAGCAACATCACTAATGACCACTGTAGTGAGTGTCTGACTACTATAGAGAGTAATGGAAAACTGATTCTCATCTGCGATTCAAACCACCAACAGCAGCAGAGCACTCCAATCCCTACCCGTTCTCGCCATTCCCCGTTAATGAAGACCACTGTAGTGAGTAAAGTTACTCTCTATAGTAGTCATATGATTCTCGGTTTTGATCTGACAACTCTGGACTTGATCGAATGGTTTTCAGGTACTGAGTGAACACCTTTCCCTGTCTGATGAGATCAGCACAGGATGATGATGTAGTACGCATTCATTTTCACCATACATATCCACTGGACTCACCGCAGTTCACAACCTTACCACTACGCTGGATGAATCTCTTCGCCTTCACCTGGTAGAACTTAGGTTGCCGAATCTTAGACGCTGACATCACCAGGTCAGTATGGAATTAACGACCGCGTGTTTGAATGACTTTCTATGGCAGTGCAACCATCAATTCGCGTTCTGTTGTCATGTGCTGCCACACTTAACGTGTTTCTTCTGGTTACTCTTCCCGTATTTATGCTTTCACTACACGAATTTCCCTCAGTTCATCGCAATGAAGCCTTAGTCACATGTTTGATTACCACAGCTCTGAGCTGCACTACACTCTTTCGCACAGAGACGTACTTTCCGCTAGCCACGAATCAATTTTATAAATTGAGGTTACTGCTGATTCTGCTGTTGACCAGCTACCCCCCTCCCCCTGGCTCTCATCCTCAGAAAAGCAGGATGATTGTTTCAGGTTCATCTTTTATGGGTCCCAATTGATGTCATGGTTGAGTAAAAACACAAATGAGTAAATGTGTATTCTATTTTCAGATAATGAACAACAAGTTACTTCCTGTGATGTAAAATTCGGTTCACACTCAACTACTCAACTACTCAACTACTCAACTACTCAACTACTCAACTACTCAACTACTCAACTACTCATTTGAGTATGACTATTCAATCTAACCTCGTAACGCTGCTGTGATCATTTTGTATTCCACCTTTGTGATGAGACATCACTGGACACACATATGTATGGTGGATAAATGGTTGCAGTGTGAAAATTGGGGAATATCATGAGTAAGTGAGTAAGTGAGGTTTTGTGTAAATACTTATCGCAATGAAAGCCCGACACTACTATTTCGAGCTGATTTTGCATCCACGCGATAGCAAAAGGTTTGATGAAGGGGACGTATTGCATGTGAGATACAAGAAAATCCATGTCCACACACGCGGAAATCAGAGAGCTGCGGAGAGTATTAGTAGACTATCAGCGAATCTGGGTGAAAAGAACTACCTTGTAGGAATAGCCTCATTTGAGTAAATCAACATAAGCTCATGTGAGTAAATACTCATTTGTTTAATTGAGTAAAAGCTTATCAGGCAGACGCTACGATTAGCCAGTTGGACCGAGCATACACATGGAAACTCACTTACTCAAATGAGTATTTATTCATTTGAGCATTAACTCATTTACATATATGAGCATTGTGGCAGTCTCAAAAGCTCAAAAGCTCAAAAGCTCAAAAGCTCAAAAGCTCAAAAGCTCAAAAGCTCAAAAGCTCATTTACTCATTATCACTAAGCCATTGATCTACCAGATCATTAATAACAACAGTAATGTTCGTGCCGCGCTTTGCACAAGCCGCTTTGAAGCGAGCATGTTTGGCTTCGTCGAAGTTAACGTTTACCCGCTTTTGTTTATCTGAGCCTGGTTGTACTGGCGCAGAGACAATCTTACTCAGGTCACGGTGTTCACCAAAGGTCATCGTTGATGATGAATGCTTCTTTTGCAGTGCCATAATCGTCATCCTTCTGAATGAGTATTTGTGTAAAAGTCATTTTACTTAAATGAGTATATACCCATATGAGTATAGGTGTGTATGAGTATTAACTCATTTAGTGATTACTCGAAAAATGCTTCTATCTCTCTGGTAAGGATTTGGATTTCACCTTTTGCTGCGCCATCAGATGTCTCAAACACACTGTCCCCATCGAGCACAGATTTGACGTAACTCTGTCGTTGGTTGATCGCTGTCTTGAGGGCCTTAATGCCGGTTTGGGCAATGCTGTCTTTAAGGACGCTGAGCATTTTCGCTTGCTCAATCTTACGCGTAATCAGGAAACGAGCTTCAACCGGGCGGTTATAAGCCTGCGCTTCAAGTACAGTAACAACTGAACCTGACGCGGAAAAATCCAGTGGACTAGGCGTCACAGGAATAATTATCAGGTCACTGACCATCACTGCCGCAGAAGTAATGACAGAAAGAGAACCCGCACCATCAATAATGACGTAGTCATACTCACTCAGTTCTTTACGTACCTGGTAGACATCTTTTTCGGAAGAGGCGGTGTAGACATCAAACCGGGCTTTTTCATTCCTGTTCCAGTTAGTCAGACTCATCTGTGGGTCAGTATCGACTACCGCAACTCTTTTACCACTGGCTGCAAGGCAACTGCTGACGTTAATGGTAACAGTGGTTTTTCCAGAGCCACCTTTTGGGTTCAGGAAAGAAATAATCTTCATGCGCAAATCCTCAAAGTTTCATATGAGTAATGACTCTTATGAAGTAAAACACATATGAGTTAATGTGTAAATACGTTTAGTATCATATGAGTAAATGAGTATTTGTGTATTATAGGTCCGTGCCATTGGTAAAGTTGACAACATTCTTCAGAAACGGAATGAGGTTAACTTATTGAATTTATGTTATTTATAATGGAGTGGCGTAGGGCGGTTTCTGACGGATACGTCAATGATTCATACAACAGCGCCTATGGTGTGTGTCTCAACCTGTACATTCAAAAGAAAAGAGGGGAGGGGACTTTACCAAAACTCAGAGGCTCCAATAAATGAGTACATGTCATTGAATCAAGAAATCGCCCCCGGAAAGTGACACGCAAGAAGCGGGATGGCGCGCGATTCGCCAGGACTAGAAGAGTGGTATGCGCTCAAATTTCTTACGATACTCGCGCGGACTGAGGTGCCGATGCTGGCTGAAGATACGAGAAAAATAGAGTGGATCTTCATAACCGACCGCGCGGGCAATCTGTGTGATCGAAAGCTGCGTCTGTTGCAACAAATCACAGGCACGAGAGATGCGCTGATTTTCACGCCAGCCAAAGATAGTATTCCCCATTTCCTTTCGGAAGATATGAGTCAGTCGGGAAGAGGAGAGGAACGTCATCCGAGCCAAATCTTCGATTCGAACATCTTCCGCCAGATGCTCATTCAGGTAATGGCATACCGTCTGAATGCGGGGATCACGATTATGGTGGTTACTGGCAGGCTGACGCTGGAATAACTCCAGGATAATGCGTTCCAGTGTGTTCATTGCCATTGCTTCAGAAAGAGGTTCTGATGCAGCATTCCAGCGAATCACGTCCTTGAACTGGTTCGTTACCTGCTGGCTGTCAGCCGAACGGGTGAGTTGCATACGGCCAATATTCCCTTCCGTACGATCCCAGTGCAGCCAGTCAATCCAGTAAGGGCGTGGGATGAAATAAATCCATAAATGATCCCAGGCAGGGCTTTCCTTAGCCCGACCATAATGGTGAAGAACGCCCGGCGGGAATAACAACATCTCATCGGCGACGCAATGAAACTCACCCTCGGCATGGCGAATAACACCTGCACCTTTAAGTGTCAGGTTGAGCATGTATCCTTTCATGCCTTCGGGACGGTGAATGAAAAAGTCGAGCCGGCTGCCGGGACTTATCGGTGTAAACCCAGACACCATAAATGCGTTAAAGGTGAAACGCTTCATCAGGGGAGAGAAGTTCACCATTTCTGTATCGCTCAGCTCAGCCATCATCACCCGTCCGATCATTAAATTGCGGGAAGTATAACGGCAACGCCTGCCGCAGACTGGCGCTGCCTGCCAGATTTGCGGCGAAGCTCACTCCTGACTTTGTAATCTATCCCTTGCTGGTGAAACCGCCGGTCCATCAACCTGTTGGTAACGACCAGCAGATAAGTCATGTGCAACCGTTTCGTAAAAATCATCCAGCTTATAAAACCACAGCAAGACAAGATTGATGGCAGCCAGCAACAGGGGAAAGAAGATGAACAAAAACTCGATAGTCTGGATGACAGTTGCCGACTGAGCAGTTGTACCGCCACTGACAAAACCAGCGGCACCCAATATCCATCCTACGCTGGCAGTACCAAGCCCCATCCCCAGCGTCTGCCCCAGTGTACCCGCGCTAAACAGGATTCCTTCTATACGTAAGCCGGTGCGCCATTCTCCGTAATCGATGGTATCGGCCAGTAACGCAAACATGGTAGCGCCAATGCCACAGAAGCCAATGCTACGAATGGCCGTGGATATGATGACAAAAAGCGCGTCCTGTTTGTTGAATAACGGAATCAGGTAGGCCACGCAACAGATCAGCAATCCAAGAACGGCCAGACGTCGCTTGCCCAGTTTTTTTAGCAGAACCGGAATAATCATCAGGGTGAGCAGGCCCGGTATGTACTGCGCCATGCTGATATAAGCAATCAGTGAGACGTCGGACAAAATATACTTCGAGTAATACACCCCCACGGCGGAGAGCGCCGTCAGGCTGGTGAAGGTAATCAGCAGATAGAAGAAAATAATTATCCAGTAGCGATTCGCCATCATTGAATGCATGACCTGCCGCGCGTTGATCCGCTTACTGTTATCCCGACTTACAGGCTCCACGCGCTCACGCGTACCCAGTGCCGTCAACAGCAGGAAAAACGCCGTGAAAAAACCCAGAATAGCGAACACGATTATCCAGGATGTTTTTCCATTACCGAAGAACGCAACCAGTGGCAGGGTGAAAACGCCCACCGTCAGAGAACCACAGGTCGAAAGCCCCTTACGGAACACACTGAGAATGCCGCGCTGATAGTTGTCGCGCGTGATTAACGCCAGCAGTGACCCGTAAGCGATGTTGTTTGCGGTGAAGAAAATATTGGCCATCAGGTAGGTTATACAAACCCAGGTGACTTTCAGGCCATAGCTAACGTCCGGGACCGTTGCCATTAAAAATGCTGACAGGCCAAAGGGGATGGCGGTCCAGAGCACCCACGGACGAGCTTTTCCCATCTTCGAACGCGTTTTATCAATCCGGATACCAACAAAAATACAGATGATGCCATCCAGTACGCGAGCAAAGAACATCAACGAACCAATCAGCAGGGCAGGCATACCCACTACGTCGGTGTAGAAAAACGCCAGGAAAGTGACCATCAGCGTGTAAGTCAGGTTTGTGCCATAGTCGCCGACACCGAAAGCCAACCGTTCGCGAATGCCAATACGCTGCAAATCTTCATGAGCAGTAGGTTGTGCCATCACAGGTTCTCCAGTTCAATAATTGCCACACCCCAGTCAGCCAGGGTCAACGTATTGCCCTGCTGATAGCGTCTGTCACTCAGCAACTCCCGACCTCTGCTGAAGGTTAAAGTAATGTCCTGTGGCTCACTGGAATAGTTGAAATAAAACAGCATCGTATTGCCAGCAGGGTTGATGGTGCGTTTTACAATCAGCGGAAAACGCAACGGGTCAGCTCCGGTGCGCAGTTCGATCCTGTGCTGTAAGTGTGTCAGTACGCTTTCCAGCACAGCCTCGCTGGTATGGCAGCCGATATAGGTTGCCGTACCTGAACCGTGGCGCTTATGCACAATGGCGGCGTATTTGTTCCAGTAGGGGTGTTGATAGCGTGCCCAGATTTCGGTATCCGCACTCTCGACTTCCAGTAACTCCATCCAGTGACTGACCGCAGCGGATGCAGGCGGGATATCCAGTATGTCTGAATGCAGGGTGACATCGTGTGGTTCGACAAACAACTGGTAGCTGGCCCCCAATGTTTCACGAATGATTGCTGGCTGGCGCTCATGCCGTACCTTGAGATGTTTATTGGCAAAGCCGGATTTGAACGAATAGAGAATATGACCACCGTCAGCGACGAATTGATTTAACCGATGCAGTGAGTCATCAGCAGCGGCATAGAGCAGGGGAGCGATCAGCAGCTCATATCGGGACAGGCGGGGGTCATCGACGGTCAGAATATCGACTTCAATATTTTGTCGATAGAGGGTGTCATAGTAGCTGCGAATCAGGTCGTTATATTGATGCTCTTTATGACGTCCGAACTGATGCCCCTGCCATGGATGCCAGTCCACGGCGGTAAGTGAGTCATTACTTACCAGCAATGCCACCCGGTTTTGCTTTTTCAGCCCGGCAAGCTGCGGAGACAGACGTGCCAGTGCCAGTCCAACTTCTCTGGCCTCGTCATATACGGGATTAGGTTCCAGGTCATGACTGAGCAATCCTTTCCAGTAGGTCTCACAAGCGTTGTGCAACGAATGCCAGTGCCAGTATCCGACCATGGCTGCACCCGAGGCGATGTGGCTGAAAGCCTGTTGTCGCAATTGCCCAGGATAAGGTGTCCAGTTTTTGAATGCCTGAGCCTGAGTCTCGAGCACCAGATAGTTTTTGTCCTTGGTGGTGCGCGCAATATCCCCGCAGAAAGCAATTTCTGCTCCGGTAAGCTGATGCTGGCTGGGGTGATAAACATCCACACCGGTGATATCAAGAGCTGATGATGCGGAAAAGTGATCGACCTCGCCCCGCACACCAAAGGACCAGGTCCGCCATTCGAAATCAAAGTTGTGCGTAATGAACTGGTCTGCCAGTCGATATTCACTGACCAACCTTGCCTGCCAGGCGAGAAAGTCGGTGACCAGACTGCGCTGATATTGTTGAAAGGCAGCACCCAGACTGGCATTGATGGTGCTTTCCAGCGGCGGGAAATCCTCCCAGGCATCGATACGGTTGCTCCAGTAATTCAGGCCATACTCCGCATTGAGTTTTTCCAGATCACCGCCGAAACGTTGCTTCAGATGCTCGACAAAATCACGCTGCACATGTGCACCGCAGGTGTCGTAGTACTTGGTTTCGTTGTCTATCTGATATCCGATCACCGCAGGATGGTGCGCTGTTGCGGTGAGCAGTGCGCGAATGATGCGTTCGGCGTAGCGCAGGTAGATTGGGCTGGTGATGTCCATTTTCTGGCGATGACCGTATTTATTCACGCCCTGCGGAGTCGTCGCCATCACGGAAGGGTGCTTTTTAGCAAGCCAGGCAGGAATGGCGTAAGTGGGGGTGCCGATAATGACGGCAATCTGGTTTGCGTGCATGCGTTCCAGTACGGTCAGTACAGCGGAGAAATCGAACTCCCCATCCCGGCGCTCATAACTGCTCCAGGTGCTTTCAGCAATGCGTACTACGTTGATCCCTGCCGCTTTCATCAGACGGATGTCTTCATCCAGTCGTTCCACCGGCATATATTCGCGGTAATAGGCGACACCGTATAACAGCTTATCCATTGCACTTCCCTCATCTCAGTACCGATAGGGCGGTACGTTATCTGAAGGAATCCGGTGAAAGATAAAGTATGTCGCTGCCAACATAGAGAAACTCGCTTCCGCGTCAGTCTTATGATTGACATCACATAACACTGAATCTGAAACAAAAAAACTCAGGTTTTATCCGGGAGTGATCAACAGTCTGATGTGATGATGTAATAGGTCAAGAAACAGTATGATAAATCCTTGCTGTAAGGTTTTAATCTGATAGTCATTACTCATCGATAGAATGACAAAAATAAAAAGGAGTATTTTATGTCATCAGAAACTGACCGTTTGTCTCTGCGGCCAATAGGGCAAAGGGATGTTGAGGATCTCTTTCGCATTTACGGAGACCCGGCGACTAACACCTTCAATCCAGCAGGCCCTTATCCTGACAGGGAATATGCGGAATCTGTTCTGGCTCGATGGTTAACGCATTGGACAGACTATGGATTTGGGATGTGGGCGATAACCGAGAAGCAATATCCTCAAAGAATCATAGGGTTTGGTGGCCTGAGTATTCGGAGATATGCTGATATTTCTGTCAACAATCTGGGTTATCGCTTCGAAACCGCCGCGTGGGGTAAAGGTTATGCGACGGAGTTTGCGCGCTTTACCCTAAAACATGGTTTTACTGAGCTTAACCTGGCTGAAATAGCCGCTATTGTCAGGCCCCACCATGTTGTATCTCAAAATGTACTCAAAAAATCAGGTCTCAAGTTTGTCAGGGACATTTATGATGTTGAAAACGCACCACCGAGTCTCCTGTTTGCTCTAAGCCGTCAAGCATGGCAAATGAGTAAAATTGAATAACCGGGCGACCGACAATGTAAAAAATATCACGATGCAGCGCTAACTCCTGTCATGGCTCTGTACTAAGGGTGATACTTCCCTGTCTGCTGATTAATAATTAACCCCCATTTGCTCACGAGGCTGCCCATCTGGCCAGCACGCTTTTATACACAGGCTATTGAGCGGGATATGCACTTTGATTGTGGATAACTTGGTGGTGAGAGAAGTGCAACGAACAGACTGCTTCGGTGTTGTGCCTGCACTTCGCGTCGCCATCTCAAGAGATAATCATCATAAATCTCTGGAATTTAAACTACCGTGATTCGCGCCAGTCATTTGATCGGTCTTTGCAGCAGCTGTTTTTATGCTTCGCTGACTGACACGCGAAAAGCCAAAGCAATAAAAACAACCGTTGCGAGTCTCAGGGTGTGAAGCGTACTACAACAACCTGCCGCCCTCTGTTCCATGATAGAATTTATAAAATTTTATCTTTACAGCCGGAGGCATTAGCAATGGCCCTGATCCCGAAGAACTACGCGCGGCTCGAAAGCGGTTACCGTGAGAAAGCATTAAAAATCTATCCTTGGGTGTGTGGACGATGCTCGCGGGAGTTTGTTTATTCAAACCTACGCGAATTAACGGTTCACCATATCGATCACGACCACACCAATAACCCAGAGGATGGCAGCAACTGGGAGTTGTTGTGTCTGTATTGCCATGACCACGAACATTCAAAGTACACCGAAGCTGACCTTTACGGCACAAGCGTTGTGGCGGGGGAGGATGCCCAAAAGGATGTTGGCGCTGCAACCTACAATCCCTTTGCCGATTTAAAGTCGATGCTTAACAAGAAGAAATAGAACCCGTCACGTCCGCTTCTGTCATGATGCTGTCTGTGACAACACCTCCGGGCAGCTGTGCGCAAAAGCGGGCCAGAGTATCGATGCCTGCCCTGGGTGCATTGCTTGAATCAAAAGAAAAAATTCTCTCTGACCATTGGACAGGTATAAAAATGAGCATTTCAGCGATTTATGAATGGCGAGAAAAGAATTATCTGGTAAGTACAGACAGCGAAAAGCTAGACATACCGGCTGTACACAATTACCTGACGAGATCCTCATGGGCTAAAGGAATCGATGTTGAAACCGTTACTGCTTCAACCAAGAACAGCCTGAACTTTGGTATTTATCACAATGAAGCCCAAATAGGCTTTGCTCGTCTGATAACGGATTATGCGACCTTCGCTTACCTCTGCGATGTGTACGTATTAGAGGAATATCAGGGAGATGGGCTTGGAAGATGGCTTATGGAGTGTATTCATCGCCACCCGGTTTTTGAGAAACTTCGCCGGATCATGTTGTTCACAACAACCGCGCCTTGGCTCTATGAAAAGTTTGGCTATGAACCCGTCAATAAAGAAAACTATGCGTGGACCATTACCCGACCTGATATTTACCTTCGTGGCAAAAATAGCCGCTGACGACCAATCATATTCAGTGAAATGAAGCGGTCAGCATTCAGGGCCGCGTAGCCCTGAATAGAAACGGGCATGTCGTCATCGTTGAAAGCGATTGATGGCAGCTGGTGTCATCGGGGTAAAAAGTGATACCAGCGTTCCTTCAGGATCGCGAATTTGCAGGGTTCTGTTTCCCCAGGGCATATTTTTAGGTGGATGGACAAACTCCAGACCATATTCCTTCAATCTCATAAACTCCTTATCAATATCCCTGACCATAAATTCAAGAATGGCGGATTGGTTGCAGGCTGGCCGGGCGCAATCTTCTTTGAACAACGCGACTGTTTCCACGCTCCCTATCGCGATAACGGCCACCGGAGTGATGATTTCAGCGAACACCGGGGCATGCCATTCAGCCTGATAACCCGTAACTACTTCATAGAAATTAACAACTTCTTTGATGTCTTGTACGATAAGACGTATTGATACTAATTTCACGGTTGATCCCTCCTGGCTGCAAGAAGTACAGCCTCCGGGAGCATCATCGTTCAGGTCTGCTGACAACGTGGTGGCAACAGGGACAAAAAAATGCGGCGTGCAGATCGGCTTTTTCAGATCATCCAGATACTTCGACGGACAAAACTTCCGGTAACCGCCGCCAGGCTTGCAGAGGAACTTGAGGTTTCTAAACGCACCATTTATCGGGATATGGCGGATTTGGCAGGTCAACGTGTACCGGTCGAAGGAGAGGCTGGCACGGGATACAGGCTCAGTGAATATTACGATCTCCCCCCGTTAATGTTCACCGCAGAGGAACTTGAAGCAGTTTGTCTTGGCGTTCAGTTGGTGCAACGATTACCAGATGCCACCCTTGCCAACAATGCAAACGATGTCTTGTCGAAGATAGCATCAGTAATCCCCGGAAAGATGATGCAGTTTCTACATCATTCTGCGGTGGCGGTTAAACCGGAGGAAACTGGCGCGAATAAAACCGACACGCGCCAAATCCGGGCCGCCATTCGCGATAGTAAAAAACTGCTGCTTGAGTACCGCTCGGCTGAAGGAAAGGTCTCTAAAAGGGTCGTCTGGCCGGTTGTGCTTGGATATGATCTTACTCATTGCCTTCTGATTGCCTGGTGTGAAAATAAAAAGGATTTTCGACATTTTCGTACCGACCGATTAATCAGTGTGGTTAGGCTGGATGAATACGCAGGCATGGATAGAACGGTTCTCAGGGCTCGATGGGAACAATGGCGTGAAGCAGAGTTATTACGATTCAAGTAGTACCGATATTGCGGAATAAAGGGATTTCAGCATGTTAAAGACGGGATTTGTTACACGTAAAGCGCTGGCTGAATGGCGAGATGTTCCTTTTTACCTGCCTGAATTCCAGTTTCATGAAAAACATCTGGTTGTCATTCATACTTCCGTCCCGGAAAAAATCCTGTCGGCAGTGGCAGAATTTGATATTCGGCAGGATAGAGTGATTCGGGCATTAATGTCGGTACGACAGTTTCCGCAAAAGCTCCGATCTCATCCGCCTGATGAAGCCTTTAACAGCTTTGGGCTGCACAGTTTTACCCCTTTAGTCAGCTCCGCATCTGAGCTGTGCTTTGGCTTAAGGGGGCAATTTTGGCGGGCAGATTTCGGCCTGGAACTGGTGCCGGATGCCAGTGCTTATCAGCAGGCAGTCGAACCGGGTAGCGCAAAGCTGCTGCTGCGTTATCGGGTAAGGCAGCTTATGGCAGGCCAGCATGAGCTTTGTACAGAAACGTTCATCTACTGTCCGGACCTGGCCACGCAGTGCAGAATGGCTGCTTACTGGCTGGCAATGCGTGCAGGAAGTGGTTGGATCCGCAAGAGGACATTAATGGCCGTAAAAGCAAAGGTCGAAAATTCTGAGACTACTCCAGGCGTTAATAAGTAAAGGCTATTACCCGGGAGATAGACATAGCACCTTACCGCCGTATCGGGCTGGCTTTCAGAAACAGAAACACAATCTCTCGGGCGGTGAAACAGTTTACTGAATATCTCGGTTACCGAACCACATAACTGTTTCAACACGGCGCTTGCCGGACGGCAGAATGAAATGGTCTGGCACAACGCATGAACGCGCCTGGCATGGAGCGAGACAGAGTATTATCCCTGCTTTTCTAAATCGGCTAATGCATACTTACCTCGCTCGGCGACGGAGGGCGATCTGTCGGATGCCAATATCTTTGCCAATTTGCATGCCTCCTCGCCAAGATTTTTTGACTCCCTGATTAGCATTTCACCGGCGATGCGTCGAACCATTGGAGAACGATCAGCTGCTGCCATTTTTAAGTTTTCAAGAAAAGGCCTGGTTGGGGAAATCTTGCGTTCATTCAAAACCGGAGTGAGGCGTTGTATTCCATATACTTTGTCTATCCACTGCCATGCCATGCCTTCAACCCAAACAATTTTCCCTTCAAACTGGCAACGATATGCTTTTGCTCGCAGGGAGGGTTGAACTGATAACTCAGCAATTTCGCCCAGAAAAGAGTCTAACGCTTCGGTACGTCCTGCCTGAGAGAATATGGTAGCAACAGGTCCTGACGGGGATGTTATCAGCCGTTTTTTCAGTGATTCGGCTATTTTCTCCAATGTCACCATTTTCATCAGAATATCTTTTTCTGTACTCCCCATTCTTCCCCATGAATCCCAATAGGGAAATGTAATGAATAAGACATCTATGATGATTTCCGGATCTGTTAACTCAGCGATTAACAGCAACCTGTCACATGCCGCAGCCCTTACCTGAGGAACCCAGTCATTTAGCCGTCGTATTGCCAACGCGAACACGAAACTGTTTGGTGCGCCGCCTGTTAATGTCCGTAATGCTCTCTCCCGTTTGAAACCATCAGCATTGCATACATCCAGCCAGGAAAGAGAACCAAATTGCTGGTTTTTTGCATCGCCATTTTGCTTTGCAGATGCTTGTGCCGATGCGTAAATTGTCCAGCGGATAAGACGCTCCCACGCATCTAATTTTTTTAGCGGAAGTTTTGACGTTGCGGCAATAAATGCGGTGATGTCGGGTCTGATTCTCTGATAAAAGCTATTAAAACTTAATGATTTTTTTATAGAAGAAATAACTTCCTGTTGAAGACTGTCCTCAAGTGACATGAGATAACTCCCTCTATAAACATTTATGATAGCTTTTATTTATCAATAATGTTGTGTTAACACAAGGATGAATTTCATTAATCCACATGCTATTTGCCAACATACGAGCTTCACCCAAGGTACTGGAACATAATCGGCAAGAGGAGCGAAAAATTTAGCACAATGCGTTGCCAGAAGGTGACGAGTATCTGAGCGCCTTCGGCAAGATGATTACCGACACTGTGAATATTCACCTTAACTCAAATTTATTCTGATATTATCATTGTTGCATGCATTACTTTCGATGCGGTTGCGCCAACGACACTGATCGCATAATATAATAATAACGATATAAATATTTCTAAGGTCCATATATGGAATGGGGATGCACAAAGTGTGGGGTGGAAATACCTCAGGACAGAGAGTTTTGCGATGAATGTGAAGAAAAGCATTTCAGGAAAATTGGCGGATTTCTGTTTTTACCCCTCATAGGATTGATCGTTACTGCTGCTTCTTATCTGTTTGTAATGACAGATGCGTTTAAATTCTTGACAGAAAATTATGCGCAATTGAATGCAAATGCAAAAATATTCTTCATACTCTCCATTGCTATTTATATCGGGGAGTTCTTGTTCTCAGTCACCGTTCTTTCGTTTTTTTTAAAGAAGAAAAAGCTGCTACCAAAGCTTTTCATTTTCTTTTTGATATCAGTCGTGGCGACGATGTCACTGAATGTCTATATGCTTTACCGGTTAATCCCCAGCGCTAAAATTGGATATAATGAGCTTGTTCCTGTTTTTAGAAATGTGATAACGGCTCTTATCTGGATTCCATACTTCATCACATCAGTTCGTGTAAAAAGAACTTTTACCCGTTAGGAAGCCACATTGACGGTTTCCTGTTGCTGATTAGTAAACATACAGTGCCCCTCAATAATCAAAACGGAGCGGCACAATGCAATTCAGGCGCCTGAAGTGACTGGTGCTCACGGGTGGTTAAAGTTAGATGATTTTTTGCCGATGTAACATGAATATCTGTTCACGGAAGAAGGCCCATGAGAATTTTTCTAACAGCATTGATTCTATTCGCTATCGTTCCATTATCGTATGGCCAGGAGAATCTCCAGTATGAAAACATTAAGCCATATGTGATTGGCTTTCTTGAAAAGGTAGCAAGCTCCTCGGAAAGTTGCTCTTTATTCAAAGATCTTGTTGCAAAAGACATTTCAAATGAACGAAATAAGAAAATGATGTTAGGTTTTTGCGATAGTGATATTGATTTCTCTAAGCCAATATCATTCTCTCAGATAAGCACTCATCGCTTTGAGGGTGCGGATTATGTGTGCGGAATCATTTCTGGTCGAACAAAAATCAACCGAAAAATAGGTGTCAGGTTTATCTCCTCAGAGCCTTATCACCTGATATTGAACGTTAAATACTCACGTCGCCCCATTGCATACACAATTGATGATAGGTTCCTGGTTGATGAGTATCGCTTGCAGATTAGGTCATTTAATGAGATGAACGAAAAATATTGTCAGTGAATGGTAATTATGAAATTCTTAGATTTGCTGATGAAGTTTAAAATGGGAACATTTCCCGCTGAGGATGTCGGTTTAAATCTCGGTTGTGTTTTTTATTCAATCATATGAATTTCTGTGGGGAAAGTATGAGCGTATCTATTTATTATTCAGCTAAAAGAAATTCACCCATTACAACGGCTGAAAATGTTAGTCTCTTGGCCATAGCAGACATGTTTAATCAAGGTTTTCCTTATAAAAATGAAGGTGAAACGCTATCATTTTACCGGAAGCCATCAGAAGAATACATACTTGAGGGGGCAACCAAACTTCCTTATTGTGATGAAACGATAATAGTTGAGTCGGTTATTTACTGGCTGAAAGCTCTTACTCATTTAACATCTGCATTACCAACGGCAGTTTGGGAAGTACAAATTGATGATTGCCCTGCTTCATGGGTAGATGATCATTGGGAAATGTAAGTGGGGAATCCCAAATTACATGTGACTTCATGTCCGAACAGTTATGCGAGGTGATGTTCCAGCGCTTCGACAAACATTTTCACCTTTAAGGGAACAAGCCGGGAAGTTGGATATACGGCCCAGATACTTAACGGCTCCGGCCTGGCATCTTCAAGTACTACTTCCTGGATCACGCCTGCCTCAATAAAGGGTTAGACGTATTCAGTTTCGCGTGACTGCACTTGATCTTCGTGGTTCCTGATCTCCTGGAGGCACTAATCCCGGGGCGTAAACACATCTGTTTGCGTCATTTATTCATAATTGCCTGCCCGGTGATGTCATTGTGGGGAGCAGATTTTCATGCGGTCGGAAAACTGTTCGACATGGCAAGTGTCTGGTCTGAAATGGCCGATGACGTGCAGGCCATCGCCATGGAACAGTGTGGGCATTTGCCCCAGGAGGAGCATCCTGAAAAAGTGAATCAACTGCTGATGAATTTCTTAAGCAGCTGGCGCTCCGTCTGACGGTATCTTGTATACTGTGGCGCTTTCATGTTGCAGGAACCGTCACTTTGTCAAACGAAACTCAAATGCTGGCTGATGAATTACGCCACGTTGTCAGCGCTTTCGTGCGCCATGTACGCGTGGCAACGGCTACTGTTCGCACTTCGCAGCATGAAACGCTGGAGTTGCTCAATACGCATAAGGAACTTTCCATTGCAGACCTTGCGCGTCTGCGTGGCGTAAAACATCAAAGCATGCGGTTGGTGATCAATGAACTGGAACAGCAAGGTTTGATCGAGCGGCAAAAAAGCCCGAAGGATGCGCGTGCGCAGCTGATTGTCTTGAGTGAAAGTGCATGCCTGTTGCTGGCATCTGCCCGCAGGCAACGTAGCGAGTGGATAGCTGCACAGATCGCCAACAAGCTCGATGAGGCCGGGCGTGCCGACCTGCAAAAAGGGCTGGCTGCTTTGCATAAGTTGCTTTAAATCTGCCTGAGTTGGCTCACTACCTGTATTAGTGTATTCAATCCCCAATGCTCAACGTATTTGCCCTCTTCAATACGCACCATATCAATCACGGTGATAGTCACGTTTTGGCCTGTAGCCGGAACACCCAATAGCTCCCCCTGGTGCACGCCCGTCAGGGTTTTCCGTGTCGTGACCCAGTCACGTTCCGCAATTTGATCTTCAATGTTGACCTGCAAGTCAGCCAGCGCTGGCCGGAGTATCAACTCAAAGGTGCGCCAAAGGCTTTCGCGATCATTAGCTGCGCCAGAGGGAGCAGAACGGTTAATGAAATTCTCAGCCACCAACTCGTCAAAACTCTGGCGATTTCCTTCGACAATCACCTGTTGATTGAAGCGTTGTACGACGATTTTGTTCTGTTCTGACATCGGTGCTCCTTAAATATGTACAGTTAGACTGTATATATTTAAGGGGATATTGTGGGATTGGGATAGGTAAGTTGTGCGGTGAGCAGCCCGGAAAGTCAGAAGGGGCCCATGTGGGCACTCTCACATCAGTGGATATGTACTCACTCGAGCAAGGCCCACGAAGGACCCGTTTTGCAGGCCTTAAATGACGCTCTCGACCATTATTAAAATGTTTCATCCGCGATTAGAGAAAATGATGAGAGGCGATGGCAGGGAAGGTTAATTACAGGTGGGTTAGATTCACACTGGATGAACATAACCCACCAGGGCTTTCTATTTGTTGTTGCTCATTGTTTCTTTAAGTTCTTTTTCCTTCATCTTCTTTGCCATTGCATTAATAAAGCTGCGAAACATCAGTCCATTAGTAAAAGTTGTCAGTGTGATGGTGAAAAAAGTACTAATAACCAGATCGATAAAAATATTACCGCTACGGATAATGACCGGACGATAAATGATCACGCCAGCCAGTACGACCCAGTGGCTCATACAATAAAAACAATGAAACAAATAGCCGGTCATATGACCAATTTTATTGGCCAGGTTTCGCACCGGCACAAAGAGTTCTGTCTGGGTGATGGTAAAAGAGATGCTGGCGGCAGCAAAGCTGAGGACGATGCATGTCCACAATGACTGGATCGCGGATAATTCAATAACCTGTTGCACAGAGGCTCCTGTGATTTGCCTAACTCATGTAACAACAAAAGATACGATAACTTTTGTGCAAGATCAACACCACGATTCTGTGGTCATAAAAATTAAAGCACTTATGGCTACATCGTTATGACAGGGACTGTGAGCAGTTAAATGGGTTAGATATTGTTTTCTTTGAACTTATTACACAAATGACTGAGGGTGATTTCGCTTAAACGTTCCATTAACAATGACTCAGCCTGTTTTAACGCAACATCTAATTCATCATTAACGGTATTTTCTATCAGGCAGTGAGGATTATCCCTGTTGATGCCAAGGTTGTAGAGATGGGTTATTCCCACCGCTTTGTAGATATCCCGCAAAGTCACCTGGGTAGGGTCACAACTTAATGACCAGCCACCATTGTGTCCTTTTTCGGAGCGGACATAACCGGCTTCACGTAAACCTGCCATCGTTCTGCGTACCAGCGCGGCATTGGTGTCCAGCATCTCAGCCAGTTGTTGGGAGGTGTAGATTCCTGAATCACAGGCCAGATGAACCAGTACGTGTAAAACTCGCGATAATCGTGTGTCGCTTCTCAAGTGCCCTCCCGCCTACCAGGATATTCAGTATCGTGTTGGATCATAACGTAATACATCATGATACTGAACTCCAGGAAGCGGGATGCTACTGAGATGAAACGTTATTAAGTATTAACCAGCGCCATGACAAAGCCATCCCATCCTTTCTCACCGACAGTCTGAATTGCCGTTGCTTCCAGTCGGTCGTCTTCTGCGATCATCTGTATAAAGTCTCTCAATCCTTGCACGTTCGGGTCATGATTCTCGGGATCAATGACCCCTCCGCCGCGTACCACATTATCCCCGACGATAACTGTTCCTTGCCGCGACAGTTTTATTGCCCATGCGAGATAACGAGGGTTATTCACTTTATCCGCATCGATAAAAATAAGGTCAAATGGCGGGCTAAGCCCAGGTAATACCTCAAGGGCCGCTCCGGTAAGAAGCTCGACGCGTGCTGTCAGCCCGGCATTAGCGATGTTTTGGCGCGCAACGTCGGCATGATGCGGATTAAATTCTATGGTCGTCACGATCCCGTTATGCGGTAACGCTTTCGCCATCCAAATCGTGCTGTAGCCGCCAAGTGTACCAATTTCAAGAACGCGAACAGCACGAGTCATTTTGACCAGAAGCGCCAGCATCTTGCCCTGCAAGGCGGATACATCGATAGCGGGTAAGCCATGATTTGCGTTATTCGTGAGGGTATGTTTCAGGTCTGGTTGCTCAGAAACAAGCTTTTCAGCCAACCAGGTATCGACTTGTGACCATTTTGCGGCGTCGCTGGAAGGATAATCAGGGGTTCGCATAGTCGGTCTTATCTCCTTGAAGGGTTTTTTATCAGAAGTGTAGTCGCCGTTGGGAGGTTGCTCATCTACACCAATCCTGTCTTTCTCAGCTACTCTTTGTGACTTGAGTCACAAAAATGCATTGGGTAACAGGAGAAAAACCATGTTGAACATCGCGAAAGCATTTTGCCTGTCTTGCTGTTTTATTTTGTGTGCCAGCGCCAGCGTGATGGCAGAAACTCTGCCACGTATCGGCATTATCGGTGCCGGATCGATGGGTGGGACGCTTGGGCGGTTGTGGGTTAAGGCGGGCTACCCGGTCTTTTTTTCTTCCCGGCACCCGCAGGAATTGCAGCCTTTAATCGCCTCTCTCGGGCCGCTGGCAAAGGGGGGTACACCCCAGCAGGCCGCTGAATTCGGAGAGGTGGTTGTGATGGCAGTCCCTTACGGTGCGCTGCCCGCTCTGGGAAAAAACCTGGCGGAAGCGCTGAAGGACAAAGTGGTGCTGGACGTTGCCAACCCCTATCCGCAAAGAGACGGTGATGTTGCCACCCAGGCATTACAGGTTGGGAGTGGTGTCTACAGTGCCCGTCTGTTTCCACAGGCACGCGTTGTCCGCGGATTTAATTCAATCGCCGCATCCAGCCTCGCATCCAATGCACATCGTACAGGCGACGCTCTGGCCGTGCCTCTGGCAGGGGATGACAGGAAGGCACTGGATACCGTGATACAATTAACCAAAGCTGCTGGTTTTGCCCCTGTAGTGGTGGGCGATTTGAGCAAAGCCACGCTGTTTCAGCCTGGGAGTGATTTGTTTTTACAAACGATGACGGCGGATGAGTTAAAACAGGCAATTAGCCGCTAATCGGAGCCACGCATAATTCTGAATCACTGAAGAAATGCTTGCTGGCGTTCAATGAAATGTTCATCTTTTTGACAGAGAGGATGAGCTGACATGAAGACAGTGAGTCAAACCTCACGATTTGTGTTTCCACTCTTGGTGCTTCTACGGCATAATCCGCCCCCGCCGAGTCAGTGGTCCCCCCAGGGCCTTGACGTCACTGAGGTTTATGTATGACAGATATTCAGCAGCTGATACTTGCTGCCAGGCCCCTGATCCCTTTCAGACGCATCCATGACGCACAGGAATTTCTGAGCTTGTGGCCGCTTGAGGATCAATTTGCGCTTATCAGTGCGCTTTGCATTGGGCGTGATCACATGGGTGCCAACGTTATTCGGGCTGGCTATGTTTCTGATGATCAGTCATTCGATCGCTTTCTGCACATCGGCAGCACCGGGATCTGGCTGATTCCTCCAGCAGATTTTGCCGGTATGCTGTGTGAAGCAGGCGCATCGCTGGAGGAGTGGTTTACGACTTTTGAACATTGCGCCACGGTGTCTGGTTACGATCTGAGCGAGTTCTGAGCCTTAATCTACCGCTAAAAGAGCCCACAGCCGAGCTTGTACCTCTTCATGCGGTTCCCGTTCTGCGCATTCCGTCAGGTAATCACGATGCTCCGACTGTACTGGCGCTGGCCATGCTTCCAGAGCGTTAAGCGCCATCTGACGGTTTCTGATCACCGGGCTTTGTAGTGCGGCCTCCAGTAAAGGCCATCCCATTGACGGGAAGCGCTTCAACTCCTGGACGACAGCGTCAAGTTTAGAATGCATCTTCCAGTTTGGACCCACACCGCTGCTGAGAGCAGGACCCGAGGCGATCGCCGGCAGGTCAAACTGAGCCTGTGCCAGGGTACACACCTGCTGTGCCTGAGCAGCATCCTCGGTCTGCATCAGTTGATACCAGTTATCTTCTGCTGAATCCTTATACTGGCGCTCAAAGAGGGAAGGCCACGGATCCTGTTTGCGCTCCCGGCTGACCTGAATTGCCAGGTAATAGACATAACCTTCGCCGCTGGCGAGGATCTGAGGGATAAGGTCGTCCCACAGCGACATCGCCTGCACCTGCTTACTCTTTTCAGCCAGGTGTTGTGCAGTGGCAGGGGAGAGCGATGTTTCACTCTCTACCCATGTTCCAATATGCCGGGCAGTTAAAAAATGCAGTGGGTGAGAGGGCTTACAAGCCAACACCTTCTCCAGATAGCGCTGACAGCTCAGGGGCGCATCATCGTAAACCGAGATGCCCGGAACCGGACCTTCTATGAGCATGGCATAAAGCATCTCAGCGGCACCCATCAGCAACGCGTCGTCATGTTCTGTTTCGAGTGCAGCCAGCAACCCACCGCGTACTGCGCAGTTAACGGCGGTGTATTCATTCATCACGGAGTTGGAGAACCCCTCGCGCAGTACCCAGCGGCGAAGTTCATCATCCATTTGTTCCGGCATGCGCTCCATCAAATGGATACGCCCCCAGCCAGTGACGCGCTGCGCCATGCCATACCACACAGGTGCATATTCTTCCGGTTCCAGCATCGCTCGCAACGCGACCACCGCGTAAAGCGTGAATTCATCATGACGAGCCAGTACCTGAAGAATCTCCACGGTGCGTTGCTGTGGGAAGTACGCCATCAGTGCCATAGCAAACTTCACCACATTACGATCCGGACTGGCGGTGGCGAGCCAGACCACCAGCTTACAGAGCGCTTCTGCGCGCAGGTTTTGAGACTGCGGAATCGCGCTCAGCAGCTCGTCAATGTAGTGCACGGGCGAGCCCTGATGAATCAGTTGATAGAGCGCCTGTATGGCCTTCGTGTCAGGCTTTTTCTGCACCTGATGCAGGGCAGACAGAATCTCCGTTGCATCCGGGCCGTCATTACCCACGCCAAAGTGATAAATCATGGTGCCTTCCAGCGCACCTGGTGCCCAGCAAATCTCATCGGAATCACTCATCGGCTGGTTGGCAAGCACCCCGGCGTCAGCAGGCAGCGGTTCGGCCTGCGCATAGCTTTCAGCCAGACAAGCGTAGATCGACGGTTGCTGATCGTCCCAAACAACAGGGAAGGTCATTTCCGTGTTTTTACCCAATAAACGCTCAAACCAGCTTTTCATCATTCGTTTTCCACATTCATGACGGTTTCAAACAACAACCGGTCCAGCAGCGCATCAGCAGACTTATCATGTGCAGCGGGCAGGAGGATTTCGTCGCGAGTCAGCTCCGCTTCGATAAACGCATGTAGCACTTCACGGCGCGAACCATACTGTGCCTCGCCTGAACGCTGTTTTATGGTCAGCAGTTCTTCGATGTCGCGCAATAATTGGGTGTCGGATACCGTTCCACGCACCAGTTGATCGAAACGCATCGGTGGCGCACCGTTTCTTTCCTCTATCCAACGCACAGCCAGTAGCGGGCGTAGCACGTAAAAATATTTCTTCAGTCTCACCTCTTCCTCCTGCAAATACTGGCGGAAGTTTTTGGCTGCCATCGTCTTGTAGTGCCAGCGAGCACGATCCGCCGAAAAAAAACGGCCACTCAGGGTGTTAAGGCGTGTCATGACGTTGCTTTCCTGCCGATAAACGACGGGTGAGTCCAGCCAGTCGATCAGTGTCGGGTTAGCCCGTTTCAGCAGCCCCAGTGCTTTGCGCCACTCCCAGCCGCAGACATCCAGCTCGTCATCGATGGGTTTTTCGATGACATCACGCGAGGCTTCCACCCGCAAATACCACTCAGGCTTGTGTACATAGAGAAAACGCACGTCATAATCGCTGTCTGGCGAGGCAAATCCCCAGCCCCGACTGCCAGACTCGCAGGCAAACAGCACGCGTACGTCGTGTTCCGCCTCGATTTCCTTCAGCACGCCACGGACGCGTTCACGCATGGCCTCATCAACGCCATGCAGTCCGGTTTTTATCTCCATTGTGTTCTCCTTTATCCTTTAACGCAGATGACCTGGCGCAGCGTATGCACGATTTCCACCAGCGACGATTGCGCGGCCATCACGGCATCTATGTCTTTGTAGGCCATCGGTGTTTCATCAATCACGTTAGTGTCCTTGCGACATTCCACATGGGCGGTCGCACGGATATGGTCATCGATGGTGAAACGATTTTTGGCTGCGGTACGGCTCATGGTGCGGCCCGCACCGTGGCTGCACGAGCAGAAACTTTCTTCATTGCCGAGCCCGCGCACGATAAAGCTTCTGGCACCCATCGAACCCGGGATGATGCCCATTTGTCCCTTCTGTGCCGATACGGCCCCCTTACGCGTCACCAGAATCTGCTCACCAAAATGCTGCTCCTGTTGTACGTAGTTGTGGTGGCAGTTGACGGCTTCCTGATGGGTAGCAAATGGCTTGGTAATACAGGCCGCCAAGGCTGCTAACACGCGATTCATCATCACTTCCCGGTTGTGATGCGCGTAATCCTGCGCCCAGCTCACCCCCGCAAGATAATCGTCATAATGCTGGCTGCCTTCGCTGAAGTAAGCGAGATCCCGGTCCGGGAGATTAGCCAGATGCTGCTGCATATCTTGTTGAGCCAGTTTGATAAACAGCGTGCCGATGGCGTTGCCTACACCACGCGAACCACTGTGCAGCATCACCCATACGCGTTCACTCTGGTCAAGACAGATCTCGATGAAGTGATTACCCGTCCCCAGCGTCCCCAGGTGCTGGTGGTTATTGGTTTTCAGGAGCTGTGGATACTTGTCCGTGAGCCTTCTGAAACGCGGTGCAAGTTGCGCCCAATGGGCGTTTACGTCATCGGGAGTATCCTGCCAGGCACCTTTATCACGCTTACCCCGCCCGGTGATCCGACCATGCGGCACAGCCTGTTCGATGGCATTGCGCAGTCCTTGCAGGTTATCCGGCAAATCGCCCGCCATCAGCGAAGTGCGTACGGCGATCATGCCGCAGCCAATATCCACGCCTACTGCCGCCGGAATGATGGCGCCGCGTGTCGGAATGACGCTACCAATCGTCGAACCCTTACCCAGATGTACATCGGGCATTACCGCCATATGTTTAAAAATAAATGGCATGCTGGCCGTTTTCAGCAGTTGCATTTTCGCTTCTGGCTCGACAGGTACGCCCTGCGTCCACATTTTTATCGGTGCGCCTGCGGTGGGGTGAATAATGTCAAATTGAGGTTTCATGCTTGTTCTCTTTTTTGTTTGCGTCGTTTTGTTATTGCGAACGGCGTGCCAAAACAAAGCATATCGATAAAAAATTAATAAACATCTGATAAATAACATTAAAAAATAAACCCTCGACACGAGGGATAGTCACAAGGTCTGTAATTATTTATATTTAAAAATAGAATTTATCTTACAGGATAAGAAATGAAGCGCAGGGTGGTGATTGGTGTTTTGGGGACTCAGCTGGACAGACGGGGTAAGCGTCAGAATCGCTGGACGAAATGGCGTCCCAGCGTTGCGCTGTGCCAGCATGAAGATTTGCCGATTGATCGGTTTGAGCTACTTCATCAACCGCGCAATCGCGGCATGGCCGATCAGCTTGCGGAGGATATCGCGCAGATATCACCCCAGACGCAGGTGGTTCCTCACGCCGTCAGTCTGAATGATCCCTGGGACTTCGAAGAGGTCTATAGCGCATTTCTGGATTTCGTCAGCCGTTATCCTTTCGATACAGAAAATGAAGAGTATCTGGTGCACATCACTACAGGGACGCACGTCGCGCAGATCTGCTGGTTTTTGCTGACAGAAGCCCGTTATCTGCCCGCCACTCTTCTTCAGACCGGGCCGGGGCCGCAGGATGAAACCACACCAAAAGGGATCTATTCGATTATCGATCTGGATCTCAGCCGCTACGCCACCCTAACCAGTCGCTTCCAGCGCGAGCAGGCAAATTCGGTATCTTTCCTGAAATCTGGCATTGAAACACGTAACCCCACCTTTAACGCATTGATTGAGCAAATTGAACGTGTTGCGCAGCGTTCGGATGCCCCCATGCTGCTGACTGGCCCCACCGGTGCCGGTAAGTCGTTTCTTGCTGAGCGAATTTATCAACTGCGCCAGTCACGCCATCAGGTAAAAGGAAAGTTTGTGGCGGTTAACTGCGCCACACTCCGTGGTGATAATGCCATGTCGACGTTGTTTGGCCATGTTAAAGGGGCCTTTACCGGTGCGCTGACTGCCCGCAGTGGGTTACTCCGCGAAGCAGATGGCGGCATTCTTTTTCTGGATGAGATAGCTGAACTGGGACTGGATGAGCAGGCCATGCTGCTGCGTGCCATCGAAGAGAAAAGTTTCTTTCCTTTCGGTGCCGACCGTGAAGTCAGCAGTGATTTTCAGCTCATTGCGGGTACGCACAGGGATATGCCGCGCTGGGTGAGTGAGGGACGTTTCAGGGAGGACTTATACGCACGTATCAACATGTGGACGTTCCGCTTACCCGGACTGGCAGAACGGCGCGAAGATATTGAACCTAACGTTGAATATGAACTGCACCGTTACGGGCGTCAGCATCAACAACAGGTGCGCTTTGATAAGGAAGCGCGTGAACGTTATCTGCATTTCGCTTATTCCGCCAAGGCCAGCTGGAGAGGGAATTTTCGTGAGCTGGGGGCCAGTGTTGCGCGCATGGCGACACTGGCTGAGAACGGACGCATTAATCTTGCGCTGGTGGACGAAGAGATTACCCGGCTGTTGGGGGCATGGCAGACAGAGCAGGGCGGAACCACAGAGTTTCCGCTCAATCAGGAAATCGATATTTTCGACCAAAAGCAGCTTGAGGCGGTGATTGATGTTTGTCGCACTTCGGCATCGTTGTCGGATGCCGGACGCAGGCTGTTTGCCGTATCACGACAACAAAAAAAACAACCCAACGATGCGGATCGTTTGCGTAAATATCTGCTGCGCTTCGATCTGAAGTGGGAGGATGTGCATTAGGGAATTTGTCACACCATAAGCTGGTAAACAAAAAGGTTTTGATATACAAGAAAGGGACGATAATCCGACCTGAGCGTGGATATGGATCATAGAATTAAACGCGGTGGTAATCGATACGTTGATATACAGACTAATAAAACGATTGACTCCTACTATCCCTCGGGGGAATTTCACAATCGCTCATGTCTTGCTGTGAAACATAAAATCATACGATGTGAGTGGTTTGAAATCGAGAGTGATATTTCAAATGGCATTACTTCTACGGAAGATGCTTACCTCCGTCTACACTTATTATCTTTACGAGAATACAAACCAAATGAGATAAATCTGGAAGGGCTATTTCAGCATCTTCCTAACATTGCCTGGACGTCTGCGGGGCCGGTATTCCCGGAATCTGTGCCATATCTGAGACACCTTGTTGCCGATGACTACCATCAACTCACGGTTTTCAGTGTTGATAAATTCCCTCGTATGGTTGACTACGTCATTCCTTCCGGAATTCGTATTGCAGATGCCGACAGGGTCAGGCTCGGAGCTTTCATATCCCCAGGAACTACAGTGATGCATGAAGGGTTTATTAATTTCAATGCAGGCACGTTAGGGCAATGTATGGTCGAAGGTCGCATAACACCCGGAGTCACGGTAGAAGATGGTAGTGATGTTGGAGCGGGGGCGTCAATTATGGGTACGCTGTCCGGCGGCGGTAAACAGACAAACCAGATCGGTAAAGGCTCGTTGCTCGGGGCGAATGCGGGAATCGGTATTTCTCTTGGTGATTCCTGTATTGTAGAGGCTGGACTGTACGTTACCTCCGGTACAAAAGTAACGCTACCTGACGGAACGGTAAGCTATGCACGAGACTTATCAGGAAAAAACAATTTGTTATTCCGACGGAACAGTCTCACTGGCACCGTAGAAGTACTATCAACGGATAGCACGGTCTGGGGTGGAGTTAATGCCATACTTCATAAAAACAATTGATGAGGAAAAGACTTCTTGAATACCAGACACTCTTACATTTGGCGTAATGTCTATTAACACCTTATAGCTGCCTATTACCAGTCTGACTAAATAAGAACGTGGTATTTACTTAATTCTTTTACTGTTTGTGGTAACCCTTGGCGGAGTAGCGCATCAAGGTACTCGTCAACCGATTTAGGTGGCTTTCTCATATTGCAACGCTGTTTATTTACGGCCGCCAGAACAAGCGCCTGATTCAAGTCAAATAAATCAGTAATAAAATCATCTGGATGTAATGCTTCGATACCGAAGTTGCCCAGATGTTGTTGTGGGAAATCTTTCAAATTAAACGTAACGACAATTTCAGAATGGCTGCAAATGGCGGCAGCAACAACATGCCTGTCATCCGTATCGGGAAGATCAATACTGGCAACGAGAGGCTCGAAACCTGTAACCATAGCATCAGGTAATGCCCGGTTCATAAGCTCACCAGTGTGTTTGATTTGTTCAGAAGTTAAGTCTGGTCTGTCCTTAATCAAATTACGCTGCCATTCTTCTTCTATAATGGCCGACCATTTCGGCTGATAGAGCCCGCTCAACCCCAGGTGCATCAATAAATCCCGTAGTAAGGATGGATAAAGGACGCATGCATCTAATACTACGGGATAAGGTGAGTGGCTCATCAGTAAAATCCAAGTTCCTGACTATGATCTGCTAATAACTGCATCGCTTTATGGCTTTCGCTATCACGTTGGTCCCTGTAACGCATTAGATCGGCGAAAAGCACTCGGCGGTGGCGGCCTGTTTTATGAAAAGGTAGCTTCCCGTCTTCCAGTAGTTTCACCATATGCGGGCGGGAAACATTCAGAATGTTGGCAGCTTCCTGAGTTGTTAATTCAGCATGAACAGGAACGACCTGAACCGCGTTACCGGCGGCCAACTCTCCTAAAATTGACATAAGCAACGTCAATGCAGACGTTGGTATTTCGATCTGGTGAGTGTTGTTATCTGCGTCCTGAATCGTAATTTTTTGCGTTTCCATTTTCGTGGAGAGCCAGGCAGCAAGCTCCCTTTGTCCACGTACAGCTGCCTCAATCTCCCCTTGAGCCGGAAGGCTCAGGCTATCCAGAATTGAGTTCGTCATTTGAGTATCCAGGGTTTAGGTTCAGTTTTATGCGTTAGCTTTATAACAGTCTTCAATGGCAGTTTATTCGAAATAAACGAAAATATCAACAGACGAAACAGACGAAACAGACGAAACAGACGAAACAGACGAAACAGACGAAACAGACGAAACAGACGAAACAGACGAAAAATAGATGTTTACCTATATGAAGGTGGTCAGGTCGCTATTACGGGGTTAAATGAAGAACGACTGCAACGCGCTCGTGATCTGCTGCCTGAAACATCGCTCATCCTCAAAAGTGATGCTGCCAGCGAATCAGATATCAGTGAATTCCAGGTGGCGATTAACCACTGGGGTACTCTTGATGGGCTGTGGCTTAACGCAGGATTCGCCGAAGTAGGTTCCCCGGAATCGGTTACCGCTGAATCATTTAATCACATGATGAATGTTAACGTCCGGGGGCCGATGCTACAACTTGCGGCACTCTCTGACGCCCTTAATCCCGGAGCTTCTGTTCTGGTCACGTCTTCCTCGTCGGTTTATGAAGGTGCTTTATTGAGACTTCTGAGAACAGGCAGACACGGAAGATGATGAACAGTGCAGAGTTTGCTGTATAGCCGGTGCATTAGCACCGGGGGCCATAATTCTCGGTTTGTTAAGTGCTGACAACGTCAGAAAACGATGCCCATCGTTTTGCCGATCGTGATAGCTGCTGCAAAGAGGCTCATCGCAAGAATACTGATGCAGGTTCCACAGGTAATAATCCGGGCCGAACGACCTGTCCCCAGATAATGCGTTTCAAGAACGATGATATTTGCTGCCGGAGGCAGAAGACAAAAGAGATAAAGTGTTGGCGTATTTTCCGTTATCAGTCTGAAATCGACAATTCTGGCAAGCCCTATCATCAGCGAAATCATCATCAACATCGCTGCTGATTTAATCAGATATGGGCGAACTTCATGCCGGAGATCCTTAAGCGTCAGCTCAGTTTTTGACAGCCAAACGCCAAGCACCGCCATACCAAGAAAGCTCATCAGAAATTTTGCGACTTCATAAAGATCGTTAAACCACAGCGTTATCTGCTGACTGAACGGAATGAGCGCGGCCCCGACAATCAGTGCCAGCACAGGCGGAGTCTGAACTAATTTCAACAGTCTGAAATGGTGGCCGGAGAGCATACCAGCCCCGACGGAATTGCCTACGATTGAGCTGCCGACATAGGCGGCGATAACAATGGTTGCGGCTTGATCGCCAAAGAGGGCCGTCGCCACAGGTAATCCCAGCCATCCGATATTCAGGTAACTGAAGCACAGGCTTTTGATGGGATCACGAAAGAAATACCGGGAAGCCATCAGCATAATCAGCATGCTGATGGCTGTCGCGATGATTATCGTACTCATACTGCCAAAGCGCGTGGATATATTGAAGATGATGACAACCGGAATAGCTACGCGGGTTAATATCCATGAGGCAGCTGCTTTTAAATCCCAGGCTGTTTTACCGACCAGCCAGCCGGCAAAAAGATAAATCAGCGGTACAAATATCGTCACAGCGTTTCCTTACCGTGTGTTCACAAAACTCAACAGCCCGCGACCTTGTCCGATTCTCAACAAACCCTGCAACAGATTGCCTGGGGTGTTGATGGCCATACGTGTGGGACATTTTTGTTTAACGTTAGCGGTGCATCTGTGAATTCACCAGGTGGGGTAAGCTCCTCTTGCGATAGTTCAAGATTAAGCTCTTCCCTGAATTCCCGAATCAATGCTGAATGAGCGTCTTCTCCTGGCTCAATTTTCTCTCCGGGTTGTCCACTTTGAAGCAGGTGGCGTATAGGTTTTGAAATACTCGATAATGTCGTGCAAATTTTCAGAAAACAGAAGCATATCGGCATAATCCTGTTTCATAAAACCTTCACTCACCATCTGATTTACCATCACTTTAAGCGGGTTGTAAAAGTGATTAACGTTCAGAAACGCACAGGGTTTATCATGTATGCCTAATTGCGCCCAGGTCCACTGTTCAAATATCTCCTCAGCAGTTCCTGCGCCACCCGGTAAGGCGATAAAACAGGATGATAATTCTGCCATCACAGATTTTCTCTGATGCATGTCATCCACCACTTGTAGCTCAGACAACCCGGTGTGGGCAATTTCACGTTCCAGCAGGGACTTTGGAATAACACCCGTTACATGACCACCATATGCGAGAGCTGAGTCGGCTACGGCACCCATTAAACCAACACGTCCGCCCCCATAAACGATATTTATACTCTGTTCAGCTAACCACCTACCAACATGACGAGCAGCCTCCATGTAAGCTGGTGTACAGCCTTCAGAAGAGCCACAGAATATGCCTACAGTGTGCATATTTTCTCCTCAAACAAATGGGAAAATCCCCGTGATGGGGAGAACAAGCGAGACCCATCTTAACATGTTACCTCGGGGAGAGTGGATGAACAGGTTCTTGCCATTATTATCTATTTCTAATAAAATTTCTCGAAATACCATAAAATAACCACATGAAATGACCGGGAAATATTATTTTAGACACTGCTTTTGGGGTTTGATTGGTTTTGGCTATTTTGTTTACAGTATTCTGAAAGACCTACATGATGGATTGATTTTTCCTGCATACATACCCTATATTCCGTATGTTGCTATCTATTTGTCAATAAGTGCAGTAACGTACCCATTTTCTTTATTTGTCACAAATAAACTGGGGCTAATGATAATGAAAAAAGAAACGTGGAGTTATTTATTCACTGTAAATGGCCCCAGCTGGAATTTTTTTATTTTTGTATATCTGTTTTGTGGATTGCTATCGGTACCGCTGCTCATTATTTATCCACTTATAAACAGATCCGTTTAACAAATTAAAACACTCTGGCGCCACATTTTGTATTCTGGATCCACGTCGGCTTCTGCAAGTATCGCAGAACCTAATCCCACTGCTGAAGGCTCATCTTTGGTAAATGAGATGCTGGCTGCTCGATAACAGAGACTCTCCTCAATTAGGTCTTCTCTGTGCCAGGAGCGGACTTTGCAGACATCACTGTTTTAATTAGAGAATAACAGGTCATAATATGTGGGCCTCATTTACTGCGTTCCATCAATTCAAGCGTCTGACCATCAGGGCTTTGTAAATATATTACTCGGGTTCCCTGCATGGGTCCTGACAACACTGTCTGAGGTTTACCGGGCGTCTTCCAGCCGTAGTCCGATACTTTGCCCAAGAGCGTATCAAGATCCTCAACTATAAAAGCAAGGTGAGCGTAGCCTGGGATATAGGGCGCTGAAGGTTCTTCTGGCTGCTCAATGTTATTGTATTGTAGTAATTCAATTTGAATATCAGCCAGTTCAAGCAAAGCCATTCGTACATCAGCTCCCCTTGCACCTGTTACCTCATCGATTATAGGTCCAGACATTTTTCCTTCGCGTAATAATTTACCTCCAAGAATCTGAGTCCAGAATAATAATGAGTCTTCAATGTTTTTAACTGAAAAACCAACGTGATTAACACTTAATATCATGCGATTACCTGCTGAGTTTTCAAAGTTCATCATCCAACTATATAAAAAGCCTGCTTTATTTCTACACGATAAATGCGCAACCGTTTTACAAGCCTGCATCTTTTATCGATAAATTGCGAATGTGCGCTTTTCGCTCATGACAGCCCGCTGATGGGCCGCCTGTTAGTTGTTCTTTTGGTTCGACTTTGCAAAGATATCTTTGCACAAGATTCCACACCTGCCACGCAATCAGTAACAGGCATGCTTCTCCACGACCCATGACCTGTGCCCCGGCAACAACGCGCTACGTGGCCGAACGGGTTCTGCTTTGAGGATTACGAGATGACTACCTTTTATCAACTTACCGCCACCAGTCTTTCCGGCCAGCTTATCTCTATGGCCGACTACGCTGGTCAGGTGGTTCTGGTCGTTAACACCGCCAGCCATTGTGGATTCACGCCACAATACGGCGGCCTTGAAGCGCTCTACAAGAAATACGCCGTCCGGGGTTTCGTGGTGCTTGGTTTCCCCTGCAACCAGTTCGGTAAACAGGAACCTGGCGGCGCCGAGGAAATCGCGCAGACATGTCACATTAACTACGGTGTGAACTTCCCGATGTTCGCGAAAGTTGAGGTCAACGGAACCGCAGCGCACCCGGTGTTTCGTTATCTGAAAAATGAATTACCTGGCGTGCTGGGGGGGCGGATTAAATGGAACTTCACTAAGTTCCTGATTGGACGTGACGGTAAACCACTTAAGCGTTTTGCACCGTTCACCACGCCGGAGAAAATGGAAGCCTCAATCCTTACTGCACTTGAAAGCTGAGGACTAAACGGAACGGAGCTTGTCCAGGCTGTCTGCAAGTATGTCGATGATCAAATCATGTGGGAAGATCGTTTCGTTGGTATGTCTCAGTTCTTCTAGCGTCCACCAGTGGTGATCCCGCATGACTTCCTTTTCATTGTTACTCCACATTGAGCAATCGATATCTGTTTTATCCGCGTGAATGATAAAGAAACGTTCGTCAGCATAAACGGTTTCCCCATTTGGCAGCATCATGGTGAAGGTTCGGGATGCGACCGACATGCCAACTGAATGCCTTTGCAACCCGGTTTCCTCCCGCAATTCGCGTAAGGCGGCCTGCTCAAAGGATTCATTCGGCTCCAGCCCGCCGCCCGGTGTTGCCCAGTATGTCTTGCCATTTAACGCGTCATCTTTATGGCAAAATTTAAACAGCAGAACCTGATTTGCCGGAGAGCGAACGATCAACCGGGATGATGGACGAGTGCGCACAAAGCCTCCCTTTAATGCGGTAAATTACTCAGAACTGAACACCTTTTGTCAGTCCACCGTCGACAGTGAGGTTGGTGCCCGTCGTGAAGCTGGCAGCGGAGCTGGCAAGAAAAAGCACGGCTTTAGCCACTTCATCCGGACGAGCCATTCGTCCCATTGGGTTCATTGCCAGACATTCGGCAAAGAGATCGGGCGTTTCGCGCTCGATTTTTCCCCAAACCCCATCTACGAAGTAAACGTTGCCAGGAGACACCGTATTTACGCGAATTCTCTCGGGTGCCAGTTTTACTGACATGGTTTTGCCATAGTGAATTAACGCGCTCTTTAACACCCCATATGGCTCGGCAAACATATCCACTTCTCGGCCTGATACGCTTGAAATAAGAACCACTGAACCTGATTGTGACTGGCGGAGCCAGGGCAACGCAGCGTTTACCATGCTCACAGAGCCGAGCAGGTCGGTCTCGAAAGCCAGACGCCATGTTTCCGGGTCGGAACCCCCGGCCAGTGCGCTGACGTTGGGAATGACGATGTCGATACCACCCATTTTTTCGGCAGCATCCTCAGCCCAGGCGCGTACCTGATCTGATTCTGTCACGTCAACTTTATAACCGAATGCCCGGTTGCCCATTGCGGCCTGAGCCGCGTCAATTTCTTCGCTCTTTCTCGCACAGAAAGCGACGCTTGCCCCTTCTGACAAAAATGCTTCGGCAATGGCTCGACCAATACCGCGTGTGCCACCACTCAGCATGACTCTGGCATTCTTCAGGCCTAAATCCATAATTTTCTCCTGTTTTCCGGGTTTCATCCGCCGGGATAATGGTTATCTGTGAAGCAATATAGGATTTGACCAGCATTCTGAAAAATGAAATTAATAGAACCCATCATTCATTAAATGAGAATGCCGCATGCACCTTTCTCAACTCAGGGCCTTCTGTGCAGTAGCGCAGACCGGATCGATTTCAGGCGCAGCTCGGGTGTTAAACCGCGTTCCTTCAGGCATCACGGTACGCATCCAGCAGCTTGAACAGGATTTAGGCTGCGAACTCTTTCTGCGCGATCGCCAGGGGATGTCCCTCTCGCAGAACGGGCGGCTACTGCTGGACCACGCGCAACGTATTCTGGACCTCACCGACAGCACCCGTCTGTTGATGCGAGAAGAGGATCTGGGAGGAAAACTGGTGATTGGCGCGCTGGATGTGGTTCTGGTCGATTTTATGCCGGCATTGATTGGCACCTTCCGTAAACGATACAGCGGTATTGGCCTCGACATCCGGCACGAAGCCTCGGAGGTTTTGGTGCAACATGTGGCAGATGGGACACTCGACATTGCCCTGACTGATGGCCCGGTACAGTCAAAGGCCCTTGAAAGCCGACTGGCCTTTGTCGACGAAATGTTGCTGATCACGGAACTCAATCATCCTGCGGTCAGAAAGCCATCGGATCTCCAGTGTGCCGAACTCTATGGATTTCGCCATGATTGCTCGTTTCGCTTCCGCATGGATCGATGGCTGGCAGAAGCGCGCATCAGCCATCTGCCGGTGACGGAAATTGAGTCATACCATACGATGCTGGCTTGCGTGACAGCAGGGATGGGGGCGGCCTGGGTGTTGCGTTCCGTATTACAAACCTTGCCAGGACATCAGCATGTACGCAGCCATTCGCTCGGTGAGGTAGGGTATACCGAAATTCATTATCTCTGGCGCAGTGGACAGCTATCACCGAATGCCCACAGGCTGATTGAAACCGGGAGTGAGCTTGGCGAGCGGCGCCATACCCAAACCTGGAGCAGGATATAACCATGACGACCAGCGGATGCAGCATTCGCGCTGGTCTAACTCATAAACTCATTTACTCAAAAACTCATTTTGCGATCTCCGTAGCGACGTGATTTATCGCGTCTACACTAACTCGTGCTTTTAATGCCTTTCGCCACAGAGCGAATCTGCGGCGAAAGAATTACAACGTATTACCCGGTGGCAAGGCCAGGTACTCATGTGCTTTTGCAATGGCGTCTGCACGGTCGTCGGCGAGTGTTTTCGGGAAAGGCATCATTTTCCTTAACTTGGGAAACATTTCGCTCAGGCTGGCGCGAACGGCTGGATTATCAGTCAGGTAAATGTAGCCTGCACAGTAGTTAGCTATCTCATTTTTATATTGTTTCATCCACCGGGAAGACTGTTTCTCGTCCTCATGAGGCTCCCTTTCATGGCCATGCAACGCAGGGATCCAGACAAAAACCAGGCGTTGCTGCTGCGCAAGTAAACCGCTCAGTCCATTAAGCAGGCGATTGGTTCTGTCCGGCATATCGAGCTGTGGGAAACGAATGAAGACGATCGGCCACTCACTAATATCAAAGATCTCATCGTCCGGTGGTGCACCGTGGTAAGCGTTTTTTGGGTTCATAATTCAATCCTTTTCTTCCAGAGAGGTACGCAGTGATCCAACGACCAACAGCAGCGCCAGTGCTCCGCAACCATAAAACAGCGGCCAGTTAATCACCGCGACCATTTGTGAGACGGCAACGGTAGCCAGCGTGCTGGCGAAACGGCCAACGCCATAAAAAGTGGCATAGTCTGTTGCCGGTTGTTCACCGCGTGACCAGCCGAGGATACTGGCACTCAGAGCAACGAAAATTCCGCTCACCGCAGCGCCGATCGCCACAGTGCCAGAAATAGCCAGCCAGGGTTTAACCAGGGTGTAGCCCAATGTCATGGCAGCCAGAGCCAGTACTCCCAGGCCGGTAAACCCCCTAATCGTTCGCGGTAATCCGCAGTGGCGCATCAGAGGGGCCGATATCCATGCGGTAATGAGCATGCTTACCGGCCCAAGTGTGCCGACTATGCCTCCGATTAATTCCATCGGTACTTTAAGATCGACCAACATCAGTCGGTTGAGCGCCGCAAGCGGGAAAATCACACAGCAGGTCAGCGTCAACAAAATCAGCCGCCTGCGCTGCCGGTGATTGCGCAACAGATTTTGTAAACTCGCGCGGTGGTTTGATCGGGTGCGATTCACTCCGTGAAATGCTTGCGCCTTGCTCAAAAACAGCATGGGGATCATCAGCAGGAGCAAACCGGCGGCATAACATAAAAAGAGAATGGTCCAGCCAAGGTGATGGAATAACGCGACAAAAGCCCCTCCACCAATCATCGCGCCGATGGAGAGTGCGCCCAGTTTGCAGGCGGCGGCCCGCGATCGCCAGGCAGCACTGATACGTTCGACCGCCAGCGCGTCAAGGGCGATATCCATCGTCGCCATAGCGAACGCGAGCAATAAACCCAACAGAAACATTGTGCTCAGTGCCGCGTCTGCCATAAAAGCAGCCGCTGCCACAATCAATGCCGAGACCAACTGCATGGGTACAATCCATGCCAGCTCTGATGCCAAAAAGGGTGGATGCCAGCGGTCAATCACCGGTGACCACAGGAACGCCACACCGAGTGGCAGGTAGAGAGCGTACAGCCAACCTACCGCCCCAAGACTCATTCCCTGAGCGCGCATCATAGTGGGTAACCCTCCCTGGATTAGCCCAACCGTCATGCCGAAACCGATGTAGAGTGCACCGATAGCTAACAGCACCGCGAGTTGTCCGCTGTCGTCAGATGATCCTGCATCTCCTGGCTGCATAATTACGTTCATCCATGTCACCAGCGATAGTTCACAGACAGATTGACCACCCGCTCGTTGCCGTAATTACAGAAGTTGTTGGCAAGGCAGGTGACATACTGTTTATCAAAGACATTATTGACGCTGAGACGGGTGCTCAATCCAGCCAGCATCGGGGATCGCAGGCCAAAGTCATAGCTGAGGGCGGCATCAAACAGGGTGTAGCCGGGTACATCCAGTCGTCTGGCGTTAGCTGTGTAGACATTCGGAGAGTAGCCGCCTACCGTTTTACCTACATAACGGCCGCCACTGCCAATGGTCACGCCTTTCAGCAGGCCATGACGGAAGGTATAGTCAGCCCATAATGACGCCGAATAATCCGGGATACCGATCGGGCGATCCCCTACATCGGCTCCGAGGCCTTTTTCCACTTTAGCGTGGGTATAGGTGAAAGCACCGGTGACATTGAGGTTATCTGTTACCGCCATTTTGCTTTCAAACTCAAGGCCGCGGGAGCGTTGTTCGCCAGTCTGATAGGAGGTGTAGGCGTTGGCGTAGGTCACCACATCCTTCTGCGTGATGTCGAACCAGGCAAGGGTAAATAACGCATCAAAATAGGTGGGTTTGTACTTCAAACCCACCTCACGTTGCTGTGCAGTGGTTGGTTTGAACGCGGTTCCGTTGCTGTCACTGCCAGTGACGGGCAAAAAGGATGTCGAGTAGCTGACGTAGGGCGCGATACCGTTATCAAAATTATAAATGACGCCGACTTTGCCGCTGAAAGCGTCATCATCCTGAACACTGCGTGAACTGGCCAGATAGTTATTTGTTCGGGTACGGGCGTAGTCGTAGCGTCCACCGGTCACCAGGGTCCAGTTATCAATATCAATCTGATCCTGCAAATAGAGTCCTGACTGAGTGATGTTCTGTTTCTGATTGGTAATCCGCGACAGCGTCAGGTTGCTTGCAACACCGTAAACCGGGTTCAAATAATCAATTGACGGAGCTGAACCATAATCGCGGATCTGCGTCCAGGAGGATTCCTGATAGTCGAAGCCGGCAACCGCGGTATGGGAAAGACGCCCGGTATCAAATTCTGCCTGGAGTTGCAGATCAGATGCCACACCACGCAATGTTTCATCGGTCGCAAGTGCGTAGCGGGAAATCGTATGGCCATCCGCCGCGAGAGAGGATGTCCCCAGACTTTTGGTGACAGTGGTCAGATCGAGGTAGCGAATCTTATGGCGTACGGTCCAGGTATCGTTGAAGCGGTGTTCGAACTGATAGCCCACGGCCGTCTGCGTTCGGCTGAATTCATCGAAATCAGGATCGCCGTCATTAAAGTTACGCGGAATCTGTCCCGCCGGACTCGACCACAGGCTACCCACCGTCGGTAAAATCCCGTAGTACCCGCCTTCAGGATCACGCTGATAACTCATGTTCAGCGTAAAAGAAGTATCCACATCCGGGATCCAGGTCAGCGATGGGGCAACGTATAAGCGTTCTTCTTTGGTATTAACGACTTGTGTATTTGATTTCTTACCCAGCGCTACAACGCGGTAGAGAAGGGTATTATCGTCGGTCAGCGGCCCGGTTGAATCCACGCCCAGTTGCATATGTTGGTGGCTTCCGTAGAGCATCTCCACCGAATTTTGAGATCGACTGGATGGCGCTTTGGAAACCGCGTTGATTAATCCGCCGGGGTTAACGCCACCGTAGAGTGTGGAAGAGGGGCCCTTGAGAAATTCAATGCGCTCAATGCCATAGGTTTCAATTTGCGGGATGGCATAGCCACCACCGCGCAGTAATCGCAAGCCATCCAGATACTGGTTACTGTCGGTCGGTGAGCCAAAACCTCGGATGTAGGGGATATCGTAGCGTGATGCTGATCCCCTGACTTCCGCCGCGACCCCTGCCGAATAACGCAGCGCCTGACTCAGGCTTTGCGCCCCCTGGGCTTCCGCCTGCTGATGGGTGATCACACTGATCGACTGCGGGGTTTTCATCAACGGTGTGTTGGATTTTGTGGCGGCGGTGCTGTTACTGGCGACATAACCGTGCACCGGACCGAGCGTGCCATCATCAGTCGCTTCTACCACGATGGTGCTGTCGCTGGTGGTGTCCTTTGGCAGAACATAAATTTGAACGGTGTTGTGGTTACTGAAGCGATATCCCAGGTCCGTACCACTCAGAAGGGTGCTCAGCGCCTGATCCACGGTCATTTTGCCCCGTACTGGCTGGCCGGTGATCTGAATCGCCTGGTCTTCGCGGAATGCCACGGAAAGGCCTGCGATGCGGCCAATTTCATTAACCGACTGGGTAACCGGTTTAGCCGGGAGATTGAAGCTGTATTGCTGTGTTTGTGGTTGCTGGACTGCTGCTGCCACAGTCGTCGTTCCTCCCGCAGATAACAGCAATGCGGATGCTAACGCGTAGCCTGCGGAAGGGAGTTTTTTATTGTTCATGACACGCCTTTTTCTCTGTACTGACACCCCGAGGTAAACGAAAACAATATTAATTATCATTTTCACTATCTCTGGTATCACGAACGAGAATGCGTACCACTGAACCTGAAGATGAATTTTTTCAGGAAAAAATTCATAACATATTGTTAATTAATGATATTTATTTCGAGATTATCACGAGATATTCAGACACCTTACGCATGCTGAAGCCAACACTGGCCTGAAGTGAGTCCAGCGCTTTATCGGTATCAGTCAGAGAAAAGCTCCCGGTGACGCGCTCCTCGGCCAGCTCAGCAGAGGGAATGATCACTCGCCCATGACGATAGCGTTCAATCTCACTCACTACGTCAGCCAAACGGGCACGATAGAAAATATAGCGGCCACTGTGCCATGCCATGGCATCGGCAATATTGGTTTGAGCAGGCACATCCACACCGTTGCGACTGAAGGTAACCTGTTGTCCGGGTTTAATAATCGTGGGGGTTGATTGTTCGTTGCTGCGTACCGCGACGCTACCACGAGCCAGCGTGACCACGGCATTATCATGTTGTAGTCGCACGTCGAATTGCGTGCCTAACACGCGAACATTCCCCGCTGATGTCTCTACAATAAACGGGGTCTTTGACGGGGTAACATCAAAATAGGCACCACCGCGTAGCAAGTGAACGCGGCGTGTTTCTGCTGACATAGCCACGCTGATCGCGCTGTCAGCATCCAGTAATACTTTTGAACCATCGGCCAGAAGCACGCTGCTGCGTTCTCCCCGCACTGAAACATGATCGGCAGAAAGATTCTCAATCCACGAGGGGTTCTGTAGCCATACGCCTGCCACCATCAGCAGCAGTATGCAAACTGCGCCAGCCGACGCGAAGCGACGTCTGCGCTGTTGTCGGTCACGATTGTGGTCCATCGCCGCCAGATATCCCGCCAGGACGTCAGCCTCTTGTTCCGCAAGTTGCAGGCCTGGTGCAGCGGTGTCCTGCCACACTGACTCAATGGCGTTCCAGGCCTCTTCGTGTGCAGGGTGGCTGCGCCTCCATTTTTCACAGGCTGCTCGCTGGAAACGTGAGGGGTTATCTTGCATCACCAGGAACCAGCGACGCGCTTCTGCCCGAATATCGGCATGCTGTGGGGCAGGGTTATTCGGCATCTTTCACTCCACTAACCGATTGATCTTCACAAGCGGCCACCGCGCGGGCCATATGTTTCGCCACTGCGCGGGAGCTTATGCCCATCACCGCAGCGATCTCTGAGAAGCTGCGTCCGTGAACCCGGTTAAGCAGGAAAATATGCCGCGTTTTTTGCGGTAACGACGCCAATATCTTATCAAGGTGGCGGATATTTTCCTGTGCGGCGACGATCTCATGCGGCGATGCGGATTGTTCCTCATCCTGCCCGGTTGCTGCGTTCTGGAGGTAACTCTCTTTCGTTTTCTCGGTACGCAGGTGGTCGATAGCAGCATTACGAGCACAGCGACTCAGATAGGCAGCGGAATCGCCTTTCCACCATTCGGCTTTTTCCCACAGGCGCAGGAAGATATCCTGCACCAAATCCATGGCCGTATTGCCGCACCCAACACGACGACGAATCTGACGTTCCAGCCGTTTGTGTTCAATAAGGTACAGCGCAGCAAGCTCCTTGCTTTTGTCTGCCATTCAATTGAGTCCCGGGAGTAGAAAATTACCTGATTACACAATGAAATTGTGTGTTTAGCCTTAGCGACCAGTTAGCTGGGCAGGGATTATTACTTAGGTTTGAGGATAATTCCAGTCCGTGGTTCAGGGGGCGGTAACCGCGTTGTGGTGGGTATTTTCACAGGAATAACAACAGGAATTCAGGGGTGTTTAAATAAATGAAACCATTCCGAGTTTAATTAATTTTTTATTCTTCACACCATCGCCGTCCTCCGATCTCGTGGTGAGGAAAACCGATGTTCTTCAGAGCTCGCATCATTTGAAGCTGGCAGAAGAACGCAATAACGGATTAAATTGTGGGGATGTTCTGGAAGAAAGATAAGTGAGGAAAGTATGAGAGACTTACTTGAGTTGATTGCTGATCTATTTATCTACTGGCCTACAGGAAAGAAAGGCAAAACGTTAAAGAAAAAGAGGTCGTCTGATCTGCAATATCGACCGCTTTGCAAGATCGTTCAGACTGAGTTCGCGGGAGATAATGTTAACAAGCAAGGAGATACGTCAAAACATTGATGGCAGACAGCGTATCGCTCCCTGTTGAACAACTGAAATCTTATTCCGGCCGTTTAAAGAATTAACCTCGATCACCGCCCGGTTAGCTATCTGCTGACCGGGAAATAAGGCAGTACAACTTTCATTCAATTTTTTTGAATTATTTCAGCAAATCCCTCAGCTTTTACTCCCCCGCCGTCAGGTCTATTCTCTCTCACATCGAGGCACAACGCCTCACCGATTAAACAAACTTCTGAGGAAATGACCATGAAATCTATCAAAACTTTCGTTGCAGTTGCCGCCCTGTCACTGGTTTCTTTCGGTAGCTTTGCGCAGAGCATCACTGCTTCCGCTTCTACCCTGGATGGCGCAGAAGCCAAAATCGCAGCGCAGGCCAAACAGGCAGGTGCGTCATACAAAATCACCGGCGCACGCGTAGACAACGGTGCTTACCTGTCAGCTGAACTGACTAAATAAGGTAATAATTAGCACGATCACAGTTATCGCACTAATTATCAATCATGAAACGATAACTATGGTTATTATTACTTTCATCGAAGGCACACAGCCTTCCAAACAAACAAATTAAGGATTAAGACCATGAAAACTATCAAAGCACTGTCAATCGCCGCTGTAGCCGCTCTTTCCCTGATGTCAGCAGCCAGCTTCGCGCAAAGCATCTCTGTTACCTCTTCAACGCTGGACGGTGCAGAAGCGAAAATCGCTGCACAGGCCGCACAGCAGGGTGCACAGTACAAAATCACCGAAGCGAACACCAATAACCGTGTTCACATGACCGCAGAACTGTACAAATAACGGATGGTCGTACAGGGACGTGCCGGAAGAGGTCGCCGCAAGGCGGCCTTTTTTGTTTCTGCGGCCCAAACTGAAATCGATGAGCATTTTGGTCAGCACCTTAATCTGGATAGCGTGGCAGGCGTAATCAGAGCAGAAAAAATGAGGGGCTGACCTGGGCTGAACGTTATGGCCAGTTATCGGTATTTATTGTCCTGTTACGGATACTGTACCGCGCAGCGCTTCCGGTAATCTGCGTCGGTACAACCGTGTTAATCAAGCAGGACAGGATATGAATAAGCAAAGTCAGCTCGTCATTCATGCGTTGCAGGAGATTGTGAGCAATCCACGCCATGATGAGAAAATGATCGCCGCGTATTTCGCCGCAAGCTATCAACAGCAGGTTGACGGAAAATGCCTGGATTATCCGGGCTTTGTCAGCCATATGGCATTGCTAAAAACGCTGACGAAGCGAATGGAGGTGGTGCTGTTAAGCGTTGTAGCTGAAAGAGATACGGTGTTCACTCACCATCGCGTGAAGGTGGAAAAATGCGATGAAACAAAAAGTGAAATAGAGGTGATGGCACGATTTACCCTGGAAGCGGATCGGATTATTCGTTGTGAAGAGTTAACCCGGCTGGTCAGCGGAAATAAGCAGGATCATGATCTGGGTAGCAGAAGTTAATAGCGAATAATGCACATTCTGGTTTAGCTGGAGAATCCCCCTGATTGCCTTAGACAGGCATCTCAGGGGGCAGAGTGACCCATATCAGAAACCGATATTCACACGCACCATAATCATCTGTGAACGTGTCTGCTGCTCATCCAGTCCGAGCGTGCCCTGGTAGGCGATGCCTGGCGTGATATCGTGCGGGAGCAGAAAATCAATGCCGAAACCCAGAGCCAGCGTCTGGGTGCTCTGCTGATAGAGCGACATGCTCCAGGTATCGTTACCCACATCCGCATAGCCTACGCGCGCTTTGCCGTTGTCATTCATCAGTTTGGCATACTCAAGACGACTCTGAAGTTTCACAAAGCCCCAACGGGTCGGCACGCTGTGTTCGCCGCGCAGACCGGCTCCCGTCACGACCTGTGCAAGCGTCTGAGGTGCGTAGGCGAGGTTGAATACACCAGCATCTGATTCGGCATAGCCATCAAGCCAGGTACGGTAATACTGAATGCGCGCATAGGGTGAGATGAGGCTGCTGGCAGTACGGAACTCGTAACCTGATGTCAGCGAACTGAAAAACTGACGGCCGGAGCGGCTGCCACGCGCAAATGCATCTGACTCACTCACATAACGTTTGCTGTCGAACTCAAGACTGCTATAACCCAGCAACCCATCAATAAAGAACGCATCCGGGTGCCAGCTGCCATACAGGGCGGAGCTGATTGAGCGTCCGTTTTGCCGAGAACCGGAGTCGCCTATGTCGCTAACGTCGCGGCCAAAGCCAATCCCCATGCCTGCGGTAAAGGATGGCGTGAACCGATAGTCGCTGCCGGTGGTAATACCCACCAGGGTATGGCTGAAACGCACGGCATCGTCTTTATCACTGCCAAAATCGATGTAACCACCGGTCCACCATGACAGGCGGCTGTCCTCACTCTGACGGGCGAAAGGCGTGGCTGGCGGTTGCGGTTGTGCGCGGTCATCCTGATAGTGGCGCTGTTGCTGCCAGGCGCTGGCCCACAGGTCTTTATCGGTATCTCGTTCGGAGCGACTGGTCGGCATGGAGAAATGGATGCCATTGTGCCCGGAAGGGAGACTGGCACCGCTGTGAAGCTGCTCCAGACGATCGTTAAAGTTGCGGATCTGTGCTTTGGCAAAGTTCTGCGCTGCCTGTACCTGTGCGCTGATCAGGCCAATCACGTCAGCATTGCTGGCCGGATTGGGCCGGTCGGCAATGGTCAGGGTGACGGTTGCTGGCTGGGCAGTGCCTGATGCGCTGCTCAGTTCATAGCGAAGTGCAACGGTACCGCTCGCCTGAGCCGCAGCGGTAAACAGTAGCTGATACGTTGCCCCCGAGGACTGGATAGTCGCTGTACCGAGGCTGCTTTGTGGTTGATCGAGCAAACGCGCACCGGTGAAAGGCCCGCCGGTGGCACCCTCAACCAGATTTACCTTCACTGACTGTCCGGCATACAACGAGGCGCTGTGATCAGCAGCCACAGGGACAGCGGCGTTAACGGTCAGCGTATAGGCTGACTGCACGGTTGCCGCGTTCGCGTCAGTTGCGATGAGGGTAAAAGAAGCGTTGCCCGCAGCAGTTGGGGTGCCTTTTAGCTCGCCATTCGCAAAAGTCAGTCCCTCAGGCAATGACCCGTTCAGTTGCCAGCTGTAAGGGGCCGTGCCGCCTGAAACGCTGAAGGTCTGACTGTATGCGGTTCCCGCCGTTGCAGTCGGCAATGTGCCGCTGGCAGGTGACATTGTCAGGCTGGTGGCCGTCACCGTCAGCGATACCGTTGCTTCCTGGGAGGTACCGTATGTGTTGGTTGCACTGTAGGTGAAACTGTCGCTACCGGAATAGCCACTTACTGGGGTGTAGCGGATGCTGGTGCCTGCAACCAGTGCCGTGCCGTGACTGGCCTGACGGACAATTTGCAGGCTGGTGACTGCACCGGCGATTGCCAGAGTGATGCTGTTGTCGCTACTGCCTGAATCCACCGATGCTGTGACATCGTTTGCAACCGGCGCAGTGCCACCTGCGGTGACATTCAGAGTGTAGTTAACCGTGCTGCTGGCACTGTTACTGTCCGTTGCTGTGACCTGGATGCTGAAGCTTCCTGTCTGAGTCGGCGTGCCAGAAATAACACCGGTACTGCTGTTAAGTGTTAACCCTGTTGGCAATCCCGTCGCGCTCCAGCTGTAGGGGGCAGTACCGCCCGTGGCCGTTAATGTCTGGGACCATGCGCTGTCTGTCGTGGCGGCGGGAAGCGCACCGGCCGCAGGGGAGAACGTGAATGTGGGTGCCGTGACTGTCAGGTCCACGCTGGCATTAGCCGATGTTCCCGCGCTGTTGGTCGCGTTCCAGCTGAAACTGTCGCTGCCAGAATATCCCGCGGTCGGAGTGTAAGTAATGCTGGTTCCCGACGCGGTGGCTGTGCCATGTGCGGGTGCCGAAGCAACGGATACAGAGGTTGCTGTGCCACCACTGGTGGAGAGGGTTATCACATTATCTGTGCTGTTCGCCGCGACAGTGGCGGTACTGTTGTTTGCCACTACAGCAGCTTCCGCTCGCGTCACATTCAGCGTATAGGATTTGGTTGTGGCGTCCTCGGCCGTAACAACGATGGCAATGGCGGTTGATGCACCTGCTGTCAGACTGATGGCGGCAGAAGCAGAACCTGATGTCACTGTGGTGCCATTCACCGTGACCGTTGCATTGGAATCGGTGGTGGTCGGGGTAACGGTGATAGTGGAGACACTGTTGGCTACGGATGCGCTATAGCTGGTTGTACCGGCACTGAAGGAGGGAGAAAGTCTACCATCCGAAAGTGACAGGCTGCTCAATGTTGCATCGCTGGACGGAGTTGCTGCCGTACCGGAGCAGGTAACAACAAAATTGCTGAATTGACCATGTGACGAGGTCAGTCTGATACGAACACCATCGGTTGAGAGGGTTCCCGCCAAGTAACTCAACGTCACGGTATGCGCAGAGTTGCTGATTGACGATGAGGCATAGTAGTTCTGGAATGAGGTTTCTTCGTAATCAGTCATACCAAAACTATCGGAGGAAGATGGGTCTCCATTATATGCACCACCGCTATCGGTGACGGAAACCGATAGCGTATCGCCAGCATCAAACTCTGATGCAGGATAAGCATTTGTGATGTAATTCAGTGACGTTGAACCGGACAGCGCGTTGAGTGCGGTACAACCGGTGGAGAGCGCAAAAGCGGAGGTGAGCGTGGATATGAAAAGTATGAGAAAAGTGAATACCCAGCCCACTGCCCGTTGCAGCCTTTCAACGTAACGCATCATCATTCACCCTGATTATTGAATATTTTTTATATTAATTAAGATTAATCTTATTCAATACAATTATCATGAAAGTGTGGCGAGTGATAGCTGAGAGTGGCGGCTTTTTTTCCTTCAATTCACGGGATTGCAGAAATCTGTCAGCTGTCACGGGTAGGCATAAAGTTACTGTGGTTTATTAATTCATCTTATGTATGGGGGATGTGCTTAGCCGTAAATATTGCTGGCTAATTTAAGTGTTGGAATGTGGTGCTACTTATCAACATAAGACTGAAATTTATATCTGCATAGAGGGATTAAGTGAAGTGGACTTTAATTGGTGTTTTTAACTTATCATCTGCTTTACTTCGTATCATCGGCGAAGCCAGCTCACTGCATCATCGACGAAATATTGCGCGCCGGAGCAGTAATCCACTAAGACTCCATCGGCAAGTTTAGCTATACAACTCGCTGTTGCTAATGATACGAACACATTTCTGCTTATCTGATTCACATATAGATAAACTCATATTTTACGATGTAAGTTCCAATGTTATTAACACGCGCTGTTACCCATACTCCCGTCATTCCTTGCTTGCGGTGGCTGTGCAAATACTCTTTGCTTGTACAAAGTTGTATCCATCTGGAGGTGTTCTGATCCTTGAGCCAGATCCCAGCTTCACAGTGCCCATGCTTGCCTCTTGACGGCCCCGGAAAGACGACTTCATATTCAGATTCATAGCCAATCACTTTATCCGGGAAGAGATAAACATAGACATCATAACAGTTTAAGCTCAGAGCAAATCCCAGACAAAAACCACCTATGAATGCATTAAAAAGATATTTTAATGTCTTATTAAAAGTGCGCTTATACAAAGCATGCAAAAAGAAGACGCCACCAATGAACAGGCCAATTGAAATATACGTAATCCATTCCGGAACCGACTTTTGTAAAATGGTGTTATGGGAAAGGCTTGACGCCCACAACGTATACCAGAACCAGCCGCCTGTGATGAGGCATGCCACGGCTATAGAGAACCATTTCCTACATTTATTTTCGAAATAAATGCTATTGCTCACCATTTTATTCTCTTATTTCTTATTAGTTTATGTCGTCCTTGTTACAAGGCCGCACAATGCCTTTCCCGATTAAAGATACGCCACCTTACAGGCCGAATCTGCGTATCCCAAGATTCTATAACCGGTTGAAGTCTCAATTCCGGGGAGATGAATAGCCCTAAGAATGGCTCCAACCAACCCGTGCTGCTCAACTGAATTGGTCAAAATATCCAGATGCCGGATATCCGAATAGCCACCTTTACTGAAATGGTAAAACCACTCACCATCAACTGCGGATTCAAAACCATTGAGAGTGGTGGTTTTCCATAAAGGAGGAGATGTCATATTAACCATTGCCAGGCGGATCTCATTCCATTTTGTATTATTCATGCAGCTGTAGAGCATTCAAACCTCCCGTGGCCTGGTTACACATTACGCTCTGTATCGCTCGGCTAAAAGCGAATGTCGGACATTAATGTTGCAAGGGTAAATGGGATTTTATAATGATTTCTTCATAAAGATACGGCTTGTTCATTCCGGTTTGCAGTCAATAGATGCAACACACTGATTGAAGCGCTCTGCGGGTGATTCGTTGTCAGGCGCTTTTCTCGACCTCGTGTTGAGCTATCTGACATACAAGGATTTTATCCTGCACCTGTGATTTCTGAAACTCATCTCCTTTCCTGCTGTCTTTTGTAAATGTCTCCGCTTCGTTTTGACAGGAATATTAAAGACATGACGACAGTTTTGCTCATTGAGGATGATACCCGTCTGGCGCAAATGATCGTGCCTTACCTGGAGCAATATGAGTTTGATGTACTTCATAGCGCCAGCTCAACAGACGCGCAGTCCCGCATGAAAATGAAGGATTTTGATGTCGTATTATTGGATCTGATGCTCGGAGATGCCGATGGCCTGGCATTATGTCGCCAGATAAGGGCTGAGTCTCACAACGACCCGGCAATTATTATGGTCACCGGACGGGGCGACCCGGCGGACCGGATCATCGGGCTGGAGGTTGGCGCTGATGATTATCTGCCGAAGCCTTTTGAGCCGCGTGAATTGCTGGCGCGTATGCGCGCCGTACTTCGCCGTTTGCGTCCAGGGACGTCCCAACGTGGTGACATCAGCGTGATCCAGTCGGGTGAGCTGGAGATCGATACTGCTGCACGGACCGTCACACTACGACAACAGCCCTGCCTGCTCACCTCGTTGCAATTCGATGTGCTGGTTTCACTGGCTCGCCAGGCTGGACGGGTGTTGAGTCGCGAGCAAATATGGCAGACGGTACGCGGGGAGAGCTATGACAATTTTGACCGCGCTATTGATGTGCATATTGGGCGTATCCGCCAGTTGATTGAGGACGATCCGCGCTCCCCAAAACGCATTATCACGGTGCGTGGAGTGGGTTACGTGTTTTCTGCATTATCGGAACGCTAATGCCATGAAACGCATCGCAGATTTTCCCATGCATTTGCAGATCTTTTTTGCGGTGCTAAGCGCCATCGTGTTGGTCGTACTCTGTACCATTATCCTCTGGCTATGGAATGACGATAACAACCGTAATCTCAGTGCATTTGCTACCTTCAGTGAGCTGGTCGAGCAAAACCTGCCTCCTGCATCGGCGCAAAAAAGTGTGCAGTCAGCTGCAATAGATGACTGGATGCAGCGTACTCATGCGCGCTTCGCGCTATTTGATGCCAATGGTCAGTTGCTGAGCCGACCGCTTTCGCCAGAGATTCCTTTACCGAAACAAGCCAGGCGAGGGGGGTTCTTTGATGACGGGTATGGAACACGTTTCGTCTGGCAATTGCAGGATAAACGCCTGCTGGTTATTGAGTTCAGCTCTGACCGCAGGGAACGTCCGTGGTTGTTTATCATCATGCAGCTGGCATTGGCGGTCACTGTGGCGTTGATAGCTTTTCCGGTGATTCGCCGACTAACGGCGCGCCTGGAATCCCTGCAACAAAGTGTTGAAGCTTTGGGGAGGGGAAACCTGACCACACGCGTGCCGGTGACGGGGAAAGATGAAGTCAGTCAACTGGCCGCCAGCTTCAACCGGTCGGCCGCGCAAATCGAAACGCTGGTGCAGTCGCAGAAAACCATGTTGGCTAATGCGTCACACGAACTACGTTCACCGTTAATGCGTATCCAAATGGCCTCAGCACTGCTGGCGGGGGAACCTTCTCAGGCGCAACATGAATTGCAACGCAGCGTGGCTGAACTGGACACGTTGGTTGAAGAGATACTTACACTGAGTCGGCTGGAAATGGCGCAAAAGGTCATCGCAGGTGAATTTACTGCCACCGATGTCACGGCACTGGCTGCGGAAGAGTGTGCCAGGGCTGAAATCGATTTGGTTGCTGAACATATTGTTGCTCAGGTTGATGCCCGCCTGATACGCCGTTTAATGCGCAATCTGATTGAAAACGCCTTGCGCTATGCCGGTCAGGAAGTGGTTATGCGTTTATACCGTAGCGATCCGGATAATATGTTGCTGACTGTCGATGATCGTGGTCCAGGCATTCCCACATCAGAAATGGCACGCATCTTCGAGCCGTTCTTCCGCCTGAGCCGCAAAGAAAATGGCACAGGTTTAGGGTTGGCACTGGTGCGTTCGATTAGCGAATATCACGATGGCGAGGTAAGTGTCATTAATCGCGGTGGCGGAGGTGCCAGCTTCAGAGTACGCATACCGCTGTTACATAACTTTACCTGAGGTAAAAAGAGGCGTTACAGGCGGCTGTTGTAATGGAGGCCAACACTTGCGCCAGCCCTGTAACGAAAAGGATGAAGTACCATGCTTTCCATTCCCGTGAAGTCTGCTCTGCTGTTGTTAATTCTGTCGGCAGCTTTACCCGCCCTCGCTGAGGAGTCAGATAACGCCTTCAGCGGATTTATTGGTGGAGGCGTCGGTGTAAAACCGAAGTACTCAGGAGCCAAAAAGAACGATACAACCTTTCTTCCTGCGGTGAGAGTGAACTACGGCCCGTTTTTTATCGGTGGCGTCGATACCCTGACGGCGTTCGGTTGGCAGTTTGCCAAAACCGAACACTGGAGATTCGCCCTGGGAGCAGGTGCAGATCTTTCGCCACGCCATGAGTCAGATGACGAATATCTGCGTGGCATGGGCGATATTAAAACTTCGCCGCGCGCATTTACTTCAGCAATTTACCGCAATGATATCCTCAACGCCGGATTGATCCTTTCACAGGATGTGGGGGGAAATCAGCAGGGGTTTCTGCTGACAACCTACGCCAATCTGTCATGGCGTCCCTGGCAGGATCTGCGACTCTTTACTGGCCCGAGCCTGAGCTGGGCGGATAGCGATTATATGCAGACACAACATGGTGTCTCCGCGCAACAATCATCACGTAGTGGTTTAGCCCGTTATGACGCAGGCGCAGGGCTGGAGAAGATGGGATGGGAAGTCGGGGCCGATTATGACCTGACCTCATCCTGGCGGGTATCGGCCCGTGTCATGGCTCAACGTCTGGAAGGTGACGCCGCAGACAGCCCGCTGACTCAGGAGAAGCAGCAACTGAGTTATGCCTTATTATTGGCCTGGCGTTTCTGATAAGCCTGGCGGGTGACACCGACTTACTGAGGTCATCTGATGACCGAATCCCTTACCATGTAGCTCCACTGATCCTGAGAACGCCAGCGTCCTTTTCCCCAGCTTTGCCAGGTAACACGAATGACCGGCGCTGTTTTTATCAAACTCATTGGTCATTAAAGCTAAAGAAAAACTCGGCGCTGCCGATAACAGTCCAGGCGTTGATTGCCATTCGCAAAGTAAGGCAAATCCTGCATCCTCATGTTCCTGTATGGATGTGAATAGGGCAACCAATGCGTACTTTCTGGGTTGGGAAAGGATAAATTTGGTCAAATCTGGTCAGATCAATTATTTAAAAATGGAGATTACACATGGCAACTAAAATTAAGATGGAAAATCCTCAGACGGGTGAAAGTGTTTTTGGTTTCTATGGATATTCATGGACAACACTTTTATTCGGTGCTTTTCCAGCTTTATTTCGAAAAGATTTTTTAACCTTCATTGGTGTGTTTGTGGTTTGGGTTATTTTAGCCTTTCTTACTATGGGTATCGCCCCTTTCTTTATGATGTTGATATGGTCATTTATGTACAATAAATACTATACAACCGGGTTGCTGAAAAAAGGGTTTATTTTTGCTGCCACGCACACCGAAAATGAGCTGGCTGCTGGACGCCTCGGTCTGAAGCTCAACAGCAACAATTGCAGTACTGTCGCCCCTTAAACTCCGTATCAGCGACAACACAATCAAAAGCATATTCTTGCACTAAAACACCTTGCGTCACCGCAAGGTGTTTTAGTGCTGATTTCAGTTAGCGTAATTGTCACCCGTGGTCTTCAGGGCTAATTGATACTTATTTTCAGTGGTTGATAGTATTGCGGGTCGAACGTGGACAGGGGCAAAGGCTTTTTAGTGTTGTTACCCAATAATTCCTCGGCCTGAGTAATGCTCACTGAGTCAGCGTTTTGCACAGCTTCGCAGTCAAACTCTGTTGAGGTGTCTACAGAGCGAGTAGCGTCACTGTCACCAAAAGGTGGCACGTTTAACGTGCCTTCGCCAAGGGGATGACCTGTTTTATCTTTCAGCTGGATGGTTAGCGCCAGTGCGTTAAATTCTCCGGCACCTCCATTATCCAGCCTGAATACCAGCGAACAAACGCCCTGAATCCACACGTTATCGGTATTTCGAATACTAATATAGCGCTGTGTTTCGGCAAGGCTGGTCGACTGCCAGCCCAACCCGAGTAATACCGCTGCCAATAAAAGTCTGCTTGAGCGTCCCATGTTCATGTTACTTCTCCTGTGCGATAGCTTTAGGGGCGTTGATCTGTTTACAGGTTTCCAGCCAGCCCGCAGTATCTATTTTGCCGTTTGCCAGATACGCCTGCTGATTCTGCCAGTGTGCGGCCAGGAAGGGCTTCAGCCCGGAAAGCCGCTTGTTCAGCGTGAGCATTTGATCAAACACCGTGACTTCATGTTGCAGGCCCTCTTTGCCATACAGGGTGGCGGCATCAACCAGGCTACTGGCGTAATAGCCTGTCAGCTGCTGGAGTCTGTCGGACTGCTCGCCCAGCTTGGTTTTGCGAATGGCGCAGTTGGCGTCGCTGGCGTCTTTATTTTTACACAGCAGTTCGTAGTTATGGTTTAAGAAGTCGAGGAAACGGCCATCATCCTGCAATTTGGTACAGAGGAAGGAACCCAAATTCAGGCTGGCGCGAATCGACTGGTCACGCTCTTCCTGCTGTTTCTGGTTACTGGCCCGTAACTGGTTTTCCAGGTCTTTCAATTTCTGCTTCAGGGCAGAGTCATCAACCTTTGATGCGAGGCTGCCCAGCGCTTTGACCGTGTCTTTAGCGTCATCGTCTTTTTTAGCGTTAGCCTGACTATCCGCGCCAAGTGTTTCCCAGCTTTTTTCCAGCTGTTTCACTTTATCGGTTGAGGTGATGGTTGGTGCCACCAGCACCAGACGCAGACCGGTCGTTTTGCTGCTTGCAGGGGTGGCCTGATCGTAGTAATTCACCTCTTTACGCGTCGCGCTGCGAATTTCTGTTGGGCCAGAGAGGAAGTTACCGCCCCGCACCACAAAGCCGCCAGCCTGGCCGTGCAAACGATTGAGCTTATTGAGGTAAAAGGGATTGAACATCATCTCTGACACATTGCCCAGCATGTCATACAAACCCAGCGGATTGGGCTGTAGCAGGCCAATAAGCTGCACTCTGCCATTGGAAGATTGCGCACCTGAGAACCACTCATAATTCTTCATATCGTCCATCGGGTAGTGCTGGTCGCGGAATTCGGCGCTATTCACTTTCAGACCACCGCGTGCGGCAAATTCCCACTCTACTTCTGTCGGCAGGCGTAAAAAGCCTGCATCACCGTCTTCCTGCGGCAACTTATCCATAGCATGGCTGCGCAACCACTGATTGTATTTATCAGCCGCACTCACGGCATCGAACCAACTGATCCCTGTCACCGGCAAACTGAGCTTGCGAGATGGCACAGGGCAGGTGCCTTCGGTCAACGCCTGATATTGCAGGGTGGTCAGTTCATACTTCGCCATCAGGTAATAGCGCCCCCTGGCTTTTTTGTCGGTAAAACTGCCCGCAATAAAAGCGGGATAACTGTGTTCGATCACCCCCCAATCCCCATTGTCCTGGCCCAGCGTAATCGGCAGGTCATCGAGTGGCCCTGTCATCGGGATTTCGACGCGACGAAACGCCATTGAGCCTTCGCAGGGCATGGGCAGAATAATATCTTCGCTATCCGGTTTCGGGTTCCAGCTATTTTCTGTCCAGGGTTCCGCCAGCGCAGAAGAGACATTGGCGAGCAAGCCAAGAACTAACCAGTAAGGCAGTGAGGAAGGCGTTAAGGTCACAAACAATCTCCGCTAATCATCAAATAACTCAAAGGGGGGGATTCACACCTCGCGCAGACTCTGCGCAGGTTCAATATTAATGGCGCGATAAGCGCCGATACTGGCAACCACTACCGCCACGACAACGGTTATTGTCATGGCCAGCAAGCTATGCGCCCAGGTGATTCGGCACAACATCTGATCGGTCGCCTGGCTACCGGCAAGCGCCCGGTCAAAAATCTGACTGGCGATCAGATAGATGCCGTAGCCCCCGATATAGGCCAGCAGGCTGAGCAGGCATCCTTGCACAATGACATAGGCTCCCACGGCAGGGCCGGTAAACCCCAAAAGCCGCAGCACGGCAATATGTTTGCGTTTGCGATCGACGTTGGCGATAAATGAGCCAATCAGAGAGGCGATACAGCCAATCAGGGCGGTGGCGGCAATGGTATTGAAAATTAGCCCCAGCACGCGGTTGATGCTTTTCACGTTTTCAATGTCGGCGAGACGACTCGAGGTTTCGATGCGTTGTGCGCGTAGATCGCGTTCAAGGCTGGCAACGTCATCGATGCTACGCGCATATAATCTGGCACGCGCATAGCGGGTGGGTTTGTCACTTAATGGTTGCCCACTGCTCACGCCAAGGGCCGGGATCGCGTAACCGTCTCTGAAATGTTCAAGCATCAGCAGCAGGGAAGATTGGGTAAAGATTGCTGCGCGGTTGAAATAGATGGCGGGTAAAATGCCGACCACCACCAGGCTGCGTCGCCCCCATTCCTGGCGTTGATCCAGTTGACGGCTGACACGCAGAGTCACGTTATCACCGACCTTAACCGCCAGTTTCCGTGCGGCTTCCTGGGTTAACACCACCTCATTTTCCTGCTGAATCTTGAGATGACCCAATAGCGGATCACCGATATCGGTCGGAATCACTTCGGCATTTTCAATGAAATGGGTGCTGTCCACTTGTAAGTCGGTCAGCGTATTGAGCGACCGCGTCTGCCCTATGGCAAATCCCACGTCGGGACGTTGGCGTAGCTGCGCTATCCATTCCGGGTCATAGCTGCCGCTGCTCAACATTCTGATTTCGAGATTGCGCGGATCATTGGCAAGCTCGTCCTGCAATTGGCTGACAATGCCAAACTTTAAGCCGAACAGCAGCAGGAGTGGGGCAATTACCGCAACCAGAGATGACGTAATACAGAAAGAGATGATGCGGTCGTGCCACAGGTCTTTCAGTGCCAGGCGTCCCAGCAACAGGATACGGTTACAGGACAAAGTGGCTTCCCCTTTGGGATTGTTCCCCTGACAGGTCAGATGCACCAGAACCAGGCCGGGCAACTAAACAGGGTAAATTGAAACGTTGCACCAGTGGCCAGTCATGGCAGACAACCAATGCCATCATGCCTTCCTGAGCAACCAGGTCGATAAACAGGCGAAAAAGTTGCTGTGCATTGTGGGGATCCAGTGCCGCGGTAGGCTCATCGGCCAGCACCAATGCGGGACGATGCAGAATGGCACGAGCAAAGGCGGTGCGCTGCCTTTCACCGAATGACAATTGCGCTGGCTGTTTATGTAGCAGAGGTCCAAGTTTCAGCGCATCAACGACCCTGTTCAACATCGCTTTATCCGCTGGCTTGCCCAGCAGCTGGCACGGAAGCTGGATGTTGTCCAGCACGCTGAGAAAGGGAAGCAGCCCGCCATTTTGCAGCACAAAGCCCAGATGGCGCGCGCGTATCTCAGCCAGTTCGGCTTGCTGGTTGTGAGTAAGTAAGGAAGCCACATCCAGCGGCGTTTCGCCATCCAGCATAAAACGCCCAATGCTGGCCGGGCGTAACAACAAGCCAATCGCTTCCAGCAGGGTGCTTTTGCCACAGCCACTTTCGCCGGTTACCGCCATGACCTGGCCTGGCCGCAGCCTCAACTGCGGCAGGTAGACAGGATGCGCGTGATCCCCTTCACCACGCACCACACACAAGTTGTCTATGTGTAGCATCAGGGCATCATTTCCAGTGGCACCGGATAGACGCGATCGCGCGGATCGCTACCTTTGGCCAGCTCCACCCAGCGGTCAACATCGGCATTGTATTTCTGGTAATAACGCAGCTTGGTGGAAAGCGTGCGGATGAATTTCTCCTGCGACAAGCCATCCCAGCTTTTCCAGGTCTCTTCATCAAGATTCAACACGTCACTCCGATAGGGCAGGTCTGCCAGGTATTCGCCTAACACGCCGAGATCGTTGATTTTGGCGTTATCCTGCTGCTTAAGCTGGTTCGGGTCGGCACCCATAGTGGCGGCAACGGAACGTAGACGCTCAAACATTTTATTCGGCGAAATCATGCCTTCATTAGCGGCTTGCAGGATCTGGCTCACCACATCACTTAAATCGCTCAGTTGCCCTTTGGTCAGCAGTACACGAACGTCAGTGGTGGGGATGTTTTGCTTGATGAGATCGCGATCGCTGATCCAGGCCTTAAACACCAGCGGAGCCTGAGTGTCGTTCTTTTTACCCAGCCAGGCCAGCTGCATGGCATGACCAATCAGGGCAGTATCCCCCAGCAATTTCTCTTCGGGCGTCTGCTTTTTGCCATCATCTTTAGAGTAGAGTGCGCTGCCGATGGCCGGATCGCCCATATAGGCCGCTTTGACCTGCTCGGTAATGGCACCTGCCAACGTATCAACCTGTTGACCGAAGGTTTTCAGATCACCGGCATCAACGGATTGGTAGAGATTGGACTGCGTGCTGTCAAAGTTAGACAGGTCGCGGTACTGGCCTTCCGCCTTCGCATGGTCATTCTTGCCTGACGGGGTTTTCAGATGCAGGGTATAAATCGCAATCCCCTTGTTACCGGCTTCCAGGCGCAGCTGTTTCGCATCAAGCCCGGTAGACGAAAGTTTGTTGCTGCCATCAATGGCACCCGCGTCGGTGATCAATACGATGTAACGCGCGCCGAAAGGCGTCCAGTCGATGCTGTCGATTGCAGAAAGAACGCCGGAGTAAGCATCTTCATCAACCAAAGAGCTGGATACTTTGGCTTCTTTCAGGCCCGCGACTTTTTGCAGGAAATCATTGCCGTCCTTCACCTGGTTGGGGTCGGCAAAGATCTTCGAGGTGAACTCCAGGCCGGGTACGGCTTTGGTGTTGGAGCGGAAGGAAACCAGACCAAACTTAACCTGATCCTGCAAGTGTTCCTGTTTAATCTTGTCATAAATTTTGTTGACCGCTTCCTTGGTGCGATCGATATACGGACCCATCGAGATGGTGGAATCGATGACGAAAACGACCGAGGCATTAAAGCCTTTAAGCTGATTAACGTCATCGGCCTGTTTCGCGTTGGGGTCTGCCTTGCTGACAGAAGCGACGTTCAGTAAGCGAGTATAAAACCCACTCTCTGTCATGATCTCTTCGCCACTGAGGATCGGCAACAGGTAGAACTGCTTTTGCAGATCAACAAAGTATTCCGGCTCTTGCGCTAAAACACCGTCAGCATGACCGTCGCGTTTGAGATGAGCGCGCAGCGGCGCAACAATTGAGACGGGGTCCGGCGCAGAGAGAATATCATCCAGGCTTTTCTTGTCTTTAAAGAACACCAACCGGTCGCGGTTCGCCGGGTTGGTAAAGGCCAGGGTCAGCTGCATTTTCCAGTCAACGGTGCAGGACTGGGGTAACCAGCCAATGGTTTTGCCATAGCTATCTGGCCCCACTTTGACCCAGCTTTGGCCGTTCACATCCGCTTTTTGATAGACATAAAAGCTGCTAAATGCGGGTTGCAGTTGGCCCTTATCATCGCCAGCCGTCGTTGCCAGTTTGCAGCCTGGCGTCGTCAGAACCCTTTGAAATAAGGTTTTCTTGCCTTCCTGTAGCAGAGGTTTGTCTCCCTCTGCTGCCAACACCTGGCTGGTCAGAAGCAGGCCACATAACGGCAGGGCGAGCCGAAGAAAATGTCTGGTCATTATTTTCTCAGCTCCGCAAGGCGTTGTTTGGCTTTCTGATTTTCTGGATCGGTTTGCAGCACGGTTTCATACCAGTAAGCAGCGGTATCCGGGTCCGGGGTTTTGAAACATTCGCTTGGCTGGTGACCCTGGGGATCATATTCAGCGGCATAGGCGAGCGCGATCCTGGTATCACCACCCTGAGCACTGTGGGCGTACAGACGCTGGGCCACACCGCACTGCTTCGCCTGTTTGGCTGCCTGAATGATGGCCAGCAACTTGTCACTGTCGAGCTTCTGTTGTACGCAGTTTTGGACAAAATCAAGCTCGGTCTGACTTGTCAGGTTGGCGGCTGAACACGCGTTAGCATCTGCTTTGGCGGTCTCTGCCACCACCGGGGCTTCCGGTTGTTTCGCTGCCGCGGGTGGCGTGGCGTTGTCGCGTCCCATAAACCACCAGAGCGCGCCGGCGGCAATCAGCAGCACCAGCAGCACGGCGATGATGATCGGAACCAGAGACGTGTTGCGTTTGGGCCGCGCGGCTGTGGGTGTGCGAATGGGTTCATCAGGCGTGGGTTCGGCCTCAGTCTCCGGAACGGTTTCAGGTGCGGTGTCCGGTGTATCCAACACGCTACTGCCACCGTAGTGGGCGGTTTGCCCACGGGCACCAGAAGAGAACAACTCATCGCGTGCCAACTGGAGTGTGGTGATCAGGGTTTTACCGGAGGCCAACTTAGCCTGAATTTGTACCTGACTGGGGCTGGTCAGCAGGGGGTCAAGGATGTCCGGGCCGATACGGAAGCCGCTGCCATTATTGAATGCATACCCGCCATTGATGGTGAACCAGTGTGGCTCCGGGCTCCAGTGGCCGTCAGGCTGCAAGTAATTCTGCTCGTTGTTGCACAACGTAAAGTTCAGATTGGCCAGCAAGGCGTCTTCGCCACGCAGGCGAATCATCAATTGTGCAAATCCCGGCTCTGAAGGTTGGCACGGTAAAATTTTAGCTAGCATGACGGGTTCTCTTGTTTCATTTGGCCGATGATCTGGCCCAGTTGCTGATTTTGTTCAATGGAGATATCACTGGTTGCGCTGTGGCCGGCGTTGTTCAACGTGAGCGCCATTAATGCCGAGAGCCAGTCGCCCAAATAGGCCATCCCCGGTTGAGGCGCGACCGCTGTCAGTTGCGGCAATTCATCGCGGGCAAGCGTGGCCTGGCGGGCAAACACTTTCTTTTTCTCGCCAACGTAGCTGTCAGGGATTTGCGCTTCGGGCAAAGAGAGGTAGCCAAACCAGGCAATAAAGTCTCGCAGCGCCAGTTGAGCACGTTGCGTCTGGCGTGCCAGCAACTGCTCCCGACGTGTTCCCGCCTGTTCCTGACCTGCCAGCGCGCGCTTGAGCGTACCTTCCAGATCCAGACGTGTGGCTGCGGTAATCAACTCTTCACACAACAAATTGATGGTTTCACTGTTCAGCCCCAGTTGCTGCCAATACGTGGTTTGCTGCGACAGTTCTCTCAAATGCGCGACCCAGGCTTTAAAGGCCTGATGAGCGAATTCGTCATCCTGACCGATGCGTTCTGGCGTGGGTGCAATCGCGGAGGGTTGTTCCTCGACCGAATCCTGACCGAAAGGATTGCTGCCAAACGGGTTACTCCCAAAGGGATTCGCAGCAAAGGTGTTTTGCGGACGCTCAACCTCGCTGACTTGCGGCACTTGATCCTGATCGCGAATGCTCAGATAGATATTGTTCAGCTCATGAGAAGGCAGATCTAAACGACTGATCATCTCCCCCAAACTCTGCGGGCTGGCGGTTAAGCCCTGCCACAGTTCTTTGGCAATGGCTTGTTTTTTTTCTAACTGGCCGTCGCCGTCATGCTGGTACCAGCGGCCAAGGCGTTTTTCTGCGGTTTCGATGCGACATTGTTTCAGCTGCTCACGCAGGCGATCTAATTTAAACGTCAGGTGGGCGACGCCACGCAGTGCCCCGGTCAGGCGAGAAACGCCGCCATCGTTGAGCTTAAGCATCTCCTGCCATGCCTCATTGGGTGCAGCAACATGGCGTTGGACATTTTGACGGGTGACAAAGGCGCGCCCCATAGTGTCGATGATGTCCTGGTAGCGATCGGTAATCGCCACCTCTTTCAGGCTCTCCTGTCCTGGGACATTTTCAAGCTTCAGGAACGGCGTATCTATGCCTGGTTTACGTACCAGGAAACAGTTATCAAAGGGTTTGCCCGGTGACCACTCTTTCAACCACTCATACTGGGCAAAACGTTCCAGCAGAGTCATATGTATCATGCCTTCCCAGGCCTCATTGAGCTGGCTCTCCGTTTTCGTCAGATTGTCCTGGATGCGCACATCGCACATGGTAATGGCCCAGAACAGGCCAGCTTTACTTTTGGCACGTTCTTCAGCCGTTTTGCCTTGCGTCTTCTCGACCCAGCGGGTGAGAACCGGACCCACATCGGAGACGTCACTTTGTTTAGACGAGCTGGCACAGACCACCAGGGCATTCATCTCCTGATTATCGGTGTAGCGCTCAAACAGATAGGCGACTTTGCCGCGTAGCAACAGCTGCGATACCGGATTTTTACCCGACTGAGCCGCATCTTTCAGGGCGAGAAGTTTGAGGCGACCGCGATAACCGGGGAAGTCGAGTAAGTCGACCTGTTCCATCACGCTGTTTGGCGTGACCTCTGCCAGCGGGAAAATGAGCTCCGCGGTCAATGCCGCGAGCTCCGCTTGTGACAAGTGGGCGCTACCGGTTTGTTGGTTCTCTTGCCAGAAACGTATCTCGACCAGGCGATCCTGACTTGAACCGAGGCGATTCAGGCTGTCGACATTCATAATGCTGCCGTTGCTATGCTCGGTAAGCGTTTCTAATGGGGCAAACACCATTTTTGCGTGGTTAAGTTTTGCCAGCACATGGGCCAGGGAACGGTATGTTTCAGTGAGTTCCGGTTGTTCTCCCCACAGGAGAGAAAAAAGGTCTGCACGCTCATGGGGAGTAAGGGTGGGGGCGATTTTAAGCACCTGCGGCCACCAGGCATGCTCAAACTTTTCTACTGATTTTTTGAATGAATCTTTGAGGTAATCCCACAGGGCAACAACGTCCTCCCTGCTGACACCATTGTTGGCATCAGCCTTACCTGCGCGTTGCAGGAAAGGTCGCAGGCGTTCTTCGATATGGTTTTCATCAAGCTGATAAGTCAGATTTTCATGGTTGAAGTCATTGAACCAGGTATTGGCGAGGATCTTGGCCAGGTCGATTTCACTGAACAGGCGCAAAGGAACCGGATAGCCCTGCGGGGCTTCGGGCGCGTATCGGGTAAAGCGCGTGACCAGACCGGTCGCCTCTTTCCCTCCGCCAACCGGATTGACCTCTTTGATAAAGTCCACCACCTTGGTGCCATAGCGTGCTTTCAGTTCGCCATTGCTACCTGCGGCTACTGAAGAGATAAGATAAGACTTACCGGCCTGAGAGATGCCGAAGAAGCCTACCGTCATTGGCGTGCCAGAAACCTGAGAGAGGCTGTTCGCCAGATTACGGGTACGTAGCAAACTCAGATTCAGTTGGTCGGCTTCTGTGTCCAGGCGACGAGAGCCGGTGCGGACATTGTCCACCCAGCCCAGCGCATCCTGACAGCCCCGGGCGATAGCCGCCCATCCTTGTTGAAGAGTAGTTTGTTCGTTGTTCATTATTTTTTCACGCTCCCGCTATCGAGCCAGTGCCGGCTGTCAATGAGTCCTGTATCGGGCATGGTATTGAGTTCCAGCTCGACATCTTTCTTGCCGAAAGATCGGTCGGTGTTGCTGCTGACATCAGCAATGGTCAGACGATCGCTGATCAGCCCTAATTTTTGCGCAGCCTTACCTTTATCAATCGTCAGCCTGACTTTGAGATACGGAGAGCCGCTGTCGATGGATTTCGCTTTAGAGAAATTTTCACGCCCAGACTCGGTGAACCGCAGCGTATATAAGGGGGATGCAGACCAGCGCTCTGCGTCCAACTGGCGATAACCCAGGCGCAGGTCGCCGCGCATCACGATGCTTGCGGTGGTTGCTTCACCCTCATCATTCATAAATACCGGCAGGATGATTTGTCCGTCTTCAGATTTGATATCACGGTAGATAACGTCGGCATCGTGGATCAGGTTATCCATATCAATGGTGCCGATATGGCGAATGGTGGAATACGGTTTCAACGCCGAGATACGGAAATGGAAGTTGGGAATACTGTGGTTCGCGCATAATTGCGACAGCATCGCACCCACCGAGGCGGTACTTTTGGGATCGTGAATATGACCGTTTTTATGGAACGGATACCAGGTGCCGGTCTGGTAACCATGCAACGCCAGAATGCGTCCTGGAGGTAACGGCAGGTTGCGACGGACAATCGCCTGAATCCCTGGCAGCTGCGACGGTCGCCCGGTCAGCAGCAGCAGGTCACACTGGTAACAGGACAACACTTCGCACAGCGCGGTCAGCACTTTGTCGATGTTGAATTTGCCTGAGCACATATCGGTGTGCATTTTCGTCAGCGTGATATTAAGGGCAATATCCGCGAGTTTGAAATCCTCTATGCCTCCCGCCTTTTTCACTTCACGACGTACAAAACTATCAACCTCGTCACTGATGCTGTTCGCGGGCAGTAATTCACCGACGCGCTGATTGATCAGCAGATAGGTTTGCTCATTCTGCGGATCATATTGCTCATAGCGGGCAAGGAGGTGCAGCGCCAGTGGCACAAACACTTGCAGGGTCAGTTGCTGGCGCAGAACCGCTTCGGCGGCACTGATATTTTGTGAACCGCACAGTTGGGACAGCAACGTATCTACTGAACGTACATTCGCTTCACGCAGCGCCAGCTCGAAAGCCGGTAATACGTACGACTGAATAACGTCGAGCAGAATGTCATCCCCGGCAATTTTGAAGCTATCGCGGAATCGCTGGTGGGGGATGATATGCACGTTGGCGCCACCGCCGGTCACGCCATTGCGATCAAGGCGGTAATCGGTGATAACCAGATCTGTTGTGCCGCCGCCGATATCAATTGATGCAATGGTGAGGGTTTCCCGATCCTGACGGTCCGGGCGGCCAAGCGTATTGAAAAAGACTTCCGGATGACCGGCGAAGTTCTGATTGATCTCGGTGTACAGGTACACCAGTTGAGCACAGGACGCTTCATCCCACTCGACGCGGATTTTTGGCAGTGGGATCTTGATGTTGCCCTTGCTGTGTTCTTCCTTCTCATCAATATAAGGATCATTCTCACCCGCATGCCAGCGCAGTGATTTCCATACCAGGCCCACGGCCTGACGCATTCTTCCATCAAGAATGCAGCGTTCCGCCATCGGCATACCCGGTGGGACCGTCAGGATGATGTGGCGAAGTTGACGCGGAAGACCGGCATGGCCTTCACGAATACGTTGCTCGGGACTGTTGATCTGGCTGATGGCTTGCGTTAATACTTCCGCCAACATAAAGGTCATCAGTGAACTGCGGGAATAGCGTGGTGTGAACACCGGGATGCGATCCATCTCATCCTCGATGGTATGCAGGGCATCGCCTTTCTCATTAATTAAATTGGCAAAAGGAGCGGCAGTGGCAAGGGGATTGGTTTCCTGCAATGAGCTGCCGTTAAAGCGCCAGCCCTGACCATAAAATTTCTCATCCCAGAGATAGCGTTTAGGGCTGGAAAGCCCGGTAGAACCCTCGCTCCCCCGGCGGCGTGACGCTAAGCGACTGGCTTCACCCCCAATGCGGGCGATGGTTGGCCACTGGAAAGCATCGTGGCGACCGCTTCGCACGGAATAAAGGTCTTTGCCAAAAAAAGCCTGGGCGAACTCCACCTTACTTTCAAACGGGTCGATATAGATATGTTCAGGTGTGCTAAGGTCGCGCAGCTTCAGCACGTAGTTGTGCATCAGGCCGGATCCTGACTGCCCGTGATCTTCAATCAAAATGCCGCAGGTGCGGGAGTTACCCACATCAAGAATCAGATCGACCGGGATCGGTTTAATGGCGTTCACTTCACGATTGGCAATCACTTTAAACTGGGGTATCGCGATAGAGGCTACCGTTTGGGTTTGCAGGCCCTCAAGCGGTTCTGCCATCAGGGACAGCAGGTTAAGGTAGTGCGCCAGCGGATACTGCTGGGCGATCTCTTCCTCTCGATCGTCAATATCCCGCCCTTTGCTGGCTTCATTAAAGACATCGACCAGCCAATCTTTGACCCACTCCTGGGTTAAGTACCAGTTGAGCGCGTAAGTGGCAGTGGCTACTGCAAAGGTCGCACCGGCATTCACATCTTCATGATTTGGGCTAAGATCCGCAGCCGATTGTTGTTTAGCCATGATGCGGGTATCAATGGCCAGCGTCATGCGGTGCGTGTGACCATCCAGGTCAGCTTCAGGCAGTTTCACAAGGCGAAAACGCGCCCAGTTCAGCGGGCCTTCCTGGTAAATATTGGGCAAACTAAAACGGAACAGGGGCAGCGGCAACCAGACGCTGTCCAGCAGTTTCAGGCTCTGCTCAACAGGAATGTCGTACTGGCTTTGCGCCTTCTCAATTTTGTCTGGCGTCGGCTGATAGAAATAGTAATCACGCGGTTCGTTGTAAATCAGACGTGTCAGTACGCCGTTGGCGAGTTTGACAAATTCGCCCGTCCCGGCAGTCTGGCGTTTGAAGGTCAAACCGAAATCCATAAACTGAATTCCGGAGTCGCCGACCAGAGTGACCTGGCGATCAAAAGAAACAATTTCAGGCAACATAATCTATTCGTCCCTGTTAAGAATGGGTTTGCAGCATACGAATGGGGAAGGTTTTATCTCCCTCATTCTTGCCGACACAATCGGTGTGACCAGCCGCGGGCGCTTTGCACTCTATGGTTGGGCCAATAAAGTTTGAGTCATCGGTACACTTCATCTGCTCAGGATTTGTAATATTGAGCGCGCCTTGTTGCACATTGCCTTTAGCCGCACCGGTACAGGTGACGCCATTGGACTGACGGACGCTGACGGTGCCTGCGCCTTGCTTGAAGTTGTATTGCAACTGCAACGGACGGCCGGTGAGTTTGTCCTGGATTCCGCCGTTAACTCGCCACTGCCCGTTCAGAAACTGCGCAGGTCCATCAGGTAACGTACCAGGAAGCGTCAGTGGTTGACCCTGCACGGGTTGGACGGGGGGCACGCTATTGGGCGTGACCGCAGGATTTTGCGGCGCAACGTTTTGTGGTTCTGGCATCACGGGTGGTGTAGTTGTCGCGGCGGAATCAGGTGCTGGCAGCTCACGGGAGTCCGGCAGTGCCGGTGCATCTGATGTGGAGGTATCCGCCATCGGCGGCTCATCGACACTCCCTGTACCGGTTTGATTCACCTCAGCGGTGCTCGCCACTGCTCCACTGCTGGTCGCATCCGTACTCCCCGCAACAGGAGAGCCGGAGTTGGCTGAAGGATTGACCGCCACGTTTTGGCTGTTGTCCAGGTTGCCGACCGGTTCGCTATGGTTATTCTCAGCGGATAATTTCGGCAGTCCCGGCAGGGAAAGCGACGGAACGCAGCCACGCAGTAATCCCAGAATTAGCGCCAGAGCCAGCAGTGCGACCAGCAGCCAGAGTAACCATCGCCAGTTCCATTTCCGCCGTTGGGTGTGTGTCACCGTCTCAACGGTGTGAACAGCCGTTGGAGCCGCTTGCGCCAGTGGCTGGGTGAGGGGGGCGACGGCTTTTGGCTCGGGTACTGAGCTGGGTTGCAGCCAGTGCATCGGGTTGCTCTGCTCACCTGTTGGATGGACAAAACCCCAGAAGGTGATCACCAGCACGCCGTTAACCAGATAAAGAAAATCATCATCGGGGAAGTTAACGACGGATTTTAATAACTGAGCGAATACCCGCCGATCGCCGCCTGCCCCGCTGTTCTCAGCGTTCAGCATCTGCTCACTCAACGCCTGAACCGCCATCTGGAATCCGGTGAACTGCTGACGTGCAGAGGCGCGCTCGCTTTCCGTGGCACTGCGCCAGGGAATGACATCGCCTGCAAAGCTGCTGTACCAATCTGTACGATCGCCACCTTGCTCATTTTGCGGGATGGCAAGATGGCGGGCTAAATCGCGCCCGGCATCAAGACGGTAAATAGCTTCACGGAGTTGAAAGGCCATCTTAAACACCGGATAACCCGTCTCCCCCAGCGCCTTAAAAGACGAGTTGTTTCCGGTACGTAACAGTGGTCCCTGAATCGAATTTCGCATTGTCTAAACCTTGTAGGGCTGTTAATTAACGCAAGTCAGATGACGGTGGCTAATTTTTGCTGGCGCCAGGCGTCCATTCAAAATTCCAGCCATAGTGCTTAGCCAGTGACTCCCGGTCCGGGAAGAAGCTGTTAAGCCGCTCAACTTTGAGGTCGCCATCGACGTTTTTTATTCGCGCGATCGCCGCAACTTCATTGCGTTCACCGCTATTGACCAAAGTGGTTGAGATAGGTGGCTGATTCGGAACAGAGAGCGTGATCGTGGCATCCAGTCCCTGCCAGTTGTTCGCGCCGCCGTAAATGAAGCTGTAGATCAGTACCTCATCAATCTCCTGCCATTGGCTGCCGTTGATGAACAGCCATTCGCCATCTTTGTTGCCGCCATCGCGCAGATCTTTTTGCAACAGCATGAAGGGGGCTTTTTCATAGTCACCCAGGTATTTACTGAGTGCCTCAACACCGGTGTTCCTGCCATTTTTCAATTTAATGAACGCGGCAATATCCAGATCGACCGGTTGGTGATTCTGACCTTGCTGCCAGGTCAGATTGACTTTGATACGGCCGAAGTCGTTTGTTTTAGCGAGGCTGACGCTGGGATTATCCTGCGTTAACTCGGTCTTATTTGGCGAGGCTTCGCCAACTGCCGCAGGTGGCGTGTGCTGTACCGGAAGGGCAGCATCGGTGCGGTGGTGATAACAGAACCACCACCATGCGAGAGCAATCAGCAGCAATAATCCCAGCAGCAACCAGGGCAGGAATCTCCACCGCCTCGCTGGTGGTGGCACCTGAGTCAAGGGAGCCGGTACCGGGATGGCCCAATTGATTAATACCGGCTCGCCACCGACGCTATAACAATCCAGATCCTGTGAATGGGTGAGCAGCGTTTGCAATGCCTGAGCCGGTTGGGTTTCCCCACGCGCGGTAAGCTGGTCAATTAAGCCCGCGACCGTGTCCTGATACTGCTGACGCTTACGCTGAGTTTCGATTTGTTCGGTGTCGCTCAGTGCTGACAGCGGAGTGGCAAGACCTTGTCGCGCTGTCCACCACTCCAGATTCCCTTCGGCGCTTCGACGTGCAGTGGCATAAAGCAGCGCGAGGGAAGGCGGAAGATAACGGTGAATAATCGCAACCGTTTCTTCATAGGTGGCGAGGGTGGCATCATCAATTTGCGCTGATCTTGTTAATCGTTGCATAGCCCGGATTCGTGTTTGTCGTTATTAGCAGCAGATGCTGATTGGCCAGGTGGCGCATTATTGAAGTGCGTTAGCTTGCTCAAGTTCGGCGACGCGTGCTTTGGCTGCGGCAATTTTCTTTTCAATGACCGCGACTTCATCTGCGCTGTTGGCCTGCTGAGACTGACGCTGCAACGCTTCCAGTTGCTTAATTTCTTGCTGGCGTTGCTGGTTATTGCCCTTGCTCGATTTGAGCTTTTTCAGTGTCTGCGCCAGATCAGAACGTGCCGCTTTCAGCCTGGTTTGTTCATCTGCCAGCTTCTGACTGGAGGTTTGCTCCCTGATTTGGGTATCGGAGAGATTTTGTTGAGCAATTTTATTGTCCCGCTGACTTTGCAGCACATGGCGCTCTTGCTCGTCGACTTTTTGTCTATATCCACCAGAAGTTGTGCAGCTCAACTTGGTGAGAAAGCTGGGATCCTGAGCATGCAAATCGCAATCCTGAGGAGATGTGGCACATCCGGCGAGTAACAGGGAAGTGACTAATACATAAATTCTCATAAGGGCGTCCATGAATTGAGAGTGCTGTTCGAAATGTGTTCAGCAATAAATCTAAACAGGGCCGATAATAATATCGGCCCGTCATTATCAACCTAATGAAATAGCCTGGCGTTGGCTGTACAAGCCATTCGCTTCAGATTCCAGCGCGGTAATCTGGCCATTGAGTTCGCTATATTCGGTGTTCAGTTGTTTCAGCTTGGCTTTATCTGCCGCTGTGCTGGTGGTCTGTCCCTGCAGCGCGACCTTAATAGCGTCGCTTCTTTCTTTCATATTTTTGATTTTGTTTTTCATGAAGCTGGTATTGGCATCAACCTGCGCCAGTTCTTTTTTGGCACTGGCTTTATCAAAGCCTGCTTTGTCTTTCTGGATGCTAATTTGGGTCAGGGTCGCGCTGTTATCACTGATCACCGCTTTCATCGCTGCGGTAGTTTTGGCGATATCTGCGGTATCTTTATTGATGTCTTTATCCATCGCTTGCAGTCGATCGGCGGTGGTGGCGTAATCTTTTTTCAGACTGTCCAGGTAATAGTTGGTCGCTACACCGGCAGCACAACCGGCAGCACCGCCCACAGCGGCACCCACCAACGCTTTTTTGCCATTTCCGGCCAGAGCCCCTGCCAGAGCACCAATGCCTGCACCCGCCAAAGCCCCCATGCCACAGCCCTGGGCTGCTGAACTGCTAAATAATTGGGATTGTTCGCCACTGGTCAGTCGGGGATCGGGTTTGGTGCTGGAGAGCAGGGAGCTTCCGGTATTAGCACAACCACCAAGCAGAAGGGAAAGAGAAACAAGCAGACAGGTAGTGCTACGTTTAAACTTATTCGACATCTTTTTTCCTTAAATGGTCGAATGGATCAGCGCTTAATGAGTGTGCTGTCCATAGACACTTTTGCTGTTAAAATTTTAAATCAGGATTTGACTGTCATCTGTTAAGGCAAATCCGTGGCGATACATCTCACAGGTGCAGATAAACCTATTTTCTGGAGTGTTCGCTCTTCTCTGAAACCAGATGAGATACGTCGCATCTATTTCCGGAGAGGTTATCGGCGTGTTTGTTGAAATCTTTAGTATCAGAGAAGAAATAGTCGTGTTGTTTTTTTCACCAAAATACAAGGAGCAGTCCTAACCCAATATCCCAAAAAGAATTGCATAGCCAGAGGTTGGAAAACCTCAATGCCAATCGGGAATATTCGTCGAAACAGATGCAAAAGCATCTTTAATTTTCATCGTTGCCGATAGGGATTTTTTTTGTATTTAACTTAAAAAGGAAAGTATTTCAAGACACGATCCATGCTTAATTTCCTTCAGAGGTCAGTGAAATCAACCTGATATGATTAGTATTCTATAGGCTGCACGAGTAGGTATGAAACAATATATTTCAATACAACTAAATTATACACTTTCCCACACCTTACACTTTCTTTACGCATTAACATGACATGTGAGGCTGGATTGCGCTGTTTTCCAGATGAATGTTCTGATGTCAAGGTTGCACAGGGTTAGCAACGTGCTCAATTGGCATTAATTTTATCGCCAATAAGGACCGCTGGTCCGATGTCAGGTGTTACCGCAACAGTGTGTAAGCCTTTTATAAGCCCCGTTTTTATGTTCTCCTGTTTGTATTCATCGCAATAAGGACATCAGCATGAAAATCTACTGGTCACTCAGAAGCATCCCCGAGCTATCACAACTTTCTTCAAAAGAGTGTGGCAAACGCTGGAACGATATCTATACCTCAACCTTTCGGCACTGGGAAACATGGGTCGGGCTGCTACTCTGTGCACTGTTATCCGGCGCGGGCGCAAAATTATTGGGTTTCCCCGGAGTTATCGTCATGGGAGCGATTGGCGGCTTTGTTTATAGTCAAATTCTCATTCACGTTGCCCGCAAATATTACAGACATCGTTTGCTGGGTGAACCAGGCTGAGACTTTTAGAAAGTGGTCAACATCCGACAGGAACAACAGATAAAATCAGGGAGGTGTTATGAAGCATTATGTGATTGAATTCGTCTTTAGCGCGGTATGCTTTTCCGTGCTGTGGGGCATGGCCATGTGGTTTGCGCTGTGGAAAAAAGCAGGGATTTCATCCCGAAAAGCGGTCTGCATATCCCTCATTTCAGGCCCGCTTTACGCATCCGGAGTTTTTCTTCTGAGGTATATCAGGCATCTTTTTTGACGTAAATGCAGTATGGCTTCATTGACCTCATCTGACAGGGAAGTAATACCGACGTGTCATACGCGTTGTGTTGGATCGATGAAGCAGTTTGCTGGTTAACATTCATTCAATTTTTTTGAGTTCTTTCAGCAAATCCCTCAGCTTTTACTCACCCGTCGACAGGTCTATTCTCTCTCACATCGAGGCACAACGCCTCACCGATTAAACAAACTTCTGAGGGAATGACCATGAAATCTATCAAAACTTTCGTTGCAGTTGCGGCCCTGTCACTGATTTCTTTCGGCAGCTTTGCGCAGAGCATCACTGCTTCCGCTTCCACCCTGGATGGCGCAGAAGCCAAAATCGCTGCACAGGCCGCACAGCAGAATGCGCAGTATAAAATCACCGAAGCGAACACCAATAACCGTGTTCACATGACCGCAGAACTGTACAAATAACGGATGGTCTTACAGGGAAGTGCCGGAAGAGGTCGCCGCAAGGCGGCCTTTTTCGCATTTGCTGTACCATAAATTCAGTGAGTCAAGTTTGACCATCGCCAACAAAAACTGGCTCTGGATGTGAGTTGCATCTGCGTGACGGCACGTCATCTTCATCACGGGGCAGCGCTGATACAGAAGTACCTGCGATAGCGTTGGTCAATAATTAACCATCACTCTACAGCCCTGCCGGTTCACGGCGGGGCTGATTTTATCCACAGGGTTTACGGGAGGCTATGCACCCGGAATGTGGACAACCCGACAAAAAGATACCTCTTAATCTGCAAGCTAACATTAAGGCTGAATACAGATACGATCTGCTATGAGCGAGGAGCTCTGTATCCGTGCAGTTATGAACCGTAACAGGCGAGTTCTCTCAGTCTCTTGATTACGGATTCTGGATCAGCAGACGCATACTCCAGTACGCTCAACCAGATGATTTTATCTTCGTCGAATCCCTGATGGTAAAACTGATACCGAAGACCGGGAGCGCAAACGAGAAGAGAGGGATTTCGTTCTGCCAGTAAATTAATATCTGACTCGGTGTCGTCAGCGAAAACTGTCCATCCAGGGTCTAACCTGTCAAGTTCATTCTGAAGGGCTGCGATATACTTTTCGGGAAGTTTGTAGGGGAAAAAACCTCCCTGTAGAGGCGAACGACCTAACATAGGACTGGGGCGATAAATCATGTAAATGGCTTTGTTTGTCATAACACTCCCTGTTTGTGTCAGTAAATCAAACACTGACAGTTCTACGCTTCTTAAATATGTTCCTGCAACCGTAAATTGAGGATATTGCTGCGTGTCGCTGTCATGCTGCCTGCCGGCAGTGGCTTACAGGCAGGGTGTGGATTTCTCAGATATTGCCGGGGTGCTGGATCATCCGAAATTACTGCCGGATACGCCAGGTCTCGGTGAACAGTATAGGGAGTCTGGAATCAGCTATATTTTTTCTTTTCCTTCCTTAATATCCTGTTGATGCGCGGCAGCCATTCCCGGAAATTGCTGGTCAGCGTGCGTGACTGGCGTTCAGTAGGCACCCGGCAAAGGAATAAGCGGCTCCGTGTAAAATGACAGTCTCCCGTTGCGTAAATTTCATACTGATTGTTATGCAGTTCCCATTCAATGTGCGTGAATGATGTGCCGGGGCAGCGGCTTAACCTTTCTTTATTAAACACATTAAGACCGCAGAGAAAACGGGTAAACGGATTTCTAAGACTGTCGGGATTAACTGTAAAGGAAGTGGAAAAATTGAATCCTTTACCGGGTATCTTAAGGTAACGGCGGTGACGTATGTTGATGAGGGTACGGTTGCGACATTTGACCAGTTAACCCCTGAAAAACACGCCTATGAGATCCTCGCAATCCAGCCAGGCAAAGCCGGAAGTATTTATCTTTCTTTTCCCCATCCTTCTGGCGGCGGGGACGGTGGTGCCATTCAGATTTTTCGTGACGGCAATGCGGTTTACGGTGAGGTCGGGATAAATGGCGTTAAAAATATCGGATGTACGGTGACCGCGCCTGGCAAGGTGGGTGATTTGCAGTAACTGACATCCTCACTGACCTTCAGACTGATAGGGAAATACCGTACACAGCGATCTTCAGATTGGAAACACCACAGGGTAGGGCCGTTACGGGCTGAGGCCTGCACGGTTTCCTGATACCCGGTTCGCAGTTGATGGTATTTGCGGATAGCTATCCGGAAGCCGTCACCATCTTCAGGGCGCTGGGTCGCAAAGTCCCTTAACCGCTTTGCAACCGGATATACCCTGGCAGGCTTCCCCTGCTGGTGGAGCAGACGTTGCGCCTGCGGCGACGCGGCCTGCCTCCACCTTCCTCCGGTTCAGCAGATAATTTTTTAAAAACTGAAGAGGATTATCAGAGGTAAAGGGATTCGAAACAGGAATTCTCTTTTAAATACTCTGAAGCCAGCAATCATTCATTGCAGATGTCTCCGCATCGGTATTGAGTGACTCAGCAATTTGAACGGCGCATTTTAGATGCGATGTTTTTTCCCACGAGACCATTTTGCGGAGTTTGTTTTCCTTATCAGGCATATCCCGGATAGCGATTTAGATGCTTTTGTTTTTTTCATACCTTGTCTGATTCATTCATGCGCGGAAGCGCCATTGATTCGTTGTCGATGTTTGGCTTCCGTCAGCAATCGAGGCTGACCGCTGAGGATATTCGCTTTAGTTTCGAAGAATATGCTCGTTAGACCGGTGGACCGGCAAATCAGGAATATCAGCAGAACCGCGCAGATGAGTGCGACATATAGCAGGATGACATAGTTGATGGCGCTATGCCCGTTGAATCCATAACCGGACATAGAAGTTGATGGGCAGCTAAGAGCGAAAAGCGGACATTCGCAATTTATCGATAAAAGATGCAGGCTTGTAAAACGGTTGCGCATTTATCGTGTAGAAATAAAGCAGGCTTTTTATATAGTTGGATGATGAGCTTTGAAAATTCAGCAGGTAATCGCATGATATTAAGTGTTAATCACGTTGGTTTTTCAGTTAAAAACATTGAAGACTCATTATTATTCTGGACTCAGATTCTTGGAGGTAAATTATTACGCGAAGGAAAAATGTCTGGACCTATAATCGATGAGGTAACAGGTGCACGGGGAGCTGATGTACGAATGGCTTTGCTTGAACTGGTTGATATTCAAATTGAATTACTACAATACAATAACATTGAGCAGCCAGAAGTACCTTCAGCGCCCTATATCCCAGGCTACGCTCACCTTGCTTTTATAGTTGAGGATCTTGATACGCTCTTAGGCAAAGTATCGGACTACGGCTGGAAGACGCCCGGTAAACCTCAGACAGTGTTGTCAGGACCCATGCAGGGAACCCGAGTAATATATTTACAAAGCCCTGATGGTCAGACGCTTGAATTGATGGAACGCAGTCAATGAGGCCCACATATTATGACCTGTTATTCACTAATGGAGTGACCCCTCACCGGTAGACTGTTTCTGTCCTCACGTCGAGGCCTTTTCGAAGGCCTCCGGACTGACGCCACCCAGATGGCTGTGACGCCGGGTCCGGTTGTAGAACACTTCGATATAATCAAATATATCCGCCCGGGCCATGTCCCGGGTTTTGTATATCCGCTTTCTTATACGCTCCTTTTTCAGCGAGCTGAAGAACGATTCTGCCACCGCATTATCCCAGCAGTTGCCGCGACGACTCATACTCGGCGACAGGTTATGGGCCCGGCAGAATCGCTGCCGTACTGACTGCCCTGGTCACTGTGCACAATAACGCTGCCCTCAGGCTTGCGCCGCCACACGGCCATCAGCAGTGCATCCAGCGCAAGCTCGCGCGACAGTGTCGGTTTCATCGACCAGCCCATCACATTGCGGGCAAAGAGGTCGATGACCACGGCCAGATAGAGCCAGCCCTGCCAGGTGCGGATATAGGTGATGTCCGTTACCCAGACCTGATTGGGTTTCACGACCGTGAACTCCCGCTGTACGCGGTTAGGTGCTATCAGCGAAGGTCTTCCCCTGACGCCCCGGGGGATTTTATAGCCGTGTACGGCCTGTATCCTGTTCTGTTTCATGATCCTGGCCACGCGATTTCTGCTACAGACTTCTCCGATTTCACGAAGATCGCCGTGAACTCTGCGGTAACCGTATACACCGCCGCTCAGTGCATAAGAGTCGCGGATTAACGCCAGCAGCCGCTGATTATCCTTTTCTCCGGCTGTAACAGGACGATGAAGCCAGACGTAAAATCCTGCACGGGCAACCTTCAGAACCCGACACATTGCTACGATCGACCAGATTTCACGGTGATCGTTAATGAAGCGGTACTTCAGTCGTGTTCCCTTGCAAGGTACCGCGCTGCCTTTTTCAGAATATCCCGTTCTTCCTCGGTGCGTTTAAGCTTCAGGATTTCCGCTCTCGTGTAGAGCAAATCCTGCGCCTGATGACCGCTGTTATCCGGTTTTACTGAACGAACCCATTTATAAAGGCTGTGTGCCGATACGCCGAGACGTTCTGAAACCTCGGCGACGGAATAGACCCGTTCGATGATCTGCCGGACAGCTTCTTCTTTAAACTCAGGGGTAAAACGTGTTGTGCCCATAGACTCCTCCTGCGCTCAAACTATAGGGCAGATTTGTCTACGGGCTCGGGTCACTCCACCTGACCTAAATCCTGGCCTCTATGATTTTGCTAACAATCAAGGCATGGTTATTCTCAGGTAGGGAGTGACCAGGATGGCAGTGCCTTAACATCATGTTCGCAAAGTGATTAGGGCTACAGCGAAATCTCCCTTAAGGCTCTGCTTAGAGAAGATGGTGGCGCAGCAGTATTTTTTCTCAGATTTTATCCTTCGATTGGTGGCAGAGGGCTTCACCTTTACTTCTGAGTGAGGTTGTACTGGATTCGCATTGCGTTCTTCTGCATCTGAGTCACTGTGGCAGCTTTTTCATGCTGCCTATGATTGTATGAAAATCAGATATAAAGTGCTTCCCGTATCAGACTGATTTCCTGATTATTAGGGGAAGAGTGTTATCGCCAACCAACGATTTGCTATAACGACAATCCATGATGTATTTTTCTTCTATGCTATTACACTGGCCTTGCTGCTGTGCTTACTCCGTTGAAGTGTATATCAACAGCGCGTGAAGCACTGGATAGTGCCGGCCAATGTGAATGTGGCAGTGTGTGATGTGGTTGTTATCCGGGATTCAGTAAGCAAACAGCATTAATGGCTTGGTACTTCATTTCCCTTAAACCGAAGATTTTTTAGCGAGATGAAATTATTTCGGGAGAGTTACATCAAACTGCAATATTAAAGATTCGCTTAGTCCGTTCCGAACTGTTTTTCAATCGGATTCATTTAAACAACTACAGCATGTAGGTACAGATAAGGATATTAAAGTGCAACCAACTCATGTTTCTGCAACCTCAGTACTAGCGATGCATAAATTTAAGAGTGAAGGGGGAGGGGAAAGAAATTTTTCTTCGTTTACTAACTCAAAAGATACGTTAAAATCGATTTGTTACAGTCAGCCACGAAACTCAGATCGCGAGAAAATAAATACAGTTTCCAGAAGTCTTGTGCAGGAACTATCGATTGTATCTACCGAACGTCGGTCAAAAATATTAAAACGTTCTCTGTCCACGATGGATCACTGTACCATAAACCTGAAACATACTATCAAAGAGATGCACATACCAGTTTCACCATTAAAAGCTATAGCATGCGACATGTTGAGACAGTTATCTTTTTCCTCTGATGAAGATAGACTTAAAGTAATAAACGAGGCACTTGCTGAGATGGACCGCCTCAACGATTGCCGTGATCCAGGTTATGAAACTCAAAGCAGCAGCCCAATTATGACACCCGCATCAGAGGATTACCACGACGACTTCAAATATCCTGAGAGTTCAGATCCTGAAGTTGAAAGCAATGAACTGAATTCGCCGCCCAATCGAAACAGCCGTTTTCATGATCATGCCTGCACTCAAATTAGCTCACCCTCTTCACAGAGGATTTATCACTCCAGATTCAGTGATTGCGTTAAAAACAGGCTCAACGCTATTGCTGAACAATACAAGCCTCTTGCAGAAGAAAGTCTCACGACTGAATCACATGACAAACCTGAGATGGTGCCTGACATGATAACTTCGGCAGTGAAGGACTCTTTAGCAGCATTCGAGCGAACCTGTACCAAACGTGAAGTACTTGATGAGCAGATGAGCGCTATCAAGGAAAAGCTTAAACAACTGCCAAATCGACGCAAACAGCTCGAATTGGATGTGAACTGTATTCAGGATAAACTTAGAAACATCCCTACAGACTTTTCCTTTTACGAGATAACGCACGTAGATATTGAAATGAAGGAAGTATTCGCGTCACACAGTAACGAATACTACCAAGTTCATCATCGGAAAAGTGACGTATTCGTAAAGGAATAAAACTCGATAATATATTTTAATCAGGATTGTGTGGAAAGGTAATTATTACAGTTCATGACTATTGAAAAATCTTACCAGAATGGATATAGAAAAAAATGAATAACTAATTTAAACATAGCTCTCCATGTGAGAACGTTGAATGCAGAGAGAGCTTGTTTGTTTTTTGGTCAAGCCTTGCTGAGTTTTATATGATTTTTCCGTGAAAAGTGTCGAACGTAGTTACTCTATAGGTCGTTATCATGCAGCGCGGCGATCGCGGTTCGGACATAGCTATACTGCCCGACCCATGCCTGTGCGGCTTGAGAAGTGGCAACTTGGTGAAATGCCTGGTTAGCCAGAGACAGGTTGGGGTAACCGATTTTATTACGGTAATGACGATCAACTTTCAGGGTTGAACGGTTGAGTTGATCAAGCAGTTGCTTGGCCTCTTTGCGTTTACCCAGGAAGTGTTGCAGCCCGAATATCGCGAACATGGATTTTTCATGATCTCTGAACTGGTCAAAATCGGGCAACAGGCTTCCGGGACAGGGGTCGCGTGAAGGGGTATGAATACGAGGTTCGCCAAGTTGGGCGATAAACATCTGCTCCGCCAGTTCCCTGCGCAGTTGATGGTTCACCACCAGACTGTGCTCAATAGCAAACTCATCTGGCGTCTGTGCACTACGATGTTATTTCGGGTCGACATTCAGTAACTGAGTTTTTTATCACCATAAATCAACGCCGGAACGATCGCGGGTGAAAACGACGCCATGATGCGGGGAAGTGAGTGAATGGATATATCGCGGCGGGGGCGGCTTGCCTGATGGCACTTGACGGACACAACACCCGTTATCACAAGCGGAATCAGGGCGACCAGCAGAATGCCGGCTGTGTGATTCATGACGGAGAGGAATACAGACCAGCTTACCGTTTCAGCGTTGTTATGTGTGTCTGCCAGCAGGTTAATCCGCCAGGCGGCATGGGCATGGGAAAATGAGAAATCCGCCAGACTCCAAATCCAGTAGAGCAGGGTGGTGATACATTCGATGGTTATCTGCCTGAAGAACAGTGCAGTGACCAAAAAAATGATCAACACACCCACTATTAAATGATAACGGCAAAATAGTGGGAAGAAACCATTGGTTGAATCACATGATAAGTCCAGAGAAGAATGTGTATTTAGTTACAACAAACATATATAGCATAGTTAATAGTCGGAACACTTCTGCGACCATAGTGCCGCACTCCCCCTAAAACAGTGCAAACATCTGACATGAGACCGTATGAACCCCCTTGAAGAGCATTCTGCCAGCCTAAAGGGCTGGATCTTAGTCACTTGAAAATATGTATGTTGTAATTAGAGTGTGACTGCTTTGCGATTACTTGGGCGCCCAGAGTTGGGCCGCTTACAGATGGACAGTCATCGTAATGATATTTTGCTGGTCGAGCAGATAGCCCCCCTGACCCGTCTGAGAAACAGCGACTGGATGACGCTGAAAAAGCAATTTGAAAAGTTAATGCCTGGCAAATGGAATAGCTGTTTCCATTTTCAAAGATGGTGGTAAGGAATCGATGAAAAAAGCGTCCACCTTAGAACAGGAACTTTGCTCTCATGGTGTTTATGGTGCAACTGAGTCTAAAGAAATTACTTTCTATCAGGGAATTCGGAATCATGCTGCCCATGGAGATCAAGTTAAAATGATGATCCAGGGAATTGCTGCATTTGTTGCAAGAAATCCTGTGTAATTTGTTAGAGGGTAAATTGACTGCATAAAATATAAAATCGTTTCTGAGAGAAAATTCACACCAGGCCCAAGATGAGAAGTGCGTTTCTATTGCAAAGCTGAATCATTTATTTAACATAATAAGCATCTGAAATATTTCATGTTGAACCTAAGCACAGATGACCGGGTTCAGACCAATCTGGCCACCCCGACCCTACACTTCGCTGGTTGTTCAACCAAAAGGTAGGGCAAGAAAGTTTCCCGTCGCGCTACCTTCGCTATGCCCGAATGTCCATTTCGCGATAAAGATAGTCCAACGCGCGACATAAAGACACCCAGCAATTTAGTAACCTGGACGCATTCTCATTAACGAGTTTGCCCAATGAACAAATCCGCTGGATGTTATGTTGCCTTATTCCCCCTGCTGTTAGCAGGTTGTACATCAGGGCCGGAACAGCCCCCCATAACCACTTTACCCGTGAAACTCGACGGGCAAAGCGCGTCCATCCCTGATAAGTGGTGGACCCTCTATCACGATGCGGATCTGAATCACGCGGTTGAACAGGCGCTGACTAATAATCGCGATCTGCGTATGGCCGCTGCAAATCTCCGGGCAGCAAAAGCTGTGGTGGATGAAACGGATGCAGCGCGTCTTCCCACGACATCTCTGAATACTCAGGCCGGGTACGGCAGTACTGCAAATGACCAGTTAGAAGCCGCTCTGGATCAATCCGATCATATCCGTACCGGTGCACGTTATGGCATTGGTATTGATGTGCAGTGGGAAATCGATTTTTTTGGTCACCTCCGTTCGATGCGCCATGCAGCCAACGCCGATGCGCTGGCGGTGATGGCAGAGGAGGAGGGCACGCGCGTGCTGGTTGCAGCCGAAACCACCCGAGCCTGGCTAAGTGCCTGTAGTTACGCCCAGCGGATCGGTATCGCACAGCGTTCTTTGCTGCTGGCAACACAGGGCCAGCAACTCGCCAGCCAATTGTATCAGTCCGGTGCAGGTGTTGAGCTGGATGTGATACGTGCGCAGAACCAGGTTGAACTGGCAGCAGCTGAACTGCCTCCCTTACAGGCTGCGCGCCACAATGCCCTTGCTGAGCTTGCCGTATTAATGGGGCAATTGCCTGACAACCCACCTCAGGCGGCAATGCAGTGTCAGTCAACGCCCTCGCTGGCAAGCATAGCGGTTCCTCATAGTGAGGGGATGACAATGTTAAGCCGACGCCCGGATGTCCTGAAGGCTCAGCAGGCGTTGATTGCGGCAACGGCTCGCATCGGCGTCGCTACTGCCGACTTCTACCCCCAAATATCGATTGGCGGCAGCGTGTTCAGCTCAGCCCATCAGCCTGATGGGTGGGATAAAAGCGGAGCGACCGTCTGGAGTCTCGGCCCACTTATTTCCTGGTCATTCCCGAATGTGAGTGAGCAACGCGCACGTCTTGCTCAGGCGAATGCCCGTGAGCAGTCTGCTCTGGCGCATTTCGATGCCACAATTCTTGGTGCACTGAAAGATGTACAGCAAGGTATGACGAATTATAACGCGGCATTACAACAGAATGCCGCGTTACAACGGGCGGCGGCAGGCAGTCAGCATGCGTTAAAACTCGCGTCCATTGCCAGAAAAGAGGGCGCTGCGACCGCGCTGGAGTTGCTGGATGCACAACGCACTGACATCGCTATTCAGCATCAGTTAGCCAGCACCGACACCCAACTCATAAATACACAGATCGCGCTGTTTAAATCCCTCGGGGGCGGCTGGCAGCAAGCTCCGTCCATACCCTTACCCGTGCCGCAGCGTAGGCCTGTTCCATCTCAGATCTCCCTTGTCGATAACAGAGAAATAAAACAATGACCAAGAATCCGCAGGTTGCTGAAAAGCAGGCCTTTACTCATCGCTATGCAAAACCCCGCCCCCGTACTCTGATGATCGCCATATTTCTGCTGATCATCGCACTGACCTGGGGAATTTACTGGTGGACAACCGCCCGCTGGATGACCGATACCGATGATGCCTATGTGCGGGCTGATATTGTGACGCTTGCACCACGGGTCAGTGGTTATCTCGCGGCCGTAGAGGTTCAGGATAATCAGCGTGTCAGCGCAGGACAGGTGCTGGCCCGCATTGACGATAATGAATATCAGGCGAAAGTCAGTCAGGCGGAAGCGGTCGTGAAGTCAGCAGAGGCGCAAAAGCGTCTCCGGCAGGCGCAGATTTTCAATCTGGATGCACGTCAGGCACAGCAGAAAAATCGCGTTGATGAAGCGATGGCAACCGTCCATGCAGCAATAGCCGAATCCGCCCGTGCCGTGCAGGAAGCGCAGCGACAGCAGCGGCTGGTCAGTCAGCATGTCAGCAGTGAACAACTGCTGGAATCCGCTAACGCCCAGATGAAAAAAATGGTTGCCTCAGTTGCGCAGGCACAGGCTGCATTATCAATCACCCGACAGGAGAGCGGGGTGCTGGCGAGTGAGCGACAGGGAGCCGTAGCCGAGCAGGACAATGCTGATGCGGCGTTGCGCCAGGCTCAGGCGCAACTGAATCTGGCGCGGATTGATTTAGCCAGTACCAATATCATCAGTCCGATTACCGGCACCGTCGGACAGCGATCCATCAGAACCGGGCAATATGTTGAAACGGGGGCACCTTTACTCGCGGTGGTACCTGACAATGTCTATGTGATTGCCAACTTCAAGGAAACCCAGCTTAATCACATGCACATTGGTCAACCTGCGGAAATCAGCGTTGACGCCTATGGTGGCAGGCGCTTTCGTGGAACGGTGGACAGTTTCGCGCCAGCCTCTGGCGCACAGTTCGCACTGTTGCCGCCAGATAACGCCACGGGGAACTTCACCAAAATTGTCCAGCGTATGCCGGTGAAGATTCGGCTCTCAGAAGGACAGAACGGAGAAGATGTGATTCGTCCCGGGATGTCCGTTTTGGTGACCGTGGACACCCATCATGACTAAGCAACTGACCATAGAACCCACAAACTCCATTTCGCTTCGTACCTGGGTAGCCGTGCTGGGCAGCGTAGTGGGCTGTTTTATGGCGGGGATGAATGTGCATGTGACTAATGCTTCATTGCCGGATATACGCGGCTCACTGGGTGCGTCATTTGAAGAGGGGTCATGGATCACCACGGCTTATCTGGTCGCGGAAATCATTATCATCCCTGTCACAGGTTGGCTGGTATCAATTTTTTCGATGCGTAGAGTCCTGATGACCGGGACCACGGGCTTTGTGATCTTTTCGGTCCTCTGCTCAATGGCACCGAATATACAGACCATGATCGCCTCCCGCGCGTTACAGGGCGCCTTCGGTGGCGTGCTGATCCCGCTCTCTTTTCAACTTATTGTCAGTGAGTTGCCTGCCAGAAAACATGCGCTGGGCATGGCCCTGTTTGCCGTTGCCAACAATGTTGCTCAGGCTGCCGGGCCGTCACTGGGAGGCTGGCTGACAGACGTCTATTCCTGGCGGTGGATTTTCTATTTGCAGGTGCCACCGGGTCTGTTGTTGCTGGCGGCGATTGGCTGGTCGGTTAAACCCCAGCCACTGATGCTGGAAAAGTTACGGCAGGGAGACTGGTGGGGCATTATCACCATGGCGCTGGGATTGTCCGCACTCCAGATCATGCTGGAAGAGGGCGAGCGTAACGACTGGTTTTCTTCTGCCTATATCATTAACTGTACGCTGCTGGCTGTGATCGGATTGCTGGGGTTTGTCTGGGTTGAACTCAGGAGTAAAACACCTTTTATCAACCTTCGTCTGTTGGGACGTTACAATTTTGGCATCGCCAGCCTGATGCAGTTCTGCTTCGGTGCCGTGGTATTTGGCGTGGTCTTTTTGGTGCCGAACTACTTCGCCGAGGTACAGGGATATAACGCCAGCCAGATCGGTATCATGATGATCCCCTATGGCATCATTCAGTTCATTATGTCTTTCGCCACACCGCATTTGATGCGCTGGAGCAGTGCGCGAACCATCATCATCGTCGGATTTCTCATCACGGCTCTGGGATGCCTGATGAACATCCATCTTAATCCTGATGCGGCGGCCAATGTGATTGTGCCCTCACTGGTGGTACGCGGCATCGGCCAGTCGCTGGTCGTCGTCGCTTTAGGGGTGATGGCGATTCAGGGGCTGGAAAAAGAACAGGTTGGATCTGCCTCGGGTCTATTCTCCATGGTAAGAAATGTTGGCGGCGCGGTAGGGATCGCGCTGTCAAGTCAGATAGTGGTGGAGCGCGCCAGGTTTCATGCCGTACGACTCGGTGACGCTGTCACGGATTTTTCTCAGGGTACCCAGGAAAGCATGGTCGCGATGGTGAATCGGTTGTCTCACCAGCACATCAGCTACGCTACGACGCTCTATGGAGAGGGTTTAACCCGTTTACGTATGCAGGTGATGGCACTGATCAACCAGGAGATACAACGGAATGCGTTGTTGATGGCGTACAGCGATGCTTTTTATCTCGCGGGGATCGCCATGTTGCTTTGCGTCATCACCGGGCTGGTACTGCGAAAAAGCAACGATTAAGAATAAAAAGCCGAAGGCGGCATGCCAAATTGACGTTTGAAGGCCGCTGCAAAAGCACTCTGACTCTCATAGCCATGCTGTAACGCCACCTGTAAGACCGGCTGGCCCTGCGCCAGAGACTCCAGCGACAGCAGCAGTCTGGCCTGCTGCCGCCAGCGGCCAAATGTCACGCCGGTTTGTTTGTGGAACTGACGATGGAAAGTTTTGACTGTCATCGACAGCAGGTCAGCCCAGTCGTCAGCGGTTCTGGCATCAGAGGGTTCCGCAGACAGCAACTGGCAAACTCGTAAAATGCGGGAATCCTGCGGCCAGGGAAGGTTGAAGGGTAAAACCGGTAATGTGCACAACTCATCAAGGATAAACCGCATCAGACGTGCGTCACGGCTATCTGGCAGGTAATCTCCCTCGACTCTGGTCGCCGCCAAAATCAACTCTCTCAGTAACGGAGACACTTCAATAACGCAGTCCTCGTCGGGAAGTCCCGGTATCGCATCGGGCAGCACAAAAATACTGCGCATCCTGGCCGCACCACGCATACGCACCGTGTGGCTGATACCCGCTTTTAACCAAACGCCTCTGCTGGGTGGGACGACCCAGCGCCCTGCACTGGTCTCAATGACCAAGACCCCTTCAATCGCATACAGCAGTTGAGCGAGGTCATGACTGTGCGCAGGAATAACATGTCCATTTATGAAGTCTGCCGATACAGCCGTTACCGGCATCACACCCTGTTCAGGAAAAAAATGATTCATTGCATTATTAAGCACAGTTATTTGACTCAGTTTTATGCCACCCATTCCTCTGTGCTGACCAGACTAACAAAGGGGCCCGCCAGAGTCTGGTTATGATGGCGAATAATATTATCCGCTGTCAGGGCCGGATTATCGATCGTGGTATGTGCATCTGAAACCAGCACCACTTTAAACCCGGCATCAAATGCTGCACGACAGGTGGTATCCACACAAATCTCTGTTTTCATTCCGGCAATCACCAGTTGATCAATATTGCTTAGCTTAAGCTGTTGTAGCAGTACCGTATCACGGAAACAGTTAGGATATTTTTTGATAAATACGCTGTCCTGTTCAACATTGACGTCAAGTTCAGGTATCAGTTGCGTCAGGGAACTCTGCTCACTAAAAGGTGATCCATCCGGGCCGGTGTGCCGGGCAAAAAACAACGGAGTACCAGACGATCTGGCTTTTTTGATCAGAAGTCTGATATTGGATAAAACTGAGCTGGCAGCATAGGGAATGTGTGGACCATGAAACAATCCCTGTTGCATATCAATAATCAGTAATGCATTTTTCATGAAGTGTCTCCATTCAAACCGGCGATGAACGGAGTTTTTATCCCCGTCCAGAGCGGCGGGGTTTGAGATTCTGTCTGCTAGGGATTCGCCACAGAAACACTCACGCCGCCGCAGGTTGCGGTGGTAGTAGTGGATGTGGTGGTGACCATAATCAGATGCATTGTCTCACTCTTGGGTGGCGGTACTCATGACGAAACTAACATAAAGCTTCGAATAAAGTATACAGTGTGCTTACTTATGCAAAATTAATCGTACTGCGCATGTCTTGCTCAACAATTCGCACTCAGTGGTGTAGCTCGTTATTAACCCGGGTGCGGGGCCAGAGAAATAGGATTAGAAACTTGTTGATGTGATGCAACAGTGATTGGTCTTGATTGAATAGACGGCAAAAAAAGGAATGCAATGATGTGGGCACTTCGCCCACATCACATCGACAGGCTATTTAGATGAGGAAATCATCCAGAGATTTACCGCTATCGATTGCCGCTTTAATCACAGCAGGCGTGCGGCCCTGGCCGGTCCAGTTCTTTTCCTGGCCATCTTCATCGGTATATTTGTACTTGGCCGGACGAGGTGCGCGTTTTGCGCGAGGTTTTCCTGCACTCTGCAAAGCACCCAGCAGTTCAGTAGGATCAATACCGTCTTCCAGCAACAGCTCACGATATTTAGCGAGTTTCTCAGCTTTCTCACGAACGGCGGCTTCTTCGGCATGACTTTCTTCACGGCGTTCTGCAACGACTACGCTTAATTTCTCAAGCATTTCTTCAAGATCAGCCAGAGCCAGATCTCGTGCCTGTGCACGGAGTGTACGAATGTTATTTATCGCTTTCAGTGATTCGTTCATGGACATCTCCAAAATCTGGTTTTGAATGTAAGAAGGTCGTTATCTGCATGACCTCAAATACTGCTTTAAATTGAGTATATACATACTGATCTTTCCAGTGAAGGGAATTTTCATGATGAAGCTATTATATTTTCAATTCTCTTACCCATTTTGTTAAGAGATGAGGTAACACCTTCTCTTAAATTTTCTCTTTAGACATAGGTTGTGCAGGTTTTGTGAAAAAACGTAATCTTATCTTTAACTCTTGAAATCATCTCACGTTGAAGAATACGAAATGTAACTTCAGTCTGGCATTGTTCTGACAGGATTCACTGGAGCAAAAATCAGATCCAAAGGATCCCAGTAGCCAGAGTGACTTTCGGAAATTATGTGTGATGGAAGATCGCAACATCATGATACTGTAGGAGAAAATTATTCATCGAGGTGAAGCAATGCAAGACGAACTTCTTTATCAGAGGATCGGACAGATTATTTATAGCTGTGGACCCGCGAATGCCAGCGAGTTGTTTGTCAAAGCCAAACTGTTTTCTGCAACTGGAGCAGGGGAGTTCGAATTTGATTATCTGGATGACAGTGGCGAGCCGGACTGGTTCGAGCCTGATCATCTGGCTGTTGCCGACTTATCCGAAGCGTTACGCGAACTTCAGCAGCATTCTGTCGAAAGCGGTATGCCTGATGGGACTGCGATTTGGTCCAAATGTGAAATAACCGTCAATGTTGCCGAAGAAAAGATCGACATCGTTTTTCAATATGAATAGATGGTTCAGAATCTTTGGCAATATAATATCGGTTTCGGCTATTGTTTGCCGGTTGAAACCTATGTGATTAATCCTATTTCACTTATTACAGGGCGATTTTTTTGCGCAATGCATCGATGACAAAAATCACGCGCAACAGTCGATGTTGGTCCAGTGCCTGTTTCACCGCAGCAAACGCAGAGTCACGCTGACTGCTGAAGGTACTCTGTTCCTGGAAGCGAGACGATGTATCCCTGCCTTTAATAACTGACAATGTACTAAAAATGATTTTAATGGCTGTGGATTTTATTAAAGACAACTTTAATAAACTTTAGTTTTGTTTGAATCGTACTTCCGGAAAGTCCATAGTAACCACAAGCCAAGATGATGCACATCAGATAACCAATCCTGTCCATAATGACGGCTTCGGGGATAAATTTGACCGGATTAGATCGTCATGAAGTCGAGAAGCTTCTTATAATCAGGTTGACGTTGATTGTCGTTCCATCCGAGTCGCACAAGGAGAAGAGATGAAATTATTCAGCCACAGCTTCAATGACGGGGATGTCATCCCCGGGAAAAACAGCTTCGCGGTTTATGATGCACAGAGCCATGTACGTTTGTCTGATAACCAGAACCCGCATTTCGGCTGGTCAGATCTGCCTGCCGGAACACAGTCACTGGTATTGATTTGCCATGATTACGATGTCCCGACCAGCGGCGAAAACGTCAATCAGGAAGGCAAAGTTGTTCCGGCTTCACTGCCGCGAACCGATTTCTATCACTGGTCGCTGTTTGATATTCCGGCTACACAGACAGAAATCGCTGAGGGTGCACAGTCAAACGGCATTACGGCCAAGGGGAAAACCGGGCCGCAAGCACCTGGTGGACTGAAACATGGCATCAACGACTATACCGCCTGGTTTGCCGGCGATGATGCTATGGGCGGGACTTACTATGGTTATGATGGCCCATGCCCACCCTGGAATGATGAGATCGTGCATCATTATGTTTTCACATTGTATGCACTGGCAGCGCCGACCCTGACAGTCGAAGGCGAACTGACTGGAGCTAACATCCTGCAAGCAGTGAAAAAGAGTCATGTCCTGGCTGAAGCCAAGCTGACCGGGCTTTATAGCCTGAATCCAGACGTGAAGATTTAACGATACAAAATCAGGAAAAACCATGACCAGTGAAAGTGCATTGCCTGTTAAAGAGAGTCCAGTGCCAGGGTCTGGTTTTTCCCGCGACAGTCTTCGGCGGGCAAATTTAATCTCCGTTGCATGGCCAGAATTGAAGATTCAGCAGAAGGCGAGTTCATTTTTCTTTTATGAACCGACGCTGTTGCTGGTGCTTTCCGGCAGGATTGAGTTCTCCCACGTCGCAACTTCGTATGAACTGAACACACCAACGCTGCTGGGCGTGATCGACCAGGGGGTCGATGCGGACTATGTTAAGTACCCGGCAAACGATGCTTCCCCGTTTCGTTCCCTGTTTATTTCCCTGAATTCGGATGTGCTCGACGGTTTCTATCAACATTTTCCGCAATATCTCGCCGCTGCCAGAAAAAATGCGCAGATAACCACAGTGGAATTACTGAGCGATATTAAAGACTCAGTGCAAGATTTACTGGCAACGCTGCAAAACCCACTGATGAGTGATGAGCGGGTTCGCCTGCGCATCTTTGACCTTCTTCTGGTACTGGCGGAACAACGTGTTCACTTCTTATTACCTCATCAGCAGGGAATTTTTCCACGTCTGAGCAAGCTGTTACGAGAAGCACCGGATAAAGGATGGACCGCCAGACTTGCCGGTGATGCACTGGCGATGAGTGAATCGACACTTCGCCGACGCTTGCGGCAGGAGGGCGTGCGGTTTGAACAGTTGCTTTTGGATATCCGGATGCACCATGCCCTGATGTTGATCCAAACTACCCACTGGAATCTTACCCAGGTTGCTGATGCATGCGGCTACAAATCGGTATCACGATTTACCGAACGATTCCGCTATCGCTTTGGCAATTCGCCAGCACAGCTGAGATAACTTCAGGTCAGTATCTGCCTTTCTTTTTTTCCATCATATCGACCATCGCACCTTCATGCGCATCAACATTACGGATGTAACGCATCAGGGTTTCAGGCTTTTTCCAGGTGCCTTCCTGCATGATCTGCGCTACCGGATAGCCGTTTTTAGTCATGTCCTGCGCAGCACCAACACGCGCACTGTGACCACTCCAGTTACGGTAGCGGTTTTTATTTGCCCTGACTGGCTCGATCTGACCCGCAACATCCCAGGCTTTTCTGAATATGTCCTCAACAGCAGGGCGACTTAATATTTGCTGTTCTGACGGAAGCGCTTTGTTAGAACGGTGAACCCGACAGAAAAGAAATGCATCAGGCTCACTTAACAGGCCAGATGCCTTAAGCCATTCATCAATACGCAGGCTGGAATAGCTGCTCAGCGCTTTGATCAGTCCACCCGTCATGACGATAGTTTTTGTATGTGAAATGTCGAGAATGATCCGCCCATCTTCAGCCCTTGAGATATCGCGCACGCGGATGCGCGATATTTCACTGATACGGAGCAGGGTGCTGTAGGCGATATGCAGAAAGGCGAGGTTACGCAATTCCTGCAAGCGTTCAGAACCCGCCCAGCAATCATCGACCTTATCCAGATCAGCCAGCCTGAACGGTACGGCCTGACCTGCGCGCTCGCCGGACGTCACCGCCATGCGGTTTATCTTCTTCATTACACGATAAATCAGGGGTGAGACGTTCGGTGGTGTGACTCCGGCGTTACGGTGTAACATCGAGATCAACGAAGCATGGGTCGAAATGGTACTTGAGGCCCGTCCGGCCTGCTGTAGCCAGGAGAGATAGTCACGGAGATCGCTGGACAACATTGGCAAAAAGCTGCGTTGATTTTCCTGCGACCAGCGCCAGCATACTGCCATCACACTCATCAACTGTGACCAGGTGTTGGTTGAAAACGCATCTCTGTCCTGAACAAACTCTTTCAGTCGCGCTGAAATGTCACCGTCATCGGGGAAGTTGAGAGCCAGAGCGGTGTTCTGTACAAATTCCGTCATTATCGCGTGTTATTTGGTCGATTATTGAATTGATCGCGCTACGTAAATTCTGGGATAACGCGTGGGAAATTACCCTGCAAATTTTGCGTAGCGACGCCTAATTTATGAGCAGTTTTGTTGCTGATGCCAAAAATACGATTGATGGCGGTTATCATACCCGGATCCTTTTAAGGATCCTAACTTTACATAACTCCCATTATGTAAAGTTAGAATGTTTTAGCGTCACTTCTGATTACTGAATTAAAATCAGGGAAGCCATAGATTCCCTGATTTTATCCCGTCCGGGCAAACGTCCTGTACTCAGCAAATATCTGATGAGTCGTAATTAACGGGTAATCCCCACATCCGTAATTGCTATCGGTTTTACCACACCATGATAAGTACGTTCGAGGGGAAGGAAGATCCGCAAATCATTTAACCATGCGATTGTTGATTTTTCCGGGCCATCCGAACCTGACTGCGTACATTCCACGCGCCAGTAGCTCCCGGTAAATGCAGCGTTAATCTTTGCAGCATCTCCACTGGATACGACGTCGCAGTCTCGCTCAATCCGCGTGACCTTTTCGCCGTCTTGCCCCTTGGTCAGCGTTAGCACATGATAATGCTGCCCCTTAAATAAAGGGAAACGTAACGTAGTTTCGATCCTTTGCGTGATGGACGGAAGAGGGCTGATGCTCATTGCCCCCTCCAGTTGAATGTCATTGGCGACCATAATGCGCTGCGCGAGAAAAACGTTGTAGTCCTCAAGCCGCCGTACCAGACCATTAGCCTGAACATCAGCGATTATTTTCACCGGCTTATCATCGGCCTGCGTTTCTGTCCATTTGAGTTGTCTGAAGCGAGGCTCCGCCCAGTTCGCAATCAGTGCAATCCCCTTCGACTCCACCTCCGGTGTCAGCGGAAACTTCATTATCCAGTTCGGATTATTATCCCTGAAGTCAGGAAGGATTGGTCCGCTGTATTTGGCAACCGTTTTATGCGGATGACTCTGGTATTTTCCTGATCCGGCATAGCGCTGGGGTTCGTCCATGTGGCACATTGTTTTGAATGATTCCACAACTGCCGGACTGTTAGTAAAGTCAGATGCACGCTTTTTCATTGCTTCACCGATCAAACTGTCGGTAACGAACCCGTGAGGATCCACATCTGTCGCCCCGATCACCGTGTCCTGGTCGGTTTTACAGTCGTAAACGTGGTATTCGACTTTAAGATCAAAAGGAGCATCGTAAGGCGGGTCGTAATCGATCTCATCGTAGCCGTAACCCAACCGGACAAGCAGCTTGTCCTTAACTTTGATGACATTCGCGACATCCACCAGCGAAGAGGCTTCCGGAATATCCTTACCGACATTATTTTTCTTTTCGCTGTAAACCCAGTCGCTGTTTTTAACTTTGATATCGCACAGGATTGCGGCTGCCTTTGCCTCATTACCGGTTATTTCCAGCGGCGGGGCATAGCGTCCATAACTTTTATCACCGTAAAAGCGATCACTCAGTTTGCCGTCTTTATTTAAGATATCGAGATACAATCGATAATATTTTTTATTCCCGCAGTCCACGGTATTCCAGCGTTCAACACTGGAACCATTATTCAGTTTCACCATCGTAACGTAGGTGAGGTGGTCATTCTGACGATAGAAATAAAGAGGATTGATAAAAACATTGCTGACATTCGGCGGCGGCAATTTTTCATCGCTGGCTTGTACCGCACTGACGGCACACAACGTTGTCAGTGCTGCCAGCAGCGTTATCGACTTTTTCATTTTTTACCCTGTTCTATTTTCCCATGATGCCTGTATGTTGGCCGCATCAAAGAAAGGATCGCACCTGGCTGGTGAAGGTTGTTACGCAGCTATCCATGAGTTTCTGCGTGACCTCATTTACTTTGGCATAATTATTTTCCTGCCACTGCGGGAGGGTGAATTGCGGCGTGGTTGCATCCGAGCTGCATTCGATTTGTTTGGATGTTGGGTGTCCCGCTGGATCGCTGACAGTACGTGTGAGTGTCGTCGTCATCACTAATTGATAATTGTCATCACCGCCTGCGAGATTTTTATAAATCAGCTTCCAGGTCAATGGCTTTATAATTAGCGGTTTATCGTATTTTTTGGCTGGTAGACGATCCATCTCGGCTTTAAGGACTTCGCTCACTCGCGGAGTCAGGTATGAAAGCGACGGATTCATAACACCAACGGCTTGTGTTCCTTTAAGTTGATCCTTGCTAAATCCCTGAATCTGGCCGCCGACAAATATCATTGAAACAAACTGAAGGGTTTTTAATGCCGTCGCTTTAGTGGTGTCACCTTGAGTGATATAACGCAATTGTGTGTCTGAGGGGCGACTGTAATCGGTTTCGAGGTCCTGCCAACCTTCAACAGTAAGCTGGGATTGGTTTTCTGAAGTAATTGTTTCAGTCTGGACACGCTTTTCAGTTGGAGGAAGGGGTTTTGAAGCACATCCGGTCAGCGTTAATGTTGTTGCCAATAGAGACAGAGTCAATTTTTTCGACATGTTTTCATCCATAAAAGTAACGGTTTGCTATGGGAGATAACATCGGCAAAAAGGCGGGAAACTTTATCTGCACTGCAAATTTGCTGTCGGCTGGATTAATGCATCAGGTAAATGAGGGGGAATTTCGCTGAGCTGTAACAACCATCAGGATACGTTATTCGGACCCCGATGCAGTTATAACGACGGAAAATATCAATCTTCATTCTGTTTATTGCTATCCCACAGCCACATCATCTGCGTGATAGCCTTGTTCAGCTCATCAAGGTTGGCACCATCGCGCGCCTGAATTGATATACCAAACAAAAAAGTACTGAACATTGCCGCTAATGCTTTCACATCGACGCTTTTGTTAAGCTGTCCCGTCACAACGCCACGCTCAATTGTTGCGACAACGCCTGCCCTGGTGCGATTACGCGAGCGCTCCAGCGGTTCAGCGACAGCAGCATTTTCAGCGGAGGGCGCGCTCATCGCCCCCAGACCTACCATGCAGCCGGATGGATGTCCTGGCTCACATTGCATTTCTGCTGAACGGCGTAACGTCGTTTCAAGAGCATCGCGAGGTGACAGGTTGTTATCCCATAAGAACTCAGTGACCTGAGCATAAGTGGCGATATAACGCTGCACGCACTCCCGGAATAGCGCTTCTTTCGATCCAAAAGCGGCATAGAAACTGGGCGCTGAGATGCCGTTGTTGATCCCGGCCTTCAGTTGGGCGAGTGAGGTTGATTCATAGCCATGCTGCCAGAAAAGAAACATGGCATCTTCAATCGCCTTATCTCTGTCAAACGTTCTTGGTCGGCCCATAGTCGCCATTGTTTTCTCCCGTCAGAATCTAACGACTAACATACTAATCGATACATATGTCGTTGACAAAGATTTCCTCTCTGACTAATGTAGCGATCGATACACAAATAGACCCCATAAATTGGCACCCGGTTATACCGGGTACAAATTTCCACACCAATATATATACCAATCGGTACATATCACGACATTGAAGGATGTATGGAGAACGAGACCATCTTTACACAACCGAATGAGCGAGCAGCTCCGCAACCCCATTCAGAAACACAGAGGCTGCCAGTTTCAGCGTTACTTGCCCTGGCAATGACAGGTTTCATCTGCATCATTACTGAAACGTTGCCAGCCGGATTATTGCCGCAAATCGCGTCTGGCTTGAGTATCTCGAATTCCCTCGCAGGTCAGACCGTGACTGCTTATGCTCTTGGCTCACTATTGGCTGCGATACCGCTGACCATTGCCACGCAAAGCTGGCGACGCCGCAATGTGCTGCTGCTTGCCATTGCCGGTTTCTTTATTTTCAACTCGATTACCGCGTTGTCCTCACATTACTGGCTCACCCTGATGGCTCGATTCTTTGCCGGGGTAGCGGCAGGGCTGTCATGGAGCCTGCTGGCCGGTTATGCGCGTCGTATGGTTGCCATCCACCAGCAGGGTAAAGCTATGGCGATTGCCATGGTCGGAACGCCAATCGCCCTTTCACTGGGTCTGCCATTGGGAACATGGCTTGGTGGGGTAATCGGCTGGAGAAGTGCCTTTGCCGGGATATCTGCCCTGACCGTTGTGCTGGTGATATGGGTGCTGACCAGCGTACCCGATTATCCGGGGCAGTCCCGCCATGAACGCCTGCCGCTGCTGCACGTACTGACTACCAAAGGTGTACGCCCGGTCCTCAGCGTCGTTATTACCTGGATGCTGGCGCACAACATTCTTTATACCTACATCGCACCGTTCCTTGATTTGGCGGGCCTCGCTTCACAGACAGATGTCATTCTGCTCACTTTTGGACTCGCGGCATTGCTGGCGATCGCGGTTACCGGGCGTCTGGTAGATCGCCATCTGCGTACCTGTGTGCTGGCTAGCCTTGCCATTTTTACGCTGGTTTCTGTGGTGTTTATGGCCTCTGCACAAGTACCGGCGGTGATTTATGCCGGTGTAGCGGTATGGGGATTCACTTTCGGTGGCGCAGCAACGCTGCTGCAAACCGCGTTGGCGGATAGCGCGGGCGAGGGCGCTGATCTTGCGCTCTCGATCAATGTGGTGGCATGGAACGGCGCTATCGCAGCTGGCGGTCTTGTTGGCGGCATTTTGCTCAATAACTGGGGGGCACAGGTTTTCCCACCGGTGCTCATCCTACTGCTGATCATCGCATTTCTTATCACATGGCGGGCACGGGAACAGGGATTCAGAGCAGGTGCGCGCCCAGGGCATTAATCCTTTTCCTCATTCCGCTTAAAGCAGGAGATAACCATGACACACGTAACTGTATACGTTACCTACGCCGGAACAACAGGATCCCGTTTTGACCAGGATTACTACCACAGCAAACATCTTCCGCTGGTGATGGCGTCATTTGCCCGCTACGGCCTACTCAGCGTTGCAGCCTTTTATCCGGCAGTGCCTCAGCCAGGAACCGTTGCGATATGCGAATGCATTTTCCGCGATGACACCGCCATCGAAGCTTCTTTTACTTCACCAGAGGTCACTGCGGTAATGGCAGACGTCGTGCAGTTTACGGATATTGCGCCGGTGCGTGTACGCGCCAGCCATATCTAATTCATCTGAGGACAACATCATGAACATTGGCATCATTGGGTTGGGCGCGATGGGGAGTGCCATTGCGCGAAATTTAGTGGCTGCCGGACACCGGGTATATGCCTGGAGCCGCTCAGGCCGTGAGATTGAGGGCATCATAAACGTCAATGCGCCGGAAGAGGCGTTGCTGGGTGATGTCGCAATTACTCTGCTTTCTGACGATGCAGCAATCCAGCAAGTCATCATCGATGGCGACTTGCTTGCCGGAGCCAACCCAAATCTCGTGCATATTATTTCCTCAACCATATCGGTGAGTTTTTCACAGCAACTAGCCCTGGTTCATCAACAAGCCGGGATAAGTTATGTAGCAGCGCCGGTGCTGGGCCGGCCGGATGTCGCCGCACGCGGGGAGCTGAATGTCCTTGCTGCAGGTCAGCCAGATGCGTTGGACCGAGTAAGGCCGGTGCTGGACGTCATCAGCAAACGCGTATGGGCAATGGGAGAGAAACAAACGGCTGCACATGCAGCGAAGATCGCCTGCAACATGATGATCACTATGGCGATTGAAGCGATGGCGGAGGCTGTAGTGCTCACGGAATCCAATGGACTGGATCGAGCACAATTCTTTGATCTCATACTCAATACATTGTTTAGCGGCCGGAGCTATCAGGTCTATTCACGAAACATCATGGCAGAGGTTTATGAACCGGGGTTCAAAGCCAGTCTGGGCCTGAAAGACCTGGGACTCGCCAGAGAAGCCGCCGCAACATTGAGTGCAGAGCTGCCCATGCTGGCAGCAGTGAACGAGCAAATGGCCCGCGCTGTTCATGCTGACGGAGGTGACAAAGACTGGTCGGTCATCGCGGATTATACGCTTCGGTCAGTGAACAGGCAGAGGTGAGGGATTGATTTGTTCACTGCATGAAACGAATAGAGCCTATGCGTTCCATGTATGGAACATACTTTCCTCAGTCACATCTGAAAAAGGTGGATGCAAAACACATTCAGTTGAGATTGAGGAAATCTTTTAACGTCAGCTGAAATCCAGCGGATATCTTCTCGATAGTCGCCAGCGTCGGGCTCGATTCTCCTCGCTCGATCTGACCGAGCATTGATTTGCTGACCCCGGTCATTCTCTCTGTTTCACTCAAACTCCAGCCCTGCGCTTTTCTCAAATGTCGCAAGCGTTCAGAGATATAAATGTCAATCGAAGCCATTTTCACCTTCATCAATACTGGAGTTGATTTAATTCTGATTGATTTTTTTATATTCCAATGAAAGGATGCAAACAAGCAATTCTCGTAGCCAGCAAAAATATAAGAACAGGCTATGACAAAAATAAGATATTCATATTATACAAGGCGAAGATCATGGAGCAAAAGAAGAATCCGGACATCACAAGTGGTGATAAAACACTCGACCGCTTTGACATGGCAATACTCCGAATTTTACAGCGCGACAGCTCTATCGCTAATGTTACCCTGGCTGAGAAAATCAATCTCAGCCCTCCCGCTTGTCTGCGCCGTGTCGAACGGTTAAAAAAGCTCGGTTTTATAAAAAGCACTGTTGCATTACTCAACCCGGAAACATTAAATGCGGGTCTGGTGGTGATGATTGGCATTGTTCTTGATCGTTCCACTCCTGAATCCTTTAAAGATTTCGAAGGTGAAGCTGGTAAAATACGCGGCTGCATGGAATGCCATATGGTCAGCGGTGAGTTCGACTACATTATGTTAATTCGCACCGCAGATAACCAGAGCTTTAATAAACTCCACGCCGAGCAATTATTATTTCTTCCCGGTGTACGCCAGATCCGTTCATTTATTGGTTTGCGTGAGGTGTTTTCTACCACACAAATACCTTTATAAAACGGTCGTCATGCTTTTTTCCGCGTCAGTAACGCAATACCCAGAGCAATCAGCAACGCGCCCGCCATCAGGGGTAATGTCAGTTCTTCGTGCAATGCAGGCACCGACACCAGCAGGCCGGTAATCGGCACCAGCAACATCATTGATGAAAGGGTGACGCCGGATAACCACGTACTGGCGGCATTCACCGCACAAAAACAGAACGCCGTGGCGACCGGCCCCACAAATAAGGTGATTGCTAACAGCTCGCGGGAGTTATCGCCGCTCCAGTTGCCCTCAAATCCCCATGCCAGCGGCAGTAGCACCAGGGTAGCGAGCAGCATTTGCCACGGTGCCAGTTCAAAGGCATTGAGTCGGGAGCCAGTATGGCGCAAATGCAAAATGCAGATAGCCCAGCAAAGAGAAGCCAGCAACAACAGTCCGTTGGCGATAATTTGCCCGTGATCGTGCCAGTCGAGAGCTATTGGATTAAATAACACCACAATACCAATAATGCCAATTAACGCACCGGACAACTGGAGTGAGGATAATTTTTCTTTAAACAGAAACACTGAAGCTGGTACGACCCACAATGGCGTTGTGTAGGCCAAAACGGCAGATTTTCCGGCGGGCAGATAATTCATCGCAATACACCCCAGCGCAGTAAACGCCATCATCTGTAACAGGCCGACACTGAATATCACCGGCAACTCCCGACGGCCAGGAATACGTATCCGTCCTGTTGATAACTGCAATAAAAAAAGGACGGCCGCACTGGAGGAAAAACGCAAGGTAGAAAACCACAATGGCGTGATATGTGAAAGACCCGCTTTCATCACCGGCCAGTTACACCCCCATAAAATAATCGCAATGACTAATGAAATTATGCCTTTCAACATCCCTTGGCGGGCACTGCTCGCATATTGGTAATTTTCAGTCATGTGATTATTCATTATTAATATGGGGGAGGAATGGACAAAGAAATAGCATTGTTAGCCGCGTGCGTTCAATAGAAGGCAATGATGGATTCAGGGGTTCTGCATCACGTCAGCCTTGCGCAACAAAATCAGGGTAACTTGATGATTTTTAATCAAAAACCAAAGGGGTGGTCGATGACAGTCCATTAGCGATGTTAATTTTATTTCGTCATAACGCAGAAAAATGTAACTTCCAGTCACGATCTTAAAAATGAATGGATTTTTATTAAAAAATACGTGATTAAAACGAAATGTGAAAAACAAACACGATGCGATATTGTTATTTCGCAAACCAATATCAACTGCGCAGCATAATTTAAGGCGTGCGACTTTATTTATCCCGGAGAGAAGCTATGAATCTTGAAAAGTTCCCCCGTTATCCTCTGACTTTTGGTCCATCGCCGATTACCCCGCTGAAACGTCTGAGTGCGGAGTTAGGCGGTAAAGTAGAACTTTACGCCAAGCGCGAGGACTGCAACAGCGGTCTGGCCTTCGGTGGCAACAAAACCCGTAAAATGGAATATCTGATCCCGGAAGCACTGGCGCAGGGTTGTGACACGCTGGTTTCCATTGGTGGCGTGCAGTCCAACCAGACGCGCCAGGTTGCCGCTGTGGCCGCACATCTCGGGATGAAATGTGTTCTGGTGCAGGAGAACTGGGTGAACTATGCCGATGCCGTCTATGACCGCGTTGGCAATATCGAGCTGTCACGCATTATGGGTGCCGATGTGCGCCTTGATTCTGCCGGTTTCGATATCGGGATCCGCGAAAGCTGGAAACAGGCGATGGAAGAAGCGGCAGAAAATGGCGGCAAGCCGTTCCCGATCCCGGCAGGATGTTCAGAACATCCCTACGGCGGTCTGGGCTTTGTCGGCTTTGCCGAAGAGGTTCGTCAGCAGGAGAAAGAGCTGGGCTTTAAATTTGATTACATCGTAGTCTGCTCGGTCACCGGCAGTACTCAGGCGGGTATGGTAGTGGGATTTGCCGCTGATGGCCGTTCACGCAATGTCATTGGTATTGATGCTTCAGCCAAACCCGAGAAAACCAAAGCCCAAATCCTGCGTATTGCGCAGAATACGGCTAACCTGGTCGAACTGGGACGTGAAATCACCGAAGAGGATGTGGTGCTGGATACCCGTTACGGCGGCCCGGAATACGGCTTACCGAGCGAAGGCACGCTGGAAGCGATTCGCCTGTGCGCCCGTACCGAAGGGGTACTGACCGATCCGGTTTACGAAGGCAAATCCATGCAGGGCATGATTGATATGGTACGTAATGGCGAATTCCCGGAAGGTTCGAAAGTGCTCTATGCCCACCTGGGGGGTGCGCCAGCCCTGAGTGCTTACAGCTATATCTTCCGTAACGGTTAATCTCTCGGGATAATTCATTCGTCGCGGCGCGATAAATCGTGCCGCGACGGATCTGACTCAACGAAACTGCAAATCAAACTCTTTCCGACACTGCTGATCCCGCTGCTGTAACTCTTCCCGCAGGAAAACAAAAAAAGCATCCAACATCGCACTGCGCGGTTTTCCCATCTCACTTTGCAATTGCAGGCTGCGCTGGCTCAACTGGTCGCGGTTGATGGTCTTGATGATCAGGCCATCCTGCCGCGCCCGCGTCATTATCGAATAATGGCTGCTAACGCTGATGGCGCCGGGAGTTTGACAGACAAATTCGTACAGCGTGGAAAAGTGGTTACAGGTGAAGACGGGATCGATGAAGACATTATTCATACGGCAGGAGAGGTCGAAAAGCTGGCGAATGGTCGCTGACTGGTCTGGCAGCACCACGGGCCAGGCATTCAGGTCCGCCAGCTGAATATCCCGTTCCGCTAACGGATGATCGTCCTTCATAAAAATCAGTACCGGGGAGGGAAAAGACGCCAGCACTTCCACACCGGACTCAGGAGAGAGGATAAACCGGATAGCCAGATCGCACTCACCATTGCGCACCAGTTCCGGCACCTGCCTGCCGGTGCCGACCGTGAGGATAAAACTGACACGGGGATGGAGCAGGCGAAACTTTGCCATCAGGTTCGGTAGCAAGTTAAACGCCAGCCCATCAGTACACACCACCCGGATAGTGGTTTGCGCCACGGCTTTAATACCTTGCAGTTCAGCCACGGCCAACTCCATATCCGCCATGCTACGACGGACATGGTTTGCCAGAATATGTCCGGCATCATTAAGCTGCATCCCGCGTGGACTGCGTTCAAATAACGTCACCCCCAGCCGGGTTTCCAGCCGCTGGATATGCCGACTGATGGCGGAGATGGCGACAAACAGTTGCTGGCTGGCGGCGCTGATCGAGCCGGTGGTTGCAACCGCCATAAAGTAGCGAATCTCAATGTTGTGCACAGGGCCTCCCTGATGTCAGCCTTGCCGATCGAGCATGACCTCCCGGCCCTGCTCAGCCAGATCCCAATACAGACCAGTCATGATTTGCAGCGCTTCGCAGGCCACATCGGCGAGCAAATGCTCATCGGGTGCATGCTGGGAACACGCCGGATACGAGTGGGGTAGCCACAACGTGGGCACATCAAACGTATCAAGAAAGCAGGCATTGGGTAAGCCACCGCCAAAATTTGGCAGCACTGCGGCTTCCTTGCCGATTGAACGGCCAATTGAGTCGAGACTCCAGCCGACCCAGGGATCGTCAGGATCAATACGCGTGGCTTTGAAACAGTTTACCGGCGCCACCACATCCACATCGTGAAAACCCTGCTGGTCAAGATGCTGGCGAATATGGTCGGCAAAGTTATCCACATCACTGCCCGGAACATAACGCATATGGCAATGCGCCAGCGCGGTTGGTGGGATAGCATGCGCCGGTTTTTCGGGATTGCCGCTGGTGATGGCCAGCGTCTCCAGCGTATTCCAGCCATAGAGTTTTTCTGCCGCGCTTAAGCCCGGCTCTCCCCACTGCGGGGCAATCTGCGGATCGCCAGGGGCATTTCCCAACGCAAGGTCGCTCAAATGATGACGGATACTGGCGGATAACGGTGGTGGCAACAACGCAGGTAGCAAGATGCGACCGTTGTCATCCACCAGACTGGCAATCGCATGGGCCAGGCGTATACCCGGGTTACTGAGCAATCCGCCCCAGTTGCCGGAGTGATGCGCACCATCACGTAATGTCACCCGCAAGGTAAAGTTGAATACGCCGCGTGAGCCGAGGAATAAAGTTGGACGTGACGCTGTCACGCGTGGACCATCTGAAGCGATAAACAGATCGGCGGCCAGCCAGTCACGATACTGCTGACAAACCGTTTCCAGACCCGGTGAACCGATCTCTTCCCCCATCTCCAGAATCATTTTGACGTTGTAGCCCAGCCGTCCGTTACGCGCCTTAAGCACCAACGCCAGCGCGGCCAGGTTGATGCTGTGCTGGCCTTTATTATCGGCCGTCCCGCGCCCATACCAGCGATTGCCCTCGACACTCAGCTCCCACGGATTAAGACCGCTGCGCCAGTTCTCTTCGTCTCCCGGCACCACATCGCCGTGCCCATAAGTCAGCAGGGTAAACGCCGCATCGGCTTCGAGACGACGCGCCAGCAGAAAAGGACTTTTCCCTGCTTCAGGATTGGCCACCACCTGACAACTGAACCCCAGTGCGGTGAGGTACGGGATCATCTCTTCATTAAGATAGGCCATCTGCTGTGGATGCTGACTCTCTGTCCGGTAGCTAACCCGGCGCGCCAGCGTTTCACGTAAGGCACCGGTGTGAAAATGGTCCAGCGCTGCCTGTAGCACGACTTCACGAGTGATCGTCATTATCCGTCAATTCCTTCTATTTCCGGGATACCGAGCCCCGGTTCCGGTGTCATTACCGAGGCCAACAACGCTCGGGTGTAGGGATGTTGCGGTTGGCTAAAAATCTGTTCCCGCGTTCCCTGTTCAACGATCTGGCCTTTGCGCATCACCGCAACATGATCAACCAGATGTTCCACCACCGACAGGTTGTGGCTGATAAACAGGTAAGTCAGGGAAAACTCCTGTTTCAGCGCCAGCAACAGATTGAGGATCTGCGCCTGCACCGAAACATCTAGCGCCGAAGTGGGTTCATCACAGATCAGAATCTCCGGACGCAGGATCAGCGCACGGGCAATGGCGACGCGTTGACGCTGCCCCCCGGAAAGTTGCCCCGGATACTGGCTGTGGGTACGTGAAGGCATGCCGACCAGATCCAGCATCTCCCGCACCTGCTTTTTGCGTTCATCCGGCGTGCCAATGTGGTGCAGCCGCAATGCCACTTCAACGACATCTGAGACGGTGCGACGCGGGTTAAGTGAAGACCAGGGGTCCTGAAAAATGGGTTGAATACGCGCACTCAATTTACGCCGATCGGCGGCATCAACCTCGCGTCCCTCAATCAGTACGTTGCCAGTGGTGGGCGGCAGCAGGCCCAGTAGCATTTTTGCCAGCGTACTTTTACCGCAGCCGGATTCTCCCACCAGTCCCAGCGTTTCCCCGCGCCGGATACGCAGCGAGACATTGTCTACCGCCCGGATCTCCGCAGGGGACTTAAACAACCCGCGATTCAGGCGAAAAATCCGGCTCAGCGCGCAAAGTTCCAGGGCGATATCCTCATTGCCGGCAATATGTGGCCGTGTCAGCTTGCTCATAGCGCCTCCCTGATGGTCAAAGGACGAATGCAGCGCACCTGATGCTGTGCATTGAGCGGCTGATAAGGCGGATTCTCGTTACATGCCTCCTGGCACTGGCTACAACGGTTGCGAAACGCACAACCCTGTTGAGGACCGGTAAGATTGGGGACCACGCCAGGAATGGTAGGCAGAGGCTGCCCCGGCTGTGTGCGGCCCGCAACCGGAATACACTCCAGCAACCCACGGGTATAGGGATGGTGCGGCTGACGGAACAGTTCATTGACCGGAGCGGTTTCCACCACCTGCCCGGCGTACATCACCGCCACGCGATCGGCGATACGCGCCACCACGCCCAGATCGTGGGTAATGAAGATCACCGCCATGCCCATTTCCTGTTGCAACTCGCGCAGTAAACGCAGGATCTGTGCCTGAATGGTGACATCCAGCGCGGTGGTCGGTTCATCGGCAATGATCAGTTCAGGTTCACACATCAGCGACATCGCGATCATGATGCGTTGCCGCAGGCCACCAGAAAGTTGGTGCGGATACTGTTTCAGTCGATCTGTCGCCTGCGGAATGCCGACGCGCTCCATCAGGTACACCGCGCGTTCCCGCGCCTGCGCACGCGACACCTTACGATGTGCCAGCAGGGTTTCACATAACTGTTCGCCGAGCGTCCAGGATGGATTCAATGATGTCATCGGTTCCTGGAATATCATCGACATACTGTTGCCGCGCATCGCCGCCCGTTCACGGCGGTTAAGTGCGAGCAGGTCGTTTCCCTTAAAGCGCAGGCTGTCGGCCTGGCGTCGGGCATTGCGCGGCAGCAGATCCATCATCGCCAGTGAGGTCATGGATTTACCACAGCCGGATTCCCCCACCAGGCACAGCATTTCACCGCAATTTACGCTGAAATCGATGCCGCGCACAGCATGCAGCGTGCCACGCGGCGTCTGGAGATCCACCCGCAGATTTTTCACTTCAAGCAGAGGTGCGTCAGTCTGGTTCATGTCATTTCCCTCTTAGTTGCGACCGTCGAGCGCCGTGATATCGCGCAGACCATCACCCACCAGGTTGATACTCAATACCAACAACGCCAGTGCCACACCGGGGATCACAATCACCCAGGGCTGAAAGAACATATATGCCTTGCCTTCTGCCACCATCAGCCCCCAGGACGGCATGGGCGGTTGTACGCCAAGCCCCAGAAACGACAGGGTGGCTTCCAGTAAAATGGCGTGGGCAATTTCGAGCGTCACCACCACCGTCAGCGGTCCGAGCAGATTCGGCAGAATTTCGCGCAGCATGATAAACAGCGAAGATGCGCCCAGCGTTCGCGCTGCTGCGATGAATTCGGCCTCACGCAGTTGCCGGGTGACGGAACGGGAGACAATCAGAAAGCGATCCCACAACAGCAGGCCAAGCAGCATAATCACCACCTTGACCGAACCCCCAATCAGCGAGGCCAGCGCCAGCGCTACCAGGATCACCGGCATCGCCAGCCGCACCGTCAGCAGGTAGCTGACTACCGCATCAACCCGCCCACCAAAGTAACCGGCCAGCACACCGAGCGTGACGCCGATCAGCGCTGAGATCATCACCGATACCAGACCAATCAGCAGAGATACCCGAGCGCCATACAACAGGCGGCTGAGATAGTCGCGCCCGAGTTTGTCGGTACCCAGCAGGTGCGTCCATTCGCCTTTCTCAAACCATACCGGCGGCACCAGGCGTCTGCTGACGTCCTGCGCAAAGGGATCGTGTGGGCTGATTAACGGAGCCAGCAACGCCAGCAGAACGATGGTGCCAAGAATCACCACGCCCAGCGTCATGCTGTGATGACCGAAGACACGGCGACACAGGCGCTGCCAGGCCGTTGGTTCCGGCAACAGGCCGGGTTCCGGGCTAATGACGTTTTTCATGGTTCCTGCCATAGTCGTTTTCATTGAGGTTCCTTATTTGCTGCGCAAACGGGGATCGAGCACGGCATTAAGCACATCCGCCAGGAACGTCAGCCCGATATAGAAGATGGCGATGATCAACACGATGGCCTGCACCACCGGGAAGTCGTTGCGCGAGATGGAGTCCCAGGCCAGTTGCCCCAGCCCCTGCAACGAGAACACCGATTCAATCACCACCGAGCCGCCCAGCATAAAACCGAGCTCCACCGTTGCCAGCGCCACGACCGGGATAATGGCGTTACGCAGCCCATGCTTGACCACCACCTTAAAGGCACTCAATCCTTTGGCATGGGCGGTGCGGATATAATCCGCACCCAGCACATCCAGCATGCCGGAGCGTGTCAGGCGCATCAGCGACGGCATGGCGTAATATCCCAGTGCCACTGCTGGCAACACAAAATGTTGCCAGCTACCGTTACCGGCCACCGGCAGCCATTTCAGCCCTACGGCGAAAATCAGGATCAACACCAGAGCGAACCAGAAGTTGGGGATCGCCTGGCCCAGCACCGAGATAAACATCGCGCAGCGGTCTACCCAACTGTCGCGAAACACCGCCGCCACCACACCAAGGGGGATCGCCACCACCAGCGCCAGCAGCAGCGCCACACCGCCCAACTGGAGCGTAATGGGCATACGCTGACCGACCAGCTCCATCACGGTATTTTCGAAGTAGAACGAACGACCAAAATCGAGGTGCAACGCCGACCAGAACCAGTGTGAAAACTGCACCAGCAGCGGCTGGTCCAGTCCATTCTGTACGCGGATCTGCGCCACGGTTTCCGCGCTGGCATCCGGTCCGGCAATGGCTATCGCCAGGTCACCCGAAAGATGCAGCAGGGCAAAACTGACGACCGCCACGGTAAACAGCACCGCCAGCGCCACCAGCAGCCGATTTAAGATAAAGCGCACCATAACTCGGCTCCTTATTTCCAGCTGGATTGGGCAAAGCGCGGCAGTTCATCCGGCCAGTCCTGGAAGTTCAGATCGGCATTGAAGGCGTAGTGGGTTGAGTAGGAAAACATCGGTGCAATGTAAGCCTGGGCAGAGATACGCCCCAGCGCCTCGCCATATTCTTCATTGCGCTGTTTGGCATCGACCGTGGCATCGGCTTTTTTCAGCATTGCGGTCAGCGTGGCATCTTTCCAGATATCGCTGCCTTTGCCACCGAAGTAGGGGGTAGTAAACGCCGAGGTATCATTGATTGAGAACGATCCCCAGGTGTTAAAGGCCATCGGCGCCTGGCCGGAGCTGAGGGCGGTCGCCATCACCGGATACTGCACAAAATGGAGGCGGGCGCGGATACCGACTTTGCGCAGATCGCCAATAATCGCTTCCGCATAATCACGTTCGCGATAGGCCCACAGGTCGGTGTCAAAACCGTTGGCATAGCCCGCCTCTGCCAGCAGTTGCTTCGCTTTGGCAGGATCGTAATTGTACTTGATAACTTTGCTGTCGTTGCAGGCGACCTGGGTGCGGAAACAGGCGGTGTACACTGGCTTGCTGCCACCACGTACCAGGTTATCGACAATGCCCTGACGGTTAATAGCGTAATTGATGGCCTGCCGCACGCGCAGATCTTTCAGCGGCGCCGCTTCGGGGCCGGTGGCATTGGTGTTCAGTGCGAGGAAACCGATGCGCATGGTCTCGCCACTTTTCACCGCGATATTCGGCATGGCCGAAAGCGGCTCCACCTGGTCGGCGGCCACACGCCAGATCCAGTCCACCTGGCCGGTCATCAGCTGGGCGACACGCGCTTCCGGGTCGCGGATCACCACAAACTGCACCTTACCGATGTGCGGCTGTCCCTGAGGACTCTCTTTGAAGTAGTCGGGGTTTTTCACCATATCAACGCCCTGGCCGGGGATGACTTTCACGATCTTGTAGGGGCCGGTGCCGATTGGAGCTTTACTAAAACCTTCCAGTTTCACCTGTTGGAAATATTTGGCCGGGTAGATTGGCGTAGGGCCGGACAGGTACTCCAGCGCCGCCGGGAAGGGTTGTTTCAGGTGCAAACGAACGGTGAAGTCATCGACTTTCTCAACATGATCGATCCAGTCAACACTTTGCGGCACCACGGAGGCGGTATTTGGACCCGCGATTTTCTCGAAGGTGTAGACCACATCATCGGCACTGAAGGGATCGCCATTGTGGAATTTAACGTCTTTGCGTAGATGAATTAATAACGCAGTCGGGGATTCCCATTTCCAGTCAGATGCCAGTTCCGGTTTATATTCACCGGTTTTCGGGTCGCGATAAATAAGCGTGTCCCACACCATATGCGCCAGAATAACGCCTTCGCGCAGATTGTTATGATAAGGACTGATATTTTCCACTTCGTTATCAGAGGCATAAACCAGCGTGTCGTTCTGTTTACCTGCATAGCTGTAAGAAGCGCAGCACAACAATAATGCGGTTAAAGCATACTTGTGAATCTGTCTTGTCTTGTAACGAGCCATACCGTTCTCCAGCGATCAATGAAAAGTTAACAACAAAAGCAGATGGCACTGATGTAGCAAGAGCAGCGCCAATGCCGGAATATTGTCGTTACCGATTTTCGATAACCGATTTCTCAAAATGAGAAACACGAGAGCAGGCAGACGTCACAGCGAGATAATTAAGGTTGAGAGGGAGGGGATATTAGCCAGTCAGGGATCGCCGCGTTATCGCAGTACCATCCATTGGGCGTTACGATGGTGCAGGAAAGTTTCACCCTGCACTTTTTGTGTGAAGGTTATTTGTGCAAACCGCATTCTGTTTTTGTGAAAGCTGGCAACGAGCACAATAGGTTGTAGCCCGTCACAAGCCTTAATCCAGATTAGAGGAAACTGATCCGACCATGCGGGTCTTCACCTTTTTTTACCAACAGGACCAGATAATCCTGAGACAGTCGTTTAACCTGCCGCGAGTTCGTTGAGAAAATCCTGTGTCGTCACCTGGCGGCAATAACCTTTGATAGCATTGAGGGAGTTTTGCTGACGTTCTGGCGTCAGTGTCGCGCAGGCATCGGTCACTAATGTCACCAGATAGCCCAGATCGCAGGCGTCACGTACCGCGCTTTCAATGCATTGATCGGTAAGAAAACCCGCAATCACCAGATAACGTGTGCCAAGGTTACGCAACACATAATCAATATTGGTGGAGATAAACACGCTGGAAGAGGTTTTCGACAGAACGATTTCATCATCCGCTGGTGCGATAGCTTCCAGCACCTGAGCGTCCCACGAATCACGCGGCACGTTAAAGCCGGTGATTTTGTAGTCGAGACTACGGTCACGTCCATCTTTGGTCAGACTTTCAATCACGGTGTACATCACTTCAACCTGACTGGCACGACACGCCGCCTGGACTTTTTGCATATTCGCGATGGTTTCACGTTCAATAATGTCAAAGAAATAACCAAACTTCTCGTGTTGCTCGGCTGTAGACATCCCGACATATTCACCACCATCACGGCGGGCGTTGTAGTTCTGCACATCGACAAATAACAACGTCGCGGCTTGTTTCTCAATCGGGATATTACGACTGGAGGGATTAAACATGAATTACGCCTCTTTTTTATATTGCTGACGGGTAAGCACATTCCAGCTGTCGGTAAAAATGTGGGCTAAATCCTCAGCCCACGCCAGTTGTCCTGCTGGCTGCGCAATCAAATCCTGGCGGATTTCAATTTCCACATAAGGCAGACCATTTTTATTGGCATGCTGCGGTACGGCGTAGTCGGTTTCATCGGAAACGGAATAGGGTTGGTTATCTCCCACGCACCAGCGCTGGGTGTTGTGCAATTGTTCCAGCACCGTCAGGGCATAGTCGGCCTGATGCTGATACAGAACGCCAACCTGCCAGGGCCGCTGCTCACCGTGAAACACCGGGGTGAAGCTGTGCATTGCCAGGATGCACGTCGGGATACCGTGCTGCTTGCGCTCGGCCAGTATCGCGCGGATAGCATCATGATACGGGGTGAAAATGTCGTCCCGTCGCTGGTCACGATCCTGCTGACTCAGGCCGATATTGCCCGGAATGGGGGTGGCTTCCGACACCACCGGGATCGAGCTGGGAATGCCAGGCAGGCGGTTGCAGTCGATCACCAGGCGGGAATAGCGCTGATGCACCAACGGGGCATTCAGTAACCGGCTCAGGTGCCGGGAAACCGCCAGTACGCCAATATCCCAGCCAATATGTCGGTCGATCTCATGCTGAGGTAAACCCAGATCGCCGAGCTGACGCGGAATGCGTTTTCCACCGTGGTCACACAGGATCAAAAAAGGGGAATCGCCTGTCCGGTTCTCCACCATCACCGGAGCGGGTTCATCGGAAAAAAGGAGTGGGACGCTCACGTCTTCAATTACCTCATTTAGATTTTGCATTCAAAGATAGGGGGCCAAGCGCTTCCCATTGCTGCAAGCGCTGCACGGTTTTATCGCCCTGACTTTCCATAATGCTGGCGATAATGGCATCGATCAGCACAATACCGGCGGCATAACCATCAAACAGCCACGGGGTTTCCACATGGATGGCCAGCACCACTTTAGCCAGAGAAGCGATGGGAGAGAGTTGGGTATCCGTTACCGCAATGAGCGTGGCGCCTCGCGCCACAATCTCCTGCGCCAGCTGATACATGTCCTGCTGGTAGCGGCGAAAATCAAACAGCACGAACACGTCGTTTTTATTGACGTCGATGATCTGCTGAATCCGGTCATGATGGTTTTCGGCGAGCACATCCACGCCGCGTCTTACCTGTTGCAGGTTGCGGCCAAAATACATCGCCAGCGATTGACTGATACGGCCACCGCCGAGGATCACATGATGTTCTTTGGCACCGATTAGCCGGGTGGCCTCGGCGATTTCGTATTCCGCGATGTCACGTAATGAACACTGGATTGCCAGCGTCGAAGATTTAATCGCAGCTTCCATCAGGGCCGACGCGCTTTCTGTCGTCACCCAGTTATCCAGACGTTGTAACGGGCCTTTGGCCTGTTCAGAGATCTCATCACGCAGCGCCTGCTGAAAATCAACGAAGCCACCAAAGCCCAGGCGGCGGGCAAAGCGCACCACGGAAGGCAGGCTGACGCCAGCGCGATCTGCCAGCATCTGCACCGAACCTAAGCCCGCTCCGGGATAGTCGGCCAGCATGGCCCTGGCAATTTTACGCTCCGCCGGACTCAGCTCCGCCATATTGTCTTTTATCTGTTGTGCCAGCACCCGGCTCTCCTTCACTCCACTTCAGGCAAATCACAGTGCCACAAGCGCTGCGTCTGAACCATACGAATTTAATATATATTACATATATTGATTTTTAATCGATCTTGTAACATACATAAAAAAATAGCAAGGGGCGTATCTCAAACCAACTATGACGGGAGTTCTCGGTTTAATGGGCAAGCAATCCGTAATCATCGACGAAGAATCCATTGATTTACAGAGTGAAAGTGAAAGGCTCAGGGCACTCGGTGTCACGACCTTGTTTGCTTCACTGGTGGATTCCGCTGGCGTTATCCGTGGCAAATCCGTTCCGGTTAACCGACTGAAAACGCTCTGTCAGTCAGGGGTGGGGGCATCACCCTCCTGGGCATTATTCTGCGCCGATAACGCCATCGCCTGGATCCCTGCGTTCTCGGCGGTTGGCGATCATCGCCTGCGTGCCGACCTCGCCGCGCTGGTGACATTACCGGATGGTTTTTGCTGGGCGCCGGTTGATGTGTTTGAACAGGAAGGGGAGCACGCTGCCTGGTGTAGTCGCCATTTTCTACGCCGACAGGTTGCGGCCTTGCAACAGCAGGGCATTGAAACCCTCGCAGCCGGTGAGCTTGAGTTCTTTTTGTTACCAGAACAGGACGATCAGCAGGATAACGAATGGCACGCCTACGGTATGGGCGGGCTGCTGGCACATGAAGCGATGGTCAATGATCTCGTCAAAACTCTTGAAGAAGCCGGTGTCGGCCTTGAGCAATTTCATGCCGAATATGGCACTCGCCAGTTTGAATTGTCACTGGCCCCGGCCAATCCGGTTACGGCCATCGATCGCCTGGTGCTGACCCGTATTTTGCTGGGCCGCATCGCACGTCAACACAAGTTGCGGGTCAGTTTCTCTCCAAGGCCGTTTGAGCATGATGCTGGTAACGGCGCACATCTGCACTTCTCCTTTACCCGTGAGGGCCAGCCGCTGCTGGCAGGCGGTACCGGTAGCTACGGTATCACCGATGCGGGAGGCAGCCTGCTGGCCGGGATTGTTCGGCATCTGCCGGAACTGGTAGCGTTATTGGCCCCGTCAGTGCTGTCCGCCGATCGCCTGCAACCCGGGCACTGGTCTGGCGCGTATGCCTGCTGGGGACTGGAAAACCGGGAAGCCGCGGTGCGTTACTGTGCGGCAAATCAGGGCAACCCCTATGGCGCGCACCTTGAAGTGAAGTGTATCGATCCTTCCGCCAACCCCTATATCGCCTGTGGCGCAGTGCTGGGGATGGCGCTGGCGGGACTGAACGCCGCGCTGCCGCTGCCACAACCTACACAAGCGGCCCCTGCCGATCTCTCTGAAGCGCAGCGCCATGAGCAACATATCCATCGACTGATCACCTCCCACAGCGATGCCTTAACGCGTCTCGCACAAAGTCCGTTGGCGCAATCGATGTTGCCGCCGGAATTGCTGGGGGCACTGATCGCTGTGCGTCAGCACGAACAGGATACCTGGGGACATATGCCGTTAAAGACCATCACGGAAAAATTCCGCTTTGCATGGTCGGTTTAAGCCTTACCAATACCGGGGAAACCCATAACACATCTCGCTAATCAATCACGTCGTATGAGGGTGATGAAGATGAACCATGCACCAAATAAAAAGCGAAGTTTAAAACTGTGGGAAGCGCTGGCGCTCTCGCTGGGGATGGTGGGACCGACGCTGGCTATGTCGGGCAATGCGCAGGGATTGATCGACTCAGTAGGCAAAGCGCTGCCGATTGTGTTTGTGCTCGGTCTGATCGGGGTCGCGTTAATTGCCTATGGTTTTATCCGTTTGACGCGTTTTTATAATCATGCCGGTAGCGCCTACGGCCTGGTGGGAAAAACCATCGGCCCGCGTGCCGGGTTCTTTTCCGGTTTCGCCATTATGGGCACCTATCTGTTCTTCTCGATTGCCACGCTGGCGGCACTGGGCGCATTTACCAACGCCTTTCTGGCCGCATTATTCCCCACGTCAGGTTTTCAGATCCCGTGGATTGTCACCGCGGCAGTCGGGGTGATATTTAGCTGGATCCTGAATTCGCGAGATGGGCAGACCGTGGCCCGCGTGCTGATGGTGATTGAGGGCGTCGGGATTGTATTGATGTTGATTCTGGCGGCGGTGATTGTCGTGCACCAGCCTGCGACCAGCGCAGAGCATGCCTCATTGTTTAGTCTGAATGGCGTCAGTTTTCAGGCGGTGATGGCGGGCGTGGTCGCTGCTTTCCTCTCCTGGGCTGGTTTTGAGGCCTGTGCCACCCTGGGTGAAGAGACGGAAAATCCCAAACGCAATATCCCGCTGGCCCTGCTGGGTTCTATCCTGCTGACCGGGGTGTTGTTTGTCGGCATGATGTATGTGCAGACACTCGGTTTTGGCACCAGCGAATCGGGTTTAACTGCCTTCAAAAATTCAGCGAACTCGCTGGGGACGCTGTCGCAAACTTACGTCGGCACCGCATTCTCATTAGCGATGTTGTTTACCGCCATGATGTCGGCCTTCGCGGCGAATTTATCGGCCGCGGCCACCTCCAGCCGTCTGCTGTTTGCCCTCGCCCGCGATGGGTTCGGCCCGGCATGCTTCGCGCAGGTGTCAGAAAAAAATCATCAACCTCGTAACGCCTTAACGCTGGTACTGGTAGTCAGCCTGCTGATCGATGTCGTGGCCTGGCTGAGCGGTAAACCGGCGATGGGCACCGGCAACAGCGCGATTGATGCGTACTTCTACTTTGCGATCATCGGCTCAGTTTGCCTGATGATCACCTATCTGATGATTGAAGTTGGGGTGATCAATTTTATCACCCGCATGAGCCAGAACATCCCGAAATGGGAACTGATCCTGCCGCTACTCGGCATCGTCATTATGGTGGTGTCGTTGTATTACAACGTGGTAGGGCAGGAAGAACTGTTTAGCCCGGCACTGGTGGCGTTTTACTGGTGCATTGCCGGGATGATCATCATCATCTCCGCGCCAAAACTGGTGCGCAATATCGGACTTTCTCTGGCGTCAGAGTTTGTTACGCCTGCGGAAACGGTGACAACCGCCACCACACAGAAGGAGTGGGTATGAGTCAGGACATTTTTCCACCCGAAGCCGCCGCGCTGTATCAACGCGACGCCCAGTCAGTCGCCGGTATCGAGAAGTTACGCTTTTTTCCGTTAGCGATTACCTCCGGGCAGGGATGTTGGCTGACTGAAGCCGGTGGCCGAAAGTTACTCGACCTGTCAGCCACCTGGACCGCATCCGGTTTGGGGCATGGACACCCGGCGATTACGGCTGCCATCACCCAGGCAGCACAGAATCCAGCCGGGGCGGGGGGATTGTCTGCCGTTCATCCGGATTCGGTTGGGCTGGCGGAGGAGTTGCTGGCGATCACCCCCGGCAGTGGCGATCGCTGTGTCTATCTCGGCCATGCCGGTAGCGATGCCAATGATGTGGCGCTGCGCGCCTGCCGACTCGCCAGCGGCAAACGTAAAGTGGTGGCGTTTGCGCATGGCTATCACGGCGGCATCGGGCTGGCGATGAAGGTGTCCGGCGTACATATCTCGGCAGGCAACGCTGCCGATCCTGACCTCTATCTCGCCACCTATCCCAATCCTTTCCGCAGCGATGATGCAGGCGCAGCGGCAGTCAGTGCCAGCCTGCTGGAAGTTAAAGAACAACTCGATAAAGGCGATGTAGCCTGTGTCATCGTCGAACCGATTCTGTCGGATGGCGGCATGGTGGTGCCACCAAAAGGCTTTTTATCGGGGTTACATCGGTTGTGCATTAACGCGGGGGTGCCGCTGATTTGCGATGAAGTAAAAATGGGACTGGGACGACCCGGACTGATGCATGCCTTCCAGCATGAGAACATCACCCCGGAAATCGTCACCTTTGGCAAAGTGATCGGTGGCGGTTTACCGCTCTCTGCTACCGTGGGGCCAAAAGAGATCCTCGGCGGTCCCGCTGCGCATGCATTGCTGACCACGGCGGGCAATCCGATTTGTACTGCGGTGGGCCGCTCCGTGTTGCGTGTGCTGCAAAGCGAAGAGCTGCCACAGCGGGCGGCGCAGGCCGGACGCTATTTTATGCAACTGCTGCGCGAGTTGGCGCAGGATATCCCGGAGATCGGTGATGTCCGTGGACATGGCCTGGCAATCGGAGTCGAGTTAGTCGTTCCGGACGGCAGCAAAAAACCGGACCGTGCGCTGGCGCAAAAAGTCGTGTATCAGGCATGGAAAGAGGGACTGGTGGTGTACTACGTCGGGGGGAATGTGTTGGAAATTACGCCGCCGTTAATCATCAATCAGGATGAGATGGCCTATGCGGTCGAAAAACTCTCGCTCGCCATACGCCATGCCCCGCAGGTCACGCGTGAAGAAATCCAGGCGTATGCGGGTTGGTAACGAATCTCGCATTGAGACGATCTCGCCAGCCGGTCTGGCGAGATCGTCCTCATGAATAAGATGTCTGGCTACTCGACGTCCAGCACTTCACCAATTTTATAAAAGTGTTTTCCCGCGATGTAATGCAAACTTCTCCACTCATCCCCGGCCGATTCAAACAACCAGTGCCCATCCTGGAAAATACGGCTATCGGCCCATGCCGCTTTGACTTCGCCGATAAACAGATCGTGATCGCGTTGATTCGCTTCCAGCGGAATCAGTTCGCAATACAACCAGGCGGAGCAGCCGCTGACAAAAGGTTGATCAATCCCCTCAACATAAAAACACTCGACATCGCTGTGAGAAAGCTTGTCCTGCTCGCTGGCTTTTGAATGGGTCCCGAGGTAGTGCACCATTTCCGCCTGTTTGGCATTCGGAACCTGAATAACAAACTTGTTGCTCTTCTCAATTAACTGGCGGGTATAGGCGGATTTATCCAGCACCACCGTCAGTTTGGCTGGGGTGAAATCCAGACCACAAACCCAGGACGCCGCCATAACGTTTTCAATGCCATCATGGCTGGCGGATACCAGTGTTGCAGGCCCATGATTTATCAGGCGGTAAGCCTTTTCTAGCTCGACTGAGGTGAAATAGGGGTTCATTGCATCTTCCTGTCACTGTTGGCGGAAAAAATAAGGTCACGGCCTGCGTCATTTTACCTTTTCCCCTCATAAAACAGCAGATAAAAAGCGTTGGCTTGCCTCTCCATGACATGCGATGACATAAGTCTGGAACAATTGATAACCCCTGCCGACGCGGCTTTTTTATATTCTCCTCCCCGTGAATTTCCTCACATCCCTTTATGCTTTCTTTAACGATTAATCGAGGTAACAAATGAAAAAGTTTCTGATTCTGGTGGCAGGTTTGGTCTTTATGAGCGCGGCCAACGCCGCACCGACCGCCGCATTCGCACAACTGATGCAAAATCGCTTCAATGCTGCGAACACCAATCATGATGGCAAGTTAACCCTGGCTGAAGCGCAGGCTGGCATGCCCCGCGTTGCGCAGCATTTTTCTGAAATAGATACGGCGAAAAAAGGCTATATCACCTTCGCACAACTCAGCGCATTTATGGCTGCGAAAAAATAACCTGGCTGATGAACGTGCTATCCATGAAGATACTTAGTGTGGCATGCCGATTCGGGCTGCTGGTGATGGCGGGCTGTGCACTGGCGGGGTGCAAGCCACAGCAAAACGCTCACCCGCAACCCGTTCCCGCCGTGTCGGTGAGTGTGCCGCAAAAACTCACGTTTGATCCGTCAACCACCGTCACGGGCACGCTGAGTGCTTCTGAGCAGGTGCAGATTGTGGCGCGTGTCGCCGCGACGCTGCAATCTGTTAACTTCAGGGACGGCGATATCGTTCATGCTGGTCAGGTGTTGTTCACCCTGGACTCATCCACCTTACAGGCGCAGCTTAATTCGGACCAGGCCACGCTGGTGAATAATCAGCGTGAAACGGACCGGGACCAGGCGCTCTATCCGTCACATGTTATTTCTCTGTCAGACTTGCAAAACGCACAGACGGCCCGGGATCAGGCGCAGGCGCAACGGGACATTGCGCAAATTAACCTCAGCTATACGCGGATTATCGCCCCGTTTACCGGGCGCATCGGGCGACGCACTGTCGATGTGGGTAATCTGGTCGGCAGCAGCGGCAACACCGTGTTAGCCACGCTCAATAAAATCGACCCGCTGTATGTCACTTTCAGCCTGAACCAGTCAGACGCGACGCGTTTCGGCATTATCGCGGCACGCAGCGATGCGGTGGAACATCAGCCGGTGGATATCCAGGTTCCCGGTCTGAATGAGCCGCTGCATACCACCATCGATTTTGTCGATAACCAGCTCGACAGCGCCAGCGGCAATATCACCCTGCGGGCGACCCTGCACCAGCCGCCGGTTAACCTGCTGCCGGGCATGTTTGTCCAGGTCACTCTGCATGCGGCAACGCCGGACAGCCCGTTGCAGCTCCCGGTGACGGCCGTGAAGGACGGCAGCATTTTCCCGGTGTCCCCGGATGGCACGGTCAGCCAGCTCAGGATTAACACCGCTCCCGGCAGTGATGAACATGTCATTTTGCTCAGTGCAAATGACGCCACACAACGCGTCCTGACCTATGCTCGCCCGGATTTGGTCGGCAAAAAAGTCAACGTCAGCAACGAGGCGCAAAGCCAGCATGATTAAGTTCTTTCTCGACCGGCCGGTTTTTGCCAACGTGCTGTCATTGATCATCCTGATCCTCGGCGCTGTGGCTTTGTGGGCGTTGCCGGTAGCGCAATATCCCGCCATTACGCCGCCAGTTGTTCAGGTGGTGACCCACTATCCCGGTGCGAACGCGCAAACCTTGCAGGATCAGGTGGCGTTCCCTATCGAGCAGCAGGTGAATGGGGTCGAGAACATGCTGTATATGAAATCGACCACCGGCAATGATGGCACCTACACCCTGAATATCACCTTTGCCATCGGCACCGACAGCAATCAGGCACAGATCCTGGTGCAGAACCGTGTTCAGGCGGCGCTTTCCCAGTTGCCGGATGCGGTGCAGCAGCAGGGCGTAACGGTGCGCAAAAGGTCAACGGCAATTTTGCAGTTGTACAGCCTGCAATCTTCTGACCCAAACCAGGGTACGTTGTTTTTAAGCAACTATGCCACCAACCATTTGCGCGACTCACTCGCGCGGATCCCCGGCGTGGGGGATGTCACGGTCTTCGGTACCGGAGATTACAGCATTCGCATCTGGCTGGATGCCGCGCGTATGCAGCAATATGGCCTGGTGCCGGATGACGTAATTAACGCCATCAAAGCGCAAAACCGCAGCGTCAGCGCCGGGCAACTGGGCGCACCACCCGCCAACAATGGTCAACAGATGCAGCTGACGCTTAACGTCAATGGCCTGCTGAGCGATGCCAGCCAGTTCAATCAGATCGTTATCAAAAGCAGCACCGAGGACGGCGGCAGACTGGTGCGTTTACAGGATGTGGGCCATGCCGAGCTGGGTTCATCCAGCTATGCGCAGTTTTTCACGATGGACGGTAAACCTGCGGCAGGGATTGCCATTTCGCAACTCCCGGATGCTAACGCGCTGGAGGTCGGCAACGCGGTTGCGGCGGAGATGCAGAAATTGTCGGCTCGGATGCCAGCAGGCATGCATTATGCGCTGCCTTTCGACACCACCACCTTTATCAAGAGTTCGGTCAATGATGTCTACAGCACGCTGCTGATTGCCGGGCTGCTGGTGTTACTGGTGATCGTGGTTTTCTTGCAAAACTGGCGTGCCGTGCTGGTGCCTGCCACCACCGTGCCGGTCACCCTTATCGGAACATTCGGTGCCATCTATCTGATGGGGTTTTCCATCAATCTGCTGACGCTTTTTGCCATCGTGCTGGCGATTGGTATCGTTATTGATGATGCAATCGTGGTGGTCGAAGGGGTGAGTCATCATATCGAACAGGGATATGCCCCTCGCGAGGCGACGCTGCGTGCCATGCGTCAACTGCTGCCGCCGATCATTTCCATCACGCTGGTGCTGGTCGCCGTGTATCTTCCGGCCAGTTTCTTACCCGGCCTCAGCGGCCAGATGTATCGTCAGTTTGCGCTGGTGATCGCCGTGACCACCTTACTCAGCGCCCTCAATGCCCTGACGTTAAAACCGGTACAAAGCGCGCAGTGGCTGCGACCCGCTAACAGTGGCAGCAAACCCTGGATTTACCGCAAGTTCAATCAGGTGTTCGCGTGGCTGGAAAACGCCTATCTCAACGGCATTCGCCGCTTGATCCGCCACAGCAAAGCGGCGTTTATCGGCGGTCTGCTGGTCATCGCGCTGACACTGGCGGCTTTTTTCAGCATCCCGACCGGATTTATTCCGCTGGAAGACCAGGGCTATCTGCTGGTGTCGCTGCAACTACCGGACGCCGCCTCGCTGGAACAAACCGCCAGCGTGACCCAGCGGGTAGAGCAGGTGCTGGGGCAGCAACCGGGGGTGGATCATGCCGTCGTGATTGGCGGACTTTCACCGCTCGACAACAATGCGTCCTTGTCCAACGCGGCTCTGATTTACGTCACCCTGAAACCGTGGAATCAGCGTGGCAGACACCAGGATCTGCGTTCTATTTACAGCAACCTGAATAAACAACTGGCGAAAATTCCCGATACCAATGCGCTGGTGATTGTGCCGCCGCCGATCCAGGGCGTAGGTAACGGGGGCGGTATGCAGATGGTGCTGAGCGAAACTAACGGACAACGTGACTATCAGCATTTGCAGCAGGTAAGTGACAATTTTGTCCGGCAGGCGATGGCACTGCCTCAAGTGTCGCGGATGTTCAGTACACTGCGTGCGAACGTACCGCAGATCAATGTCACGCTGGACAGAGCGCGCGCAGCAGCGATGGGCGTCTCACCGGGTGATGCCTTCGATGCCATGCAACAATATCTCGGGGCCAGCTATGTCAATCAAATCACCCGTGAAAACCATAGCGTGAAAGTGTATGTTCAGGCGCAGTCTGACCAGCGCCGCCTGCAACAACAAATCTCCGCCCTGACGGTAAAAAATGCCAGCGGCGAGCCGGTTTCGCTGGCAACCCTGGTCAGTTTCACCCCGACAGAAGGGCCAGCGGTGGCTTCTTTATATAATCTTAATCCGTCGGCCACCCTCAATGGTATGCCCGCTCAGGGTTACAGTACCGGTGCGGCGATGCAGGCAGTGAGCGCGCTGGCAAAAGCCACACTGCCGCCGGATATCAGCCTGTCGTGGACCGATATGTCGTATCAGGAAAACGTCGCCGGGAACCGTATCTATCTTGCGTTCGCCATGTCACTGCTGCTGGTTTATCTGGTGCTGGCGGCACAATATGAAAGCTACTGGTTGCCCGTCAGCGTGATCCTCGGTGTCCCGCTTGCATTATCAGGTACGGCGATCACATTGTTAGCGCTGAATATCGCTAACAATCTGTATACGCAGATTGGCGTGCTGCTGCTGGCCGGGCTTGCTGCCAAAAATGCGATCCTGATTGTCGAATATGCCCGCCAGCAACGTCTGGCCGGTAGCAGCATCATCGATGCGGCACTGACGGCAGCCAGGACGCGTTTCCGCCCGATTATTATGACTTCGCTGGCCTTTACGCTGGGCGTTATACCGCTGATATTCTCCAGCGCCGCCAGCGCCAGTGCCAGAAAATCGCTGGGGATTACCGTTTTTTCCGGGATGTTGTCAGCGACTTTTCTTGCCATCCTGTTGGTCCCTTGTTTTTATGTCGTTTTGCAACGTGCACAAGAGGCCTGGCAAGCGCGCCGGAAGCCTGTTCATCAGGGGTGAATGACCTATGAGTGACGCGAAAACCGAGCACAAGGCAAAGAAAATACTGGTCCTTGACGATGAAAATGAACTGCGCAGCATGCTGCAACGCTATTTGCGCGATCAGGGATTTGACGTCAGGACGGCAGAAAATGGCGCCCGGCTCGACCGTCTTTTGCAACGTGAACCCTTTGATCTGCTGGTGCTTGACCTGATGATGGAACCGGAAGATGGCCTGTCCGTTTGCCGTCGCCTGCGGGCAGCAAACTTCACGTTGCCCATCCTGATGTTAACGGCGCGCGGCGATCCGGTAGACCGGGTGATCGGTCTGGAAACCGGTGCTGATGACTATCTCGCCAAGCCTTTTCTGCCGCAGGAGTTGGTGGCACGTATCAAAGCGATCTTCCGGCGTCAGGCGTTGCAGCAGGGTGAAACACCCGCAGGTTCGGGGGCGGTCTGCTTTGGCCCTTACCGTCTTGATATCACGCGGCAGACGCTGTACCGCGAAGATCAGTTGCTGGCGTTGAATTCTGCCGAAATGAATTTACTGATTGCGCTGGCCACCACACCTAACCGGCCCGTCAGCCGCGAGAACCTGCTGAGCCGCGCCCGGGGGCGCGAATATGCAGCACTGGACAGAAGCGTGGATGTGCAGATGTTACGCCTGCGCCAGCAACTTGAGGCGCAGCCTTCCGAACCTCGCTGGTTGAAGACCGTGTGGGGGATGGGTTACATGCTGATCGTAGATAGCGAAACGTGAAAAAATTCTGGCCCCGCTCACTGCTGGCACGCAACAGCGTCCTGCTGATATTGCTGGTGACGTTGACGCAAATCACCACGTTCACGGTGTTTCTGGTTTTTATCCAGAAGCCCAGGGTGAATGATGCCGCCTCGCTCATTGCCTCGCAGATCATCATGCTCGATAAGCTGCTGGCAACGGTACCGGCCACGGATCGCGATCGTTATGTCCAGGCGGTGGGGGGCGTGATTCAACCACCGGCTCATCTGATCGAAATCCCCACGCTGGGGCTGGCGGGTTTCTATCGCCGTTATTATCTCAAAGTCTTTCTTGATAGCCTGCACCAGCAACTTCCGCCCGGCATACCGCTGCGCTGGGAACAGGCCCCCGAAAAAAAATTATGGGTGGAGGTGCAGATCGCCGGTCAGCCATATTGGGTGGCGCTGGCGGTTGAACCGTCGAACCACCTTTCCAGCCTGATCAGTGCGATTCTGCTGTCAGTGGGTCTGGCCCTGCTGGCATTGCTGACGGCCTATGGCCTGCAACGGCGCATCAACCGCCCGCTGACCTCCCTGGCGCAGGCTGCCACAGATGTAGGGAAGGGAGGATGGCCGCGCCCGTTATCGCCGGAAGGACCGAGCGAAATCAGGACGGTCAGCCTGACATTTAACCGCATGCTGGATGGTCTGGCCGAGATGGAAAATGCCCGCGCGCAGATGCTGGCCGGAATCTCTCACGACCTGCGCACTCCGCTGACCAAACTGCGGCTGGCGATGGCAATCGGCGGGCAGGGCAGCGCGAACCCGGATGATGTTGGCCGGTACTTCGAGGATGTGGATACTATTCTCCAGCAATTCATTGATTATGCCCGCGGCAGCGCCACTGAGCTGAGTCAGCCTGGTGACATTAATCAGATGATTACCGAACTGAATTATGATTTTACCGGCCTGGGCCAACACTTTACCCTGTCCCTGACGCCGCTCCCGGTGTGCTATTTTCGTCCCGTTAGCATGATGCGCCTGTTGACAAACCTGATGCAAAACGCCGCCAAATATGGTCGGACCGGACTTGAAGTTGCCAGTTGGCGGGAAGGTGATGTCGCAAAGATTGCGGTACAGGATCGTGGTACCGGCGTTACAGAGGAAGAATTGTTGCTGATTACTAAACCATTCCACCGGGGTAAAGGAGCGGCTGCCCGGCACAACGGTTCGGGCCTGGGATTGGCTATCGCACGCCAGATCGCCCAGCAACATGGCGGGGATCTCAGTGTCAGCCAGCGGGTCGGCGGGGGATTGTCGGTGATGGTGACGCTGCCTTTGGTGCAGGGGGAAAAACTCGTTGTGTCAAATTCAGTTCGGCATTAATACGTTAGCGACATTGAAAGGAATAACATTGCACGACAATCACGCCAAAAAACTCTACCGCAGAGTTAATACCACTACGCGCCATCATTCGAACAATCCCGGTGCGGAATACCGTCATGGCAGACACAGGAAAAAGCTTGCAGATGATCTGTTACCTCAACGTGAATCTATGCGCGGTAAACAGCAACGTGGCCTGGACTACACGCCATTGTTTAACTTTCTGATGAGTAAAGTGGGTCAACAGTGGGATGATGTTTTCAGTGAAGCCAACAGCCGACTCGACAGGCCCGATCACATTTTCTGGATGGTTGCGTTGCATGAGCATCAACAGCAGGACTATGTCCGGTGTGGGGATTTCGCCTTTTTTCCGGGTCTCTATGTAGACGAGAACAGAATCCTTCAACAGGTTAATCCGCACATCACAGCAGAGGATATTCCCGTGACATGCCGATGCTGTACCCACACGTTTGTTGGAGTACCATTGGTATGGCGTGATGAGCCGACCAGTGATTGAAGCAACCATCAGGCACTAACCCGTACCTGGAGTTTCTACAGGGAATCATGCGCAAACTGCCCAGTTGAGTTAAACAGAAAGCTAAAGGAACATATGCCGTTTTTTATGACCACGGAAGGTAGCAAAAAATGATGACATCCTCATATCCTAAATTATTTTCCATCACACTCATTGTGTTGGGATGCATCTTTGGCTTTTTCACCTGGCAATATGAGATTGATCGGGAGACGTTCCTGCGACCATTGACTATCAGGAACATGCTGTTATCCAGTTTATTATTAGCCGTGCCATTGCTCTTTGCGATGATTAAATGGGGAACAGGTGCCAAACCACATACAGCGAAGGATTATATTAAATTGTATTCCGGTGTGGTTCTTCTTCTTTGCATGGTCAGTTATTTTCTGCTCACCACACTGACGTGGTTACTACCAGGACAGGTCAGCACTTACTCCACCCCTTATGAGTATGATTCCGCTGGACGCCATAGCTGTTCAGGCGCTCGTCTGTACGATCCTGATTTGGAAGAAAAAATCAAAGTGTGTTATCCGGCAGGTAATGTGTATGGCGGCAACGTTATTACCATCACTAAACGAAGCAACGCATTGGGCATGACTGTCATTCATGCCGTAACGAAAAGATAAAACATGCTGTTGGCTGACGATAATTCAGCAATGTAAGACGGAGACGTAATTAATCATACCGGCAAAGATAACGGACAAAAGATCAATGCTGCCAGGCATCGTCGGCACAAGGCTCAATACCGAGTGCTTCCAGTTTTTACAGGGGCGTGAAACGCTGATTCACCAGCACTACACCTGCGGCAAGTTATGTACCACTGAAACCCTGCCGCATAGCAGGGCAACATCATTAGTGCTTAATATGCTGACGGTCCTGCTCAGTAAGACCGGTCATTTTCATGACAGATGCCCACTCAAAACCGCTTTCAAGCATATTGCGGGCGATTTCCAGCCGGGTATCGCGCTCAGCGATTTGCTTGCCTTCTTGCAAGCCTTTTTGCAGGCCTTTCTGCTCACCTTTTTGCTCAAGTTGTTGTGCAATGGTCATAAGTTCATTCTCATGCTGTGGCAAACGTTGGGCCAGTTCGCGAATAAAACCTTCTGCATCGGGCGTTTCGCCCGTTTGCAGCATGTAGTTTACCAGCGCCAGCACCTGTTGTCTGGTGATAAATTCCTCAAGCATCAGCTTCCCTAACTGGTCAAGAAATTCATTGAGATCGCGCTGGCGAATGTGTTTTTGCAGCAAAGTCAGGGCGGCCATACTGCGGTGTTGCATGATTTCATCATCAGGAATGACGGTGATGTCGACTAAAGGGAAATCTCCACTGTAAAGCTCAGCAGCGATTTCACTATCACTGAACAACTCCAGCCAGTTTACCGGATAAGGGTAGGGACTACGTTTCCCCTGGTAAAACAGTATGGGGATCACAAGCGGCAGTATTTTGTTTCCGGCATCAAGATGACGTTGCATGGCGGCAATGGCGTAACGCATGAGCCGAAATGCCATGTATCTGTCAGGTGAACTTTGATGTTCAATCAACACATGAACATAACCATCGCCCTGACTGGTTTTGAGCGAGTAAAGAACATCACTGTAATAAGGCCTGAGATCATCTTCAACAAAGCTACCTGACTCAAGCTTAAGGGTTGTCAGATCGCAGATCTTCAATAGTTTCGGCGGCAAATGCAGAGTCATAAAATCCCGTGCCATTGTCGGGTGGGACAGGAATGTCTTGAAAACTGCGTCATGAGGCGTTGGAGTGTGTTTTTTCTTCATCCGGTTTCCATCCATCGTTCATCCATTATCTACCCTCGTGATAGGAAAGGGCCACATCCCAACTAACGCCTGTCAAGACAATGCCTCGAGCTGGGAAAAACTGAAATGTATACCCGCTATTCAGAGACTTCAACATTCTTCATTGACTCAGAAGCCGCAGGCATGCCCCAAATGGCTAAGAATAATTTTCTTTTCTGAAATATAGGACGCCTGTCATCTTTAACATTATATGCTTTTAATTCCCTTTCCATGTCTTTATTTTTCACCAATAATGATAAAAACAAGTTAAATGGCACAGCGCCCGCCTTTTATATCGCCAAATCCACAGGCATCCCTCGCTCTAAAACGGTATTTTATGAGCAGAACATGCAGCAATTTGGTTATTATTTTCTACTATCGATTTATTCACCTGTTGCTATCGTTGGGCATTGTTATTTTTTCTTCTTTGAAGAGAGCGCTGCGTTAATGGAAGAGATCGTTATTGTAGAACCGGCATTTTTCAACCAGTTTCAATGTGTGGGTAGTGCCTGCCCGGACCATTGCTGCAAAGGATGGGATATTGAGTTCGATGAACCAACGGTAAATCGATACATGCAGAGCGAAGCAATTGAAATTCGTCACATTGCAGTTGAACATATTATTACCACTAAAGAGAGCCAGAGTCGTTGGGGAAAAATAAAATTAACAAGTAATGGTAACTGTACTTTTCTTGATGAAGATCGCTTGTGCAAAGTGCATAAGTCACTTGGGGAAAAAGCGCTCAGCACCACCTGTGCGATCTATCCACGTCTTTACGCCAGCTATAAATATGAAATCAGAAGTAACCTGACCTTATCGTGCCCGGAGGCGGCAAAAAGACTGTTAACAACGCCGGGCGCGATGCTCTACAGCGAAAAAATCAAACCAAGTCCCGAGGCGTTGGATGCACCTGACATTAGCGAGCAAGATCGTCTGCTCAATCTGATGTGCACCAACATTATGCTAATCTGCGGTTCAGACATCGAGGCGGGCTTTTACGGTATCATCTTGTTATTCTTTTATCGTGATAAACTGGCAAAAGACAATGAGCCGGAAGGAAATATTTTAAATTATTTCGAGGATATCCAGACGGCGATTCATAACGATCAAATTAGAAAAAGCATTGATGAATTAAATCCGAATTATCAGCTACAATCCGAACTCCTTTCTCGACTGCAAACATACCTGGGTGCAAAAAATGAAGGTCGTGGGTGGTCCACCCTACGATTTTATTCGCAAAAACTGCATGATTTGCAAAGCAACAATTCCGCAGACACAATGCAGCGAATAAATACAATTTGGCAAGATAAAGCACGCCCCTGGTTCCAGGAACGCCCCCATCTGCTTAGTAACTATATCCAGTATCGTATGTATGAGGATTTTTTCCCACTGAAGAATGGAAGAGAGTTTTTCACCAACCTTTATTTGATGATATCGGAATGGTTATTACTAAAGTGGCTAATTGCTGCAAGTATTGCGCTGAATGATAACTTCACTGAAGATGACGTGATTAATATTGTCTATAGCTATCACAGTATCGCAAGACATGACAAAAATGCAGAGGATGCATTTTTGACTGAAATTGGCAGGATAACGTTTAACGATAATCTTTCATTGGCTTATCTGTTGAAGTGATGGTATTCCCCGAGGCGGATGATCATCCGGGCCGCGGACATCATCTTAACGACCTCTGACTGACCAGTAATAAATGTAAAAGGATTGTTGTCCTGAGTTGATTCGCTAAAATGTGGCATCTCGTCCATCAACAGGGAGTCATCCGTGGCAGATTTTGAGCGACCTAAGTCACTGACAGCGGTGGTAACCGATCACGTTCGTAAGCTGATAGTTCATGGCGATATTCCGTTGGGTGCAGCCATTAGCGAACGCACGGTTGCCGCTGAGTTGAATGTCTCAAAAACACCGGTTCGTGAAGCGCTTGCCCAGCTCAGTAACGAAGGTCTTGTTACGATCAAGCCGCAATCAGGCGTGCGGGTGTTTACACTGAGCGCCAGAGAAGTCCGCGAAATCTGTGCTTTCAGACAGGTTCTTGAAACCGCGGCACTCACTCTGGCTATGCAGCAGAATGCAAAAGGGCTGGCTGATGCACTGGATGCAGTGGTTAAACAAATGGATGTCGCTCAGAGTGAGGGGGATTTTCGCCGTTATCTGGAGCTGGATAATGATTTCCACCAGCGCTTTTTTGATTTCTGTGACAACGCTTACCTGACCAACTCTTATGTGCGTTATGCAGCGAAGATTGCGGCGCTACGTACCCATCTGTCTGCAAAACCTCAGCACACATCCCTTTCTTATCAGGAACATGGTGACATTGTTGCCGCCATCAGAAATGATGCGCACGCAGAAGTTCTGACCATTCTCGAACGCCATTTAGGCCGTACCCGCGAAACCTATGAGATCGGCGTTGAAGACATTGCCGCCGCCGACGCGGCTTCCCTGACGACGTCCTCCTGATCTTCTGAGCCAGGGATACCTGGCCCATTCCTGCGTAATCACTAAAAAACCAATCCTGGTCACATTTTTTTAACTTTTCTTTGACTGGTATACCAGATCTCAGTTAGTTTTTTTCAAAACCGGCAGCTAATGCAGGTCACGAAAACTACTCAATCTGGTTAAAGGAGCGTCTGATGAGTCGAAGATTTAAGGTGGTTATTACTGATTACGATTACGGCGACATCGCCATTGAAGAAGAGATCCTCAATGCCGCAGGTGCGGATGTTATTGGTTTACAGGCGAAATCTGAGGATGACCTGGTTGAAGCTGCGCGTGATTGCGACGCCATCATGAATCAGTACGCCCGTGTCGGCGCAAAGGTGATCTCCGCCATGACACAATGCAAGGTGATTGCCCGCTACGGTGTCGGTGTCGATATTGTCGATGTGGATGCCGCCACCAAGCGCAACATATTGGTAACAAATGTGCGTGATTACTGCACCGAGGAAGTCGCCGATCATGCCATCAGCATGTGGCTGGCTCTGGCCCGTAACCTGTTTGCTTACAATACCGCCACACATCAGGGCATCTGGCAGTGGCAATCCGGCGCACCTGTCTATCGCCTGCGTGGACAAACGATGGGGATTGTTTCATTTGGCCGCATTGGCCAGGCAATCGCCGAACGCGCTCGCGCCTTTGGCGTGAATGTCATCGTCTACGATCCTTACATCGATCCGGCATTAGCACAGCAACATCAGGTGAAACTGGTCAACAAAGCAACGCTCATCACACAATCCGACATTTTCATGATGCAGGTACCGATGACCACGGATACCCGTCATTTCCTTAGCGAAGCAGAATTCAAAGCCATGAAGCGTCGGGCGTTAATCATTAATACCGGACGTGGCCCCACTATCGATAATCAGGCGTTGTACCGCGCACTGCATGAAGGCTGGATCACCGGTGCAGCACTGGACGATCCCGAAGAGGAACCGGCAAAACGCGCGCAATGGAATCCTGCGGACAACCCGATTTTCTCTCTGCCAAATGTCATCGTGACACCCCATTCGGCCTACTACTCCGAAGAATCAATTCGTGCCGCACGCCAGTTGGCGGCCACTGAAGTCGCCAGCGTGCTGACAGGCAAAACACCACGATTCCCGGTTAATGGCGAAGCCCTTGCGCTTCGCAGCAAAGGAGCAAATGACCATGCTGAAGCAATTTAATGATTTCACCCGTCAGCCAGAGCTGCTGGCTCAGTTTGACGCTTTATTGCAGAGCTATTCCATTGCTGCGGTTTTTGCCGATGTGCAATATCGCACTGGCGTGATGGACAGCGGCATTAAACCCGCATTCCGCGCCAAAGTCTGTGGACAGGCCATTACCGTGCAGCTCTCTAAAGGCGACCTGGTTGATCCATTGAAAGCACTGGAGATGGGACAACCTGGTGATGTGATCGTGGTGGATGCCGGCGGTGACGGTAATACCTCCGTTTGCGGAGGGCTGATGGGGGGCCTGGCGCAGAATCGTGGGATTCGCGCCATGATCATTGACGGGGCCGGGCGCGACACCGATGAACTGGAAGATATTAACTGGCCAATCTGGAGCCGGGCGATCACCCCTCGCGGTACCCACACCATGTTTTCCGGGCGCAAAGAAGAACTGTCCATCAACGTTCCCATCGCGGTCGGCGGTCAGTTAGTAAAACCTGGCGATTTTATCGTGGCTGACCTGATGGGGGTGGTGGTGATCCCTCTGGAAAATGCGCAAGACGTTTTAAATCTGGCGAAAGAACAGGTTGAGCGTGAACAGGCCACGCGCGAATGGGTGAAGCAGGGCAAAACCGTTGAAGACCTGCTGGCAGAGTTTGGCCGTATCTGACCGTTTGCTCTGCACCCAGGGTGCAGAGCATGTGAACCCGGAGATAAAGATGAGCAACACTGCGGAATTTGGACTCTGTGACTGGGGCACCTCAAGCTTTCGACTGTGGCTGGTGGACGGGCAGGGCAAAACCCTGAGTGAAGTGCGTACCCACCAGGGGTTAGGCAGTATGGCCGACCGGTCGTTTTCACGCGTGCTGGAGCAGCATCTGGCGGAACTTGGCGCATCAACCGACCTGCCGGTATTGATTTGTGGGATGGCGGGCTCCCGCCAGGGCTGGCAGGACGCCGGTTACAGCACGGTCCCGCTGACGGTGAACGAGCTTCTGCTGTCACCGATCAGAATTGCTGGCGAAAGAGACATCCGCATCTTGCCAGGCGTGTGCCAACGTTCACCTACTTACGATGTCATGCGTGGCGAGGAAACCATGTTGTTGGGTGCAGTGCGATCAGGCCAGCTTAAGAACGGATTGATCGTGATGCCCGGCACTCACAGCAAATGGATAACGCTGGAGGATGCGGTTGTCACCGGTTTTAGCACGTTTATGACCGGGGAACTGTTCAGCCTGATGAGCACGCATTCTATCCTGCGCCACGCGGTCGCCGATGCTGTCGGTGAAATTGATGAACACTCTCCGGAGTTTATCGCGGCAGTGAAGCTGATGTTAAGTGGGGGATCACTCACTCAACAGTTGTTCACTGTTCGCTCAACCACCTTACTGAGTGACTGCACCCCGGCAGCAAGCGCCTCGCGCTTATCGGGATTGTTGATTGGTGCAGAGGTAGCAGCATGCTATCAACAGACGTCACAGCGCCAGGTAATGTTAATTGCATCAGGCTCCCTCACCGCGCTTTATCGCCAGGCTTTAACGCTGGCGGGCTTTGCTGTCACCCTGGTGGATGCTGACGAAGCGGTACGCGCCGGGCTGTTCCAGAGTGCACAAACCCTGTGGCAGCGGCAGGAGGAGCAACACCATGTCTGAATTAAATTTATCAGGTGCTAAGCGGGGGCTTATCGCCATACTGCGCGGTGTTAAACCCGACGAAGTGGTGGATATTGGCTATGCGTTGGTCGAGGCGGGAATCGAGATCATTGAGGTTCCCCTGAACTCCCCGCAACCGTTTGAATCCATATCTCGGCTGATAAAAACATTACCTTCGAACATTCTCATCGGTGCGGGCACAGTGCTGAACCCACATGATGTCGACCGACTGGCTGACTGTGGTGGCGGCATCGTCGTCAGTCCCAACGTCGATAAGGCCGTCATTGAGCAAACCCGTTCACGGGGCATGTTATCTCTGCCGGGCGTGTTTACAGCAACCGAGGCTTTTACGGCGATAGCCGCAGGAGCCAGCGGCCTTAAGTTCTTTCCGGCATCGGTGATGGGGGCCAGTGGTATCAATGCGCTGCGCGCAGTTCTACCTTCAGACATCCCATTGGGCGCGGTTGGCGGAATAGAAGCTGGGCAGTTTATTGATTATCACCAAGCCGGTATTCATTTTTTTGGGCTTGGTAGCAATCTGTATAAAGCCGGAGATAACGCACGAACGGTTTCGCAAAGAGCAATAAATCTGGTGCACGCCTGGGACGCCATGAAAAACCAATAACTATTTTCCCGTAATAAAACGGCTACGGCATAAAGAACGTAGCCTTATTCTCTCTACCCTACAGGAGAAAATAAATGTCTGGATTTACTCTGTCAAAACAAAGCTCGACCATGAAACCTCCAGGGCGGCAACGCTGGGGAGTGCTAGGGTTACTGTGCCTGCTGGCGATCATTAATAATATTGACCGCCTGACGCTTTCTATCGCAGCGCCGGTAATGCAAACTGAAATGCATATCACCGCTACGGATATCGGCCTGCTGGGAAGCGCCTTTGCTTTAGCTTATGCATTTGGTCAATTACCTTCCGGCTGGTTTGTCGATCGTTTCAGCCCGCGTATCCTGTTGGGCGCGTCCGTGATCATCTGGAGTGCCGCGACAGTCGCGATGGGTATGTCCTATACGCTTACTGGCTTTATACTGGCCCGTATCTGGCTCGGTCTGGCTGAAGCACCCTCCTTACCAGCAACGAATAAAATTGTTACCCGCTGGTTCCCAAAAAAGGAGCAGGGCATCGCCAATGCCAGCTGGGATGCTGCACTTAAAGTAGGACCGGCCTTCTTTACCTTTTTACTGATCTGGATCGTTTCAGAAATTGGCTGGCGTGAAATGTATTTCATTGCCGGTGGGGCAGGAATTATTGCCGCAGTGATATTTTTCGCCTTCTATCGGGATATTGAGAAACATAAATCCCTGACAAAAGAAGAACGGGAATATATTCAGCATGATGCCACCCCCATAATTACAAAAAATAATTTACCCTGGAGGGAGTTATTCAAACATCAAACGATGTGGGGCATGATGGCGGGTTTCTTTTGTAATATGTGGGTTTACCAGATTTTCCTGGTCTTTATCCCACTTTATATTATTAACCAGTTTGGGATTAAATTTTCCTCTTTAGGACTGGTCGCCAGCGTCCCGTGGATTGGTGCGATCATCGGTGATCTCGTGAGCGGTGTGATTTCAGGTAAGCTCTCCGAACGTTCCGGCTGGAGCACACTTAAAGCCAAGAAGGTCACCATCATTGGTGCGCTGGTGTTACAGGCTATCGTCCTGGCGCTACTGCCATTTAATGGCATGTTCGGTGAAGGTGCAGGCCTGACTGTCGCGGTGATCTTAATGGCGTTTGCACTCGGTTTTAATGGTGGCGTAGTCGCGCATGCCTGGTCGATTCCAGCCGAAGTCACGGCCCCTGGCACCGTAGCCTCTGTCGCCGCAGTGCAGAATTTCGGTGGCTTCCTCGGTGCGACAGTTTCACCGCTGGTCGCTGGCGCGATTGTCGATGCTACTCACAGTTTTACGCTGGTGTTTCTGATTTCCGCGGTTGTCTCTGTGCTTGGCGCAGGTATTTATTTCTGGTTCGTCGGTAAGCCGGTTATCCGCGAAGAAAAATCCTCATCCCTTATGGCACAAGCTACGCAGGAGTAATCTGAGATGAAAATTACTGAAGTGGAAACCTATATCCTGAAGAGCAAACTGGATCGGCCATTTGCCTACTCACAAGGCTGGGTGCAGGGACGATCCACCGTGCTGGTGCGCATCGCCACCGACGAAGGCATCGAGGGGTGGGGTGAGACGTTCAGTGTTGGCTTGCAGCCTCCTGAAATCGCTGCCGCCGCCATCAACAGCGCCCTGAAGCCATTGATCATCGGTAAAGATCCGCGCAATACAGAAGTCTTGTGGCATGACATGTATGTCAAAACGCGAGATTACGGCCGTAAGGGGGTGGTGCTGGGGGCCATCAGCGCAGTTGATATTGCGTTGTGGGACATCTGCGGTAAAGCGGCGGGATTGCCGCTTTGGCAACTGCTTGGCGGCGCGTTTCGTGAGCGCGTGCAATGTTATGCGACAGGTTTTTTCCGCACGGAAGGACGCGGCCAGGCGGATGCTATGGCCAGTGAGGCGATACGCCACAGTGAAGCCGGTTTTTCCCTGATGAAGGTGAAGCTGGGCTTTGGTGTTGATGATGACGTAAAAGTGATGTCTGCTATCAGGGAAGCCGTTGGCGAACGCAGCAAATTTATGGTCGATGTTAACCACGGCTATGGTGCCAATGATGCCATTCGCCTTGGACGCGCCCTGGCCGATTACGATTTGCTGTGGATGGAAGAGCCGGTTATTCCTGAAGATTATGTTGCTTACCGCCGGGTGAGGGATGCGCTGGATATTCCCATCGCGGGTGGTGAAGCGGAATTTTCATTGTTTGGCTTCCGTGATCTCATTGCATCTCAGGCCATTGATATTGCTCAACCTGATATCTGCCTGGCGGGTGGGGTGACTGCATTACGTCATATTAACGTGTTAGCTATGGCAGGCGGCGTTCAGGTCAACCCTCATGTCTGGGGCACTGCGGTGGGCCAATACGCTTCTTTGCATCTGATCGCGTCAACCCCGGTCACCCACTATGCGCTCTATGCCAGCCAACCGCTTTTCGAATACGACACATCATCACATCCGTTCCGCACCGCGCTGGTCGAGAATCCGCTTGAACATGAACAGGGTTGGTTAACGTTGCCGCAAGAGCCTGGGTTGGGCTTCACGATTAATCGTGAGTTTTTAAAAGAGAACGCTCTGACTGCTAACATATTTTGACGTAACACTCCTGAAATCTGGGCAGAACAGGTAGCCTGCCCAGTTCGGGAATGTCATTAAGAAACAGTGGCTTTGAAGCCTCTTAATCGGCTCAGTTGGCACCTTTTAAAGGGGCTGGCTTATAACTTGTATTCAAAACAGAGAGGTCGACAGTTTTTTCCGCCCGGTCAAGGTCATAGGCAGCTTGAATACGTAACCACATCGCGGGAGTACTGCCGATTACAGCTGACAGCTTGATAGCCATTTCTGGTGTGATATCCAGTGATGGTGACGTAAAACCTGCGCGATGAATCGCGCCGCTACGGGATGGGGTGGTGTTGCGGGATTAGCCGGATATCGTATTTAACATAACTATCATTTTGCGCACTTTTATATCTCGTTGATAATTATCTATTTTTAATCAATTAAGACTTGCATGACCGATTTGGATAACTTGTACACCCTCTCAGCTTAGCCTTATGGCACAGACAGCTTCGCGCAAGTATCCCAGGATAAGGGTTTCATCCTGGCTGATGACAGAGTAGTCTCTTGGCCGACTCTGAATGATGCCCGCTTTGATAAGAATGACTTGCTGCTCGTTCTAACAACTAAAAATAGTGCAAACAGGACAACTATGGATTCTCCACTTATTTCACCATCAGCCATGAACAAAACTCCGTCTCTGAATCGTGCCCGGCGTGCTGCCTGGGGTAGCTTTGCCGGTGCGGTGGTTGACTGGTATGACTTCTTGCTTTACGGCATCACTGCCGCCCTGGTCTTTAACCATGAATTCTTTCCACAGATTAGCCCAGCGATGGGAACACTCGCTGCATTCGCCACCTTTGGTGTCGGCTTTCTGTTCCGGCCATTGGGCGGGATAATTTTCGGCCATTTTGGAGATCGTCTGGGCCGTAAACGTATGTTGATGATGACGGTCTGGATGATGGGTATTTCCACCGCCCTTATCGGTCTGTTGCCAACCTTTTCCAGCATTGGCTGGTATGCACCGGTGTTGCTGGTCACATTGCGGGCCATACAGGGCTTTGCCGTTGGTGGAGAATGGGGAGGTGCAGCGTTGCTGTCAGTAGAAAGTGCACCTGAGCGGAAAAAAGCCTTTTACAGCAGTGGTGTTCAGGTCGGCTACGGCGTGGGACTTTTACTCTCCACCGGACTGGTTTCACTCATCAGTCATTTAACATCGGACCAGCAATTTCTGAGCTGGGGTTGGCGCATCCCTTTCTTATGCAGCACGATCCTGGTTCTTGCCGCGCTGTGGATACGAAAAGGCATGGAAGAATCCACTGAATTTGAGCGCCAGCAGAAAGCAGATGTATCAAAGAAATCACGCATACCTGTCATGGAGGCGCTGGTGCGTCATCCGGGTGCGTTTTTAAAGATTATCGCACTGCGTCTGTGTGAATTACTGACAATGTATATTGTTACCGCGTTCGCATTGAGTTATTCCACACAGAATCTTGGCTTGCCACGCGAACTGTTCCTTAATATCGGTCTGCTGGTCGGTGGCCTTAGCTGCCTTACCATCCCCTGCTTTGCCCATTTAGCGGATCGCTTCGGTCGTCATCGCATTTACATCATCGGTGCGGTGATCGGTATGTTGAGTGCCTTTCCTTTCTTTATGGCACTGGAGGCAAAATCTCTCGTCTGGATAATATTCTTCTCAATTATGCTGGCGAATATTGCGCATGATATGGTCGTCTGTGTCCAGCAACCCATGTTTACTGAAATGTTTGGTGCAGGTTATCGCTACAGCGGCGCAGGGGTGGGTTATCAGGTCGCCAGCGTAGTTGGCGGTGGTTTTACGCCGTTTATTGCGGCCTCTTTAGTCACCCTGTCAGGTGGTCAATGGCATAGCGTGGCAATTTACCTTCTGGCTGGCTGCCTGCTCTCCGCAGGCACCGCGTTGTTTATGAAAAAATCTCACTAACTGCGCTTGATGAGTGGGCAGCCATCGGGCTCCCACTTTGCGCCACCGGTTTTACAACGGGTTCCTGACTAAACTCGAAGCTGAGGGTAAAGTTGTGGTGGTGATTTTCCACCATGCCCCCTTCTTCCCTGGAACAATATGGCAATTCGTTAACGTGTTATAAACCGCACCGGCATACTGCGAATCCCGGTATGTTTATTTTAGCTCCAACGACAACTATCGACTTTTGCCAGTTCAGATATTTAAGCCCTTTCTTTTCTCTCAATCTCACAGATACAGATTCGTTAATTGATAATGACTATTATTATCAATTAATGATAAAATATTGCTCATGCCTGAGATTGCTGAATACACACATGAACGAGACAAAAATCCTAATAATCGAAGATGATATTGATATAAACCAATCACTTGCTTCGTTTCTCAAAACGCAGGGCTATCATGTGGAAACATGTCCTTCAGCTGAAACCGGGCATGAGTGGATGAAGAAAAATAGCACTGACTTGATTCTACTTGACCTGATGTTACCTGGAGAGAACGGCTTTGAATTCTTCCGTAAAGTCCGCACCGAAGGAGGTCCAGCTGTCATCATGCTAACGGCTCTGGAAGATCCTGCTGACAATATTCTTGGTCTGGAACTTGGCGCAGACGACTATGTTACGAAACCCTTTGATTTACACGTTCTCCTCGCCAGGATTCGTTCCGTATTACGCCGATCGACTTCTCATGATGTCTCTCAACCAAAATTAACAACAGAAATGACATTTCAGTTTTCTGCATACACCTTTTACCCCTTGAGACGCTATCTTCGCGGTCCTGGGGGACTACGCAAATCCTTGACCGCGAACGAAACAAACTTATTGGTCGTGTTGTGCCAGAACGTCAACAAATTGCTTTCTCGCGAAAATCTGCTGGAGTTAACTCGGGCGGATGACTGTTCACCATCAACACGTACCATCGACATTCTGATTAGCCGTTTAAGAAAAAAACTTGCTGATGACCAGGTAAAAGATGAGTTAATCCAGACATTCAGAAATGGTGGCTATATGTTCAGACCAGAAGTTAATACGCTGTGATGAAAAAATTCTTTTCCACTACGTTAGGCCATATTCTGATTATTATTTCATGCTCGACTGTCATTACCTTTATGGTTTTATGCACACTGCTATTCATCCCGAAAGGGCCACCCGGCCCTCCCTGGCCATGGCAAACAACATATCGTATTAGTAGTATTGTTAATATATTGCGTGAAGTTGAGCCTGCACAGCAGAATGCAATATTGCAGGCAGCACAACGAGCCGATGGGATGAAAATTCGTTGGGTCACACAACAACCTGTAAGTTGCACAACTCAGACATTCAATACCTGGGATCTGGCAAGATCACTAGCCAGTGAATTAAAAGGAGGAAACCATATTGACGTTTTTTCCTGTAACTCTCAGAACCCCCGCCAGGATATACAGGTCATCATAAATATGGGTAATGGTTATCTTGAAGTGATGGTGGATAACATTGGCAGAGAACCTACGCGATTTACCTTTCCAACCTTCTGCGCAATATTGTTTCTTCTGACGGGAATTGCGGTTATGTCAATTTGGGCAATTGGCCGAATTATTAGCCCACTGCGCGAACTCTCAATAAAAGCAGACGCATTCAGTCGCGATATGACGGTTATACCGGTGAAAGAGGAAGGCCCTCTCGAAATTCGCAGAGTCGCCCACACTTTCAATCTCATGCAGGAGCGCATCTCAAGTTACATGCAAAGCCGTAGCCATATGCTGGCAGCTATCAGTCATGATCTGCGTACTCCCCTCACCCGAATGCGACTTGGTATCGATACCTGGCCACCGGAAATTGCAAAAGAAAAACTCATCAAGGACATAGATCTGATGACCAAACTGATCGGGGCGGCTCTTTCTTTCATTCGCACGGGTTCGGATGGAGAAAAACCAGAATGGCTGGATCTGGATGCATTACTGACAACCCTTTGCGATGAATATGAAGATGGCGGAACATGCATACAATACATTGGTACATCAACCCTGGAATTATTTTGCAAACCAGAAGCGATACAACGAGCTATCGTCAATCTTATTGAAAATGCAGCAGCACATGCAGACCAAATAACGATTCATACCAGGCAGGCCGGTGATCAAATCATTATTGAGATCATGGATAACGGCCCAGGCATCCCTCCCGACATGCTAGAAAAAGTCAAAGAACCATTCTTTCATCTCAATTCGGCAAGAAATGAGCGAAAAGGAAATGCCGGATTAGGTCTTTCAATCGTCAATGAAATTGTTCAATTGCATGGCGGTGTATTCGAATTGATGAACCGTAACCCTCACGGACTTAACGCGCGTGTGACCCTCCCTAAATCATTGCATGCCCGCACGGAATACGGGCACGCATCATCTTAGTTCAGGGCAATACGCACAACATCATCAGGTAGAATAGTAGGTTTATCATGAGCAGAGTCCTGCTTGACACTTACATAGAGTGCATCACCTGATGTTGATAATGCAAAACTATTAGGGTGTGCTGGAAGCCGTAAAGTTGACAGCACCTCATAGTTTCTGCCATCAATTATGCTGACAGTCCCATCGTTACGGTGGGCTGCGAAGATCTCATTACGCTGTGAATTGAAAAGAACACCGATAGACTCAGGTACATTGATCCGATGAATAACTTTACCATTGGTCGTGTCCACAACCAAAATCTCGGCTGCTTTATTATCTGACACAAATGCGCGATGCCCTTTCTTATCGAGAGAAATATTCATCAGCAAATGTTCCTGGTCATCTGCGACAATTTTCGTTCTGGAAAGGATGCTATTGTTCTGGCTGTCGATTGTGATGAACTCTCCATCACCGTTACTGGTATAAAGGCGGTGATTATCATTATCTATTGCCAATCCGGTGTTGAGTTTACCCAATCCGTGCAGTGTCTGTTTCACCACTAAACTGCCACCATCAACCACCCATAGCACACTATCTTTGCGGTTAACACCACTGACATAAACGGTATTGGTTTGTTCATCCACCGCCAGCTCTCGCGGTGCAGGTGGCCGGTTATCGTCGTGAATCTTCATCTCACCCGCAGGTTTCGTTCCACGAGCTTGCGCATTCTGACGACGCGGCTCTGTGGGTTTACCTTTCGTTTCTGCTCTTTGCATCTGCGGTACCAGGCTAACAATACCTTTGACCTTTCCTGTATCAATATCAACAGCGATAAGACATCCATCTATACTTCCACCAAAATATGCGGTGTGCGTTTTATTGTTTATTGCTGCGCCAAAAGGCTTTTTACCTGTTTCGATCGTGTGAATCACATTCAGTGTTTTGGCATCAAGTTCATATACCAGCCCCCCTTCAACATTTCTGTCCTGAGTGGTGGCAACCAAAATGGATTGATGATCATTGTTGTAGACCATTTCATATGCACCTACATCAACCGGTTTTCTTAACACCTGGATGTCTGCAAAACCCGGAGTTGCCATACTCGCCAATAATACGGCAAATAGTGTTTTTAAGGTATAGTGCCCTTTTTTCAACTTCACCATCATTAAGTCCTTAATTTTCATCTTAGTTATTAACCGGGAGACTCTTTTCTGATTCAGGCGTATTAGATACCTGATACGCCCTGCTGTAGAATCAGAAATTGTAGGTCAGGCTAACGTTGTAACGTCTTCCATCCTGATTATCGCCATAGGTATCACTATCTATGTATTTATCAAACAGGTTTGAAACGCTGGTATTTAACTTAACCTTCGGTGTAAGTTGGAAATTAACCCCTAAATCAACAACGGTGTAGGAATAGAATCCTGCTGTTTCAGTTGACCTGGAATTCCCTGCATAGTGCTCAGACGTTTTGCCACGATAATAAACACGCAACCACGGACTGATATTCTGTGAGAAGTCATAATCCAGACGTGCACTTACCAGATGTTTAGGTTGCTGATTAAGCGGCTGGCCTGCAAATTCTCCCGACTCCTGCTTGGTTTCAGTATAGGTGTAAGAAGTATTTAGATGCAGATTAGACAGAATATCCCATGCAAATGTGGATTCAACCCCACGCATCATTGCCTTACTCACATTATAGTAAGACGAGACAAAGTCATATTTTTCGCCATTATAATCGCAGGTATAAGTCCCGGCATCTCCAGTACATAGCGTTTCAAGTTCAATTTTATTTCTGAACTTGCTGTAGAATCCGGTGACGCCGACTTTCACTCTGCCGCTGTCCCAGTTAATTCCCAGCTCATAGTTAGTACTGGTTTCCGGCTTAAGATCAGGATTACCAATACTTACCCCATCTCGTTGACCGGAACCGGCAGAGTCAGCCCAGTTTGACGCTGACTGGCGTAAAGTGGGGTTTTTATAACCACCAGATATACCGCCCTTTAACGTCCATTGCGGGGCGATAGTCCATACGCCATAAAGTTTTGGTGTAACGTGTGAACCGTATTTTTCATTTTCATCCAGACGAAGTGACGGGATCACATCAAATGGGTCAACTACATTCCATCGGTCCTCAGCAGTCAGCGCCCAGCTATTACGGTCCAGTTTTGAAGTTGGATCACCACTCTCAACTTTAAGCACATTGTTGGCATCATGGATGGTCTCGTTCAGGAATGAACCCCCAAATGAAAACGTATGATTGTCCCCAAGATAAAGTTTCTCAAGCGTGTTTAACGTGGTGTTTCTGCCAGTGATGCTACTGCTGGAATTGGTTGAGTCCTGAATTTGAGCATAAGAATTAGTCTCCAGGATTCCATAATACCCTTTATGGCTCAGCGTATAGTTTGTTCGAGTGTAGGCATGGTTAGTCGTACCACCAGAAGTTTTCGGTGTGGCCAGTGTTTCCTGTAAAGCCCGGGTCACATCAAAGTCAAAAATATTGTCGAGATTTGGCGTCCAGGTAAATCCTACCCCTCCATTCAGAAGTTTACGTTTTGCTGCCCCACCATCATAGTCATCTTCATTTCTCTGCTGAAAAGTGCCATCGACTTTCATACTCAGCGTATCTTCAATCAATGGACCTGCTAAATGGGCACTGGTTTGATTAATGTCACCAGAACGGCTGTGTTCCTGGATAGTTGTTCCTGCGGTAATCGAACCGTGCCATTCTTTTCTGTTCGCTTTTTTAGTGATGATATTGATAACACCACCTATTGCATCGGAACCATAAAGGGAAGATGCAGGGCCACGGATCACCTCAATATGATCAATGGCTTCGATACCCGGCAAAAATTGATATCCCGTTGTCGTTGTTTCATCGACGGTTTCTCGCATATCAACCTTTTTTCCATCAACCAGAATCAAGGTGTAATCGCTTGCCATGCCACGCATGGTTATTTCTTCAGAGCCGACGCTTCCTGTTACAAAAACCCCTGGGACGTCTCTTAGTACATCCAGCACCGTATAATATGGCTTGGAATGTATGGTTTTATTGCTAATGACGGTGACAGAGGCGGCAGCTTTGGTCACATCCTCATCGAATCCAGATGCCGTCACGACCATTGTGTTCTGGTCTTTACCATTAAGGTTATTAGCAGTTGAATCATATGAAAAATCATCGGCATGGACATTATTCATCGTCAAAATGGACAATGTTACTGCAAGAGATAATGAAGAGAGCCGCGGCAATCCCTGTGCATACTTGATAGACATTTCTTTTTTCTCGTCGTTTAATTGAACATATTCAGAACACGGGCGTGCAACCAAATAACGCAATTAAATGCGAATGGTATCAATACGGTCATTTCTTATGAGAGCCTGCAAAGCAGGCTCAAATTTTATTGATTTCTATTTTGAATGACGAAATACAACTAATTACTTGAACAACAATGGAAGGAAGTTACGCAGTGAAACACGGATATTACGCCCATCATGAATCTCACCCGGTTCAACGATGGCCTGATATTTAATTCCACGTTCACTCAGAAACGTTTTCATCAGTTCGAAAGTTTGGATCAGAGGTTCATCGCTTCCAACACTCATAAAGACCAACTTCATATTTGCGTCTGAATTCAGTTTAGGAATATATGCTCCTAACTTTTTCATGTCAGGTACGCGGTTCAGATCAGGCCCAGTGTAATGGTCATAATGCAGCTTGCTTTCAATCTGCACACCTACACCCGGCCAGGTCGGGAAGCCGCCGCTGAAAGTACCAATCGAGGCAAATACATTCGGATTACGTGCTCCAGCCATAAAGCCTTGTGCACCAGGAGAGGAGAAACCGCCGATCGCACGATGCTCTCGGTCCGCCAATGTACGGAATGATTTATCCACGAAGGGGACGATGTTATCTACAATCGCCTGAGATGCTTCTACATATTTTTCAGATGTCTGGTTTCCTCCACCATGGAAACTGGAGTTCCCCAGCGAACTTCCTCCTGGCGCATCCGGGTCGAGAACAACCACAATCATCGGTTGGATACGTTTATCTGCAATCATGTTATCAAGCAAGTTGAAGATGAAAGAGTCTTCATTCGCCCGAGAACCATCATGTGCGCCGCCTAACGTGAGATATAAAACCGGGTAGCGCTCTGATGAATTGAAATAGCCTGGTGGGGTATAGATGGTAAAACGCTTCTGACTGTCCATATACGGCACAGACGTGTAAGTAACACTGCCTTTAGAAGCGGAATTTGCCACGAAGTCGTCAGCTTTTGCACCAGGAATAGCAAATTCATTGTTTGCCAGCCCGGTTTGAGGAGACTTACGGCCAAACTCAGGCATCGCTTTAACACCATCAACGATAAACTGGTAATTCCAGATATCGGAAGCCAGAGGCCCCACAGTGGTGGTCCACACGCCATCAGCGCCTTTAGTCATAGCAACCCGACTATCCCCTTTCGCTCCACCAGGCCAGCCACCCTGCACTTCTACTTTAGAAGCTTCCGGCGCACGAATGCTAAAAACCACTTTATTATCAGGTAAGACTTTAAAAGGCTGAGGCGGTTGAGCCCATTTATGTTGCCCGCCTTTACCCCCATCATGAACCTGAGCATGAGGATCATTAGCTGGCTGAGGCAAGTCAGCAAACGCCTGATGGCACAAAACTGCCGAGATCATAACCGCAAGAGAACGCAAAACAATGCCACACGCTTTTGTCTGATTCATACCATGTCCATATTAGAAGTTATAAACCGCACTAATTATCAGGAATTTATTTAGATAAGTAGAAGATAAGAAGCCGATACTCAAAGACCCGAAAGTACAATTATTCTCCATGCAGGATAATATTTGGAGTTATGGTGCCATTGACCATCCCTTCTTATTCGCGGCTAAGATAGCAGATATGAACAGACATGCAATTGCTTATGAAAATCATTATCATTATACAATACCACCGCAAAGCGATGATATTTAAGAGATTTTACCGACAAAGAGATACTTTATGTGGCCATGCTTAAATAACAAAAATATTGTGACTTAATTTGCAAACCTTTAAAGGAATATGTTTCACAAATGAAACAATGCACGAATTCCTTAATTTTATCTGGTGTTAATTGCTCTGCTGGATTACTCGGGCTCTACAAGGCAATGTAAAAAATTTGTCTTTTCTCAATCAGAGGGAACGGTTGAACTTTTATCCTTTTGCAAGTAACCGGGACTATACTAATCCACCACTGGCGCTGCGCCGCTTCTTGTTCATTAGCGTCATGCACAGTACCGCCAGTAGGCCATAGGCTCGTTGCAAGAAAGAAAAAAATAAATTCCGCCGGGAAAACTCATCGCGATTGAACAGATCTACACGGTCAAAAATCAATTAGCCCCCTACTCCCTTTTTCGGACGTTAGCGAAGAACAGTGGATTCCGTTTATTCCCCAACCCGGGAAACGTTATTACTTTGCTATTGACTATCGCGTACGCGAAATATCGGAAAATTATTTCATCCCAATCAAACTCAGTCGAGAGATGTTGTGAGCACATTCCCACAACTGCCACAGCCTAACTGGGACGTTACCAAGCATTGTCGGAAAATAATCAAGGTTGAATAGAGTTTTGTCTGTCTAACCGCGCGAGATTCTGTGACGTTGCCAGCTTTGCATAGTTTATGCCTTTAACTTTTATTATCCGTATTGCTATCAAAGCTGGGAGTTTTTAACAGAACAATATATGAGTCATCACAAGCTGTTTGTAGCTGAAATGCATAGCAAAGCTGAAGCTAAAAGAATGGAAGCGGTTCTCATTTTTATATCCTGCCAGGTTATCATCCCGATAAATGTTTGCTTTAACATACTGTAAGCGCATCCATTTTTACCATAGGCCGTGGTTCTGTCTCGAATTTTTATGCGAATAAAGCACTAATATTAGGGAGACACGGCTGAGGATATAAATAAGGGCAGTTCTAAATGTCCTTATTTTTATATACTAACTCAGTTCAGTACCCTTTGAATCAATGAATTTTCTGTATCCGCCAAAGCTCTTTTTACGTAAACATTTAAGCGTGCCTTTATCCAAATCATGCCTGTCAACTCCACTTTATTCCGGCACGACCGCAAGCACAGGTTAATCGCCATTGGCGTTATAATGCTCCTGCCGGGAGTCGTGCCAGAACAGACGCCATTCAACCGAGGGCGATACCTGTCAGTGGTTCGAAGCTGGCGATACGCTGGAGTGGCTCATCTGAGTTCAGTTTGTACTGCCATAAATTACCGCCCAGGTCAGTAATCCAAATCACTCCACGAGGATGATCTATGGCTAATCCGATACCTTCGTCCAAACCCGTAGCAAGGATACGATGATCGTTAAATTCGCCGTTTTGCACCGAAGCACAGTTTAACGTGTTTCCCCCTTGCAGCTTGTCTCCCCTGTCTGTCCAGTACATCAGGTTATTGTGGAAATCGAACTCCAGATCTATCGGTTCCGGTAAGTTTTCCATTACAGGCTTAATATCCTGCCGTGTTGATGCCGTTTTTCCTTCAGGGAGAGCGAGTGATGCCCGCATAATGCGCCCCTTCCCACCTTTTGACGGTCCTTTCTGGGTCCAGTAGATAAAATCATTTTTCAGATCAATCGCGATCCCAACACAATGCCGCGTATAGTCTCTGGAATCTTTGGGAAACAGCCCCGTCTGAATCAGTACCGTCAGATTTGAGCCATCATCATTTGAGCGAAGAACGCGCATTCCTTCTCGATCGCACCAGTAAAGATGACCATTGTCGCTGTCGTGGAGAAGCTGCTTACCCGTAACAAACACCCCATTTTCAACCAGGCGCTTACGGCCAGAACCGTCCAGGTTCGCGGTTTCAACACTGCCATCGGCCTGGAAAAATTCCAACGTATCAGGCTCTTTGTGCTCCCCCATATTTGTCCAATAAATCCGCTTATTTATAACATCTATGGCAATGCCATCGGGATGGGATCGTAAGCCGGAAACAACAGAAGCGCGTTCCCCGGTTTCAGGATTAAATTCAATGATGTCGCCTGAAAGCGGCTGTAGCAGGAAAAGACTGCCTGTACTCATGAAACCCCCACTCAATTCATACTGAAATGTTCGAACGCCGTTGTATCCCGCTCGGTGAAAAACACACTGCGGAATCAGGAACTGGCAACGTAGAGGTAATTCTGACACAACTGGCTTGCAGGCTCACCGCTCTTGATAAATCTGGCAGAAGGGAAGTGAAGAAGCGTAATACGATGTACTGACAACATAAGCAGCCCAACACACAAAATGTTACACCTCCTTAAGAAAAGATCACATTAAATGTAATTTGTGAAATTTTACCGTCAGTTTTGTGATACAGGTTAAGTTTTTATATCCCTATAATTATTGAGAGATTGAATTTATGTCACCACACCTGTGGCTGGCAGCATTCAGTCATAACAATAGAATCACACATGGCAGGTCATTTATTTATGGTTGAGCAATCAAGTCGTGTTTCGCGCAGGCGTTTGTTGCAGGGAATGGGTGCACTGGCTGCACTGACGGTTATTCCCGCATTCCCTTCCTATGCCAGCGCCCCCGAAGACAGTAGTTTCGCAAAATTATCCACCCTGCTAACCGGTAAATCACAATTACCGGAAAACTTTACCAGGGTCCTTCTTGCCGCATTCTCCAGAATTGACAGCAGTTTCAGCAGTAAAACGTCCAGACTTCAGCAGTGGATTGACCAACACGCAGTGAGCGCCAATGAAATGAGCAGCAAGCTGGCAGCCGATCCCTCAGTAGCCGATTTAGCCCACCTCCCTACCGACATTTTGACTGGTTGGTATCTCGGGGTCGTCGGCAAAGGAGACAACGCCATTTGCGTGGCTTATATCGAAGCGCTCGCGAATCAGGTTGTGGCCGACAAGCTCAGACCACCGACCTACGCTTACGGCGCTTATGGCAGTTGGGCTGCAAAGCCGCTCTAACCCCTGGGTTCAATCTATCCATTGAGATTAAGTAACTAATATGTCTGAAACTATTACTGCTGATATTGTCGTTATCGGTTCCGGGGTCGTGGGCGCATTAACCGCCCGTAAGCTGGCGCTGGCGGGACGCCAGGTTCTGATGCTGGAGGCTGGCCCGCGTATTGAACGAGACACCATTGTCAGCAATTTCCGTCATTCTGCCCGTAAGGACGATTTCATCGCTCCCTACCCAAATTCAAAAATCGCCCCGTTTCCGGATTACAAACCTGAAGATAACGGTTATCTCGACCAGACGGGTCCAAAGGACTATAAACCCGAATATCTGCGCGTTGTCGGTGGGACCAGCTGGCACTGGGCAGCCCAGGCATGGCGATTGGTGCCGGCTGATTTTCGCCTGAAAACTCAGTATGGCGTTGGACGCGACTGGCCGATCAGTTATGACGATCTCGAACCGTATTATTACGAGGCCGAACTCCTCTGGGGAGTATCAGGCCCGCCAGAAATGGCGAAATATTCACCCAGAAAACAGCCATTTCCGATGCCTCCCGTCACCAAATCGTGGCTTGAGCAGCGAATTACCGACCGCCTGGCACCGAAATATGAAGTGCTGACGAATACCACCGGGCGTAACTCACTGCCTTATGATGGTCGTCCTCAATGCTGTGGTAACAATAACTGCATGCCAATCTGTCCGATTGATGCGCAATATCACGGTGGCATTGCTGCGGATGCCGCTGAAAAAGCGGGTGTCAAACTGCTGCCACAGGCGGTGGTTTACAAACTGGAGCAGGACGGGAAAGGTAAGATCACGGCCGTTCACTATTACGACTGGAACAAACAATCTCACCGGGTAGAAGCGGAGATCGTCGTGCTGGCGGCAAATGCGGTTGAAACACCCAAAATATTGTTCATGTCTGCCGATGCGAAAAACCCTCATGGTCTGTGCAATAACTATGACCAACTGGGACGTAATTTGATGGACCATCCATCAAACTCCGTCACCTTTTTCGCTGATGAACCCCTCTGGCCCGGACGCGGCCCCATGAGTCCCTCTTCTATCCAGCAGTTGCGTGATGGTGCTTTCCGTTCTGAATCCGCCGCGTTTCGTATTGATATTTCCAACTCATCGCGGGTCGCCGGCGTCACTGCGGGTGCAATTAAAGAAGGTCTTACCGGTCAGGCACTGGATGACGCTATCCGGTTTCGCGCCTCCCATGAACTGAGTTTTAAGAACGTGTTAGAACAATTGCCCGATCCTAACAACCGTACCATGCTGAGTACCACGAAAAAGGATGCGTTGGGTTTACCCACCCCGGCATTCTCCTATTCATTCGACAGTTACGTTGAAAAAGGGATGCAGCACTCCTTAGCGGTGTACGCCGATATTGCCAAAATGCTGGGTGCCACCAATGTGCGTTACTCCACGCCGGGCGTGTATAGCAATAACCAACACATTACCGGCACGCTGGCGATGGGTTTTGATGAAAAGACCTCAGTCACTGACCATCATGGCAAAGCCTGGGAATACGACAATCTCTACATGGTATCGACGGGTGTCATGCCAACCGTTGCTACCGCAAACTCAACCCTCACCGCTTGCGCGCTCGGATTACGTACTGCCGACGCCATTCTTGGCAAAATTTAAGGAGAGCCGTAAATGAAAAAGACGCTTTCTTTAAGTCTGACAGGCGTGGCGCTGGCACTCTCCTTGAGTGCAGCAGCTAAGGCTGATGAGTCGGCATCCGCTGCACTTATCGCCAAAGGGCAGTATCTGGCCACCGCAGGAGATTGTGGTGCCTGTCATACTGCGCCGGGTGGCAAACCCTTTGCCGGTGGATTATCACTCCAGACGCCGCTCGGTAGTATCTACAGCACCAACATCACACCGTCGAAAACAGCAGGTATCGGTGATTACAGCCTGACTGATTTTGAAAAAGCGGTACGTCATGGGGTACGCAAAGATGGCGCAAACCTCTATCCGGCCATGCCTTACACCTCGTACTCGAAAGTTACTGATGAGGATATGAAGGCGCTGTACGCGTATTTCATGCAGGGTGTCCAACCCGTCGATGACAAAGGGCCGCAAACCGATCTGCCCTTCCCCTTCAATATTCGCCTGTCGATGGCAGGATGGAATTTGTTGTTTGCAGACGATAAACCGTTTACGCCGGATAACAGCAAATCGGCTGAATGGAATCGGGGTGCGTATCTGGTTGAGGGGTTAGCCCACTGCTCCACTTGCCATACACCACGCAACGCCCTGATGGCTGAAGAGTCGGGTAAGGCGCTGGCCGGTGCATCTCTCGGTACCTGGTTTGCACCCAACATTACCTCGGATGTCCATGCAGGTATCGGCAGTTGGTCAGATCAGGCATTGTCTGCTTATCTCACTACCGGTAATTCAGGGGAAGGATCGCAGGCAGGTGGCCCGATGCTGGAAGCCATCAACAAAAGCTTCAGTCACCTGACGCCCAGCGATATCAAAGCCATTACCGCATATTTGCGCGATGTACCCGCACAGCAAATCAATCCAACGGCAACGCAAACGCAGATAACCCCGGCAAAGCAGGTGAATGAGCTGGACCTGTTATCGGGCAATGCGTCCGAAGGCGCAAATCTGTATAACAGCCACTGCGCCAGTTGCCATCAGCTGTCGGGAGAAGGACGTAACGGACTCCCTGCCCTGGCTGGCAACGCGGCACTTCGACGCCCGGTGGCGGATAACGCTGTCATGGCAGTGCTGGATGGTCTGGTACCCGACCACGGACAAGCGATGCCAGCTTTCTCCCGGCATATGAACGACCAACAGGTTGCCACGTTGGTTAACTATCTGTTCGATAATTTTGGCGATGCCCGTGTTCAGACCACACCCGAGCGCGTGAAAGAGTTAAGAGCAGGCGGCAAACCTTCGCCGCTATTAGCCGTGGCGAAAGGCGGTATGGTCGCTGGTGGTGTTATTGTCCTGGCGATTCTTCTGTTTTTCGTACGCAGACGACAACGAAAATAGGGTAAATATCAGGCGATGGTTTTTGCCATCGCCTGATGTGTTCTGATAACTACCTACTGAGTTTACTCAAATGAGTAAATGAGTATTTACGGATGAAGTCACCCGCAGATTTTACCGCCGTGAAGTGTAGGCTGACCTACCGCGATAGTGACCGCGAAATTATTGCGCAAAGCCTCTTCCTCTTTCAGCGAAACAGCCTTACCACACCTGACATATTGTCCGCGCCCTGTCCGGCGTCGATAGCTCGCTGGAATACCGCACGCGCACCATTCAGTGTCGGGGCATCCTGACCAGATGCAGTGGACTGCAAAATGTATCCGAAGTCTTTTTCAATCAGTTCTGAGGGGAACTGCGGGGTATAATTTTCGCTCATCATTAACCCGGAAATACCGCCAGCCAGCGGGCTCCAGCATGACGTGCCGGAAACCGCATTCAGTACGCGGGCCACATCAGCCCCCTCCTGATTAAGGATGCCAATGATCTCAGCAATTGCGGTGACCTGAACGCCCATCAGGGCATTGGTGGCCAGTTTGGTCAGTGCCGCTGAACCGTGCGCACCGGTGTGGTAAACCACAGACCCCATCTGGAGAAGCACAGGCTGGATTTTTTTGATCACATCCTGTTCTCCGCCAGCAAACCAGACCAGGGTTCCTGCTTCAGCCTGAGGCCGTGAACCTGATACCGGTGCTTCAACGAAGTGCCTGGTGTGCGCAGCCATTTCTGCGGCAAGCGTCTTAATCCAGCCCGGCGTGAGAGTACTGCTCTCTATAGCAATTGAATGCGGTTGCATACCGGCAAGCGCACCGTGCTCGGCATCAAGCCAGACCTCATGTGAGGCATCATCATCGCGCACCATTGATAAAACCACATCAGCACTGGCTACTGCTTCACGCGGCGTTTTGCCGATGATAGCCCCGGCAGAAGCCAGTTCCTTAACAGCCGCCGGCGTGCGGTTCCAGACAGTCAACACATGCCCGGCTTTCAGCAGATTAGACGCCATACGGCTTCCCATCGCGCCCAACCCGATAACGGTGATATTTGCCATTGTCAGTTCCTGTTTTTTCCAGACGGCCACTCAGGCCAGATAATTACTGTTTGGCTTGTTCCGCAGCCTGGACCAGACCTGTCAGCCAAAGTTGGTGAGCGTTGAGCATAGGATTAGGTAATGTGTTGTGCAGTTGTTGAGCAGGAACACCAATCTGGCTTTCTTCTGTCAGGATGCGCAGGCGCCCCCCCGGAAGATTCTCCAGTAACCAGGCGTGATGAACATCGAGATGATGCTGGGCATCACCTTCTACCCAGCCATGCCAGGCGATGCGTGCTGGCCCACCATTAACGGATGGCTGAAACTCAGTAACCTCAGACTCAACCGGGAAACCAAATGTGGTGAATTTAAAACGGGTTCCCATATGCAGTTCTGTTTCACCTTTCTTATGAAAAATGATGTTTGCTGCGTTTTTGTAGTAGTTCGGCCATTCAGACGCATGAGTGAGCAAAGGCCAGACATCATTGATAGTGAGTCCCTTAACGACCACTTCATTAGAAACATAGTTATCTGTGGTGCCCGGGGTAAACTTTTTGGGCCATACAATGACAGGGCCGTATCCCTCAGTCTGCATCTGCGGAGATACCTGTTGCTGTGCGGCATGACTTCCCACGCTGAAAAGTGAAGCAGAACCCAGGAGGACGGCCAGTAGTGTTTTTTTCATTTCTTAATCCAGTCAGTGTGTCGATGAATCAATGGTGGCAGCACTTAAGAAATAAAGAAAATTATGATTTATGATTTTTGATATCAACTTCTATGATATCAAAAATCAGAGGATGGTTATGATCTGGCAACACCTTCATCACAGGGTCGAGCTCAGCCGTACTGAAAATCCGCCCCTGACAGATACAACGCATTTCACGACTCAGGATTAAGGATGTCTTCAACCTGCTGCGATGACAGGTCTACACCAAAGAATTGGCTATAAAAATCATGCGTTTCCTTAGCCATATCGATATCAGCAAATCGCGTCGGGTAAAGGGTTTTCGCCAGCCATAAGATCTGTATTGCCTCTTCACTGGTTTCCCTGCACCACCAGAACATCCCCTGCGGATTGACATACACCCGGTGCTGTTTTACCGCAGACACAGCCTGCCACGCGGGAGAATGCATGATTTCATCGGCATCGCGTCTGTTCATGGCAACAATTGCTTCAGGATTACTGGCGATGACTTTCTCCAGCGGGACTTCACCCATGTTGTTCCGTTTTACGCCAAACCAATGTTCTGCCACGTTGCGCGCGCCAGCTAAATCCATCCAGTCCTGGTTGAGAGAAGGACGACCACTGGTCGTTAGTGGGCTTCCCATGCTGTGATAAAGTGTTACCTGCTCACTTTCCGGCAGCCCTTTCAGTCGTTGCTTTATCAGCGCGATATTGCGGTCAAAATAGTGCTGATAACGATCGTTAATAACCTGTGCCGATGGCCCCAGTGCCTGCGCCGTCAGTGATACCCGCTCACGCAAGGCATCCATAGAATTCGCTTTCAGCTCCAGCGTCTTAACACCGGCCTGAGATAACAGTTCGGGTTGTGACAAATGCATATTGGCGGGAATGATCAGTAGCTGAGCATTGAGTGCGATAACCTGCTCAGGATTGATTTCATGCGCACTGTTCACACCAATGACCGGTACTTTTTCGATGCCTGGATAGATCTGGCGAAACAAAGGAATGCGTTTGGCAATTTCTGAGGTGCCAACAATATTGGGTCCATAACCCAGCATGGCAATAATGGTATTTTGTGCAGGCCAGGGAGACGCGACACGAATATCGCTGTGCGTCTCATTTGCAGCATTACCATACAACGGCCAGGCTAACAGGGCGGCGAATAAAACCGTCGTTAATCGACGAATAAAGTTTTCCATAAAATCCCGGTGCCTCCTGGCGGGAGACACCGCTCCAGATATTAGAAATCGAAAGTGACTGAAGCGCGAACTTCACGGCCGTTGCCGACAAAGGCACTTGCCGAGCTGCCACTCCCGTCGGTATCACCCGGGAAAATAGACGCCCAGTAGTGTTCATTCGTCACGTTATTTACCGCAACACGCAGTGTGGTGGGGATATTTCCAACCATCGTGGTGTAGCGGGTACCGAGATCCAGGGTGGTATAACTGTCTGCCCATGTGGTATTCAGGTCATTACCTGCACGCTTGCCGGTATAATGCACATTGGCGCTGTACACCAGTTCTGGCATGGAAGGCAGGTTGTATTCCACCAGCACATTCCCCTGAACTTTCGGTACGCCGACCACCCGTTTATTACTGGTGTCTTCCGAAACGGTGTTTTTCAATTTCGGATCAAGGAAAGTGACGCCGCTATAGATATTCAGCCCGTCAAACACATTTCCGCTGGCGGTGAGTTCGAGTCCTTTATTGAGTTGATCACCCTGCTCTTTGTAAACCATGTCAGAAGGGTCAACGTAAGCAAAAGGACGTTTCAGGCGAAACAGCGCGGCACCCAGATTCAACCCCTGAACCTGCGCTTTCAGCCCAATTTCATATTGCTCGCTGCGGTAAGGGTCGAGTGTCTGCCCCTCATTTTTAATGCCTTCACCTGTTGCCGCCGTGCCACCCTGTTCAAGCGAGTCGGCATAGCTGATATATGCCATCAAGGCTGGGGTGATCGAATACATCAACGCGACATTCGGGCTTAAGCCATCCTGGCTAACCACCCCGGTTTTCTGGCCCGCATTACTGTAGTTGCTGGTCTCCAGCCAACTCTGGCTGAGATAGAACATCGCTGACCACTGTGGATTGAAGGTGACGGTATCGCCAACGGTGATATTTTGTTGCGTGGTCACACTCGATTTATAACGCGCACCATCAGTGATAATTTTGCCATCACCCGGTTCCTGCATAGCCGAAGGATCATAATAGTTAGTCGTTCCCAGACTATAACGTTGGGTACTGCCTTTAGCGGTCCAGATAGACCATACATATCCTCCCGTGGAGAAGGCCAGGTCGTGACCGATACTGCCCGTATCGACGTGTCCGTTCAGCGTCAGCGTATTACTTAATACTCTGAATCGCCCCGCTGCCGCAGAATCAGAAAGGGAGCGACTGAGTGTTCCCGAATTATCGGTAATCGTGTTAGATACGGTGCGCATTGCCCGGTCAGCCTGCTGGAAGCCAACCCCGGCATTCACTGACCAGTTACTGTTCAGGTAATGAATCAGGTGGGTGCTGATGGTGTCAGTGGTCAGGTCATTACCTGACGTCGGCAACGTATAGTTTTTATTATTCGGATTAGGTGCTTTCGGCAGATTTATGCTCTCACCATAGCTGAAGCCACCAACATAACCTTTTTGTATAAATTCATAATGGCTGGCATCAAGTTGCAACTGCGTCCCCGGTCGGATATTCCAGTCAAACGCGACTGCAACCAGTTTGCGGCGTAACGTGCTGTCCTTCACGTTACCCTCACCCTCTTCATTAAGAAGATTCACCCGGTAGCCAAACTTATCGTCATCGCCAAAATGCCCCCCCAGGTCGACGTGACCACTGTAAGCATTGCGGCTTTGATAACCCAAAGTGACCCGATGCAGCGGTTGTTCAGTGGGACGTTTGGCAACAAAATTAAACTGACCCGCCGGGCTGGCGGGACCATAAAGTGCCCCCGTCAAACTGTTCAGTACATCAAGTCGTTCTAACATCTCTACCGGAAATGCGGTGGTTGAAACGATATTGAGACCATCAAGACGGCTGTTTGCCACCACGCTACCCTGCATCCCCCGGCTTTGTGGCCGTCCAACGTCCATGCCACCGCGGGCCTGCATCTGCGTACTGGGTGAATATTTCAATAATTCGCTGACGCTTTTCGCCTGCTGATTATCAATCATCTGGTGAGTAACGGTCGTGGTTGAGTACGGCGTTTCAGTCCATGACTTATTGCCAATGGGACCCAGGTTGACATCCGGCGTGGTAAACCCTGCCCCACCCTGACTGTCTGAATAAATGTCCCCCGAGGGCACTGCGTTAACCACCATCTGCTCATCATGGGTGGGTTCTTTTGCCGACGTGCTTTTATCTTTTGTCGCAACAGGTTCATTCGTTACTGCTGCACCGACCATCCCAGGCAAACCGGCGAGTAGTATCGCGATTAATCTCTTGTTCATATCATTGCGTTATATAGTTATTTATATTACGAAAAAGGAGCAAGGAGAATACATCTGCAATTAATGATTAGCAATTATTAAAAACATTGAAAAAATGCAACAGGAGTAATCACTCACAGTAAATAACAAGATCTAAACAGGACGTTTATATGTATTTACTATATGATTCCGGGCGTAAACTTAGATGGTTGCATATCATTATATTTTCTTTCATGCGCGAAAATAAAAACTACAAATCAATAAGTTAAGCGAATTACATTAATAAGGAGATAATAATTAAAGGCCAGAAAGACCAATGGAGTGATATAAATCACATAAAACACACATTAATTTCGACAGTTGAAAACACGCCATACACAGACATGTTCTCCATATTTAACCTTCACAGATGACTAAAATCGCCATCAGACATTAACATTTTTTCTATTTACTCTTGCGGTAAAATTTCGACAGGAAATATTCCATTGTTCTGATGGCTGCGCAGAGCATTCTCTCTTCTTTATCTGACCGCTTTAACCTGTAACCACCACCGTATCCAGCGAACGCAGGGCAAAATCAATCATGGCGATAAGCTCTTCTCTGGATGATCCATCACGCGCCTGCAAGGAAATCGCCTGGGTTATGCCATAAAAAAACGCCGCCATTTGCCCAATATCGGTTTCTGCGGGAATGTCGCCGTCATGACGTCCACGTTCAATACGGGCGGTAATCGCCTCAACAATCTTGTGCCGTGCCTGCTTAAGGTACAGCCTTGCCTGTTCATTACCCGGCAGGCAATTCACTACCCCGAGGATCAGCATACATCCGCCCGGTTGATGGGCGAGCGCAGCCTCAATACTGGTCAGGAACATATTACGCAGCGCCTGCCACAGCGTTGGCGGTGTTTCCAGCGCCTGTCGTGACCTTTCTCCGATGGTCACCAGGTAATGATCCACCGCCTCACAAAATGCGGCTTCTTTGGACTCAAAGGCTGCATAAAAACTGGGCGGGTTAATGCCTGCTGCGGCAGTTAAATCAGAGAGTTGCGCGCCTTCATAGCCGCGAATCCAAAAGACTTCCATCATCGCCTGCAAAGCCGCTTGCCTGTCAAAACTGCGGGGTCTTCCGCGAGAAGTCATAGCACACCATTTCTGTAAATATCACTACAAAATTATTGACTGCATCATCCAGCCGGGTTAGAACCAATTATATATTTTTGACTACAGAATAGAAGGCGCATGATGTCTGAACGACAACCGGTTGAGGTTATTGAGGAATTTTTGCAACGTGCGGCAACATCGCCAGATGCTTCCACCATTGCTGAGCTGGTCAGCGAGGAGGTTGACTGGTTCGTGGCGGGAGATGTGGCGGTTGTACCGTGGATTGGCCGCAAGCACGGCAAAGCCGGTGCCGTCGAGTTTTATCGGCAGATCCGCGAGCAGATTAGCTCGGAACAATTTGAAGTCGGCGAGATGTTGGTGCTGGGTGGCAGAGTCATGATCCCCGGCAGGCTGGCCTCCCGGGTGAACAAAACCGGAAAACTGATCGAGAGCGAGTTCGTGCTTGATTTTACGGTGACTGATGGCCTGATTACGCGTTTTCGGCTGTTTGAAGACAGTTACGCGGTCGCACAGGCCTGTGTCTGAAACGCTGGTTAAGCTGACGGTTAACTTTTTTGCGGCGATTCACTGCTGTTCTCGCCACGTATCGCCTTTAACCCAGCCAGAGAAAAAAGTTTGAAATGCGCAGTCAGCGCTTGCGTCTGCATCGCAACAATTTCCTGCACCGGACCAGGTATCCGGTTCCCGGCCACCATCAGCATCATACAGGGTGCCACGACACTGAGCATGCAGGGAAGCAGGCGGGGATCATCCTCTGCAAGACCGGCGGCTTCCGCAACAATCCGCCTGACTGACTGAATTTTTCCTGCACCTTCTGAGTTGATAAAATCACCGAGTTGTACCGAAGGAGACAACAGTTCTCGTGCAAATACGCGTCCGTGCCAGTCATCCGGATTGCTGAGTTTCGCCAGAAACGTTTCCAGAAACACACCCAGTTTATCTTCAGCGGGAAGGTCTGATGCCGCTAACTGAGCAAGCTGATCACCATCCAGGTAATGATGATGAGCCAGTGTCAGCACAGCCAGATATAGCCCATCTCTACCGCCAAAGTGATAGTTGATCGCTGCCAGGTCAACATTGGCTTTTTTGGCGACCTCTTTGTTAGTGGTCTGAGCAAACCCCTTCTCCGCAATCAATTCCCCTGCTGCCTCCAGAATGCTCTCGCGGGTGATATCTCCATCGCTGCGTCGTGCTCTGCCCATTATTCAAAATGCCCGGATAAGTTATTTATGACCATAAGGGGTTTATTATCACACAGTTAAAGTTTAAATTAAATTTAAACTAAGCATCAGAGAGCGTCAGGACGCAATGCCTATGAACAAAAAAATCATCGCTGGAGGGATCGTGGCGGTTCTCATCGTTGTCGCAGGCGCTTTCTGGTTGTTTGGCAGAAACAACCAGAGTTCGGGTCAACTGACGCTGTATGGCAATGTCGACATCCGTCAGGTTTCACTGGCATTTGAGAATAATGGCCGGATCAGTACGGTTACCGTTGATGAAGGCGACCACGTCAAAGCCGGGCAGATTCTGGCTACGCTGGATACCAAAGCGCTGGAAATTCAGGAACAACAGGCTGTGGCGCAGTTGGATGTTCAAAAGCAGACCGTTCGTGAACAGCAGGCGGGCGCGCGTCCGGAAGAAATCGCACAGGCGAAAGCGCAACTGGCATCCGCTCAGGCACAACTGCAAAAAGCCACTGAGGATATCACCCGGATCCAGCGGATTTCAGCCACCACGGGTGGTAAAGGTATCAGCAAGCAGGAACTGGATATGGCCAGAAGTTCCCTGCTCATTGCACAGGCGAGTGTGAAAGAGCGGCAGGCTAACCTCACGTTAATGGAAAAAGGGGTTCGAAAAGAACAGCGTGAGGCATCGGTCGCTCAGGTCCGCGCCACACAGGCCCAGCTGGCACTGATGCAGTATCACATTTCACAGGCCGAGTTACGTTCTCCTGTCGATGCTGTGGTACGCGCCCGTCTTCAGGAGCCGGGTGACATGACCGGACCTCAGAAAGCGGTCTTCACTCTGGCACTGAGTGAACCTAAATGGGTTCGGGTATGGTTGAGCCAAAATGATCTTGGCCGAGTGAGGTCAGGCATGACCGCCCAGATCAGGACAGACTCCTTTCCTGATAACCCCGTGCAGGGCAAAGTCGGCTTTATCTCTTCTGTCGCCGAATTCACCCCAAAATCGGTTCAAACCGAGGAGCTACGAACCAATCTGGTATACGAAGTGCGAATTGTTGCTGAAGACCCGAATGATGTATTGCGTATGGGACAGCCTGCAACGGTCACTATCAACACTCAACCAGAGAAACAACATGATGCCACTCACTGATCGTCAGGACGTGGTGGTGACTCAAGATTTAGTGCGCGAGTTTCCTGCCCCTGGGAAAAATATGCCAGGCCTGCGAGCGCTGGATGGACTCACGCTGAGGATTCGTGCCGGTGAAGTGACGGCGCTCGTCGGGCCGGATGGTGCTGGCAAAACCACCTTTCAACGACTGATCGCCGGACTGTATACCCCCACATCGGGTACCCTGACAGTTCTGGGGACCGATGTGGTCGCTGACCCGCAATCTGTGCAAAGCCGCATCAGTTATATGCCGCAACGATTTGGTCTTTATGAGGATCTGAGCGTGCAGGAGAATCTTGACCTGTATGCTGACCTGCATGGTGTCCCAGCCGGGGAAAGGCAGTCACGTTTTGCCCGTTTGCTGGCTATCACTGACCTTGAACGTTTCACCGCTCGCCCGGCAGGAAAGCTGTCTGGCGGTATGAAACAGAAACTGGGTCTGGCCTGTACCCTGGTGCGCTCCCCGGATTTATTGTTGTTGGATGAACCCAGTGTCGGCGTTGATCCGCTTTCCCGTCGCGATTTATGGAAGATTATTGAGCAACTTGTCCAGGAAGAAAATCTGAGCGTTATCATCAGCACAGCTTACATGGATGAAGCTGAGCGATGTGCTCAGGTTTACATTTTGGATCAGGGTAAAATTCTCGCCTCTGGCACACCAGACGAGCTTCGACAGGTCGCCAATGGCAGCACATGGCAGGCAATTCCGGCATCCGGAATCAAATCACGTACATTGCAGGCACATTTACTTGAACAACGGGAAAAGATTGCTGACGCCGTCCCTAAAGGGGATGCCGTAAGGTTTATTTGTCAGTCCCCTGAAGACACATCGACCCCTGCCGGGATAAACGCTACAACACGCGAACCTGAACTTGAAGACGGCTTCATGCTGTTGCTGCATCGTGCACAATTGAAGGAACACCCCTCAACATTCTCTGCCCCGGTGAAGCCAGAAATGGTGTCATCCCGTGATTCCGCAGATAACAACGATAACCCGGTCATCCTTGTAAAGGATCTGGTCCGTAAGTTTGGTGATTTTACTGCGGTTGCCAGCACCTCTTTTGGGGTAAAACGTGGGGAGATTTTCGGTCTTCTCGGACCGAACGGCGCTGGAAAGACCACCACCTTTCGGATGCTGTGTGGACTGCTGCCTGCGACCAGTGGTCAGCTGGAAGTCGCCGGAATGAATCTGCGAACCGCAAGAGCAAAAGCGCGTGCCCGCATTGGCTATGTGTCGCAAAAGTTTGCTCTGTACGGCAATCTCAGCGTCAGGGAAAACCTGACATTCTTTGGCGGTGCTTATGGCTTGTCCGGGGACGTGTTAGCTCGACAAATTGAAGCCTCTCTTAAACAGTTCAAACTCAATCCTGATGCTATCAGTGGTGAATTGCCGGGTGGGTTTAAACAACGTTTGTCCATGGCTGTCGCATTACTGCATCAACCCGAAATCGTCTTTCTTGATGAACCAACCAGTGGTATCGATCCGCTGGCCAGACGCCTTTTCTGGTACACCATCGGAGAGCTGGCCGATAAGGGGATCACCATCATTGTCACCACTCACTTTATGGAAGAAGCCGAGTATTGCGACCGCATAGCGATTCAGGATGCAGGAAAAATGCTGGCACTGGGTACCCCAGGAGAAGTACGACAGTTTGCCGGGTTGCATCACGATGTCGATATGAATACGGCATTTATTGCGATTGTCGAGAATGCACGAGCCAACGCCATAGAGAGAGGGTCATCACATGCATGACTCCACATTCTTTCATCGTCTTATCTCGCTGACACGGAAAGAAACACGCCAGTTGGTTCGTGATAAAAGCAATCTGGCCGTGGGTTTCCTGTTACCCGTGGTGCTAATTCTTTTATTTGGTTACGGTATTTCTTTCGACCTTGCCAATGCCCGTGTTGCTGTCGTTCAGGAACAACATACTCCGCAAAGCCATCAGGTGATTAGCGCATTGCAGGGAAGTCGCTATCTGTCAGTGCAGGAGTATCCAAACTTCGTTACGGCACAGAGGGCGCTGCAACAGGGGAAAACGGATGCCATTGTCCGTATTCCTTCAGATTATGCGCAGAGTAGTAGCGTCGGCACAGGACAGTTGCAGGTAATCCTGAATGGGGCGGTGACCAGCGTCGCCTCTGCCGCTCAGAGTTACATTACCGGGGCACTGGCCGTGCAGTCTGCCGTTGAATCAGACAGGCAAAATACCCCCTCGGTGGTGGGTTCTGTTTCCATCGAGCAGCGTATGTGGTTTAACGAAGCCAGCAACAGCACCTGGTTCATCGTTCCTGGGATCATTGTCCTGATTCTGACGCTCATTGGTGCCTTTCTTACCGGGTTACTGATAGCCAGGGAACGAGAACGGGGAACGCTTGAAGCGTTGTTTGTCACCCCGGTTCGCCCCCTGGAACTTGTACTCGCCAAACTTGCCCCGTATATGGTGATAGGCACGGTTGACCTGATGATGTGCCTTCTGGCCGCGCATTATCTTTTCGACGTCCCCATCCGTGGCTCTCTGTTCGCTATCATCATCGCCTCTTTGCTCTACCTGCTGGTGGCACTGGGTATGGGACTGGCAATTTCTGGGTTTGCGCCGAGTCAGTTCATGGCAAGTCAGGTGGCACTGATTGCGAGCTTTATGCCAGCCATGATGCTGTCAGGATTTGTCTTTGATCTTCGCAATTTGCCGCTGGCAATCCAGGTAGTCAGTCAGATCCTGCCTGCCACACATTTCATGTCTCTGATAAAAACGCTTTTCCTGGGGGGGAATGACTGGCCATTGTTTTTCCGCCAGTGCGGCATTCTTTTGCTTTACGCAGTGCTGCTTATTAACGCTTCGCGGATCTCACTTCGTAAACGGTTGAGATAAAAAGATGACGAATTCATTAATACAGTGGCTGCGACATATCAGCTTTCTGATAAGAAAAGAAATGCTGACGATCATCAAAGAACCCGCCAACCGGGTGATCCTGATTGCGCCGGCATTTTTGCAGGCCGTACTCTTCGGTTATGCCGCAACCTATGATGTCAATCATGTTGACTACGCCGTCCTGGATCAAAGCAGAAGTCAGTCTTCCATCGAGATTCTGTCGCATCTTGATGGCACCGGTGTTTTTAACCGTACGGCGACCCTGACTTCATCTGCCCAGATAGCGCAGACTGTCATGGACGGTAAAGCGCTTATGGTACTGACTTTCCCACCCGACTTTGAGGATAAACTCAACCAGGGCTTAACCTCCCCCATGCAGGTAATTTTGGATGGGCGTAACTCTTCAACGGCCGGGGCTGCAGCGAGTTATATCTCTGCGGTAGTCACTGGCTTCAATCAGAGAAGTGCTGGCCCTTCTGCCCTGAACGTCGTGGTCAGAGCCTGGTATAACCCAAATTTTGAGTCTCGCTGGGGAATAATGCCGACTCTGATTGCGGCCCTCAGCATGATTCAAACCCTGTTACTTTCTGCTCTGTCTGTCGCCAGAGAACGGGAACAGGGAACATTTGATCAACTGCTTGTGACCCCTTTTACACCCATGCAGCTACTGGTTGGCAAAGCCATACCGCCAGTATTGGTGGGCCTGGTACAGTCGACGATAATTTTACTGATCATTCTGTTCTGGTTCCGGATACCGATGAACGGCTCGTTTCTGGTGCTCTACACCGGCCTGTTGTGCTTCAACATTGCTGCGGTTGGGCTGGGGCTGTCGATTTCGGCTGTTTCCATCAATATGCAACAGGCGATGCTTTATACCTTCTTGCTGATTATGCCGCTCATGCTGCTTTCCGGGCTGCTTACTCCAGTACAAACCATGCCTGACCTGCTCAATACCCTTACCTATGCCAACCCCTTGCGCTTTGCCATCGATCTGGTGCGCCGGGTCTATCTCGAGGGAGCCGGATTCGCTGATATCGCCTTTGATTTTATCCCAATGCTTGCCCTGGCTGTTGTCACTATGCCGCTGGCTGCATGGTTGTTTCGTAACCGACTGTACTGATGCAGGAATGAACATGAATCTCAGTGTTTACCACTTAAATCGTCCTGGGTTGTCTGTCGTGGCAACGTTGCTGGCGATGACACTCGTTAGCGGTTGTACCGTTGGTCCTGATTTCAAAAAACCAGAGCAGAAAGCCCCGGCTGACTGGACAAGCTGGCGTAGTGCTGATCCGGCGTTGCTTCATGTTCCCGGCGCCGCTGCGGTGGCGGATAACCAGTGGTGGAAAAGATACGATGACCCCACACTCAATGTGCTGGTCGAAAAGGCCTTAACTGCCAGTCCTGATATCAGAACGGCCGCGCTTCGGTTTGCCAGCGCACGCGCACAGCAACACATCACGTCGTCGCAACAAACGCCAAATGTCAATGCGACAGCCAGTATCACCCGCAATCAGCAAAGCGAAAACAGCCCTTCGACCAGAGCGTTAAAAGAGGTTCTGCCAAATCCGGATGAGCTCATCACGCTGATGACCGATCCCTACAACTGGTATCAGTCAGGACTGGATTTTAGCTGGGAAATTGATTTCTGGGGGCACGTCCGTCGCGCCATTGAGGCTTCCGAAGCTGACAGCGCCGCGCAGCAGGCCCAGCTTGAATTTGCCAGATTGAGTATTGTTGGTGACGTGGTTAACAGTTACTGGACTTTGCGGGGTGTGCAGCAGCAAATCAGCCTGGCAAAAGATGATGAGAGAGCACTTGATGAACGTCTGTCGTTGATTCGAGCACGAACGTTGGGTGGTGCACAGGATAATACGGATCTTGAACGGCAACGCAGTGAACTGGCAGCGACGCGGGCAAATCTTATTGAATTACAGGCACAGGAGGGGGTGACGACAAATCAGCTTCTTCTGCTGCTGAATGAACGTCCTGGTGCATTGAAAACGTTGCTGCAATTCAAACCTGGCAGCTTACAGGCAGGTAATCTGCCACCTTTACAGTTAGGTATCCCCTCCGAGGTTGCGTCAAACCGACCTGACATCAAAGCTGCGGAAGCACATCTTCATGCTGCCACGGCCAGAATTGGCGTGGCTGAAGCAGAGCTCTATCCCAGTATCACAATCGGTGCCCAAATTGGTATGGATACCTACAGTGCGGGTAATTTCGGTGAATGGGGCAGTCGCAGTTGGTCCGTTGGCCCAAGCCTTAATTTACCGATTTTCGATCGAGGACGGCGTAAAGCGACTGTCGTATTGCGGGAGACTGATCAGCAACAGGCCGCTGTCGATTATCAGAAAACTGTCCTGAGAGCGTGGCAGGAAATTGATGACGCTTTAAGTCGCTATAGCGCAGCCCAACAAAAACTCGCTGAACAACAAACGCGGGCTGAGAGTTCTGCTCAGGCTCTGGCCCTGATTGAGGCACGCTATAACGGCGGATTAACCAGTTTTATTAATGTCCTGGATGCCCAACGTAGCGATATTCAGGCACGTCAGGCATTGGCGATGAGTCAACGGGATCTTAAGACGGCATGGGCGGCGGTGAATCGTGCTGTGGGTAACTATCCACGTTAATCCACACCAGCAACGTTATACACCGCGCTGATGTTGGGATCGTCACGCAAAAGCCGTATAGCAGGAAATGAGAAAGTTAGATCCCGTTGCCGGACTGGTAAAACAGAAAACGATCTGATTTCATAACAATGATGAGCTTTCTTTCATCATATCGTCGAGCTGAAATCAGCAACATGGAGAGCAATATGGGGATTCAACGCGTTCGCAGCTTCCTGCAAACACACGCACCAGAAATTACCGTGACCGAATTGGAAGCACCGACCGCAACCGTGATTCAGGCGGCCGAGGCATTTGGCGTTGAACATGGACAAATAGCAAAATCGTTATCCTTCCGGGTTAATGACCAGGTCGTGCTGGTGGTCATGGCGGGCGATCGGCGACTGGATAACCGAAAATACAAAGAATTTTTTGGGGTGAAGGCGCGCATGCTGGCAGCCGATGAGGTGGAGATGCAAACGGGCTTTGCTCCGGGTGGTGTCTGCCCTTTCGGCATCAATCCGGAAGTTAACATTTACTGTGATGAAAGCCTGCTCAGTTATCCTGAAGTGCTACCTGCGGGCGGCAATGCACGCTCAGGGGTGCGTATCTCGCCCGAAAAGTTGGCCAGCATTACCGGGGCCAAATGGGTGAGCCTGAGTGTTGATGTAAACCAGAAACTGCCCGGGTAAGGGTAAAGTCATTTTAATTATCTGTAGCATCAATCTCAGTACCCGACAGAATCAACGTTATCTGGAACGGATTTCTTTAGAAATCCGTCAATCTGGCCATGAGATGCCCTCACGCTTTGTTCAGTTTGCCGCCAGCCACTCTGCCTGATCAATTTATGAAATTTATACGCTATTGGCATTTTCCCGCCGATCCGCCGCGTTTTGCCCCTATCCGGTGATACATCCGTCACAGTATAAATGGAACTCATACCCTGAAAAGCGAAAGCCACCTGCTTTCCAGTGCCGCTTAAAGATACCCTGACCGAAGGATAAATAAACCTCTACGATACGATCAGATTTTGGGAGCCTCGAATGACAAACCATTTAGCCGAGCCATGTCATGATATTGCACACCTGGCACATGTTGAGATGTTCTCAAATAAATTTGAGGAAAGCCTGGATTTCTTTGTCAACGTGTATGGTCTCACTGTCTCTGCACAGGATGAGAACCATGCCTGGCTCAGGGCATGGGATGACTACGAATTCCATACCCTGAAACTGACGCGCCACTCAACGACAGGTGTGGGCCATATCGCCTACCGCGCCAGTTCAGAGGCCGCGTTGATGCGACGGGTGGCGGCGATCGAGGCCAGTAAATATGATGTTATTGGCTGGGTTGACGATGAACCTGGGCATGGACGCGCTTTTCGCTTCTCAGATCCCTTCGGACATATATTTGAAATCTATTACGATACGGTACGTTATCAGGCAGATGCGGCTGAGCGCCCTTCATTAAAAAACTTAGCGCAACGCTATCATGGCCGCGGCGCTTGCCCACGTCGTCTCGATCATCTCAACCTGCTGGCAGCCGATGTGAGCGAGTTTAAAACCTTTATGGAAACCTGCCTCGGCTCGCGCGTCACCGAAATGATTCAGCTTGATAACGGACGCATCGGCGGTTGCTGGTTCACGATCAATAATAAAACATACGATCTGGCCTGCACCGAAGAGCATGGTGGGGGTAATGCTCGTCTTCATCATGTCACCTATGCGACAGATACCCGTGAAGATATTTTGCGTGCCGCGGATATCTTTCTCGAAAATGGTGTACATATCGAAACCGGACCGCATAAGCATGCCATTCAGGGCACATTCTTCTTATACGTATGGGAACCAGCTGGCAACCGTGTTGAGCTGGCAAATTCTGGGGCACGGCTGATTCTGGCTCCTGACTGGCAGACAGTCGTCTGGACGGAAACCGAGCGTAAAAAAGGACAGGCATGGGGCCTGAAGACGATCGAAACTTTCCATACTCATGGCACACCGCCAACGCAGAAACAACTGTAAGAAGGCTGATTCCGTTTTATATTCAGCATAAGATGTCGTGCGTGAGCGTTGTTTACAGCTCCGGGCAGCATACCATTACCGAAAAAGGTTCTGCCAAATGAACCTTTTTCGGTCCAGACCGCTCAACGTCGTCCCCCGGTGCCTTACATTTGCATCAATAAGTGTTGAATACGCTCAGCAGTCAGCGTGAGATGACGATACATGGCCTGCGAAGCCGCCTCCGCATCCCCTGCTATAACGGCATCACATATCGCAATATGTTCAGGTAACGTGGTGAGGAAAGGCTCCTGCAATTGTGAGGCGATGGTATTCTGACACCACTCAATCTGGCTCCACATCTCCTGCATCATCCGGGTTAATCGGGCATTGTCGCAATATTGTAATGCCAGCTTATGGATCAGCAGATCTACTGCTGGCAGCGATTGCTCTACGTTCTGTTGATGCAGTTGTTCCCCCGCCTGGAGATAGAGGGCGCGCGTTTGCTCGGCCTCTGCACGCGGAATATTGGGCGTCGCCAGGCGAATGGTGGCACTCTCCAGCGCAATACGCACATCAAACAACTCTTTGACATCTCTGGCATTCAGCGTTGCCACAAACACACCGCGACGAGGGAAGATCTCCATTAACCCCAACGCCTCTAATTTTCGCGCCGCATCGCGTACCGGTGTGATACTGATGTTCCATTGCGTCGCGTAGTAACCGAGATCAACACGCTGTCCGGGGGTTAATCGGCCAGAGATAATTTCCTGACTCAGTGCATCGACAATTTGATTGCCGAGCGTTTCCAGAGAAATCGCGGGAAGCGCATCAGTTTGCGTTTTTGTCATTATCGTCATCCAATACATCGCTCGTTAAGCAGCTTACCGTCAAACCGGCTGAAATCTTATATATCAGTCTACGTAGCGATTCTGGGTGAAACAAGTCCACCCATTTTCTGTTACGCGCGGTCGTGGTGGATATGGCTATACACCGACACCGCGATAAGAATAACAAAGCCGTTGATCGCATTTTGCACATAGGGCGAAATCAGCAGGATATTCATTAAATTACTCAGCGCAGCCAGTAGCAGAACACCCGAAATCGCATGTTTGATGCCACCAAAGCCGCCAGACAAACTGATGCCGCCCACCACCAGCGAGGCGATGGTGGTCATCAGCATATCCCCGCCCGACGCGGCGGCAATATACCCGGTACGACTCAGGAACATGAAGCCCGCCACCCCAGCCGCCAGCCCGCTCAGCATGTACACGCACAGCCGCACGTTGTTCACGGCCACGCCTGAGTAATGGCTGGCACGCGCATTCGCGCCGATAGCGTAAAGTTTTCTGCCAAAACGGGTGCGATTCAGCATCCACCAGGTTATCAGCGTCATGGCGATAAACAGATAAATGGGTGCAGGTAGCCCAAGCCAAATGCTATTGCCGAAGTGGGTGAAAAAAGGATCAGGGTAATAAATCGGCGCACCGCCGGTGGTGAGCAGGATGATGCCTCCCAGCAGCAATGTGCTGGCCAGTGTGGCAATGAACGCAGGAATATGCAGCCGCGTGACCATCAGCCCGTTCAGCAAGCCAAACAGTAAGGCCGTCAGAAATCCGGCGATAATCGCTGGCCATAAACCGATATAAGGCAAGCCGCCCAGCAGCATCATCGATTGTTGTTCCGAGCCGGCTCCGCCCATGATCACCGCTGACAGGATCAAAATGCCGACCATAGAGAGATCCAGGCCGCCAGAGATCACTACCAATGATTGTCCCAGAACCAGCACACCCACAATCGATGCCTGGTAAGCAATGGTGATTAAGTTATCGGGCCGGATAAAAACGCCCCCGGATACCGCAGTCGCCAGGATGATAAAAGCGATCAATACCACCACCGTGCCGTTGTCTTGCCAGAAGGCCGGATTGCGCAGATTCAGGCCCGTTTTCGCCGTTTGCGTTGTCATCATCTTCTCCTACACCTTTTCTGCACGCATGACCGTCGCGCCGACCACGGTGATAATGACCAGCGCCTTCACAATGTCCTGATAGAAGGGATCGAGGCTCGCCAGGTTCATCACATTGGCGATGGTTTGATAAATAATCACCCCCATCATCGCCTTGAGGATATTGCCTTCACCACCAAACAAGCGTGTCCCACCGATGACGATCGCCGCGATCGAATCCAGCTCCCAGCCTTGTCCCACATGGGGAACCCCGGATGAAGTGCGCACCACCAGCATCAGCCCAGCCAGCGCGGAGAGCGCACCGGCCAGGGTGTAAACAATGATTTTATGGGTCCGCACACCGATCCCCGCCAGACTGGCGGCACGTTCATTGCCACCGATGGCATACAGATTTCGGCCAAACCTCAGTGACCGCAGCATCCAGTAAAGTAAGCACGCCGCGATTAGCCAGGTCAGCACCGGCAGGGAAAGCAGGGACAAACTGAATTTGTAAGCGGCCAGTTTAGCCATCGGCACCGCAACGCTTTTCTCCGACACCACGAATGCCAGACCGCGCGCAATACCCATTACGCTCAGGGTGGCAATCATTGGCGGCACACGTCCCCATGTGACAGCAATACCACTGAGCAGACCCAACGCTGCGCCAGCCAGGCAGCCTGACACCATGCCCAACCCGGTCGAAACCGGAACCGTACTGGCAAAGATCACCGAGGAGAGCGCCAGAATGGCCGCGACGGAAAGATCGAAACCGCCGACCAGCACCACCAGAAACTGGGCGCACGCCAGAATGCCGAGTATCGACGCCTGGTTGAGAATGTTACTGAGGTTGATACTGGTGAGAAAAACCGGCGAGATGATCGAAGCCACAATCGCCATTGCCACCCAGATAAACACCAGCGCCCAGGCAGAAAACAACTTCCTGAGCAGACTTTCGCCGGGGAGACGTTCCAGGGTCAGCGTCTCCTTTTTGTTAAAGGTCGTCGAATTCATGCTTCCTCCGGTTGCGGCATGCTGGTAGCAGCCACCGCAAAAGACATAATCTCTTCCTGACTGGTTTCCGCGGTGTTGAGTAGCGCCGTCTGACGACCTTGCGCAATCACCAGGACGCGATCGGAAATGCCCAGTACCTCGGGTAATTCAGAGGACACCACCACCACGGTGACACCGGTTTGCGCCAGTTCGTCAATCAGACGGTAGATTTCGGCTTTGGCATTCACATCTACCCCGCGCGTCGGCTCGTCCAGCAATAACACCTTCACACCGGCTGCCAGCCATTTACCGATGACGATTTTTTGCTGATTACCGCCAGATAAGCTCCCCGCCTTCGCCTGTCCTGAAGGGGCTTTAATGGCTAACTGCTTGATAAGGCGATCGCTGACCGCGCGCATTTGGCTGCGGCTGAAATGCAGGACATTGCCCAACCGATTGATGATGGGATAGATAAGGTTGTCGTTGATGGCGCGGTTGAGGACAAGACCACTTTCGCGGCGCTCCTCGGGCACCAGTCCCAGGCCCAGCCGGACCGCGTCCCGTGGATGGCGTATATTGACCGGCTTACCGTCGATGGCAATGCTGCCGTTATCCGCCTTACGCAGGCCAAACAGGGTTTCAAGCAGCTCACTACGTCCGGCACCAATAATCCCCGCGATAGCCAGCACTTCACCTTTATTAACGCTGAAGTTTATCTCTGCAAATTCGCCGTGGCGCCCCAGCCCGGTGACCTGTAATCCGACCTCCGCCGTTTTACGGGAACCTCGGGGAAACTGCTCGGCCAGCGGTCGTCCAACCATCGCTTTAATGATGTCGCTGTGACTGAGTGCGGCAACATCGGCCGTCAAAATGTAGTGTCCGTCGCGCAGCACGGTGAGACGGTCGCCAATCGCGGTCAGCTCTTCCAGCCGGTGAGAGATATAAACAATCCCCAATCCCTGTTGCCGCAACTTACGTAACAGCACAAACAGGTTCGCGACCTCATTGTCGGTGAGCGAAGCGGTTGGCTCATCGAGGATCAGGATACGGTTATTATGGCTGAGCGCTTTGGCAATCTGCACCAGTTGCTGCTGGGCCGGAGCCAGGCGATCCACCCGCGTATCGGGGGACACGTTAAGGTCAAAATTGCTCAGCAGTTTCCGGGTGTTGTCGCGTAAGGCGGCATGATCAACGCGCCCCATACTCAGCATCGGTTCATGGCCGATATAGATGTTTTCCGCCACGCTCATGGCAGGGATCAGATCCAGCTCCTGCCAGACAATACCAATGCCGTGATCGAGCCGGGTTTTGGCATCCAGAACGGTAGGTTTCTCGTCAATAAAGATGGTGCCACTGTCCGGTTGTGTTGCGCCGGTCAGAACGCGCATCAGCGTCGATTTACCCGCGCCGTTCTCGCCCACCAGACAATGGATCTCGCCCGCTAAAACGTCAAAATCGATTCCACTTAACGCTTTCACGCCAGGATAGGTCTTTTTTATAGCTTCAAGTCTGGCCAGTGGTTGCATGTGAGGTTGCATAGTGCAGTTCCAGGTGTTGTCGCCAATGAGGAAAGCAGGCAGCCCACTTGGCTACCTGCCATTAACGGGGTCAGCAGCAGCCGACACCCATTGCCTTCAACTCCTGGATACGCAGCGGTAAACGCGCCCGATGTTGATCGGTATCGCGCTGGAAAATCTCTTTAGGCACGTATTGCGTCTTCGGTTCAATCGGTTTGCCCGCACGGAACAGCTTGAAGACCTCCAGCGCTTTTTCGCCAAAGAACGGCGGCGTTTGTACGCTAAAACGCGCCTCACCGTTGATCATGGCTTGCAGGCCATCAACCGTGCCATCTTTGCCCCACAGATAGCCCAGTAACTCGTTTCGGCCTGCCGCTTTGATGGCCTGGATACCGCCAATCATCATGTCATCACTGTCAAACACGATGCCGTCAATTTTGCCTTTCGGGAAAGCCTGGAACAGGTCTTCCACACACTTGCGCCCGGGTTCTCGCGAATAAAGTCCGTCGCAGCTGGCGACGAATTTAATATCGGGATACTTGCTCAGGACGTTATCCAGCCCTTTTTGTTCGTCAACCACCGGCGATGCGCCTTTGTTGCCGGTGATATGCAGCAAGTTGCCTTTGGGTGCGCCGTTCTTCTCGGTCAATCCTTTCACCACGTCTTTCGCCACCAGCTCACCGGTATCGACAAAATTGGTGGTGAGGAGCGCGAGCCACTTGCCTTTACCGGGTTCTCCGGGAAGTGCCCTGTCCACCACAATCAATGGCACATCTGCCTTGGTGGCCATATCCGGCACCGGTGCCAGCGGCTCATACTCGATAGGGGCCACGATTAACAACGCCGGTTTGCGCGCCAGCAAATCTTCAATATCGGAGATCTGTTTGGCGGGATCGGAATTTGCGTTGGTCCAGACAAAGTCGTAACCCGCATCCTTAAAGGTTTTTTCCATATCTTTGGTGTCCATGACGCGCCATTCGTTTTCCATACCAGCCTGGGAAAACGCCACCAGTTCTTTTGCCCAACTGGCAGCCGAAGCTGAAAGCAGGGCGAGCGTCATTGCGCCAGCGAGGGCGTATGTTGTTGTATTTTTCATTTTGACTTCCTCGGGTGTAGGGTAGGTTTGGTATTGGGAAGTTGTTCTCAGGTCATCAAGAATCCACCGGTGACATTTAATGCCTGACCGGTCATCGCACTGGCGGCGTCACTGGTGAGAAACATCATGGCGGCCGTCACTTCATCAGCAGTGACAAAGCGCTTCATCGGGGCCGCATCCTCCCAGGCTTTACGCATGTCACTCAGGCTCTTACCTTCGGCTTCGGCCTGACGCACCATCACGTCTTCAATGCGATCACCTTCAATTGGCCCTGGACAGACAGCGTTGACGCGGATGTGGTCATTGACCAACTCCAGTGCGAGCGTTTGATTCAGCCCCAGCAGTGCCCATTTTGAACAGACGTAGTCGGCACGATAAGGTAATCCCCGGCGAGCCACATTAGAGGCGGTGATACCAATAGCCCCACCACCGCTGGCTCGCATATGCGGGATTACCGCCTGCGTCACCAGCATGGTGCCGGTAAGATTGATATCCAGCGTTTCACGCCATTGTGCCAACGGCATGTTTTCCACCAGATTGTAATGCCCGTTAAAACCGGCATTGTTAATCAGCACATCAATACGTCCTTCAAAGAATGCGGCCGCCTGTTGCACTGCGGTCTGAACGGCAGCCTGGTCACGAACATCGGCCTGAAACGCCACGGCTTTCTGACCCAGTGCCTGCACTTTTGCCACGGAATCACTGGCATCGGCAAAATCGATAATGGCAATGCTGGCCCCTTCGCGCGCATAGGAGGTGGCGATAACCTGACCCAACCCGGCGGCGGCACCGGTGATAAGCACGTTTTTTCCCTGATATCTCATGGTTGATCTCCTCAATATGAAAACTGGCTAAGAATGTCGTTGCGCACCGTGACGCCCAGTCCTGGCGCATCAGGCACGGCCAGACAACCATCAACCAGCTCAAAACGCTGGTGAAGCAGGTCATCACGCAACGGGTTATGTTTACGATCGAACTCAATCACAGGCTGATTTAGTAGAGGGAGTCCATTCGCGGTAAACGGGAAAGGCGGAATAATTGCGACAGCCTGCAACGCGGCAGCGACGGCGATACCTGAACCCCACACATGTGGCACGGTGGCTACGCCCCAACTGTTAGCCAGCGCCAGGATTTGCGTGAAGGCGGTGAAGCCGCCGCAGACGGCCAGATCGGGTTGAACAATGTCCACACAACCACCCGCGATAAAATCACGGAAGCCATAACGGGTGAACTCACACTCTCCACCTGCTACCGCAATCGGGTTTTCAGCGCGTACCTTGCGGTAACCGTCGCGATCCTCCGGTACCACGGGCTCTTCATAAAACAAGACCCCCAGTTCCTGCATCATCCGTCCCATACGCACGGCGGTCGCCGCGTTGTAGGCGTGATTAGCATCCACCAGCAAACCAATATGCGGGCCAACCGCTTCTCTGATGGTACGCAGCCGGGCAATGTCATCTTCCAGCGATAGCAACCCAATCTTGACCTTCAGCAAACCGAATCCGGCATTGGCATAGCCTGCGGCCTCAGCCTGCAAGGAGGTTAAAATTGAGGGCAAATCATGGAAACTTTCCGGGTAATAACACCCGGTGGCGTAGGCGGTGATTTTGTCGCGAAAGCGCCCACCCAGTAATTTCCACACCGGCAACCCTGCCGCCTGCCCGGCGATATCCCACAGCGCGATATCAATGGCAGAAAGCGCTTCTATATAGGTGCCTCGCTGACCGAAATCCCGTGAAAAGGCGTACAGCTCCTCCCAGATACGAACCGGCTCGCAGGGATCGCGCCCGAGGATCCGTGGGGTGAAAACGTGGTCAACCACTGCGGCGACCGGCTGCGCTGGCCCATATTGTCCCCCTTCACCCCAGCCGACCAGCCCGGTATCGGTTTCGATCCGCACCAGATAGCTGTTTCTTTCCGGAAAGGCCGCCTGCGATGAATAGAACGTTTTATCGCCCAGCGGCACACGCAAAAGATGAGACGTCACTGATGTTATTTTCATTGATAAGTTACTCATGAAGGAAAGTGGCAGAACGCTGCACGGTGCAGCGCGTTAACGATGAAACCGGTGTTCTCGCTGCCCCCGGACGCCAGGCCTGAAAGCAAAGACACTGCCAGCGAAGGGCTGCTGCTGGCGCTGATCCTCGGTTAGCCCCCACCAGGCGGAGGTAATAAACAACACATCCCGCTGGGGGCCACCGAATGTCAGGCAGGTCGGGTTGTCGACCGGGAGAGAGACAATGCGATCGATGGCACCGTCCGGCGAATAACGCACGATACGCGCCCCACCCCATTGCGCATTCCACAAGTACCCTTCTTCATCCACCACTGATCCATCAGCCAGACCAGGCTGTTCGGCAAGATCGGCAAACAGGCGTGGTTCACCGACTTCACCTGTGTCCGGGTTATAGGGATAGGCGTTGATGGTGCCCTCCGGCATATCGGTGAAATACAGGGTGTTACCATCCGGGCTCCAGCAAAGTGAGTTTGCACATGACACATGTGGCAAACACAGGCTGACCTGGTTGTTGCCTTCCCAGCGCCAAAGCGCGGAATGCGGCAACTGTGGTGAGCCTTCATGCATCCCGCCGCAGAGAAAACGTCCGGCGGGATCCACCCGACCATCATTGAGCCGGGTGTCAGGCACGGCAGACTCAACATCCGCGCACCATTCAACCGCGCCAGTAGCGGTATCCATCATCCCAAACCCTTTTTCCAGCGCCAGCGCAATCCCCGGTCCTTCACATAACGCAATGGCCCCAACCCGCTGTTGCATGGCATAGATACGTGGAGATGTCTGCTGTCCGGGCGCCCAGCACCACACTTCACGGGCATGAATATTCGTCCACCAAAGCTGGTTGGTTCGGTCATCCCAGAGGATGCTTTCACCCAACACGTTTTGGCAGTCAAGAATGACTTGAGGTGACTCGGTAAGTTGCATCGCTAAATTATCCGATCAGGTGACATGTTAGATATAGTAAGTATCAAATCTGATATATCAGGCAAGTCAATTTGTGAACAAGTTGTGATAAATGTGATCGTGATGGCGATTTTTTATGCGGGGAACAGCAAGGTGGTCAGATGCTCAGGAGGGGGCGAAACCGGTGAAGTGTGCGTCAGTCGCAGAACGCCCCTCTCATACCGGGAAAAATTATACGATGAGAGAGGACGCTTTCAATTTTTGGCTATGCCAGTGCCATGAGTGAGAGATTTACCGTTTCTGATCTTTCACATCAGAAAGTTTTGCAACCAGGCGCTTGCCCAGTTCAAGTGCGGATGCCGGGTTTTGACCCGTAATCAGCTCCCTGTCTTCCACAACATGACTTTGCCATTTTTGCGGAGCAGAGATAAATATCGCCCCGGCATTGGTCAGTGCTGTCTGCGGGGTAAATTTCATTTTTCCCCCCTCAAGCACCGCGGCACTGGCATCTTCTTCCGCGTTAGTGAATGAAGTCATCCGATATCCGGAATAAATCCAGCCGTGCGCTTTTACCCCCGAATGCTTTTCCAGGCGCTGAAGGTAACTATTCGCCTCCGGTAATGCGGAAATAAGTGCGACAGGTCCATGACAGAGCAGCACAGTCGGTTTACCCGCCTGATGGAAAGCACGTAACAGCTTACCCATTTCCGGGCTGCCAGGCAGATCCTGCATTGGCGCATGACCGCCAGGAACAAATACAGCATCAAAGTGGCTATAACCAATCTGCTCAACCCGGGATAAGCTGATCACAGGCGAGTGCACCGGATCGGTCAGCTTAAGACTGTCGAGCAGCTTGAGGTGTGTCTCCAGTGCCTTTTCATCCCCGCCAAAATCTTTCGCATTGACGGAGACTTTGTCCATAGTTGGCGCTTTCCCTAAGGGCGTTGCAAATGTCAAAGTATCCCCGGCGTCAAGCAGCAGTTTGACCGGCTGCATCAGCTCATTAAGAAAGAATCCCGTCGGATGAATTTTTCCACCTTGCAGTTCAAGCTGATCTGTATCTGAAAGCACAACAAGGACATGAGCAGCAGAAGCCCAGGAACTGGCCGTGGTTAATGCCACAGCCAACAGCATTTTCTTCATCATAACGATTAAATCTCAGTTACCCTTCAAGGCGTTGAGAATCGCCTTGCCCACACCTGTTGCCGACTGCGGGTTCTGGCCTGTAATCAGGTTTCCGTCCACAACCACTTTTTCGTGCCAGTTCGGCACACCGTGATGATGTGCACCACGCTGTTTCAAAGCAGATTCCAGCAGGAAAGGAACCGTATCCGCCATGCCGACTTCCTGCTCTTCGGTATCGGTAAAGGCCGCCACATTTTTACCTGCTACAAGGTACGAGCCATCGCTGAGTTTCACATTCACCAGAGCAGCCGGGCCATGACAAACGGCGGCTACGATCTGGCCATTCTCATACATCTCTTTTGTAATATGTTTAACCGCGTTGCTATCCGGGAAGTCCCACATCACACCATGACCGCCAACGTACATGATGGCGCTATATTTGCTGCTGTCCGCTTTATCCAGGGCGAGAGTGTTGCGGATATTCTCCCGGAATGCCGGGTTTTCCCAGTAATGTTTATTGATTTTGTCTTCGAGGTCGATGCCATAAACCGGCGGTTCTCCCCCCAGGATCGAAGCAAACTCGGTGGCGATCCCGGCCTCATCAAGCACATGAAGCGGGTGGGTTAATTCAGGCAGGTAGAATCCGGAATCGTCGTGGCCTTTTCCCAGATCTTTGTGGCTGGTCAAAACAAATAATACGGGTTTAATAGCTGACATGGTTTACTCCATTACGTCATTAATTAATTTAAATCGGTGTGATATCAGGTTACTGCTTAATAGTCGTCGCACCACTGAAGGCGGGATAATCTGTATATCCCTGCTCCGTTCCGCCATAATAATATTTATGGTCGGGTTCACTCACTGGCCAGCCATGACGATAACGTTCAACCAAATCGGGATTGGAGATATATTTCGCACCGAATGCAGCCAGATCAATAATATTATTATTAATCATCTCGTTGGCTTTATTCAGGTCCATACCCCCCGCAAGGATTAATGTTCCATTATAAGCCTGACGGAATTTTTCAAGAAAACCATCGGGCATCGCAGGTGCGCCACGGCTGGCTTGATCCATAATATGGATATAGGCGAAATTGCGATGACTGAGTTCATGCGCCAGTGCCAAAAACGTTTCTTCTTCTTCGGCAAAATCCCCCAGTTCATGCAAACGCCCAAAGGGTGACAGCCGGATACCCACGCGGTCAGCACCGATTTTGGCTATACAGGCGTCAACAACTTCAAGCGCAAATCGCAGGCGGTTTTCCAGTGTGTCAGAACCATAACAATCCTGGCGGTCATTCACCGCACCATTCAGAAATTGCTCCACCAAATAACCATTTGCACCGTGAATTTCAACACCATCAAATCCAGCTTTTGCTGCGTTGACAGCGGCGTTGGCGAAATCCTTAACCACCCGTTTCACCTCTTCTGTGGTGAGTGCATGGGGTTTGCTAGCAATAACGAAATCCGGCTCTCCGGCCTCATTAAATCCAAAGGCCGAACTCTTCGCCGCCTGGACCGCCGTAGAGCTGACTGGGGGCTGACCATTCTTCTGAAGAGAAGTATGACTGATGCGACCGACGTGCCAGATTTGCGTAAAAATCAGGCTGCCACCGTCATGAACACGCTGCGTAACCTGTTGCCAGCCGGCAATTTGCTCATCGTTCCAGATACCGGGACAATCGACAAAGCCATTCCCCTCCTGGGAGATCGGCGTTCCTTCCGTCACAATCAATCCAGCATCGGTGCGTTGTGCATAGTAACGCGCTGTCGCTTCGGTCGGTATATTGCCCGGCGCACGAGCGCGGGTCATGGGAGCCATGACCGCCCGGTTTTTTAGGGTATTCCCCGCTAACTGGTAGCCATCAAAAAGACTTGTCATTGGTGTTTCCATCTTCTGAGTTGGAAAGACCAGGAGAATAGCGAGAGTTTGCTATATGTAAAACATCGTATTCTCTATAACGACTATATTGATAACTTATATCAGAATCGGGATTTTCGACTATACGCCAGAAACCAGGTGGGGTTGAGACGTCAGGGATAAGATATTCGGCCTTTGGCCAACCTCAAACAATAAGGCGCGAATCCACTGATGGGCCACATCGCGGTGAGAACGTTCATGCCAGGCCATCGTAAGATTGAACCCCGGCACCTCTAACGGCAATTCAAACCGGGCAAGAAAGTCATAAGCACAGGTCAGGCGGTAAGGGACAACAGCGATCATATCCGTCGTGCGTAACACCTCGGGTAGCACGACATAGCTGTTTACCGCCATACCGATCCGGCGGTGGTATCCTTTTTCAGCCAACCGTTGATCAATGTCATCCTGGAATTGCCCGGTCGAAGACACGATGACATGTTCAGGTTCGCAGAAATCATCCAGCGTCAGCGCGTTTTTGCTGGCGACCGGATGATCCGCTCGCATCATGCAGACATAGCGTTCCTGATATAATGTTCTGAAATGTAGCTCCTCTGGGGTTGCATCATGTCTGACGAGCGCAAGGTCGATATCCCCCGCTCAAACTGACCGGACATGCGTTCTGCATCAACCGGAATGACAGCCAGGCGAATGCCTGGTGCGCGCTTTTTCAATACTGACATAAAGGGTAAAACCACGGCTTTCAACGCGTAATCTGTTGCTGCCACGGTGATATCCATTTTCGCGGTGGCGGTATCGAACTCTGCGGGCTGCGATAAAAGCGCGATATTCGACAGAATCTGACTGACAGGCAAAGCGAGTTCCATCGCTCTGTTGGTGGGGATCATTCCCCGTTGCCCCCTGACAAAAAGCGGGTCGCCGAAGTATTCACGTAACCTTGTCAGCATCAGGCTCACCGCAGGCTGCGAAAGCGATAACTGTTCTGCCGCCCGTGTCACACTACGCTGTTCCAGCAGCGCGTTCAGGGCTTTGAGAAGATTAAAATCTAACGCCTGCAAATCCTGTTTCATTTTTTACCAGCATGGATGAATGTTTAGAAATGTGCGGAGAATACCCATTTGACGCTGTGAGGAAGCATAACCTGGGAAAAAAGAATATTGCATCATAAATATTTAGTCAGGTTAGATTGATCCGCAGAGGAGATGCGCTTCCTGAAAAAAAATGGGCCAGTGAATATCACTGACCCATTAACCTGAGCAATTACCTGCTACGTTTATTTTGATAAATTAACGTAGCTGGCGCAGTTTTCTTCTGCGGCGGAAATAAACGACAAGGGCAATGACGATCAACGCGCCCACTCCGCCACCCGCGATCAGCAAATAACCCGGGATAACGGTGACATTATTGTCACGCAAGGTTTTCACCGCAGCACCGTCAACATTATCTCCGCCGTTGCCGTATTGATTGCGCACATAGTTGGTTAACGTGGCGATCTGTGCATCGGTCAGATTGTCACCGAATCCCGGCATGACAATGTGATCCCCTGCCCCATTCTCACGGTCTATTCCATGCAGTATCACCTGCACCAGATTGTTCGGCTTATCGGAACCGACAACACTGTTTTGCGACAATGAGGGGTAGTATCTATTTTCGCCAATACCCTGCCCGGCAGTACCGTGGCAGCTCGCACAGTTACCGTTATATAACACTGCACCAGAAGGCGAAGCATCATCAATCGGCATACCACGCACATCCTGTGTGATATTGCTTTGTGCGTCCTGACCGGCAGCCGAGCGGTTGCGGGAGGATGTCTGCTGTGCCGGCACACTTTTGATATAGGTCGCCAGCGCGCTCATATCTTCCGGGGTCAGGAAACGCAAGCTGTGCGAGATAACATCCGCCATACCGCCGCCCGTGGTAGCCTTGCCGGGCAGTGCCCCGGTACGTAGATATTGCATCAGATCGTCATGGCTCCAGTTGCCAATGCCCGACACTTTATCTGATGAGATGTTAAACGCCTCCCAGCCATCGACCATCGCCCCGGCGTAGGCTTTGTTACTCAGTCCCATTGCGAGGTTACGGGGTGTATGGCACTCCTCACAATGTCCAAGCGCCGTCGCGACGTATTTCCCGCGGTTCCATTCGGCAGATTGCTGCGGATCTTCTTCAAAAGGCTTGTAGTGGAAATTGATTAAATTCCACCCCTTGAGCGCCAGACGCTGGTTATACGGGAAGCCCATTTCGTTTTCCGGCGGATTATGGTTAACCCCCTGGATCGACATAAAATACGCATACATCGCATGAATATCAGCGTCAGTCAGCTTCGAGTATGACGTGTAAGGCATGGCCGGATAGAGGTTTTTCCCGTCGGCACGGATCCCGTGTTTCAGTGCATTGCTGAACTGTTGTTCCGTCCAGCGACCAATACCGGTGCTTTTGTCCGGGGTGATATTCGAAGAGTAAATCACGCCAAACGGGGTTTTGAACGCTAACCCACCGGCAAACGTCGTCCCACCGGGTGCGGTATGGCATACCTCACAGTCAGACGCTTTGCTGAGATATTCGCCCTGCCGGATTAAATCCTGCGGCGCGCCAGCGGCAAAACTTGCAGAACAGAAAAACAGACCAGCCAGGGGAGCCATCAGTAACGATGCTCTGAGTGATAAGCGCATCATACGTGTTTACACTCCTCGATCAGTTTATCCGCCAGTCTCATCGCCAGAGCGGAGAGTGTCAGCGTACAGTTGACGGTGCCGGCGCTTGCCATCACACCACTGGAAGCGACAAACAGATTCTGGTGATCGTGTGTACGTAAATCCGCATCAACGACTGAATCATTTGCATCATTGCCCATGATCAGCGTGCCCATAATATGGTTGTTATTGAAATACTTATCATCGTGGCGAACTTCTGTGCCACCAAACAGGCTGGCAATGTGATCGAAGTGCTGATGCGCGACATCACGGGCTTTATTGATGTAATCGTTGATAAAATAATGCACGCCCGGTTTTGGAATACCGAGGGCATCTTTTCTGTCCTCAACCGCCACAATTCGGTTATTTCGGTCTGGCAGAATGTCGAAAAAGGTATTCACTGCGACCCAACGCGATGCATAGTCGCGCACCATAGCGGGCAGCTCTTTACCTGAGATTCCCTTGCTTAACAGATAATTACTGACGGCCAGCGTCGGAGAGTAGTTACCCAGGTTAATCTTCATGGCGGAGTATTCAGAACGGAACGCACCGTCGCGCAGATTGTTAATGCAGCTAAGACGCATCGGGCCACGTCCCGGCCACATCGGCTCTTTGCTGAGGAAGTAAACGGAAGTGCCCGGATGGTCCATCAGGTGACGTCCGACGTTATCGGTGGTGTTGCCGATACCGTTCGGGTACTTATCACTTTTGGAGATCAGCATCAATTTTGGGGTTTCGATGGCATTGGCGGCCAGCACGAAAATTTTCCCGGTGACGCGGAAGCTTTCACCGTTCGGATCTTTGTACAGCACCGAGGTGATATTGCCCTTTTCATCGTGCTCGATTTTATAAACCACCGCGTTCGGCACCAACAGCGAGCCAGCACGTTCTGCTTTACGCAAAGCCGTCTCGCCGGTGTATTGCGCTTCAATCGGGCAGATGGGCATGCAGTTACTGTTACCGCAGCAGGCAGGACGGCCATCAAACGGTTGGGTGTTACGCGCAGCCGGTTCGGTGATCAGGTGATAGCCATTCTGATCGACCACCTTCTTGAAGGCCTTGTCAAAGTCAGACAACGGCAGCGGGGGCTGCGGATAAGGTTTACTGCGCGGGGATCCGGTATCGTCGGGACCACCAACGCCCATCTCAACTTCTGACTCGTAGTAATAGGGTTCCAGATCATCGTAGCTGATTGGCCAGTCGCGCCCGACACCATAAAGTGTTTTGAGCTTCATATCATTGGGCAATAAACGCCATGCCTGAGCCGACCAGTGCCAGGTGGTACCGCCCGCGACACGCAGGTATCCCGCCTTGTAAGGCTCCGGACCATACTGAATAAAATAGTCGTTATCCTGGGGTGAATATTGCGGGTGAGGTGCATGTTGCGTCGGTGGATAAGGTGACTGAAAATCGCCTTTGAACGGAGAATTACGGTAGTTTTCTACGATTTTCCATCTTTCGATACGCGGGCCCGCTTCCAGCATCAGGGTATCAATCCCCGCTTTCTGTAACTTTTGGGCGATCTGAGAGCCAGCAATCCCCGAGCCAACGATGACGACGGTGGCTGAATGCGTTGTTTTCATCAATTATTCTCTTACAGGCTTTTAATGACAGGCGGCTTGGCCCAGTAATGCGGTTCACCTCTGGCGTAGGTCGGGAGTACCACAACATCGGCAATGGGGGTGTACATCAGCGCATATTCATACGCGACCACTTTCGCCTCTTTCCCGCTACCCACAATCCCTAATTGCCAGGCGCGTAAAATATCGGTGAACAACGTCTGGGTATTCTGATCAACACCCTGTAAAGCCTTTTGCATATCAACAGAACGCATGTCTGCATTCAGAATTTTATTAAGTGTCACTAACTGGTTTTTTAATTCTGCATTGCGACTTTGCATCAAGGTAAAAATGCGCTGCCCAAGTGCGTTATCCAGTTCAGGATAGCCGCAAATAATCTCAGAGACGGTCATAAAAGCGGTAAAAACGGGGTTTGAACGCATGCCAGCATCTATTGCCCAGGCCATCTGTCCGGGAAGTAAACTGCTGGTTGCACCGAGTACCGTGGTTGTTGCCAAAAGCTTGATGAATCGCCTTCTTCCCGCGGGACTGACGTCAGTCGACATACTCATATTAATTTGCCTTGCTTAAATTTTTAGACTTGCCTTTTTGCATCTATTGAATATTGTAATGTGCTGTAGGAGCAGCAATAAATGTCCAAATTCAGAACAAACAACTGAAAAACAGACACTTAAAGTTACATTGCTTTGATTTGGTTATTGCATTGTTTTCATCCCACAACGTCGGTCAGGCAGACACATTCATGCAAAATGGTCCCCTTAGTCTTCATGTGGGTAGTATTATGATTTGATAAAAAAATGTGATCCAGATAACTACAATGTTAATTTGATAAGCAAATGCTTATGAGAAAAAGATGGCTGATACGTTAAAAAGATTAGAATATTTCACCTGTCTCGCCGAAATTGAACATTATGGCAAGGCAGCTGAGAAACTTGGAATTGCTCAATCAGCACTCAGTCAGCAAATAAAAGCACTTGAGCTGGAAGTGGGATTTCGCCTGTTTCAACCGGCCGGCAGGGGGATATGTCTCTCTGCGGCGGGCAGACATTATCACCAGAGCGTTATTGAGTTACTTGAGAATCACAAACTTGCCATTGAAAAGGCCAAAAAAGCCGCATCTGGAGAGATGGGAAAGGTCACGATAAGTCATGTGGGGACGGCACTGCTGGATGAGAAGTTTCTCAATCTTTTAAAAGACTTCCGTAGTCATTATCCGGCGATCGAAATACAACTGATCGAACTCGCCATGCCAGAGCAACTTACCTTGCTTCGTAAGCAAAAAGTGGATTTGGCAATCATTCGTGGGCCTTATCCTTTATTACCGGAAGGAACGCTCAATTGCACATTCTCGGCGCAAAGGCTTTGTGTGGCGATGTCACCTAATCATCCCCTCGCCTCACGACAATCATTGTCAATGAAGGATCTGGAAAACGAATCCTTTGTGAGTTATCAGGAACCGGATATTCAGGGCATAAGCGGCTCGTTAATCCAACTTTCCCATCAGGCCGGATTTAATCCAAAAATAGAATGGCGAGTATCAGCGGTAAATAATAGCCTTGGCCTGGTCAATGCATGGATGGCCGTCAGCCTGGTTCCGGAAAACATTATTTCCTATAGTATTGGGAATGTGGTTTTCCGCCCGCTGGAAGATGCTAACGCATTGACTCAGCTAATTTTTGTCTGGAATCATGATCAAACCAATCCTGTGCAGAAGTTAATGACTGATTTTTTCAGAAACTACTCGACAAAATAATACTCTGCCACGAAATGGCCAGTTCTAGCCCAATGGTTCCCGGATAACAGGAGGCTAAACATACTGGCCATATCAGCCTGTCAACCGCTGAGTACGTTATCCACAATATGATTCAAACTGCCATCATCAATAAAACGGCGCACATCGGCAAGGTCCGGGTACATTTCACGATCACTGACGCGGAAGGTGACTTTAGTTCTTATTAATTCCCACGCAGCCGCTGTCGCTTTTCCCGGACGCAACGGTTTATGGAAATCCAGCGCCTGTGCCGCGCAGAGAAATTCGACACTCAATAAATCCGCCAGATTTTCAATCGCAGTCTGCACCTTACGCGCTGCCAACGCGCCTTGAGAAATATGATCTTCCTGCCCGGCCACTGTGGACAGGGTATGCACGGAGGCTGGTGCGGCAAGCGCACGATTCTCCGCCGAGAGCGCAGCAGCAATACAAGGTGAGATAGAAAATGCAGACCCTCCGCCCTCACGGCCCGAGAGAAATGCAGGCAATCCGCTCAGGTGCTGATTCACAAGCCGGTCACTTCTGGCCTGAGAAATCGTTGATAATGTGGCAACCGCAATCGCCAGATTATCCAGTGCCAGCGCAACAGGTGCCCCGTGTCCATTGCCCCCAGGTAACGCGACCAATTCATCATCTTCCACAATGAAAATAGGATTGTCTGTCAGTGAATTGAGCTCGGTAGTCAGCACTTTCCTGCAATACGTGATTGCATCCCGAACTGCGCCGTGGACCTGAGGAATACAGCGTAAACTCAGTGCATCCTGTAGACGGTAATGCCGATGTGCATCAAGAATTTCACTGTCGGCTAAAAGCTTCAGAAGCCGATCCGCGGTTTCCAGTTGGCCGGGATGCGGGCGAAAACGGTGCAGTCGGGGATCGAATCCACTTACATTTCCGCGCATAGATTCTAAACTCATTGCCCCCGCAAGGTCGGCAAGCGCGATCAGCGCTTCGCATCGCACCAACGCGATAGCACCGAGTCCGGTGATCTCATAGGTGCCGCTGATTAATGCATGTCCTTCCCTTGGGCCGGGTTCGAGAATCGTAATACCCGCGCGTTGCATGGCTTCAGCGCCCGATAGCCATTCACCCTCAAACCATGACTCTCCATAACCAAAGACACTCAGTCCGATATGTGCTGTCGCGATCAGATAGCCCACAGATCCACCTAATGGTGCCCGCGGTGTCACGCCTTTGTTTAACATGGCGGCCATTGTTTCCAGCAATTCGGGTGAAACACCGCTCGCACCTTTCAGCATGGCGACAATAATCGTGGCCATAATGGCGCGAACATTCCAGCTATCCAGTGGGGTGCCCACGCCGCTGGCATGACTGCGTAACATGTTGAGTTGTGTTTGTCTGATTTCTTCGGGAGAAAGTTTGACACTGTACAGGTCACCAACGCCGGTCGTCAGGCCATATATGGGAACGCCACTGGTAATTGCATCCTGCATTAGCTGCTGCGTTTTTCTCATATTTTCCAGAGAACATGGGTCAAGCATCACTTTTGCACCGGCGGCAATGGCAACAATATCCTCAACCGTACACCCTTGCTCACTGAGAGTTATCGTCTCTTTCTTCTTCAGCACAGCATGCATGAAATCTTTCATTTTTTTATCCAAAAATATGCAGGTGGAGAATCGCGCTCCCCACCTGCGGCGGCATTAATTTAATTTGTGTGCTTTGAGCCAGTCAGAAGCAATAACATCGTAATCATCATGATTATCGAGACGCGCATTCATCGCAATCAGATCCTGTGTCGTTAATGCCTGTGAGATGGCATTCAACGTGTCAGTTACCGTGCTATTGACCTTAGCCGAAGAAATAAGAGGGACAACGTTCTGCACCGGATTTAAATTCTGCGTGTCGTTAAGAGAAACTAAATTTCTGGTCTTAATCGAGGGATCGGTTGAGAATACACAGGCAACATTAACCTGACCGTTCACCAGCGCCGATAATGTCAGTGGGCCACAAACATCCAGCGTTTTATAGGATTTGAACTCAAGACCATAGACAGATTTCAGTCCCGGCAACCCTTCGGGACGGGTTTTCCATTCAGCCGGGCCGCCCAGTGTCATACTTTGACTGTGCGTTTTCAGGTCACCAATATCTTTCAGCTTAAACTTTTCAGCTGTTTTTTCGGTCACTGCCAGTGTCACCACGTCCTGTGCTTGCGACGGTGTCAGCATGGTGATGCCTTTGGGCAGCGCTTTTACAAGGTCACCGGCCACCTGCTCGGTCGTTTTGGCCTGTGATTTTTTATCAAAATATTGCAGCGCGGCACCGGTGTACTCAGGCATAAGATTGACCGACCCGTCAATCAGCGCGGGCATATAGACTTCGCGACTCCCAATATTCATTTTTCTTTCTACATGAATATTTTTTGCCGCCAGTGCATCCGCATAAATAGTTGCCAGGACCTGGCTCTCAGGGAAGTCTGCTGAACCAATAATAATCGTTTCTGACGCTTCTGCTGCATGGGTGACCTGGCAAAAAGCGAGCGATAACAGAGATGCCGCAAATAAATGACTCAATTTCATTTAAGTTAACTCCGGTTGCGTGTAAGAATAGATGGAACGGAAGATTTTTGTGATGTTTCACGCCGTAAAATACCGGGCGAAACCACTACCCTGATTAATAATGAAAATATAAAGTCAACTAATAACGCTAAAACAGCCACTAACAATGCACCTGCGATCATTTGCTGGTAATCACTCTGCGCACGCCCATCAATAATCAATCGTCCTAAGCCACCTAAAGAGACATAAGCAGCAATGGTCGCCGTAGAGATGATCTGTAGCGTCGCACTTCGAATACCGGAGATAATTAAAGGTAACGCACAAGGTAATTCCACCGTTAACAGTAAACGCCACGGGGAATAGCCCATTCCTCTGGCCGCATCAATAACGGTACGGTCGATGCTGGTGATACCAGACCATACTCCGAGCATAATTGATGGTAACGCCAGTACGATTAAGACAATCAGGCTGGGTATAATGAAAGCCAAATCCGAGGTGAAAACCGGGCCTAAGATAATCACCAGAATAATGATCAGACCAAAAGACGGTAAAGCCCTGAGCGCGTTCGCGCACCCTATCAACACGCGTTCACCTTTCCCGGTGTGCCCGCAATAACAACCAATCGGAAAAGCCACCAGCAATGTGCACACCAGAGCAACCGCACTGTAAAGCAGATGCTGCCAAATCAGGAGCAGCAAGCCGTCATCTCCCAGCCAGTGTGAACTGTCCGCAAACCATGCAATCATGATTTTCTCCTTGCCGGTTGCCATACCACCAGCTTGTGCGTGCCATACACCACCAGGCTGTCGAGCAACAACGCCAGCAGGACACACAAAACTACACCCGCGATGATCGGCGTCAGGAACTGTAGCTGAAACCCTTGTGTAAACAGGCTGCCAAGCTGCGGCGTTCCCACCAGGGCAGCAATCGATACAATGCTCACGTTCGAGACCACCGCGACCCGAAATCCAGCGGCGATGACGGGGATCGCAACAGGCAGGTCGATCGTGAGAAACTGGTGAAAGGGCTTGTATCCTAATGCGATGGCAGCCTGGCGGGTGTCTGGTGATACGGAATCCAGCCCATCACATACCGTGCGCACCAGCAGTGCAAAGGCATAAATAACCAGAGCGACCATTACATTAACCGTATCCAGAATGCGCGTGCCCAGGATACCGGGGAGTAAAATGAATAATGCGAGGGAAGGAATGGTATATAACAACCCAAACAGGTTAAGCAGCACCGCTTTCAGACGGGGTAGCCGCTGAATCAGCCCACCAGCCGGGAGCGCCAGTGCCAGGCCGATGAGCACCGGTAACACCGATAACCAAAGATGCCAGAGAAACAACTGGGCTATCTGGTCACTTTGCCGTAAAAGCCAGTCAAATCTCATAGCCCCACCGCCTTGTTGCTGGCGCGCAGAACGTCCAGAACATCATCAAACCCCAGCGTTCCCAGCAGTTGCTGCTCGTCATCTACAATGACACCTCGCTGGCAGGGTGAACTGAGTACCGCATCTGTCAGCTGACGCAAGTTGCCGGAAAGTGGCGAAAAAGTGCTCCCCAGATTGATGTCACTGAGTTCAATCGTTGGCTCAGTGGCCTGTTCCAGATCAAACCAACCCAGTGGTTTATTCTGCCCAGTAACCAGTACCCAGCGTCCCTGAGCCACCGCTCTGGCCCGTGTGACGCTTTCACCCAGATTAACGGTCGGTTCGGTTTGCAGGGGTAATTGAGGCTGCAATGGGCTAAAGGTTAAACGACGATACCCGCGATCCCTGCCGATAAAATCGGCGACAAACGGACTCTTCGGTGAGGTCAGGAGTTCAGCCGGTGAGGCAACCTGTGCCAGCCGTCCTCCCGGCATGAGAACGGCAACTTGATCACCCAACTTCATCGCTTCATCAATATCATGCGTGACCATGATAATGGTTTTGCCAATCTCCCTTTGCAGACGCAAAAACTCATCCTGGAGCTGCTCGCGCACAACGGGGTCAACCGCGCTAAAGGGTTCATCCATCAGCATAAATTCAGGATCGGACGCCAGCGCTCGGGCAACCCCGACCCGCTGCTGCTGCCCACCGGAAAGTTGCCAGGGATAGCGATTGGCCAGCGATGCAGACAGGCCCACACGTTCCAGCAATTCCATGGCCGTTTTACGCGCGGCGTGGCGCGTTGCACCATTAAGCATGGCGGTCACTGCAATGTTATCAACGATGTTTTTATGCGGGAAAAGTCCGGCATTTTGAATGACGTAACCAATCTTTCTTCTTAATTTGACGACATCCAATTCGTCAATCGACTGATCATTAAGTAAAATTTTCCCCGATGAATGCTCAATCAAACGATTGATCATGCGCAATGTTGTCGTCTTTCCGCATCCCGAGGGACCGACAAGAATAGTCAACTTCCCCGTTGGTGCCGTGAAAGAGAGCCGGTCCACAACCAGGGTTCCATCTTCATAATGTTTTGTGACGTTCTCGAACGAAATCATGATTAGCCCACTGCCTTATTTTTTGAGCAGCCCCTCATCTCATGCTGATGAGGGGCACTGTCTGATATTCAGGAAACGTTGCGTACCGATGGCTCGAATCCCTGCCTGTCAAATGCGATGGCAGAATCCAGCAGCACACTGATGCCACGAGCCAGTTGCTCCTGCGACGTCCATTCCTCCGGGCAGTGGCTTTTCCCCAGTAAACTGGGGACAAAAAGCATTGCTGCGGGTGCGAGCGTCGCCAGGAAGGCGCTGTCATGCCCTGCACCACTGGGCATGACGCGGGACAACCATCCCCGTTGCTGAGATGACTGCTGGATCAACGACATCAACTGAGCGTCACAGAGGGTGGGTTGTGTATCCGTAAGGATGACGAAATCCTGTAATGAAACGCCGAACTCCTGCGTGACCTGCCCGGCCATGTTGCTGAGCGCATTGGCAAAATCTTCCATGACCTGATGGCTGTCAGAACGAATATCGAACACCAGCCGCACTTCGCCGGGCACGACATTACTGGCGTTGGGAGAGGAGAATATTTGCCCGCAGGTAACGGTGAGATGATGCTCGCCTGCGGCTGAAATCGCGCGGGCAAGGTTATCTGCCCGTTGAATCGTATTGGCCGCGGCAACCAGGGCGTCCTGACGCATATGCATTGGCGTAGTCCCTGCGTGTGCAGCCTGGCCCGCCAGCGTTAGCGACAGGCGTAGAATCCCGACAATGCCACTGACAATCCCAATATCTTCATGATGTTGTTCCAGGATCTGTCCCTGCTCAATATGCAACTCGAAGCTGGCTTTGATGTCCTTTCTGATGCTGAGTTGGTCAGGTTTTCCGCCCACTCTGCGAATTGCATCTCGTAACAACTCACCGGTTTCAGGATGAGGCGTTTCCAGCAGGGCCTCATGCAGAAAGCCACTGATCCCTCGGCTACCAACGCAGGAAATGCCCCATTCACTGGGTTCTTCAGCCAGATAATCAATGATCTCTATGCTATGGCGAGGACGATAATTGGCGTCATTCATCGCGGCAATGCATTCCAGACCGGCAATGACCCCAGCAATACCATCAAAGCGGCCGCCACCCGGAACCGTATCGCTGTGAGAACCCATCACCAGGGTTCCGGCATCAGGATCCGTGCCGTTGATGCGGCCAATCAGATTACCTGCGCTATCAATGTGTGTATCCAGACCCAACATTTCCATTTGCTGCGTTAACCAACTTCTGCCCGCCAGAAAGCGCTCACTGAATGAGCGCCGGGTGTAGGGTTGTGCAGGATCGGTATACTGGCTCAGCGTCAGCAGCCACTGCCACATACGAGAATCATTGATCAGCATTTTTCCGCCACCTCACGGCGACAATATGGAGAAACGAACTGGCCATTCCCCGGCTCAGCCGTCACGACGTTGTCGGCATAAATCCATTCACCTCTCAGCATGGTGCGTTCAACGCGATAATAGATTTCGCGCCCGTCATAGGGTGACCACGGAGAGAAGTTGTTGCCACTTTCAGCGGCTGAGTAGATATAGGGATCACGTTTGATGATGATCAGATCGGCATCTTTGCCAGATTCCAGCGCACCTTTACAATTATCCAACCGGAACAGCCGGGCGGCGTTGTAGCTGAGGACTTTGGCCAGATGATGAAAAGCGATATTGCGCTGTTCAGCACCGGTCAGTGCCAGGGTTACCAGTAATTCCAGCCCCGACGCACCGGAAGCATTCTCGAACATATTCGCAGAGTTTTTACGCTCCAGTGACCAACTTACGTGGTCGGTCGAAAGGACCGTAATATTCCCTTTTTCGAGATGCTGCCACAGCGCTTCACGTTCTGCCTTTTGCCGCACCGGGGGATTAATTTTTGCTTTCCCCACCAGCCGGGCCACATCCTCTTCTTCACTCAAGGTTAAATAATGCAGGCAGGTTTCAACCGTCACGTCATAACCCAGATCGCGGTAGCTTTTGCATAATTCAATACCACGACCATTAGAACAATGGACAATATGCGCACGACATCCCGTTTCTGCACCTAATTCATACACTTCCGCACTGGCAATATTCTCAGTGTAACGCGGTCGTGAAAGATTATGCGCCCGGTAATCGGTGATATTTTCCTGTTTTAATTTTTCAATAAGGTATTTTACGGATTCATCGTTCTCATTATGCACGCCAGCAATCAAGCCAAGTTTAGATATTTCACTAAAACATTCATATAACATATGCGGAGCAATACGTGGAAAACGCTGGGCATCGGTACCAAAACTTGAGAATTTGAAGCCTATCGCACCAGCCTGGGCCATGGCTTCCAGGTGCTGCTTCCCTTCTTCCGGATGAACAGTGCCATACAACGCAAAATCAACTCTTACCTGCTCTTCTGCCTCTTTTCTCTTGAGGTTGAACAACGCTTCATTACAAATGAGACGCCCGGCATCATAAGGCATATCAACAATCGTGGTCACACCACCAGCGGCAGCCGCCTTGGTTGACCAGATAAAATCCTCATTGCCTTTCTGGCTACGACTATGAACTTGAGCATCAATCGCACCCGGAAAAATATAACTGCCACGGTAGTCGATGAGATCATTGGTTTGGGGCAATGATTGCCTCCTTTCACCTACCGCAACCACCAGGCCATTGCTGATCGCGACAAAGCCATCTTCAATAATTTTATCGGAAAGAACCACAGTACCTAAAATGATTTTTTCACATGCAAAGTCATTCAAAGACATATTCATCTTACCTGTAGTAAATTAAATAAACATCACTCCCTGCACCTCGGACAAGATATTGCAGTGGAAGATTATAAGTAGTCGGGCAACCTGAAGTTTCAATAACCCGTTCTGGCTAATTCCTCATAAAAAGATCATGGAAATTCGCAGGAACATTTATTCTTTAACATTCTGACATCGCCTTAATATCTGTGGTGGCGTGAACGCGGTGATTTCTGGCAATCGCGAAATATAACGCTCAATCTCAACCAACAAAGAATTACAACTCGGCCCCTGAGAAAGTCGGGAACTTCCCTTGTCCTGTGTCAGTACATTGGGATTACCCTGTTTATCCAGACACTCCCCATCCTGATATAAAGGATCAAACCAGGCACCTGTCGGGAGTTGCGCCACACCCGGCATCATGGCATCACTGAGTTTTACACCGGCCAGGCACTGCCCACGGGAGTTAAAAATCCGCACAACATCACCCGCAACAATCCCTCTGTGCTGCGCATCCAGCGGATGCATCAACAGCCGGTTTCTTCCGTGGATTTTTGCTGACTGGCTCACCTTGCCGTGGTCATATTGACTGTGCAATTTATCCGCTGGCTGCGGCGACAACAGATGAATCGGATAGGTGCGCGCCAGCGGCGACCCCAACCACTCCTCGGGTTCCCGCCAGACCGCATGCCCAGGACACTCCGTATAGCCATAATCAGCAACCGATTGTGAATAGAGTTCAATACGTCCTGATGCTGTCATCAGGGGGCAACGCGCAGGATCTGCCCTGAAATCCTCCAGAAGATTGTAATGGCTTGCAGGCTGGGCAAAGGTCACCACCTCTTCCTGCCAGAACTGGTCAAACGGCGGCAGAAGGGGATTCCTTTTACGGGATTGTTCATACAAATCCTCCACCCACTCCTCAGCGGTCCGGCCCAGGGTAAAGTTTTCTTCTATGCCGAGCTGCTGCGCAATAGATTGAAAAATATGATAATCATCACGCGCTTCCCTGAAGGCAGGGAGCGCTTTTTTCATGGCAACAATCGTGTTATCACGATTTACCAGCGCGATGTCATTGCGTTCAAATGACGTCGTGACGGGCAGGATGATATCGCCATGCCGCGCGGTAGCGTTCCAGAACGGCTCCTGAACAATGATGGTTTCCGGCTGTTGCCACGCCTTAACCAGCCGATTGAGATCCTGATGGTGGTGAAAAGGATTGCCACCGGCCCAGTACACCAGTCGGATGTCCGGATAACGCCGGGTCATGCCGTTGAAGTCATACTCATCACCCGGAGCCAGAAGCATGTCTGCCAGACGCGCAACCGGGATGCTTTCAGCAACCGGATTTTTACCCTGAGGCAGACTGGGCCAACGATAACCCAGCTCATTCTGTCCGACGCCATTCAGACAGGCATAACCAAAGCCGAATCCCCCCCCTGGCAGCCCAATATCACCGGATAGCGCTGCCAGGGTGACAGCCGCCCAGTAAGGTTGCTCGCCGAACTCTGCTCGCTGAATCGCCCAATTAACCATCACCATCGTACGGTGCGAGGCGATCAGATCGGCCAGTTCTCTAATTTTGGCTTCCGGGATCTGGCAGATAGCCGCCGCCCATGCGGCGTCTTTCACAATGCCATCGTTATCACCCCGCAAATAAGCTGAAATCTGCTCAAATCCGACGGTGCATCGCTCGATAAACGCCTTATCGTAACGTTGCTGCTGAATCAGCTCGAAGCACAATGCCAGGAGTAATGCGCTATCCGTGGTGGGTCGCAGCGGTAACCACTCAGAAGGGATGTTCTCAGGCATATCATCGCGACAGGGGGAGAGATTAATAAAACGCACGCCCTGCTCCACAGCACGTTGCAGGGATGCATTGTGCAGATGTCTGCCAACGCCACCCCCCTGAATCTGACTGTTACGCCCTGGTAGACCGCCAAACGCCAGCACCAGCTCACCGTGACTGGCGATCTGTTCCCAGGTGGTGTAGTGGCTGACCAGACCATATTGGTTGCCAATGATATACGGCAGCACCACTTCACCCGCCGCTGACGAATAGGTGTTCTCTGAACTCGTGTACCCGCCGACCAGATTCAGAAAGCGATGAATCTGGCTTTGCGCATGGTGAAAACGCCCTGCGCTTGCCCAGCCATAGGAACCCGCATAAATAGCCTGATTCCCATATTGTTGCCGTACCCGATCCAGTTCGGCTGCCACAATCCCCAGCGCCTCATCCCAGGAAACCTCAATAAACGCATCTCTGCCGCGCGGGGTAGCTTCTCTGGATGTCTTATCCAGCCACCCTTTACGAATCAAAGGACGGGCGATACGCACCGGCCCGTCGATCGCCCCCGGCAGTGACTGACCAATTGGTGAAGGTTCCGGGTCTTCCGCCCACGGTTTAACCGCAACGAGGGCCGAATTCTCAATATGAAGCTCGTAAATACCCCAGTGGGTTGAAGTCAGGATTTTACGTTCTGGCGAGAGTGACATGACCGTTAATCCTTAAACTGCGCAGAGATACCCAGCCCCGACTCGCGGGCAAGGTCTACCGCAGTTTCATACCCGGCACTGGCGTGACGCAGAATACCGATGCCGGTATCATTATCCATCACCCGCGATAACCGCTCCGCCGCATCCTGATCCCCGGTCGCTACCGTGGTCACTCCAGCCGAGACCCCCCAGTTACCTAAAGAGTGAACGGCCACCAGATCGGCACCTGACCCACAGTTCAGTAAAGCATTCAGGATTGGCCAGTCGGCAATCGCATCCGAACCGTCAGACATATTTTCAGTTTCACGGTGCGGCAAGGTGGCAGATCCAGAATCAAGATGATCACGCGTGAAGGCAATAGGTCCAATCTTACCCTCCGCCACCAGTTGATTGACGGCCAGCGCCAGTTTCTTGCGTTCGCCATATCCCATCCAGCCGATACGCGCTGGCAGGCCGGTGAACTGAACGTTATCTCTGGCGGTTTTTATCCAGTCGACAATCCGCTGGTTGCCCGGAAACAATTCCAGCACCAGATCATCAATTTTATAAATGTCCTGAGGATCGCCACTTACTGCAATCCAACGGAAGGGGCCAATCCCCTGACAGAAAAGTGGACGGATAAACATTTCAATAAACGAACGAATTTCAAAGGCCGCACTGACCCCGGCTTCACTCGCATATTTTCGGAGATTATTCCCGTACTCAAAAACGATGGCTCCACGTTCCTGCAACGTCAGCATCGCTGAAACATGCTGCCTGATGGTTGCGTAGGACAAAGCCTTCAGTTTTTCAGGATCCGATTGGCGTAAGCTCACGACGTCTTCTTTTGTCACGCCAAGCGGGAAATAGCCGTTTACCGGTTCAGCAATCGTCTGATCGGTGACGATATCCGGTGTCAGACCGCGTTCAACCAGCACCGTTAAAACTTCAGCAATATTTCCAACCAGCCCAACAGAGATGCCTTTACCCGCACGTTGAGCATTGGCGCACAGAGCAAGCGCTTCATCCAGCTCATATGTCAGGACCTGGCAATAACCGCTGTCCAGCCGACGCTGGATTTTGTTTTCGTCAACCTCAACCACCAGGGTGGCCGCACCGGCGAGCTGTCCGGCAAGGGGTTGCGCACCACTCATGCCGCCACATCCTCCTGTAACAATCAGCCGCCCCGCCAGACTGCCCGAGAAATGTTCACGCGCCGCAGACATGAATGTCTCATAGGTGCCCTGCAAAATGCCCTGGCTACCAATATATTGCCAGGCGGCAGCCGTCATCCCCGGCATAACGGTGAGTCCCGCCCGCTCAAGCTTGCGATAATCATCGTCACCCGCCCATCCGCCAACCACATTGCCGTTAGCCATTAACACGACAGGCGTGGTGTTTTGTGATGGAAAAATCCCCACAGGTTTACCCGATTGCATCACCAGGGTCTGGTTGCTTTCGAGACGCTTAAGCGCATCGACCGTCTGGTCAAAACTCACCCAGTCTCGTGCCGCTTTCGCCCAGGCCATGTAGATCACCAGTTGATCGGGGTTCTCAGCATTCTCAAGATTATTTTCCAGCATTCTGAGAATGGCTTCCTGGCGCCATCCTTTACACCGGAGTTCGCTACCCCGCTGGGCAGTAATCTTACGTGACATATTTAATATCCTGAACAATCGAAAAAGTTAACCCATTAACTACCTGATGAAAAAGTAATGACGCAGAATAAGCATCAGGCGTTCACAATATTTTCGTAACCAGGGATATCTTTAAAATCTTTCAACCAGCGCTGGATCGATGGCCACTCATTTAATACATATCCACCTTCTTCAGCCATCGAAATATAAGGATAGAGGCTAAAATCGGCCACACTCAGGCTTTCACCCGCAATCCAGGTATTCTTTTCGAGACACTTATCTACATGGGTAAGGGCGGGTTTACCTAATTCCATATAATGAGAAATAATATCCTGGTGCTTTTCACGTTGATTGATCATGGTATAAAAGCGTGGGTACGCCAAAAAGCGCAGCAAATCCGCTTGTTCGAAGAACAACCATGCATTGATTTTGCACCGTAATACGGGATCGGCAGGTAATAAAGAAGTGCCCTCGGCAAAATAGAGCAGTATGGCGTTAGACTCATTCAGGAAGCGTCCGTCTGCAAGCTCCACAGCGGGAATGCGAGCAAAGGGGTTGATTTTTTTAAAGGCGTCTTCTTTATGCTTTCCTTCGGCCAGATTAAGTGTTTCCCTTACATAAGGGATCTGTAAGAAGTTCAGCATCAATCTAATTTTCCATGCATTGCCTGAAAGTTTGCTGTCATACAACTTGATCATAAAACGCCCTATTAATTCGATTTAATATAAGAATAAAGTTCAACACCAAGTCCCTGTTCTATTTCTGTAAATACAACCGGGTCAATAGCACCTTTGCCAAGCGGAAACTGAGTATGATGCGCAATAATGATGCTGACTTCCTGTCCTTCCGACATCGTTGAAATAGCAATCGGGTCACCCGTGCGAGCATCAACTGAACCAATCATGTCTGGAAAAGTCGCCACGCGAGTCCCTTCTTTATCCGCCGTCATAAATTCGTTATAGACACCCAGACTGAGAGTTTCACTGCCATTACTGACCGTGACATAACCGATGTCGAATCCGTCTTTATAAACCACATCATTTTTTATTACTCTGCCGCTGATAATCACTTCGCCTCCCATAAATGAGGCTGCTGCCGTGGCACGGTTCAGACCCGGCTCCGCTGACAACATGGCTTCTCCCAGCTCAATTTGAAATGAAATAGCACCAGAAGCACCATTTTCTGCAATAAAATCAGGTTTATATGGCCCTCTGGCGGAGGCAACCAGTCCCCCGCTTATTGTGGCGCAATGTCGCATCACCTGGGATGTTTTAACCAAATTCCCTTCCGCGACCACGGAGATTTTTGATCCTGTTGAGGCATATCCTGCCTGAGCAACCTGCACAATTGAAATATCCGGTCGGGATGCTAACCCCATCCCACCCATTTTCACTGTCGGGTGACCACGACCATTTGCCGCTGCATCAATATAGGGGACATCTAATGCCGCGGCGACAAGCCAGCCATTAAATCCCGGTACATGTCCACACATGATACCGACAGGTTTACTACCGAGTTTTTCAATTAATGACTCTGCGGCACTAATATGATCTTTTAACACCAATTCAGGTTTTGCAAAACCTGGCGCACCCACTGATGTCGAAATTAACACATACCCTTCATCGTCTATTTCATCAAGTTTTGCAAGACGGATGGTGTTAAGACCGAGTGCCACTTCAGCAGCCAAATCGTGTTTCTCTAACGAGTTATTAACACCACTTCCACCGGCGGAGAGCAGCAAGCCACCATACATTGCCGGGAGGACATCTTTAACACTAAGGTCTCTCATTTATCAATCACCATGACAGTACAATTTATTAATAAGCTTATTTAAAAATAAAATAAGTCGATATTTATAGTTAGCTGCAAGCAAAATGCCAGTTAACAAAACCGTTTTTGTTCGCGTTTTTACCCTGTATTACCTAAATAACTCGATCAAATAACGTGCATTGGCACCATTTTAGTGCACCAGCATGGATCGCAACATAATTTTTATCATGGATATGTAAAACAGGAGGGATTGAAGTCATTCCAGAGATGCATTACATCTAATGCACAATTTACTTATCCCGCTACGCCATTCATTACACATTTTAAGGAGAGAATAATGAAAGATGCTACGCTTGCCATTCATGCCGGATTTCAGTGTGACCCCGTCACAAAAAGTGTCGCGGTTCCTATTTATCAAAACGTGGCTTATGAATTTGACAGTGCACAGCATGCCGCCGATCTGTTTAATCTGGAAGTACCGGGTAACATTTACAGCCGCATAATGAACCCGACAAATGATGTACTGGAGAAACGAATGGCAGCCCTCGAGGGAGGGATTGCCGCTTTGGTATTATCTTCAGGGAGTGCCGCTATTACCGCTGCAATATTGGCGCTCGCTCGCTCAGGGGACAACATCGTTGCAACACCGCAATTGTACGGCGGTACCTATACGCTTTTAGCCCATATGTTACCGGGGCTGGGGATAAAGGTGACTTTTGCCGAGAATGACACACCCGAGGCAATTGAAAAGGCGATCGACCAAAATACTAAAATCGTTTTCTGTGAAAGTATTGGTAATCCAGCGGGTAACATTATCGACATTGCCGGTCTGGCAGAGGTTGCGCATCGGCACCACATCCCATTGATGGTGGATAACACCGTCGCCTCACCCGTTTTATGCAAGCCTATCCAGCACGGTGCAGACATCGTGGTCCACTCATTGACCAAATATGTTGGAGGACATGGTAACTCACTGGGTGGCGTCATCGTCGATGCGGGAAAATTTCCCTGGCATTTGCATCCGGAAAAATTCGCTTGCCTCACCTCACCTGAACCTGCTTATCATGGTGTTGTTTACACAGAAACTTTTGGTGATGCGGCCTTTATCGCCAGAGCGCGCACAGTTCCCCTCAGAAATACAGGCGCGGCATTATCTCCAATGAATGCATTTCTTATCATCCAGGGCCTGGAGACGCTGACTTTACGTATGAAGGCGCATGTAGAAAACACCCTCAAGGTCGCTGAATTTCTTCAAAACCATCCCGCCGTTTCATGGGTCAATTATGCGGGATTGCCCGGTCATCGCCATCACGAGCTCGCGATTAAGTATATGCAGGGCCGCCCGTCAGGCATATTGTCCTTTGGGTTAAAAGGGGGATTTGCCGCGGGAGAGGCATTTTATGATGCACTCAAACTGTTTAAGCGCCTGGTAAACATTGGTGATGCACGTTCACTCGCCTGTCATCCGGCATCGACAACCCACCGGCAACTGAACGACGCCGAGTTGCTCGCTGCGGGTGTTTCACCGGAAATGATCCGTCTGTCTGTCGGAATAGAAGATATTGAAGATATCCTGAATGACCTGATTCAGGCTTTGGAACACACCGCGTAAGGCATAACAGCCCAGTTATCAATACCAGGAAAAGACATGTCGCTTTCTGAACTTGCCAGAGACCTTAAATTATCCAAATCAACAGTGTCACGGGCACTCAACGGCTACAGCGATGTGGCTTATGATACGCGACAGCGCGTCATGCAACGGGCGATTGAACTGGGCTACATACCGAATCCCGTAGCAAGAAGACTGAAGGGCGGACGAACAAACATGATTGGCGTGGTTCTCCCCCCTCCGCTGATGAATGGCATGTTGGTGGAGCCTTTCTATTCTTCAATGCTCGGCACACTGGTGTTTGAACTCCAGGCCGCCGGGCTGAAGCTGCTGATCACCAATCAATATAGCAACGAAAGTGATGAGGATGTCCGCAGCTATCAGGATATGGTGCAGCAGAATTTGGTTGATGCCATTCTGATCCTGAGAACCCGCGTTAATGATCCGCGCGTCGAGTATGCACAAAATAACAACCTGTCATTTATCACGTTTGGCCGGACACAGTCACAGCAACCCTATGCATGGGTCGATGTCGATCACTTCGATGCCTTTTATCAGGCCACTGCCCGACAGATTGCCCGCGGCCATAAGCACATTGCCTTTATAAATACCTCCACTGAGTTCAATTATGCCCGGTTGCGGCATGAAGGATACCGGCAATGTTTGCAGGATCATCAGCTTATCTATCGTAACGAATGGCAGATGATGGGAGGACTGACCGAAATGGACGGGTATGTGCTTGCCAGCCGTTTGTTGAAAGTTCAGCCACGGCCCACGGCAATTGTCTGTGCCACAGATGATATTGCGATTGGGGCGATGGCTGCCTGTCGTCTCATGGGTTTACAGCCGGGAAAAGACATCTCCCTGATTGGTTACGGTAATACGCCGGGGGCGACTTATGCCAGCCCGCCCCTTACCACGATGGATCCCTTTCCTAAAGAGAATGGTAAACAGTTGGGGATGTTTTTTAGCCGCCATCTGTATCAGCGAAGTGAGTCAGAATTTCACCACTTACAAAAAGCGATGCTGATCATTCGGGAATCAGATTAAATTTTCCATTTTGGTCGTAGTCGCGTGTAAGTTCAGCCATCATCCGCTGCTCTTTTCGGCCAATAACGACGAACTCACACCCTTCTGAGCTAACGTGAGTTCGTCACGATCCTGATAATGACTACGAATGAAGTGACTCAATCACTCTCAAACCCGCTACGCGATTAGATAAACGCCCGATCCCGCTGATTTCAACTTCGATAGTGTCACCCTCCTGCATAAATAACGGTGGGGTTCTTTTTTTACCCACACCGCCGGGTGACCCGGTAATAATCACATCCCCTGGGTTGAGCGGGCTGAAACGGGAAATATAAGCAATCAGCTCCGCAACCGAACGCACCATGTTTTGCGTGGAATCATGCTGTACCCGTTGCCCGTTCAACCAGGTGTTGATGGATAGCGTCTGCGGATTTTCAATCTCATCGCGGGTGACCATCCAGGGGCCAAATGCGCCGGTTCTCTGCCAGTTTTTACCTGACGTAAACCAGGTGTACTGCATATCCCGCACAGAACCATCCATAAAACAGCTATAACCTGCCACATATTGCAGCGCGTTATCGCAGCTTACATTACTGGCGTGCTTGCCAATAATCACCGCCAGCTCACCTTCATAATCAAATTCATTACTGCTTTCCGGTTTGCACAGCTCCGCGCTGTGCGCCGTTAGCGAATCAGGGAAACGGACAAACAACGTCGGCGCATCAATGGTTTGTTCAAACTCGATACGTTTATCCTGATAATTCATCCCCACGCAGAATATTTTATCCGGATTGTCGATCACGGGCAGAAAGGTGATTTCGTCCAGTGAGAACGTCGGAAATTGCTCACCCACAGGGAGAATATCGCTTAAAAAATCACTCATTAGCGCAGACTTTAAATCCGGGTAATGACCGCCTAAATCAACCACCTGATCATTTTGATGATATCCCCACGTTCGTTTTCCGGTGTTGGGATGAATAAAACTCAGTAGTTTCATATAAACCCTCAGCCATCAGGCTATTTAATGAATTTGACCTGTTGGTTAATCTCTTCAATCACCGGTAGTTTGCGCTGATTATAAACCTGCTTATTCCCTTCAATCAGGTTGTTACCTTCGGTATCGATAGAGATGATTAACGGGCCAAACTCTTTAACCCGGCATACCCACAATGTCTCCGGCATTCCTAAATCCCGCCACTGGGCATCCTCAATTTCTTCTACACAGGTTGCGGCTAATACCGCGCAACCACCGGGAAAGATCGCGTGTACCGCTTTATGCTGACGGCAACCTTCTTCGGTATTTGGCCCCATGCCGCCTTTGCCAACAATCAGCTTCACCCCGGTTCGTTCGATAAACTCTTTTTCGAATTTCTCCATGCGCATGCTGGTCGTCGGTCCAATCGAGATCATCTGGAACTGGTTATCCCCCTGCTCGACGACGATTGGGCCAGCATGGAAAATAGCCAGACCACGCAAATCCACCGGAAGTTCACGACCCAGCTCAATCAGGCGGCGATGCGCCACGTCACGGCACGTCACCAGGGTTCCGGTCAGATAAACCACTTCACCCGGTTTCAGCGCCAGTAAGTCTTCATCTTTAATCGGTGTTGTCAGGATTTTTTTCACAGTACCGCCCCCTTGTGAGACAGAATTTCATACGACAAATCGGCAGAGAAACGGATAGCTCCACGGCGGTGCGCCCAGCAGCCGGTAGACACCGCCACCCCAATGGTGGAGGGATGGCGCGCCGATGATTCAATATTGACGCCCATCACCGAAGCATTGCCGCCCAAGCCCTGCGGTCCCAGTCCCACCTGATTGAGGCCCGATTCGAGGAGTTCCTCCATTTTCGCCGCATCCGCATTGGGATGGCGTGAATCGACCGGGCGCAGGATGGCTTTTTTCGACAACCGTGCCGCCGTCTCAACCGAGGTGGATACCCCGACCCCCACCAGTAACGGCGGGCAGGCGTTGACGCCATAGGAGGTGATCACATCGAACACAAACTGGTTAACGCCTTCGTAGCCCTGACCTGGCATCAGCACCTTAGCCGCGCCAGGTAACGAGCAGCCACCACCGGCCATATACACTTCAATGGTGCAACCGTCGTCATCGGGGATGATCTCCCAGTCCAGCCAGGGCACACGCGAGCCGGTATTGGTGCCGGTGTTCTTCTCGACAAAAGTTTCCACCGCGTTATGGCGTAAAGGCGCCTTGCGTGTGGCTTCCAGCGTGGCATTGCGCAGCACGTCTTCAAGTTCGCCGAGGTAAGGGAAACGTGCACCCGCCGTAATGAAGTACTGGATCACGCCGGTGTCCTGGCAGGAGGGGCGATCCAGTTCATCGGCGCGTTTCTGGTTTTCAAACATCGAGTCATAAACAGCGCAGGCTAATGGGGCAGTCTCCTGCTCGCGCAGCGCTTCCAGTTTTTTCATCACGTCCGTTGGCAGACGTTTACCGACGTAGCCCGTAAATCGGGTCATTATGTCCGTCAGGTTTTCAACAGCAGTTAATGTGCTCACAAGGGTTCTCCAGCATTAAATCAGGCAAGGGAATTGTTCACCGCTTCCCGTTTGCGGTTAATTTGAATAGAGAGGGTCAGGATGGCCGACAGCAGTAACATTCCCGCCACGCAATACATCGCCAGAGAGAAGCTGCCGGTGGTTTCTTTTAGCCAGCCAATGATCGCCGGACCGGCAAAACCACCCAGATTGCCGATTGAGTTGATTGCCGCCAGTCCGGCTGCGGCCGCCGGGCCTTTCAGGAACAGCGACGGAATGCTCCACAGGGGAGGCTTGCAGGAAGAGATGCCGACACTGGCCATCACCAGCGCGAACACCGCCAGCGTTAAGCTGTGCACCGAACCGGCCAGAATGAAACCGACGCACGCCAGCAAACAGGCAGACACCACATGCCAGGTACGTTCATGGGTTTTGTCGGAGTGTTTTGCCCAGCTGATCATCGCGATTACCGACAGCGCAGCCGGTAACGCATTAATAAAACCGGTTTGCAGGGTGGTCAGGCCAAAGGATTTCAGGAACTGCGGCGACCAGATATTCAGAGAATACAGCCCGGCTGAGGTGCCAAAATAGACGATAGCCAGCGTCAATACGCGGATATCAGAGAGTCCTTTCCACAGGCTGGTTTTTTCACCCGGTGCTTTATTCTTGCCTTCCTGCTCAAGGGTGCTAATTAACCATGCCGTCTCGCTCTTATTCAGCCAGCTGTTTTTTTCCGGACGGTCATTCAGATAGAAGAAGGTAAAAATACCGAGGATGACAGCGGCAATGGCGTCCAGCAGAAACATCAACTGCCAACCTTTCAGACCCAGGGCGCCGTGCATGCTGAGAATGGTGGCGGCTAACGGCGAACCCAACATCGCCGAGATAGGCGCTGCCGCCATAAAAAAAGCAATCACTTGAGCACGGCGTTTAATTGGAAACCAGGTACTGAGATAGAGGATGATACCGGAGAAGAAACCCGCTTCCGCCACCCCCAGCAGAAAACGCAACAGATAGAATCCGCTGGCGCTTTTGACAAACATCATGCAGGCAGCAATCACCCCCCAGCTGATCATAATGCGCGCCAGCCAGATACGTGGGCCAACTTTTTGCAAAATAACATTTGAGGGAACATCGGTAATAAAATAACCAACAAAAAACAGCCCTGCGCCAAGACCAAAAACCGATGAAGAAAATCCTAAATCCTGATTCATGGTTAATGCCGCAAAGCCAATATTTATTCGATCAAAAAAAGCAATAAAATAGGCAAACATAACAAAAGGGACGATGCGCCACGTTATTTTTCGTAACGTGAGATGCTCAATATCATTATTCATATTTTCCAGCCTTTTAAGTATTATCAGGGGTACGTTTTGGACTGATGTTTACATTGCACTGGGGAAACTATAATGAATTAAACTCAGGCAATCATTGCACCCTGGTTATATAAATAATTCACACAATCCACAGAAAAAATCCACCAGGTCCTTTTGATTGACCTGGATCACTTAATTCAGCTGATAATGATTTATTTTTACAGCGAGACAAACTTAATTACACGATTAAGAAACAATTGACCGAAAAACCAATATACAGAAATGTGATCGAATTCAAATTGTTGCCAGGCGGGAGGGGGATGCAAACAGGATGGAATAACAGTGATTCTCATTACTTCAATACTTTTGCAGACGAGCAACACCCCGTCTGCACCCGCAAAACATCACAACTTTCCGGTAAGTTCGCTCTTATGATCGGTTAATAACTTCAACATATCCCTTAAATATTCATCTTCGTTGCCTTTCTGCCAGGCAATACTCAACGGCAAACCTTTAATATGTTCATCTAATTGCAGGTCGATATAGGCGACATTCTCGCTGTTCATATTGCGATAGGACGCTGGCACCACCGCCAGGCCAAGACCGGCTGCCACCAGACTTAAAATGGTCTGTTTTTCTTCAGCAAATTGCGCAATCACCGGCGTGAGTCCCGCCAGTTTGTAGATGCTCATGGTCAGGTCATGGCTATGTGGGCGAGTACGTCTTTCCGGGATAATCATCGCTTCATGTTTAAAATCATCTAATGAAACTTCGTTACGTTCAGCCAGCGGGTGGCTCGCCGGTACTGCCAGGACACAACTTTCGCGCGTAATAAAACGTACGGAAATGGATGCATCAATGATTTGTGGCGCGCGAAAAAAAATCATATCCAGCCAGCCTGATTTTAATTTCGGCAGCAGGTTGATGGTTTTATCTTCAATAATATGAATATCCGTATTGGGGTGCGTCGGAACAAAGCGATTGAGTAACGCCGGGACTAATCCGCGTGCCGCACTGTCAATCGCACCAATCCTTAAGGTACGACGCTCATCTTTTAACCCACCTTTAAATCGTAGTGCCAGCGCATCAAATTGATCGATGAGTTTGTTAGCTTCGTCAAAAAAAATCGCGCCCTCCGCGGTGAGCGAAACATTACGTGTTGATCGATTTAAAAGTCGGACGCCCAGATCCTCTTCGAGTAATCGAATGAAGCGAGAAAGTGACGCAGGCATCATTTCCATTCTTTGGGCTGCGCGACCGAAATGTAACTCTTTGCCCACGGCGACAAAACAACGCAATTGATTTATATCCACATTTTCCTCGCCAAAGCATTATTCAAATAATTTATATAATCGTACATTAATGATCTGCTAATCCAAAACTGCATACTGAACTTGATTACAAAAAAATAACACACCCCTACACAATCTGGAGCACTTTAATATGAATAATCACCTCGAAAAAAGGGTGATGCGTAAAGTGACGTTGCGCATTGTCCCTTTCATCATGCTGCTCTACTTCATCGCATTTCTCGATCGCGTAAACATTGGTTTTGCTGCATTAACCATGAATCAGGATTTAGGTTTCTCCCCCACCGTATTTGGGCTGGGTGCTGGGATCTTTTTCCTCGGCTATTTTCTCTTCGAAGTCCCATCCAACTTAATACTGCATAAGGTGGGCGCCCGCATCTGGATCGCCCGCGTGATGATCACCTGGGGTCTGGTGTCTGGCTGCATGGCATTTGTCCAGGGCACCACCAGCTTCTACGTGCTGCGCTTCCTGCTCGGTGTCGCGGAAGCAGGTTTCTTCCCCGGCATCATTCTGTATCTCAGTTTCTGGTTCCCGGCGGCGAAACGCGCCCAGGTCACGGCGATCTTTATGGCGGCGGCTCCCCTCTCCACCGCGCTGGGATCACCGATTTCTGCCGCATTGCTCGAGATGCACGGCCTGATGGGCTTCGCCGGTTGGCAGTGGATGTTTGTGCTGGAAGCCATTCCTGCCGTGGTGTTTGGCATCGTGGTGCTGTTCTTCCTGACCGACCGCCCGGCGAAAGCCAAATGGTTGACCGATGAAGAGCGTGAGTGGCTACAAAATACCATGCAGGCCGAAGAACTGGCGCGTGCAGCAAAACAGAGTCACACCAGCGCCTGGCGCGGGCTGGCTGATAAGCGTGTGTTAGCGCTGGCGCTGGTTTATTTCGGCACCTCGGCTGGCCTCTACACACTTGGGATCTGGTCGCCGCAAATCATCCATAGCTTCGGTGCAACATCGCTGGAAATTGGTTTCCTGAATGCCTTCCCGGCGGTGATTGGCGTTATCGCCATGATTCTGTGGGCACGCCATTCCGACCGCAAAAACGAACGCAGTTGGCATGTGATTGGTGCCTGCCTGCTCGCGGCGGCCGGGCTGATTTACGCCGGTAATGTCAGCACCCTGCTGACGGTGATTCTCGCACTGACCTTAGTGACGGTCGGCATCAGCGCCTCTAAACCCCCGCTGTGGAGCATGCCAACGCTGTTTCTCAGTGGCCCGGCCGCTGCCGCCGGTATCGCCACCATCAACTCGATTGGCAACCTGGGTGGATTCGTCGGTCCGATGATGATCGGCGTGATCCGCCAACAAACCGGCAGCTACACCTGGGGGCTTTACTTCGTTGCGGGCTTGCTCGCCCTGTCGGCCCTGATTGTTTTGATTCTGTCTGCCCAGGCGAATAAACCGCAGACAGTCGATATTCCACATCCTCATACACATTGATTTAACAGGAGAAATAACATGCGTAACTACTCAATTGCCGCTATCCCTGCGGACGGTATCGGCCCTGAAGTGATCTCTGCCGGTGTTGAGGTGCTCCATGCGCTGGAACGCCAGAATCCACAGCTGAAATTTGATATCGAAACTTTTGACTGGGGTTCGGATTACTACAAAAAACACGGTGTGATGATGCCGGAAGACGGCCTGCAAACGCTGAAGAAATTCGACGCGATTTACTTCGGTGCCGTGGGCGCGCCAGATGTGCCGGATCACATCACGCTGTGGGGCCTGCGCCTGCCGATCTGCCAGGGTTTTGACCAATACGCTAACGTACGTCCGACCAAAATCCTGCCGGGCGTCACCTCGCCGCTGCGTAATCGCGGTCCTGGCGACCTGGATTGGGTGATCGTGCGTGAAAACTCGGAAGGCGAATATTCCGGTAACGGCGGTCGTGCACACCGTGGTCTGCCTGAAGAGGTTGGGACTGAAGTGGCGATTTTCACCCGTGTGGGTGTGACCCGCATCATGCGTTACGCCTTTAAACTGGCGCAGTCTCGCCCGCGTAAACTGCTGACCGTGGTAACAAAATCCAACGCCCAACGTCACGGTATGGTGATGTGGGATGAGATCGCCGCAGAAGTGGCACAGGAGTTCCCGGATGTGAAATGGGACAAGATGCTGGTCGATGCCATGACACATCGCATGACCGTGCATCCGCAGAGCCTGGACACCATCGTCGCGACTAACCTGCATGCCGATATCCTCTCCGACCTCGCCGGTGCGCTGGCGGGCAGCCTGGGTGTCGCCCCAACCGCCAATATCGATCCTGAGCATCGTTTCCCGTCCATGTTCGAACCGATCCACGGTTCAGCCTTTGATATCACCGGCAAAGGCATCGCGAACCCGATTGCCACCTTCTGGACTGCGGTGCAAATGCTGGAACATCTCGGCGAACATGATGCCGCTGCGCTGGTGATGGAAGGTATCGAGTATGCCTGCACCAAAGGCATTCTGACGCCGGACGTCGGCGGTACGGCAAAAACCGCGGATGTGACCAAAGCCGTGGTTGAATTTATCACCTCGAAGGCCACCGTAGCTGAGACCGCATAACGATGAGAAATGAACAGGCCGCAGAGATTCTGCAAGATATCTTTCAGCGTGCTGTTGACAGTGCCCGTCCCGGGCCTGTCATTCCCCCGGCACTGCCTGAAAAACCGAAAGGCCGTTGTGTGGTGATTGGCGCGGGTAAAGCCTCTGCCGCAATGGCCGCTGCGGTAGACGCGGCCTGGCCAGATGTGGATGTCAGTGGCGTCGTGGTGACTCGCTATGGTCACGCCGTCCCTGCCGGTCGCATTCGTATTCTGGAAGCGGCCCATCCGGTGTCCGATGCCATGAGCGAAACCGCCGCGATGTTGATCGTGGAGTCGCTGCGTGGACTGACCCCGGATGATCTGGTGCTGGCGTTGATTTCCGGTGGTGGTTCGGCGCTGATGGCACTCCCTGCACCGGGGCTGACCCTGGCTGATAAGCAGGCGATTACCCGCGCGTTGTTGCACAGCGGGGCCAATATCAGGGAGATGAATCTGGTACGTCGCCATCTGTCAGCGGTTAAAGGGGGCAAACTGGCGCTGCTGGCACAACCGGCACGGCTGGTTTCTCTGATTATCAGCGATGTTCCGGGTGACAACCCAACCGACGTGGCCTCTGGTCCAACGGTTGCCGATAACAGTTCTCCGGCGGAAGCGTTGAAAGTGCTGGAACGCTATGGCATTCCCATCGCAGAGCCAGTGCGTTATGTGCTGACTCATCCCCAGCAAGTACCACCGCAGACCAGATATGCTGAAACCAGGCTGATTGCTACCCCGGCATTAGCCCTTGCAGCTGCCGCCGCAGAGGTACGTAAGTTCGGCTTAACTCCGTTGATCCTCGGTGACGCCATCGAAGGCGAGAGCCGCCAGGTTGCTGTCGTGATGGCGGGTATCGCCCGATCGGTGAAACAGTATGGTCATCCCGTTAAAGGGCCAGCGGTGTTGCTGTCAGGGGGCGAAACCACCGTCACGGTGACCAATGGCCGCGCGGGTAAAGGTGGGCGTAATACTGAATTTCTGCTCAGTCTGGCCTGTGCTTTACAGGGGGAAGCCGGTATCTGGGCGATTGCCGGTGATACGGATGGTATCGACGGCACGGAAGATGCAGCCGGTGCCATGATCTCGCCGGACACGCTGACACGCGGGAAGTTGAATGGTCTGAATGCCGCCACGTATCTGGATGGACATGACAGCTACAGTTATTTCCACTCCATTGGCGACCTGGTGATGACCGGTCCCACCCTCACCAACGTGAATGATATTCGCGCCATATTAATTGCCTGACCCTCCCCCACAGTTTTCCCGGACATCCGGGAAAACTGTTATTTCTGTAATCACCAGCGTGATTTATTAAATATTATGAGAGCAAAAAAAAGCCAATTGTTAACACCGTTATCTCGGATGGCTGGATAACTAATGAACTAAAACATTTCACAGGGTTGTGAAGATAAAACAAAGTGTAAATGTACCGTAAGGTACATTAAGGTTTTTTCTTATAAATCATATAACAAGGATGAGATGGATTATTTAAATAGTTTATATAAACCAGATAACGTGATCATGTGCTACCAATGCGCCTATGATGCGCCGTTACAAAATGGCAACAGGATTTCTAAGGCTATTTAAATATTAACGTCGATTCGTTAACAGTAATGAAGCGTTGTATTCCCACCAGGCAAGTGAATGATTTTCGCACGATAACGAGAAACTGAAAGCAAATGGCAAATGAACCCTGTCGTATTGGAAGGCGTCCTTTTATTATTGGGTCGCTGATTGGCATCGCCTCACTCGGGATGAAAGGCGGTGTGAGTAGTGTTTTTGCCGCCGTTCCCTCCACTGCGGACGAGCTAAAACAATATCAACCGGTATTTTTCACCGCAGAAGAGTGGCAATTTATGCTGGCCGCCTGTGACCGCCTGATCCCGTCGGACAGAGAAGGTCCGGGGGCATTAGATACCCATGTTCCGGTCTTTATTGATAAGCAGATGCTGACCCCTTATGGCAAGGGTGAAGACTGGTATATGGAAGGTCCGTTCGACAGCCATGCCAGCCTGCTGTTCGGCTATCAGATGCCCTTCCCGTTGCAGGTGCTGTACCGCAAAGGCATTTCACTGACCAATCAATACTCGCGCATCAAATACAATCAAAATTTCTGCGACCTGCCAGCCAGAATGAAAGATGCGGTGTTAACCGATCTGCAAAAGAATGTCGCCGATTTTTCCCAGTTTGGCGAAGCCGACCTGAATGCCGGTTATTTCTTTACCCGACTGCTGGAAAATACTAAAGAAGGCTATCTGGCCGATCCGCAGTACGGCGGGAATAAGAATATGGCGGCATGGAAGATGATTAATTTCCCCGGTGCACGCGCCAGTTACCCGCAATGGATAAAGATCCATAACGTTAAATATCCCCTTGGCCCGGTCTCTCTCAGCGGCGAGCAAGCCTGATTCTTCCTGGAAAATAAATGAAAAAGATCAATGACGCCGTCGATGTCATCATCGTCGGTTTAGGTTGGGCTGGCTCGATTATGGGTATTGAGCTGGCGCAGGCCGGATTAAAAGTGCGCGCGCTGGAGCGCGGAGAAGACCGCCTGAACAGCGATTATGCTTATCCCAAACCGGCTGATGAACTGGCCTTTACCAAACGCCATAAAATCATGCAAAGCCCGCATGATGCGGCTTTTACCATTCGTCACAACGCCTCAGAAACCGCCTTGCCCATGCGTGAATTGGGTGCCTTCCGTCTGGGCGATGGCGTGGGTGGTGCGGGTCTGCACTGGACCGGGATGATCACCCGTCCAACGCCTGTCGACCTTAAAATGAAAACTTACGCCGACGAACACTTCAAACGAGGTGAACTGGATGAAGAACTGCGTATCGCCGATTTCCCGGTCAGCTGGGAAGAGATCGAGCCGCATATGGATTTCTTCGATAAAGTGTGTGGCTCCTCCGGCGAGACAGGCAACCTGCGGGGCGTGATCCAGCAGGGCGGCGATCCTTTTGAAGGTGCGCGCTCCAACCCCTTCCCCAATAAACCACTGGAAGATAGCCTTAACGCTACCCTGTTTCGTCAGGCCACTCAGGAGATGGGACTTCACCCGTACTCCATGCCTTCGGCGGCAGTTTCTGTGCCTTATACCAACCCTTATGGTCAGCAGATTGCCCCCTGTAACTACTGCGGCTTTTGTCAGTTCTACTCATGCCTGAACTATTCAAAGGCATCGCCGCAAACTGCCATCCTCGACCGACTGAAGCAGTTTAAAAACTTCGACTATAAAACCCGCGCCAACGTGATTCGCGTGGAAAAACATGCCGATGGTAAAACAGCGACGGGTGTGACTTACATTGATGAAAATGGCGACGAGGTGTTCCAGCCCGCCAGCATCGTGATTCTGTCTACCTTTGGCCTGAACAATGTTCGCCTGTTACTGAACTCCTCAATCGGTAAGCCTTACAACCCCATTACGGAAGAAGGTGTGATTGGTCGTAACTACACCCACCAGTATGGCGGCGGATTTACCCTGTTCTTCGATAACCTTGAGTTCAACCCGTTCGCCACGGCAGGACCGACCGGCACCGTCATCAGCGACTACGGCACCGGCAATGTTGAGACGGCCCAGCTTGGTTTTATTGGTGGAGCCAAGATCTACAGTTCACAGCCGACCGGTACGCCGATGGGAGCCGCAATAAAGAAAGGCGCGCCATCATGGGGCAGCGGCTGGAAAAAAGCGCTGAAAGAAAGTTATGGCCATTCGATGGGCGTGAAGCTTGAAGGCAGCAATATGGCAACGCGCGGTAACTACCTCGATCTCGACCCGGTATATAAAGATCGTTTTGGTATGCCGCTGCTGCGTGTGACTTACGATTACGTGCAAAACGATCTGCGCATGTTGCAGTACATGAAAGAGAAGATGGAGGCGATTACCAAACACCTCAATCCAACGCAGTACTCGCATAACATTCTGAAGATGGACAGCCATTTCGCCAGTTCGCCGAACTATGTCAACACGCATAACGCCGGTGGCGCGATTATGGGCGATAACCCTCGCACCTCTGCGCTTAACCGTTATCTGCAAAGCTGGGACGTTCACAACCTTTTCGTGATGGGAGCTAATGCCTTCCCGCAAAACTTCTATGCCAACCCCTCGGCGATGGTTGCCGGACTGGCGTACTGGTCAGCAAAAGCGATTCGCGAACAATATCTGAAAAACCCCGGCCCATTGGTGCAGGCATAAGGAGATAACCATGAAACTGCAACTTCGTTATCTGCTGATGGCGGGCCTGGTGAGCACAGCCGCGCAGGCGGCAGACAATCAGGATGCTGCGTTGATTGCCAAAGGGGAATATCTGGCGCGCGCCGGGGATTGCACCGCTTGCCACTCCATTGCCGGTGGAAAAGAGTTTGGTGGTGGCCTGGCGATTGCCAGCCCGATGGGGGTGATCTATTCCACCAACATTTCACCTGATCCCGAAGCCGGTATCGGCAAGTACACCGAACAGGAGTTTGCTGACGCGGTGCGCAAAGGTATTCGTCGCGATGGTAAGCATCTCTATCCGGCGATGCCCTACCCGGATTATCGTGGGATTACCGATGAAGATATTCATGCGTTGTATGTCTATTTTATGAAAGGCGTAAAACCGGTAGCTGAAAAAGCACCGGAAACGTCGTTAATGTTCCCTTTCAGCCAGCGCTGGGGCATGTGGTTCTGGAATGTTGCCTTCACCGAGGATAAGCCGTTTGCACCGCGCCATTCCGTGCCTGACGATATCAATCGCGGTAAATATCTGGTGGAAACACTCGGGCACTGCGGCAGTTGCCATACCCCCAGGGGCATCGGCATGCAGGAGAAGGCACTGAATGAATCCAGCGACAAGTATCTCGCCGGTGGGGAATTAAATGGCTGGCCTGTGCCTTCACTGCGCGGTATGCCAACCTGGAGTATCCAGAACATTACCGATTACCTCGCTACAGGCCGTAATGACTTTGCCTCCGTGGGCGGAGAAATGACCGGTGTCGTTGAGCACAGTATGCAGCATATGAATGATCAGGACCTGCACGCGATCGCGGCGTATCTCAAGTCATTGCCTGCTGATACCCCGGTGATCAATCGCCGCGCCGATGCAGAGCAGGAGACAAAGAAAACCGCTGATTACCTGACCCAGGGACATAATCTGAATGCCGGGCAGATGCTGTACATGAACAACTGTGAAGCCTGCCACTGGACCGACGGCAACGGGGCCAAAGGAATATTCCCGCGCCTGAACGGGGGGGATGTGGTGGTCGCGGATAACCCAACCGGGTTAATCAACATCATCCTGCAAGGGGCTCAGACCCCTTCGACACCGAAAGCACCGTCTGTGATGGCGATGCCGGGCTTTGCTTCCCGACTGAGTGATGAACAGGTGGCGCAACTGGCAACATTTGTGCGTAGTGGCTGGAGTAACAACGCACCGGCTGTCACGCCAAAAGAGGTGACAAAAGTACGGGAAAGTCTGGCTAAACCTTAATGTAATCCGCGTAGCGGTGCGATTTATCGCGCAATTCCGTGCATGTTGCCGGAAAAAACGCGCGATAAATCGCGCCGCTACGTTTTTTTACTCGCCTTTAATCACGCGCAATCCGCCATATGACTGACAAACTGGCATCATTTCCAACGTGTTGATATTCACATGCGCAGGTAGATTGCTGACCCACCAAATGGCTTCAGTGATATCTTCCGGCAACAGGGGTTGCGTATTGGCATACGTCTGATCAACGCGCCCGGCATCTCCCTTGAACCGCACGCTGGAGAACTCTGTCCCACCGACCAGCCCCGGTTCGATATTGGTAACACGTACTGCGGTACCTGCTAAATCGGTGCGTAAATTCAGGCTGAACTGCCGCACGAAAGCTTTTGACGCGCCATAGACGTTGCCGCCCGCATAAGGCCAGCTGCCCGCCGTAGAGCCGAGATTGATAATATGGCCGCGATTGCGTGCAACCATCCCCGGTAAAACCACCCTTGTCACATGCACCAGACCTTTGACGTTGACGTCAATCATCCGGTTCCAGTCGTCCATGCTGGCCTGCTGAGCAGGTTCCAGACCCAAAGCCAGCCCGGCGTTATTGATCAGTACATCAATATCACGCCAGTTCAGCGGCAGTTGTTCCAGCAGGCTATCAACAGCCAGTGAATCACTGACATCCAGCTTGAGGGTGAAAATGTTGTCTCCGGCAATGGCTTTAAGATCATCAAGACGTTGCTGCCGCCGCCCGGTGGCGATCACCCGATGTCCATGTTGCGCATAACGCAGCGCCAAATCCCAGCCGAATCCGGCCGTGGCTCCGGTAATAAGAATAAGCATGATAACTATCCTGGTAATTAAAGATCTTTAAATAAAATACCGCCGCGAGACTTGTGTTCTTTATCCGTTTCAATCAGCGAAATAACAATGTATTCCTCTTTAACCGGTAAGGCGTCTTTCACTGCCTGATAAATTCCATCCATCAGTTTTTTCTTTTGGTCAGCTGTACGGCCACTCACCATGTGCACAATAATTTCTGGCATCTTTTCACCTTATTTCTTAGGCATAATAAACTGACCGACCAGACCTGCTGATGCCAGAACATGACCTTTCAGTTGCGACATGACAGCCTCTCTTGCCAGCCCTTTTTGCAGCGCATCAGGAGCATAATCGGTAGCAATTAAGGTGAAGTTATAGTTGTGAATATCACCATTCACCGGAGGGCAAGGACCGGAATAACCCTGAACACTCTTCCCATTGGTGCCAGGGGTATAGCCAACAACTCCGGTCAGATCCCCTTTAGCAAATTGGTGACGACTGCTGTCGATGCCATAACCAAGGAAATGGGTCATGCCCAGGCCGTTGGCACCCTGTGGATCTTCAATCAGCAGCACATAACTTTTGGTGTTGGCCGGTGCGCCACTCCAGCTCAGCTGCGGTGAAACGTTTTGCCCAGGACACTGGCCACCGCCGCCCATCGCAACCGGTAATTTCCCTGCATTGTGGAACTGGGTTGAGTGCAGCGTAAAGGGCGCAGCCAACGCCCCGGCAGAACATAACATCAGGCCTGCAAATAATCCTGTATGAACGCGTGATAACACGGCTTTCTCCTTTCTTCTGAATTATAAATCGATGCTTTTAATATCGGGTACAGCAGCAAGTGACAGATCGGTATCTGCAATGAGACGTATAAATATGATTTAAATCACTGTACCGCTGCGGTTAAAAAATCGGCGGGTGCGATTTTCCAGTTTTTGATTCGACGCTCTTTGCAACGTTTCCACATTGATCGCCGATCGACAGACATCCCAGTTGTTGCCCTCGGGATAGCAGGCCAGAACCGAAAAATCATGGCTGCTCTGCAACAGGCGCTGACCTGTCCCTGCCGGTAAAAAAATCACATCGCCAACCCTGGCTGGCACCACCTCGCCGTTATCGCCGCCAATCTGCAACTGACCATTGCCTGCCGCCACGACAAAAATCACATGCGTACTGCTGTGGAAATGCTGATAGGCGAAGGGTTTTCCCTGCCATTGCTGCGTCCATCCGGCCTTAATTAACCCGCCCGCAGTAGTCTCAGGTTGTGTCGTACGGAAATGCATAACGGGTAAGGCGGGATTATTCGGCACCCATCCATCAGCTGACAGACGCCATTGATTGACCAACTGCAATGGCATTGCGGTTGAACTGTCTGCGGCCTGCACGGCGAGAGAGGGTAAAAACAAAGCCAGTAGCGCCGAGTGCTGCAAAAAGTTGCGTCGGGTGAAGTGAGCCATATCCCTTCCTGAAATATCGTGGTCTGCCAGTACCGGAACAGATTGCAAAATCAGCCATCCGGTTTCATTATCATACCTAGATAAACTAGGTATCAAGGCAGCCTAAGTCAAGCTAAGATAACGGCGAAGTTTGTATCTATCTTTGTAAGCGGAAAATGACCATGAGAAGCAGTGCTGACGACAATCTGAAAAGCCATATTGAAATGGTCATACTTGCCGCGCTGGAGCGAGGCCCCAGTCATGGCTACGCATTAATTGAATTGATCCACCAGCTGACGGATGGCGTCCTCTCCTTCCAGGAAGGGACTGTCTACCCCCTTCTGCACCGCATGGAACAGCGTGGCCTGATTGGCGCAGAGTGGGAGATCGCACCATCCAAACGGAAACGTCGCGTTTATCAACTAACCAAAGAAGGTCAGCAGGAGTTGGTGAGAAAACGCGAAGCCTGGGATAGCTATTCCCTGGCCGTCTCCTCTTTATTACAGAGGTCATAATGTCCACGCTGACTGAACTGCCAGAACCTGCGCAACGCTATCTGCTGGAGCTAAAGCATGAACTCAGTTTTGAGCAGAAATATGCAGACAACATCTGTCTGGAGATCAGTGAGCATTTCTATGAAGCGGTGGAATGCAGCAACGATACACCAGAAAAAGCGGCCCTGCGCGTGACGCAACGTTTTGGTTCCCCGCAAAACCTGGCCGCTGAATTTGCCGTGGTATTAATCACGCGCAAACTGCGCAACACCTTGTTTATCAATCTCGGCATCATTATCGCCATCGTATTTGCCGTGTTTACCTGCCTGACCAATCACCACGGTGGGCCTGCGGTGATCACCGCCGCACTGAGCGGTTGTGTCACCTGGGCGGGTCTGCTGGCTATTCATCGCAATCAACTCGAAGGGGTTCGCCTCTACCACTGGCTGTGTACCCCGATGATCGCCTGCCAGACGACGTCATGCGCCCTGCTGATGGCGCTGCTGTGGAACATTTTTAGCTCCCCCAACAGCTCCCTTTACTACCATTCTTTCGAATCGGCGGCGGTGGTGATCCTCGCCGCACGTATGCTTCATTTGAAATTACGCAGCCGCAGTATGTGCGCGCTGTGGAAGAAAACCGCACAGCATTAACGTGTCTCCAGAGGGACTTTACGCACAGGGGGCGGGAAGGCTTCGTCCATGACGTTAAGGTCTGCTGGTTGTAGTTGCACGCTTAGCGCGGCGGCATTCTCTTTGATGTGTGCCGCCTCCCCTGACTCCGGTATAGCGATCATATTGCCATTACGGATCACCCAGGCGAGAAGAATGGTGGAGGGACTGGTTTGATATTTGGCCGCCAACTGAGTGATCAACGGATGGCGCAGCAGCGATGCCCCTTCACCACCCAGCGGGGAGTAGGCCATCATCGGCATATGATGCTGGTTACACCAGGGGATCAAATCAAACTCAATGCCACGGCTCGCCGGATTATAGAAAATCTGATTGGTTGCACAGCGATCGCCATTCTCGGTAGCGAAAAGATCCTCCATATCGCTGACATCAAAATTGGAGACGCCCCACGCTTTGATTTTCCCCTGCTGCTTCAGCTTTTCAAAACCGGACACCGCTTCAGACAGCATACTGCTGAAACGCCAGTGCAGCAGGTAAAGGTCGAGGCATTCGGTGTTGAGTCGCTTCAGGCTGTCGTTACAGCTACGCTCCATCATCAGACGATTGGCGTGATAAGGATAGATCTTTGACACCAGATACACCTTATCGCGCAAACCATCGATCGCTTTGCCGATCAGTGATTCAGAACGGCCATCACCGTACATTTCGGCGGTGTCGATCACCTTCAGCCCACTATCAATACCGGCGCGTAACGCATTAATTTCCGCCTGTGCGCTGTGCCTGCCCTGGCCCAGATGCCAGCTCCCCATACCAATAGCGGGAACTGTCTGACCGTTAAGAGTGACTGTTTTCATGCAATGTCTCTTTGAGGGGATAAAAGGTTTTCTCTTCAAGCTGTATCTGTTTGCGGCCCAGCCACTGACTGTTAACCAGCCAGATCAGCGAAAGGGGTAAAGCCAACCACAGCAGCATGCCGCCACTCATGCCAGCCGCATTCATGGCCGCCCAGCTCCATGCGCCCACCTGGTCACCGGTACGATAGACAGCGGTGTCGATCACGTTTTTCGCTTTGTATTTGTCTTCGCGTTTTAACACCGTGAACAGCACTTCGCGCGCCGGGCGCGCCAGGGCAAAATTACTGGCGCGTCTGAGCACCGAGAACATCACAATCGAAGCGGCCACCGGCCAGATCGACAGGCTGGCAAATCCCAGCAGCGTGATAACTGGCAACAGACCGAGCACCAGCTTAGTGCCATAACGCGCCATCAGACGGCTGGTGATAAATAACTGCGTCACCAGCGTCAGCACATTGACCACCAGATCAAGGGTGGCAAAAAAGGCGGTTCGATCGCTGTCATGTTGAAAAAGGTGGTGTACCAGGTCGGCCTGGCGGAAATAGATCAATGTCGAGGTGACCGAGTAGAGCAACATATACAGGCAGATGTTCAGCAAATACGGCGATTGCGCGATACGAACAATGCCTGAGAACACCCCACCGCCAAGCGGTTGCGTCTGGACTGCGCCATCATTGGCTTCATCCGCCAGATGCGTCACGTTGTTCAGCCGCTTGACGCAGACAACGGCACATTCCAGCAGCACCGCTGCCAGCACGAACAGACCGATGGTATTGAAACGATGTACCAGCAACGCGGTAGTCGCCGATCCGACGATCGCCCCCAACGTGGCCCCGGCAGCCATCATGGCAAACAGCCTGCTGGCACGCTCACGCGAAAAGATATCGGCAACCAGTGACCAGAACACCGACACGACATAAAGGTTAAAGACCGAAAGCCAGACAAAAAACACTCTCCCCAGCCATACCTGGGCATCCACCGGCAGATAAAACTTCAGCACGGCAAAAATCAGTAAATGGCTGATAAAAAAGCGATACACCAAAGGAATGAGCTTTTTGCGCGGAAGTTTACGCGAGAGCGCCGCAAACGGCAGATTAAGGGCCAGCATCGCCAACAGCGTGGCAGAGAACAGCCATTGCAGATTGTGCATCCCACCATCAATACCAAAGGTGTCGCGGATCGGGCGCAGGACATAATAAGCAGATAACACGCAGAAGATGTAGATCATACAGACCAACAGCGCGCTCACTTCCTCTGCTTTGACGGGTGTCAGACGTAACCAGAAAGGCACCTTTGACTGACGGACAGGTTCAGTCGGCTGATTGCCCATAACGACTCCTGGATAAATAATGATTCCATGTCATCAGGTATCAAGCCGGATGACCCACTTACCTAGATAATCTAGGTAAGTGGGTTTTCACTGTCAAGGAATTGTGACCTGCTTCACAGCAGGTCGTTTAACTGGAGGGAAACTCAGACCTTGTCAGGCAGGGCATATGCGATGACTTCATCGCCTTCCGGCGTCATCATGCCGTGATGGCCACCCGCCATAATGAGCAGGAATTGTTGACCGTTGACCTCATAAGTCATTGGCGTTGCCTGACCACCCGCTGGCAGTTCATCTTTCCACAACGTTTTGCCCGTCTTCACGTCTATCGCACGCAGGTAATCATCAGTGGTCGCCCCCACGAACGCCAGGCCGCTTTGCGTGGTTAACACACCACCGTTATTCGGCAAACCGATTTGTAACGGCAACATGGAGTGCAGCCCCCAGGGACCGTTACGTTCTGCGGTGCCCAGTGGACGATCCCACAGCGTTTTACCCGTTGCCAAATCGATGGCTTTAATCATGCCAAACGGCGGCTGTTTACAGATCACACCGATATTGGATACCCAGCCGGTGTTAACATCCTGACCGTAAGGCAGACCAGCCTGCGGACGATTACGTCCCGGTGGTGGGTTCTTGTAACGCGGGTCACCCAGCCAGAACACGCCCATCTCGTCATCTTTGGCACGCGGCACCAGACGCGAATAGCTGGGAAGATCGTTGTAGTTGGAGATAATGACGCCATTGTGCACATCAACCGAGATGCTGCCCCAGTCAGATCCGCCGTTGTTACCCGGGTATTCAATCCACGGTTTATCCGCGCTCGGTGGCGTAAAGATGCCCTGATAGTTCGCTTCACGATACTGGATACGACACACCAGTTGATCGATAGGCGACACGCCCCACATCATTTTCTCTGTCAGATCGGGTTTCTGCGTGTGGCTATACAGCGAGCGTGGCTGGGTTTTCGCCCGTTCTTCTGGCTCCACGCCGCCCTGCGGTGCCGGTTGCTCCTCAACCTTGTGCAGAGGTTGACCGGTGCGACGATCCAGCACCCAGAGATCACCCTGCTTGGTGGTTTCAATCAGCGCCGGAACCGGACCTTTATCAGTAGGGAAATCCACCAGGCTTGGTTGTGCAGGGGTATCGTAGTCCCAGACATCGTTATGCACGAACTGATACACCCAACGCGGTTTACCGGTGGTGACATCCAGCGCGGTAATCGAGGAGCTGTATTTACGCTCTTCCGGGGTACGGGTGGAGCTGTAGTAATCTCCCGCCGAGTTGGCCATTGGCAGATACACCAGCCCTAACTTTTCATCAGCCACCGCCGTAGACCACATATTCGGCGTGCCGAGTGAATAGGTTTTACCCGGCGACGGTGTGGTGGTGATATCCGGTTGCTCCATATCCCACGCGAAGCGCAACTGACCGGTGACGGCATCATAACCGCGCACCACACCAGAAGGTGCGTGGCGGAGCTGGCCGTCCATCACCTGCTGACCTGTGACCACCACGCCTTTCACTACCGTCGGTGCCGCTGTGACGGAAACGATACCCGCAGGCCATTTGCCCATGCCATCCATCAGATCGACAAAGCCGTGATGACCAAAGTCCTGGCACAGTTCACCGGTACGGGCATCCACCGCTGCCAGTTTGGCATCCAGGGTACCCACGATAATGCGCTGCGAGCAGGCCTGGTCGGCAGGGACGGCAGGGTTTTCATAGTAAGCCACGCCGCGACAGGCCGAGTTGGGCGGGGAGGATTCTGCCGGGGTTTTAGGATCGAACATCCATTTCTGTTTACCGGTAGCGGCATCGATCGCGAACACTTTATGGCGGATGGTACAGCCATACACCACATCACCAATTTTAATCGGGGTCAGCTCGTTACCGAAATTCGGCGTATGTGCTTCACCGGTGTGATAGACCCAGACGCGTTTCAACTGGCTGACGTTTTGCGGGGTGATCTGCGTTAGCGCAGAGAAGCGCTGTGCACCCTGACCACCTCCATAGGTCGGCCAGTCCTGCGCGGCTGGCGTGGTGGCATTGTCAAAATAATTCCCCACCGGCGTGGTCGCCGCTTCAACCGGATAAGGCTTTTGCGCCAGCGGGATGGCGATTGCCAGCCCCACCACTGTCACCACCAGCAAGCCCACCCCATAGCGTCGATAAGCGCGTGATCCATCAGCGCGGCGGGCTGGCATCAGCACCACAGTAATGATCAGGAATAGCAGGGCCAGATCGAGGCGCGGTACCAGCGCCCACCCGTCAAGGCCCGATTCCCATAGTGACCACACTAGCGTGGCAATAAAGCTTACCAGGTACAGATACAACCCGCTCGCACGACGTAATACCGCCAGTAAACCCGCAACGATCCACACTACCCCCATCACCAGGTAGTAGGGACTGCCAGAGAGTCGAACCAGTTTAAAACCCGGTATGGCAAGAACGGCACCGGTGAGAATCAGCAAAACGCCAAATCCCAGCATGCACCATCCTCGCCAGCCTGAGATCCTGGTATTTCCTTCAAGTGATGAATTCATGAGTAAGCTCAATGAGTAAGTTGATTACAGGCTGGTGGTGGGGAATCTTGCAGACGCGAGAAGTAAGAATTTGTGCCACCAGCACACTTACATGTCTGCAACATGAAAAGATTGTTGTTGTAACATTTGGCAGCATGCCTTTATAATCTAGGTATGCAGGGACAGGGCTGTCAATATGTTTTTCAGATAAATAATAGACATAACCACATGATTAATTTGGTTTTTATTGGAATTTTTTGTGGGAGTGTTCAATGTGATAACCGTTCGGCTGATATGAATTTTCATCCGAACGGGGGTAACGGGAGAAGTGCAGATCACACCTTTCGTTGTTTAAACAACCACGCCCGTGCGGCATTGATATAGAAGAACTTGCGTGCAGAGGCCATATGATCAACACCTTTGAAGGTCAAAAACGTAATGTTCCCGCCTTGATCCAAATAATGATTAACCTGCTCCGTTAATGCCTGCTGATTGTTAACCGGGAAAATCAGTGTCGGATCCAGCAATTCACTCGGGCGAGTCACCTTCGCGCCACCCTGCTCCCACACGGGCACACATTTTTCATTCCACGGCGTGGCTTTGTTGTCGTCAGACCCGGTAATGATCAGCCCGTGCAGCAGAATTTACGGCCCATCATGACAATATTTACGGCCCACAAGCCTCTTTATCGGCCCACCTCCACTACATTTACGGCCCACAATGACGTACATATCCTGCTTCATACCGTCACTGTTGGCGCTTATCGGCATAAGGCAGGACCAGTAAACCGTCTATATCCGATTTGATAATTACACCTTTTGTTGTTTAAACAACCACGCCCGTGCGGCATTGATATAGAAGAACTTGCGTGCAGAGGCCATATGATCAACACCTTTGAAGGTCAAAAACGTAATGTTCCCGCCTTGATCCAGATAATCATTAACCTGCTCCGTTAATGCCTGCTGATTGTTAACCGGGAAAATCAGTGTCGGGTCCAGCAATTCACTCGGGCGAGTCACCTTCGCGCCACCCTGCTCCCACACGGGCACACATTTTTCATTCCACGGCGTGGCTTTGTTGTCGTCAGACCCGGTAATGATCAGCAATTTCTGGTTCGCCAGGGTCGCAACATCTTTGGGGCGCTGTTGCCCGGCAATGATGAGTCCGGCGGCGAAGGTCTCCGGGTGTTTCGCCATCAGCCACAGCGATGTCATGGCACCCATAGACCATCCGGTGCAGTACACCCGCGATGCATCAATTTTCAGCACCTTGTCGGCACGATCTTCGAGATTCGGATTACCGTAGTCCCAGGTGTTACTTAGCAGGGATTGCACCAGCCGCCAGGTATTCTCCACATCACTGGTGTGCTCCCAGTAATCGTTCATGGTGGTGCGCTCGTAACGCGGTGTGATAACCACACATTCATGTAAGTCCTGCTCTTCCGGCATGCTCCAGATCGACGCAATACATTGCTCAGTCAGCGTCTGGGCGCAGGTGCCATCATAGCTGGTGCCGGAGTGCGTAATGGCCAGTACCAGCGGATATGCCTTGTTCTCACCACCCGGTTTGAGGAATGATTTCGGCAGATAAATGCTGTATTCAAGCCACGCCGAGCGGGTGTCATCCCACCACCAGTGATGTTGCTCCCACTCATCAACGCCCCGAATAACAACGTTGTTGCCGCGCGCAGCGGCATTGCTCCACGGCGTATTGCTGGCGGCATAGACATGACCGGCGAGGGTCTTGACGTTCTTAACCTGCGTCAGCGATACGATATCGCTGTCCTGGGTCGGCAGGCTAAGGTCCGGATCATGAGCGAATTCGACAATCACATAACGTCCGGTTACGCTGGATTTTCCTGCCTGCAACGCGGGTTCGGCATGGGTGTAAATTGATGTGATGGCGCGTGGTAAGGGCTTAGCCTGCGTGGCATTTTTGTCGGGTTCATTGGGCATACCGGCAAAGAATCCCTCGGCTGCCGGTATTACCCCCGCTTTAAACGTTGTGAGCGCCAGACTGGTGGGATCGATATCTGCGTCATATTCAGCGGCAATGCCGTAAATCTTCTCCCCACCCCCCGTGACTTCGCAAAGTGCGAAAATACGTTGTAAACCGGGTCCTTTTTTCACGCCATCGTCCTTGCTCGTCGCATTTGCCGATGCCGCCATAAATCCATTTTTATCTGCCGCCACCGCCTCACGGGATATCCCTGCCGCAGAGATAGCTCCGGCCAGCGCGGTTCCGGCCACCATGAAAGTTCTTCGTGACATATTTGCCATATTTTATCTTCCTGAATGAAGGTTGCGCGTCATGCAGGTAACGCCCGCATCTGCTTTAACTGTTTAATAATGGCCTGGGCTGCCACTTCACCGGCGCCAGGTGCAAAAGGTGAAGAGCGAGCTTCATAGGTAAAGCGGTCGTAGCTGTCGCTGTCCGGGAGATATTTGGCCGCACCATCCACCATGGTCATCACAAAGGTCTGTGCGAAAGGGGATTCGGCACGAATATGTACACCGAGGCTGGCAGAAAACTCCGGCTGGACACCGACTAATACGCTGTCTCCCCATTGCATCATCACCACTGGCAGGCTGCTGACACCGCTGACCTGATAATCAAATGTCTTAACGGGACCGGTTGGCGCGTGCCGGGGGGAGAAGTTTTGCGATTTGACGGTAATGTTCTGCCGTTCGACTCTGAAGATGCCACTTGGCTGAGGGCTGATACCATCAGCGATTCGAATAACTTCGTCCCCCAGCCGCTGTCCGAATGAATCCAGCAACGCGAAACCTTTTTCGTGAATATCGATACGATCGGTGCTGCCATCTTTATGCACAACATGACGACTGGCCTGGAGATAAGGCACCTGATCCCCGGCACAGCCCACGAGATAAAACGCCACCGTGCCACTGCCGTAATGGTTTTCGACATAACGACAGGTCGCTCCCGCCAGATCCGCACTGACCAGGCGGCCCCCGGTTGCTCTTTCGGATGCATCCATCACCGCCGGTTGCACGGCATAGTTGATCAGAATCGCCAGCGGATGGCCGTCTGCCGTATTCAGACTTATCAGCCCCACATGGGGATCGCTATAACCCGCATCGTCAGCGCCAAGCCACCAGCCCGCAGGGGTATTGATATTACGATTGACACCGATTCTGCTCAGACCATTACCGATACCCGGTTGTACGGGTTGTAAGGAACTGACCGCCTGTGTTGCTGCGCTACGCACGGCATTCTCAAAGGCGGCGAGCATCGCTGCTGAGGCTCCGGTAAAAATATGCGGTGTTGAGAAGGAGTGACTGGCGTTGATGATGGTGTTCGCAGCGGTGACACCGCCGACCTCTGCCAGGATAGACTTGAACCGGACAATGACATCCTGTGTCAGTGAAGTCAGGTCCACTACGACAATGGCCTGACGCTGGCCATCCTGCTCCAGCAGCAATACACGGGTAGCCAGTGGATCGTGTTCACCGACAAAATCATCCAGCGGATATAACCCGGTCAGAACCACATTTGCCCGTCCCACGCCCGCCTTAAGCCGATGGTTTTTGCCGGACAGGAAAGCGGAAAAGCCAGGCGTCAACATCGCGGCAGCCCCCAGCCCTACACCGGCCTGAAGGAAATGTCGTCGGGTAAACATCGACATTATCCGACCTTCACTGCCAGTTCAGTTCCACGCTTGATGGGCAGCGTCACCGAGATGAATCCGTTGTCCGGATTACGGATAAACGCCAGGAAATCAGGTTCCGCGTTATCATTCAGCACGTAACCCCCCACCCGTAACTGCGGCGCCATGATTTCAATGACCTGTCTTGCCAGCGTCGGACCATCTGCCAGCGGCCAGCCATCAATCAGGACAAAATCGACCGGACCGCCGAGATCTTTTAACGTTTCGCGTGCATCACCGATACGGATATCCACGTAACTCTCCAACCCGGCGGCAGCCAGATTGCGCTGTGCGGTTGCTGCTTTCGCCGCCACCAGTTCGGCACCAATGACCTCCCCCCCGCCGTTGTCGCGCATTGCGGCCGCAAAATAGAGGGCTGACATTCCAACCGAAGTGGCAAAGTCCACCACCTTTTTTGCCTTCATTGCCCGGCATAACAGATAAATAAGGTCGCCCTGCTCGGGATGAATCGAGAAGCCATAATCGGCAAACATTTCCGGGTCCGGTGCGCCCGGCCCGGCAAATGCGGCCGCATCCGGATGCTTCCTTCGTGCATTCATCTGCGCGATCACTTTTAAAATCTGCGGATCACGGATGGCGGAGGAGGTGTGAGTAAACGGTTCCGTTTTCATGGATGTTCTCCAGGGTTACGTTAAAATCGGCCTTTGCTGAAAAATATCCTGTACCTTTTTATGGTACTTATCAAGTACCATAATTGTGACGAAGATTAACGGAACCCACAGTTAACATGAAAAGTAGTGACTCACTGCCTACTCGCGGTCGCCCCAGAACCCAGGATGCCGCCAGCCGACGTCAGGTCATCATTGAAAGTGCCTATCGCGCCTTCGTTGAACTGGGTTTTGCCAATACCAGCACGGCAGAAGTGGCCCGGCGGGCAAAAGTTTCGAAACGTACGCTGTATGAGGTATTCAGCGATAAACAGGCCTTGTTTGCCGCGGTAATCAGCGAGCATCGCCATCTGTTGCTTGATTTGCCCAGACCCGAGGATGAACGCTGCGCGCTGGACGAGTGTCTGTTTCGAATTTTTCGCCTCGACGTCAGCGAAGAACAATCTCTGGAGCGTGAAGCGATCCTGCGGTTGATGACGCGCGAATCAATCCTGTTCCCTGAGCTTTCCGATTATCTCTATGAAACCCGGGCGGTAAGTTCCAGGGAAATGCTCATGGGCTGGTTACAGAGCACCGCCAGCGAGAAAAATTTGCCGTTGGATGATGTGGCGGTCTATGCCGGAATGTTGATGGATGTGGTCTTCGGCGCACTTATGCCACACCGGCGTGTAGCAGACTTCAGAGAAAAACAGGCGATCGCAGAACATATAAAAAGACGCATCCAGATTACGTTACGCGGTATGGGTTGGTTGCCCGCCTGATGTTACGTAACGGAGCAGTTCATCCTTTAATGAACCATCTGGTTTTGTTAAGGTGGTCTTTCTGACCCTGGAGATAACAATGCGTAAGCTAACTGAACAAAAAAGAAAAGAGATCCTTGACGCGGCTTCCTCCGTTTTTCTTGAACAAGGATATGAACGGGCTTCGATGGATGGCGTTGCAAAAACCGCCGGTTGTTCAAAAGCCACCCTTTACAATTACTTCAACTCGAAAGAAAGCCTGTTTGAGGCGGTCGTCAGAACCTTCAGTACCAACTATCTCACCCGTGCTGCTGATGAGCTGTACAGTGCGGATAATCAATCTTTTACCCTCGCGGATAAACTACAGCAGTTCGGTGAGAGGATGCTGGGCGTCATGACGTCCGACTGGAAGGCCATGCAACTTTACCGCATGGTCGTTGGCGAAGCCGGCCATTCCGATATCGGAGAGCTTTTTTATGAATCCGGTGTACGGGAAAGCATGAACGCACTGACGCAGGTGATGGAAAAATACATGGAAAGCGGGGAATTATCCCTTAGCAACCCAGGGCTAAGAGCAAAGCAGTTTTCGGCCCTGGTTAAGGCTGAAGCAGATGAACTCTTTCTGCGACGCCAGATGCCGGTGTATACGGATAAAGAAGTTGCCACAATGGTTGAAAATGCCGTGCAGGTATTTCTGCAAGGGACCACCCTGAACGTCAGATAAGGGATGTAAGTCTGTCAACAAATCATGATTCGATTGACAGACCACAGATTATAATTAAACTAAACGGTACAGTTCATAAATGAGGGTTATCTTATGTTGCACCGTGTTCTGTTATTGGCAGGTATTACTTTCGGCTCGCTGCTGCTCAGCGGGTGTGTTTCTCTCTTTTAAGGAAATAAAATGCGTTTCATTCTCCCCCTGTTTACCAGCGCGGCGGTCATTCTTCTTACTGGCTGTTTGTCTGTCGGTAGTCATATTTGATCGGATGTTGCCCGCACCTGGCGGGCAACATCATCGCGTCCAACCGTTACAATGTCACACCAACCAGCATAAGCGCGATGAGAATACTGATGGCCACCGCCACCAGTGTTTCCGCAACAAGCAGGGTAATCAGGGAATTCTGGCGCGCTCCCCAGGCCCCGGATACATATTGCCTGCCACGCTGCGCTCTGAATCGTCTGATATAGATGACATCTCTGATGTTACTCCCCACCCGCCACCACATGATAATGACAGTGGTGACAAGTACACACAGCATGCTCCAGTCCCTGAATGTCATTTCTTCCGTTAAGGTCAGAAACTTGTCTCTCATCTGGATGGTTCTCCTGAGTTAAGAAATATCACTCACCCTTATGGGCAGCACGCAAATACCGAAACCCTGGCTGTGATTCACCAGAACGTTACTTCTCTCAACTTAAGGACAGTCAGAACACCGACTACCAGCACCACCACGATCTCAACCATCAGCAAAACAATGAGGGGTAGCAGACGGGCCCCCCAGACCCGGGATGCATAATAATTGCCCCGCTTTATGCCTAATCGACGGATATACCGAATCTCTCTGACATTGCTGCCTGCTCGCCAGAGAATCAGGATGGATACTGTTATCATTGCCACATCTATGACCCACTCCCTGTACGTCATTTCCCCGGCGACTATCAGCAGTCTGCTAACCATCAGAATTATTTTTATCCCCGGCTAACGGCTGCGTACTTTTCGATAAATACCTCTGTTCTGCGGCGCACTTCGCAACGCAACTCGAAATTCGTCCAGCATGATCCGGCCAGCAGAATGCTTAACTCATTCAGCTGCGAAAGATAAAAACGCACCACTTCTTCAGTTGGCCGGTAACGCAGTTCGCCTCGCAGCATGGCTGCGTCCATTACCCCGCGCACATAATCCACCGCGTGCCGATAAGAAGAGGGATTGCCTGAATGCTGCAAAGCCCTGCTCTCGCTTTTTTTCATCATGAGCATCATCCGGGTGAGTTTCCTCCTGACAGGCAGGCCGATATAGCGGAACGGCAGTTCGCAATGGAATCCTGACTCGGCAATTTCTTGCGAAGTGCTGAGGTGCTCTGGAGCATTAACGTGCTGTTTTGTGCGTGAAGAACAGATAGTTAAATACCGACCAACGGGATGCGACTGGATATTCAGCATATGGCCTCCGCAATGAAAAATACCGAAATGAACTGAAACATATTCTTGACTTAGGCATGTTAATCGATCTTAACTATACCGTACAGTTCATTTAAAGAAATTTTTGGAGAGCCTGGATATGAAGCAATTGTTCCGCCCATTTTGTTGTACCGTGACTCTGGCCGCCGCTATCGCTGTTGTCGGTTGCGCTGACACCTCCCCAGTAAAGTATTCTGGGATTGAATCTTCATCACGGATGACGCCAAATACGTCAGAGGATAGCGATCGTATACCTTTCCGTTATGCGGCCCCGGTAAACTGGAACAAATATCGCAGCATCACGTTAGAACCTGTGCAGATCTATGGTGGAAGTGACGCACAATTTAACGATCTTTCTCCGGATGATCGGCGCAAGCTCGCCGACTATATGCAGAAAAAATTTAGCGAAGTGCTGGCAGAAAAGTTTGTCGTAGATGCTGCTACAGGAACGTCCCCCTCCCTCCGGCTTAAACTGACGCTAACCGGTGCGGATACGACACCGCAGGTTGTTGGTACCTTTACGAAATTCGATCTGGCTGGTGGACCTTACAACATTGTTCAGTCTGTCCGGGGCGGTCGCGGGCTGATGAGCGGATACGTTAACTATGCAGTCGAGATAAAGGATGCCGAGACGAACGAACTTCTGCTGGCCTACGTCACTGAACAGTATCCGAATGCAATGAACGTCGGTGCCACCTTTGGCTCGTTGAGTGCCGCTGAAACCGGGATAGACAAAGGGGCTGAACAGCTTTTAGAAAAACTCCATTAACAAATTAATGGCGTGTTGTGCGTGGAGTTGAGTCCACTGTCAACATCCCTGTTCTCACGGTACGTGGAGTTTACGTTGTGCTAATGCTCCACGTACCGCTTTAAGACGCTACGGTGATCAATCGTGCATTGCTTTGCTGTATATGCGCAGCCGTGCAATTAAGGCCTGAGTTGCCTGGGAAGATTTTCCGGCTTGTGAACAAACCAGCGCAAATTCACGACAGACAGGAGGAAGCAATGGCACCACGCACAAGCCACGCCGATCTTCCGGAAGGGTTGATTCAGGGACCAAAGCTACGCCCATCCCCTCGCGCACCATCTTGCTGGCACTGATCCAATCTCGTACCGTCATGCGTATGTCTGAAAGCTGCAAACCCGCTTGCTCCATCAAGCTTCTCCCGTTTACAGCGCAGCCACCGGTAGCGAGGATAAAGGGTTGAGAGGCCAGTTCCCCAAGCGTAATACCTTGTGCTCTTACACGGCGTGCTTGCAAGTGACTGGCTGGAAAGACCGCGACCCAGGCATCCTGCCCTATTACCATTTCCGCACGGCCAGAATCAGGGTTCATGACGATCCCCAACTCGACAGTGCTTTCAGCCACCCACTCCTCCACCTCTTCGTCTGTCCCCTCCAACACGACAACTTCAATACCGGGATGCAGGCGCCTGAAATCCCGCAACAACCCGGGTAGTAGCGTTGACGTGACCGAGGGAAAACTGGCCAGGCGAATGCGTCCAGTGCTTAAACCGCGATTGTTATCGGCCAGCGCCCGGATCGCCTCCAGCTGAACCAGCATATTCCTTGCGTGCTCAACCACCAGCTCGCCCAATGCGGTAACGGTGATCTGCCGTCGCTCACGGGTAAAAACCTGGAACCCAAGTGATGATTCCAACTGAGCGATAGCCTGGCTGGCACCAGACTGAGTCATTCCCACATCCTCTGCGGCACGCGAGATATTGCTGGCATCGGCGACAGCAACCAGTAGCCGCCAGTGCAATAGATTCATCATGATGATCAGTAGCTCAACTAATACTTCATTAATTAACTATTAATTTTACAGAATATCTCAACTCAATCACAGTGACTGCAAGTGCAGGTAGTGCACTTCGAAACTGTTTTCAATATTTATGGAGATATCATGAAGTTATATTACGCCCCAAACACCTGTTCGCTTTCACCCCATATAGTGCTGCGCGAACTTGAGCTTGAATTTGAGCTAATCTGAGTGGACAACAAAAGTAAGCTGACCGCAGATGGTCAAGACTTTCGCACCATTAACCCCAAGGGTTATGTCGCTGCGCTGGAACTGGAAAATGGGCAGATACTTACAGAAGGTCCGGCTATTGTGCAGTATCTGGCTGACCTGAAACCTGAGCGTGAGCTGGCACCGCCCGCAGGCAGTTGGGAGCGGCTACGATTACAGGAATGGTTGAACTTCATCGCCACTGAAATTCACGCTGGCTCGGCACCGCTGTTCAATACCACGCTACCCGAGACCACCAAAGATATCTTCCGTGAAAAGCTGTTCAAACGGTTCGATTTCCTGCAAGACACTCTCGCAGGAAGAACCTGTCTGACAGGCTCATCGTTCAGCATTGCCGATGCCTACCTTTTCACCGTGCTGGGCTGGTGTAAATGGTTCTCCATCGAACTTCATAACTGGCCTGCGCTATCGGCCTATCAGGCCTCTGTTACTTTGCGGCCTGCGGTGCAGGCTGCATTACGCGCTGAAGCCCCAAATTAAAGGCCCGTGAACCTTTCCCGCGCGCCTGATCTGAATCTGGTTTCCAAGCCCGAGGTTACATTGGAACCACGATGAAGCCTGCCGGAAGACTTGCAAAGAACAGGTGAGATCGTCAGTTGTTGTTGATGACCACTGTGGAGAGTAATGCGTGTTCTTCAGGATAACCACTATGGAGAGTAACGACCGTTTCAGGGATGACTGCTATGGAGAGAATTACCAGAATTGGGCGATATCACCCGTGTTTTGATTTTTGCAGTAAACATCCACTTGATAAGGAAATACTCATTGTTAGTAAACACTAACATCACGTATATAAAGGCCTTGCAGGTTAGTAACTACCAGGGGGGTTGTGCAAAGGGAGGCCTGAAAACATCAATGCCTTCTCTCTATAGTGGTCATTACTGGCAAGTTGGAAGTCTTCTTTCTCTCTACAGCGGTTTCTTTTCAGAAGTGCCAAATGACCACTATGGTGAGTGCAGATGACTGCTATAGCGAGTTGTGATCGGGGATCTATTGAGTGGCTGAAATACAAAAGACCGCTGTAGTGAGTAAAACTCACTACAGCGTTAGGGGAATGTTGAGCGCATAACAGCTGACGGACTATTCAGCTTTTTTGGTCTTCCTGATGGTTTCCAGGATGGCCAACTCCTCATCAGAAAGCATCACCATCTTCCCTGCCGACTCTTCCCTGGTCTTCTTCACCGTCGTTTTTGCCCTCACCTTCTTCTTAACCGGGACGATATCGATCTCATTATCGAGATCGTCTTCTCCGAGTTCTGGCAGGCTCAGCGGGATGTTTGCTGGTCTGAGTTTGGGCTGTCGATAATGAATGGAGAAGTAAACGGTGCTGGCACGCTTAAACTCGGTGTAATCGAGGTAGCCAATCTCTTTGAGCTGCTCCATCGCCTTTCTGACGGTCGCGTATTGGGTGTTTGGTCGCGAAGTCAGATTTAAGCGCGCCTGTAAGCGCTGCATCGACACAGGAGCAGGATCCGGGGGCAAACTCTCGATAAAGGTGTAAAGCGCCTGAGCTGACTCTTTGCGGGCTAATTCGTTAATTGCGCGAAGCTGAAGCAGTACCTTACGATCGAACTGATACAGTTCGAAGATCTTGGGATCCGCCTGCAAAGTGACAGTGTCATTTTTTACGCTGTATTTCGCTGACTGGACAAGATGCGTAACGTAATACTCCCCTTCTTTATTGGTGAAGTGGATGGTATTCGTCGCGATACGCGTCAAAGAGGCTTCCAGGCGTGTTCTGAGCTTAGCGGAAGAGCGAAGTGACGGGATCCCGCAGAGTTTGGCAAAATCGACGAAAGGCAGCGTGACACTGTCTCCCAGCACTTTGTACTTGGCAAACGCATGAATAATGCCAACCCATGCTTTGAAATCGTTGTCCATATCAAGACGCGCGCCGGTGATCTTGATATTTTCATACCCTTCGGCTTTAACGATCGTCAGTTGCTTCAGCTCATCAGTGACATCCATAGTGGATAACTGATTTTTTCTGCCATTCGCGGTGGATTTGAGGGTCGGAACGAACAGTCCCAGCCTCATTAATGCAACCGGCTGAACAGTGTTATTACTGTTTGGCGTGAGGTGAACAACCTCTCCAGTTCGTTTATCCGTTTCACTGAAAGCCTCAGCTATCAGTTTGTTTTCTTGTTCTTTTTTCGGCATTTGAAAAATCCGTGATCTGAACAAGCGATGATCGCCGTTACTCGATATTTCGGATACTAGCACTCACTACAGCGGTTATTCTACTCACTACAGCAGTTTAATTGCTCTCCATAGTAGTCATTTGACTCATCACAGCAGTCTTCTTCACTCTCTATAGTAGTCATTGTGGGAGATAATTTGTTATAAATCATTATATTGACGATAATCGAAAACGATCAAACTGCTGCGCTATCTAACGGATCGTTTATTGGATCCAGATTGAGGATGATTTTAGAGGACTATTTTTATGTTTTTGGCCTGTGTATAACTCAATGAAATCAAATTACAGAGAACTCAGGCAGTCCGTTGATAACAGTAAGGACGCAGCTTAGCGCGGATTTTAGGCATTTTGACTTATAAACAACCAAATCAAACAGTTACTCACTACAGCAGTCATCGCTTGCTCAACATAGCAGTCATCAGTACTCTCTTTAGCAGTCAATTAACTCAACACAGCAGTCTTTCCTCTCCCTACAGCAGTCATCAACATCTATCCAGGCCAT
>NZ_AP035997.1:0-279630 GCF_059730685.1 Pantoea sp. X-Soil-OKNW-713 | reverse complement strand
TCCGGGGATCGTTTTGGCTTTTATAGGATCGATATAAGATCGTATTAAGATCAGATTATTGGATCTACCCTGTGAATAACGTGAATAAGTCGGAATGGATTTCAGCAAGACAGAAGAGGTGGATTCCCGGTAGTGCCAAAGGCTATAGCAGGCTTACTGATACCGCGTAACACACTCGACTCATCAATAAACGACCCATAACAATCATACCCCAACATCATTTTATGATTAACTATATGATTTAATTCATTAAATTTATAAAATTTCAATTTGAAATTCCCATTTAATCGGTAAAAAAATGCTTGAGAGTTGGGGTAACCAATGATGATCTGGCTTTGGTATCCGGTCAGTGACATAAATCGCCGTATCTCAATGAGTAACATTCTGTCACCACCCCTGCTCACTCCCTTTCACCTCTTTGTTATCCTGGAAAGCGCAGCCGTCATGTACATACTAAGTCGCTTTTAAGCAAACAGGAAAATTATGCTGGAGCTGACTGCAAAAGCTCGAAACACGAATTTCAGTAGCGACAGGATGAGAGAAGAACAAAATCGTAAGGTTTTTGGTTCTTTAAAATGACGTCGTTACGTGAAAATTCGGCAAGAAAGACCCTGAAACATTCTCAGAAATGACGTAGCAGCGTCATTAAATTTACATTCATTTGCCATGACTCATTAACTGATTGAATAATCTGCTTTATACAGACTGATAATTCTTTCCCCCTTCCCCCTTCCCCCTTCCCCCTTCCCTCTTCTTCGTACGTACCTGGAACATGGTAGATACATACAACTGAGGCATAACACCTGACGACATAGTTAGCACTGCCCCGGCAGCTGTCGTGGGCCGCTTCGATCACGACGCGCCGGATCAACTGTGGCAGAAGGGCAAGCTTGAGCGGCCGCATGAAAGGCTGGAAGTATGGTGATACAGCTACGTTATGTGGAACATCGATCTGAAAACCAGGTCGATTTGGATGGGTACACAATATTGAAAGGTGTCTACCATGTCCTCAGTACGTACATTCATCAAACGTTGTCAAATCCGGGAAAGAGCCAATATTGGCAATTTACGCTACCCTTTCTCATCTGGATGAAATGGAATGACCAGAATCACTGCGTTGACGCTGTCCAATCCTGGCAGTATCTCCTATGTTCTTATTGCTTCTCGGCAAACGTATTGATGTGTCCTTTAACAGGGTGAAATTACCCTACAAAAAATCAAGCATAACTTATTGTTTAATATCGATTATGTCAGAAAATTTCAAATTGAAATTCCCTGCATTAGTTCCATGAAACGTGAAGGAAACACCCGACACGGGATGTCCGTGGATGTTTTAAGACTGAATCCGCCGTGCCAATTTTACGCGTTACCACCCGTCAGATTTTGAGGGCATATCAAATCAACTGATGATGTTAGAATCTATTTTTCTCTTTTCATCACTGCAATTCAGATATGCTACCTCAACTCGCTGTAGCATACTGTCGCTCAAAGCAATTACCACGCCGCCCTGCTGTCATGCATTGCGTTTTCCTGAGGAGAATGGTTCAAACACTTACGGCTGTTCGCGATGTTTGGACCCGGTATTAAGGGAAACATTTGCGACCTGTCTGGTGATACGTTCTGGTACTTAACCTGGTGGTCAGTAAGTAACCGTCATATCTCTGAGCGTCATGACAAGCGAGCCGGTCAGTTTTATCCACAGGGTTTTGCGTCAGATATGCACCGTGATTGTGGACAACATTTAAAATGTACAGGGATAACAAGGATGCAATGGGAATCAGAAAGGTTGTTATACAGAAGGTCGACTCCTGACGATGTAGGCGATTTGTTCCGTATTTATGGTGACCCCGAAACGCATAGATTTAATCCTCGCGGTCCGTATCCGAATATTGAATATGCGCGAGCTGTACTGGAGCGTACCCTGATTGAATATCAGCAATATGGTTTTGGTGACTGGACCATTTTCGCAAAATCGAATCCTGACAGAGTCATTGGATTTGGTGGTGTGTTTGCCAGTCAATTTAATGGAAGTAATACCAACAATCTGGGGTATCGATTTGAGCCTGATGCCTGGGGGAAAGGTTATGCAACGGAGCTTTCCCTGCGCGCCATTCAGTATGGGTTTGAGGAAGTCGGGCTAACAGATATTGTGGGAGTGGTTCGCGAGAATCATCTGGCGTCACGTCGGGTGCTGGAAAAGGTCGGCATGACATTTCTGGAGAAAGTGATGGATCCAGAAGGTTTCGCCCCCAGTCTGATGTTTCGTATTACCAGGGAAGAATGGACGAAATCATGATGGCGTCTGAACAAGTCAAAGCAAAGTATCCGGCTGTCACAGCGTGGTCGTTTGGCGATTCTCCGGAGATGATGGATGAGCTGGCGGCATTGGTGGCGAGTGGAAAAAAAACCGCCACCTGTGGGTCAATGGCTGGATGTGCAGAAGATGAATGCTTTCCGGTAATCGGTGCCTATGCCCTGGTGGAAGATAGTCAGGGGCATGCCGTTTGTGTCATACGCGTTACCGCCATCCATCTGCTCCGTTTTGAAGATGTCAGCGCAGAACTGGCAGCAAAAGAGGGCGAGGGAGACTTGAGTCTTGCATACTGGCAAACAGAACATCAACGTTTCTTCGAACGCGAAGGGACATTCTCAGCCACGATGGAACTGGTCTTCCAGGAATTCGAGGTTGTTGAGCTGATTACTCGTTCAGTCTGATACGGGGGGAAGATGATGGATGACCGACACTATGGAGTCCATCTCAATCCCCGGATAGTGCTCACGCATACCAGCCAGTAACACATCGTCTGGCCACGCCTGGATTTTGCCAAGATGCTGTGCCACGGAGAAGAGTGGCATGGTCTCCACATGCGTCACCCAGACAATGATCATGTCAGAAACATCCTCGGCATTCACATATAACATCGGGCCAGACGTGATTTCACGTTCCTGCCAGCGGATGGTGTGGCGCTTCTTCCCGGAACGCACTTCAGGGAGCAGTCGGGGAACAATTTCAAGGCTCTGCATTGTTTTGACTCTCCCTTCAGTGATCAGTGGTTATGATCCCGTAGAAATACCGTCATGACATCCTTCGGAGGAACGCCACCGCATTCTGATATCAGCCAGCCTACTGCTCCACGGTGATAGGTACCGTGGAAAAGGACGTGGTTAATCATATCGATAGCCTTCATTCCGCCGTCACCGCCGTCAACAAATCTGAAGTTAATGGTCTCGGCAAAATCTGCGTCGTTCATCGCACTGATATGTTCAATATACCAGTCAGTACAGGCGTTCATATTGGCTGCCAGTTCGTCACATGATGGTGTCTCAGGCGTATTCAGCGCGGTATATCCATGTGACTGGCCGGTGATATTGGCGCGAAAAATCATATCGACCACGTAGATGTGGTTCATCAACCTTAGCATCAGATGGCGCTTCTGGCTGTCAGCAGAAGCGTCGAGAGAGATTATCGACTTCAGGGTGGCCGCATCAGCCCACTTCTTATACTTCAATAACGTGACTACCGTGTTTCTGTCCATGACCTTCCCTTATGGTTTTTATGTATCAGCAGGATACGCGCACGACGACGCTCCTGTTGCGAGAAGAGTTATATATGACAAGTTATTGAAAGGGAACTTATACGGTGGATTTTAACCCTGAATATCCTGACGATGTTGTTTCATCACTGAATGCGGGGTAACGCCGAAGGCTTTGCGAAAAGCATGGCTGAAGTGAGAGAAGTCAGAGAAACCGTAATCCATCGCCGCCTGAGACACGCTGGTTACCCGCCCCTGTACCAGCGCCTCACGGCTGGCTTCCAGACGTTCCTGCCAGATTATCGCCGCCGGTGTTTTCTGATGCCGGGCAAAGGCGCGAGTCACAGTGCGCACCGAGACATGGTGGGCGAGGGCAATGGTTTCCAGATTCAGAGTTGGATCGGTAAGGTGTCGGCGGATGTAATTTCTGATTTTCGCGTACAAATCACGTTCAACATACTCTTTTTCCGGCGTCTGTAGTTCCAGGCTGAGTACCAGCAGGTCAAGCAACGTTTGTGAAAAACGCCCGGCCAGATGAGGGTCGCTGAGAAGTTCTGGAGATCGCACTGCCTGGTAGATCATCTCACGTAACGGAATGATGCCGGGACGTGCCTCATCCAGCACAGTGGCTGTCATCGCGTCTGCTCCGGGTAGTTTCCCGCACAGTAAATGTCTGGGGATGCGAATCAGGTGGTTGTTTTGGCCGCCAATGCTGAAACGAAACGTCTGTGCAGCATCGTAAAGCACCAGGTTAGTTGAGCTGAGGTTAGCCTTTCTTCCCCCCTGTTCCAGTTGACCGTAGCCGTCCTGAAAACAGCCCAGCCATAAGTCATCCTCTGGCCCGGTGCGCAGATGTTTTGCCTTGCGTTCCCAGTAATGCAGGCTGGCACTGAGGGTGCAAATATCAACCAGTCCAACCTCACGCACGCCCAGCTCACCATCAAAGGTTCCCGAGAGGGGTTTACCATCAGAGGGGATGCAGTGGCGCAGAATCACATCATTCCAGTACTCAAAGCGCTGTGGTCCTGCAACCTGTGCGGTGGAATAGCGGACATTATCGGGAGCAAATGTACTGTTCACAATCACACCTCATCGTGGCAATTAATTGTCATAACTCATCATTTCTGACTGAAAGCAATAATTGCGCCATAGCTACGCGGTATCTTTTAAATCAGTAGGTTACTGCCAATTAAAAATGGAGGACGCGCCAGATTGGGGCAATCCTGCACCATTTCCATCCCACCAGCGAGGGTTTTACCCCCTGTCCAGAACAGCCAGGATGTTGTCCACCACAACCAGGTGAGCCGCCGATTTCTCCTTAATATCGATGATGATTTTTCTTAACAACAATAACGCCTCACCAGGGAGTCATTATGGAATCTGCCATCGACACGCATCTTAAATGTCCCCGCACGCTTTCCCGTCGGGTGCACGACGATTATCAACCGCCTTTCCCGATGTTCGCCGGACGAGCCGACGCCAGCCTGACTCAGGTGGTTATGGCCTATCTGGGCGTGCAGTTTCGTGAAGAACAACGTGCAGCAGCAATCAATGCCATGCAGCAGATGGTGCGTAGTTTCAGCCTGCACAACGGCCCCGCTAATCATGACGTGACCTTTCACACCGATAACCAGGGGTTTGGAAACTTTATTGTTGTCGGTTACTGGCGCGATCCGGCGGCATATTGCCGCTGGCTGCATCAGCCAGAGGTAGCCGATTGGTGGTCATCGGATGATCGTCTGCACGAAGGCCTGGGATATTTTCGCGAGATTATTGCCCCGCGCGCGGAGCAATTCGAGACGCTTTACGCGTTTAAAGAGGATCTACCCGGTGTTGGTGCAGTGATGGATAACCTCAGTGGCGAAATCCAGGAACATGGTTATTGGGGTTCCGTACGCGACCGCATTCCGGCGTCCCAGACGGACTGGCTGCAACCGGATGGCGAACTCCGCATTCTTTCCGGCAACCCGGCGGTGGGGGGGAGGGTGGTGGTGCAGGGTCATGACAACATCACCCTTATCCGCTCAGGCCAGGACTGGATGGAGGCAGATGAACAGGAGCGAGCGCTGTATTTCACCGAAATGTTGCCACCTCTTCAGGCTGGGATGGATTTTCTGCGTGATGAAGGGCAGGCGCTCGGCTGCTATAGCAATCGTTTTGTGCGCAACGTAGACATCGACGGTAACTTGCTGGATGTTGCCTACGATATTGGTTTCTGGCGCTCACTGGATCGACTTGAGCGCTGGGCGGAATCTCATCCCACCCATCTGCGCATCTTCACCACCTTCTTTCGCGTAGTGACCGGACTGCAAAAACTCCGGCTCTATCACGAAGTATCGGTTTCAGATGCGCGCTTTCAGACGTTTGAGTACATCAACTGCCATCCCTGTACCGGGATGCTGCGTGATGCCGTGCGCTGACCCCCTTTGTACGCCATTTTCCGAGGAATGATTATGCCAGGTTTACGCTTTTGCCTGCTGGGTATGCTGTTGTCTGCGACATCGGCGTTTGCTGTTGAAGTCGCGCCAGGCGATTACAGCCAGTTCCCCGACGGTACCACGGTTGGTCTGCTGTATTACCAACACGCCACCACCGGCTCGGCCCGCTCTCACGGTGACAAAGTCAGTTCTGATTACAATGTCACGTCCGATATCGGCATGTTGAGGTTATTGCATACCGTGCAAATCACCGAGACGGCAACGCTTGATCCACAGTTTCTGCTGCCGTTCGGTCGGGTTTTTGGCAGCGGGGATGCCGCTTCACTGGGTTCAGCCAATGGCACCGGTGACCTGATCCTGACGGTTCCGCTCAAAATTCGGCTGAACAGCGGGGGAGACATCTTCGGTTTTGCCCCCTATCTCTATGTTCCAACCGGGAACTATGACCATGACAACGCGCTAAATCTGGGTGAGAACCGCTGGAAGGTGGATTTACAGGCCGCCTGGGTGAAGTTCTTCAGCGAAAAATGGGCGCTGGATATGGTCGGGGACGCCATCTGGTATGGCGACAACAACGATTACGGCGCGGCGTCATCCCGTCTGAAGCAGGACAACTCATGGGCTGCGCAGATTATGGGGCGCTATATCCCTGATCCGACGCTCTCGCTGGGCCTTGGTTTCGGGCAGACCTGGGGCGGTGAAACCCGTATCGACGGCGTAGAGCAGGACAACCAGAGCCAGACCACCAACGTCCGACTGACGGCCACTAAGTTCGTCACGCCACGCGATCAGTTCCAGATCCAGTTGGGCAGGGATCTGCGCGTCGAAAATGGCGCGGCAGAGGATTTCCGCCTGAATCTGCGTTACGCCCGTGTGTTCTGAGGTTGTCCTTCCTGACCAGGAGTTTGTCCGTCTCAACCATGTGAACAAACAACAACCACGTTATGTTCGGGTCAGGGTTAACACCGTTAATGATTTAAATCAGGGAAAAAATGATGGCTATTGAACGTCCGGATGCAGCGCAGCTGCATCACCTTGCCAGCCAGCTCCATCTGCAACTCAGTGATGAAGAGGCGGCTGAATATCTGGCGCTTATGCAACCCAATCTGGATGCCTATGACCTTATCGATGAGCTGTCAGATGAGATGCCGCCCGTTAATTATCCGCGGCAGCAGGGCTACCGTCCGGCCGGAGAGGAAAATGCACTGAATGCCTGGTATTACAAAAGTGAAGTCAAAGGGGCAACTGAAGGGCGACTGGTCGGCAAAACCGTGGCCCTCAAGGACAACATTGCCCTCGCCGGAGTACCGATGATGAACGGTGCGACGTCGCTGGAAGGGCATGTCCCCCTGTTTGATGCCACCGTGGTGACCCGTCTGCTGGATGCCGGCGCCACCATCCTCGGTAAAGCCACCTGTGAACATTTTTGTCTGTCGGGTGGCAGCCATACCTCCGATCCTGCTCCGGTGCAGAATCCCTGGCGACAGGGCTACAGCGCGGGCGGCTCCTCGTCAGGCAGTGCAGCGCTGGTGGCGGCTGGCGAGGTGGATATGGCAATTGGTTGCGATCAGGGGGGATCGATCCGCATTCCTTCCGCATTTTGCGGCACCTATGGCATGAAACCCACCCACGGGCTGGTGCCTTATACCGGCATCATGCCGATTGAAGCCACCATTGATCATGCTGGCCCTATCACCGCGACGGTGGCGGATAACGCTCTGATGCTGGAAGTGATGGCCGGTCCGGATGGCCTCGATCCCCGACAATATATGTCACGCGGTGGCAACTATAGCGCGGCACTCGGCAAGGGGGTCAAAGGGTTGAAAATTGGCATCCTCACTGAAGGATTCCAGTTGCCCAATCTACAGCCTGATGTGGCCCTTAAGGTGCGCAATGCCGTGGCCAAACTGGAAAACCTGGGTGCCGTGGTTGGTGAAATCTCGGTGCCGGGTCATCGGCTTGCCGCCGCCTTATGGTCACCAATTGGCTGTGAAGGGCTGACTATGCAGATGATGCACGGCAATGGCATGGGTTTTAACTGGGAAGGGCAGTATGACGTTGCTCTTCTCGACAAACATGCCGCCTGGCGCGACCACGCTGACTCGCTCTCTCCTTCACTCAAAATTTGCATGCTGATAGGCCAGTACGGACTGTCGCGTTACCACGGTCGGTTTTATGCCAAAGCACAGAACATCGCCCGGCGTGCGCGTGCTGATTATGACCGTGCCCTGGGTGATTTTGATCTGCTGGTGATGCCGACGGTACCGATCACCGCACAACCCCTGCCCGAACCTGATTGCTCCATCACTGAATACATCTCTCGCGCCTTCGAGATGATTGGCAATACCGCTGCGCTGGATGTCACCGGCCATCCGGCGATGTCGGTTCCCTGTGGATTAGTGGACGGACTGCCGGTTGGCATGATGTTGGTAGGTCGCCACTACGCGGAAAGCACGATTTATCAGGCCGCTGCCGCATTTGAAGCCAGCGGTGACTGGAAACAGCTGTAAGCAATTAACCCACTGTCATTACGGAGAAACACGATGGCACACGACCATGATCATGAACATACCGAACCCCCGGCGGAGATCGCTTTACGGGTGAAAGCGCTGGAGTCGCTGCTGGTTGAGAAAGGGTTGGTGGACCCGGCGGCAATGGATGCGCTGATTGACACCTATGAACACCGCATCGGTCCACGCAATGGTGCCAGGGTGGTGGCAAAAGCCTGGAGTGATCCTGATTACAAAGCACGTCTGTTGGCTGACGGGACTCAGGCCATTGCTGAGCTGGGATTTTCTGGCGTGCAGGGCGAAGACATGATGGTGGTTGAGAATACCCCGGAGGTCCACAACGTGACGGTCTGCACGCTCTGTTCCTGCTATCCCTGGCCGACACTGGGTTTGCCTCCGGCATGGTACAAATCCGCGCCTTACCGCGCACGCATTGTTATCGACCCGCGCAGTGTACTGGCTGAGTTCGGGGTGACAATTGGTGCAGAGCGCGAAATCCGCGTGTGGGACAGCAGTGCTGAACTGCGTTATCTGGTGCTGCCGGAAAGGCCAGCCGGGACCGAGGGCTGGAGCGAAGATCAACTGGCCGATCTGGTGACGCGAGACGCGATGATTGGCACCGGCGTGGCATTACAACCTGGCAGCAATTAACGGGAGATACCGATGAACGGGATACACGATCTGGGCGGCATGCACGGTATGGGTGCTGTCATTACCGAACCTGACGAACCGCCTTTCCACCACGAATGGGAGCGCCGGGCTTTCTCGCTATTTGCTTCGTTGTTTGTTGGCGGTCACTTCAACGTCGACATGTTCAGACATGCGATTGAGCGCATGAACCCGGCGCATTACCTGGAAGAAAGCTACTACGAACACTGGATGCATGCCTTTGAGACTCTGTTGCTGGAGAAAGGGGTGATTACCCGCGAGGAGCTTGCAGGCAAAGTCGCAGCCGTGCCCGCCAGCGCGGAAACACCGGTGCTGCGTTCAGATATGGTGCAGGCCGTGGTCAATACCGGCGCTTCAGCTCGGGTGAATGCAGAGGTGAGCGCCAGATTTCGTGTTGGTGATCAGGTCAGAGCGAAGAACCTTAACCCTGTCGGTCATACCCGATTGCCACGTTATGCACGCGGGAAAATCGGCACCATTGAGATTGATCATGGCGTGTTTGTCACACCAGACACGGTAGCGCATGGGCTGGGTGAACATCCGCAACATGTTTACAGCGTCAGGTTTGCCGCCACCGAACTGTGGGGAGCTGATGCGCCACCGAAAGATACGGTACGTATTGATTTGTGGGACGACTATCTGGAGGCCTTATGAGCAAAGATGTCGCGATCGCTATCCCCGGTCAAGATGCCGACAGCGCGCCTTTTGAACATCCGTGGCAGGCACAGGTGTTCTCGCTGATTGTTCACCTGCATCAGGCGGGAAAGTTCAGCTGGAATACATGGGTGGAGGTCTTCAGCCGAGAAATCAAAGCCGCACCGGCACGGGCGGATGAAAGCATCAACGATGCTTATTACCGCCAGTGGGTGTCTGCGGCTGAGAAGTTGATTTTGTCGCTCGCAATGACCGAAGAAGCAGACATTGCACAACGTACTACGGAATGGCGTCAGGCGTATTTGCATACGCCGCACGGCATGCCGGTAGTACTGAGTAACGCCAGTTGCCCGCCCGCGCACAGCCATCAACACCCAACATTGCGGGTGCCGGTGGCGGTTAGCCCGGCCGCCCGTACCGCTGAACTTTCATAATTTAAGAGGAATTTGTATGAGTCACGTTGCGACATCGAGCCAGATCCAGAGCACCCCCATCCCGCTGGTATCTTTGCTGCCCTGGGCGGCATTCATCACCTTGATGGTGTTGCTGGCTGTCTATTTTGTTGGTGCCGAACAGGGGGCTACCGCCGTCTTTTCTGGTAACCAGGTCCATGAGTATTTTCATGATGCCCGCCATTTGCTGGGTTTCCCCTGCCACTGAGGATAAGTCTATGACCGGAAAACTCCTGTTGCAGGGCATGATGGCCGGGATTCTGGCGGGCATCATCACCTTTGGTTTTGCACATATTTTTGGCGAGCCGCAGGTCGATCGGGCAATTTCTATCGAAGAACAACTTTCTCATCCGCATCTGCCTGCCAGCGCTGAGAAGGGTCATCACCATGATGAGGCTGATGGGGAAGTCTTCAGTCGCCAGACCCAGTCCGGTGCCGGATTGTTGAGCGGGATGATCCTGTTCAGCGCTGCAATGGGGGGCGCGCTGGCGCTGATCTGGTCTTTTTGCTGGCAACGCACTGGCCCGGCGCATCCTCGCGCCCTGGCACTGAGTCTGGCGATGGCCGGATTTCTGGTGATGAGCCTGATGCCGGGCCTGAAATATCCACCGAACCCTCCGGCGGTGGGGGATCCGTCCACCATTGGTTATCGGACCAGCCTCTACTTTGCCATGCTGCTGATCTCCGCCGTCATCATCGTGGCGGCGGCGTGGAGTGCGCATCAGATGAAACGTCGGCTGGGGGCATGGAATGCCGCGCTGTGGGGCGCGATGTCAGGCTGCGTGATGATGATTGCCGCCTGTATGCTGATGCCCGCGATCAATGAGATCCCAGCCAGCTTTTCGGCGGATGTGTTGTGGCGCTTTCGCCTGAGTGCCTTCGGTACCCAACTGACGATGTGGTGCGTGATGGGAGTGCTGTTTGGGGCTTTCGCCGAGAAGATTGTGCAAAAACCCGCCCTGCGCCAGTGGGCGGATGTGCGCTGATCCCGATGGCAATCACCCTGCAACTGATTTGCCAGGGGGAAACCCTGGCAAACCGGCAATCACGGTTTCCCGCTGATGACCCATTGTGCGAACAGACTTTACCACAACGGTTCGGGCCTTACAGTCAAATCTGGATTGCGGCGAGTGTGGCGAGCATCCAGACGGCCCAGGCTTTGGGGCTAAGCGGAGAGCAGGTGACCGCGCTGGTGGAACCTGGTTATGGTCGCTGGTCGGGTTTAGCCATCAGGGACGTGATGACACAGGAGCCAGACGTTTTTATGCGCTGGCTCAAAGGCGAGGCACCACCTGATGGGGAATCTCTCCAGCAGTTGATGGCCCGCTGTGAGGCATGGCTGACGCAGTGCGTCGCGCTACGGGGACAGCACTGCGTCATCGTCTCTTCAGCCGTGATCCGCGCGATGGTGGTCACTGTCTTGGGCGCGCCACCGCACGCGTTTAACGCCATCGATATTCATCCCTTGAGCGTGACGCAACTGCGCAGCGACGGTAAACGCTGGCATTTGTGCCCTGGCAAGTGACAGGTTGCGCGTCATTATTCTTGCTCTTCTTCGCTGTGCATAGCTCGTTCTGCTTCAGATGAAATGAAGGCGTGCTGTTAACATCAGCGCGTTTTGCAGGTGAATGCTGCCGGAGCGTGGCTGCTGTTATCTGCTTTCTTCCACATCTAAAGGAAAATATTGTGTCGATCGTTAATGAAAAACTTGCCTGGCGCTATGCGACCAAAAAATTTGATGCCAGCAAAGTGGTGCCTGAGGATAAGCTGGAACGCATTATTGAAGCGGTACGCTTAACCGCCACCTCCAGTGGCTTGCAGCCGTTTGAGCTGTTGGTTGTTACCAATACTGAAATCCGCGAAAAAATTCGTGCGGTTGCCTGGGATCAGGCGCAGGTGACGGATTGTTCTCATGTGTTGGTGTTTGCTGCCTGGGATGACATCACACCAGAACGCGTCCATATGATGTTTGATCTGACCAATGAAGTCCGTGGCTTCCGTAATGAAGGCTGGGAAAACTATCGTCAGATGTTGCTGGGTATCGTGGGTGAGCGTGGTACTGAAGCAAACTATCAGGCGGCGGCACGTCAGGCGTATATCGCACTGGGTAGCGCCCTGATTGCGGCGGCGTTTGAAGAAGTTGATGCTACACCGATGGAAGGTTTCGACCCGCAGGCCGTGGATGAAATCCTCGGTCTGAAGGAGAAAGGATTACGCAGCGTGATCATTCTGCCGTTGGGCTATCGTGCGGCTGAAGGTGACTGGCTGGTCAACCTGCAAAAAGTTCGTCGCAGCCGCGAAAACTTCGTCACTGAAATCAAGTAAACGAAACCGTAGCGGTACGATAATTCGCGCCGTTACGGATTGGGTTCCGCCATTATGCCGAACGTAAACGCAGGGTGGCGGGAAGTATGACCTGGTTTTCTGCCGGATCTTGCCCCTGAATCATCTGTGTCAGCATGGTGAAACACTCCTGCGCCAGGCGTGGTACGTTTTGTTCGACAGTGTCAATCGGCACCGACAGCGAATCGTACAGGTAGTGATCATCAAAGCTGGCGATACGGATATCACTGGTCAGTAAATGATGCTGACTCATATAACGCAACACCCCTTCCAGCAGGCCACAGGCGGCGGTAAATAACGCTTTTGGTGGTCGTCCCAGGCGAGCACACAATGCCGCAAACATCTCGTAACCACTGCTCGGGTGGTAGTTGCCGTGAATGATCCACTCCTGACGCGGTGTGACCCCCGCGCGTTCCAGCCCCTGCATAAAACCCGCCAGGCGGTCTTTGGTGGGGGACAGACGCGGCTGTCCGCCGAGAAAATAGATTTCGTCAGGGTTGGCGCGCGCCAGGCGCTCGACTAAATCGGCGGTAGGGGTGATGGAGTCGGTAATCACCAGCGGTAACCGGGTGTCATTCATATGACGGTCAAACAGCACCACCGGCAATTGTTCACTCAGCTTCACATAGTCGATGTCGCTTAGCATACTGGATGCGACGATCAGGCCATCCACCTGACGCGCCACCAGATTGTTCACCACCACCATTTCCTGACCGGCATTCTCGTCAGTGCAGGAGATGAGCAATTGCAAACCCGCTTCGCGGCAGAGATTTTCCAGTTCGTGAGAAAACACCGCGAAACCGTGGTTGGTGATTTCCGGCACCACCAGCCCCAGCGTATGGCTGCGATCATCGCGCAACAGACGCGCATGGATGCTTGGCTGGTAGTGGTGTTGTTGGGCGAGGGTGAGCACTCGCTCGCGTGTCTCCTTCGCGACCCGCAACTCTTTACCACGGCCGTTCAGCACCAGGCTGGCAGTGGCTTTGGACACCCCTGCCAGCGCGGCGATATCACTGATGGTAACGCGTTTGGTTTTTCTCACGACAATGCATCGGTTAATGAAACAATAACTTATTCTACCATGCAGTGTCGTAACGACCAGTAGCGGGCCTGCACTTCTGCGTGACCGATCAGGGTTAATTGTAACGGATGTGGCGGGAAGTAGCGGCTGCTCATCACCCCTTCACCGTCGTTGATAAAGATCTCCACGCTGGAATGGTCACACAGGATTTGTAAACGGTTTGCAGCACCGACCCAATAGCGATAAAGCCACTCACCGGTTTTCAGGCTGCGACGAGCCAGGCGCAGTTCATGCTGATGCCATTGCAGGATCATATTGTCGGCAAAGTTCAGCGTGATATCACCCTGACATTCCAGCAACAGCTCCAGACGCTGTGCCTCCAGCACCGGGGCGTTATCAGCGCTGCCGTGATAAACCTGTTCCTCTACGCGTAGCGCCTGCAATTCAGCAACCGGCTGTTGATACAGTTTGCCATCGCGGGCGCTGAGTTCACGCAGGCAGGTCATCTGATGGATCCACCCGTTGCTGACTGTTGGCTGGCACATCTCTTCACCATCCGGCACCCCCATCCAGCCCACCAGCAGACGACGACCATCAGCGGTCAGGGTGGTTTGCGGGGCGTAAAACTCGAATCCGGCGTCCAGTTCATGAAACGCACCGTGGCGGAAGCTGGCAGTCTCATAATCGAGTTCGCCGCTGATCCATGCACTCGCGTGGGTATTCAGGAAACGCTTTTCCTCGCGCGCGATGCCCTGTGGACAACAGATAAGCCAGTTGCGATCGCCAAGGGAAAACATATCCGGGCATTCCCACATATAACCCGCCTGACCAAGGCCGCCAAGGCCACTCCCGGCGATTTCGCCGAGGTTTTGCCAGTCGCGCAGATTCTCTGAACGCAGCAACAGCACTTTACCCTGCAATTGTTGGTCCTGCGCCCCCAGCACCATGTACCAATGCTCTCCGTGTCTCCACACTTTGGGGTCACGAACATGGCCGGTATAGCCTGCCGGCAGTGCCAGCACCGGTCCGAGTTTATCGAAACCACCTGTGCTGTTTTGTACCGCCAGACACTGCCAGGCTGTGCGGCTGCCATCTTCGAATTTGACGTTACCGGTGTAGATCAGCGTCAGAACTCCCGCGTTATCCACGGCGCTACCCGAGTAGCAGCCGCTGCGGTCATAGTCGTCATCGGGCATCAGCGCGATGGGTTCGTGTTGCCAGTGCAGCAGATCTTCTGAACTCCAGTGCCCCCAGCACTTGTGCTGATGTTGGCAGCCCAGCGCATTCCACTGGTAAAACAGATGGTAACGACCGGCGAAATGGATAAATCCGTTGGGATCGTTAAGCAGTCCTGTGACCGGCGCCAGGTGCCAGCCCGGATAGTAGCTGTCATTGAGGGCCTTAGGTTGACCGTGCATCACCGCTTTCAATATGGTGGCCAGGCGTGTTGATGATGCCATTATTCAGGGTCCGTTTTGTATTTAAGCTGGTAAGAGAGAATAAACGCCGTACTGAAGGCGATAACCATACCCATCGCATAATTGAGCAGCGAACTGGCTTGTACGATGGCCATACCCGGCAAACCGGTCAACCCGACAGCCGTCATATAAACATGCACCGACACTACCCATGCGCCACCGACAGCCCCGCCGATCAGCGCTGCGATAAACGGCTTCATAAAGCGCAGGTTGATGCCAAAGATCGCCGCTTCGGTAATCCCCAGCAGGGCCGAGAATGCAGAGGGCAGGGTGATGGCTTTTATTTTCGCATCTTTAGTTTTAAACCAGACCGCCAGGCAAGCACCGCCCTGCGCGACGTTTGCCATCGCCCAGATGGGTAGCAGGAAGTTGACGCCAATCGAAGGATTACCCAGCAACCCGGCTTCAATGGCATGGAAGCTGTGATGAACACCGGTAATCACAATCACCGAATACAACCCGCCAAATAGCAATCCTGCCAGCCAGCCTGCATGGGCGATCAACGTGCTGAGTACAAAGGAGATGCCGTCGCCCAACATACGCCCGGCCGGGCCGATCACCAGCAGCGCAATAAAGCCGGAGATGATCACCGTCAGGAAGGGGGTCAGGATCAGGTCCAGCGCATCCGGGATTACCCGGCGCAACTGCTTCTCCAGCATGCTCATAAACCACACCGCCAGCAGCACCGGAAACACGGTGCCCTGGTAGCCAATCATCGCGACTTCAATGCCATAGAAGTTCATGGTGTGGAAACCTGCCGCCACGCCCCAGGCGTTGGTGAGTGCCGGGTGGGTGAGGATGCCGCCAAGCGTTGCCCCAAGGAATGGGTTTCCGCCAAACTCCCGCGCGGCGGTAAAGCCAATCAGGATGGGCAGAATGATAAAGGCGGCGGAGCTACACATATCGAGCATAATGTAGAGCGCGTTATCCGGGTTGACCCAGCCATACGTTTTCACCATCCCCAGCAGGCCCATTAACAGGCCGGAGGCGACAATTGCCGGGATAATCGGCACAAAAATATTCGACAGCAGACGCGCAATGCGCTGGAACGGGTTCAGCTTACGGGCAGCAATGTCGGCAGCTTCTGATTTGCTCGCTTCGCTGATCCTGGCTTCGGCGATAAAGGCGGCGTAAACTTTGTTAACGATTCCAGTGCCAAAAATCACCTGAAGTTGCCCGGCATTACGGAAACAGCCTTTCACTCCCTCGAGTTTGCCAATGGCATCGGTATCCGCCTGGGCGTCATCCACCAGCACCAGACGCAGGCGAGTGGCGCAGTGGGCGGCGCTGGCAATATTATCCCTGCCTCCCAGCAGTGGCAGTAGCGACCGGGAAATGTTTGCAAAATCCATACTTACCTCTGTTTTTCGTTTTTATGCTATCAACCTGTCTGAAATGGCCCCCGCAGGGGCCAGGCGGTCAGAACCAGGTTTCCATTTGTACCCCGAAGTTCCATTCCCCACCGGCTTTGAAGCCATTGCTGCCGAAGGCATCATCGCTGGCGTAGTTATCCAGCCGATGATCCCAGTCCATCCAACTGGCGAAGAGGCGTATTTCCGGGCGTTTCAGGAACTCACCCACATCGCTGGCTTTCAGCGTGGGTGCGACGGTGAGTTTGTAGAAGCTGCCGCTGACGGCATTACGGCTGCTGTAACCTTTCGGACGCAGATCCATGTATTGGTAAGATCCCTCGTACTGCATCTCGAAATTCTGCGTAAGCTCCTGAATCAGGCGCAGGTTGGCGGTTGCCCATTGGTAGCTGTCGCCTTTGACGTAACGATCCTTGCTGCTTTGTGCCAGTACCGCTGGGGCGATATGCCAGCCGCCACCGAGCGGCGTGATGCCATAACTGGCGAGACGCCAGGTGTTGGCTTCTGGCAGCAGTGCGCCATCGGAGCCGATTGATTTGACCTCAGCCCCCAGGCCGTGGCCGTAGAGCAGGGCAGTTTTGGCCGAACCTTCACGCAGGCCGTAGAAGCTGTCGTTATGCAGTCCGACCAGGGCATGCAGGCCGGTATTCGCCGCATCGCCTTTGACTTTGTTGCCTTCGGTATCAACGCGATCATCGTTATCTCTGGCGCGCATTCCGCTTACCATCAGCTGTAACGGGCCATAGAAGTTATTCAGCGACAGGATGTAGTTCTGCGAGGTGTTGTCGTTGTTTTCGATATCGCCAAAGGTGCGCCCATACAACGAGAAGTTACTGCGGGCGTCATCGCTCCACTTCATGTCGTAGATACCGGCACCGGTACCCGCAAGAAACACCACATCAGAGTCGATCCAGTGGATATCGAAGTTATCGCGGTCGAAGCGCTTCCCGGCCCAGACGGTGCTGTCCTGGAACGCGCCGGTAAAGGTGGGGAGATGGCCAATTTCCGTAAAGGCCTGACGCAGGTTGAGATCGCTGCTGGAGGCGGTCCAGTCGTTGTAGGTACGCTGGCCGTCGGCGAGCATCACTTTAAAACGCGTGGTCGCGCCATTCGACAGCGTTTGTTTATGCTCCAGATTCAGTTCGACGTAGGTGTCGGGTTCGTTGCCCAGACGACCGATATTGCCGCCAGTTTCACCGGCGGGTGTCACTGTTGGGCCTCCCTGAGTTTTTGACGCGGAGTTGTTCATCAGCAGCCCGGAACGGGCATAGCCGTGGAACTCAAAACCACTTTCATCATGGGTGGCTTGCTGCTCCAGTTTGGCTGTGCGTTGCTCAACCTCCGCGGTAGTGGTTTGATTCTGTTGTTGTGCGGCGGCAAGTTGTTGCGCCTGCTTTTCCGCGACCTGAGCACGGTTTTCGGCGGCATTGGCGCGTTGCTCAGCCGCCTGTAAACGTTGTTCTAACGCCGCCAGACGTGCCTCGATACTGCTCATGCTGGGGTCTGCCGCCCAGGTATAACCGGAACCCAGTAACACTCCAAGGGTTATAGCGAGAGTACTTTTTTTCATTGTTTTGCGTCCCTGAGGAAAGGCTATCATCACAAAGTTTTTTGCTAAACCGGTTTAGGCGTTGAATCATAGCCACGGGTAATTTCTCCGCGCAATGAAATTTGCTAAACCGATTTAGTGATTGTGAGATAGCTCGCAAAACGCAGCGGCAAATGGCCCTGAGTCAGCTGAGTTGTTGTTCCAGTTGCTGAAGTCGGGGTAGCGCTGTCATCGCACCTTTAGCAGTGGTCGCCAACGCGCCGCAAATTTGGGCACAGGCAAGACGTGCTGCCAGTTGGGGTTCATCATGCGGCAGGCCATGCTGCGCCAATCCCCACAGCAAGCCAGCAACAAAAGCGTCACCCGCACCGGTGGTATCCACGCTTATCACCGGCAGGGTGGGGTAGTGGCAGATCCGGTTATGATGCCAGGCCAGCACGCCTGCTTTTCCCTGCGTCACCAGTAGCAGCTGAATATCAAAAGTGTCGGCCAGTTTTTGCATGGCGACATCGGTCTGATCCAATCCGGCAATAAATGTCAGTTCCTCTTCTGACAACTTCACCACATCGGCTTGCTGTAAGGCCTGACTCAGACAGTTTTGTAACAAAAGCGTGTCTGACCACAGGTCGTGGCGAATATTCGGGTCGAAACTGACCAGGCCCCCTGCGGCTTTTACACGCGTCATGGCGGTGAAGGTGGTGGAGCGTGAAGGTTCTGCGGCCAGCGCTATCGAACAGCAGTGCAGCCATTCACCCGGCTGAAAGGGCGGCAAATCAGCAGGCTCAATAAAAAGGTCTGCTCCCGGCCGTACCATAAAGGTAAACGAGCGTTCACCCTCTTCATCCAGCGAGACCACCACGGTTGAGGTACGATGAATCGGGTCGGCGGTCATAAAATGGATATCCACCTGCTCATCAGCCAGCGTTTGACGCAGAAAATGACCAAAGGGATCGTCACCGACCCGACCAATAAATCCACTGTTACCCTGCAATCGCGCAATGCCGACGGCAACATTCGCCGGTGCGCCACCCGGACACTTCATCAGTCGTCCATCCGCCTCCGGCAACAGATCAACCACGGCGTCTCCCAGACACCAGACTCGTGCTGACATGAAATTTCCTCCATAGAATGAGTCTGTGAAAACTAACTAAACCGGTTTAGCAAGGCAACAGAAATTTTATCTGAAGTCGGATGCTATAAGGAATTCTGAGGTTCTGCCGATACTCAGTTTTAGTCAAAATGGTCGAAATAGATCTATTCGTTTCAGCAGGAAGCCGGTAATGATGAAAAAGAGAAACGTAATATTTATTGCAGTAGGTATTTTATGGCACATGCCGGTATACGCAGCTTCGTTTGATTGCAAAAAAGCCAGCAGTTACGCCGAATTGACTATCTGTTCCACACCGTCTTTATCTTCCCTCGACGATAAACTGAATGCGCTGTACCGCAAAGCATTAACAGAAAAAGCGGATCAAGCGACGATGATAAAAAAATCACAGCTGTTGTGGCTGAAGAGTATCAGAAACAAAGCGACAACAGTTTCGCAACTTGATTCGGCTTATAATGGGCGAATCAATGACTTAGTGGCTGTGCTGGGCGTGCTTCCGGAACAAAAAACCGCTGAATCTGCTGCACCTTCCGTCCGTCAGGTAAACCCGGCATCACCACCAGCACCAACTAATCTTCAGCAAGCGGTACAAGATGATGGTGGTGCCCCACCGAGTTTTCCTTCCCACACGGATCCGGTGACAAAGGTATGTAAGGTATCCATGCAGTATGGTCGTGGATTTAAGGACAAATATCTCAGTGGCAAGAAAAATGATCCTTACACCATTAAAGTGACGGATTCTGGAGACAGCTTTGTTATTCATTTCGACCAAAATTACGGGCTTGGCGATATGGACAGCGGAGAGATAAGTGCTCTGGGCCAGGAATACTTAAATATTAAGAAAGAAAGTGACGGCAGTACCTCCTACTATACGCGCCCTGCCAATGCTAAATTTTCCAGCTATAGACTCAAATCAACCAGCAATAACGAAACTCAGCTACAGGTGATACTGTATGCTTGTAACGTTGCTGCGGCATCTTGAATCGAGATACAGTCTATTCATCTTGTCAGTTTCTGACACAGGGCTGCTGTTGCAGCCCTGAACTCACCTTCACAGAATACCAGCGCAGTAACCCACTTTGCGCATAACTGTATGATTTAAATGTAAAATTATGTAGGGTGGGACATTTTGCAATCCTGCCAGCCCTGACCGTGCATCTGATCATGAACATGACTCATGCAGTATTGAAATTAAATCACTTTTCTCCATCCAAAAGCTCTGGCATAAAATATGCATTATCAATGTTAAATCAGATAAAAAATACTGAATGAGAAAACCCCAAAAAAAATTGGGTGACTTTCAACCAACCAAACCTCTTTTCAGTATTTATCTCAGATATCAGGGTGCCGGATTGCGATGAATAAAGATCTTACATTTTCTATTAAGCGTATTTCTTTCGACGAAAATTATAACCCCTCAAAAAATACGCGCATCACGACTAACTTTGCGAACTTAGCACGAGGCGAGAAACGTCAGGAGAACTTGCGTAACGCCTTAGTGATGATTGACAATCGTTTCAATTCGCTGGCGCACTGGGATAACCCGAATAACGATCGTTATTCAGTTGAACTGGAAATCATTTCTGCTGAGTTGAACATTGGTGCTGAAGTTACCTTTCCGGCGATTGAAATATTAAAAACAAATATCGTTGATAAGAAAACCCATGAGCGTATTGACGGTATTTTAGGCAATAATTTCTCTTCTTATGTACGGGACTATGATTTTAGTGTGGTTCTTCCTGAACATAATAAAAAACAATCTGGCTTTAGCACGCCCGATAACTTTGGTGATCTGCATGGAAACCTATTCAAGTCCTTCGTGAATTCCGATGCGTATAAAGAGAATTTTAAAAAATCACCGGTTATCTGCCTGAGTGTTTCCAGTAAGAACGTCTATCATCAGACGGGAAATCAGCATCCGGTACTTGGCATCGAATACCAGCAAGATGAGCTCTCCCTGACTGACCTTTATTTCAATAAAATGGGGTTACAGGCACGCTATTTTATGCCGGCGAACAGTGTTGCGCCTTTGGCCTTCTATTTTACTGGCGATTTACTCAGTGATTACACCAACCTTGAGCTGATCAGCACCATCAGCACAATGGAGACGTTCCAGAAGATTTATCGCCCTGAGATTTACAATGCTAACTCTGCGGCAGGAAAATGCTACCAGCCAAGTCTGAAGCATCAGGATTATTCCTTAACTCAAATTGTTTATGATCGCGAAGAACGTAGCCAGTTGGCTATTGAACAAGGAAAGTTTACTGAGCAGCACTTCATCAAACCTTATCAAACTGTTCTTGAGCAATGGTCTGCTGCGTCCGTTCTTTGATTAACCGAAAGTACAAGGTCACCTGTGATGAAAAAATTATTACCTACTTCAACTGCTGGTAGTTTACCTAAGCCTTCCTGGCTGGCACAACCTGAGACACTTTGGTCACCCTGGAAATTGCAGGATGCGGAATTAATTGAGGGCAAACAAGATGCGCTGCGTTTGTGCCTGGAAGATCAATTAAAAGCCGGTATTGATATCGTCAGTGATGGTGAGCAAACACGCCAACATTTTGTCACGACCTTTATTGAACATCTCAGCGGCGTTGATTTTGAGAAACGCGAGATCGTTAAAATTCGTAATCGCTATGAAGCGAGTGTACCGTCCGTTGTGGGTGAAGTTGCGCGTCAAAAGCCCGTATTTGTCGAAGACGCCAAATTTTTACGTCAACTAACCAGTCAACCGATCAAATGGGCCTTACCGGGTCCGATGACGATGATTGATACACTTTATGATGGACACTATAAAAGCCGTGAAAAACTCGCCTGGGAATTCGCCAAAATTCTTAACCAGGAAGCCAAAGAGTTAGAGGCGGCAGGTGTTGATATTATCCAGTTTGATGAACCTGCATTTAATGTCTTTTTTGATGAGGTGAATGACTGGGGGATTGCCGCTTTAGAAAGAGCCATCGAAGGTCTTAAATGTGAGACGGCTGTGCATATTTGCTACGGCTATGGCATTAAAGCCAATACCGATTGGAAAAAGACTCTGGGGAACGAGTGGCGCCAATATGAAGAGGTGTTCCCTAAACTGCAAACATCCAACATTGATATCATTTCCCTGGAATGTCACAACTCGCATGTTCCAATGGATCTGATTGAACTGATTCGCGGTAAAAAGGTGATGGTGGGGGCGATCGATGTGGCAACCAATACCATCGAGACCCCGGAAGAAGTCGCCGCTACGCTGCGCAACGTGCTTAAGTTTGTCGATGCTGACAAACTCTATCCGTCTACCAACTGTGGCATGACGCCGCTACCGCGCCGGGTCGCCAGAGGCAAGCTGGAAGCGTTAAGCGCGGGTGCAGAAATCGTTCGAAAAGAGCTACTGGGCTGACGTTAGCAAACAGTGATTGATGGCAGGGCGCGATTTATCGCGCCTTTTTTATATTCAATTTTTTTGAATTCTTTCAGCAAATCCCTCAGCTTTTCCTCACCCGCCGACAGGTCTATTCTCTCTCACATCGAGGCACAACGCCTCACCAATTAAACAAACTTCTGAGGAAATGACCATGAAATCTATCAAAACTTTCGTTGCAGTTGCCGCCCTGTCACTGGTTTCTTTCGGTAGCTTTGCGCAGAGCATCACTGCTTCCGCTTCTACCCTGGATGGCGCAGAAGCCAAAATCGCTGCTCAGGCCAAACAGGCAGGTGCGTCATACAAAATCACCGGCGCACGCGTAGACAACGGTGCTTACCTGTCAGCTGAACTGACTAAATAAGGTAATAATTAGCACGATCACAGTTATCGCACTAATTATCAATCATGAAACGATAACTGTAGTTATTATTACTTTCATCGAAGGCACACAGCCTTCCAAACAAACAAATTAAGGATTAAGACCATGAAAACTATCAAAGCACTGTCAATCGCCGCTGTAGCCGCTCTTTCCCTGATGTCAGCAGCCAGCTTCGCGCAGAGCATCTCTGTCACCTCTTCAACGCTGGACGGTGCAGAAGCGAGAATTGCTGCACAGGCCGCACAGCAGGGTGCACAGTACAAAATCACCGAAGCGAACACCAATAACCGTGTTCACATGACCGCAGAACTGTACAAATAACGGATGGTCGTACAGGGAAGTGCCGGAAAAGGTCGCCGCAAGGCGGCCTTTTTCGTTTTAAATGCAAGTCAGTGCACATCATAGCAGCCGGGCTAAAGAGGGCGGCAGGCGGCTTTCTGTCAGAAATGCATACCGAGTTCCATATAGTAAGTCCGTCCCGACTCGTTATAGGTGCGCGCCCCTGCACCATAAGCGTAAGTGCCGTTGGCACCCGAGGTCAGCGCGTTGCCTGCACGGAAGTGGCGTTTATCGAACAAATTGTCGATACCCGCTGTGATATCGATATTTTTATTGATGTTGTAAATCGCGCTCGCACCAAAAATGGCATAGGGGGAAACCTGCCATTTTTCACTGCCGGACGTGTCCTCACCCTGGGAGTTATATTTAGGCGGCTTTTGGCGGCCATACCATGTCATGGTTCCCTGGACAGAAAGGGCGTTGGTCGCCTGCCAGTCCAGCGTCGAGTTAATGGTATATTTCGGGATAATCGACAGGTAATCGCCAGAGGTTTCGTTTTTATTGTCGATAATGTAAGTGAAGTTATTGTTCATCGTCAGACTTTCACTGATCGGGAAATTCAGCGTGCCTTCCAGCCCCTGAACGACAGATTTTGGTACGTTCTGCCATTTATAGATGTTTGATGTACCGTTGCTGTATGCCGGGGAATAGCCTGCCTCAATTTTGTTGTGATAGTCGTTACGATACCAGGTCAAACCGGCCTGTACCCCTTCATGATGGTACTCGATACCGATCTCTTTATTGACGCTGGTTTCGGCTTTGAGATCCTTATTACCCTGTAAATAACAGCTGGTGGAACTGGCGTAGCATCCGTTGCCGCTGCTGTAGAGCAGATAATTGGGGTTGGTCTGGTACAGGTTAGGTGCCTTCCAGGCACGGGCAATGCCCAATTTCAGGGTAAAATCTTCTCCCAAATCCTGCGACAGGTTCAGCGAGGGGCTGATATTGCTGCCGGTGTAGGTTTGATGATTGAAACGTAATCCCGGAGTCAGACGGGTGGAGTCGGTCAGGTCGATATTATCTTCAGTGTAGACGCCATAGATATTGGCTGAGCTATAGATGCTCCGCCCGGAACTGGAGACGCCGTCAACCTCCGAAGTATTGGTCAGAGTATTGGAGGTGGGATCTTTCATCGTTTGATGATTCATCTCCGCACCAAAGGTCATTGTCTGGCTAACCCATCCGTCAAAGGGAATGTTTACCTCGGAATGCAGGTTGGTATCATTCAGATCAATGGTAGAAAAACCTTCATCGGTCGTGCTGAATAATCCCTCCAGTCCACCGGACAGACCTTCGTTTAGTCTTTTATTGCGTGTTTTTTCGAACTGAATGTAATTATTGGTGGTCACACCGTTATCCCAGGCACCGGTATATTTCAGTGAGAGTGTTTGCCGGTAAATCACGTTGGTTTCTTTACCGTAATTTTCCTTAACCAGGGTGCTGCTGTTGGTGTTCTGCGTGTCACCGGCGTAAAGGTTGCCCTGGCGGCTATAACCCGCATTCAATTCCAGCGCCTGCATGGGCATAAACTCCCAGCGCAATACGCTATTAATGTTTTTATTGATCACCCCTTCACGGCCTGCCGGCACCATACCTGCGTATTTACCGCTACGCTCTGCTTCATGCCCGCTGTTAATATTCTGCGCGTCTGCCTGTGTTTTACTCCAGTTGCCATACAGGCGCAGGGTCAGATTATCCGTTAAAGCGCCGCTCAGGCTGGCGTTATAACGTTTGGTGGCCCCTTCAGATTTGTGTTCTGGCACGTTGTAATAAGTGTTGAAATTGCCATGCCACTCTTTTTCTGCCGGTTTGGTGATGATGTTGACCACGCCTCCCATCGCGCCATTGCCATACAGCGCGGCCGCCGGGCCGCGAATAACCTCAATACGATCGATCATTTCGGGCGGCACCCAGTTGCTGTCGCCACGGGTATCACGCTCACCACGCCAGCCATAGCGCACCGAGTTGCGGCTGCTGACCGGCATCCTGTCAACCAGAATCAGGGTGTTTTCGGGGCCCATACCGCGAATATCAATCTGGCGGTTATTACCACGCTGGCCGCTATTGGAATTACCGGTGAGATTCACGCCGGGCATAGTGCGGATCAGTTCAGAAACATCACGCTGGATAGGGTGTTTTTTGATGGCTTCACTGTCGATGATGGAGACGCCAGGCGCTTGCAGGGTTTGCTCGCGGGCGGTGACGACCAGAGTATTGTCGCTACTGCTTTTCTTATCGCTGATCGCCAGTTGTTGCACTGGCGTTTCACTTATTATTTCGTCTGCAAATGCAGGGGAGTTTCCAAGGCTGTACGCAATAAGACAAGCCAGTAGAGAATAGCGGGATATTGTTTTCATCATGAGATTTGTCATCTGTCCTTTGCTAACAAAAATGAAAACGCGAACTATAATGAGAATTATTATTAATTACAATAATGGTTTTTTATTGATCAATAAATGGCGGGAATAGATGCCGTTTCGTTATTATTTCGTCGATTGACTTTTTGGCAGCGGTGGCAAGAAGGGAATGCGTCGCACCAGGTTGTGTGAAAGACCCATTAACCTTATATATCGACCTGGTATCTATTTTATTTTATCGGCCAGAGATTCAATCAGAGGTCTGATGAAATCAGGTATTCAGAAAGGAATTCGGAAACCTCATTCTGGCAAATCCCCAAAGTGAAGCTGATGCCTGCATGCTGCAATATTTCAATGCCCGCACCCTGATTCTTTGGATGAGGATCGAGTAATGCAATGTAGATATGATTTGGTTTCAGTGAGGCCAGCGTCTTTGCACACGAGGGGGTTCTTCCCTGAAACGAACATGGCTCCAGCGTGACGTAGATATCGCAATCATTCACCGGCATCTCAAGCTTCGACAGGGCAGCAATCTCTGCATGGTGCAAGCCCGGTGATTGGGTAAAACCGGAAGAGACCACCTCGCCATTTCTCACGATCACACAACCCACGGGCGGGTTTGGCCGACAGTCCGGCAGCACATTTCTGGAACACTCCAGTGCTAACAACATATACGTTTCCGGCTTATTCATTTGATCTGCCTCAGTGCCAATCCAGGTAAATAAAGCAACTACCAAATTTAGTAGTGACGATAATCACGGGTAGTTTTACAGTGCATACCGGGCCTCGCGGCCATTTTCTGCTAGTAGTAACGGTTGTCGGACACATAATCCAGTCTTAATTTGCCTTACGTAATATTTACAATTTCTTTTCGATATTCTTATTATGTGTCGTACCCCAGTGATTTCATAAAAAGCGTTGGACCGCAATGGTCCGAAAGCGCGAGGCCGTTCGTTCAGCAGTTATTCATAACTATTGATCTTATCCAGGGGAAGGGAAGGCATGGGAATTTCACAGGCAAAACTGATTACTTTACGTCGTATGCAAAGTGGCACTAAGCACCGGCTACGTGGTGATAAAGCCATAGGGCTGGAAATGAAATGTGATTTTGAAATTGAAATGTGCAAACGAAGGGATATTACCTGCCGAAGTTTGGCGTCATTGATGCGGTCGGGGCTGATTGAATTCATTGCCTCGCCCACGGATATGTCACGCTATTACGAGGTAAGACTAACGGAAGAGGGTGAAAGGGTGGTGAATGACAATCGATGAATTCACCTGACTGACCCCGACCAGCACCCCGAGGTGCTGGTTTCAGCCCGACAGGGCTGATGATAAATCAATCGTTTTATGCAAAAGGAAGCATTTTAATGAATGGAAACCTCCGCATTGTGAGTGTTGTCGCTTTATCTCTCCTGTTACTGAATGGTTGTGCGCAAACGGATACCAGCGCCAAACGGCATGCGACTAAATTCGTCTATAAAGTCGAAGATTCGGATCCCAATTTTGTGATGAACAAGGCTGACTCCATCCGCATGGCGACGCCTTTTTTTGCCCAGTTCTGGCAACTGGGCAAAAAAGATCGTGCACAAGGTGTCTCCAGCGCCGATGCGCAGAAAAGAGTCAGCTATTTCCACAGCGATGAGTTCATAAAATCAATCAGTGGAACCTCGCACTTTGCCGGTAAAGAATATAAAGATGACGCCACGTTATCGCCGCGCTGGCGCAACAACATGTCGGAAGCGATTGCACAAACCTATATGGACGGTTATCTCGGCATAGAATAACTGCCCGTATCTGACGGTGTCCGGTTATGCCGGGCACCTGTCATGCTGCTGAATATCCTCGGTAAATATTAAACATCAAAAAAACATGATTTTTTTCTTATATATTATAGTGTTATCCGTGTCATCTCTCGTCTGTTTATGAGTTTTTCAGGTTGTTTTTGTTTATATATGAAATGTATTTAAATAAGAAATTTATCCTTTTCATAAGGAAATGGAACATATATAGAATTTAGATGGATTACTATTTGATAAAGGGATTTTTATGAATTGTCGTTGGGTTATCGCAGCCGGAGCGGTGGGTATCCATATTTCTTTAGGTTCAGTTTATGCCTGGAGTGTATTTAAAAAGCCTTTTATGGATGCCTTTGGCTGGAATGAGTTTGAAGCAGGGTTGCCATTTGGTCTGGCTATTTTTGTACTGGGGATGTCTGCTGCGGTCATGGGGCATGTTGTTGAGCGACGTGGGCCGCGATTTTCGGGGTTTCTCGCCACGGGTTTATGGGGTGTCGGTCTGATGGGGGCCGGTGTAGCCACCTCTGGCATGATATCGAACGATACGTTGCGCTTAGGTTTGTTACTGTTTTTTTGCCTGGTCGGTGGCTTTGGGCTGGGGACGGGGTATGTCACCCCGGTATCGATGTTGATGAAATGGTTTCCTGACCGGCGCGGTCTGGCAACGGGCCTCGCCATTATGGGCTTCGGCTTTGGGGCTTTTTTAGGCGGGCCGATTCTGAGTTTACTTATTGGCTCGGTAGGTATTGCTCAGACCTTTTTCCTACAGGCAATCAGTTACACGGCAATTATGTTGTTATCATCAGCCTGTCTGAAATTACCGCCACCAGACTGGCAACCCGCGCGGGAAAAGGTGAAGCCCGGCAAAATACCGGCTCAGGGCGTAATGCCAATGACAGCCAATCAAGCGGTCCGTACTCGCTGTTTTTTAGGGTTGTGGCTGATGATGTTTATAAATATCACCTGCGGTATTGCGTTAATTTCCGTCGCTTCTCCACTGGCTCAGGAAGCAACGGGTATATCAGCACTGGCAGCGGGGTCGCTGGTTGGGATGATCGGGTTATTTAATGGGCTGGGGCGAATTGCGTGGGCATCTTTCTCCGATATTATTGGTCGTCCCAATACCTACATTATCTTTTTCGCTCTGCAAATTGTCGCGTTCTGGCTACTGCCCTCATTGCAGCACGTCTTACTGTTTGAAGCGGTTTTGCTGTTAATCATGACTTGCTATGGCGGTGGTTTTTCCACGTTGCCTGCCTATATTGGCGATATTTTTGGCTCCCGCCAGGTCAGTGCTATCCACGGATATGTGCTGACCGCCTGGGCGCTCGCAGGGCTGGTCGGATCGTCCGTATCCTCTCTGCTGCGACAAAGTACCGGCAGTTACGAGGCAATGATGCAGGTGTTTGTCTGGGGATTAGCGCTGGCGTTGCTGGTGTCGGTGGCAACGAAAATGTACCTTTTACGCCAATTGCATCCCGACGCTCGTAGGTAATCAGCGGATACCAGCCTGCCCGTTTATGCTAAATCGGGCAGGTCGGTGCGGTCGCCTCGCGTGGTAGGGTGGGAAATAACAATAAACTCTACCGCGTCATCGCTGTCGTTTCTGGCCTGGTGTTTTGCCTCGGGAGGAATTTCTATGCCCTGCAACGCAGCGATTTCCTGCTTTTCACCTTCCAGCTCCATGGTCAGCACGCCCTTCACGACAAAGAAAAATTGTCGGGATACGGCGTGGTAATGCCGCTTTTCCTCGGTATGCGGTGGCATTTTTTCGTGAATAACCAGCATGTCCTGGCGTTTGACCAGATACCATCCATCGCATCCTTCACCCCAGATGTAGTGCTCGGCATTATCTTTAGAAATCATCTGATCCTCTGGCCTGATTTAACGGTTCATAACGCGGTGGAAAACAACAATTCTCGCAACCAGCGATGTCCCGGATCGCGATGGGTGCGCTCATGCCAGGCGACGGATTTGGTAAAGCCTGGGATATCCAATGGCGGTGCCACGATTTTCAACCCGGCGGTGTTCAATGCCAGCCTGCGCGGTACCACGCTGATTAAATCACTCACGCGCAGGATTTCCGGCAGAACCAGAAAACTGCACACCGAGAGCGTTACCCGGCGAGTACGTCCCAGTGCCGCCAGTGCTTCATCGGTGACACCATAAAAACTGCCTCCAACATACGACACCAACGCATGATCCTGGGAGCAGAACTCATCTAATGACAGGACGCCGGATTGTGCCATTGGATGATCGGCGCGCAGCAGGCATACATAATCTTCCGCATACAGCGTTTTTGCGTGTAACTCGGGTGGGGTGGTTTCTGGGGTAATCAGCGCGACATCCACCGCGCCACGTTCAAACTGCATCGGCAATAGGTCGTTATTGACCGGGAGTACCGCCACACGGATGCCCGGTGCCTGCTGACGTAAGGCGGCCATAAACGGCACCACGACAGCGCGCAACGCATAATCTGTCGCGGCGACGTTGAGGGTCATCTCGGCGGTTGCCGGATCAAACTCACGCGGCTTCAGCAGCTCCCCGACTTCGGCAAGGATGTTTTTTACCGGCGTTGCCAGTTCAAGCGCACGTAAGGTGGGCACAATGCCACGCTGCGCGCGGGTGAATAACGGATCGTCAAAGCATTCACGTAACCGGGTAAGCATACCGCTGACGGCGGGCTGCGTCAGTGATAACCGCTCCGCAGCGCGCGTGACGCTGCGTTCATCCAACAGCGCGTCGAGTGCTTTCAACAGGTTGAGATCGAGATTTCTGATATCGGTTTTCATGTTATTCACCTGGCGGGTGAGAAAAGATATTGCGAAAAACTATATCACGGGAAACAAACTTCGGTTCTCGTTATTTCACCGTTGGATCCCCAACGTTCCACCGGCGGCATTGATGCCGACCGGGCCAGGTGCTGAAGCCGTCACCTTCCAATGTTTAAAAATGTGATCAACCTGCGATATATTTATTTTGTAATCGATTACTTTTCACTTCGTCGCGAATTGTAATCGATTACTTTTCTCTGTGAGGCTTATATGCTGTCTACAACACAAGATTCTGGAAACACAGCAGTCGCCCAGCGCATGCTGGTGCCACGCCTGTCATTGATGATGTTTCTGCAATTTTTTATCTGGGGAAGTTGGTCGGTCACCCTCGGATTGGTGATGACACAACACAATATGGCGTTACTGATTGGCGATGCGTTTTCCGCCGGACCGATTGCGTCGATTCTCTCCCCTTTCGTATTGGGGATGCTGGTGGACCGCTTCTTTCCGTCGCAGCGCGTGTTGGCGGTGATGCATCTGGCAGGGGCGGTGATTCTGTGGTTTGTCCCCCAGGCGATGATCGCCGAAAACGGCGCGCAGCTGATCGCGCTGCTGTTTGGTTACACGCTGTGCTACATGCCAACCCTGGCATTAACTAACAACATTGCTTTCCACAGCCTGGCGAGCAGTGAGAAGAGTTTTCCGGTGGTGCGCGTGTTTGGCACTATTGGTTGGATCGTCGCGGGTATTTTTATCGGTGTCACCGGCATTGCCGCCAGCACCACAATTTTCTCCGTGGCGGCGATTTGTTCGGTGATGCTGGCGGTTTATAGCCTGACGCTGCCGCACACCCCTGCGCCCGCTAAAGGTCTGCCGTTCAAAGTGCGGGATTTGTTCTGCGCTGACGCCTTTGCGCTGCTGAAAATTCGGCACTTCTTTATCTTTGCGTTGTGCGCCACGCTGATCTCGATTCCGCTCGGTACCTACTACGCCTATACCGCTTCCTGGTTATCTGACGCCGGGGTTGAGAATGTCAGCACCATCATGTCCTTCGGCCAGATGTCAGAAATCTTTTTCATGCTGGTGATCCCGTTGCTGTTCCGCCGACTGGGTGTGAAATACATGCTGCTGGTGGGGATGTGTGCCTGGTTCGTGCGTTATGCGTTGTTTGCCTTGGGGATGGGGGAAGAGGGACGTGCCTTGATCTGGCTTGGCATTCTGCTGCACGGCGTCTGTTACGACTTCTTCTTTGTGGTGGGTTTTATCTACACCGACCGCGTTGCTGGCGAAAAAGTGAAAGGCCAGGCGCAAAGCATGGTGGTGATGTTTACCTACGGTATCGGCATGCTGCTCGGCTCGCAAATTTCGGGTGCGCTGTATAACCACCTGGTCGCGGGTCAGGTATCGGCGCAAAGCTGGGCCCTGTTCTGGTGGATACCGGCGGTTGCCGCTGCCGTTATCGCTGTCATTTTCCTGTTTTCATTTAAATATCGTGATTGATGGTTTTGGAGGTGGTTGTGCAGACGTTAAAAGGTCCGGGTATTTTTCTGTCACAGTTTATTGGTGCCGGGGCACCTTACAACTCGCTGGAGGGATTGGCGCAGTGGGCTGCCGCGTTGGGGTACAAGGCGTTGCAGATCCCCTGTAATCATCCCCACATTTTTGATCTCGCACAGGCCGCGACCAGCCAGACCTATTGTGACGAGGTGATGGGTTCGCTGGCGCAATATGGTCTGGCGATCAGTGAATTATCCACCCACCTCGAGGGGCAGTTGATTGCCGTACATCCGGCACATGATGCGGCATTTGATGGTTTCGCCCCGCCGTCAGTACGTGGGAATGCGACCCAACGCACCGCATGGGCGACGGAGCAGGTGAAACGGGCCGCTGCTGCATCGGCCAGGCTGGGATTAACGGCACATGCCACGTTTTCGGGGGCGCTGGCGTGGCCCTATCTTTATCCCTGGCCGCCACATAACCCGTTGTTGCTGGAGGAGGCGTTTGCTGAACTGGCACGTCGCTGGCGACCCGTGTTGGATGTCTTTGATCAGCACGGCGTGGATGTGTGCTATGAACTGCATCCTGGGGAAGATCTGCATGATGGCATCACGTTCGAGCGTTTTCTGGCGGCGGTGAATAACCACCCCCGTTGCAATATTCTGTTCGATCCCAGCCATCTACATCTGCAACATATTGATTATTTGCAATTTATCGATATCTACCATGCGCGCATCAAAGCCTTTCATGTGAAGGATGCTGAGTACTTACCTAACGGACGCAGCGGCGTATATGGCGGCTATCAACGCTGGATCGATCGCGCCGGGCGTTTCCGCTCACCCGGCGATGGACAAATCAATTTCAAAAGCATTTTCAGCAAGCTGGCGCAGTACGACTACGACGGTTGGGCCGTGCTGGAGTGGGAATGCTGCCTGAAAGATGCCGACACCGGCGCGCGCGAGGGGGCAGAATTTATTCGTCGGCACATTATTCCGGTGGCGGATCGCGCGTTTGATGACTTTGCCGCAGGCAGTGACTCACGCGCCAGCGTTCGCGCTCAGCTTGGCCTGACGGGAGGTGTCGGAGATGATTAATGTTGGCATTATCGGTACCGGCTTTATCGGTCCGGCGCACATTGAAGCGCTGCGCCGACTCGGCAATGTTCAGGTGGTGGCGATTTGCGATAGCGACCAGGCGAGCGCTGAAGCGCGGGCGTCGCAGCTCAATGTTCCGAGTGCGTATAGCGATGTCGCGGCGTTTTTACGCCATCCCGGTTTGCAGGCGGTCCATAACTGCACGCCAAATCATCTGCATGCGGCGATCAATCGCCAGATTATTCAGGCGGGTAAACATGTGTTTTCAGAGAAGCCGTTGTGCATGACGCTGGAAGAGGCGGCTGAACTGGTGCGACTGGCGGATGAAGCGGGCGTGGTACACGGCGTCAGTTTTGTTTACCGTCAGTTTGCCATGGTGCAACAGGCGGCCAGCATGTTGCGCCAGGGGGAGTTGGGCCGATTATTCGCGGCGCAGGGAAGTTATTTGCAGGATTGGATGCTGGAAGAAACCGATTATAACTGGCGTGTTGAGGCCGGGAAGGGAGGAGTGTCGCGCGCGGTAGCTGACATTGGTTCACACTGGTGCGACACCATTCAGTTCATTACCGGACGTAAAATTGTCGCGGTGCTGGCCGACCTGGCAATCGTCTGGCCGACACGCAAAGCCAATCTTAACGCGGTATCCACTTTTAGCGCCCGGCAGCAGCAAGCCTGCTATGAAGACCGTCCGGTGACTACCGAAGATATGGGATTCGTGCTGTTTCGCTTTGACGATGGCAGCAAGGGGTGTTTCAGCGTATCGCAGGTTTCTGCCGGACGCAAAAATCGTCTCAACCTTGAGGTGAGCGGCAGTGCCGCCTCGCTGGCATGGGATCAGGAAACGCCGCAACAGTTGTGGCTGGGTTACCGGCACCAGGCTAACCGGGTGCTTTCAGACGATCCATCCCTGTTGAATGCCGACGTTGCCGGGCGGGCACGCTTTCCGGGCGGCCATATTGAGGGCTGGCCGGACGCATTCCGCGCCATGATGCAACAGTTCTATGCGGCGGTGCAGCAGGGAGGGATGCCTGCGGGCGGTACGGCAACGTTTGCCACTTTTGCTGACGGCGCGCAGGTGATGGCGATTGTTGATGCCATTGTGCAAAGCCATCAGCAACAGCGCTGGATGACGGTTGCGTGATGACGCGCAAGCCCGGTCGATGCCGGGCTTACGTATTTATGGTAGCCTGCATGCCATCAGTTTCTCAGCAGGAAATATTGCCAACATGTCCATCCAAAAAATCGCCAGGCTGGCGGGCGTTTCCGTTGCCACGGTTTCGCGTGTGCTGAACAACAGCGACACCGTAAAGGAAAAAAATCGGGTAAAAGTCCTGGAGGCAATCAAAGCGAGCAACTATCAACCGAACCTGTTGGCGCGCCAGTTGCGTACATCACGCAGTTCCATGGTACTGGTTCTGGTTTCTGATATTTCCAATCCCTTTTGCGCTGAGTTGGTCAAAGGGATCGAGGAGCAGGCCGAGCAGAACGGCTACCGAATTTTACTGTGCAACTCAGGTTCAGATATCAATCGCTCACGCTCCAGCCTGCAACTGCTCTCCGGCAAAATTGTGGATGGGGTCATCACCATGGATGCCATCACCACCCTGCCTGAATTAACCGAATTGATTGGCACCACTCCCTGGGTGCAATGCGCCGAATATGCCGACGCCGGGAATGTTTCCTGTGTCGGCATCAGTGACATTGATGCTTCACGTCAACTGGTACGCTATCTGGCCGGGAAGGGCCGCCAGCGCATTGCACTGATTAATCACGATCTCAGCTACAAGTATGCCCAATTGCGTCAGCAGGGTTATCAGCAGGAACTGGCCTCGCTTCAACAGGATTGGCAGGCGATCACTTATGCCAGTGAACTGAGTTTTCATGCCGGTAAGCAGGCAATGGAAACGTTGTTGAAGCGCGAAACGCGACCGGATGCGGTGTTCGCCGTTTCCGATACGCTGGCAGCGGGGGCGATGTCAGCGATTGAGCAGGCCGGCCTGCGGGTGCCGCAGGATATCGCGGTGGCCGGTTTTGATGGCACGGAACTGGCGGAAATGGTTTCGCCGCCGCTAACCACCATCGTACAACCCTCACGCGATATTGGCCGTAAAGCCTTTACCCTGCTGCTGGCGAAGATCGAAAACCCGGACTCCCCGCCGGAGAGAGTCATTATGGACTGGCACCTGGAAGTGCGTGCCAGCACCTGACAACTCAGTGCGGCAGTTTTTCCAACGCCGCACGCAGATTCTGATGTGAAGTGGTGATGATCTGCCACGGATCTTTTGGCAGGTCGTGTTCAACGATAAACCACTTCACGCCGCTGGCTTTGGCGGCGGGTAAAATGGTTTTCCAGTCGAGCAGACCGTCACCCAGCGGTGCAAAATTCATTTCATCATCACGCACCCCGATACCGGCGTTGTCTTTGGCGTGAAGGGCATAAATCCGCCCCGGATAGGCTTTCAGCAGGCGGGCAGGGTCCTGACCCCCGCGTGATACCCAGGCCGCATCCATTTCCAGCTTGAGGTTATCGCGTTGCGTATGGTTGAGGATGATCTCCAGAGCGGTGATGCCACCGTATTTTTTCATCTCAAAATTATGGTTGTGGTAGCCCAGTTGGATGCCATCCTTGCGTAATTTTGCCCCCAGCTTATCCAGCTTTTGTGCGTACTCAATCCAGCCTTGTTGGCTAGCCGGGCGGTCCTGCGGCTCAATCCACGGCACAATAATGGTGTGGTTGCCGATAGCCTTGTTAAACGCCACGGTGGGCTGGTAATCCTGCTCCAGTGCCGACAATTGCACATGCGCTGAGGTGACGGTGAGTTGATTGTTTTGCAGCAGCGATTTCATTTGTGCGGCATCTAATCCGTGCGTACCCACCAGTTCCACATGCTTAAAGCCCGCTTTATGCGCCATCGCAAACTGTTCAGCCGGGGTACCGACATTGCGCAGGGTGTACATTTGCAGCGCGATTTCATTTTCCACATCTGCCGCGCTGGCCTGCGGGATGGGAAGGACCAATGACGTCACCAGACCTGCCAAAACCATTAACTTTTTCATCATTTTTCATAACCTTATTTTTAAGTAATCGATTACAAAATACCTTAAAAGTAATCGATTACAATTGGCGGGAGGTGATTTTTTGGCCGGAAGGAGAAGAATATGAACCCCTTCGCAAAACGTTGATAAAGCGGTTGCTTTCCCCGGTTTATCAGCGCTTAAGAGGTGGCGGGATGGTATATCAATTATTCAATTTTTTTGAATTCTTTCAGCAAAACCCTCCGCTGTTACTCCTCCGGTTAGAGGTCTATTCTCTCTCACATCGGGGCAAAACACCCCACCACATACCAATAATCTCTGAGGAAATGACCATGAAATCTATCAAAACTTTCGTTGTAGTTGCCGCCCTGTCACTGGTTTCTTTCGGTAGCTTTGCACAAAGCATCACTGCATCCGCCTCAACGCTGGATGGTGCAGAAGCGAAAATCGCGGCGCAGGCAAAACAGGCGGGTGCAGCGTATAAAATTACCGGTGCCCGCGTGGATAACGGTGCTTACCTGTCAGCTGAACTGATCAAATAATTGTTGCTGCCCGGCACAGGCCGCCCACAGGGCGGCCTTTTTTGTATCGGCAGTCAGGCTTCCATATCAGCCATTTCTGTGCCCCAATCACTTCCCACCTGATCACGCAGGGGACCCGGTTAGCAATTTCTTTATCTCTATGAAAATAGAACATATTTATTAACCGATGCTTACAGTTCTGCCGGGTGATCTGCAAAATTGTTCATCATCTGTTGTGATGAAAAGCGCTACGCTGTCAGGCCATATCTTATTAAATTCAGTGGACTAAATTTACATGCGTAAGCTTTCGATGCTGGTTGTCACGTTGGGCCTGCTATTATCCGCCACCACCCAGGTACAGGCAGCAGGGTGTCTGAAAGGTGCGGCTGCCGGCGCCGCGGTCGGGCACCTCAAGCATCATGCCATTATCGGCGCTGCGGTTGGCTGTGTGGTGGGCCATCATCTGGCGAATAAGAAGCAGGCAAACGCGGCAGAAAAACATTAATCAGATCCGTAGCGGCGCGATTTATCGCGCGTTTTTACCGACAGCGCGCACGGGAATGCGCGATAAATCGCGCCGCTACGTCGCCATGCATTTGGCAAAAGCGTTGTTACTCTGCTTCCACAATTATTCTACGGTACGAGGTGAGTGACGGCGTCCCGCTATCGGTCACGGCCAGAATGACGTGCTCCGTACCCGGATTACGGATTGTTATCTCCGCCTGATTCCCGCTCTCTTTCGTTACCTGCAAAACTGGTGGAGCACTCAGATAGTCTTCACCACGCACACCCTGTACTTGTTTGATGTCGATCTGCTGGGAAATGGCCGAGGTCGCTTCAGGATAGGCGAACCATTGGTAGCTGAGTTTATCGCCGTCAGGATCTTGCGTTCCTTTGGCATCCAGGCGCAGGGTTTCGCCCACTTTGGCCTTGATAAACAGCGGTTGCTGGCCTGATGAACCATTTACCACCACCTGCGGATTATGGTTACTGTGCTGGAAGTCCTTGATGGTCCAGTCCATGCGTGCCGCAAAATCGTGCTGGAAGGCTGCACGCCAGCGCCAGATGGTGGCCTGATTGGAGGTGTATTGTTGACCATCGGCCCCGGTCACCGTATCCGCGCCATTCGGGTTGCCGGGGAAAAAGTCACCGCCACTGGTCCAGATCGGATGCGGTTCGTTTTGCGGCGTCCGCACGATGTAACGCCCACCCCAGCCGCCCCAGCCAGGGTTCATTTCGCTGGCAAGTCCGTTACGGATCAATCCGAGAAATGCGGGGGTATCCCCTTCCATGATAAAGGCGTATTGCAGATAACCTTTGCCCATCGGTCCTTTGCTGCGGATGTTCTTGTCCAGCCAGGATTGCGACACGGTGGTGAAATCTGCGCCTGGGGCATTGCGGTAATAACGGTCGCCGCTAATTCCGGTCCAGGTCGCGCGCGCATAATCCTCACCTTTTTGACTGGAAGGATCAACGATGTAAGTGATCTGCGGGTAATGGACGCGAATCCAGTGCCCGGCATCATCCTGATCCGAGATGGAATAGACGATCAGGTTTTTCGTCAGCGCCGTTACCTTATCTGCCGGATGGCTGGCTGACAGATCGGTCAATGCCTGTGCCAGCGTGTTAGCGCCGCCCCACAGATTGATATACAGCGGATGTTTGCTGTCGGTTGAACGTTCAATCGCTTTCAGCAGCAAGGCCGAACCCGCAGTCGATTTCCCGGCACCGACATCGGCCATGCCGTAAGCGGCTTGTCCGGCGGCGATCAACGCTTTCAGCGTAGCCGCACTCGGGTAATCCGGTTTATGTTTCAGCAGGTTGGGTTGCACCTCGGCATAATGTCCCACCACCCGTTCCATCATCTCCGGGCTGACTTTATTGCGCTGCCAGGTTGAGGTGGTGGCGACCAAACCTTCTATGTTCATTTCATTGCTGTACAGCAGAAAACGCGTGAGTGACATCTGATCATCGGGTTCGTTACCGATATCGGATAATACGAATACCCGTGGTTTGATCTGGAACGGCACCGTTTTTGCGGCGATATCCTGAACCGTTTCTGCCGCGAGGGCGCTGAGCGGGGCGATTAACGCCGCTGTCAGGGGGAGTAAAGACAGGACGGGGTACTTATTTTGAGGTTTCATCGGTTTCCTGTTGGTTGGCCAGTAAAGATTGGGTCAACTTAGTTAACCAGGGAAACAAAGTAAAAAGATCACTGCCAAAATGTTGTTCAGATCACAAAAAAATCAATCAATCAGCGGGGTTATAGCATCTGAACTCAACCGGACCAGGCCTTTCATGCTGTAAAAGCGCTGCGTTTTGATGTAGCGAAGTTGCAGGGTATTGATATGCGGGCTGGGGTGGCTGGCCAGGCGTGCGACGATATGCGGGATAAAGTCGGCAGGCACGTCATCAAAGAACTCACCGGTCAGAATCACCTGCTTAATATTGTGTACCGGGGCCGTGCAGTGAATGGCAAAAAGCAGCGCGTCGATGCTGGCAGCAATCTGCTGGTGATCCGGATCGCCGTCGAGGGCAAAGGCTTTTTCCAGCCCACCCGGATAAGGAAGATGCACAATCTCAGGATAGAAACCGTTAGCGCCAAACACCGGTTTACCGTCGATATAGTAGCCAAAGCCGAGGCTACCAAATCCGGGCATCAACGCAATCCACGATCCGGTAAGCCTCTCAGTTTTTGCCAGCATATAGCTGGAGCACCAGGCAATATTCACCACCGCAACACTCAACGCCGTCGCCAGCATCAGTTGCGCTTTAAGCGGGATATCACGCTCAACAAACGCCGGGCACCATTTGACCACACCGGTATCCTGCTCAATGCCGCCCTGGAGGGCAATCCCGATATGCTTCAGACGCGCAGCATCAATCCCGGCGGTTCGGCATAAGCGTGTCGCCAGATCCTGAACGTGGCTGATAAACCGCGCCAGCGTGACCGGCGCGCTAAACGCCATGGTTTCCGCAGCCAGAGCCAGCTCGCCCGTGTGATAATCATTGATGGTTGCTTCCACCGTCAGCTCCCGCACCATGATATTGAGGCTGAAGTATTGACGTTTGCGCACCGCCAGCAGCGTTCTGGGTCGTCCACCGCCCGAACTCAGTTGTTCCGTCTGCTCAATGACACCTTCTGCCAGCAAGGCATTGGTGAGTTTGGTGATGTAGGGACGTGTGACTTCAAGCTGCTCTGCCAGCGAAATACGCGATTCGGGAGCGCTGTGCAACATATTCAGCAGTTCATGCCTGAAGTTCATAAGTTCCTCATAAAATGCAGTTGGCTATTGAAGCGATCACTGTACGTTAAGGGCCATGTTTACACCTCACTCGCCATTACTGGCAGAATTCCCTTCTTCAAAGGCCGAGCGAACTGCATTGATAATCCTTTCCGATCGGCCAGCATCTGCCAGGACGGGATATTGCTTTTGCAATTTGCCGGAAACCTGCCAACCGTTCTCTTTGAGCGAGCGAATAATACGGTTTGCATCCTGGTCCGGCATTTCCAGGATTTCTTTAAGCCTCTCCTGGGCTTGCTGGAAAATCACCAGCACTCTGGCTTCATCCGCCATTTCTTTGCGTACGGTGTGTTGTACGACGCGTGCGATATACAGGACGTGTTCAGTTAAATCCGGATAACGCCAGGCGAAGCGTGCATCTTCATAATCATCAAAATAGAAGTTACTGGGAGTGCCATCCTGATAAGTGACTAATTCACCAAATCGATATGATGCCGCATAGCGTTGCATAAACCGCTGTGAAAAGACGTCAAGTGTACGATCATATCCGGCGCGGAAATCCAGCGAGCTGGTAATGGTAGCGGATACCGGCAGGATCACGCCCTCGGGGATAGCCTTATCACGTATTAGCGTATCATTAATGAGAAACCGATGAATTCGACCGTTACCATCGCGCATGGGATGGATATAAACAAAGCCGAATGCCAGAACTGCCGCGCGGGCCAACGGCTCAGCGCCACGCGTTGCTTCGTCGAAGGCATTAAGTCCTGTCATGAACTGTGGTACATCTTCAAACTGCGGAGCAACATAATGCACAATATCTTCACGCATCGTTGCCTGGCCAACAAAAACGGGTGAGCGACGCAGGCCAAGCCCAATAGCATCATGACCCAGGATCCCTTTTTGCAGGGTATGTAAACTGGCATCACTCAGGGGAGCGTTAATACGACCACAGTATTGAGCGATAACATGGGCAAAACGCTGGATACGATCGGCCTGATCGGCTTCCTTTTCAATCAGAAAGCTGGCCCGTGACTCTTTAAATGTTAACCAGCTGGCGGTGCGCAGCAGAATGTCGGCACCAAATGCGTTATCCAGCTCTTTCAGCGCACTGCTCAGATCAAACTGCAATGCCTCCTGGACCGTTGCTGTGCGACGCACCAGAGGACAGAATACGGAAGTTCCCGGCAGATTATTATTGATCCTCCAACGCTGCACCCGTTGAACTGCTGTCCGGGTGAGATAATGCTTTGGCGAGATCACATCGACATAGCGACTATTGCTGACATCTGGCACATCCAGCCGTTGCCCGGTAAGCCATTCATACAGGAATCCAGTACGCCTGGCATACTGGCCAAAAGGCTCCTGTCGGCACCAGGCTTCAATTGGCTCAGGACCGACGACTGCAAACAGACGGGCAAAAAATTCCAGATGGATCTCTTCATACTTCAAACCGAATTCGAAGTGACCTGCGAAGTCATCGACAGGCTGGTAACTCGGCGGATATCGGTTCTCTATATAACCACTACGCTCATGGCTGGTACGAACGGTTCCAATAAATGACTCAACACGCAGAGGTTGTGCCAATTCGATGTCATACTTTTCGGCGAGAACCACTAAACCTATACGCATTGCCCAAATCCCCTAACAACACCGCGAAAACGATAACGATATCTCAATTTAGCGCGAAAAGGGTAACGGGAAAAAAAATTCACTAACAAAAGTGGCTATTTCAACGAAAACGTTAACACTCCGGTGAGTTCATGATGCACTCATTATCCCGCATTCTGGTCCAACGTTTCGGTTGCCTACCTTCAGCTTGTTGACTAAGGTGATTACTAGCATCGCTACCCAGCTGGATGCCGTTCACCAACAAGGCATCAGGGGTGCTGATGTGTATGCCAACGCGAGGCAAAAACATGCAAGACGCCACCCCAACTCCCGCCACAGACCCTGATTTTCAAAACGATGTTGTCCGAAACCTGATTTGCCGCCAGGCGCGCTATCCGGATATCGCCACGCCGCAGGACTGGTATATGGCGCTGGCTTTCACCGTCAAAGATCGCATGCTGGAAAGCTGGGCAGCGTCGACCAAAACCTATGCGGAACATCATGTGAAGGTTGCCTGTTACTTGTCGGCAGAGTTTCTCATCGGGCCACAGCTTGGCTGTAACCTGTTGAGTCTCGGCCTTGAAGATGAGGCACGAGCAGCGATGCGTGCGCTCGGACAAGATCTTGATGCGTTGCTGGCGCTGGAGGAGGAGCCGGGGTTGGGTAACGGTGGTTTGGGTCGGCTGGCGGCATGTTATCTTGATTCGCTGGCGACGCTGGAGATTCCGGCCATCGGCTACGGTATTCGCTACGAGTTTGGCATTTTCGATCAGGATATCGTCGATGGCTGGCAGGTTGAGCGTACTGACAAATGGCTGAAAATGGGCACGCCGTGGGAAATTGTTCGGCCGGACGTTAGCTTTTACGTTTGCTTTGGCGGGTACACGCAAATGCAAACCGATGCCCAGGATCGGTTGCGTGTGCAATGGATACCGGCCCGTCAGGTAAAAGGCGTGGCATACGATGTGCCGATCCAGGGATATCGCGTCGATACCTGCAATCTGTTGCGGCTGTGGAAGAGTGAAGCAGTCGAGTCTTTTGATTTTGAGGACTTCAACGCCGGTGATTATTATCAGGCGGTGGAGGAGAAAGTCGTTTCGGAAACCCTGTCAAAAGTACTTTATCCCAATGACGAACCGGATGTGGGTAAACGGCTACGCCTTGCCCAGCAATACTTTTTTGTTTCCTGCTCGTTGCAGGACATGCTGCGGCTGATGGATATCAGCCATACACCCGTTGCTCATTTTGCTGAGCGTTTAGCTGTGCAGTTGAACGATACGCATCCCTCAATCGCCGTGGCTGAACTGATGCGCCTGCTGGTGGATGAACGCCAGATGGCATGGGATGACGCCTGGTCAATCACCCTGAATACCTTCGCCTATACCAATCACACCTTACTGCCCGAGGCGCTGGAGACCTGGGGCTTGCCGTTAATGCAAAATCTGCTGCCCCGGCTGCTGGAAATCATCTATGAAATCAACCGACGCTTTCTGGAAGAGGTGCGTAACGCTTTTCCTGGTGATGAGGCACGCGTCGTACGGATGTCATTGATCGATGAACAGGGCGAGAAAAAAGTGCGGATGGCCCATCTGGCCTCGGTGGGCAGCCATGCGGTTAACGGCGTGGCTGCGCTGCATTCTGAACTGCTCCGGCAAACGGTGCTGCGTGATTTTGCCGACATGTATCCGAAGCGATTTCTTAATGTCACCAATGGGGTGACGCCACGGCGCTTTCTGATGCTGAGTAATCCCGGTCTGGCGAGTTTGCTTGATGAAACCCTGGGTGCTGGCTGGCGCCGTGACCTGACCCGGCTTGAAGCGCTGAGTGACTATGCTGATGACGTCGCCTTTCAGCAGGACTGGCGCGCCATTCGCCTCAACAACAAGGCGGCGCTGGCTGGACGTATCAGCCAATTAGTCGGCGTCAGGATTGCGCCTGAGATGATGTTCGATATTCAGGTGAAACGTATTCATGAGTACAAGCGCCAACACCTTAATGCGCTGTATATGATCTGTCTGTATCGTCGTTTAGTTCGCCATCCTGACCAGCAAGCAGCTCCGCGCTGTTTTATCTTCGGCGGGAAAGCGGCACCAGGTTATTGGATGGCAAAATTGATGATTCGCCTGATTACCGGTATTGCCGAAGTCGTCAATCGTGACCCGGTGATAGGAGGACGGATGAAGGTGGTGTTTTATCCGGACTTTAATGTTAAGAACGGCCATTTAATCTATCCGGCAGCAGATCTGTCCGAGCAGATTTCAACCGCAGGCAAAGAAGCCTCAGGAACCGGCAACATGAAGTTCATGATGAATGGCGCGTTGACTATCGGCACGCTGGATGGTGCTAATGTGGAAATTCGGCAGCAGGTGGGTGGGGATAATTTTTTCGTTTTTGGTATGACCGCACAACAGGTGGAGGCGCTGAAACGCACCGGGTATCGTCCTGGGGATTATGTCCAGGTCAATGATGAGCTGCGAGATGCAGTCGATCAGATCGCCGCAGGGCGATTCTCACGCGGGGACAAAGCGTTGTTCGCCCCTCTGCTCGATAATTTGCTTAATTATGACCCGTTCTTGGTACTGGCTGATTATGCCGACTATGCAGCCTGTCAGGAGCGTGTCAGTGAGGCATGGCAGGATCAGCGCCATTGGACGCAAATGTCAATACTCAACTGTGCCCGTTCCGGTATCTTTTCTTCAGACCGCGCCATCGGCGAATATTGTCAGCATATCTGGCAAACGCAAAAACCGGCACCCCGTTTGTAACGCCAGGCAAGATAAATCGCCGGGCAGGCCGTGCTAATTCTCAGACTTTACTCCTTTTTTCAATCGTACACGTATTGTATACTTTCCAGTAAATGTCTTAATGGTGAGTAGCAAGTGACCTCAGTAAAACAAGCCTCAGCAGAGAAGTTAGGTGAACTGGCCTATCAGACACTGCGTCGTATGATCCTGGAAAAAACCCTGCGTAGTGGTGGGGCGGTGGTTGAAGGGCGACTGGTTGAAGAACTCAATATTTCCCGTACGCCATTGCGTGAAGCGTTGTTGCGGCTCGAAGGCGAGGGATTGCTGGTCAGGTCGAGCGCCCGTTCATATTCCGTGCGCTTTATCAGCGCTCAGGAATATTTTCAGATCATGAAAGTGCGTGAGCTGCTGGAAACCGAAGCCATTGCGTTGTCCATCAACAAGATAGAACCTGATGTGATTAATCAGCTTGCCGACCAGGTGCAGTCCTTGTCGCCGGGCCAACCGGAACAAGCCTACTGGGATGTTGACGATACCGTGCACACGCTGTTCGCGCAGCACTCGGGTAATGCGGTGCTGGCGCGGATGATTGAACAGGCGCGCACCCAGAGTCGAATGTTCGAGTTGATCACGCCATTCAACCGCATCGAAGAAGATCGTGAAGAACATCTGGCGATTCTCAATGCGTGGAAAAGTGGCGATGCCGTGGCGGCCAGCCAGGCGGTGAGAACGCATATCAGAAACCTGTCAGCCTTTGTGTTGAAACGGATCACCGAAGGCAATTAATCGCCGCAAGGGTATGCGTCAACCGCATACCCTTCAGCCACTTACTTAATGACGCCGGGACAGCAGGGGCATCCCTCAACATGCAACGGGTTGCGCACCTCCGCGCCCGGTTTGCTGCGCAGCAACACCGGTTGAAAACTGACCTTCCGTTCGGCGTTTTTCTGGCAGATCGGGCAGGGCGCGGGTTCATCGCGCGCCGCCACAGAACGGCGCAACTCAAATGCGCCGCAGTCTGAACAGAGATAATCATAGTAAGGCATTGCGCTCTCCTACCATTTACCCACTTCACCACGCGGGATAAAGCGTCCCTGGCCGGTTTTGCCTACCCATTGGTCATCACTCACCAGCAGCTCGCCGCGCAGCAGCACTTTCTTCACTTTGCCCTGCACCTGATGCCCTTCAAACAGCGTGAAATCCACATCGCTGTGTTGTGTTGCAGCGCTGATGGTGTGTTTTTCGTTGGGATCAAAGATGACGATATCGGCATCGCTACCCACCGCGATGGTGCCCTTTTGCGGGAACAGACCGAACAGCTTGGCCGGGGCGGTGGACATCAGCTCGACAAAGCGATTAAGCGAAATACGGCCACTGCGCACGCCGCCGTCATACACCACCGTCATACGGGTTTCGACGCCGGGCACGCCGTTAGGAATTTTGGAGAAATCGTTGGCACCCAGCGGTTTCTGATTAATTTTCCCTAAATGGCCTTCCTTCATGCAGTACGGGCAATGGTCGGTAGAAATCAGTTGCAGGTCATCGGTTTTCAGCGCCGTCCACAGCGCGTTTTGCGCTTCTTTCGAACGCAGCGGCGGGCTCATCACGAAGCGTGCGCCATCAAAGCTGTCGGATTCGTCGCTGTCAGCGTAAGACGACTCATCAAAGAACAGATAATGCGGGCAGGTTTCGGCGAATACCGGGATGCCGAGGTCGCGCGCTTCCACCACATGTTTCAACGCTTCTTTTGCCGAAAGATGGACAAAGTAGACCGGCGCCTCTGCCAGTTCCGCCAGCTTAATGCCGCGATGGGTCGCTTCCCCTTCCAGCAGTGCGGGGCGTGTCAGGGCATGGTGGCGTGGCGAGGTGTGGCCCTGTGCCAGCGCTTCCTGAATCAGCAATTCGACGATGGTGCCGTTTTCTGCGTGCAGTGCCACCATGCCGCCATGCTGGCCGACCATGCGCATCGCCTGGAAAATGGCCGCATCATCGGACATCACCGTGCCGGGATACGCCATAAACATCTTGAAGCTGGAAACGCCTTCATGACGGATGGCGTAGCGCATATCCTCCAGTACCTGCTTATCCACCTCGGTGATAATGACGTGAAAGCCATAATCGATGCTGGCGACGTTATCCGCTTTGGATTGCGCGCGCTCGATGGCCTGCAACGGGCTGGTGCCGTGATTCTGCAAGGCAAAATCGATAATGGTGGTGGTGCCACCATAGGCTGCCGAACGGGTGCCCGATTTAAAGTTATCTGCGGTCACTGACGGGCCAAAGGTGTTTTCCATATGGGTATGGCAATCAACCCCACCGGGGAACAGCAGCATGCCACTGGCTTCAATCACCTGGCAGTTAGCGCCAGGTTGCAGATTCAGTCCGATACTGACGATTTTTTCATTCTCGATCAGAATGTCGGCGTGATAATCGTCCACCGCCGTGATAATCCGCCCACCGCGAATCAGGGTACTGGTCATGTTAGTCTCCGCTTGTACTTAAGGGGTAGCCGTAAAGGATTGTGCAAAGGTCAGCGCTGTCGCTAACCGCTGGCGCTGCGCGTCATCGACGGCGGGCACTGGCGGGCGCGGCATGGCGTGAGGAAGATGCCCGGCAAGATGCAGACAGGCTTTTAAGCGCGCATTGGCATGGGTGCCCGGCCAGGTGCCGTAGATCTCCTTCGCCAGCGGATAAATAAATTGATGCAGGCGCTGCGCTTCAGCGAGGTTTTGCTGCTGCATCGCGTCGTACAGCGCCACCACCAACTCGGGCACCACCGCCGCCAGACTCACCAGGCTGCCATCGGTGCCGAGGGCAAAGCAGGTCAGCAGATGCTCGTCACCGGAGGCCATCACCGCCACATGCGGTGCAACTTCACGGACCAATCGCAGGTTCGCCTCATAGGTGGCGGTTTCCCAGCTACCTTCCTTCACCGCGACCACGTTGGGCAGGCAGACCAGTTGCTGAAGCAACGCCGGGGGATACGCCATACCACCGCTGTTCACGCCGGACTGATACAACATCATCGGTAACGCGGCGTTGGCATTGGCGATACGGTGGTGATTCAGCACCGTTTTCTCGTCGGTGGAGAGCGTCCAGGAGTAGGGTGGGAACAGCAGAATGGCATCAGCACCGGCGGCTTTCGCATCGTCAGCCTGCGCCTGTGCATCAAAACTGTCCTCGGCGTTAAGACCGGCTACCAGCAGCGTCTGCGGTGGACACACCTGACGCGCCAGGGTTACCACGCGACGTTTTTCCTCACGCGAGAGCGCGAAGTTCTCACCGGCATGGCCGTTGATGAGCAACCCGCGAATCCCTGGCACCTGCGAAACCTGGCGCAAATGCGCAATCAGGCTCGCTTCGTCTATGTATCTGCCACTTTCGTCCATCGGACAAACAGTCGCCGCATACACACCCTGGTAATGGTGTAACTCTTTCATTTTATTATTGGCCTCTGGATAAGGATGCGACTGCGTGGTCATCAGTGGGCAGCAGTCGTGATGGATCAAAAAGCGGCATTTCGGGTTGCTGGCCCAGGATCTGCTGCGCCAGCAGCTTGCCCATATACGGCCCGCTGGTATAACCGGAGTGGACGCAGCCAATCACAAAAAGATCCGGGTGTTGTGCCAGTGGCCCAATCATCGGCATCGCGTCGGCGGTTTCCGACTCCAGACCCAGCCAGATGCGTGCAACACGGGCAGACGCCAGTGCCGGAACGGCATGCTGACCCAGCCGCAGGTTGCCGATCAGGTTTTCGGGGATGGTTTCCCGGCCGCCCAGCTCACGCGACCCGATGCCCTGCCAGCCGCCGCCAATCACCACGGTGCCGTTGGCAAACTGCTTCATGGATAACAAACCATTGGCGATGCTGAGTACGGAACGCATCGCGGTTGGCATTCTTTCGGTGACGATCAACTGGTTAATCAATGTCTTAACCGGGATATGGATGCCGATCATCGCCAGCATCGGCTCCAGCCAGACACCGCCCGCCAGCACCAGACGGGTGGCCTCGATGGATTGGCTACGGTCCTCGGTTGAGACGCGATAACCAGCGTTTTGCCGCTCGATATGGCCGACGGAAAATTGTTCGATGATGGTTACACCGGCCTCACGCAGCGCGGCATAGAAGGCACGGCCAGTCAGGTAGGCGCTGGCAAAGCCATCGATCTCACAGAATGCTGCCGCTTTGATGGAGCTGTTGATGCCCGGATCAACCTTCATCGCCGCCTGCGGTGGTATCACCGAAATATCGGCACCATACTCACGCCGGGCTGCCGCGCGCTCCTCCAGCATCATTACTTCGGCATCGGTAAAGGCGAGAGACAAACCGGGCGCATGGGTTGCCAGCACCCCCTGGCCGAGCCAGGTTTCCGGCCGCATCCACATCTCCCACGCTTTCATGGCGTAGGGCACCAGCGCGGCGCGGGTCATATGCAGCGTGAGTGTCCCGGCATTGACGCCGGAGGCACTGCGACAGAGGGCATTGCGTTCCACCACCACCACACGCATCCCGGCTTTCGCCAGAAACAGCGCGGTGGAGCAGCCCATCACGCCGCCGCCAACGATGCACACATCAAAACGTGTTGAAGTCACAGTGGGGCCGCCTTAGGAATCGGGATATCCGCATAGTCATAGTCGCCGGTCATATCGCTGATGGTGAGTGGGCGCAGCGGAGTGCGGGGCGAGAAAATCCCCACCGCCTCGCGCGACACCCCCAGCTTGGTTGCCAGCAGTTCGGCGGCGATATCGCCGCAGGTGCGTCCCTGGCAGGGACCCATACCGCAGCGCGTCCAGGCCTTCAGTTGGTTAACATCATGCGCGCCGGCTTCGCAGGCTTGTTCGATCTCGGCGCGCGTGACGTCTTCGCAACGACACACCACGGTGTGCGGCGGGATACTGTCAACATGGCCTTCACGCAGCGCCATCATCGCGGCCATCTTCTGCCCGAAGCGGGCGGCGTGCTGCCAGGCTTTGCTGAGGTTTTCAGCTTCCGGTTCTGGCACGGTTCTGCCCTGAATGATGGCGACACAAGCCAGTCCGACGCGTTTGCCTTGTTCCATTGCCGCAGCGGCACCACGAATACCGGAACCGTCACCGGCAACAAACAACCGTTCACGGCTGGTCTGGCCGTTTTCATCGGTTTCGGCAATCCAGCCGCCGGCCTCGCGGGAGTATTGATGTCTGGCATGGAGCAGACGCGTGATGTCGGAGGAGGGGGTCAGACCGTGGCCGACGGCAACACAATCCACCAGAATTTTTTTCGTTTTACCGGCGACAGGTCGTGCCGCTGCGTCACAGGGTGCGATTTCAGCCAGCAACTGGTCGCCCTGCGCACTGACCTTCACCAGCGTATGACGTGAATACAGCGGGGTTCTGGCGCGCAGAATCGGCAGACCATACGTCAGGCTTTGCTTGAAAATCGCCGGACGGCTGAGCAGCGCGGAAGCGGTGCCAAGCCATTCGCTGCGTGAAGCAATGTCAACAATCGCCTTCACGTCACCGCCTGCTTTCAGGGTATTTCCCGCCACCGCCACCAACAGGGGGCCACATCCCGCCACCAGGGTGGTTTTCCCCGGCAGGGTACGCTGCGATTTAAGCAGAATAGTGGCGGCAGCCAGCCCGATCACACCCGGTAAAGTCCAGCCTTCAAACGGGACCACGCGCTCGGTGGTGCCGGTTGCCACCAGCAGCACCGTGGTGGTGCAGGCGATGGAACCGTCCGGCCCAAGGGCATCGACACGATAGTCGCCGGTCACCGCCCACACGACATGCCCCAAAAAGAGGCGCACCTTGCTCCGCGATAAGGCATCGCGCAAGGTTTCTCCGGCCCTGAATTCAGCGCCATCCATTTTTGCATCGGGCATGATCGGCGCGCGATACACCTGTCCACCGGCCGCCGCGTTTTCGTCGAACAACGCAACCCGCAGTCCTTGCGCTGAAGCCATCAGTGCCGCTGAAACCCCTGCCGGACCGGCACCCAGGACGATCAGATCATAATGATTCATAAGGATCGCTATCCGAAACAGAGTGAACAACCAGATCGGCGCTGGCCTCAGTTTTGCAAGCTAATACCCGCTTACCCTCCACCATGACCAGGCACTCCTGACACGAACCCATCAGGCAAAACATGCCGCGGGGCTGATGTTGATGGGGACTGAAGCGTAACGTTTTGACGCCGCTGGAAAAAAGTGCGGCGGCAATGCTTTGGCCCGGTAATGCCATATATCCCTGATTGTCAAAAACGAAACGGACGTTTTTCCCTGAAGTGTGCTGCATAACGTCTCCCTTTTTGGTCGACAACTGCTCATTGAGACTTGACAAGATGGAAGGCATGGTATCGTATACCAATCGTATATGTAAAGCATACGAAGTTTATATCGTTGGTCATTTGCCAACACCAGGGTAAGCAATCAGACGACACCGGGAGTTAAATAATGAGTAAAATTAGTATGTTAGGAAAGCTGGTTATCGCAGGCTGTATCGCCAGCTCGCTGTTGGGTGCCGCAACGGCCAACGCCAGATCGCTGGATGAGATCATGAAATCGAAAACGCTGATCGTCGGCGTGAACCCGAATCTTCCACCGCTCGGGGTGTATGACGATAAAAATCAGATCTCTGGTTTTGATGCGACAGTGGCGAAGACAATTGCCGATTCTATGGGCGTGAAACTGGAGCTGGTGGCGGTGGGTTCGAATGACCGCGTGCCGTTTATCATGTCGGACAAAATTGATGCGGTGATGGGCGGAATGACCCGTAACGACGATCGCATGAAGGTGGTGGATTTCACCGATCCGGTTAACACCGAAGTGCTGGGCATCCTCACCACTGATAAAAAACCGTACAAAAAATGGCAGGACCTGAATGACCCGTCAGTAAAACTGGTGCAGGTGCGCGGCACCACGCCAATCAAATATATTCAGGACAACATTCCCAAAGCTCAGCTGTTGATCCTCGATAACTACCCGGATGCGGTGCGCGCCATTGCGCAGGGCCGCGCTGATGCGCTGATCGACGTGCTCGATTTCATGCTGGATTACACCAAAAAATATCCTACCAAGTGGCATGTGGTGGATGACCCGATCGAAGTGGATTACGACTGTATCGCCGTCAGCAAAGGCAACACCGCGCTGCGTGAGAAGTTAAATACCGAGATCGCCGCGCTGCATAAATCAGGCTTTATCGGCAGCAGCTGGAAGAAATGGTTTGGTCACGCCATGTTGCATGACCCAACTGCCTCGCCGACGAAATACTGAGTTTCGTTCTGATTTAATCGGGCGCCCGCAGTTTGGGGCGCTCTTTAGCGATTGAGCGTTGTTCTGATGAACCTGAATTTTTTCCCCATTCTTGATCAACTGCCTTACCTGTTAGGCGGCGCCTGGATCAGCCTGCAACTGGCGGTGCTGGCGTTCGCCTTCGGTATGGTGATTGCAATGATCTGTACCAGCATCCTGCGCTATGGCCCTAAACTGGCCGGTAAGTTTATTAACGCCTACGTGGTTTTTGCCACCAACACGCCGCAACTGGTGCAGATCTACTTTCTGTTTTTTGCTCTGCCGGAAGTGGGTATTTTGCTGTCGCCGTTCACCGCAGTGCTGATCGGTGCCACCTTCAATGCCGGGGCTTATTTATGTGAAATCCAGCGAGCGGGCTTTGATTCGGTCCGTCGCATGGAAATTGAAGCGGCAGAAGTGCTCGGCTTCTCCCGTGTGCAGATTATCCGTTACGTCATCCTGCCGCATGTCATCAAGGTGATGTTCCGACCGCTCTCCAACCAGTTCATTGTGATGACGCTGGGTACGTCAATGGCCTCGATGTTTGGTGTCGAAGAACTTACTGGCCGTACCTATAACCTCAGCTCACAAACCTATTTGTCAGTGGAGTCTTTCTCCGTCGCTGCCGTGATTTATATCTTGATCACCATTGTCGCCACCTTTGCCCTGGCGATTATGGGCCGGTTTCTTTTCCGTGCCAGAACAGGGGTATTTTGATGAGCTACTTCGACTGGTCGGAAATTACCGGGTTGTTCTCGTACTACAATCTGTTGTTGTTATTGCAGGGGTTAGGCATCACGCTGGCGCTGTCGGCGTTTGGCTGCCTGATTGGTTTTCTGGCGGGCTTTGTGCTGGCGGTGACCATCAATACTAAAGCGGCGATCCTGTCACCGCTGCGTGGTGTGGTCCATGTGTATTTCTTTATTTTCCGGCGCATCCCGTTCCTGGTGACGTTATTTCTGGTGTTTTTTATCAGCCAGTATTCCGGCCTGCGCTTCTCCACCTTTACCGTGGCGCTGATCAGCGTGTGTATTATCGCTGCCGCCTACCTTGGCGAGATCATCCGCAGCGGGCTGGAATCGGTACACCATAACCAGTGGGAAGCGGCGGTGACGCTGAACTTTTCCTATTTGCAGACGCTGCGCTACGTGATCATTCCGCAGTCCCTGACGGTGGTGATTCCGCCAACCTTTAGCTTCTTCGTTATGTATATCAAAGACACGACGCTGGCTTCGCAGATTGGCGTGATGGAACTGACCTCCGCCAGCAAAATCCTGTCGGATAAAGGCTACTCGGCCACGCTGGTCTATGCCGTCGTCCTTATGCTGTATTTCATTGTGTCTTATCCGTTATCGCGTCTCGGTAAGCGTCTGGAGAGAAAAATTGCCACAGCTCGACATCATTAATTTAAAAGCCGCCTATAACGACCAACCGGTACTGGAGAACGTCACTTTATCGGTGGAGAAAGGCGATATCGTCAGCCTGATCGGGCCGTCCGGCTCCGGCAAAAGTACCTTGTTGCGGGTGCTGATGGGTTTACTGCTGCCGAAAGAGGGACAGGTTCTGCTGGAAAATAACGCGGTGGATTACGCCAATAAAGGCGAGTTGCGCCAGCTGCGTGAATCTATCGCCATCGTATTTCAGCAGTACAACCTGTTCCAGAATATGACGGTACTGGAAAACGTGATGATTACGCCCACCAAAATTAAAGGCTGGCCAAAGCAGCAGGTGGAGCAGGACGCACGCCGTTTACTGGAACGGGTAGGGTTGTCACATCGTATCAATGCGTATCCGGACCAACTCTCCGGCGGTCAACAACAGCGCGTTGCCATTGCCCGCGCGCTGGCGCTGAAGCCCACCATCCTGTTGCTGGATGAGGTGACGGCGGCGCTCGACCCCGAGATGGTGAACGAAGTACTGGATACCATTCGCGAGCTGGCCTCAGAAGGGATCACGATGTTTATCGTTTCCCATGAGATGAGTTTTGTTCGTGAGGTGTCATCAAAGGTGGTGTTTATGGCCGATGGTCAGGTGGTGGAAACCGGCTCGCCACAGCAGGTTTTTGACGCGCCCACGCACGAACGCACGCGGCAGTTTGTCAGCAAAATTTTACGTCACTAAGGAAGATGTTTTGAACAAGCCTGTTTTTAGCCAGCTCAATCCCCCGCAACGCCTGTTAATGGGGCCTGGCCCGATCAATGCCGACCCACGCGTGTTGCGCGCCATGTCAGCCCCCCTTATCGGACAATACGATCCGGCAATGACGGCGTATATGAACGAAGTGATGATGCTGTACCGCTCGGTGTTCCGCACCAGCAACGACTGGACGTTGCTGGTGGATGGCACATCGCGTGCCGGGATTGAAGCGATTCTGGTTTCAGCCATTCGGCCTGGGGATAAAGTGCTGGTGCCGGTGTTTGGTCGTTTTGGTCATTTATTGTGTGAAATCGCCCGTCGTTGCCAGGCGGAAGTTCACACCATCGAAACCCCGTGGGGCACGGTGTTTACTCCCGATCAAATCGAAGAGGCGATCAAACGGGTGCGGCCGACCATGCTGTTAACCGTACACGGTGATACCTCCACCACCATGCGTCAGCCGCTGGAAGAGTTAGGCGCAATTTGTCGGCGATATGGTGTGCTGTTTTATACCGATGCCACCGCGACTCTCGGTGGCAATCCGCTCGAAACCGATGCATGGGGTTTGGATGCAGTTTCAGCCGGAATGCAAAAGTGTCTGGGCGGTTCAGCCGGTACTTCGCCTATTACCCTGAGTGAACAGATGGCAGACTCGATCACCCGTCGACGTCATGTGGAAGAGGGGATCCGCGATAACCGTCATCAGGACGGTGACGAACCCATTATCTCGTCCAACTATTTTGATCTGGCGATGATCATGGATTACTGGGGCAGCGAACGCCTGAACCACCACACTGAGGCGACCTCGGCGCTGTATGGTGCCCGTGAGTGCGCACGATTGATTGTGCAGGAAGGTGTGGAAGCCGGTATCGCCAGACACCAACTGCATGGCGCTGCATTGCGTGCCGGGGTTGAAGCGATGGGGCTGGAGGTGTTCGGCGACCCACGGCATAAGATGAATAACGTGCTGGGCATTAACATTCCTGACGGGCTGCATGATCAGCAAATACGTGAATGCATGCTTAACGATTTTGGTATCGAAATCGGCACCTCTTTTGGCCCGTTAAAAGGCAAGATGTGGCGTATCGGCACTATGGGCTACAACGCGCGCAAAGACTGCGTGTTGCAAACCCTGGCGGCGCTGGAAGCCACGCTTAATCGTTATGGTTTTAAAACGGTGCAAGGGGCAGGGATGGAAGCCGCGTGGAATAGCTACGCTAACTGATCGTAGCGGCGCACTTTATTGCGCATCTTTTAATCCGAGGTTCAGCGCGATAAATCGCGCCGCTACAGACGCGGTGCGTTCTGGAGTTCAGCAAAATTCGTAAGCATAGCTGGCGGGTATCGTCTATCTTTACCCGTTGTTACTTAAGCTGTTTACTGATGAGGTTTCTATGCCGGGTTCTGCTGTACCATCCTCACTGAGCATCTTATGAGAAAAGTGCTCAACGCTTTTCTTCCGTTATATGTCACGACATTGCTGATGTTGCTCGGTTCTGGTTTGCTCACGACCTATGTGTCATTGCGCCTGGCGCATGAGCAAGTGAACGGCACGCTGATTGGCGCTATCACCGCGGCTAACTATGTCGGGCTGGTGATTGGCGGCAAAGTCGGACACAACCTGATCGCCCGCGTCGGGCACATCCGCAGCTATGTCGCCTGCGCCGGAATCGTGACCGCCTCCGTGCTGGGCCACGGTTTGACGGACATGATCCCGATATGGGTATTTTTACGCCTGATCATCGGTTTGTGCATGATGTGCCAATATATGGTGCTGGAGAGTTGGCTGAACGATCAGGCGGAATCCTCCCAGCGCGGCACGATTTTTGGTTTGTACATGGTGGCGACCTATCTGGGTCTGAGTGGCGGCCAGGTGATCCTCGCGATGCAGGACGGCTTTGGCATCAGCACCTTGTTGATTGTCGCGCTGTGCTTTGCGCTCTGTCTGGTGCCGATTGCCCTGACCACGCGAACCAATGCGCGTGCGATGTCTCCAGCCCCGATGGAGTTGGGTTATTTTCTCCGCACCATCCCGCGTTTGCTGGCCACCACGCTGGTGAGCGGGATGGCGCTCGGTGCGTTTTATGGCTTAGCGCCGGTCTATGCCAGCCGTCAGGGTTTCAGCACCGAACAAACCGGTTTGTTTATGAGTGTCAGCATTTTCGCCGGGCTGGTGACTCAGTTCCCGCTCAGTTGGTTATCGGATCGCTTCGACCGCCAGCGGCTGCTGTTTTTTGTCGCGTTGTTGTATGGCCTGGGCGCGCTGACATTGGGTTTGCCCTGGACTCTCTCGTTCCAGATGTTGTTGGTGATCGCGTTTTTCGTCAGCATGATGCAGTTTGGACTTTATCCGCTTCAGGTGGCCCTGGCGAATGATCAGGTGATGCCGGAAAGGCGCGTCTCCCTGAGCGCCTGTCTTTTGATGGCGTTCGGCATCGGGGCCAGCATTGGTCCGCTGGTGGTGGGGGCGCTGATGCAACCCTTCGGCAGCCATGTACTGTACCTGGCGTTTACCTTGTGCGCATTGCTGATCGCCCTGATGAATCGCCCGGTCAAAGCCCTGCCATTGCCCACCACCGAAGTCCCTTTGCCGCATGTGGTGATGCCGGATAGTCTGGCGACATCTCCGATTGGTGCCGCGCTGAACCCGGCGCTGGAGGAAGACGCGATTCAGGCGACGATGGTGAATGAGGAACCGTTTGAGGCGGAAACCGCAGAGCGAAACGGATAATCCCACCAGCAGGGCGCTTGCCCTGCTTGATAGGGTAGTTAAATATGGAAGGCAACCCGTTTGCCGGTGGGTAATTCCACATCCAGGCTGAGTTTTCCGCCCATGGCTTCGATATAGCGTTTTAAGGTGGCGATTTTGAGATCATTGCCACGTTGTTCCAACTGCGTTACCGCTGGCTGGCTTATTCCCATCGCTTCAGCAACACTTTTTTGAGAGAGCTGTAACTCGTCACGTATCATCTGGAGTCCCGTCTCCAGGATCAATTCATCAGCCATTTCTTTGATTCGCGCCTGGCTATCCGGAGAGCGGGCGGCCAACACTTCATCTAACGTTCTCATTGGTTAACCTCCATTCTGGCCAGATGGACCGAAAATTCATCATCCGCGATACGGACCATTCGTTCATAAAATTTTTTGTCATTACTTTTATCACCTGCACACAACAAAATGGTTCTTCTGACAGGGTCAAACGCAAAGAATGCACGAACAGGACGTCCTGAATATTGGACCCTCAGTTCCTTCATATTCTTATATATGGAACCGTTTACCGTGTCTGCATATGGGCGTGAGAGTGAAGGTCCATATGCTTTAAGATTAACTAAGTCTGCAATAATCTTTTCCAGTAACCCATCTTTCTGAACATGAAGCCAGTCATCAAAAAGCGGGCTAAAAAGTACCGTCCACTTGCCAATTCCTTATAAGCTGCATCTTATAATCAGGGCTATATAAGTTGTAGGTTATTATTTCAATAGGGTCGAGAGTTGAGCAAAAAACAGCGCGGTATGCCGCGCTGTAAGGAGACAAAGGATGGAATTACCCTGCCAGTACCTTTAACGCATGCGCAAAGAAATCTCTCCGGCCAAAATTCCCTGATTTCAGGGCCAGCGCCAGCGGTGCTTCCGGTTGTGCGAACAGCGCCGGAACGCCGGGGTCAATCTCCTCGCCAACCTGCAACGATCCCAGATTGAGCGCGCTCACCACCGCTCCGGACGTTTCTCCGCCGCCGACCACCAGACGTTTAACACCCGCCTCGTACACCAGTTTGCGCGCCGCATCGCCAAACAGTTTATCGAGCTGGCGGGAGATATTATGCTGACCAAACTGTTGCTGTGCCTGCTGCACGCTGTCGGGAGCGCCGGAAGAGTACACCAGCGGGCATTCCTGCTGGTGTGCCAGGATAAATTTCACCACATCATCGGCACTGACGCGTTCATTCATCACATCGGTGATATCCAGCGCCAGCACCGCGTGGTGTTTTTGATGCTCCTCGATCTGCCCGCGTGTGGCACCGGAACAACTGCCGACCAGAATGGCGGTGGCGCCGCTGACGGCCGGGTTGTTACTCCGATGGCCCAGTGCCTGCCCGGCCTTGATAAAGTTATGTGGCAATGCCCGGGCAATGCCGGAGCCGCCGCTGATCAATTTAAGCCCCGCCGCGGCGATACCAATAATTGTCAGGTCATGATCGCTCAGGGCATCCACCACCACCAACTGTGCGGAGTCATTATCCTGGGTTTCCAGTCGCTCACGCAGCCCCTCGCTGCCTTCCACCACCTGTTGCCAGCGAATATGGCTGACAGGGGTATGGGACTGGCGTGCCAACAGGCGGCGAATATCGGCATCCTTCATTGGCGTTAAGGGATGGTGCTCCATACCGGATTCATTTAGCGGTCGATCGTGAACAAACAGATTACCCTGATACAGGGTGCGACCCATCGCCGGGAACGCCGGGCAGACAATCACGCGCTTTGCCTGCAAACGTGCTGTCAGCGCATCGAGCACTGGCCCGATATTCCCCTCATCGGTGGAATCAAAGGTCGAGCAATATTTAAACACAATCTGGCTACACCCCTGCGCCAGCAGCCATTCGCAGGCCGCCAACGACTGCGCGACCGCTTCTGACGCAGGCAGCGAGCGGGATTTCAGGGCAATCACGCCGGCTTCCACTGCCGCATGCGCAGGTTGTTGTGGCACGCCGAGATATTGCGTGGTACGCAAGCCACCTTCGCCGGGTAAGCCTTGTGACAGCGTCACCGCGATATCACTGGCTCCGGTAAAATCATCTGCGATAACGCCAATCAACATGATGATGCTCCTGTGGCTGCCTTCATTTTCTGCACCGCCGCATGCGGGGCCGTCAGCACCGGGATATCGACACGCGCACGCACCGCATCTGCGGCGCGAGAGGTGGAAAAGTGCGCCAGCATGATCACATCACAATGACTGAGTTGTGGCGCATATTCGGCGACCAGCCGGTTGTGGGTGTCGACATCCCCTTTACGTAACCGATCGATGGCGTCCGGCACCAGGACGGTTTCCAGCCGGGCACCAGATCCGATTTGCGCCGCATACTGATCGAATTCGGCGCACATGGTCACCAGTGACGGGCCGAAGGTCGCTAACATGCCGATGGTTTGGCCCTGCTGCAATGCGGCTTCGAACATCGCTTCGTTGGGTTTTAACACCGGCACCGGCACGGCGGCTGCCAGTTCATCAATCGCCGGACCGAATGCGGAGCAGGTGACCAGAATACCCCGGGCATCCATGCTGTAGCCGTAACGACCAAAAGCCACAAAGCGATCCGTCAATCGACGCGACAGTTGCTCCTCTTTGGCGCGGTCAATGGTCAGCCCGTCATCCAGCAGATTGACTACCTCAGCCTCGGGCCATAAGTCGTTAAAAGCCTCCTGAATCGGGGTCATCGCCACCGGGGTAGCGTGCAATAAAACAATGCGTTGGTTCATGGTTATCTCCGTCAGCAGCGACGATCAAAGTGGATTACAGCACACCATACTTAATCCGGCTTTAAAATGTAAGGGCTTACATTTCTGTTCATATGGTGACGGCGATCACACAAAAAAACTGCGCGTCTGTCAGGATATAAACAGGATAGCCTCGTAATAACCCCTGATTTGAAATCGCTTACTTTCCATAAAATTGAGAACGCACTATGACAACTCGTGGAGACACCACCGCTATTAACATCGCCGTGACGCCAGAAGTGCAGGTTCGTCCCGCTAATACCGTACCGCGCCATTTTCGCGATCTGCTGGCGCTGGACGACTTCGAACGTCATGCACGCAAGCGCTTACCAAATATGATTTTTCAGTACGTAAAAGGCGGTGTGGAGACCGGCAGAGGCATCGCCGCAGCCTATGAGGCTTATCAGCAGTATGTGTTTGTGCCGCGCATGTTTCGTGACGTGTCAGGGCGTGATCAGCACGTCAGCCTGCTGGGGCATAACTGGTCCCATCCTTTTGGTGTCGCCCCGCTGGGTGGCGCGTCGTTTGTCAGCTACCGCGCCGACCTGATGCTGGCAAAAGCGGCCAGAGCGATGAACGTGCCGATGATACTCAGCGCATCGTCACTGATTCCACTGGAGGAGGTGATTGCTGCTAATCCCGATGCCTGGTTTCAGGCCTACCTGGCGGGCGATCAACCGCGTATTGACCGTCTGGTCGAGCGTGTTGAACGCGCCGGGTATAAAACGCTGGTGGTCACCGGTGATACGCCGATGCTTGGCAACCGCGAACACAACACCCGCAGCGGCTTCAGCATGCCAATCAAAATCACGCCGAAAGTGATGTGGCAAAGCGCCCTGAGCCCGCGCTGGCTGCTCGGCACCGTAGCACAAACCTTCCTGCGCCACGGTGCCCCGCATTTTGAAAACACCGATGCGGAACGCGGGCCGCCGATGATGTCGAACAAAGTGCGTAACACCAACGCGCGTGACAAGTTGAGCTGGAAACACGTTGAGGCCATCCGTAAGAAGTGGAAAGGCAACCTGGTGATCAAAGGGCTGATGTCACCGGAGGACGCCTTTATCGCCCGTGATTTAGGCGCGGATGCGGTCATCCTCTCCAACCACGGTGGACGCCAGCTTGATCACACCGTGCCGCCGTTGCATACCTTGCCTGAAATCGCCGCGGCGAAAGGGAATATGAAGGTGATAATCGATAGCGGCATTCGTCGTGGTACCGATGTGATGAAAGCGATGGCATTGGGTGCCGACTTTGTGTTTCTTGGCCGTCCGTTTCTGTACGGTTCGGTGATTGGCGCCCAGGCAGGTATCGAGCATGCCATGCATATCCTGCGTGATGAGATTGATCGCGATATGGCGCTGATTGGTGTCACCAAACCCGACCAACTGGATGCCGCGTTGCTGCGCCGTGCTCCGCTGTTTGCCCGCGAGGGAGAATAATGACGTTACATATTTATAGCGCGCTCGCCCTGAGCGCACCGTTCAACACGCTGATTGATGTTTGGCAGTCGGCACACCCGGATACGCCGCTGGCAATACGCTGGCATCCCAGTACCGTTATCGAGCAACAGCTGAACCAGGGGGCGGAGGCGGATGTGGTGATCGCCACGGTGGACACCGTCAATCGCCTGATTGACAAAGGGATTGCCGATGGCAGCAGCCGCATTGAAGTGGTCGACTCTCCGATTGGTGTGGCGGTGCTGGCCGGTGCCGTAGCGCCGGATATCAGCAACCTTGACCGACTGATTGCCAGCCTGCTGGCGGCGCGTTCTGTGGCCTGGTCGGAAGCGGGGGCCAGCGGCGTCTGGTTCTCGCGGTTGTTAAAGCAACTGAACATCGATGAGCCGCTACGTGCGCGCGGTACGGTGATCCCGGCCGGGTTTACCGCTGAGCAATTGGTTAACGGCAACGCAGATCTCGCGGTGCAACAAATCAGCGAACTGCTGATGGTGGAAGGGATTGACGTGGTGGGTCCGCTGCCACCGGAAGCACAGCAACCGATCTCGCTGTCGGCGGCGGTGCTGACGTGTGCGCAACAGCCAGAACGGGCCAGTGCCTTTCTGGCCTGGCTGAAAACGTCTGCGGTGACAGACATCTTCAACCAGTTTGGTATGCAGCGTCGCGATTAGCGTTCCTGACGGGGCACAGAACCGCTGCTGCCCCGAACAATCAATTCAGTCTTAATCAGCGTGTGTTGCGGGGCAGGCAGGTTATTGAGCGTATTCAACAGATAATGCGCGGCATGTTCACCAATTGACGCCAGATCTACGCGCATGGTGGTCAGTGGATGTTCCAGGTGCTCGGCATACTCATAGTCATTGAAACCGACGATGGAGATGTCGCCGGGAATGCGCAGATAACGCTCGCTGGCGGCGCGCATGGCACCAAATGCCAGCAAATCGTTACCACAAATGATGGCAGTGGGCGGCTCCGGTCCGTCCAGCAGGCGGAACACCGCTTTGCGTGCGTCGTTCATGGTAAACGCGTTATCGACAAGATGGCTATCCGCCAATGTCAGCCCCTGCTGTTGTAGCGCCCGTCGTGTCCCCTTCAGGCGATCCGAAACACGATCGTTTGACGGCGGCGTACCGACAATCACCGCAAATCGCTGATGTCCCAGTTCCAGCAAATGCCTGGCAATGGTTTCTGCTGCACCTTCGCTGTCATAGCCGACGCAGGGCTTCTCGCTGTCATGGGAGAAGGTCTGGATACAGGCAATTTCTTGCTGACTGATGCGCTCCCACAGGCGTGGATGGTGGGTGTTGCCCACCAGCATCAGACCGTCAATGCCGTATTCAATCAGCTTGTTCACCTCTTTCAACTCGGTGTCCGGGTCGAAATTGGAGTTTGCCAGCAACAACGTATAACCCGCGTCATGGATTAACTGCTGAAACGCCGCCAGCGCGCGGGAGAAGGTTTCCGTCGCTAATGTTGGCACCACGGCACCAATGGTCATGCTGCGTCGCGAGGCGAGGGTGCGCGCTGCGCGGTTAATCACATAGCCGAGCTCTTCACAGGCTTTTTCCACCGCCGCGCGGCGTGCCGCTTTAACGGTAGTGCTGCCGTTCAACACGCGAGAAACAGTGGCCGTTGACACGCCAGAAAGGCGGGCAACATCTTCCAGTGATACGCGGCCGGATCCATTTTGTTTTTCACTCATCAAGTCACTCCTGCTGAAAGAGTGAGCTTGTCCACAAAATTCGCAGACAACTCACCATCAATTTTGAAAGCGCTTACTTTTGGCTTGACTGTATTTTGTAATCGCTTACTTTTTACATCATGTTATCAGGTCGGGGATGCCTGCTCACGTTTTTTTAACAGTTTCATGATGTCTGTCCCCGATTTTTAACGACACCGGCGGCGGCTGCACGCGTGATGCGGCTAAACCTCCTGTAACCCATAAATAAATCATAAAGGAATTCACCATGCGCAGATATCCACGAATTCGCTGGCTGATGATCGTGTTCTGCTTTTTCGCCATCGCTATCAATTACATCGATCGTATTAACCTGGCGATCGCTGCTCCGCATATCAAAGCCGACCTGGGCATCGACGACACCAGCATGGGGCTGATCCTCGGCGCTTTCTTCTGGACTTACGCCCTGATGCAGATCCCGGCCGGTCGCCTGATTGACCGCCTGGGGGCGCGTGCCGGACTGGCGCTGGCCGTGGGTTGGTGGTCGCTGTTTACCGTATTCACCGCGTTTGGCAAAGGCTTCGCCTCGATTTTTGCCGCTCGCCTGGCATTAGGCATCGGTGAAGCGGGGGGAAACCCGGGCTGCGTCAAAGTGGTGTACAGCTGGTTTGCCAAAAAGCAACGCGCCACCGCCAGCGGCATCTTTGATGCTGGCCCGCGCGCCGGCAGCGCGATCGCGCTGCCACTGGTGGCGTGGTTAATCAGTACCTGGGACTGGGAAACCTCTTTCGTGGTGACCGGGGCGTTAGGTTTGGTTTGGGTGGCTATCTGGTTGCTGTTTTATCGCGAGCCGGAAGAGATGAAAGGGCTGGATGAAACTGAACGGCAGAATTTGCTGGAAGATCGCGCCGTGCCTGCGACGCAGAACAACGGCAAGATCGAGATGTGGTCGCTGTTCCGCCATCGCAATGTGTGGGGCATGATGATTGGCTTCTTCTGCATGAACTTCGCCACCTACTTCTTTGTCACCTGGTTCCCGACCTATCTGACTATGGCGCATGGCTTCTCGCTGAAAGAGCTGGGTACCTTGGGGGCCATTCCGGCGCTGATGGGGATCCCCGGCAGCTTACTGGGCGGGGTGGTATCTGATGCGCTGTACCGTAAGGGGTTTAGTCTGACGGCGGCGCGCAAAACCTGCCTGATCACCGGGATGTTGCTTTCCAGTGTGATCGCATTCGCTGCATTTACCGACAGCATCACTGTGATCCTGACGCTGTTCTCCATTACCTATGCGGGCCTGGCCTTTACCGCCGCCAACATCTGGACGTTGCCAGCAGACGTGGCACCCGCCAGCAACTATGTCGCCACCCTCGGCGGTATTCAGAACTTCGCCGGTAATCTCGCCGGGATTGTCACCGCCTCGTTTACCGGCGTGATGCTCACCCTGAGCCACGGCTCGTTTGTTGTGCCGTTACTGGTGGCCGGCGGTATCTGCGTACTGGGCGCGCTGACCTTTATGTTTGTGCTCGGCAAGCTGGAGCCGCTTCCTGTCAATACCCATAGTGAATCGCCGGTTGTTGCCACGGCGAGCGAGTGAGGAGAACCAATATGCAAAATGAACAATCGTTACGGGAAGAGATTTGTCGCGTTGGGGCAGACCTGTTCAATCGTGGTTACACCACCGGCACCGCAGGCAATATCAGCGCCCGCCTGGAAGATGGCTGGTTGATCACGCCGACAGATGCCTGTTTAGGCCATCTGGAGCCGGCGCGTATCGCCAAAGTTAACCGCGACGGCGAGTGGGTTTCCGGTGATAAGCCCTCGAAAACGTTGCTGCTGCATCGCCAGATTTATGACCGCAATCCCGATGCCCAGGGCGTGGTGCACACCCATTCCACCCATCTGGTGCAACTGACGCTGGCGGGGGTCTGGCAGCGCGACAGTATCCTGCCGCCGCTGACACCCTATCAGGTGATGAAAGTTGGCCGCATTCCGTTGATCGACTATCGCCGTCCAGGCCACGCCGAGGTGGCTGAGCAGGTTGCCGGTTTGGCTAACGAGGTGCGCGGTGTGATGCTGGAACGTCTGGGACCGGTTATCTGGGGCGCATCAGTCTCCACAGCCAGCTTTGCGCTGGAAGAGTTGGAGGAAACCGCGCGTTTATGGCTGAACTGCACAACGAAGCCAACGGCCTTACCGGAACAGGCGGTGCTGGAACTGTGCGAGCATTTCAACACCCGTTGGTAACTCAATCTCTGAACCCTACAATAAGTGACGATAAAAAATGAAAAAGAGAATCATGGCCGCAGGAATGATGTTATTTGCTTCCACTGTGATGGCACAGGAAAAGGCGTATGTGTATGTTTCGAATGGCGACAGCGGAACGGTGACCGCCTATACGCTGGATAAAGCGCAGCGTCAACTTAAGCCGCTTGGGGAATATCCCACCGGTTTGAAAAGCATGCCAATGGCCGTTTCCAGCGATAAAAAAACGCTTTACGTGTCGGTACGCAGCCAGCCTTATCACGTCTCGGCCTGGCATATTCAGGCGGATGGCACCCTGAGTCACTTTGCGGATACGCCACTGCCGGAAGCGATGGCGTATCTGGCGCTGGATAAGAGCGGCCGTTTTCTGCTCTCCTCTTCCTATGGTGGCGATCTGTTCAGCGTCAATCGCATCGCCAGCGACGGCAAAGTGGAAAGCGCACCGGTACAGGTGGTGCATACCGGTAAGCGGGCGCATTCGATTCAAACCGATCCCAGCAACCAGTTCCTGTTTGTTCCGTTACTCGGTGCCGATCAATTGTTGCAATACCGCTTCGACAGCCACAGCGGCAAGGTGACGCCCAATATCCCGTCGTTTGTGAATATTCAGCGTGAAGCGGCTACCGGTCCTCGCCATTTTGTCTTCGCGCCGCAACGCGATGAGCAGGGCGCGCAAAACATGTATTTGCTGACTGAGATGGCGGGCAATATTTCGCGCCTGACGCTGAATCAGGATGGCACCATGACAGAACATGAAGCGACGCCATCGCTCGATCCGGCCATTGCCCGCAATATGCAACGCGGTGAAGCGCGTCCACTGACCGGTGATGATGATTTACCGAAGTCAGCCAAGCCGCGTTTGTGGCAGGCGGACATTCATATCACCCCGAACGGTCGTTTTCTCTATTCCACCGAACGCACCAGCAGCAATATCACGGCTTTTCGTGTTTCTCCGGTTGATGGGCGACTGACGTTAATTAACAGCACCAAAACCGAAACCCAACCACGCGGTTTTGCTATTGATAATTCGGGTCGTTATTTGATCGAGTCAGGGCAAAAATCAACCCAGGTGGCGTTGTATGCAATTGACCAAAACACCGGCAAGCTTTCATTAATTGAACGCGTGCCAACCGGGAAAGGTGCAAATTGGGTCACCATTGTTGAGTAAATATCAATCACCACCATCATGTTACATTATTCATTCAGCCTGACTTTGAATGATATTTATGCGTTAAATAAAGGAGTTGTCATGCCTAAAATTCGTCATGCGTTGCTGAACGCCTTATTATCCTCTGCCATTTTGGCTGGTAGTGTGCAAGCCAGTGCGGCGGAAAAAGTGGTGGCAACGGATCTGGAACCGCTGCATCACGTTATTCTGGAAAATAAGTATGTCACAGTGATGCGGGTGCTGATCCAGCCCGGGCATTCCACGCTGTATCACGAACAACATCTGGATTACGTTAATACTCATATTGAAGGCAGCCCGGTGAAAATCGAATATCCGGACAAACCAGCCAACAACACCGAAATGAAAACTGGCAATGTGAAGTTCGGGGAACATCAGGGGAAATCTGATACCGATAAAGTCACCAACACCGGCAATAACGTTAATCATCAGGTGGCGTTTGAAATCAATATTCCGGGGCCGCAACATTTTGGCGGCGCCACACGCCCGTCAAACGAGGCCTTCCAGCAGGTGCTGGATAAGAAAACCGTAAAAGGCTGGAAAGTGACCCTTAAACCGGGTGAAAGCACCGGCGAATATACCCAGCATGGGCCGGGAGTGCGGGTGTTCTTCACAGAAGGACGGGTGTTGTTAGCCGACCCAACCCATGTAAACCGGGTAAAAGAAGTGTGGGTTCATCCCGGCGATGCGTTTTTGACCGAACCTGGCAAAGTTGATATCACGGCGGCCAGTGGTGAAAATATTGTTTTCAATGATTACGAACTGTTATAGCACCGTTTGTATTTTGTATAGATTTACAATCTGTTAACCTTGCGCATCTGTGGCATTGCTACAGATGTGCATTTCTTATTTTAATAACACTAATAATTATTTACCGGAAGCAATTACCATGAAGGCAAGAAAGGTGAGACAGAGTTGTCTGCCTTTCGCGTTGAGCATTCTGATGTCTGCGACATTTTCAGCCCATGCTGAAAATGCGACTGACTCTGCATCGCTTATTGCGAAAGGCAAGTATCTGGCTATTGCAGCAGACTGTGGGGCCTGCCATACCGCACCTGATCACGGTGCAGCAATGTCGGGGGGGTATATTATCTCTTCGCCACTCGGAAATATCGTTTCCAGCAATATCACCCCATCGAAAACAGCGGGAATTGGCGATTATACCGAACAGGATTTTGCCAGAGCCGTCAGAGAGGGGATTAATAAACAGGGACAGCATCTTTATCCGGCGATGCCCTACACCTCGTATGCGAAAATTACCGATAGCGATATTCATGCCTTGTACGCGTATTTTATGCACGGCGTGAAAGCTGACGATAATGTACCGGCACCAACAAATTTGCCATTCCCGTTTAATATCCGTTCAAGTATGTTCTTCTGGAATATGTTATTCGCGGATGCCAAACCTTTTACGCCTGCTGCCGATAAATCCGCTGAAATTAATCGCGGTGATTACCTGGTGAATGCGCTGGCGCACTGCGATACCTGCCATACGCCACGTAATGCGTTGATGGGACAAAATAACGATCAGGCCTTAAGCGGCGGCAGTCTCGGTAGCTGGTATGCGCCGAATATCACGCCGGATAAACAAGCCGGTATTGGTAACTGGAGCGATGCAGAGGTCGCGCAGTACCTGAAAACCGGTCATGTGGCGGGCAAAGCTCAGGCCGCAGGCCCGATGGCCGAAGCGGTTGAACACAGCCTGCAATATCTGTCTGATGATGATATCCAGGCGATGGTGGCTTATCTGCGTCAGGTTCCGGCGGTGAGTCAGCCGGTCAGCCAGGCGCGCGATAATATCGGCCAACCGGCAACCAGTGAAGCACTGCAACGCGCCGTGAAAGATCCGGATGCGGGCTGGAAAGTCTACAGCAGCACCTGCGCCAATTGCCATCAGGCGGATGGTTCCGGCAACACTATCTATCCCTCGCTGTTCCATAACACCACCACCGGTGCCGCTCAGGCTGACAATTTGATCGCCACTATCGTTTATGGGGTTCATCGTCAGGTCGACGGCAAAGATATTGATATGCCAGGTTTCGGCCCGGATGCGCTGTTTACCGATCGTCTGACCGATCAGCAAATCGCGGATGTCAGCAACTACGTGTTGAAAAACTTTGGCAACGCCGAGCTGAACGTGACGGCCGAGCAGGTGAAAACCGTGCGTGAAGGTGGTGAACGACCATTGATTGCGCGTCTGGCCCAGCCCGCAGTCTGGGGCGGTGCAGCCATCGTGGTGATTATTCTGCTGGTGCTGTTAGTTTCACTTTCGCGCAGGGGGAAAAAACATGGCGCATAACAACTCTTCCGCCATCTCCCGTCGCCGACTGCTGCAAGGGATGGGCATCCTGTCTCTCGGCGCGATGTGCAATTCACTGTTTCCGGCGCGAGCGCTGGCGGCAGATCAGTTGGCTGATTCGGGGTTTCTTCAGGTGTCGCAATTTCTCGTCAGCCGTCCGTGCGGTCCGTTGCTGGGGCAACGCTATTACGACGCGCTGACGCGTCATGATGCGCAGTTCAGTCAGAAGCTCAGTAGCCTGAAGACATTGTTGCAGCAGCGTAATTTTTCTCATGTTGATGAATTCCTGGCGGCCTTCACCGCGGATAACAGCGACTGGCAAACCGCCAAAACTCTTATTTCTGCCTGGTACACCGGCGTAGTGGGTAGCGGCAGCGATCTGGAGTTGATCGCCTATGCCGATGCCATGATGTACCTGCCCACCAAAGATATCCTCGTGGTGCCGACCTACGGCGGCGGGCCGTTCTATTGGGCAGTGACACAAAAAGGTCAGGTGGCAACAACAGGAGAACACGCATGAGTGCACAAAAAGTCGATGCTGATGTGATCATCATCGGGTCAGGAGTGATGGGTGGCCTGATCGCGACCCAAATGGCGAAGGCCGGTAAATCGGTGATCATCCTTGAGGCAGGACCGCGGGTGTCACGTCAGGAGATCGTCGAGCGCTTCCGTAACTCACCGTTCAAAATGTCACTGACCAACATTAAATTACAGGGCGTGGGTTCACCCTATCCGAACCCACCACATATTCCCTCGACCTACGGCGATTATTTGCAACAGGTTGGGCCGGTGAAGTATCCGACGAAATACCTGCGCGTGGTCGGCGGTACCACCTGGCACTTCGGCTCTGCGCTGTGGCGTATGATCCCGAACGATTTCAAGCTCAACAGCCTGTATGGCCGGGGACGTGACTGGCCGTTTGGTTACGATGAGCTGGAGCCGTGGTATGGCAAAGCGGAGCATGAGCTGGGCGTTTCCGGCGTGGATGGTCAGGATGAGAGTGGACAGGGCGGAAAAGCCTGGCCGCCACGCTCCACCCCGTTCCCGATGCCAGGTCTGCCGACCAGTTACCTGTTTGATCGCCTCAGCGACCTGCTCGGTAAAGGGGGCTACAACCCAGTGCTGGAGCCGAACGGTCGTGCGACCAAGCCGTGGGGCAAACGCCCGATGTGCGCCGGTAACAACAACTGCAATCCGGTGTGCCCGATTGCTGCCAAGTACGATGGCTCGATGCATATCGATGAAGCCGAGCGTCTCGGCGCAAAGCTGCTGGATAACGCAGTGGTATATCGCATCGAAGCGGCGGATGACGGTAAGATTACCGGCGTCTGGTATAAGAAGCCGGATGGCTCCGAACATCATCTGACGGCGAACTACTTTGTGCTGGCGGCCTACGGTATTGAATCGCCAAAACTGCTGTTGATGTCCACGTCAGAGAAGTACCCCAACGGCATTGCTAACTCTTCTGACCAGGTCGGGCGCAATTTGATGGGACACACCGGCATCAGCATGAATGTGATGATGTCGGAAGATGTGTGGCCGGGTCAGGGCCCCACCGAACTGCTGGTCTATCTGAACAATCGTGATGGCGCGTTCCGCAAGGATTTCCCCAGCTACAAAATCAAGGTGCGTAATACGGTGCCGACCGCCGATTATGCCGCGTCGCTGATCGCAAAAGGGGTGCTGGGCTCAAAACTTGACGCGGAGATTCGACGTCAGTCGGCACGTTCACTTAACTTCGCCATCGATTTTGAGACCCTGCCGCTGCCAGAAAACCGCGTGACGCCGAGCAAAACCAAAAAGGATGCGATTGGGATTCCGCTGCCGGAAATTTATTACAGCGTGACCGATTACTGGCATGCCGGTAAGGATGAAGGTATTAAGGATTTCCACAAGTTTGCCGAGCTGCTCAACGCGGAAATTTTGTCGATTGATACCAAGTATCAGGACAGGCAGCACATCATGGGCACCACCATTATGGGTGATGATCCGAAGAATTCGGTGGTGGACAGTAACTGCCGTACCCACGATCACCCCAATATGTGGATTGCGGGCACCAGCGTGATGCCTTCGGCATCCTGCATGAACCCGACACTGACCGGCGCGGCTCTGAGCTTACGCCTGGCGGACCATATGCTGAAGTCAATGCAGGTGAGTTGATATAGCTTAAGACTGAGCACCTGCCTGGCCAGGAGGTGCTCAACAATTCTTAACGAATTTATGGGTTTTATATAAGCCATTAAATCGGTTAATGAATCATAGGGGAATCAAAATACTTTTCTGTGTAATGCTCCAGCCTTCCTCAATTAATCCGTCGGTGCCTCTGCAATCCGCACCAGATGGACGATCAGCCACAGCAGCTCATCATCGGTCATCTCAACCTCCAGCATTTTCTTCACATAATCATTAATCACCAGCGCACAGCGGTGCATACGCGGGTGCTGGCGGATGATTTGTGGCAGCAACGCATTGCCCTGGCTGTGGTTGAGCTGCCCGGCGAACATCCGCTGGATAAAGAACTGCATATGGATCAAAAAGCGTGAGTAATTCAGCGAAGAGGTGTCGATAGTGATCCAGGCGTGGTACTGAATGATATTGAAGATATCTTTCAGCATGCGCATCGCCAGCAATGTCTGGCTGGTGTCGCTGTGCTCCGACTGACCATTTACCAGATGAAAAGCGATGTTGCCCGCCTCTTCGGGGGGCAATTCAAGCTGGAACTGACTGTTGAGTCGCGCGACCACCTGCTGTGCAAGGTTAAATTCTGCTGGCCAGAAACGCTGTACTTCAAACAACACGCGGTTTTGCAGCATGATCCCTTTGCGACTGCGCTCCACTGCGAACATCAGGTGGTCGGTCAGGGTAAAAAAGATTTGCGGACGCAGCGGATGGCTCAGTTCCTGCTGCGCCATCTGCATCACCAGCGCGGTCATCTGGAAAATCTCTTCCGGCATGGCGGCGAAGGCGTTCAGATACTCCGCGCCGGGCAGATTTTCCTGCACCATAAACAACTTTTCGACCTTCTCGCGCGGGATCAGGTCACCAACATGGCTGTTAAAACCAATGCCTTTACCCATCACGATGGCTTCTTTACCTTCGCCATCCTCGATCAGCACCAGGCTGTTGTTCAGGACTTTAATGACCTTCATCTGCTAACGGGTGTCCTGTAATTGGTGTCCGTTACTGGCGATCACCTGCTGGTACCAGTAAAAACTGCGTTTGGGTATGCGCCGTAGATCGTTCAGCGTCTGCTCGTGGCGATTAACATAAATGAAACCATAGCGTTTCGCATAGCCCTGATGGGTGCTAACCACATCAATCGCTGACCACGGGAAATAACCGATGACCTCAACGCCGTCGGCCAGCGCCAGTTGAATTTGCTCAATATGCTGACGCAGAAAATCGATGCGGTAGCCATCATCGACTGTGCCGTCGGCCGCCAGGGTGTCAGGCGCCCCGATGCCGTTTTCGGTGATCATCACCGGCAGGCCATAGCGTTCGCAGACTTTGCGCAGCGTTAAACGCAATCCAACCGGATCAATCACCCAGCCATACGGGGTTTTGGCGGTATAAGGATTCTCCTCTGGCCGGTACACGCCGGGTTCTCCTAACATAATCTGCTGATCGCCGGCGCGCGGCGCGACATCGGAGGCATCACCGCGGCTGGCGGCGATGGTGGCGGTGGAGTAGTAATTGATGGCGACAAAATCCGGGCGTGCCGCCGCCAGTTGCGCCGCATCCTGCGGCAACATCTGTGGCGCAAGGTCACGATCCTGCAAATAACGCAGGGCCAGGGCGTTATAGCGGCCATGTACCGCAACATCGAGAAAGCTCCAGCAACGCAGCGTTTCCCAGTTGTGCGCGGCGATGGCGTCCTCCGGGCGACAGGTGGCGGCATACATCGAGGTGGTGTTGATCGCCGGACCGATTTTCGCCTCGGGCAGTCGTTGATGACAACGCTGCATCACCTGTGCCTGCGCCACCAACATATGATGGCTTTGCTGATAGAGTGATTTTTTATCCGGTAACTCGCGCCCCGGCGGTGTGCCAATGGCACCGGGATGCAGAATCATGGTGTTCTGCTCATTAATCGTCAGCCAGAAACGTACCTTGTTGCCTAACGCAAGGAACAGCACATCGGCATAGCGCACAAAGGCGTCGATGGTGTGACGATTCAGCCAGCCGCCTTTCTGCTCGAGCGCCCAGGGCAGGTCGAAATGGTACAGCGTGACGATCGGTTCAATGCCGTGCGCGCACAGGGTATCCACCAGGCGACGATAAAAATTCAGGCCCGCCTGATTAACGTTACCATCGCCGTCGGGGATCACCCGCGACCAGGCAATGGAGAAGCGGTAGGCTTTCAGGCCAAGCTGGGCAAACAACGCCACATCGCTTTCCATACGTTGATAATGGTCGCTGGCGACGGTGAAATCCGCTTTGCCCGCCGGATGGGTCAGCATATCCACCACCGACGGGCCTTTGCCGTCACTGTCCCAACTGCCTTCCACCTGATAAGCCGAGGTAGAGGCACCCCACAGAAAACCGTCAGGAAACGCGGCTTGTGTCTGATAGATCATGCGGCTTGCTCCCTGAGACTGAGTTCCATAATCGGCTGGCCGAAATCGACCGGTGCGGCAGGGGCCGTGGTGACGGCATATTCATCGCTGTTAATGATCACCACCGGTGTGATCAGGTCATAACCGGCGGCTGCAATTGCTGCCAGATCGAAACGCACCAGCTCATCCCCCGCCTGAACTTCATCGCCCACCTGTAAGGACGAACTGAAATGCTGACCGCCCAGCGCCACGGTATCCAGACCGATATGCACCAACACTTCCATACCATCGTGGCTCATCAGGCCCACGGCATGGCAGGAGGGCAGGAAGGTCATCACTTTGCCGCTCACCGGGGCGCGCAACACACCTTCCTCGGGACGGATCGCCACGCCCTGGCCCAGCAGACCGTGGGAGAACACATCATCTTTGACTTCAGCTAATGGCACCATCTCGCCGCGCAACGGACTGATGATGGTACCGGGCTTCAGGTTTACCGGTGCCGGTGTGGCTTTGAGGGGCTGAGTGTCGCCATCAGGGATATCGTCAAAACCCAGTATCCAGGTGAGGGCGAAGGTGACCACGATCGCAATCACACAGGTGATCAAGGCATGAACGATGTTCATCGGGTTAGCCCCAATAAAGGCAGGCAGGGCGGCCAGTCCGGGTGAGACGAACGCATAACGGACCAGGCCACTTAACCCGGCATAGATACCGGCACAGCCGCCACCAATCATCGCCGCGATCAGCGGTCGTTTTAACTTAAGGGTCACGCCATACAGCGAAGGTTCGGTAATGCCCAGCAACGCGGTGAAGCCAGCGGAAGACGCGAGCTGACGCAGGTTTTTGTTGCGGGTTTTCAGCGCCACGCAAAGGGTCGCTGCGCCTTGCGCGATGTTAGAAGCCAACATGCCGGGGCCGTTAATCATTTCAAAACCGTTCTTGCTCAGTTGACCGGTGGCGATTGGCGTCATTGCCCAAGCGGTGCCGGTGATCACCAGGAACGGTTGCAAGCCACCCATCAGCATCGGGATCAGCCAACTGGCATGACGGTCAATAATCACCGCGCCGGAGGCAACGACATCATTCAGCCAGATGCCCAGCGGGCCGACCACCACCAGCGCCAGCGGTGCGGTGACCAGCAGGATAATCATCGGTTTGACGAAAAACTTGATGATTGACGGTGAGACACGTTCAGCAAAACGTTCGATGTACGACATCAACCAGACGGTAAGGATGATGGGCAGTACCGAACCGGCATAATCCGCCAGCTGGAACGGCAAACCGAGGAAATCCACCGGCTTGCCGCTGGCGAGCATTTTACCCAGATCCGGATGCAGCAGCGCGCCGGCAATGGTCATCGCCAGAATCGCGTTACATTCGAATTTCAATGCCGCGCCATAGGCAAGCAGCACCGGCAGGAAGAAAAACGCTGCGTCGGAGATGATATTCAGCAACTGCCACGTTGGGCTGCTCTCGTTCATCACGCCGGTGAGTTTGCAGATCGCCAGCAGCGCTTTAATCATCCCGGCCCCGGTAATCGCCGGGATCACCGGGGTGAAGGTGGTGGAGATCACGCTGATGATTTGAGAAACGATACCGCCACGCTCTTGTTTGGCCTGGGGCGTGGTCGTAGGTTTGTTGCCGCTGGTGGCTTTTTCCAGTACGCGGAATACCCGTTGTACATCGTTACCCACCACAATCTGGAACTGTCCACCGCGTTCCACCACGCTGATCACGCCGGGTAATTTTTCAATCTGCTCGCTGTTGACCGCAGCACGATCGTTAAACTCCATCCGCAGTCGGGTGGCGCAGTGCGTCAGGGTACGGATGTTTTCGCCTCCGTTGACCAGACGCAGGATTTCATCAGCTAACTCGTTATGACTCATCATTTTCCCTTTTCGTTAAGGCAAAAAAAAAGACCAAAACAAAAATGCACTCCAGAAAAGACTGGAGCTGGCATTTTTATTTTGGTCTTGCCTGCCGAAGCAGTAGCACGCCGCAATAAAACGTATGTGGATGTTGCGGCGGGAGTATTCAGCACGCTCTGCAACATTGGCAATTACTAATAATAAAAATTGTGAAGCTGCGCAATTATTTCTCAGCGCATCAGACAGGAGATTACCGAGAAATCATCTTCATCTATATGAAAATATGATAATTCAGATGGGGTAGCGCACGTCTGCGGCTAAAAACGCTCACCGCAAACGGTGTGGGTAATAGGAAAATCGTTCGGATTCAGGTGCCAGTGCCAGCGCTCCTTCGGCAACACATTTTCCACCGTCTGATACAGTTCACCGCTGGTGATGCCGCATTTGAGACGCTCCAGCCAGCTGACCACCGTGTGATAGTAGCCCACCGTCAGGGAAAACCGGTCGCCCAGCGCGATCAGTTTGTCGCGGGGATAGAGAGTGGCCAGGCTGAAACGGTCACCGGTGGCGGCGATCCCGGTGCGACTCGTGGTGCCGATACCACAGCTTGCCAGCAGCTTATCCGTCTCCTCACTCCGGTGGTGTCAGCGCGGAATGATTAAGTTTCCGCGTAACGTACAGGAACCCAACATATCTTGCGTCTTTCTCGTCAGCCAACCAACAATTCTGGCTGCCATCGCATCCAGTGAATACTCAATGGCTGGAATGGTGGGAATGCCCGGTAAATGGACTGAACCGGCCAAGCTGAACACCATAATGTCGCCCGGCACCGATTTATTAAAGGCCTGTAGCTGGGCAATAACCTGTTGTGCTTCCTGGTCGTTGGCCGTCAACAACGCATTAAAATTCAGGGTACTGGCATTGTTGAGCAGCACCTGAAGCGCGACCGATGCAGAGGGCGCATCCATAAACACCAGATTACGATTATAGGGCAGGAGGTTATTTTCCAGCGCGAGCTTATAACCACTCAGTACCTGCTCGCCTGCGTTACCGGCCTCGGGATAGATCAAAGCAATCTGGCGCTTACCCTGGCTGATCAGATAGTTACAGGCGGTCTCAGCGGCAAAACCGTGGTCAAACTGGATGCTGTTGGGCCAGTCAGTTTCGGCACAATCGACCAGAATCACATTGTCATCCTGGATATCGAGCGGGAAGCGCGCGCCAATGATTAGCACGTCATCGCACAAGCCACAGCTCAGTTCATCGAGCGCATGTAACACATCGGCTTTGTTGTTGGCGAAGCGTAACAGGAGATGTTTCTGGTGCTGGCTGAGTTGTTTTTCCAGCGCATACAGGTAGCCGGTAGTTTGGTTGATGTTTTCCTGGGCGCAGATGACGCCAATACAACCGGTAGACTGACTGAAGAGTGACTGAGCAATAACGTTAGGTCGATACTTGAGTTCGTCAACCGCTTTGAGCACTGCCTGACGGCTGGCTTCCTTCACTCCGCGCGAACCACTCAACACCCGAGAAACCGTGGCTTTTGACACCCCGGCTAAGCGCGATACATCGTTGATCGTAGACATCTTTCTCTCCGGAAACCCTGAGCAAACTTTAGCCAGCAGAAGTATAACGACTTCCCTTATTGTTGGAAACCGGTTTTCCATTTTCGCGCAAAATCACCATCCCTGTAGCGGCGCGATTTATCGCGCGGTTTTTTAACTATGCCAAAAAGATGCGCGATAAATCGCGCCGCTACGGGTTGAAATAATGATGTTTTGTGATGCGAATCTAATAAAAAAAGCGCCGATTTATCAGAAATTGATGCGGGTCACACTTCGTTCAACCTTTCATGGAAACCGGTTTCCGTATGATATCCAATCGTAACCACATTGAGGCATAGCTTTGAAGGATGGATGACGATGATCAGGATTATGTTGTGTTGTTCGGCGGGGATGTCCACCAGCATGCTGGTACGCAAAATGAAAGAGGTGGCGCAGGAACGCGGTCTGGCCGTTGAAATTGATGCGTATGGCGTGACCGAATTTGACGAGCAGTTTGCGCGTTATCAGGTGGTGCTGCTGGGACCTCAGGTGAAATACATGCTGAAAACGCTGGCCGACAAAGCGGCAAGCGCCGGGATCCCGGTCCAGCCGATCGAGATGATGGACTACGGTATGCAGCGCGGCGACAAAGTGCTGGATTTCGCGCTTTCGCTTATTGAGGCGGCTCACGAATAAAGGTGATGGTATGAGTTCGTTATATCAGTCGATGATTGGCGTTATCGAAAAAGCGATCACGCCGCTGGCCGGACGTCTCGGGCAACAGAAATACATCATAGCGATCCGCGACGGCTTTACTGCCGCGCTGCCGTTTATGATTATCGGTTCTTTCATGCTGGTATTTATCTTCCCGCCATTCTCGGCCACCACCACCAACGGCTTTGCCCGTGCCTGGCTGGATTTTTCCGCGACTTACCGTGAGCAACTGATGTTGCCGTTTTACCTCAGCATGGGGGTCATGACCTTTTTTATCTCGGTGGGGATTGGCGCAAGCCTCGGGCGGCAGTTCTCGCTCGATCCGGTAATGTCGGGGTTACTGGCCTTTATGGCGTTTCTGCTGGTGGCCGCACCTTACTCCAACGGTACTATCTCCACAGCCTATTTATCCGGGCAGGGGATATTTACCGCGTTGATCACCGCGATTTATTCGACGCGGGTTTACGCCTGGCTGAAGCACAACAACATCACCATCCGCTTACCCAAAGAAGTCCCAACCGGTGTGGCACGTTCTTTTGAAATCCTGATCCCGGTGGTGGTGATCATTGGCACGCTGCACCCGCTCAATCTGTTTATCCAGGCGCAGACCGGGATGATTATTCCCGAAGCGATTATGCATCTGCTTGAGCCACTGGTGTCGGCGTCTGACTCGCTGCCAGCGATCTTGTTGTCGGTGCTGCTTTGTCAGTTGTTCTGGTTTGCCGGTATTCACGGGGCGTTGATCGTCACCGGGATTATGAACCCATTCTGGATGGCTAACCTCTCCGCTAATCAGGCGGCACTGGCGGCGGGCACCGCGTTGCCGCACATCTACCTTCAGGGATTCTGGGATCATTACCTGTTGATCGGGGGTGTGGGCTCCACCTTACCGCTGGCTTTCCTGCTGTTGCGCAGCCGCACCACCCATCTGCGCACCATTGGCAAAATGGGTATCGTGCCGAGCTTCTTCAACATCAATGAACCGATAATGTTCGGCGCGCCGATCATTATGAATCCGATGATGTTTATCCCCTTTGTCTGCGTACCGATGGTTAACGCCATCCTCGCCTGGACCGCCACCAGGATGGGCTGGCTGGCCCAGGTGGTGTCGCTCACGCCCTGGACCACACCGGCACCAATTGGTGCATCCTGGGCTGCCAACTGGGCGATCAGTCCGGTGGTGATGTGCCTGATTTGCATGGTGATGTCAGCCCTGATGTACCTGCCTTTCCTGCGTGCGTATGAACGTTCCCTGATGAAATCTGAAGAACAAAAAGCCCAGGAACAGGCGGCGACAACTCAATCCGGAGAGAAACGTAATGAAGTATCAGTTTCCTGAGAATTTTTGGTGGGGCAGTGCCAGTTCGGCCCTGCAAACAGAAGGTGCCAGCGATAGCGGCGGAAAAAGCGCCACCACCTGGGACCACTGGTTTGCACAGCAACCGTGGCGTTTTCATCAGCAGGTCGGGCCACAGCACACCTCGACCTTTTACCAGCGCTGGCAGCAGGATATTGCCTTACTTAAGCAACTTAATCACAACAGTTTTCGTACCTCCATCAGCTGGTCGCGGCTGATACCGGATGGCACGGGTGAGGTAAATGCGGAAGCGGTGGCGTTTTACAACCGCGTGATTGATGAGTTACTGGCGCAGGGCATCACGCCGTTCCTGACGTTGTTTCATTTCGATATGCCGCTGGCGATGCAGGAGAAAGGCGGTTGGGAGAGCCGTGACGTGGTGACAGCGTTTGGTCGCTACGCGCAGGTCTGTTTTGACCTGTTCGGCGATCGGGTGCTGCACTGGTTCACCTTTAACGAGCCGATCGTGCCGGTGGAAGGTGGCTATCTTTATGATTTCCACTATCCCAATGTGGTCGATTTTCGCCGGGCCGCCACGGTGGCGTATCACACCGTACTGGCCCACGCTGCGGCGGTGAGTGCGTATCGCGCCGGGGACTATCGCGGCGAGATCGGTGTGATTCTTAACCTGACACCGTCGTACCCCCGTTCTCAACACCCTGCCGACCTTACCGCCGCGCATCATGCGGATCTGCTGTTTAATCGCAGCTTTCTCGATCCGGTGCTGCTGGGGGAGTATCCACCAGATCTGGTGGCGTTGCTGAAGCAGTACGATCAATTACCGGCGTGCCTGCCGGGGGACAGCGCCCTGATCGCGGCAGGAAAAATCGACCTGTTGGGTATCAATTACTATCAACCACGGCGGGTTAAATGCCGCGAAAATGCGGTCAACCCAGCGGCACCCTTTATGCCGGAGTGGTTCTTTGACCATTATGAAATGCCGGGACGCACCATGAACCCGTATCGTGGCTGGGAAATCTACCCGCCGGGCATCTATGACATTCTCACCAATCTGCGAGTGAATTACGGCAACCCACGCTGTTTTATTTCCGAGAACGGCATGGGGGTGGAAAACGAGCAGCGTTTTGCGCAAGACGGGCAGATTAACGACCAATACCGTATCGATTTTATCTCCGATCACCTGAAGTGGCTGCACAAAGGCATTGCCGAGGGCAGCCACTGCCTTGGCTACCACATGTGGACCTTTATTGATAACTGGTCCTGGTGTAACGGCTACAAAAACCGCTACGGTTTTGTACAGCTCGATCTCGCCAGCCAGACGCGCAGCGTGAAAAAAAGCGGTGAATGGTTTGCTGCCACGGCGGCAAATAACGGCTTTGACGGAGAGCAATGATGATCGATTTAGAAGAGGCGGTGATGGAGATTATCGTTAACGCAGGTCAGGCACGCAGCCTGTGCTTTGAGGCGTTGCAGGCTGCCAGGGCGGGAGATATTGCCCTGGCGCAACAGCTGTTGCAGCAATCCGATACCTTCACCCGCCAGGCACATAAAATGCAAACCCGCCTGATTGAACAGGATGCAGGAGAAGGTCGCCAGCCCATGACCTTGATTATGGTCCATGCGCAGGACCATTTAATGACATCGTTGCTGGCGCGAGAGTTATCGGCGGAGATCGTCCATCTGTATCAGCGTTAAACCTGCCTTGCCCAGGCGGCGGCCTGACGGAAGTGTTCATCGGAAGGACGGACACCGGTGTACAGGCTGAATTGCTCAACCGCCTGAATGGCAAAAACCTCCGCACCGCTGATCACCTTTTTGTTCTGCTCACGGGCAGAACGGATCAGCGGTGTGTGTTCCGGCAGCGCTACAACATCAAACACCACCTGAGCGGCCGCAATCGCCGTGGATGAGAACGCCAGCGTCTCCGCCTCCGGACCGCCCGCCATTCCCAGTGGCGTGGCATTGATCAACACGTCAGCCGTCACTCCTTCCATCGTATGGTGGTGCTGATAGCCGTGCGCCGCCGCCAGGGCTTTGCCGCTCTCGTCATCTCTGGCGATGATGTAGCCGTGGTGAAATCCGTGATTTTTTAACGCACAGGCGACGGCGCTGGCCATGCCGCCGCTGCCTTGCAGGGCAAAGGTCAGTTGCGGCGCAACGTCGTATTTCTGTAGCAATTTTTCGATGGCGATATAGTCGGTGTTGTAGCCGGTCAGATAGCCGTCGTTATTGACGATGGTATTCACGGAGTGAATCACGGCGGCGGAGGGGGCCAGCTCGTCAATCAGCGGAATGCACGTCTGCTTAAACGGCATTGATACCCCACATCCCCGAATCCCCAACGCTCTGATACCCGCGATGGCCGCCGCCAGGTCCTGAGTGGTGAACGCTTTATACAAATAATCGAGTTCCAGCGCCTCGTAGAGGTAATTGTGGAAGCGGGTACCGAAGTTGGTTGGTCGCGCCGCCAGTGACATACATATGCGGGTGTCTTTGTTGATCATTCTGCTCATGGGGGTTCCCGTCGGTTAGATTGCCTGAGGAAAAATAGTGCGTTAAAAAGAGGAAATGAAAAATTGATGTCTTTTGCGCTATAGAGTTCATCTTTTATGAGTAGCCAACGTCTTGAGCAGCATTATCAAAAGTTGTTAACCCTGTTTCCGCAGCGCGAGGCACTGACCACGCTGCAAACCCTCGCTGATGCGCTGTTTTGCAGCAAACGACATATGCGCACCCTGATTATCCAGATGCAATCTGCCGGGTGGCTGGCCTGGCATGCCCGCCCCGGTCGCGGGCATCTGGCAAAACTGGAGCTACGCTATTCACAACAGCAACTGATGCTGGCAAAGGCTGAACGCCTGCTGGATCTGAACGATATGCGTGGCGTCCTGACATTATTGGGTGATGAGAAACACCATCTGGCCTCCCTGCTGCGCGGTCGCCTGGGCCACAGCGTGCAGGATGAACGCCAGTCGCTGCGTGTGCCTTATTATCGACCTCTGCAAAATCTCTATCCCGGAACGGCGTTGCGGCGTACGGAAATTCACCTGATCCGGCAGATATTTAGCGGGCTGACACGTATTGATGAGCACTCCGGGCAGGTTGAGCAGGATATCGCGCACCGTTGGCGCAGGCTTGATGCGCTGCACTGGCGATTCTACCTGCGTCCCGGAGTGCTGTTTCACGATGGCACGTCATTAACCAGCCACGATGTGGTGGCTTCTCTGACCCGCAGCGCGCAATCTCCACTTTTTTCTCATCTTAAAAGCGTGCTGGCGCAGGGTGAGCTGAGCGTCATGATTGAACTGAGCCACCCGGATGAGTTGTTGCCACAATTGTTGGCGGATGCCGCCGCATTGATTCTGCCCGCCGACCATCAACAGCGGCCTGATTTTGCCTCGCACCCTGTCGGTTCCGGGCCTTATCAGGTCGCGGAAAATAACGAATGGCACCTGCGCCTGACCGCGTTTGATCGCTACTTTGGCTTTCGCAGCCTGTTGGACGAAATTGATATCATTACCTGCCTGGAACCTGTCCCTTCCGACCGACCTTCGGCGTTGCTGAGTTCCGGGATGAGCGATATCGAGTACGTCGCCGCGCTGGGTGCGCACTTTACCGCGTCAGCAGAAGAGCCGGTACTGGAGCGCGGCGGCTACTTTTTGCTGTGCGACAGCCGTTCGCCCTTGTGGCATAACCCTGCACACCGACGCTGGATTCGGGCGCAATTGGCCCCGCAAGCTATCAGGCAACAGATGCCGGAAGCGGTCCGGGCGCTGTGGCTACCCGCAGAGAGCTTGCTTTCCGACTGGTCGCATCAGATTGCGCAAGGGAGGATGCACACTCCGGGCCTTCAGCGCCTGCGCCTGGCGTACCACCATCAACACTGGGAATTTCCCGTGTTAATTCGGGCATGTCAGCAGATTCTGGCAGCCAGTGGTGTTGACGTTGAGGCGATTGAAATGCCCTATGAAGCCTGGGCGGCAGGCGCCGGTGATGCGGATTTATGGTTAGGCACGGTGAATTTTACCTTGCCGGAGGCCTGGAATGTCGGTGCCTGGCTGACCGGTATGCCATTATTAAAAACCTCCATTTCTGGTGGCGATGAGCATTTATTTTCCCACTGGCAGCAGCAGTGGCGTGCGGGTGTACTCCCTGCCAGGCAACTGACGGAGATCATTATCAGGGAAGGGTGGTTGCAGCCATTGTTTCACCACTGGATGCGTTTGCAGGGGCCAGAGCAGGCACAGGGGATGCATTTTAATAATCTGGGCTGGTTCGACTTTACTTCAACCTGGATAGAGCCGGAATAACGCTGCCCTGAGAGGCTATCTCAGTTGGCTGTCTTTACTGCCGCGGCGGTTGTACCCGCTGTGGCTGGCCTCATGTTTGTCTCGCTCGCTCTGGCATTTGATACAGTAGCGAACCCCAGGTAATGCCAGCCGTCGAGCCTCGGGAATCGGCTCACCACATTCGTCGCAATAGTGGGCGCTTTCACCCTGGCCCAGATGGCTCCGTGCCCGGGCAACGGCATCATCAACAGTGGCGTCAATCTGATCCTGAACGGCGCCATCACCAGACCAGCCGCTAGCCATATTCTCTCTCCTCAGTCTGAGTTAACCTTATAAGGTTAGAGTGAATCACCACTATTTGAGAAATCGAACGTTGCTCTTTTTAAGGTGATGCTGATGATCAAACCCAAAATCAGTAACAGGCTGGATGAAGATATTTGTGTGCATATCTTTATGGCGTCGGCGGCGATGGTCGGCGTTTGTATTACGGTTATCGGTATTTTTCAGGTTGTGACCACCCTGAGACGTGAAGATACGCTTGGCGATGATCTGCTCGCCATCAATGCCATTCTTTATCTGGCAACCACCATCATGTCTTACTGGGCGCTACGCACGCGCAACCAGCGGCGCAATCACCGGCTGGAAAAAATGGTCGATATTCTTTTCCTCATCGCGCTGACCTTCACCACGGTAGTGGCTGGGGTGATCACCTGGGCAATGACGTTTACCTGACGTGACGGTGTGACATCACTCATCAGGCCAATGCCAGGCGGGTACGTCGAGAATATCCTGTCCTTTAATCTGCGTCTGCCCCAGCTCCTTTTCCAGCTCAATCAGGTGACATTCTGGGTCTTGCATCAGCGCATTAACCAGACGGCTGGCGTGAGAGATTACCCAAATTTGCGTATGTTGCGAGGCCTGAAGAATTAAGCGCGCCAGCGCAGGTAGCAGGTCTGGATGCAGGCTGGTTTCAGGTTCGTTCAGCACCATCAATTCGGGTGGGCGTGGCGTCAGCAAGGCGGCTACCCAAAGAATAAACCGCAGCGTGCCGTCAGAGAGTTCGGCGGCCGAAAGAGGACGTAGCAGACCATGTTGGTAGAAAGCGATCGCACCTCGTCCCTCGCCTGGCTGTATGACCTCCAGCCGACTGCCAGGAAAAGCATCGTTAATTGCATGGGCAAGCGCCTGGCGATCGCCGGTTTCAATAATGGTTTGAATTGCTGATGCCAGGTCTCTGCCGTCATGGTGCAGAACCGGGGTGCGCGTTAACAGTTGCCCCTGGCGTGCAGGGGCGTCTTTATCGGTACGAAAATGATCGTAGAAACGCCAGTTGCGTATCATTTCACGTACCTGGAAAACCTCTGGCGCAGTGGTGGGATCGGCCAGTTGGTCGAACATGCTGCCGTAGACCGGTACTTTCTGTGCGGCGACCTGCCATTGTCTGTCTGCGCGGACTTTAAGCAGATTGCCTTTTCGCTCGACTAATGAGGAAGCCGGGCGGTAGTACGGACCATTAAAAATAACCTCTCGCTTGATCTCCGGGTCATGAGCAAAGGCTGATGAACTCGGGGTCGGCAAGCCCAGGGTAATGGCATAACCATAATGGTCACTGGCAAAGCCCAGCTTAAGGCGCACCACATGATGGCGTGGCCCACCTTCGATTGGCACATCGCCACGTTTCATACTGCGCGACAGAGTTTCCGGACCTGCCCAGTAGGTTGAGGTCAGCCCGCCTTCTTCTGCCAGCGCATTGATCACCCCCTCTTTGGCTGTCTCGGCCAGCAGGCGCAGCGCCTTGTAGAGGTTTGATTTACCGCTGCCATTCTCGCCGGTAATCACATTCAAGCGTTCCAGCGGCAAGGTCAGATCGCGGATGGATCGATAATTGGCGATTGAAAAGCAGGTTAACATAGGCTGGTCCCTCCCTTGATTGCCTCAGTAAACAACGTCCACTGCCGATTCACAACCTTAACGGCTAACAACAGGGGAAAACACGAGATTTTTCCCATACACTGAAATATATAATTTATTGATAGTTATTAAATTATTTCGCATATTTCAACCTGAAATTCCCGCGTGGCGACAGATGCATGAGATTGCAACGCCTCACAGATTTGATAATGTGAATGTTTCTCCACAAAAAGGGATGACCACAGTGAAGACTCAGCATGAGTGAGAAAAACAAAAACTGGGTGAAGGCCGAAGATGTGGCCCGTCTGGCGGGTGTTTCACGTTCTGCGGTGTCACGCACCTTTACTCCCGGGGCATCCGTTGCGGAAAAAACGCGCGCCAAAGTATTACAGGCCGCTGAACAATTGGGCTATCAGGTCAACATTATCGCTCGCACGATGAATACCGGGAGCAGCAATTTCATCGGTATTATTACCTCCGGTTTTGACAACCCTTTCCGCAGTAAGCTGCTTTCGCCGCTGGTGCATCAGTTGGCGTTGCAGGGGTTTATGCCGTTGCTGATGAACGCCGACGATCCCGAACAGCTTGCGCCTTCGCTGAAACAACTGCTGAGTTACCATGTGGCGGGGGTGATTATTACTTCAGGTGCGCCACCACTCTCCCTGGCGGAAGAGTATCTGGCGCGCAAAATCCCGGTCACGCTGATTAACCGTGATGCCAGTCTGCAAGGTTGCGATCGTGTTGCCAGCGATAATGCGCAGGGAATGCAGCTGATGGCGGATTACTGCCGGCAACGAGGCTGGCAGGAGGTGGGGTTTATTGGAGAAGATGCGTCGAATTTCAGCACTCGCGAACGTTACCAGGCGCTGGTGTTAGCCGCCCCTGATTTTAACATTACGCCACAATTTATCGCGGGTGGTGGTTATGCGGCAGGGCGTGCCGCAGCCATCACCCTGAGTCGCTGCCATGTGCTGATTTGTGCCACAGATATGCTGGCGCTGGGCGCAATTGACGGTCTTCGTTCTCTTAATGATGGGACGGTGCTCCCCGCTGTCATTGGGTTCGATGATATACCCCAGGCAGAATGGGATCCCTATCATCTCACGACAATTCAACAGGATACCAACGCACTGGCACACCATGCGGTCGATCTTCTTATCACACGGATTGCACAGTTTGATCTCCCTTCACGGCAGCGTGCCGTACCAGTGAAATTAATTATCCGTAACAGCGCTTAATGGAAAATTAATTTTATGTGGCATCGGTCACAGTATAATCTGCCGACTGCCGCCACACTCTCTCTGCCCTTCGGGGCTAATTTTTTATCGCATAATGCACGCGTGTGCATTTTAGGGAGAGGTTATGTTAACCAGTGAAAATGATTCGCTTTTGGCGCGCTATCGCTTCGCCTGTAGTCTTGCTGAGTCAGGTGGAAAACTGGCGTATGAGTTCTATCAACAGCGTGACAGTCTGCAAACCCTGCACAAAGGGAGCGACTTGCAGGATGTGGTCAGCCGCGCCGATTGTGAGGTGGAGTCCTTCGTAAAATCGCGGATAGCGGAGGCATTTCCGAACGATGGTTTCCTCGGCGAAGAGAGCGGCACGGCCGATGAGGGGAAATCGGTGCTGTGGGTAGTGGACCCTATCGATGGCACCAGCTGTTTTCTCAACGGCCTGCATACCTGGTGTCTCTCGCTGGCCATCGTTATTGACGGCGAACCGGTGATCGGCGTGGTGTATGACCCCAATCACCACGAGCTGTTCCATGCCTGCAAAGGGCAGGGCGCGTGGCTGAACGATCAGCAAATCTCGCCGCATCCGGCGACCACCGTCGCGGATGGAGTGATGGGTGTCGGCACGTCGCATCGCGTTTCTACTGAAGATTTCCTGCCGTTTCTTGACCAACTTCTGCAACATGGCGGCATGTTCGTGCGCAATGGCTCTGGCGCGTTAATGAGCGCCTGGGCTGCGGCGGGTCGTCTGATTGGTTATTACGAGCCGCATATGAACCCCTGGGATGGATTACCGGGGATCGTGTTGATGCGGGAGGCGGGTGGTATCACCAACGATTATCTGGCGGCGGAGGGGATCGCGCGCGGAAATGTTGTTCTTTTGGCAAGTGAAAAGATTTACCCACAATTAAAACAATGGGTTAAACAACCCTTACTTTAACCTGCACGGCCAGGGCATCTGATTATGTACTCTACACAACAGGGAACACGCTCTCAGGGATGAAACACATCAATCAGCACCGCCTCCGCCAACGGAGATACGATGATGTCTGGATTACTCAGCTTTTTCCGGGCCAGCCCGGCGAAAGACGGCATAACTTTTAATGAAAACCGTTTTCGCGTGGTGCGCTGGCAGACCTTTCTGGCGATGACACTGGCTTACGTCACCTTTTATGTGTGCCGTCTTTCCTTTACCGTTGCCAAAAGTGCGCTGGTGGATTTAGGGATTTCACCGTCAGAATTGGGCATGATTGGTTCTGCACTCTTCTTTAGTTATGCCATCGGTAAGTTTGTGAACGGGTTTCTCGCGGATCATGCCAACGTGGTGCGCTTTATGAGCCTGGGATTATTGCTCAGTGCGGGCATGAACCTGATGATGGGCATGACCACCAATGCCATGATGCTGGCGATTTTCTGGGGCATCAATGGCTGGGCACAGTCAATGGGGGTCGGGCCCTGCGCCGTGTCGCTGGCACGTTGGTACGGGACGAAGGAGCGCGGCACCTTCTATTCCATCTGGTCAACGGCGCACAATATCGGCGAAGCCATGACCTACATGGTGATTGCTGCGGTTATTGCCGGTTACGGCTGGCATATGGGGTATCTCTCCACCGCGGCGCTGGGTGCCGCAGGCGTGGTGATCATGCTGTTGTTTATGCGTGACTCGCCGCAGAGCAGTGGCTTTCCCTCAATCAATACCATCAGCGATGAACCGCTTGAAGAAGAAGAAGCCAGAAGTTCGGTGCTGCGTAATCAACTGATGGCGCTGCGCAACCCGGCGCTCTGGACGCTGGCGCTGGCTTCGGCATTTATGTATATCGATCGCTACGGTGTGAATTCCTGGGGCATCTTTTTCCTGCAACAAGGCAAGGGGTACACCACCGTCGAAGCCTCCGCCATTATTGGTGTAAATGCGATTGCCGGCATCGTTGGCACCATTCTCGCTGGCGTGTTATCAGACCGTTTCTTTGCCCGCAATCGCAGCATTATGGCGGGTTTTATTAGTCTGATTAACACCGCCGGATTTGCCCTGATGCTGTGGTCCCCACACAGCTACTACACCGATATTCTGTCGATGGTGATCTTCGGTGCCACCATTGGCGCGCTGACCTGTTTTCTGGGCGGTTTGCTCGCTGTGGATATCTCCTCGCGCAAAGCAGCAGGCGCTGCGCTGGGCACCATTGGTATTGTCAGCTACGCTGGCGCGGGTTTTGGTGAGTTCCTGACCGGCTTTATCATCGATAAAACCTCGGTGATGGAAAACGGCAAAAAACTTTACGATTTTCACACGTTGTCCCTGTTCTGGGTGGCAGCCGGTCTTGTTTCCGCGTTGTTGTGTTTTGTCACTGCTGTGATGGTGGCGAGACGCAACGCCAGCGAACACCGCACCCTGTTTTCATCTTAATTACCTCAATAAAGGAAGAGATTATGATGCCACGCAGACATCAGGCCGCTGCACGCCTGTTCATCGCCGGAGCACTGTGGTTATGCGCAACGCAAACCCACGCAGCAGCACATTATCAACTGGAGAAAGTGGTGGAACTCAGCCGCCACGGCATCCGGCCACCCACGCCGGATAACCGCAAGGACATCGAGGCCGCCACGCATCGTCACTGGACCACCTGGGTCACCCGTGACGGTGAACTGACCGGACATGGTTATGCGGCGGTGGTAAACAAAGGACGCTGGGAGGGTGAACACTATCGCCAGCTCGGTTTACTGACCGCCGGTTGCCCGCAGCCACAGGATATTTATGTCAGAGCAAGTCCGTTACAACGTACCCAGGCGACAGCCCTGGCGTTGGTTGATGGGGCATTTCCCGGTTGTGGTGTTGCCATTCACCGCGTGAAGGAGGAGAACGATCCGTTGTTCCAGACCGAAGCGTTTCCGGCGACGAACACCGAACCGGCAACACAGTTGGCTGCGGTACAGGCCAAAGCGGGAGATCTGGCGGCACGACAACAGGCATTGCAGCCCGCGGTGAGCGCACTGAAGGCCGCGGTATGCGCTCCCGGAACGGACTGCTCTTTTTTTGATAAACCCTGGCAAATAAAACAAAGCAAAAGTGGCAAAACCTATGTTGAGGGCCTGAGCGTGCTGGCTAATATGGTGGAAACCTTGCGGCTTGGCTGGAATGAAAATTTGCCGCTCAGTCAGCTCGCCTGGGGGAAAATCACAACGGCTGCACAGATAACCGAGATCTTGCCCTTGCTGACCGCCAATTATGATCTCAGTAATGACGTGCTTTATACCGCGCAGAAACGGGGTTCCATATTGCTGAACGCCATGTTGCAGGGGGTGGATCATCCCCCGGCGTCGATGCCGGATACGCGTTGGCTACTGCTGGTTGCACATGATACCAATATCGCGATGGTGCGCACGCTGATGGGCTTCAGCTGGACGCTGCCGGGCTATACGCGTGGCAATATTCCGCCGGGAAGCAGTCTGGTCTTTGAGCGCTGGCGTGACACGCAAAGTGGTGAGCGGTTTATCCATGTCTTCTTTCAGGGACAAAGTCTGGACGACCTGCGTCATTTACAGTCAGTCGACCAGGCTCATCCGTTGCTGCGTGAAGAGTGGCGTCAGGCCGACTGTCGTATCACTGACGTCGGTACGTTGTGCCCGATGAAGTCGGCAATCAAGACATTGAGTAAACATCTCGACCCGAGCGCAATAACATCGGTGAGTTACCCGTAAATCCCTGATGGGCGGGCAGCAGACTGAGAAGTCTGCTGCTATGTCACCTCAGCAATTTTGCTATTTCCGTTCGTCATTTTATGTAAATTTGTTATTTTTTGTGTCAACACGGAGTTGCTCACAAAATAAAAAATAGTGTGAAGCAGTTAAAATCAAATTGGTTATTTTCACAGAGAATAAGCTCCTGATGGCGTTAAATCCGGGCAGATGAACGATGCTTAATTCAGTGTTTAACACCAGGCTTAGAGGGAATAAAAGGTGAATAACCACAAATAAGGTCTGCCCCTATGCCTGAAAAACATCTGTTAATTAAGAATGCCATTGTTATTGATCCCGCCAGAGGAACGGAATGCCGTCAGGATATCCATATCCTGAATGATGTCATTGCCCCGGAGGATACGCCTGTTAGCAGCACGACTGAGATTATCGACGCTGCCGGTTGCTATGCGTTTCCCGGGTTAATTGATTATCACGCCCATGTATTTTATGGCGGCACCCACAGTAGCGTACCTCCCGATCTTGCCACCCTGCCGTTTGGTGTCACTACCGTGGTTGATGCCGGTTCTGCCGGGAGCGCCAATGTCGAAAGCTTTTTGCGCGACCAGATCCCCCGTAGCCTGGTACGTATTAAAGCTTATGTCGCTGCGTATCCGGCAGGCCAGCTCTGGCAAGAAGAGAATCACGATCCGGCGTATTTCGACCTCCCCCGATTACAGCAACTTTTCCGCCAGTATCCCGATGTCCTGCTCGGTCTGAAATTGAAAGAAGAACGCGGCATTGTCGGTGAACTGGGTTCCCGTCCGATGATACGTGCCGTTGAGATGGCTGAGATGCTTAATTGTCGTGTCGCCGTGCACATGACTGACCCGGTGCAAACCACCGAACAACTGCTGGAGATATTCCGTGCCGGGGATGTGTTCGCCCATTGCTACCACGGCAAAGGGGACACACTGCTTGATGAACAGGGGCGCGTTAAGCCTGCGGCGCGCCTGGCACGCCAGCGCGGGGTGATCTTTGATTGTGCTCATGGCCGTAATAACTTTTCCCAGCGGGTGGCTCAGTGTGCCGTGGAGGATGATTTTCTGCCGGATATCATCAGTAGCGATCTGTCATCAATGACGTTACACCGTGCACCGGTGTATGGCTTGCCTTGGGTGATGTCGAAGTTTCTTGCGCTGGGTTTGTCGCTGCACCAGGTGGTTGCCCGCTGTACCGCCCGGCCTGCGGCCTTACTGGGAATGCAACATCAGATAGGCACCCTGGCGCCGGGCAGTTATGCCGATGTGGCGCTTTTTCGGCTTGAAAATCGTTCGGTTACCTTTACCGATGTCCATCAGCATACCCTGACAGGTAGCCAGTTGCTGATGCCTCAACTCACCCTGAAAGCAGGCGTTCCTTTGTGGCGCGCTGCTGACTTTTACTGAGGTCATCTCTATGCAATCTCCATGGTTACGTATTGGCGGTACGCTGATGTTGGGTATGTTTATCTCTTACATCGACCGCACTAATCTCTCCGTTACGCTGAAGGACGTGGCTCAGGATCTCGGTTTTAGCGGGGCAGGGTTTGCCACCACCTCAAGCCTGGTACTGACGGCTTTTCTCATCGGTTATATCGTTGCGAATATCTCCGGCGGTATCTTCACCACCCGATTTGACCCTAAAACCATTGCGATCGGGATGATGGCACTTTGGTCTTTGGCTACCCTCACCACCGGCCTGGTCAGCAGCGTGGCCTTTCTGGTCGCCTGTCGCTTCGTGCTGGGGGTGGCGGAAGGGATTTACTGGCCGCAGCAATCCCGCTTTGTGCGGCTGTGGTTCTCTCCGGCAGAACTGACCCGCGCCAACAGCCTTATCCATTATTACGGCCAGTTTTTAGCGCTCGGACTGGGATTTATCATCCTGACACCGCTACACAATATGATGGGCTGGCGTAATCTCTTTTTCCTCTGTGGTGGCATTGGATTACTTGTGATGGTGCCGCTCTATGCCCGCGTGCTGTTGAATACGCGTGATGCGCCGTTGCAGCAGGCGCAGGTGGCCCCGCGCAAAGTGCGTCTGACCCGTGAGGATTTTGGCGGCATGTCGTTTGTGTTGCTGATCATCACTTATCTTACGCAGGGGATGTTGTTCTGGGGGATTACGCTCTGGATTCCAATGGTGGTGACATCCCTCGGCTTCACCGGATGGAGCCAGGCATTTGCCAGCGCGCTGCCCTACCTGCTGGCCGTATTGCTGGCTATCCCTATGTCATGGCTGAGTGACAAAACCGGTAAGCGGATTTTAATCGCCGCATTGGGTCTGCTGATCCCTGGCGCGATGTTGCTGCTGTTGCCGTGGGTCGAGAGCGCCGTGGTGAAAATGACGTTGATCACCCTGGCAATGGGCTATTACGCCAGTAGCTTTACGCCGAATATCTGGTCGATCATCCAGTCAAGTGTGCGTCCTCATGCGGTGGGGGCTGCATCGGGCATCGTCAATGGCATTGGTGCCGGTGGTGGCGGTACGCTGGCGGGTTTCATGGTCGCGATTCTGTATGCGCGTACGGGAAGTTATATGTCAGGCTTCACCTTGCTGGGCGCTCTGGTCATCATCGGTGGATTTTCTTTACTGAGCTTTGGCTGGTGGCGGCAGCGGCACCCCGTGAGTCTGGCGCAGGTGGCACCGTTTTAACGGTGACATGCTGGCGGGCTTAAGGTCCGCCAGTGCTTGTCCCATTATTGTTCAATGACCAGGTATCTCTTGTTTAAAAAGTAAGGTGGGACATAATTATCCCACCCCTTACAATAGCAATATTGCAGCAGACTCGAGGTATTCAGTGCTCCCGCCTTCTGACAACAACGTATTATCCTGTTCCTTAACGTGAATGCGCTAATACCGAGCATGTCTGACATGATGTTCTGTTTGACACTGCAAAATAATAGCAAAATCACTTCCCATTCCCGGTCGGTGAAAAAATCAGAAGGTTTAGTGAATACCAGTGATCTTCGACTGGAATGCGTGATGAACGTTGAAAAATACACGTTAGCCAACTCAATGTAAGTGCAGATGATGCCGACTGAGCCATCTTTGAACTGCCAGGGGCGTTTTTCAACCCTGAATGCTTTGCGTTCATCCTTTCCGCCATAACTCACGATTTTCACCACAACACTCATCCTGCCGGTGCGGGCGATTTTTTGATCATCGAGTATGATGCTGTGGTAAACACTATCAATATCTTTAATCAGATCCCGGTCTGTACACCCATTTATTTTATCAGAAGGGATGTTGAAGTAATTGCAGGCTCGGTCATTGGCATAAACGTATCGGGATGAGTGATCTTTTACCGCCCATCCCAGCAATGAATTTTTGAAGTAAAATTCCATTTTTTCTCAACCAGTTATGACGATGTGGCCTTTTTTGAGGAAAAACTGAGGAATATAGTTATCAAATCTACTGGTTCTGCAAAAATCAACTAATGCCGCCGATGAGTTTACACCGGTTTTTCTGAAGGAGCTTCTCAGCCTCCCGTTCACGGCATCCACAGAAATGCCAAGAACATTACTTATCTCCTTAAGGCTGAGATTACAAAGTAATAAATACATTACTTCCCATTCCTTTTCTGTAAAAATATCAGATGGAGTTTGAAAAGTGGCGTGTTGATTCAGCTTGCCATTTAATAATGATGTGGGTGTAAGGATATTAACGTGTCTTACGCTTATTATTGTCCCTATGCATGTGCCGCTTTCGTCATAAAGTGGTTCCTGAATATTATAAACCGGCTGCATTATCTTTTCACGACCCTGAATATGCGTCGTGATGGCTCTTAAAATAGTTCCTGAGCTTTCTACAAACCTTTCCTGCTGTTCAAATATATCGGCAAATTCAGCGACTGGTACCGGAACGTCGTGGATTTTACGGCCTTCGTAATCATAAGAGGTGGCGATAGTTTGCCAGATCTTGAATGCTTTATTTACATAGACAAATTTTGAGGTGCGGTCTTTGATCGCCCAGCCTACCACGGTGTCATTTTCAAACATCTGAATTAAATTATGGGGTATTGATAATGATTTCATCGTTTTTGTCTCTCCGTTGACATAGAACTACATAAAAATAACCCTACATAAATCCAACCCTACCTGAAGTCAACCTTTCACATCTGTACTGAAACGGCATACTTTTAAGCTGAAAAAGCAGCATCAGGGAAATACTAGTAAAAAAACAAAAAAAAGGAAGTGAATTCGCCCATCTCTGTTTTGGAAATGGGCTTTTTTCTGAGGTAATAAATATGCGGATTGTCAGGAGAAGGTTGACTGGAATCAGACCCGGTGCCATCCGTGGCATGGTAAAGGCTTAAAGCGCCTTTTTCAGTTCAATACGTTTAACCGGACCCACGATGACCACAAAGCTGAAAATGGCGATGAGCGCATGGATAGCAACGAATACCAGCGCCCATTCAAAATGTCCTGTGGCTTTTACGATATAGCCAATGACAACCGGAGAAATGATGCCTGCGAAATTACCACACAAATTAAACAACCCACCGGCGACACCTGCCATCTCTTTCGGGGCGGTATCTGACATCACTGCCCATCCCAGTGCGCCAATGCCTTTGCCAAGAAAAGCCAGTGACATGAATAAGACAACCAGGTAAATCGAGTCGACATAGTTACAGAACACCATCACCATGGAGAGCAGCATGCCGAGGACAATTGGCGTTTTACGTGCGATAGACAGTGATTTTGTGATGCGTAAAATACGGTCCGATATCACACCGCCCATCAATCCGCCCAGAAACCCGCAAATTGCCGGGATGGCCGCAATAAATCCAACCGTTTTGATATCCAGACCCTTATCCATTGCCAGATAAAGCGGAAACCAGGTAATGAAAAAGAACGTCAAAACGTTGATGCAATATTGACCAAGATAAATCCCTAATAACATGCGATTAGTGACCAATTGCTTGAAGGCGTTGATATTGAATGCGGAAGCTGTCTTTGACTTGCCCTGATCCATATCCACCAGTGCGCCGCCCTCACGGATATACTCAATCTCTTCGTCATTCACGCGGGGATGGTTCAATGGATTATGGATCACTCTGGCCGCAGAGAACGTAATGATGATACCCAACAGACCCATAAAGATAAAAATAGATTGCCAGCCATAATTCAGTGTCAGCCAACCCATTATGGGTGCAAAAATCGCTGTCGCGAAATATTGTGCCGAATTAAAAACTGCGGCGGCGGTAGCTCTTTCTTTGGAGGGAAACCAGGCGGCGACAAAACGACTGTTTCCCGGCATGACCGGCGCCTCACACAGGCCAACCAGAAACAGGAGAACGGTGAAACAGATGATGGCAGTGGAACCGTGGAAAACTTCCACAAAACCCTGCAATAAAGTAAACACTGACCACAAACACAGGCCGCAGAGATAGATTTTTTTTGAACCGAAACGGTCCAGTAACCAGCCGCCGGGAATCTGTGCCATACAGTATGCCCAGGCGAATGCTGAGAATACCCATCCCATCTGGCCAGGGTTAATTCCCAGAGAGGTGGTCATATCTTTACCGGCAATTGCCAGCGTGGAGCGATCGCCAACACTCACGGCGGTTATGATAAAAAGGATAATAACAACATGCCACCTGACATTGGTTTTCCTGGCATGAACAACATCGCCGACTTCATTGACTTGAGCCATCTGGCACCACCTTAAACTTGATAGAATTTTAAAAATGTAAATAATGAATTCTTCAAGTCAGGGATACCTGGAATAAATTAATTATTTACACTGGAAGAATGCAGGTCGCTTTGCACATATCAATCCTGATTTAACGTTGTTATTTATTTCTCCACCAGAAAACGATAAGGTTTACCCTGGCGCAAGGCAATGTGCATTTGCATAATAAAGTTATTATTTTTTTCAGGTATTTACGGCATTTTAAAATTTGTTTGAAGTCGATCACATATTTTATAAATATTAACTGTCTGTCGGGATTTCAATTCGCCACCAGATGTGGCGAATTTAACCGTTATTATCGATATTCAGAAACAATTAATTCATATTTTGGTCGGTTGCACACCCCATCTTATATTTCCAGCCAGTCCATCATACCTTGTGCCGCATGACGACCTTCGGCCATCGCCGTCACCACCAGGTCTGCACCGCGCACCGCATCACCGCCAGCGAAAATTTGCGGATTGCTGGTCTGGTAACGGTAGGTGCTGTTAACGTTGGCGGCAATGCGGCCACGGGCATCCAGTTGAACATTCTGACTCACCAGCCAGGGCAGGGCGTGAGGATTAAAACCAAATGCCATAATCACGATATCGGCAGGCATGACAAACTCGCTTCCCTCAATCGGCACTGGCCGACGGCGGCCCGTTGCATCTTGCTCACCCGGTTGTGTGCGCAGCAGACGGATACCGCAAACCTTGCCACTGTCGTCCAGTTCCAGTTGCACCGGCTGTACGTTGAATTCAAACTCTGCCCCCTCATCATGTGCGTTTTTCACCTCCTTCCTGGAGCCAGGCATATTGGCCTCATCGCGACGATACGCACAGGTCACTTTATTCGCCCCGTGGCGTAGCGCCGTGCGCACGCAGTCCATCGCGGTATCTCCCCCTCCCAACACCACGACGTTCAGACCGGCGGTGTTGATAAACGGTTGTCCGGCAGCGGGTGGCAGCCCCATCAATTGTCTGGTATTGGCGATCAGGAAGGGGAGTGCATCGCAGACACCGGGGGCGTCTTCGTTAGGCAGGTTTGCCTTCATCGAGTTATAGGTTCCGACGCCAATAAATACGGCGTCATAGTCACTGAGCAATGTCTCCAGCGCGATGTCTTTGCCAATCTCACAGTTCAACTCAAAGCGGATGCCCATAGCGCTGAAGATCTCACGCCGACGCGCCAGTAACGCTTTATCCAGTTTAAAAGAAGGAATACCAAAGGTCAGTAAACCGCCGATCTCCGGGTGGCGGTCATAAACTGTCGCGCTTACGCCGTTGCGCACCAACACATCCGCGCAGGCCAGCCCGGCTGGACCCGCGCCAATAATGGCGACGCGTTTATTCACCTGTTGCACCGTGCTTAAATCGGGCCGCCACCCCTGCGCCAGTGCCTGATCAGAGATAAATCGCTCAATATTGCCAATGGTAACTGAGCCATATTCGTCGTGAAGCGTACAGGCACCTTCACACAGGCGGTCCTGCGGGCACACACGACCAGTGATTTCGGGCAAACAGTTGGTTTGATGTGAAAGCGTCACGGCGGCGGCGATATTGCCTGCTTTCACCTGCGTTATCCATTGCGGAATGTGGTTATGCAGGGGGCAGGTCCACTCGCAAATGCTATGCTCGCCACAAGCGAGGCAGCGCTGTGCCTCACGTTGTGCCTGCTCTACGCGAAATGGCAGGTAGATTTCATCAAAGCTTTGTTGGCGCATTACCAACGGGAGTTTGTCTGCTTCCCCCCGTGGCGACGATGCTTTCATTTGCCGTACTTTGGCATGGTCAGATACAGGTGGCAGCACAGCAACCTGGAGCCAGGGTTGCGCCTCCTGACTGGCGGCACGCAGGCGGCGTGATTGCACCAGTTTGGTCAAGGTAACGTTATTCACCTGTTGCAAAGCATGCGTAGGACAATTTTGCGCACAGGCCGGCCCATCCCGGCGTTCAAGGCAGAGATCGCATTTGTGCGCGGTGGCTTTGCCAGTGGGGGTGATTAACACCTGAAGGGTGCCAAAAGGGCAGGCGATGACACAGGATTTACAGCCGATACACAGCTGCTGATTAACCTGCACGGAATCATTGACGCGGCTGATTGCGCCATTTGGACAGCTACGGGCACAGGGTGCATCTTCACAATGATGACAGGTGACAGCGTTACGCTGTTGTTGATGTTTAATCACCGTAATACGAGGAGTGAACTGCTCAGGGGTTAACACATGTTGCTCATCATTATGAGCCATGACACAGGCGACTTCGCAGGCTCGGCATCCGATGCATTGCTGGCTGTTTGCCATCATAAAACGGTTCATGACAACCTTCCCAATACCCATTTAATTTATATGGTTATTAAGGTTATCCGCAACACCTGCCACTGACAATGTTCATTTGCCCATATCGGTCTTTCGGTAGCAGGATATTAACGCTGTGCTCTTAGTTACAACAACCTAATCATTTCCGTTAAAATAGGCCTTCGGTCAGCAGGAAACTTTTCCTGATTGCGAGACTCAGGGCATCTTTCGCCAGTGTCACAAACCAGTGTTTTTTTGTTTTCCCTTTTGTCTGTTGTAACTAATATCATCGAGAAACCGCAAACGTTGGCATTTTTACTATGACCACTTTCCATATTTCGGTGCCGACCGAAGCATTGCGTTCTGCCGGACCTAAACTGACGCCATCTTAATGATGGAGTGTTGAAATGATTGCGGTTCTTTTTGAAGCAGAAGCCTTACCCGCTGCCCAGGCGCGCTATTTGCAACTCGCCTCCGAGTTGAAACCCTTGCTGGCAGATGCGCCAGGGTTTATCTCCCTGGAAAGGTTTCAGAGCCTGAATAATCCCGAAAAGATACTTTCCCTGTCATGGTGGGAGGATGAGACGTCGGTGGCCCGCTGGAAAGACAATCTGATGCATCAGTCTGCACAGGAAGAGGGGAAAAGTTCGATTTTTGCGTTTTACAGAATTCGCGTTGCCCACGTATTACGGGATTACTCGTCAGATCAGGAGTCGCTACACCATGTATGATATTCACGTTGTTCTTAAGCATACCCCCGGCTCACTGGCTGCTTTTGGTAAACTGTTGGGTAAAAATGGTGTTGGCCTGGAAGGGGGTGGGATGTTTACAACCGCCGAAGAAGGGCATGCTCATTTTTTGGTTGAAGACGGTGAAAAAGCGCTTCAGGTACTGGCTGACGCAGGCTTTGACGTCAGGAACATTTGCCGTCCATTGATCAGAAAATTACGCCAGGAACGTCCCGGAGAACTGGGGGAAATTGCCGATGCGATTGCCCGTAGCGGTGTGAACATATTGGTACAGTACAGCGATCACAGTAACCGGCTCATTCTTGTCACTGACAATGATGAACGGGCCGCCGAAGTGACGCGAGAATGGGAAACACCCCCTGCATGAACCTGTTGAATATCGCATCCGATGACTTGCCGGAGAGTTCGCTGGAACAATCCATGTCAGCCGTTGCCGCCGCCATAGCTGACCCGTCGAGGGTCAGTATGCTCTGCGCATTAATGGATGGGCGCGCCTGGACCGCGACCGAACTCAGTGCGGTAGCGGGCATTGCGCCATCCACCACCAGTGGTCATCTCTCGCGGCTGCTCAGTAACGGGCTAATCCTCTGCCTGACACAAGGGCGACATCGCTATTATCGCCTTGCCGGACGTGAAATTGCCGGGCTGCTGGAAACGCTGATGGGCGTGACGATAACCCCCGGCACGTCAGCGGTATCACGAACACCTCGGCATCTCCGCCATGCCAGAACCTGCTATGACCACCTCGCAGGTGAAATCGCTGTGAAGATTTACGACTTTATGCAGCAGGAAGGCTGGCTGGAACCCGGGGGTGCAGCACTGACACCTGCGGGCAAAACCCATTTTTTGCATCTGGGCGCGGTGCTGAATCCTTTATCCCGGCGTAAAGCTTGCTGTGCCTGCCTCGACTGGAGCGAAAGACGCTTTCATCTGGGAGGGGATGCCGGTGCGGCACTGCTGACGCTGTTCCGGCAAAAAGCATGGATAGCCATCACGCCCGGATATCGGGAGGTGACCTTCACCGCCAGGGGCAAAATTGCGTTACAGCGGCAGTTTGGGGTAATGAGTCCGTGAATGTTTAAACAACGCCAATCTATCCGCCTGGGACCCACAACGCGCTGACAATAAAGTGACAAACCGGCTACCGTCACCGTCCGGATGGTTTTATCCGCGCCAGTGCATCCTGTAACCGATCCTGGCTTTCGCTATCGTGTGAGGTGCTTTCATCCCACCGCGTATGTGATGCCTGTAACTGCTGGCGCGCCTGCATGGGAGCCCTAATGCGCTCCAGTGCAGCGATCGTGTCCAGATAACCCTGCTCGCTCCAAGACTGGATATTCTCTGCGCTAAAGCCCAGCAGGTCTTTCGCGCCACCCAGCGTCCCTTGATTACGGCGTAACGTGGTTCGCGGCCTGATTTCGAGGATCGTGGTGTCAGGAAATGAGTGGCGATCCCATAATGAACTGTCACTCAGATGGGTAACGATTATGCAGTTACAACCGGCTGCAACCAGCGGCGTGACCGGGGTGTTGCCCTGCACGGTGCTCCACCCGCCCATCCCGCCATCACTGTAACGCTTGCCGTTAATCTCGCGTGGTTTGAACAACAGCGGCAGAGCAGCCGAAGCCAGCAGCGCCTCCTTTTGCAGCGCTGTTGGCAGCGCCTGCACGAGTTGAAATTCTGAGGCATTGGTTTCACTTACCCCAACCTCAGCCAGTAAACAGCGCAGGATATCGGCAATACCCCCGTCCGTTGGATACAGAGAAACATGCAACGGAATGCCGCTCGCTAACTCGTCGGGTGCCAGAAACCGGTTCATTAAATCCATCAGCGGCTGATCCGACAATAAGGATTCATCCTGCTGGAGAGTGGTCAGCCTGGAGACGCCCAGTTGTGCCATCAAATTGCTGACCAACCAACCCATTTTGCCTAACACCGGGGTCAGCCCCATCGACAGACCAAACTGGGTGATAAAGCGCAGATAGATCGATTTATTCAGTTGCAGAACGTTGTTGCTGCCTAAGTGTTGCCATATCTCCCGCAGGCGCGCGGCACCTGCATCCAGCGAAGGCGACGAGGCGAGAATCGCGCCATTCAGCGCACCAATACTGGCGCCGGCAATCACATCCACCTGGGTACCGGATTCAGCAAGGGCGTTGACTACGCCCACCTGATACGCACCAATGGCACCACCGCCAGAGAGGGCAAGTCCTACCTTAAGTGTCTGATTCATGCGTGCTCCTTGCTAAAGACTTCATCGACCAGGGTAGCGGCAATACGTTCTGCTGAACAAATGCGTGGAATGCGCAACGGCAATGCGGCTCCGGGTTGCGTCACCGCCCGGCACATCGGCTGACGTACATCGGTACTCCAGTCAGCCAGCCAACTGAGGGTTTCCGGCCAGTCAGGGGTTTGCAGCGTATCCTGTTGCCAGCTCAACCAGTTACGGATGTCATGGCGTGCGTGGCCATTACGGCCATAATCCTGCGCCATCTGCGTCAGCACACGATTTTTTAGCGTTTCGATTAATTGCTGACTTTGTTGCACCTCACCGTCGCGAATCACCTCGCCGAATGCCCCCCAACGCAACTCCTCAAGCGCGACGTAGCAACGACTGGCGATGGGAATGGCGGCATAACGGCCTGCGCTCCACTGAGAAAGGACGCGATCAAGATGCAACTGACCGCGCTGAACGCTGTCGATACGCTTCAACTGTTCATCGTTGTTTGCCATCCACAGGTGGACTTTGTCGGACAGTTCGAGCAGTAACTCACGCGTATCCGCAGAATAATGGGCAATGTTGGCCGTATCCTGCATCAGGGCATTAACCCGATCGTTCACCTGCGACACGGCGAAATTGGTTTTAGCCTGAGAAAGCGTCAATTCTGTCAACCAGGTGAGCGAAGCCTGCAATCCGTCATGCACAGCGGCATTGATCGCCTGCTGGCGTGCCGCAGACTGACCACTTATCCCCTCTTTAAGCCGCTGGAAAAAGGGGCGGTTTTGCTGATGGCGCAGATGATCATCAACCACATCAAGACCGTTGGCGAAATCCACGATAAACTTTTCCGGAATACTCTCCAGTACCTGGCATGCCTGCATCTCGGGAAAACATTGTTTAAATAGCGACATCAGAAAACCATCCCCAGTTCGTCTTTTAACGCTTTGGCGTCACGCATTAATTCCGGCGTCAGTTGTTGCAGCTCCTGCAAGCAGCGGGTAAGTTGCAGCCGTTGTTGCTGATCAGCACGTTGATCCTCGGTGCTTTGAATCAGCGTATTGCGCAATTGCTCCACCTTGCTTCTGAATTGCTCAAAGAACTGGTTGATTTCGTTGATAATCGGATTAATGATTTGCGCCTCGATGTGACTTTCCAACTCCGCAAAATAGTGATCAGTATGCGTGGTGATCTCTTCCCTTATTTTTCTGACATCCACCTCGGCATGCACCACATCAACGCTGAAGTCCTCCCAGCCCCAGTCACTGGAATCAAACCAGCCACACACGGTACCCCATACCCCATCAGCACGACGACGACGGGATTCACGGATTTTTTTGGCTTCCAGCAGATGAGCGATGCGTGTTTCCACCGCCAGATTGGCTTGTAAATGGGCAACCTCGGGGAACGCGATCGTCATCGAGAAACCCTCCTCGCCAAGGCGCGTATTGATTTGCTGCGCGATGCCTGCCACGGCAGATATCGCGTTACCCTGGAAACTCTGCTCAATGCCGGAAACAATGGCGTTCAGCCGGGTTTTTACCTGTTCTTCAATCGGGGTGAGTAACGTCTTCATCGCGTCTTCGACGTTGGTAATAAAATCTTCAGCTTGTTTGCGGCTACTGAATTTAACTATCGGCTGGCGGGGATCAAAGTCTCTGCCATCGGCATGGCCCTGCGCAAAAAAGTGCATAAACGATTCGGTTGGCGAGGCAGTACGTTGCTGTCGGGGATCGCGTTCGTCCCGTAACTTACCTTCACGAAAGTAACAGGCAATCTCATCCGCCAGTTGCTGCTGCACGTCATCGAGCAACTCAACCGTTTGTTGTTCAATACGATGTTGGGAGGCCGTCACCTCCTCAGCGATAACTTGCTGGTGCGAAGTGATTGTCGCGCTGTCGGTCAGCAACGCATCAATTTGCTGCTGAAACGCTTCCACGTCAGCGTTGAGTCCCTGATGACGAACCGCGAGATAAGCGCTGACCTCTTGCGCATTTTGCACCAGCCTGGCCACCGCAGAATCGACGGCCAACGCGGCAGCTTTGTTATGTGCTGCCTGAACCACTTCGGCAATCAATTGTTCAAACAAAGATTCCTGCCAGATGTCTTCAGCAAGGCTCAACGTTTGCGCCCCGTCAGCGAGTTTTTCCTTCCAGCGGCGTCCGTATGCCAGTTGGGCAAAATCGGCCACCCATTCTTCACTGGCCGAGAGTGAGCCGCCACGGTTGAGCGTACTTCTGGCACGGTTTGCCAGGTAAGCATGACGCGCCGAACCCGGATAAACCCGTTTAGCGCTCACCACATGATCATCAAACATTAACGGCACCCGGCGTTTCACCGTGGCTTCATCATCGCTGTGGCGATCTTGCTGATCAAACTTATTCACCAACACAAAAAGACGTCCCGCCGCGGTGGCGGTGAAGGCATTCAACTCGTTGCGCACTTCCTGGTCGGCTAGCGAATTTAATTGTGTGTAATCCAGCACCGCCAGCACCGCTGAAGCCTTTTGCAACTGCTCGCGCATCATCGCCTGGATATGCGGTTGACCCGCCTCATTAGGGCCTGGGGTATCTAGCAGGGTGAGGGTGCCCTGGCTGTCATCCATACCGGTTAAATGACTAAATTCCACCTCAATCAGCGGTAATTCGTGGAATTCATTAAACGCGTCAAAAGGAAAAATCACGTTCAGCTCACCGGACAAACGCACCAGATCATTCAGATGGTTCAGGAAGGAAAAGATAGCCTCTTCCCCTTGATAATTGTCCTGTAGCCAGTGCTGATCGCGGATAACATTGAGCAGCCTGCTCTTCTCGTCATCTTTCATCAGGCCGAAGAGGCCTTTTCTCGCTTTATCACCGGCGGTTTTTTCCTTTAACTCAGCCAGTAGCGACCGCAGCACCTCAGTGTTACGCACGGTTAAATCCGGGATAATCTTACCTGGCACATGACGGATCAGGGTCGGTACCGACGTCATTGGCGTATTACGGTTAGGCAGAATTTCTTTGCCAACAATCGCGTTAATGGTGGTGGATTTACCGGCTTTCATGGTGCCGACAATCGCCAACACCATCTCTCTTTGGGCGATTTTTTGTTGTTCCCCGGCCAGTTCTTCTCTCTTCTTCGCCGCTTGCTGGCGATCAAATAACTGTTCCTGGTCACCCGGTTTTGTCTCAGGCAGCATCTGAGGTTCATCGGTCATCTTGTGCAGCAGATCAATATTCAGTTGCAACAAGCGACTGGCTTCATCACAAAGCAGAGCGATGGTGGTTTCGTACATATCTATCCCTTGTAAACGTTAACTTTGCGCAGCGGGGAAAAATTCGGTGCGGCATCGAGCATTGACTGCATAACCTCCCGGCCAGTGGCATCCCCCTGTAGTGCACTGACGGGAAAAGGATTGCCATGCAGTTGGGCGCGTAAATTGTCCCAACGCTGGCGTAAAACCTGCCAGTGGTGTTCGTCGTAGGTGCCTTTGAAAATAACCGGGGAGAAATTAATCGTCGGCAGCGCTGCCCCGCGTTTACCTGCGGCCAGTGCCTCGTCCAACAGTTTGTGCCACAGGCTATTTAAACGATCGACCCGGCCAATTTGTTGTTCTGCCACACCGGGATTCCACTCCAGATGCAGCATAATCACCGTGCGGCAGGCCAAATGGAGGTTCAGTCCCTCCCTGGCGACCCGCGACTGAGCCACCAGCACACCAGGTCGGCTGTGCTGGCGGTTAAAGGCCAGGTTGAGGAGATTACGGGTCGCCGTTGAGGTTTTGCCGTCCATCAGTCGGGCAAAGCCACTTTCGCGTCGGCTGAACTCCTCCTGAAGAATCTCCAGCACCCGTTGCCAGCGTTGTTCCGCCAGTTGGCTCTCATCTTCATCCTCGTCAACCGGCTCGATATGGTCACGGTTGCGTGCCGCGTTCACCAACTCGCCAAAGGCTTCAGCAAGATGTGAAGGTGAACGCCGCTCCTCTGCGGAGCCGGTTAATGCGTAGAGCGCATTGGCAACGTTGGTCAAATCGTTGGTTTGCCGCTCAAGCGCCACCGATTGCTCAAATACCGTGAATACCGCTTGCAGGCTCAGGTCGTTGCCAGCAGCAATGCCTTGTTGCAACAGGGAAAGGAGATGGCTGCGCAACGAACGTCGCTGCTGTTCGAGTTTTTTGTACTGTTTAGCCAGTTGGGCGTCGATTTCACGCTTGTTCGCTTCGCCGTGATACAACTGACGCCAGGCATGTTGGATGGCAAGCCATTCATCGGCATGTACTTTTTCCTGTGGCCAGTATTCTTTACCCGCCGCCAGCGTGCGTAACATGGCACGCGCATTCAGTAACTTCGTTAAGGCAGACATCGGCTGGGTGAAACGACCAAACACCAGCACCTTTTCCCCACTGCCCCAGACCGCTTCGACGGCTTTTACCGTCGCCAGAATCGCAGGGTGGTTAAACAATGAACCGCCTGCATCCGCCTGCATGGCGGCACTCAGCCGCTGCTGCCACCACGCCGCGCGCTGCTGGCGTTTGTCGTCCAGCACAACGGCGGGGTCCTTCTCATCTTCGTCTTCCTGAGGATGATTAAGCAGTGAGGAGATGCCATGACCGTTGCCGAAGGTCAGCCGCACCCGTTTGGCGCTGCTGTTTTCATGTAATCGACTGACAAAGGAGAGCGCTTCTGCGGCACAGACGGCCTGTTTCCAGTTCATCGGCAGGGTGAAGGTATCCACCACGATTTCCTGTTCACGCCGGTAAGCCTGTCCGGCATGTTGATGGAATTTTTGCACCAGCTCGTCTTCACGTTTGTCACGCCGCAGCAGATAAGGGGCAAGCACCTGCTCGAAAGCGGCAGCGGCCTGACGATAGCGTTGCTGTACCCGGCTGTCGGCATAGTCATGGCGAATCTCTGCCACCGCGGATTGATACTCACCAATCACCGGCAGCAGGGGTGTCGCGTTAACCTCAATGCGGCTCAGCATCTGCTGCCACTGATGGCTGTCCAGCTCAATCGGCGTGGCACTGATCGCCAGACGGCGGGCGTCGTGAGCCGGTTGAATCACCTCTTCCAACAAACGGTTGAGGCTGCTGTCTGATCCCCGACTTTTGTGCGCTTCATCGACAATGATTAACTCAAAGGTCCCCAGCCCCAATCCGACACTGGTCGCAAGCTGGCGACGTTGTGGCGAACCGACCGCATAGTTTTGCTCGGAATATTGCGGCTGATTACCCACCTCTTTGACCAGCTGATTGATTCGCTTGCGGGCGGGATGTGCTGCGGGCAGGCGGCGGATCGCCTGGCAAATCAGTCGCGCCGCCTGGCTGAGTTCAGGGGTGGATAATTGGGGACAATCGGTTTTGTCCCGCCAGCGGTGAACCAGCGCCGGAAGCCATCCCCAGCGCCATTCAAGGCTGTTCCTGCCCAGACGCCAGTTGGCCATCGCATGAGAGATCATCAGGCAGGGTTCTTCAAACCAGGGGCGTGAAGCCGCCTCCGCGTGCCAGGCCGCTTTGTATTGCCGCAGGCTTAACAAAGGCGCACCCGGCGTAATGCCCGAGACCTGCAACTCTGCACGCCAGTTGGCCGCCAACCCACCGGGGATCAGTATCGCCACCCGGCCTCCCGCAGCCATAACGCATTGGGCCAGCGTGGTGGCAATGCGCGTTTTGCCCATACCCACTTCATCGGCCAGAATCACGCCGTGCTGCTCAATTCTTGCGGCTATCGCCAACAATGTCGCTTTCTGCCCGGCATTTAACGCGACGTCGCTCTTCACCACCGCGCGCAGTGATTGCGCCACCACCGGCCAACCGGCGAAACTGTTATTCATTGGCTGTCTCCGTAAAGGCGTACAGATCACTGACACCCCAGGCCGTTTCGATACGTCGCAACATCTGCAAATAATCCTGACCCGCCAGGCTGTCGTCATCTTCGGCAAACGCCGGGCGGAAAGGCGCGGCTTTTAACGCACTCAACGGGTTAATGCCCAAATCGGTGAAACGGGCCAAATCGGCGTTGCCGCTGGCCTGGAGCAACGTTTGCTCAAGGCTACGGCACCAGTAAAGCCATTGATCTTCACTCAGACGGGTCTGACACTCGGCAATCCCTTCGATCAGGGACATCACCTGGCGGATCGGTTGTGAAGTCAGTGACATGTCCTCGGGGTGACTTTGCAGCATGTCGGGGAGCAGGCCAGCTTGCTCACCCTCCGGGTCAACAACATCAAGGTCAGGTGGTTGGGGGAAATGGGTTAACTGCCAAAGCACCTCATCGAGGTTCAGTTGGCGCAGCGGCGTGGCGGCAATACGACCCAGTTCATCCATAACCGGGATATCCGCCCCGAAGCTAACCCCCTCTGACTGCCAACGGATGCTCACGCTGCGTGGCATTTCACCCTGCCAGACAAACCCCTGCGTCACTTCAGGGCAGGGCACGCCCGCCATATCCAGCACGGTGATCGTTATCGGCGAAGCAGAGGGTGGGGAAAGCAGCCCCTGATTCCGCGCGCCAGGTTGCCACAACAACCCACTGATGGGCGGTGCATAGTGAGGAGGGCGTTCAGTCATCTCCTCACCAGCCTGCAAGGGAATTGACAGATCGTCACAGTCGCTGTCGGATTGAATGGGCAGCAACCAGCTCAGGGTGTTCTCTGCTGGCTGTTTCCCGGCGGGGGTCTTCGCCAGGCGGTCAGGGCAAAAGAACACTCCCGCCTCCAGATTACCCACGGCGGGTTTCATGCGTTGCATAAACCCCGGTCCGGTGAGGTTGCCGGATCCCAGATATAACCAACCGCGTGTCAGCATGTCGCTCACGCTGCGATGATTGGCACTGAAAATGAACTTGGCATGCAGCGTGCGCTCAACCTGGCGGAGTTGGGCGGGCGGCCTGATGGTAATACCCTGTGCTTGTAAGGCTTCGACTCGCTGGGCGACGGCCTGGCAGGCGTGCGGATTAACGTACAGATCAATCTGCGCGCTATGGGTTAATGCCGCCGTTTCCTGCAACAGTTGCACAATTTTTTCTGGCACCAACGGCGCCGAGCCGTTGCCGCCTTCATAGAAGCCAGACCCCATCGCCAGATAATTACGTTTTCCCTGTCGTTCCGCATCGGAAAGCCAGCGCTTGAGTTGGCTAAACAGCGATGTCCTGCGGTTATCCACCAACCGTGGGGTGCCCCTCGCGTATTTGCGGCATTGGCTGAGCCAGGACTCCACTTCCCGCCGTGCAAGGCTGCTGAGGGTAGGTTGATCATTGATGGTCAGAGAAAGCAGTGAGGTATCACACCAACCGGCAATCTCATCAAAGAGCGCCTGTGCAGCCCGGAAATCGGCACAGCTTTGCCGCCATGCCTCTCCCGGCTGATGCAAGGCTTCCGCGGAAAGGTCGAGGCACCAGACCAGATCGAGACTCTCCTCCAGGGATTGCCGGGTCCAGTTGCCAGTACTGACCAACAGCCGCAAGCGCCAGCCATGCTGCTCGTCATGGGGTTTGAACCCGAGGATCGCGACTTTGGCATGGAGAAGATTCAGTGGCGGTGCGGCAGACATCTGACAATGCATCACGCCGGGCACCGTCAGCGGCGAAATAAACCGATTGCCCGCATCCAGAAACAGCGCCAGCTTGATATGTCCGTGATGCGCACGCGCGGCCTTATTCAGACCGGTGAAGCGATCCAGCGCCGACTCCAGAAAATCCTCGCTGGCTGAATAGCCGCACAACCAGCCGAAATGCCCACTGTAGCCGCGAGGCGCATCAAAGTAGTCAACCAGTGACGGGGGGAGTTTTGCATAACCGCTCATGCGACTTTCCCCTTATCGAGCCAGGTCGACAGCTCACCATGCAGGTCCAGATTGAGTAAAAAAAGATTGTGCATCCGCCTGGAGAGATGTTCGGGCCAGAAGTCCTGCGCAGATGGCGGTTCCACCGCGTCCTCGTCCTGGTTCGTGTCAGCAGCGCTATTTCCCCGAAAGGCGTTACCGGGTTCAATCTGTTCAGCGTTAAGTTTCAGGATATGGCCATCGCGCTTCACCAGAGCACGCAACACGGCTGCGGGTGGCTGGTCACACTCATGGCAGAACTGCCTGGCCGCCGCATCAGGATGCTGCAACAGCAAAAATGCCTGCGCGCGCTGGCGCAAATGCTGTATCGCATCCAGCAGAGGCGGCGAAAGAGGGGAGCGTAAATCGTGACACACACCGGAACGGTGTTGCGCCATCTCGACTTCGAGACGTTCCAGCAGATCCAGCGCGGCAGCACGGGTGGCAAAAAAATACGCGCCGGCTTGCAAATCATGCCAGTGTTCAACGGTAATCTCTGCCGGACGCTTTTCCCAACGGATGCGCGCGGGGCGCGACTGGCGCAGCCGATCCATCCAGGCCAGAGCAGCACTGCGTCGCTGGCTATCCGTTTCGCTCCCCGCGTGTTGCAGTTGGCTTCGAATCAGCTGACAGGCATCCGATGACAGCGCTTCGTACGAGGGCTGCACCGCCCTGGTGGCTATCGAGTCTGGCGCGGCGATCCAGCGGGTGAACAACGCCTGTTGCCCTTTATCCAGCCTGAGCAGTTGTTCGCCTGTGGCGGTGCAGTCAAACGCGTTAAAGCTGCGTTGTGGAGTGACAAAACCCAGCGCGGGTAACGCCTCAACCGTCCCCATCCGCATTGGAATGGTGACATAAAATGTCCGTTTCCGGGCAGCGTTAAACGTCAGGTCTTTGGCATGCAGTTTGCGAATCTTGTTAAAACCGCGCAGACGCGCATCTCTCTGCTTTCCCTCAACATATCCCTTCCAGCAGCTTAGCGCCTCAATCGCATTCGCCGCTTCAATATTGCTGGTGCCGTTATTTAACTGGCGCGCAATCCACACGCCCTGTAAGGCCATAACGATTTGCCGGGCAAACCACACCCCGCCGAGGCCCGGTACGGCAAGCTGATTGAAACGTGCGGCTATCTCGTTCAGTTGCAGCGTGCGGGTTCTGCGGATGGAGGGGACAGTGGCAGGCGCACACAAGCCCCAGGTCATGCTGTTCATCGTATGGCATCGCCTTCTGGCACGGGTTGGCGTTGTACATGACTTACCGCATCACCAAATGCCGCCAGAAACCATTGCAACATGGCGCTATCAACCACGGTGGCGGAAATCTCCAGCCGGTCGGGCGGGATTTCGCGATGGGTCTGGTCGGTCGACAGCGGGGACTCAAGCAGATGCAGCCCGGCTGCCCGGTCAATTTCAAAAGTCAGGTAGATCTGATGGCCCTCACCAAAACCAAAACGGCCATCATCATCATATTTTTTCAGGTTGAACCCGGCCGGCCGCTCAAAGCTGAAGGTGCTGACGCTGGCCGCCAGAATGCGGTTTAGTGCCAGGCTGCGTTCATTGTCGTAACCGTCAAAACGGCACACCAGATACAAACGCGGGCCTTGCTGCGCCAGACCCAGCGGCATGACCTTGTTTTCACTCTCGCGACCTGCTGCGTTACGGTAGGTCAGTTTTAGCCAGCGATTGAGATACAGCGCCTCGCTCACGGCTTCAAACACCCCCTCCGCGATGGGGGGCGGCAACAGTGGCTGACTGGTTGCCACTACGCGGACCTTATCTGGCCACTCCGCTTCGAGACGGCTTTGTCCACTGGCATGCAGATTGCGTTGCGCCTGGGTAAAAAAGCCGGTCATGGATTTGATCAACCGGGTCGGCAGAATGGGTTTGAGGTGCGCTTCCGCCATCGCCAACAGCAGCGATTCCTGCGGGTTTAACACCGGCAGCGACACGCCGCGAGAATTCTCTAACCAGCGATAACCATAGGGGCGATTGCGTAAGTCGCATTCAATATCAAAATGGTTACACAGCATCTCCAGATGGCGCTGGATGGTGCGCAGATCGCGCTCAATGCCTGCATGACTTAACTGTTCATGCAGTTCGCGGGCGGTAATTTTTCGGCCGCGCGGAATGCGTCGCAATAACTCGATGGCCAGCAATGTGGTTTCTATTGTCTCGGGTCTTTTAGCCACGTTTGATTCCCTGTGTTATTTATCCGGCGCGGTTTAATGCAAAAAACCAATAGCCGGCTTATCGCGTTTTTTGAGCCAGCATTCCGTTTTCAGCGCGGTAACAAAATCACTCGCGGAGCTAAAGGGGGTGATGCTGTGTTGGCGCGCCACCGCGCAAAAGTCTCCCGGGGTCAATTCGTATAATTTGGTTAAAGCAGTGACCGCCGCAGAAGACGCTTCCCCCAGCTGTAACTTGTCGCAATAAAGATTCAACAGGGCCACGGATTGGTAATCGCAGAGATAATTAAACCGGACCTTGAGATCAAAACGGCGCAAGGCTGCGGCGTCCAGCACCTCAAAACGGTTGGTGGTAGTGATTAAAATCCCGTCAAAGTGCGCGATCTGACTGAGCATTTCGTTCACGCAACTCACCTCCCAACGATGCTGACAGCCATCCCTGGTCGCAAGAAAACTGTCGATCTCATCAATCAGCAGCACAGCCTTATCGCGTCTGGCCTGTTCAAAAATCGCCGCAATATTCTGTTCGCTCTCACCAACATAGCGACCAAAAAAATCCGACGGCGTTTTCGCCATCAACGGCAATGCCAACTGAGTGGCTAACCACTGCGCCCAGGCTGTTTTACCGGTTCCCGGCGGGCCATACAGACAAAAGCGCGCCGAATCATGTGGCGAAAGGGTGGTCGTTACCGCGCCAAGTGAGATATCACTGTTAATAAACGCGATATCATAAACGGCAGGTTTGCTGGCTTTACTTGTTGGTCTTATCGGCGCATGCCCCTGAGCCTTTAGGGTGTTATTGATTAAATAGATTAAAGATTCATTGGCCTTTTCGTCCGGCAATGTGGCGCTAAGGGTGGTCATGACTGTTCCGGCGCGCTCCACTACCGCAGGTGTCAGCCACGGCGTGCTGGCCAACTGAGAAATTTCGCCAGGGGTGAGTAGGGTGCCGCAGGTTTCCTGAAGCAGGGCTTCCCGTTGTTGCAGGGGGGGAGAGGTCAACTCAACCACGATATCAAAGCGGCGAATAAACGCCGGGTCCATGACGCTGATATCGTTGGACACCCATAACGTCGGGACGGCGTTCTCTTCCAGCAAACGATTAATCCATGCCTTTGGTACCGGTTGTGACAACCCACTGAAGGTTCCCGCGCTTTCCATAAACACATCTTCCGCCTCATCGAGCAAGACAAGGGCTTTCTCGCCACGAAAGAAACGTTGTGCTCCCCGACAGGCGTGCAAGCGGCGGCTACCCTGGATCGGGCGCAGGGCCGCATTTTCGCTGGCCACTTCATAAATCGTACTGTCCAGTTCATCTGCCAGCAGGCGACAAAGCTGGCTTTTCCCGGTGCCGGGTTGACCGTGGATCAGAATATTGACCCCCACCCGACCTGATTGCAGCGCAACATCCAGCCACTGGCGCACCACGTTAACCGCAGGCAGATGGGCGTAATCATTGAAGCTGAGCTGTGCAGGCTCACAGCGTGTAATGATGCCCTGCAATAATCTGGCAGGCTCGGTCTCACCGGCATACAAGCGTTCACACAGCGTGGGTGAAAAGGGTTCGAGCTTATTACGCAGCGAGTGCGAGCCGCTGGTTTCCAGGCTGATCAGGCCGGTTTGCATCAATAAACTGTCGGCACCAAGCGCAGCACGCATCTCGCTTTCCGGGAAATCGAGCAAAGTCGCCAGGATTCGGTACACATTGACCGAGGTCACCAGCCCTAGCCAGTCCGCAGTTTCATCCAGCAAGCGTTCCTGATGGAGTTGTAATGTGAATGCCAGAATGGCGCTTTCAGCCGCATTCAGTTCAATGCGGCTGGATAAGGTGGCTACCGCCTGTTGAAAGACCGAAAAGGGGGATGAGTCGAATTGTTGTTCCCGTTCAGCATGACGCAGACGGAGTTCCCGCAAAATCGATTGCTGTAACTGCGGCGTAAATTCGTGATCCTGATAGTGGGTGAGATGGAAAAATTCCGCTAACGCCGGATGGCTGAAGCCATGCTGGGTGATAAATTGCTTATGGGTACCCAGGCGGAATAACAGACGATAGATCCACAGCTCGAGAGTGTGTTGGTTTTCCGGGGTCGGTTGCTGTTCAATCATTTTGGCGTTTAGCATGGTTCTCTCCTTTAAAACGCCAATTGTCCTCCCCGATATGACAACTTGTGTCGCAGGCGATTTTTAGCCGCTGCTTACCGCACCTCATTCACATACATAAAATGCTCGGTACTGAAACGATGATGCGCCAGGATCACCGGGATCGCGCTTTGGTCGAAAGAGACTTCATCAATCACCATCACTGCATGCGGCAACGCCACTTCTAACCACGCGGCATCCTGTTGGTCTGCCAGCGTGGCGGTAATCTGTTCCCTTACGGCAGCAACGCGCAGGTCGTAGCGCTCAAACAAAAATCGATAAAGCAGGGGAGGTAATTGTTCGGCGGAAGGAAAATCAGGCAGGCGCGCGGCAGGTAACACCAGGGTTTCGTGCATGGCGGCGATGCCTTTTACCCGGCGCAGGCGTTTTAACCGGATGACTTCATCACCCACCCCAATCTGGAGCTTTTCCGCTTCGGTTTCACTGGCGCCACTGCGCTGATAATCAAGCAACTGCGTCTCGGAGCGCAGCAGGCCACCCGCTTTGTCATGCAGACGAAAGTACTGGAAAAAGTGGCTGAGGTTATGCAGGGGCGCCCAGCCAGTCACCACCGTGCCGGTTTTGCGGCGACGCATCAGCATCCCCTCCGTGGTCAACGCTGCCAGCGCTTTACGCACCGTGCCAACCGACACGCCAAAATTTGCTGCCAGGCTGTTTTCACTCGGCAAGATGGTCCCCGCCGGTAGCTCACCTTGCAGGATGGATTCACTGATATGGCGCTTAACCACTTCATAAAGCGGCGCGCCTTCTCCCTCGTTTAACCGGGCGAAGGGTTGCGCATCGCCTGCGTCATAGTTTTTTTGCATGTTTATGATTACCGATTGACCTGAATCGTTGAATTGCATTATCTATAAACTATATAGAAATGCAAAAGACGATATACCTATGACAGATAATTCCCGCTTTAACAACGCGTTAGAGAAGATAACTCAAGATGGGGATCAGATCACCGATGACATGCGACTGATGTTGGCGGTGGATACCTGCTTTCCACCCGGCAACGGTTACGCGCAGTTTGCCGATCTGATGACGCAGTTGTTAGCGCCCATGAAATTCAGCTTCCAGCGCGTGTCTGTGCCGCAACATTTGTGGCAAGCGCCTGATGGCAGTGCGCATGGCGAAAGGGTCAATCTGCTGGCATCGCTCGACGCGGGTGCAGCTGAAAACTGTAATCTCTACTTTCATACCGATACCGTGCCTGCTGGGGATGGCTGGCGCTTCTCACCGCTGGCGCTTACGGAGGCGGAAGGCAAGCTGTTTGGCCGCGGCGCGGCGGATATGAAAGGGACGATTGTGGCGGCGATGGCGGCGATTCGTGCCGCTCAGGCCTGCGATCTGCCTTTGCGCTTCAACCCGGTGTTTTTACTCTGTACCGATGAAGAGGGTGGGCTCTATCCCGGCATTCGCTATCTTGCTGAGCAGCAGCACTTCGCAGGCCATTTACTTAGCTTTAACGGCGGCGCGGTGCCACGTATCTGGTCAGGTTGTTTCGGTAGTATCGATCTCAAAGTGATTATTACCGGACGCTCGGCACACTCGGGCGATCCGGTTAACGGTATTAATGCCATTGAGAGCGCGCTGCCACTGATGAATGCCTTGTATCAGCTGAAAGCCGAAGTTGAACAACGCACCTCTGCAATGCCTGCACCACCGCATTATCACGGCAAACCTCTCACCTCACGCCTGACACTGGCGGCCGCCCACGGCGGTAGCAAAGGTTCCACCCTTCCCGAACGTTTTGAGCTGTTGATTAACCGCCGCTACGCCCCCGAAGAAACCTTTGACGCAGTCTGGCAGGAGCTGACCCTCTGCGTGCATAACGCCATGCAGGGCAGCGCCGCCCTTGATGTCACCCTGCAAATGATTGGGCACCTGGCTCCGGTGAGCGATCCCGTTGGACCCCATTGGCCACGCTGGCAGGCAGCACTGAGTCAGGGGTTTGGCTTTAACGCTGAGGAATTTAAACCCTGGGGATCCTCGACCAGCTCCGATATGGGGTGGGTACAGCAAGCCGGTATTCAGGAGATTTTACTGGGCGGCCTGGCCCGTCCCGACAACCGCATTCATGCCGCCGATGAGTACACAACGATGGCAGATGTCATGGCACTTTCGCAGTCGATTCTGGCGTATCTCGCCGATGATTTTCAGCAACCCCAGGGTAGTTAACAAACTAACGAGGAAGAGAAGATGTGTGCAATGAAAGGGTTAAACCGCAGACAGTTTATCGCCAGCTCAACAGCTCTGACCGGCGCGGCGATGATACCCTGGTCGTTCTCAGCCCATGCCGCGCAGGTCGCCAGCGCCACACCGGGCGGTACCCCGCGTAAGGGTGGTGTATTGCGCATCAGCGTTGATCAGGCAGTCAGCGTGCTGAATCCCCACCAGGTACGCGTTAACCCGGAATATCTGGTGGCGGAGCTGCTGTATAGTGGTCTGACGCGTTTGACCCAGGAGATGAAAGCCGAAGCGGATTTGGCGCAATCCTGGCAAGCCAGCGTCGACCTGAAACAATGGACCTTTACCTTGCGTCCTAATCTGAAATTCAGCGATGGTTCAGCCTTGACCTCCGCCGACGTGGTCGCCAGTCTGCAAGCGTTGCTCGACCCGAAAAATGCCTCGCCAGCCCTGCATAACATCGGGCCGATTAAAGCGGTCAGCGCTAAAGACAGCAACACGGTGCTGATTGAAACGGATGCACCCTATGCCGACTTGCCGGTGATGCTCGCCTATCCCGATGCGAAAATTATTCCAGCCAGCATAGCCCAAGGGCAGTTTGACAAACTCAGCAAAGCGTCGCTGGGTGCCGGTCCCTTCCAGTTGGTGTCATACGATCCTGAACGCAAAATTGTGGTGGCGCGTAACCCACATTATTACGACCCGGCACGTCCGTATCTGGATGGCGTGGAGGTGGTGGTCTATCCCGACGGTATTGCCGAAAGCTCAGCGTTAATCTCCGGTGACACCGATCTGATGCTGAGTGCGCAGTCGAGTGAATTCGCTCGTCTTGCTAAATCATCCGGTGTGCTGCCGCTACGGGTGGCCTCCGGTCAGTTCCTCAATGTCAACATGGGTTGCGATCAGAAACCGTTCAATGATGAACGCGTACGTCAGGCGCTGGCGCTGTGCGTCGATCGCCAGGCATCCGTGGATTTCGTGGCGGATGGTCTGGGTTCGCCAGGTAACGATACACCGATCAACGCCGCCTATCCTTACTTCGCCAACCTGGCGAAAAAAGCCGTGGATTACAGCAAAGCCAAAGCCCTGCTGGCGGAAGCAGGTTATCCGAACGGCCTCGATTTAACCCTGATCGCCTCGGACAAACCGGCCACCCGCACCCAGTTGGGTATCGCGCTGCGCGAAATGGCAAAACAGGGAGGCTTCCGCATCGAGGTTCAGACCATGGCGCACAGCACCTATCTCGACCAGGTGTGGAAGAAAGGCAACTTTTACGTCGGCTTTTACAACATGCAGCCCACCCCGGATGCGGTGTTCTCGCTGCTCTACACCTCAACGGCATCGTGGAATGAAACTCGCTGGAACAACGCGGAGTTTGATGCTGCGGTCAGCGCCGCCCGAGAAACCAACGACGAAGCCCAACGCACCTCGCTGTATGGCAAAGCGCAACAACTGATGCATGACGGGGTGCCATCGCTGATACCGACCTTCTTCGACCTGCTGGCAGCCAGCCGCGATTATGTTGGTGGTTATCATCTGCACCCGCGCGGAGCGGTGTTCCGTCTCGACCATACGTGGTTGACCGACAAAGCCCCCAAGCGCGCAGTGTAAGGAGCGAACGTGACAGCGAGTTATTTGCTTAAACGCCTTCTGCTGATGATTTACACCTTACTTGTGGTGTCACTGTTGGTATTTGGTATCACCCAACTGCTGCCAGCGGATGCGGCTGTCACCTTATTGGGACAAAACGCGACGCCGGAAGCGTTAGCCGCTGTGCGTGAACGTCTGGGGCTGGATGCCCCCGCATGGCTGCAATACTGGCACTGGCTGACGCAGGCGTTGCAGGGCAATTTTGGTGTGTCGATGCGTAATGGCCTGGCGGTTGGCCCGACGTTGCTGACAGCGTTATCGCGTTCGCTGTTGCTGGCGGTGTGTGCACTGTTGTTGATGTTGGTGATCGCCATTCCCCTCGGGATCTGGGCAGCGGTACGGCGTGGCAAAACCGCCGATGTGCTGGTCAGCGTGATCTCCTACATTGGCATCTCTTTTCCTGAATTTGTCACCGCCACCCTGGTGCTGCTGCTGTTTGCCGATGTCTGGCAGATTTTGCCCGCCACTGGTTATGTGCCGCTGAGTGAGAACTTCGTCAGCGGTGTTCAGCACCTGATTCTGCCGTCGATCACCGTTGCGCTGATTCTGGTGGCGCATGTTTCACGCATGGTGCGCTCGGAAATGGTGGATGTATTGCACACGGATTACATCCGCGCCGCCTGGCTGAAGGGGTTAACGCGTCGCCGCATTCTGTGGCGGCATGCGCTGCGCAATGGCCTGCTCCCGACTATCACCATCGTGGCATTAGATGTTGGTTATCTGCTGGGCGGCATTGTGGTGGTGGAGGAGATTTTCGCCATTCCGGGTATTGGCCGCGAGCTGATTGTTGCGGTACAGGCGCGCGATCTGCCCACCATTCAGGCGGGTGTAATGATCCTCGCCACAACCTATTCGGTGGTGAACTTTCTGGCCGATTTAGCCTACGTGATTCTGGATAAACGGATTTCCTATGCCTGAGATTTTGAAACGTTTGGTGCGTTCGCCACAGGGTGCCGCCGGATTACTGATTTTATTGCTGGCGTTGTTGATGGTGGTAGGGGGAGCCCATGTAGCGCCCTTTGATCCTGAGGCGATCTCCATTCTGACGCGTTATAAGCCCCCCAGTGCCGAACACTGGTTTGGCACCGACCAGATGGGGCGCGACATCTTCAGCCGGGTCATGGTCGGTGCACGCTCCACCATCTTGTTATCGCTGCTGGCAACCGCTTTAGCGATGATCATCGGTTCGGTGCTCGGTACTGCCAGTGCCTATCTGGGCGGCAAGATCGATGAATTTATGATGCGCACTATGGATGCGGTGATGGCGATCCCCAGCCTGCTGTTCGCGCTGTTAATTGTCAGCACACTGGGGCAAAGCAGCATGAATGCGGTGCTGGCGATCACCATCGCGTTCGTGCCTGGCATGGTACGGATCGCGCGCAGCGTGGCGCTGGCAGCACGTCAACAGGATTACATCAACGCCGCGATCGCGCGCGGGGAAGCAGGGCACTACATCATCCTGCGGGAGATGCTGCCGAATATTCTCGCGCCGATCATTGTGGAGGCCACCATCCGCGTAGCCTTCGCCATCATGCTGTTTGCCACGCTGAGTTTTCTCGGCCTGGGTGCACAACCCCCTGAACCGGAGTGGGGATTGATGGTTTCAGAAGCGCGGGCTTATTTCTTCAATGCACCGTGGATGATGATGATCCCCGGACTGGCCATCGCGCTGGTCGCTATCGGGTTTAATTTACTCGGCGATGGTTTGCGTGACGTACTTAACCCAAGGAGCCACTGATGCGTGACAACCTTGCACCGGTGCTGTCGGTAGAAAATTACAGCCTCGATTACGCGTTACAGCATGGTCAGACACTGCCGGTATTGCGCGATATCAACCTGCAAGTGATGCCGGGCGAAGTATTGGGACTGGTGGGCGAGTCTGGTTCCGGTAAAACCACGCTTGGCTGGGCAATTATGCGCTGGCTGGCCAGCAATGCACGGGAAAAACAAGGTGATATCCGTCTGCATGGCAGCAGCCTGCTCGCTATGCCCGCACCTGAACTGATGGCATTGCGCGGCAAAAAGCTCGGTATGATTTTTCAGGATCCCAGTGCCTCGCTTAACCCGACGCTGACGCTGGGCGAACAGGTGACTGAAGTGCTGCGTCGTCATCGTGGCTTATCAGCGCGTGAGGCGCAGAAGTTGGGTGAAGCGCTGCTGCATGATGTGGAGCTGAAACATCCGGCACGCATGATGCGCCGCTACCCGCACCAGGTCTCCGGTGGTGAAAAGCAACGGATCCTGATCGCAACCGCGTTTGCCTGTCAGCCGGATTGCATGATTTTTGATGAGCCAACGACGGCACTGGATGTGATCAGCTCCGCGCAAATTCTTGACCTGTATGAACGGCTGCGCGAAGAGACTGGCGTGGCATCGCTCTACATCTCCCACGATCTGGCCCTGGTGTCGAAAGTCGCCGACCGGGTCTGCGTGCTGGAAAAGGGGCGCATCGTGGAACAGGCTGAGACGCGTAGCTTGTTTAACGCGCCGTGCAATAGCTACACCCGCAAGCTGATCGCTGCGGTGCCTAATCCGCAGCAGCGGCTGGTACAGGATGGCGCAGGAACGCAACCCCTCCTCAGTCTTGAGAAGATAACCATTGATTATGGTCAGCAGGGCTTGATTGATCGCCTGCTGAAGCGTGAAGCCAATACCACCCGCGCGGCCAATGCCGTCTCACTGACCGTGCACCAGGGCGAAATCCTCGGTGTGGTGGGGGAGTCAGGCTCCGGGAAATCATCGTTGGGTAAAGCCATAACCGGGCTGGTGCCGTTTGAGGGTGCGATCGACTTTTGCGGCTACAGCGTACAGGGTCGGGCGCAGATGGATAAAGAGTATCGCCGCCGTGTGCAGATGATCTTCCAGCATCCTGACGCCTCCCTCAATCCACGGATGACCATCGGCGAGATTATTGCCCGCCCGTTACGCCTGTACGGTTTGCCACCCGGAGAAACCGAGGCGCAGGCGGTGGCGCGTTTGCTTGAGGAGGTGCGCCTGCCGGCTGAATTTGCCAGCCGCTATCCTCACGCATTGTCGGGCGGCCAGAAACAGCGCGTTGCCATCGCGCGTGCGTTCGCGAATCCCCCTGACATGGTGATTTGTGATGAGATAACCGCCGCGTTGGATGTCTCTGTGCAGGCCACCATTATCGAGCTGTTGCTGGAGTTACGTCGCCGCTACGGCACCGCTTATCTGTTTATCACCCACGACCTCAACCTGATCCGTCAAATCGCCCATCGCGTGGCGGTGATGTATCGCGGTGACGTGGTGGAGGTGCTACCCGGCGAGAATATGGCCGAGCTGGCACAACACAATTATACCCGTGCGTTGCTTGATGCAGTGCACGTTCCCGACCTATCCCAGTCCGTTGCTTAACGAGAAGCGCATGAATCCTGAACAGTTAATTCACCACATTGATCGCGAGTTTTGTCTCTCTTTTCTGGCAAAAATGGTGCAACACAAAAGTTACAGCGCCACCGACGGCGAGCGCGAGTTAGCAAAATATATGGCCGGGCAGATGAAAGAGTTGGGCCTGACCACCGAATTGCAAAACGTCCCAGGCGACAGGCTGAATGCCATCGGTCGCCTGGCGGGCAGCGGCGGCGGTAACAGTCTGCTGTTTAACGGGCATCTTGATACTAACCCGGTCACCGAAGGCTGGACCGTCGATCCCTGGGAAGGAAAAATTGACGACCAGTTTATTTACGGTATCGGCGTGTCCAACATGAAAGCGGGGGACGCGGCCTATTTCTGCGCACTAAAAACGCTGATTGATGCCGGTGTAAAGTTGAAAGGCGATGTGATCCTCACTTATGTGGTTGGCGAATTGCAGGGCGGTATTGGCACGCTGGCAGCGATTGAGCAGGGGGTTCGCGCTGACTATTTCATTAATGCGGAGCCAACCGATTTGCAGGCGTTGACCATGCACGCCGGTTCGCTGATGTTCACCATTGAACTGACCGGTGATACGCGTCATCTGTCAAAACGCGAAGAAGCGGTAGATGCCATCAGCGCGGCGGTCGAGTTGATCCCGCAGATCAACAACATGACCTTTAGCGGCGCGAAAACCGCTGAGCATCGTAAAATTAACCGGGGGCACATCGGCGTGGTACACGGTGCGCTGGGGCGTGAACTGGAAGAGTGGCGCCCACCGCAGGTGTCTGACTTTGTGCGCTTAAAAGGTTCTGCACGCTTCGCCCCAGGGCAAACCGTGGAAGGCGTTCTGGCCGATTTACAGGCATTGTTGGATACGCTGTGTCAACGCTATCCCGGCCTTCAGGCCGTGTTGTTCGATGACGGTATCCGCGATAAACCCACGATGTTGCCCTTTGAAGTCTCCCCGGAATCGCCGATCGTCAAAGCGGTGAATCAAGCGTGGAAAACCGTGCGCGGTACCGAACAACCCACCGGAGTGATCACGCCACCCGCCTTCTATGGTACTGATGCTGCACATTTTTATCAGCATGCGGGTATGGAGGGTATCGTCTGCGGTCCTGGCGGAAAATACAACACCATGCCGGATGAGCGAGTAGAAATCAGCGAATTCCTCGATATGGTACGCATTTATCTCCTCGCCATTCTGGCGATCTGCCAGCCGGTTGAGGGTGCATAATGATTGCTGAAGCGCTGAGTCGTCTGCGTGCCGCCATGCAGCAGGCAGAGGTTGATATTATGGTGGTCGACCACGGCGAGTTGCTGGCCTGGCTGACCGGTTATACCGTCTCTGAAACCTTATATCGCGCTTGCCTGGTTCCCCTTAATGGGGAACCCTGGATGGTGTTACGTCAGTTAGATGAAGTACCTTGCCGTACGCAGTCGCCGCAACTGGTGGTGGAGACATATCGTGACGATGAAGACCCCTGGTTTGCTGTGGCGCACAGCCTCGTGCGGCGCGGTTACCAACGGGCACGCATTGGCGCTGACTTTTACTCCTATGGCATGACGGTACACAGTTGGCAGCAGCTAGCTCGTCACCTGCCTGATGTGCAGTGGTGCGATCTCTCCGCCATCAGCGATCGGCTGCGCAGTGTCAAATTCCCCGCTGAGTTGACGGCCTTGCGCCAGGCGGCGGCGATTGCCGATGCCACACTCAACCGCATTGGTAATGAAGTACAGGGTGGCTGGCGGGTACGTGATGTTGCAGCGCTGGCGGCCGGGCAGTTTCTGCGTCTCGGAGCCGATACCGGTGAAACCGGTCCCATCGTCATTGCCAGTGGTGACAACGGATTTCTGCATGCCAGTGGCCATGAACAACGCTTGCAGCGCCAGGATGTCCTGCACGTTGAACTCATCCCCAAGGTCAGGCACTACAGCGCCCGCCTGATGCGTCCGTTTATCGTCGGTGATATCTCGTCACACCGCGCTGAACTCGCCGAGCAATTGATCGCGATCCAGGATCAACAACTCCGTGCGATGAAACCCGGTGTCAGTGCAGGCGAAATCGATGCCATCGTGCGGGAAACGATACTCAGCCGCGGATTGCGCACGGATTATCCCAACGTCACCGGATATGCGCTGGGACTGTATACGCGTACGCCGCGCCCCAGTGACTTTTCCACCAGTTTCCATGCCAGTGCGACATGGGTACTGGAATCAGACATGGTGTTCCATATGTATATCTCGGCCCAGAGCCTGGCGTTCAGTGAAACGGTGCGCGTCACTCCGGAGGGTGCTGAACGGCTGACAATGTTGCCGCGTCAACTATTAGCGTTGCCGGAGTAACACGTTAACCGCCGGCAGATGGGCGTAATCATTGAAGCTGTGCTGTGCAGGCTCACAGCGTGTATTGACCGAGGTCACCAGCCCAAGCCAGTCCGCAGTTTCATCCAGCAAGCGATCCACAGTTCGAGAGTGTGTTGGTTTTCCGGGGTCGGTTGCTGTTCAATCATTTTGGCGTTTAGCATGGTTCTCTCCTTTAAAACGCCTATTGTCCTCCCCGATATGACAACTTGTGTCGCAGCCGATTTTTCTTTGCTGAGTTCATTTTTAAAGAAAACGAAAAGATTATGCAGGATCATATCCATTTGACGACATTAGGAATAATCTCACTGCTCGTTTCCCTTCGAAGTTGAATTTATGCTTTATATAAATGCGGTTGGCGGGTGTAAGTACCTGATAAAAAAAGAATCAGTAATGTATGTTAAAGGCGATGGCGACAAAACCTACATTTACATCAATCACATGAAAGATCCCATTGTGAGTTCAGTCTCTTTTGATGCTCTCGCCTCGCAGATCACTGAGAAGAGAAATGTGGTGGAAGCGATACCTCATCGCGAAAAAATGGCTGGCAAATACGAAGAACCCATGCAACTTGTGCAGAATCATCGCAGTTGACTGACCTGCAAGCAGCAAGTAACGCGTTGATATCATCGGGATATATGGTCAGGTCAGCTTTGCATCTATATCTCGGATCGCGAAATGTATCTTATGTTAAATACGATATCCGATTGACCACAAACCTACACCCCACCTGTAGCGGCGCGATTTATCGCGCGGGTTTTACGTCACCATCGCTGGATGATGCGCGATAAATCGCGCCGCTACGCCAATTACCGTTTTAACAATGCGGATTATTTACTGAGAAAAACCCGCGCACTCGCCAGCTTGCCGTGACTGACGGTAGGTTGCTGCGTCATCATCCTGATGTGGGCGCTGGTGATCGATTTGCTTACCGCTGTACTGGAAGAGCTCCACCCCTGTGCCATCTGGCAGGCGCATCATGACAAAGCGCTTCAGCTCGCTGGATTGACGCCAGTTAAACGCCGTTTTCCACGCATCCGGAATCGCACCGGGAGTGATGTCGGATTCCAGCTTCGCACCAAAGGTGGTCTGGAAAAACGTAATCGCCGTAGCCGATCCGGCACGTTGATGCCCGCATGGTCAACGCCGGAAATGCTCACTGTCGGCGCTGCTGAGGCAGACAGGCTGACGGCCCCCAGCAATAATGTGGAAGCGAACAACGTGGAAGCGATGCGATGAGTTTTCATTTGAATTTCCCTGTTATCAGATAGTTGTCGTGAGCGGCAGCATGGGTTGCCGCGATGGAAGAAGCTTATCGACCTGCGATGATTTTCAAAATAGAATGATTTGAAACTCATCATTGCAGAATTGAAATGACCAGATTTCCTGATTTTGAAGGACTCGCGATGTTTGCAAAGGTGGCCGAGGAAGGTTCCTTCGCCGCCGCCGCCCGTGTGATGGGGGTGTCGGTGCCCACGGTGTCGCGCGCCGTGGCGCGACTTGAAGAACGTCTGGGGGGCAGACTATTCAACCGCACCTCGCGGCAGTTGGCCCTGACCGAATTTGGACAAAGCATGGCCGCCAGGGCGTCGGAAATGTATCGCCAGGCTGAAGAAGTCGAAAGTGAGGCCCATGAACTGTCGGTGCAACCTCGCGGTCAGGTGCGACTGGCAGTGCCGATGTCATTCGGATTACGTTGGGTTGCACCGCTGCTGCCTGAACTGATTCGTCAATTTCCCGAACTCAGCGTGGACCTTCATCTGTCCGATGCGTCAGTCGATCTGATTGCCGAAGGCTTTGACGCTGCATTGCGCATTGCGGCGCTGCCGGATTCCTCCCTGGTGGCTCGCAAATTTTGTGCGGTAACGCAGTATCTGGTGGCCTCTCCGGCCTATCTTGCTGAGCACGGTGCGCCACAACATCCCCGCGAACTGTCTGGCCGAGCCTGTTTCAGCTATGCCTGGCGGGCGCGCAGCCAGGTCTGGCGCTTTACCCATACATCTGGCACCCAGGAAGATATTGTGCCGAATGGCCCGTTGCGGGTGACAAATTCAGATGCTCTGCTTCCTCCCCTGTTGGCCGGTTTGGGTATTGCTGAATTGCCGGAGTTTATCGCGGCCGAATATCTGAGAGAGGGTCGTCTGGTTCATCTGCTTGATCAGTGGTCGATGACACAGGGAGGACTGTACTTTGTGACACCCACCGCGCGCAGTCGCCCGTTAAAAGTCAGGGTACTGTCTGACTTTTTTGCCCGGCACCTCAGCGAACCCGCATGGCGCTGGCCCGTCTGAGCATGGTCAAGCCGTCCTGATCGGTTATCCATCATTGCAATTTTGAAATGATGGATTTCATTCTTTGCTATTTTGCGAGTTTCTGAGTTTGTTTATTGTTGCTGCACGCCAACGATACGGTCTGGCACCGACAATGACAGGAGCTTTCATCATGAAAACCGCCGTGCAATTACTTCAGAACTACCTCGACAATATTCAGGATCCCCATGCTGCCGCCGCGCTTTTTGCCGCAGATGGCGTGCTGGAATTACCTTACCTTAAGACGCTGGGGCTACCACATCGGGTCCAGGGGCCACAGGAAATTGCGGCGTTTATCGCCGGATTGTTGAAAAAGGTGCCTGATTTTCGCTTCCGCAATATCCAGTTTTTTATCGATACCCCGACGCAGGCATTCGGTGAATACAGCGTCGAAGCGGCAATAACCGGCACTGATCGTTTGTATAAACAAACCTATGCCGGACGCCTGGTGGCAGAAGAGGGAAAAATAAAGTTACTGCGTGAATCACTGGATACGCTCGCCGCCTGGCGCGCGTTTAACGGCGATCAGCCTGCCTGAATGCGTTGTTAAGGTAATGACATCAATCATCAGCGAATTTCTGGAGAGTAAAATGAGTGTAAATACCCCCGATGCACGTATCTCGTCTGCGGGCGACCATGACAAAACGCAAGCTACCGAAATCATTGTCAGCGCTTACTATCGCGTGCACCCGGATGACCGCCAAACGTTTATCGATGCGGTGAAGCCTGAAATGCAGGCGGCACAACAACTGCCCGGTTGCGTTTTCTATGCATTTTCGCAAGACCTGGTAAACCCGGATGCCTTCCATCTGTCCGAGGGCTGGGCCGATATTGAAGCCTATGAGCGACATGAACATTCAGCAACGTTTTTACAGGCGCTGGCAACGGTGGTTAAAAACGTGCGTATTCTGCATCGCGAAGGCATCCGTTATGACGTGGCGAAACAGCATATTGATGATCCTCGGGGAAAGGTTTCATCGTGACACCTAAGATCCGTTTTCGCGGTTAAGTCTCCAAAGCGTCGGTCAGTAGAACCCCTCTACTGGCCGAATGGTTTTTGCACTGATTGATTTGCCAGATTCTCACTGAGACACCGATAATCTCACTCGATCCTCTAACCTAATATAATTACACTTATATTAGGTCAGGAAAGCCTGTATTATCAGTTTCCTCTTCCGTCCGGCGGCTGACATATGGCTCTGAGGACTCGGTAGCAGAAAACCCGTATAAAAATCAGGCGCTCGTACGTGAAATCTGACGTATAACTCCCCTGCGCTTTTGCCAGATTTCACGTAGCGCGATCTTACCGGTAACGGATGGAAACTGAACAAAAATGACCGAAATCACCGTCGCAAATCCGTTGCTACAACCCTTCAGCACCAACGACGATATTTCAGCCAGGCTGGCTGCTTTCGTTCGCGATCGTGAGGCTTTTTCCTCTAACACCTGGCGGCAACTGCTCAGCGTCATGCGGATCTGTTGGCGCTGGGCTGAAGAAAACCGCCGCTCTTTTTTGCCCATGACACCGGAAGACTTGCGGGATTATTTACTGTATCTGCAATCCGCTGGTCGCGCGTCTTCCACCATTGCCACCCATGCAGCGCTGATCTCAATGTTACACCGTAACGCGGGGCTGGTGCCGCCGAACGTTTCTCCCGATGTGTTTCGTGTGGTTAAGAAAATCAATCGCGCGGCGGTGATCGCGGGTGAGCGCACCGGGCAGGCCGTGCCCTTCTGCCGACAGGACCTGAAAAAACTCGATGCAGCCTGGCAGGGTTCCCCTCGGCTACAACAGTTGCGTGACCTTGCCTTTATGCATATTGCCTACAGCACGCTGCTTCGTCTCAGCGAATTATCCCGCCTGCGGGTACGCGATATTTCACGCGCGGCTGATGGCCGCATTATTCTCGACGTGGCCTGGACTAAAACCATCGTTCAGTCCGGCGGCATCGTGAAGGCGTTGAGTAGGCAGTCAAGCCAGCGCCTGACGGAATGGCTTATCGCTGCCGGACTGAGCGGTGAACCGGATGCTATGATTTTTTGTCCGGTTCACCGCGCCAATTGCGTGACGAAACCGAGATTGGCACCGATGAGTACCCCCTGCCTCGAAGAAATCTTTCTTCGCGCCCGGAATGCAGTCGGTGTAGTGGCTCGCAGCAGAACCAATAAAGGTCGGTATGCCGGATGGAGCGGCCACAGCGCCCGCGTGGGTGCCGCTCAGGACATGGCAAGAAAAGGATTTTCGGTGGCGCAGATTATGCAGGAAGGCACCTGGACCCGAACGGAAACCGTCATGCGTTATATACGCATGGTTGAAGCCCACAAAGGGGCGATGATCGGGTTGATGGAAGATGATGAATAAACTCTCCACGATGCATTCTGGTGCAGGATTGGTGGAGAGTGGGAGGGCTTTTCGATGATATGTTTAAATAAACCATTATTTTAAACATATGCGCAGGAATCCCACCACTACTACAACCCGCCAGTTCGCCTCACTGAGATTAATGAAAAAAACTCATAATCCCTATCCCGTTACCTGACATTATCTCACCGCACAAACCCGTTAACATGCTCGCATCTTCTTATATCCAGACGGGTCACCATGCTTAATTTACAGGCACGAACGCAGTCAGCGACGGTTAATAAAGCCAGCCTGGCATTCGTTCTTATTCTCAGCGCATTAATGGCTGTCACCTCTTTATCAACCGATATCTACCTTCCCGCGATGCCCGTCATGGCAAAGGATCTGCGGGGAAATGCCGAGCTAACTATCACCGGATTTTTGATCGGCTTTAGCATTGCACAGTTGATTTGGGGGCCGATCAGCGATCGCTACGGGCGACGCCTGCCGTTGTTCATCGGTATGGTTTTGTTTGTGATCGGCTCAGTGGGTTGTGCATTATCAACCGATATCGGTCAAATTGTCTTCTGGCGTGTCTTTCAGGCTTTAGGTGCCTGTACCGGTCCAATGCTGGCGCGTGCGATGATCCGCGATCTGTTTAGCCGTACGCGTGCCGCACAAATGCTTTCGACCCTGATGATCATCATGGCGATAGCGCCAATCGCCGGACCGCTGCTGGGCGGCCAAATGATTAAGGTGACATCATGGCATGCCATTTTTTGGCTGCTCGCCCTTATCGGGGCGTTCATGCTGTTTTCGTTGTTGTGGCTACCGGAAACCTTAGCGGAAGACAAACGATCAGCGACGTCCGTATCCAGCGCCTTTGGCAATTACTACGCCTTACTGACTAACGCCAGATATATGCGTTTTACGCTTTGTCTGACGTTCTACTACATCGCTGCTTATGCCTTTATCACCGGCTCCCCATTTGTTTACATCACTTTCTTTGGTGTTGACCCACAACATTACGGGTGGCTGTTTGCCGTCAATATCGTTGGATTGATGGCGGTCAGCATGGTGAATCGCCGCCTGGTGCACCGCTTTCCACTGGAAGCATTGTTAAAAGTTGCCGTCTCCGTCGCGGCCCTTGCGGCCATAGTCCTTGCTGTCGCAAGCGGGTTGGGTATCGGCGGAATGGGCATCATCGTCGCGACCGTGTTGGTGTTCTTCTCGATGAATGGCATCATCGCCGCAACGTCAACGGCCTGCGCGCTGGATGCCGTACCCAATGCGGCAGGCTCGGCATCTGCGCTGATGGGTTCATTGCAGTACGGCAGCGGGATCATCTCTTCGCTGTTACTGGCATTGTTTAGCGATGGCACCCCCTGGACCATGGGCTGGATCATCGCCGTGTTTACGCTCGCCAGCGCCTTAATCATTCTGACGGTTCAGGCGCAAAAAGAACGCCGGTGACTGTGCCGCGCCTGGCGTTATTGATGAATTTTTCTCATAACCTCTATTCACCAGGCGCAATTATCTTTAGAGCCAGCCAGGATAATCTGCCCGTAGCAGCGCGATTTATCGCGCAGATTAGAAGCGCGATAAATCGCGCCGCTACGGGCATCAGGAAAGCGGTTTAAATATTCTTATCGAAGAAGGTATCTAACTTGCTCATCGCCTGGTCAACGTAGCGTGGTACCCAGTAAGTTTCGATATGGGTTGCACCATCAATCAGAAACAGTTCTTTATTTTGCGTTCCGGTGGCCATTTTGAAGGCACTTTCGGTCATGTAACGCGAATCCGCTTTTGTACCGGCCATCATTAACAGCGGCTGATTGATGAGATCCATATTGCTTTGCGCATCGAAACTCATCAAATCCACCAGGCTGCTGGTGGTATAGCGAAACGTTGAGTTCGGGTGAGCATGGGTTTTCCAGTAATACTCGTAACCCTGACGGTAGAGATCAAACGGCAGTTTCGCGATCTGTTCATCGGTCAGGTTGGCATCGCCGGAATAACTGACTTCCCCGGTTGCGGCTTCTTGCGCGCGTGCATCGCTGGCTTGCTTCAGGCGTGTCTGGATGGTGGCAATCTGCGAGTCCTGATACCCATTACGGCGCACACGACCAGAGTCAAACATGCTCAGCGTTGCCAACGCCTTAAACCGCTTATCAGTCTGCGCGGCTTTTAAGGAATAACCACCGCCACCACAAATGCCCAGCAAGCCAATGCGCGTGTTATCCACCCCAGGGTACTGGCTGATGTAGTCAGCCATACCGTGAATATCCTCAATGCGGTTAGCCGGTTTATCAACGCTACGGGGCATCCCCCCACTGGCTCCCTGATAAGCCGCATCGGCGGTGATGGTGATGTATCCGTGCTCGGCCAGACGTTGAGCATATAACCCGGCGACCTGCTCTTTGACGCCGCCATTCGGGTGAGCCACCACCACCGCCGGATATTTTTTTGCAGGGTCGTAATCGGCCGGCGTGTAGACATTCGCGGCGATCTGAATGCCATGAAGATCATATTTCACCGGATGAATATTGACCTTTCCCTCGACGTTCTCGGTGATCGCGTCGTCATAGACGAGGGTGAACGGATTCTTCTTGTAATCAGCCGCATGCACAGCGGTGACGCTGGCCATTGCGGTAATCAGCATTGCATTTAAAAGCGTAAATTTCATGGTATCTCCCGTTTTATCTGGCTCGCGATAGCAAATATGCGCGGCCAGATTAGGCAGACAGGACTGTCAGCAGGGTGACGGGGAAATAACATTTTTGTCAGGAAAATCATGCTTGCTGACAGCGCTGTCAGAAAATCGTCAGCGTGATGTTGGCAAGTCAGCAGCAGAATGGCCCCCATTATGTTCAAGAGGAAGAAGCGTTATGCGCCTGTTGTTAGTCGAAGATGAAGAAAAAACCTCAACCTATCTTCGTCGTGCTTTGGGCGAGTCCGGGTTCACGGTAGACGTTTCGGCCAATGGCGCTGAAGGGCTGCATTATGCGCTGGAGTTTGACTACGACGCGATAATCCTTGATGTGATGCTGCCCGGAATGGATGGCTACCGGGTACTGGAAGGTGTGCGCGCCAGTAAACAGACGCCGGTGTTGATGTTATCTGCCCGCGGTTCGGTTGATGAGCGCGTGAAAGGACTGCGGCTTGGCGCGGATGATTATCTCCCTAAGCCCTTCTCACTTATTGAGTTAGTCGCCCGCATTCAGGCGCTGGTTCGTCGCCGTTCAACCGATGGCACCGATATCACCCAACTGCAAATTCATGATTTGCAGTTAGATTTGCTGTCCAGACGGGTATTTCGCGCGGGTATCCGACTGGAACTGACGGCGAAAGAGTTTGCTTTGCTGAGTCTGCTGGCCCGCCATCAGGGGGAGATTTTGTCGAAGATGATGATCGCCGAACAGGTATGGGACATGAATTTTGACAGCGACGCTAACGTGGTTGAGGTGGCGATTAAACGCTTGCGCGCCAAAGTCGATACGCCGTTTGCGCTCAGGTTACTGCATACCGTGCGCGGTATGGGCTATGTGCTTGAAGTCAGGCATTGAGAGCAGCATGTTTAAACGTTCTCTTTCGCTCCATCTTGCGCTGATGTTTGCGTTATCCGCCCTGATGATTGTCGCTGTGATCGGCATTTTGTTGCGCGGCTCGTTGCATGAGTCGTTGCAAAAACAGATGCATAACGAGCTGTTATTTCGGGAGTCCTTAATGAGCCCGTGGATCACCGCGCGAACCTCCGCGCATGACTGGTCTGGGCTGGCGAATAAATTCACCGTATTAACCAATTCTGAAGGGGAGCGCGTACGCTACTGGATAGTCAGCGCAGACCCGCGCTTTAATGTCGGTGGCGCGCCACCGGTGGGGGTGCAGTGGTCATCTTTGCAGGAAGGTTTTAACAAGATGCCCGGCGCCTCGGAAGGGGTCTGCTCGCTTTTTCTGTTGGTCAAAACCCTCCCTGCCAATGGTGAACGACCGACGTTGCGCTACATCGTGGCCATCGACTCTACGCCCTACATGGGCACGCTGGATGCGTTCACCCGCACGTTGTTGATTATCGCCGTGGTGGGCGTAGTGATCGTCGCGTTGCTGGGTTATGGCGTCTCAAGAATTGGTCTGCGACCGGTGGGAACATTAAGCAGACAGGCGCAACGGCTCGCGCCGGGCGATCATGGTCAACGGCTGGATACCACCGCCTTACCCGGAGAGTTGCAGCAACTGGCATCTTCATTCAACGGCGTGTTGGCGCGTCAGGAGGTTGCCTGGCGGCAGCTCGAAAATTTTAACGCGGATGTCGCCCATGAACTTCGCACTCCGCTCACCAACCTGATTGGTCAAGCGCAACTGGGGCTTTCACGTCGACGTTCACATGATGAGCTGGAAGAGTTACTTGGCTCAAACCTTGAAGAACTTGAGCGCATGGCCTCGATCGTCAATGACATGCTGTTTCTGTCCCATGCTCACGCCGGTGAACATGCTGCGCAGCTCACGCAGGTGTCCCTGCGCGCAGAAACGCTGAAAACAGCCGAATACGTAGAACCCTCATTCGCGGAAAAACACCTTTCTCTGGATGTACAGGGTGATGTCACGGTCGAGATTGACCGGCGTTTATTTCATCGTTCGCTGGCCAATTTACTGGAAAATAGCGCCAGACATGCCCCAGCCAACAGTCAGGTGATTGTCCGGTTAAGCCAGAAAAATAATCAGGCCAGGGTTGCAGTTTCCAATCCGGGTGCCCCCATCGCACCCGATCAGTTGCCTCGCCTTTTTGAACGTTTTTATCGGGCCGACGCCTCCCGCACCCGCAGCGATACCCATCACGGACTGGGGCTGTCGATCGTTCGCGCCGTGGCGATTATGCATCGGGGGGAGGTCTTTGCACGCAGTGAAGACGGCATGAATACCTTTGGGTTGACCTTTGCCATGCAAACGGATCCCCAGCCACTTGCCAGATGCCCAACTGACAAAATTGTCAGGGAAGCGTCAGTCTGACGACATTTTACCCTCGTTAATATCATGGCTGACTCTCCCCTTCATCAATGAAAAGGACGCGCAGCATGACCGGAAAAAAACGTTACCTCGGGCTGTTACTGCCCTTCTTCACTCTTGCATTCGCGGCTGAGGCGCAAATCATCGCCCCTGCCGGAAGTCAAAACGCCCTGTATGGGCCAGCGGAGAACTTTACCGGACGCGTCCGGGTTGATCCGTTATTTCAGCTTGATCACGGCATCGAGGTTTCGGGGGCGTATGTCACCTTTGAACCAGGCGCACGTTCCGCCTGGCATACGCATCCGGCAGGTCAACGGTTGATTGTCACTGCCGGTGTGGGTCTGACGCAGCAGGAGGGCCAGCCGATACAGATCATTCGCCCTGGCGATGTCGTCTTCTGCCCGCCTGGCGTCAAACACTGGCATGGCGCAGCCCCGGGCAGTGCCATGACACATCTGGCGATAACCGGGAGGGTAAATGGAACCAACGTTAACTGGATGGAGAAAGTGACGGATGAACAATACCACGCCCATTAAGGTCTTGATTGCGGCGCTCCTGCTGATGCTGGGTTGCAGTCTCACGGTCCACGCTGCACCAGCGACAACCGGCACGGATGAAGAATCACCCACGTTGTCGGCACGCCAGCAGGCCATCCCATTGATTGCTGCGTATATGGCAACCAGCCAGATGGAAAAACTCGATGCCGCGCTTAATCAGGGGCTGGACGCCGGGCTGACGGTCAACGAAATCAAAGAAGTCCTGGTTCAGCTGTATGCCTACACCGGCTTTCCGCGCAGTTTAAATGCGTTAAATGCCCTGATGAAGGTGGTTGAGACGCGACAACAACGTGGAGTCCACGATATGGCGGGTAATGAGCCAGCCAGCACCATTCCTGTCGGGGATGAACTGCGACGCGTTGGTACCGCCAATCAGACCAAAATATCCGGTGCACCTGTCCAGGGACCGTTATTTGATTTCGCGCCGGTGATTAATCAGTACCTGCAAACTCATCTGTTCGGGGACATTTTTGCCCGTGACAACCTCGACTGGCAAAGCCGCGAACTGGCAACGGTGGGCGCATTAGCTGCCACGCCCGGCGTTGAGGCGCAATTGTTATCCCATATGCGCGCCAGCCAACGCGTCGGTCTGACGGCAGGACAACTGCGCCAGTTGGTAGAGATCCTGCGTCAACACGGCGAAACCGACGCAGCGATGCGGGCGGGGAACGCACTGCAACAAGCGCTGGCGAACGCGTAATCCACCAACGGCAGGGTTCATTTATTAATGAACCCTGCTAATTAACCCTAGCTGATTGCACCCTCTAATCGAATAAATCTCGCTGCGTTATGCTTGGCACACAAGCACATCTGAAGGACAACCTGATGCAAACAGTAAAACTGAACAACGGTATCGACATGCCCCTGTTGGGCTTTGGTGTATTCCAGATGACGGATGCCGCCGAGTGCGAAAGAGCGGTGATTGACGCTATCGAAACCGGTTATCGCCTGATTGATACGGCGGCTTCCTACCAGAATGAAACCCAGGTCGGGAATGCGCTGAAGCAAAGCGGCATTGCCCGCAATGAACTCTTTGTCACCACCAAACTGTGGTTGCAGGACACCCATTACGCCGGTGCTAAGGCACAGTTCGAGCGCTCACTGAATCGACTGCAACTGGATTATGTTGACCTGTATCTGATTCACCAGCCTTACGGTGACGTCCACGGTGCCTGGCGCGCTATGGAAGAACTGCAACAGGCAGGGAAAATCCGGGCGATTGGTGTGAGCAACTTCCACCCGGATCGACTGGCTGATCTTATCGCCTTTAATAAGGTTGTGCCGGCTGTCAACCAGGTTGAAGTCAACCCCTTTACCCAGCAGCTACAGGCAGCGCCGTGGATGCAAAGCCGTGGGATCCAGCCTGAAGCCTGGGCACCTTTTGCCGAAGGGAGAAACGGTTTGTTCCAGCATCCCGTATTAACGGCGATCGGTAACCAGTATGGCAAAAGTGTGGGTCAGGTGGTCCTGCGTTGGATCTTCCAGCGCGGCATCGTTTCGCTGGCAAAATCAGTGCGAAAAGAGCGCATGGCAGAAAATATCAATATCCTCGATTTCGAACTCAGCGCGGAAGATATGCAGCAAATTACCGCGCTCGATACGGCAACCAGCGCATTTTTCTCACATCGCGACCCTGCGATGGTGGAATGGCTGACTGGCCGCAAACTCGACGTTTAAATTCATCCGTAGCGGCGCGATTTATCGCGCATTTCCGATGATGGACAATCGCACCGCTACGATTTTTTGCAAACATGATTGCCTTTGAAGAGGAACAGATTGATGCAAAAACGTTATCTCGGTAAATCCGGACTCGAAGTATCGGCGCTTGGACTGGGTTGCATGGGACTGAGCCACGGCTACGGCCCGGCTACGGATACCCGTCAGGCGGTCGAACTTATTCGTGCTGCGGTAGAACGTGGCGTCACGTTTTTCGATACCGCCGAAGTGTATGGCCCGTATCTGAACGAAGAAGTGGTGGGCGAAGCCTTAAAACCGCTGCGTGACCGTGTGGTCATCGCCACCAAATTTGGCTTTACCTTCGGTGATGACAACAAGCAGCAGATTTTAAACAGCCGCCCTGAACACATTCGTACCGCCGTTGAGGGATCATTACGCCGCCTCAACACCGACGTGATTGATCTGCTCTATCAGCATCGCGTCGATCCTGAGGTGCCGATTGAAGATGTCGCGGGTACGGTGAAAGACCTGATTGCCGAAGGTAAGGTCAAACACTTCGGCCTGTCCGAAGCCGGTGTGCAGACCATTCGTCGCGCGCATGCGGTCCAACCGGTTGCCGCTTTGCAGAGCGAATACTCGATGTGGTGGCGCGAGCCTGAACAGGAAATCTTGCCTTTACTGGAGGAGCTGGGGATTGGTTTTGTGCCATTCAGCCCGTTAGGTAAAGGTTTCCTGACCGGTGCCATCAAGGCTGGGGCAACTTTCGGTGCGGATGACTTCCGCAGCAAAGTGCCACGTTTTGCAGCCGAAGCTCTTGCAGCCAATGAAAAACTGGTTGCATTGTTGGCGGAGCTTGCCGCCGCAAAAAGCGTCAGTTCTGCTCAGATCGCCCTGGCCTGGCTGCTGGCACAAAAACCGTGGATTGTACCGATTCCCGGCACGACCAAACTGCACCGACTGGAGGAGAATCTGGCGGCCGCAGACCTTATCCTTGCGTCGGATGAGTTGGGTAAAATCACGCAGGCGCTCGAAACAGTGAAAATCGTCGGTGAACGTTATCCGGCCTCATTACAGTCCCGGGTAGGTCGCTAAGGCTGAAACTGGCCTGCTTTTCAGCGCAGGCCAGTTATTCCGAGTAACGAAGTGCATCAATCAGTAGCGCGAAGGCTGGCGGGTGCTGTTTGCGGCTGGGATAGTAAAGATAGTATCCGGCGAAAGAGGGACACCACTCCTGCAACACCTGAACCAGTTCGCCTGATTTGATAAAGTCCTGCACCATATTCTCTGGCACACAGGCGATACCGAATCCCGACAATACCGCATCGATTCTTTCCGCTAACAGATTAAACGTCAGTTGCCCTTCCACTCTGACACGCAACGGTTTGCCTTCCCGCTCGAATTCCCAATGATACAGCCCACCCGCAGTCGGCAAACGCATATTGATACAGCGATGATTTTGCAGTTCATGTGGCGTGTGGGGGGCCGGGTTAGCGGCAAAATAGGCTGGCGATCCAACCACCGCCATCCGCATATCCGGCCCAATCCTGACGGCGATCATGTCCTTATCAACGCTTTCGCCAAGGCGGATGCCGGCATCAAAACGCCCTTCCACGATATCGACAAAACCGTTATCCACCACCAGCTCGACATTGATTTCCGGGTATTCCCGGAGGAAGGATTTCAACCTGGGCCACACCAGGCTGCGTGCGGCGTGCTCCCCGGCTGATAAGCGGATATTACCTGAGGCAGTGCCCCCCAGTTGAATAAGCGACGCCAGTTCCTGCTCAAGATCGGCGAGACGAGGCTCAAGGCAGGCAATTATTCTTTCGCCAACCTCGGTTGGCGCAACGCTGCGCGTGGTACGGGTCAACAGACGGATGTTCAGGCGCTCCTCCAGCGCTTTCATCGCATGGCTCAGAGCTGACTGCGAAACACCCAATTTTGCGGCTGCTTTGGTAAAACTTCGCTCTCTTGCCACCACGAGGAAAATCTGCAATTCATTGAAGTTTTCTTTAAGCATCGGTTATTTCCTTATTCATCTCCGCCCCGACAAACCATATTTATGAGGGGTGTTCATAGACACAATCATTTTAACCCCGTTACTGATAACAATGATGGTTGATATTCTATCTGTAGTGAAAATATATCTGAAGCAACAGAAGGTTTATCATGAAAATACTTGTTGCCGGGGCGACCGGAAGTATTGGTCTTCATGTTATGAAGACGGCAATAGAAATGGGTCACCAACCCAGAGCACTGATCAGGAATCAGCGCAAAGTAAAACTTCTCCCACATGGCACTGACATATTCTACGGCGATGTGTCTCAGCCCGAAACATTAACTGACGTGGCAGAGAATATTGATGCCGTTATCTTTACGCTGGGTTCTGATGGGCAGGGACGTATCGGCGCCAGGGCAATTGATTATGGCGGAGTACGTAATGTCCTGCAAAGGTTTCGCGGCACGCAGGCACGTATCGTGTTAATGACTACCATTGGTGTCACCGAACGGCTGGGTAGCTGGAATCAGCAGACAGAGGTCCATGACTGGAAAAGGCGTGCCGAGCGCCTGGTCCGGGCAAGTGGCCATCCTTATACCATCGTCAGACCGGGCTGGTTTGATTATAACCATGATGATCAACATCACATCGTCATGCTCCAGGGCGACCGCCGCCATGCCGGTACGCCAGAAGATGGCGTAATATCCCGCGCACAAATCGCCCGTGTTTTGGTTAGCGCCCTGACTAGCGACGCCGCAATAAATAAAACGTTTGAACTGGTGGCAGAACACGGGGAAGAACAAAATAACCTGACGCCTTTATTTGCCACCTTGCAGGCTGATGACCCACGAAAAAACGAAGGGATTTTAGATTTACATAATATGCCGCTTGAGGAAGAACCTGGATACATTATTGACGAATTGAATTTATTTTTAAAACCAGCCGTATCAATCTGATCCTCTTAATATCGCTGCCGGGCGCAGCGCTTTCTATTCAGGCACCTGATGCCTGAATACTGTTGTCCTTCAGTAACCACTAATCCCCTTCACTCGTGCAAATAACCTTGCCTATAGCATGGTGTTTTTTCTGTTCATACCTTATCCAGACGTCAGTGCTGCGTAGCTTTCCCTCACTTCCTGCCAGCAGAAAAGGTTGTTAAACGCAGCCGTATCTGTTGATTTCATGAAATAATCAGGTCCATTCAAAACTTTACTCAGACAAATTCACAAAATCCCAGCGAGGCCGATAAGCATTACGAAAATCAGCAGGTAAAAAAGTCACATTTTTCACGCAATTTACGACAATTTAACAACAGGAAGAGATAAATGCGTATTGCCATACTGGCCCTGGAAGGCAGCGTGCTTTCGGCCATCGCAGGCCTGGCAGACTTGTTCTGGATAACCAATAAAGCGATAGCCGCCTCCCCCGCTCATGCCATCAAGTTTCCCGAAAAAACCTTTGAGACGTTGATTGTCAGCGCCGATGGTGCGCCGGTCTGGGATACCGAAGGCCGGCTTATTCATATTGACAGCTCCTTTCAGGGTGCGGGCCAACCCGATGTCGTGATTGCGCCCGGCATGCTGCTGGGCCCGGATCTGCAACCATTGAACTTAGCGGACATTAACCTGGCCGCCACCTGGTTCAGAAAAATGTATGACAATGGCGCGCTGGTGGCCGCTTCAGGTACCGGTGGGGTTGTTCTCGGGGAGGCGGGGTTGCTCAAAGGGAGGTCATACGCCACCACATGGTGGGTCAGTCATATGTTGCAGGAACGTTATCCTGACGCCATCCCGGCACGAGGCAAAATGCTGGAGGAGGATCGCGGAGTGCTTACCACCGGCGGGTGTTTTTCATGGATTTCACTGGCCCTAAATATTATCGAAAAAGCGGCAGGTACAGAGGTGGCAAATCTCACTTCAGAGATGTCACTTACCGATAACCATTTTTTGCGTCAGCATCTCAGCGCATCGCCAGGTTCCATTCACTCCGGGACACCATTTTTAGTGCGCGCCGAGGAGATTATTCGCATGCAAAATCCCTCCATCAATGCGGCACAGCTCGCCTCTGCGCTGAACACCACAGAGCGAACCCTCCAGCGCAAATTTAAAGCACTGTCGCAGGAAACACCGAAAGAATTTATTACGCGGGTCCGCATTGAAACGGCCTGTACCATGCTCATTAGCACCCGTGTCAGCATTCGTCAGATTGCCAGAGATTGTGGTTACTCGGAAGAAACCGCTTTCCGTAAAGCCTTTAATCAAATTATGGAGATGTCACCGGCGCAATACCGTCAATGGATGGCCGCTCGCGCATCAGACCACCGCAGTTGATATAGAAAAAAACACTGTCAGGGAAATTCTTGTCAGTCAAAAAAAGTGAAAGGTGTAAATAAATTAAGTCATTTTATTTGAAATAAAAGTTCTATCGTCCCTGCCGATGGTTCGGAAGTGACAGATTATTTTTATTAACATTTTACCAGGTAGAAAATGATGAATATCACACAAAGGCTCACGCTGGCTTTCGTTCTACTCTCTGCTTCACTTGTTATTATCGGCATAACTTCTCTCCGACTATTGGCCGGTTTTCAGGATCGTTTTGAATATGTGCAGGTCAATGCGATTCCTTCGATTAAAGATCTGGGCGAGTTAATAGATCGCAGCAACCGGCTTTCAGTTGCGCTATACCGACACCAGAGTCAGACCGATAACAGCAAAATGCCAGCCGTTGAACAAGAAATTTCGCAGCGCCTGTCGGGTATTAAAACCCTCGCTGATTATTACTTAAAAAACGATATCTCCAGCGATGAAGACAGACAAATGGCGGAAAACGCATTAACCAAGTTGAAAGTGATTGAATCGCGCCTGCCTGAATTTCTTACCGCATCACGAGCGCATCAGGATGATGTTACGTTGAACCTGCTTAATAACGACAACCAAAATGGCATCGCCGGAGCTATCTATTCGCTTAAGGAAAATTATCGCAAGCAGCTGGCACTGAATATCTCGCTGGGAAATAACTTGCGAACCATCAATCATGACACTTATCAGCGTACGCTGTGGGGCATGACTCTGGGGGTAGCCGCGGCTCTGATTATTCTCGGCACCCTGGCTGCCATGACAATTCTGCGTATTCGTCACAGCCTGCGACGCATTGGCGATATTATGAACCATGCGGGTGAAAACCTGGACCTGAGCGTCACCGCAGACGACAGCAAAAAAGATGAAGTCGGTATTATGGCCCGTTCATTCAACCAACTTCTGACGCGTGTGGGATCTGCACTCACCTCGGTCAGTACGGCGTCCCATTCTGTCAGCTCCGCTTCGGCCCAAATTGCCGCGGGGAATGAAGATCTGTCATCGAGAACAGAACAGCAGGCTGCCTCATTGGAACAGACGGCAGCCAGCATGGCCGAACTGAGCGAAACCGTGCGACAGACGGCGGATAATACCCGCCAGGCCAGCCGTCTTGCCAGCAATGCGACAGCGCTTTCGGACGCCAGTGAAGCATCGCTGGCCAGCATGCTGGGTACTATGACGGAGATCAGAAGCAGTTCGAAAAAAATTACGGAAATCGTGACGCTGATTGAGGGCATTGCCTTTCAGACCAACATTCTGGCGCTTAACGCCGCGGTAGAAGCCGCACGGGCTGGAGAACACGGCAAAGGCTTTGCGGTTGTCGCAGGTGAAGTGCGCAGTCTTTCACAGCGTTCCACCCAGGCGGCCAGGGAAATCAAGCAGCTTATCGACAGCTCCTATAACCTGGTGGAATCCGGTGCCGTTCAGGCGGAAACCGTGGAAGAAAACATGGCCGGTTTGAAGACCGCGTTCAGGCAGGTTAACGATCTGGTCAGTGAAATCGCCGCGGCGGCCGAAGAGCAGAATACCGGTATTACGCAGGTGCATCAGGCTATCAGTCAGATGGATGACGTCACCCAGCAGAATGCTGCGTTGGTAGAGGAAGCCTCCGCCGCCTCCGCCTCACTTCAGGAGCAGGCGCAGACGCTGTCCGGGCTGGTCAGCCAGTTCGTCCTGTCCGGCGCAGCGCTGCCGATAGCGAAGCTTGCAGATACCGTCAGGCCACAACCGGTGTTAAAGGCGTTAGCCCCACTGCCCGCCTCCCTGAATAAAGGGAATGATACGAACTGGCAGAGTTTCTGACGGGTGATGGCGTGACAGAGGGAAGATCCCAATGGGTATCAATGGTTTTGTAAAGCACGGCCAGCGCCACCACGAACTGGTGACAGAATTTGAGCAAGTTAATGCCCTTCTTCATCAACTGATGGATGGCATGTATTCGTCGTTGGACGTTTATCTGAATAACTGTAATCACCTGCGTGAGCAGGTTAACCGGGCGCTGTCATTGCTGAAAAATCGCGAATTTACAGAGTATCTTATCCAGAATGATGTGGCGCTTTATTACAATTTGCAGAGCGTGATGCTGGCGGTACAACTGCTGAAGAACCTGCTGGATAACCTCACCGGGACCATGAAGCGTTCGCTGCTGGAAACGTCTTAAGGTTGTGCACGTCCCGAACCGCTGCGGTTCGGGACACGCGATTAACTTTCAAGCCGGTAGAACGGAACGCGTCGGGTGGTGCCGGTGAGATTATCGAATACCTCGATTTCGGCAGTGGCGATTCTCATCCCCGTTTTTCTTAAGCGTTGCACATCTGCGGCAATACGCTGAATTCCAAACCAAAACAGCCCATCCAGCGCGGTAACCTGCAATGCCGATTCAAGCGCCAGTTTGAGCCGCTCACGCGGAGCTTTGACCTCTTTGGCGATTTGCTGATAAGGGGCGGCACTCCCGCCAGTTGCATCGACGCGGCGGATGCGGGTTGAGAGGCGATACTGGAACTCGTCCGGTATGCTATTCAAATCGGTGTTCAGGCTGTAAACGCAACCAAAACGCTTGCCGTTAAAGAGCACGTTTTTCTGTTGAAGTTGAAATTCATCCCGCAACCCGGCAATCAGTTGAGGTGCGCGCGTCAGCAGCAGTCTGAAGGGAAGTTCAAAGCTGGTGACATAGTCGACATTCAGCAATGCGATGCGCAGACGTTCTTCTGCACCCGCTGGTAACTGACGGCACTCCTCCAGCACTTCTCCCCACTGCGCGGTCAGTCGGGTTGGCTCAGCAATTTCGGTAAAACTGTACTTTTCAATCTGATACTCAATTTTCCCGGTCACCCTGAATTCCCTTGTTATTCTGTTGCACAACCTGCTGTTTAGATTATCAACGTACGAATATAACCGATTAGCCATCCCGACATAATCAAAGAAACAAGGAAAAAAAGTAATCGATTACTTTTAACCTAAGAAACGTTATGATTTCGTAGTGAACACCACTCACTGCAACAAAACCGGGAAAGTAAGATTGTGCCTTATAAAAAGCAAATCATTGAAGACCTGACACGCTGGATTGATATGAACTTGCACAGAGTGCACAGCATTGATGATGTTGCCACGCGCTCGGGTTATTCCAGATGGCATATCCAGCATATGTTTAAACAGGTCAACCAAATGACGATCTTAGGCTATGTTCGGCAGAAACGTCTGGAACGGGCGGCACAAGAACTGGCTGAAAGCCAGGATAGCATTACAACTATTGCCTTACGCCACGGTTTTGGGTCGCAGCAGACGTTCAGCCGGGCCTTTATGAAATGGCAGAACATGCAGCCATCACGCTTTCGTTCTTGTGCCAGGCTGGGACAGCGTAACCCCGATGTCGAACCTTAATACCCTGGCAAAGGGTTAACCCGTTTTAACAGGCGGTTTTTTCATGATGTCTGGTCAGACTGTTGACCAGAGTCTGCAAAGGTATCTTAAGCAGCCTGAGTCTCCCCTACTTATGTTGCTCGATACGATTCCTGCCGTTGCGTTTAGCTTCATACAACGCAACATCTGCCCGATTGAGTAACTGATTATAGTCAGGGTGTCCATCATGAACGGTATAACCAATACTGACTGTGATGGGGAGGTTCTGACCGGAAACCGCTTCAAAAGGTGTGCTACTGACGATGCGGCGAATACGTTCCAGTAGCATATACGCCTCGGACTGCCCCGCTTCCACCAGCACAATCAGGAACTCTTCTCCGCCATAGCGGAAAACATAATCGCTGGCGCGAATATTATCGCTGAGTAAATTGGCAACATGCGTTAATGCGCGATCGCCAACCGAATGTCCCCATTCATCGTTGACCTTTTTGAAAAAATCCACATCGATGATTGCCACGCTTAATGGCAAATGGTTTTCCATCGCCAGGCTGACTTCATGTTTCAGAACAATCGGCAAATAACGTTTGTTAAGTAAATTCGTCAGAGCGTCTTTACCGTCCTGCATATGCGACACGTCGTTAAACAGCATCTCCATATAGGTGCTAATTTTCTGACAGCAGGCATGAATGATACGTAACAGATCTTGCAATTTTTCTACGGGTATATCCGTGGTGATATCCAGGCTAGCCATCTTTTGATCAATGGTTGTCATCAGCAGGCGTATCTGCTGAATTTGTTCTGTTTCACCAAATTGACGAACGCATTTATGACGGAACCATAAGCCAAAGTTAGAGTCGGAAATTTTTATCAACGCTTCCGTCTGGTGTACGCCACTGACCAGTCCATAGATCACTGAGTTTTCCCAACTGGAAAGTGCTGACTGCTGTTTACCTTGTTCCTGCCAGGCGTTATTCATCAATACATGCATGCGATACGCCTCTTCATTTCGCGTTGCCCGATAATGCGACATCGCATAGGCGTGACTCATCATTTCGATAGCGATATCAATGGCCATCGCGGCATAGTGCATCACCTGTAAACCCAGCTCGGTTTCAATATTGTGCTGGGTGATGTAGTCGTAAATACCATATTTAAGTTGCCGGGCACCGCGCTGGACAAATTCCACCGGAATACCAATGCGCGCATGCACGCCCCCAACGTGATATTGCTGTTGCGCCAGCGTTTCAAACTGGCTTTCGTCCTGAGTCAGGATCGCTTTCACCCATTTAGACAGAGAGCGACTAAGTTGTTCTTCTACCAACTCATAGGACAAATGCCTGGCAATTGCTGGATCTTTAAACAAACTTTCATAAAATCGATGCGCTAAATTGTCTGATTGTTCTTCTGCAATATTTCGCAGAATGACTATTACATTTTGTGGAAGTTCTGCACGTAAAGGCTGCCATTCTTTAAGAATGACAGAGATGTATTGTTTAATTTCTTCCTGCATTTTTTAATTAACCAAGTGTTAGCTGGATAGTCTGGTGAAAATAAAAGCGGCTATCGTAGCATACCTGATTCGGTGGCCCTGGGCTTTTAACACTTCCAAAACAAAAATAAGAGTTTTGCAGCATTAAATGCAATTTCCCATCCGCTAATATATTTCCTTTGCTAAGCCATACATCACTTGTCTGGCGTCAACACCACACTCAGAAAGTTATCACGCAGTGGATCCCGGATTCGAGGATTCCAGGCAATCCCGGTTTTCCAGCGTGTCTGTTCACCACTCAACGTCAACAATGCCACCCCTGATGGCTGGATATGCCTGACGCTGGCAGGCAGCAATGCCACGCCCTCTCCGGCAGCGACCAGCGCCAGCAGCGTCTGAATATCATCTGCCGCAGCAAGGGTTTGTGCAGCCAGTTGCTGCGCACGCAAAAAAGCGGCTCCCTGCGCCACCAGCCCTTCCCCCCGGGTCGGGCTGAGCTGCAATAGCTGATTGCTTTCGATCACCTGGCGAAAGTCACCCATCGCGGCGAAACGCTCTGGTGCGGCAAGCACCAATGCCTCTTCCTCCAGCACCGCCGCTTGCAGATGCTCCGGTGCGGGCAACCGGACAAATCCACACTGCAACTGGCCATCAGTAAGCAATTGAAACTGCATGGCAGAAGGCAGGTCATTCAGCAAAATTTTGACGGATGGATAACGGGCGCGAAAAGCCGCCACGCTCAACGGGGCGAGTTGAAAAGAAGAGATACCAAACCCCAGTTTCAACTCTCCCGCGTGACCGTTTTGCAAACCTGCGACGTCAGAACGGAAAATTTCGTGACGTTGTAACAGGTCGCGGGCGCCAGGCAACAGTTGCTGCCCGCTGACCGTGAGTTTTGCCCCGTGACGCCCGCGTTGAAATAGCGTCAGCCCGATCAAATGCTCCAGGGTCTGAATCTGTTTCGTCAGGGCCGGTTGCGTGATGCACAGGGCTTCTGCCGCCTGATGGTAGCGCCCCTGCTCGGCTAAGGTGACGAATGCGCGCAGCAGTTTGATATCCATTCCAGTTCGTTATCAAAAGTGGATAATTGGTGATTATACCCGGTGCTTTCCCTCTGATGAAATCTCAACACTTTCGAATGAGGAGAAAAAACGATGGACGAGTTAATCCGGGTTGCCACCGTGCAGTTTTGTCATCGTGCCAGCGACAAAGCGTACAATCTTGGTGTGATGAAAGGCTTTATTCAGCAAGCCGCCAGTCAGGGCATCCAGATTCTGGCCTTTCCCGAAATGTGCATTACCGGCTACTGGCATGTTCCCGATCTCACTGCTGACCAGGTAAGCGATCTGGCTGAATCCATCGAGGATAGCCCCTCACTGGCCCTACTCCTGGCATTGGCAAAACAGCATGAGATGGCGATTGGCGCGGGTCTCATCGAGCGGGGGAAAGATGGACTCAATTACAATGCCTACGCGGTTTGTATGCCGGATGGTAGCGTCCATGTGCATCGAAAAATGTACGCATTTGAACATCCCGCCATTGCGCGTGGCGATCGCTTCACCGTATTCGACACCCCCTGGGGCGTTAAAGCCGGGGTGCTGATTTGCTGGGATAACAATCTGGTTGAAAACGCCCGCATTACCGCGCTGATGGGCGCAGATATTCTGATCGCCCCCCATCAAACCGGCGGTACACACTCCCGCAGCCCGTTTGGCATGAAACCGATTCCCGTTAGTCTGTGGGAAAACCGCCGCGAGCAACCCGAAGCGCTGGAAGCTGCCTTGCGGGGTGACAGCGGCCGGGGTTGGTTAATGCGTTGGCTACCATCCAGAGCGCACGATAATGGGCTGTTTATTCTGTTCAGCAATGGCGTGGGTCTGGATAACGGCGAGATCCGCACCGGCAACGCGATGGTGCTGGATCCCTACGGCAGGATCATCAATGAAACCTGGTCTGCTGAGGATACGCTGGTGGTCGCAGAACTGGACACCCGTTTGCTGACAATGTCGACCGGACGGCGCTGGATCCACGGCCGCCGTCCTGATCTCTACGGCATGTTGTGCGAACCGCAAGGTTATGAGCGCGATGCGCGCGAAGCACGTTTCTCCAGCGAGACGCCCTCTTTTGGTAAGAAGAAATAGCCGCAAGCACCACGCTTAAGCAATGCAACAGGTGTAAAGGAGAAAACAGGGCCTTTACTTGTATCAGGCTGAACTAATCCTCTGAACCGGACCGCAAAAATAATACACGGATGTATTATCCTAAGAAAAACCGACTAAAAATCGTCTTGTTAAAACTCAAAAATTAAGAGCATTGTATGTTTTTTCTCTGATGTTGTTGATGTCCATTGGGATTTTTCTTAATTGAAACTAATATCAGGCCTCCAGGGGACTACATATAACTTAAGAGTTGCTTTTATGATTAGTCGCACGATATCAGGAATGGCGGGCGCCATTCTGTTAGCTTTATCACCTTTAGCCCAGGCAGCGAATGCATTACCCACACCAAAAGAAGCTGACTGGGTCGCCAAAGAATTTAACTTTAATAACGGCGAAAAACTAAAAGATCTCCGCATTCATTACTACACGCTCGGCGACCGCAGTAAACCTGCGGTATTATTACTGCACGGAACTAATCAACCCATCAAAGCCTTACTGGCCCAGGGTTTTGCCGGTGAGTTATTCGGTCCGGGACAGGCACTGGATAGCAGCAAATATTTTATTATCATCCCGGAAAGTATTGGCTCCGGAAAATCATCCAAGCCTTCGGATGGTTTGCGTATGGCATTTCCCCACTATGATTATGACGATATGGTTACTGCCCAATATCGTTTAATTAAAGAGGGTCTGGGGATTTCTCATCTGCGACTGGTGATGGGATATTCGATGGGGGGAATGCAGACCTGGCTATGGGGTGAAAAATACCCGTCAATGATGGATGCGTTAGTGCCGATGGCCTCACAGCCCAATGAATTATCGGGACGCAACTGGATGCTGCGCCGAATGTTGATTGAATCCATCAAAGGCGATCCGGCCTGGGCCGAAGGCAACTACCGCCAGCAGCCATCGGTACTTAAAACCGCCAATATTATGTTCAGTATCGCCACAACAGGTGGCACGCTGGCTTATCAACACAAAGCACCAACGCGCGCGCTGGCGGATAAGCTGGTTGATGAACGTCTCGCGGCACCGGTCACTGCCGATGCTAACGACCTTATTTATATCTGGGGTTCGTCAGCAAATTACAATGCGTTGCCCGCTTTGCATCGCATCAAAGCGCCGATGCTGATTATTAATTCTGCGGATGATGAACGCAATCCGGTTGAAACCGGCATTCTGCAAGGTGAATTAAATCAAATAAAACAGGCTGAGTTGCTGCTCATTCCGGCGAGCGCAGAAACCAGCGGCCACGGCACCATGATGCAGGCAAAGTTTTATCATGAAAAACTGAAAACGTTTTTAACGCACACGCCTGTCGCAACGGAAAGTCATTAATCGCCACTCTGGTCAGGAAGTCACTCAGGTTACTTCCTGTTTTTTTAATAAAGGAATTATTTTCGACAGCACACTCCTTTTTATCATTTAATCGTTAGCAGGGAATACTCTATGTTTCGTAGAATAAAGATCCGTACTGCACTCAGCATAATGATTTTTTCATTGACTGCATTATTACTCTTCGTAGGCGTTCTGGGATTATTTGCCGTGCAGTCGGGAAATAAATCCTTTGCCACGGTAGATACCGAAGTTTTGCCGGGATTAGTGGCGCTGAATGAAAGTTCAGAACTCTTATTACGCGGCCGGCTGGATTTGCGTTTATATGAATCACTGATGGGTAGCGGCGACACAGAAAAAGCCAAAGTCGCGCTGGAACGCGCCCGCGGTAAAATTGACAGCGCCAGCGCAAAATGGCAGGACTATCTGAAATACCCGCAATCCGCAGAAGAGCAGCCCATTGCGGCTAAAATGGCCTCCACCCGTGACGCGTTAATGAAAGAATTCATTGATCCCGCCTTTGCCGCGCTGGAAGCCGGTAAGCTGGACGAATATCGTCAGCGAGCCGGAAAATCGACGGCGCTGTATGGCGCATTTGATACCGCCTCCAAAGCGCTGGTTGCCTTTAAACTGAAAAGCATTGATGTCGCCTATGACGACTCCAGCGACCGGGTAAAACGTATGGAGTGGGTGCTGTACTTCGCCATCGCCTGTGCTGTGGTGTTGGCCGGTCTGGCCTGGTCGGTAATGACCAATCTGATCGTTAAGCCGTTGAATCATGTGATTAATGTATTTGACCGCATTGCGGAGGGTGATCTGCGTGATCGCATTGATATCAGCGGGAAAAACGAGATAGCCCAGTTGTTTGCCGCCGTGCAGCGCATGCGCGACGGGTTGGAAAATATGGTGCTGATGGTGCGCAGTGGTACAGATGCAATTGGCACCGGTGTGGAAGAGATTGCTTCCGGCAATATCGACCTTTCCAGCCGTACCGAGCAGCAAGCCGCTTCACTGGATGAGACCGCCTCCAGCATGGAACAGATTATGGCGACGGTGCAAAATAACGAAGACAACACCCGTAAGGCGAACGCGCTGTCACAGAAAGCCTCAAATTCCGCTTCACGCGGGGCCAATGTGGTGTCTGAAGTGGTTTCCACCATGAGCTCAATTGAGAAAAGCTCGGCAAAAATTGGTGACATCGTCGGTGTTATTGATGGCATCGCTTTCCAGACCAACCTGCTGGCGCTGAACGCCGCAGTTGAAGCAGCACGAGCCGGTGAAGCCGGGCGCGGGTTCGCGGTCGTGGCTTCAGAAGTTCGCGTGCTGGCACAGCGTAGCGCCACCGCAGCCAAAGAGATTGGCACCATGATTAATGATTCGCTCAGCAGCATCGAACAGGGTTCCGGGCTGGTGAAACAGGCAGGCGTCACCATGAATGAAGTGATGGTTGATGTGAAGAAAGTGGTCGAAATTATGGATGAAGTGATGCTGGCTTCCGGAGAGCAGACCCGTGGCATCTCGCAGATCAATATCGCCATTCAGCAGATGGACGGCGTAACCCAGCAGAACGCTTCGCTGGTGTCAGAAGTGGCGACCGCCGCCAGTTCCCTGCAAGAGCAGGTGGTTAACCTGCAACAGTCGGTGACCCGCTTCCAGGTGGATGACGATAAAGCCACATTGGGCCATGATCTCTACAGCGGCCCGCGTGATTTGGCGCTGATTAACCTGAACTGATTACCGTCTCGCGGGCCTTTTATCTTTTGATAAAAGGCCCGGATAAATTATTCTTTCCTCGCCTTTCTTGCACAAAAACCGTTCTGTACTCCGCCAAATTAAACTCGCAGCACACAAGATATATCTTTAATCCCGACGCCAACGATAAAATAATTAAAAAAAATTATGACACCCAACAACTGCAATCTCGCTATAGTATGATTGTCCACCAGCTATAACATTAAAAAAAGAGACAACAGAATGAATGCTTATTTCGCCACCAGATACGCAAAAGTAAAGAATTTACCATTCATTCTCAAAGGCAATAGCGCTGAGAGAAAGCTACGCCTGACCATTCTCATCTCTGGCACCTCCAGCATTTTGGCCGGTTTATACATGGCCAGTTTGAACTTCTCCATCGGAGAACACCTCATTTCACTGTTTTATTGTATGACCACAATATTGGGCATATATATTTCAGCGGCTGCCTTCTGGAACAATATCAATCGTCACATTTATATCATTACGCATAGTTTGTTGATTAGCATCATTCTACTTTGTCTCTTTGATAATAATCATGATTTCGCCAAACATTCTGAATACAATTATCTTGTGGCTTTGACCATTGGTGGTGCATTGGTATTACGACAGCAATCCTGGTATCTGAAACAGGTTTTCCCTCTCATCTGTCTGCTGGCCTATCTCTTTTTTGTTTCGACCGGCACCATCTGGCAGGATGGCCGTTTCCAGACTGATATGGCACATGTCTCCGGCTTTTATATCGCGAACTGTTCTGTGCCGGTTGTGGCGCTTTTATTAACCGTATTTACCGCACGCGGCAATTATTCTGAAACCGACTTGATTAAACGTGAGCTTTCCCTCGCTATTGAAAGGAATCAATTACAACTGTATTACCAACCACAACTTGATAGTCATAAAGCACTGATTGGATTCGAAGCTTTGCTGCGCTGGAAACATCCGGCGAAAGGATTTATCTCCCCTGAAGTCTTCATTCCAATTGCAGAGAAGAGTGGTTTAATTATCGAGATAGGGCGATGGGTAATGGAGCAGACCTTGCGCCAGATTGCGGAATGGGAACGTCTTCATCACCTCGGCGACATCGCCTTCTCTATCAATATCAGCCCGTTACAATTAATGCACCGAGACTTTACTCAGGATACGCTGCTGACGTTATCTCAGGCAAAAATCCGGCCGGAAAGAATCAAGTTTGAAATTACCGAAACCACCTTCATTTACGACCAGGACAGAATTGCTGAAGTCATGCAACATTTTAGTGGGTTGGGTATTAAATGGGCGATTGATGACTTTGGTGTCGGATACTCATCGTTAAAATCAATCAGTGATTTCGCCGTCGATGATATCAAGATCGATAAGTCGCTTATTATGCAGGTGTTCAAAAATGAATCAGCCTCGCTGGTGGTACAAAAAACCATCGAACTCTCCCGTGAGATGGGGTTAAATGTTCTGGCCGAGGGAATTGAAAATGAAGAATACTTCGAATATCTGAAAAATATGGGTTGCCACCTGTTTCAGGGCTTCCACTTTTCTCGCCCTTTACCTGCGGCAGATGCCCTGACATGGATTAAAAAGCAAAGATTGTAATGGGAAAACCGGCCCCTCACGGTATTTAACCTTTGGAGCGCTGGACCGAAATAACCTATAATTCCCCTCATTGTTATCTCGCTTCAAGGAAGAAAATGCGTTTACTTTCCACCGCACGTACCGATATTTATCTGCTGACAGAAAATTTCGCCGAGGCTTATCTCGCCTTTTTGCTAAATAACCGGGATCATCTTTCCCGCTTTGAACCCCTACGCACTGAAGAATATTTCACCCTTGAACACACCCGTCAGCGGATTGCCGATTCAGCCACTGATTTTGCCGCCAGAAAGAATCTGCTGCTGGTTTTCACACCCAAAGATGAAGACAAAATCATCGGCAGCATCAATTTTACCAACTTCGTGTATGGCGTTTTCCAGGCCTGCTATCTGGGGTTTTCGCTTGACCACGCTTATCAGGGCAAAGGATTAATGCACGAAGCGTTGGAGATAGCCCTTTCTTATGTGCAGAGAGAGTATGGTTTGCATCGGGTGATGGCGAATCACCTTCCCGGCAACCTGCGTAGCAGCAACACCCTGACTAAACTTGGATTTAGCCAGGAGGGTTTTGCAAAGTCCTACCTCAAAATCAACGGTAGCTGGCAGGACCATGTGCTTAATGCGCTTATCTTAGATGAGAATATCTGACAGCAAACAGGGCGTTCTTTTCCTGTTGAAATTAGCATTCTTTGCCATTGGTAAACCTCCGTTGTTATTCCCTTTGAATACTGCCCGATAATATTAACTCGTTGCCAACGCCACCGCCTTGCGTAACCCGCTCACCCCGGATGAATTGATCGGCGTTACCAGCGCGTAGTTATAATGCTGGTCACTCCAGTACTGCGCCATCACATCATCAGCCCGGCGTTCACCATGAGGCAATTTGACCGGGTCCAGTGGGCGGATATACCACCCCACCCGAGTTCCCTGTGGATCCTGATACATAATCAGCGCGGCTGGCCCTTGCGCTGTCGCCATCAGCCGCGCGCCGACCAGCCTGAAACCAAACTGCTCGAGGTTGGGTGGCGGATTACCATTGATAAAATAACGTGCCACCCAGCTACTGAGTTCAGCGTGCTGGCTTGCCACCATGTCCATTGGGGTTTGGGTCTGGTTATCAAAAATTTTATAGGCCTGCACCGCATCTTCCATCGGCTGCGGGCTGGCGATGACCTGCGATTCCTTCAGTTGCCAACCCGCGAAACCGCCAACGCTTGTCGCCAGCACCAGCATGCACGCCGTCGCCAGTTGCCGTAACCGCTGCTGCCGCACCCGACGCCGCAGATATTGCGGATGGGGACGGTCAAGCGTTAGCGAGTGTCGACTGATGGCCTGACGTAATTGCTGTGCGTCAGCCCGCCAGCCCGCAACTTGCGCGGCAGCCTGCGGATTGTCCTTCAGATAACGTTCAACGCGCTCTGCCGTTGCTTCATCCGCTTCCCCATCCATCCAGGCATGGAGTTCGTGTTCATCAGGGGGCAAAGTCATTTCAGTCTCCTTAGCGGCAGCGGCGTCGCCTTACCTTCCAGTTGCTCATGCAGCAACTTACGTCCCCTTGAGAGCCGTGACATCACGGTGCCCAGGGGAATATCCAGCGTTTCGGCCGCCTCTTTATAGCTCAGCCCCTCAACGCTGACCAGCAACAAAATGACGCGATAATCCTCCGGTAATGCAGCAAATACCGCCAACGTATCGTCGGCAATCGCCATCGACTCGCTGGATTGCGCGAACATCTCCTCGCCGGTGAAAAAAGTCAGCAGCTTCATATAGCGTTTGCGCCGCCGTTCCCCATCAACAAACTGACGGTACAGGATGGCAAACAGCCAGGCACGCAGACTTTGATCCCCCTCGCTTTGACGTTGGCGAGTTAACGCTTTCGTCAGGCAGCTTTGTACCAGGTCTTCCGCGCTGTGCGGATTGCGCGTCAACCACAGCGCAAAGCGTTCAAGATGCGGCATCACCTGGCGAATTTCATCATCAGTCAGCTGTGGCATGACTCTCCTTTAGCGTCTGCGGGAGCCAGACATGCTGGCAAAAACCCCATCGCGCAACACCAGGGCATGAAACAACGCGGCGGCCAGGTGCAGCAGCACGGTGATAAACAACATCAGCGCCACCAGAGTGTGCAAAGGACGCAGTATGGCATACCAATCATTGTTCACCGGCAAAATCGGCGGCAGTAGCCATTTCCCCCCTAAAGCGATCGGCACTCCCGCCGCAGACAGCATCGCCCAGCCGATCAACGGCTGAATCAGCATCATGGCATACAGCGCCCAGTGCGAAAGATGCGCCATGCCACGTTGCCAGGCGGGTATGGTTGAGGGCAGTGCCGGAGTGACGGTAGTGAAGCGCAACCACAGTCGCACCACCACCAACACCAGAATCATCAGGCCTAATGGTTTATGGATTGTCACCAGCAGGCTATGCAGTGACGACACGGTGGCAACCATCGCCACGCCAATAAACAGCATCGCCACAATCGCCGCCGCCATTAACCAATGGATCACGCGCAGCGCAGGGTGAAAATAACCGACATGTTTCATAAGTGCGTCCCCGCTTGTTGCGCCTGTTCATGTGTACGCAGGTTATAGGATTTGGCATAGGCTGCTGAGCGCGCATTGAGCAACGGATCATCGGAGGCAGCAATCCCATCAGGCAGGATCAGCGGATCGTAATTGATGTCGTTGCACGGCCCCTGCTGCTGCGGCACCGCGCGGGTTAACACCAGGGTTCCGGCATTGATGGTTTGGCGATCGGCAGGCCAGACTTTTGTTGCATTGCTGCCATCATCACCCGGTTGCGCAACGGTGATCACCAGGTCCCATTCCAGTGGCCCCTGGTTCAGGCGTTGTTGCAGGTCCTGCTGAAGAAAATCTTTGTTATTTTTATCCGCCGCGCTAATCGCCTGATAAGCGGCATGAGGCACCATACTCCAGCGCACCAGATGCGCAGCGCCCGTTTTATCAATGAACCGGAACGCATTCAGGCTATTGAAACGATCGCTGGCCCAACTGGACGAAGGAACGTATTGTTTCGCCCAGGCGAGAAAGGCTTTGAATTCAGGATATTTTTCGACGAAGGCTCCTAACTTTTGTGGATCCGGCTTGCCGGTCGCCGGGTCGGGCAGCGTCGCGGTTTGCAGCGCATAGAATCCTTCCGGCGTCGCCACCGGAAACAGCGGCATGGCATTCATCCCGGTGCGCCATTGCTCACCATCTTTTTGCTGAAACGCCAGCGCCATGCTGCGCACCGGCACCGCGTAATCCGGCGCGGATGGATTCCCCCCTGCGATGGCGAAACGCCCGGTTACCGGGGTATCACCCGGCGCGAAAAGGGCAGCGCGTGATAACGCGCTGGCGTTGCCGTTGGAGGCAAAGGTGCCAATCACGCAGATCCCTTTGGCATGGTTACGGCGATACCCCGGATGCTCACCCCCCGCTTGCTGCAACACCGAAACCAGTTTGTCGGAAGTCAGTCGCTCTGGCGTCAGCCAGCCTCCCGCCCATAAAAACAACACGAGTATAACCAGTGGAACCAGGCCGATTAGCAACAAACGTAGCGTCTTCTGACCAGTGGAAAGTGGAGTTGGAATCATTTTTTAGCTCACCCTGCTCACATTGAGCCCATAAGACGAATGAGCGGCAGGTTTATTCCCACGGCATTAAAAAATTTTTAAACAATGGATGAAGCTAACCATGAGATATAAGTTAAATGTGACTTAGGTTTCAGGCAGCACCGTCAGCTTGTTCATGTTGGTTTTCGGTGTTATGTCGGTGCAGGGGATCATCTGGGTCGGTCTGGCCGGAGCAACGCTTTCCTTACCGGGGCTGCTGTTGGTGGCACAAATCAGGCGCGGCGGTGATATCACCTTACGAACAGCCGTTGACGCAGGGCACTGAAAAAAGCGCCTGAACGGCGCTGATGATGTAGCGGCGCGATTTATCGCGCAATCATGATGGACAGGTAACATTATGAGCCACCTTGCACACTTACGTACCTTTTTGGAAGCTTACCATAGCGGGTCCTTTTCGCGGGCGGGAAACAGCATGACAGCGGTCCGGGAGGTCTTTTCCAGGCCAAATCACTGGTGACTCCAGTCCTCCAGCATGAGATTGGTTACCCGCTCAAACTCCCGCGTATTGTTAGTGACCAGAATGGCACCCACAGCCACTGCATGCCCGGCTATGGCGGTGTCGTTAGGTCCGATGGGGGTTCCGGCGCTCGCCAGCAATGCCTTGATCTCCGTGGTCGCATCAACAGCTGCTTTATCCCAAGGGAGAATGGCATCAAGACGGGCGCAGAATGCGTCAACAAGCAGCACATGACGCGGAGAAGCCTTCTTGCCAATCGGGCCGAAGCGCATTTCAGCATAGGTGATAGCGGACACTACGATGCGGTGTCCGCGCAACACGCTTTGCTCAAGACGAGTGATCACCGCCTCCGGTTGTTCACGCATGATAAATGAGCATATGTTCGTGTCCAGCATGTAGGTCTTATTCACAGTTCAAAGCGTCCTTCGTCGTTGACAATGTCCCCGCGCTCTTTCATAAAATCTGCGTCAGCCTTTTCAAATTGACTGAACGAACTCCAGGTCGGACGAACGGGACGTAAAATGATGCTGTCACCTTCACGAATAATCTCTAATTCACTAACACCTTCAAAATCGAGATCGCGCGGTAAACGAATAGCGCGATTATTACCATTTTTAAAAATAGAAACGGTTCTCATCATATTCTCCTTTCCGTTCGGCCTGACCAAAGCACACCACGCGCATATGCACAGTATATGCAGATGCTAAGCATATGTATAGTTCCTGGGTATGTGGCTGAATTCAGAAGAAAGATAAGCGCTGTTTCTCCAGAAAGGCCTGTTCATCGGCAGATAACGTCCTGCCCAACAGCGTATTGCGATGCGGATAGCGGCCTAACCTGAGGATAATTTCGCGATGTACCCGTTCACTTTGCGCGTACGAGGTTCCTTTGCTTAGCCTCTACCGTCATTATCGCGCCGCTACGTCATATGCACCGGTGTTAAATGGAAACATGGTGACTGGTCAGTACATTATCCACATAGCGATGAATCATCAGCGCCGGCGGATCGTTAACCGGGGGGATCGTATCTGTACCAAACCAGACGGGATTTGCCGGGCACAGCGAGCCGCAGATATACGCCGGAACACCGGCTAATGACCCGGCGATCGGTCGGTGGACATGCCCGGTGGCAATTGCCAGAACCTTGCCGGGCATATGCCTGAGCAGTGCGGCCAGTTCCGCAGTCCCTGCACACATCGTCTGGTCCAGCGAGGGGATCCCCGAAGCAAAAACATGATGATGCAGAAATAGCAGCGCTGGTGACGTATGGATATCCCGGAGTTGTTGCTCCAGCCAGGCAATATGGTTGACTACACTACCTGCGGTCGTGTTCACCAACGTGGAGTCCAGGCCGATCAGACGAAGAACTCCAGCATCATAATTGAAGTGCAGAAACTCATCTGCGGCAGCAGCCCCCCAGACAGCACGCATCTGGCGGCGATCATCGGAATTACCGGGAAGTACCCGCGAAGGCCAGGTTTTCCGGCTCAGCCGCTCTGCAATCTGCGAATACCCTGCAAGCCACTGGTTATCAATCAAGTCCCCGGTCAGCACCAGCACGTCCGGCTTAAGCTGATCGAGCCAGGCAAGCGCCTTATCAAACCGTTGCAGATTGTCATTGTCGGGGGAAGCATGAATATCTGAAACTTGCGCGACCAGCATATTGACCTCAGCGTGCGGCAAGAGAACGAATCACGGCGATGGCGCGCTCGGTATCGTCCCAGGCGACAAAAATATGATCATGGTAGTAACCCGCCACCACGTTACAGCTGATGCCCTCCTCTGCCAGAGCCGTAGAAAATGCCGCAGTCAGGCCCACGGCGGCGAGTGAAGAATGGACTTCGAGAGTGATCCATCCGGCGAGGTAGTCATAATCGATGTCCCGTGCCTGCGCCACCGCCTGCGGCAGCACCAGCGTAGTCCCTTCACGCTCCTGTACCACAACCACCGCCTGTGCCAGCAACTCAGCCGCTGGTTGCTGCAACGTACAAAATACATATTGCCCCTCATTGCGTCGGGGCGTCGCCGTGCGCAGCAAAACCTGGAGATTATTTTCACCTGACATCATTTTCTCTCTTGTCATCATGGTCGTTGGTTGCGATCCCAACAACAGGATAGCCCCAGTCCTGCCTGGCGTGTATTCTGCATCCTATAATTTCAGGGTGATGGTTGGAGAAACTATGTTGTTGTCGAGTTTGATGGCGATTGCTGCGGTTTTAATTATGGGCGTGATCAGCCCTGGTCCAAGTTTTATCTACGTTGCCCGTAATGCCGTCGCACGCTCGCGATTACATGGCCTGTTAACTGCACTCGGCATGGGAACCGGGGCGGCGATCTTTTCCATCATGGCGATGTTTGGTCTGGAAAGAATTCTGATTGCATTGCCCGAATTATTTACCGGATTGAAAATTGCTGGTGGCCTCTATCTTATCTGGATGGGCTATAAGATCGCGAAGAATGCATCAAAACCCTTTAGCGTGACGTCTGAATCCTTATCCGAAGCGCACTCCTTGCTGGGCACCTGGCGTGACGGATTGTTGACCCAGTTGAGTAATCCGAAAACCGCCCTGGTCTTTGCCTCCATTTTTACCGCGTTGTTGCCCAAAGAGATCCCCGGCTATTTCTATTACATTATTCCGCTGATGGCATTTGTGATTGATGCCGGATGGTATTCACTGGTGGCTATTTTATTGTCCTCGAAAAGACCACGAGATATTTACCTGCGCCTTAAGCGCGCCATTGACACCATTTCTTCGGCGATCCTGGTGTTGTTAGGGGTTAAAATTATCTTCACCGCGTTTCAGAAATAACCATCAACCAGGCAGGCTTACGTGCTGAAAAGCCTGTCTGGTCATAACCCTACAGTGATGGAATCGGCGGAAAATCTACTTCGGTATCATTGACCCGATTAATCATGTTGGTGAACAGAATCGCGGTCACCACACCGATGGTTTCAACCACTTGCTGGTCATTAAAACCGGCGTCACGCAATGCACTGACATGATGGGCGGATAACGTGCCGCGCGTTGATACCAACAGTTGTACAAACTTCACCAGCGCATCGATTCTGGCATCATCGACCAGAAATCCCTGACGCAGTTCAAGCGTCTGCGCCTCGCTGTAACCGGCTTTGATCGCTTGCGGCGTATGTGCAGCAAGGCAATAATCACAGCCACTTTCCTCACTGACCGCGAGGTTAATCGCCTCTCGCTCACGCGCGCTGAGACTACTCCTGGACAGCGCCGCGTTAAGCTGTAAGGTTTGCGCCAGAATATCAGGGGCATTGCTGCCAATGGTCAGATAAGCATTGGGGACTTTACCCATCGCCTGCTTAATACCTTTGAACAGTTCTGCGGCTTTGCCACTGGCTTCCTCAAGTGAATCCGTATGCAAACGACTCATCTTATTTCTCCTGTGATCCCAGGTAACGCGCGGCCGGGATATTGTGTGAAAAGTCCTGAATCACGGCCTGACGTGCCTGTTCCCATTGCTGCAAACGGCTTTCGTCATGCAGTGACGGGATGGTGATCAGCTCACCATGCAGGAATCCGGTCAGGGCGGCATCGACCATGTCTTCGGCTTTCATCACAATCTCCGGGTCGAGCTGACTTAACGGCAAACCGCCGTTATCCCAGAAGGGGGTCGCTGTCGCGCTGGGCAGCACCACCTGAACCTGAATCCCTTTATCCGCCAACTCATGATGAAGAGACTGGCTGAATGCCAGCACATAGGCCTTGCTCCCACCGTACACCCCGTTCAGGATCTCAGGCGCGATGCCGACAATCGAAGCAATATTGATGATAGCCCCCCGCCCCCGGCTGATAAATCCTGGCACAACGGCGTAAGTCAGCCGGGTCAACGCGGTGACGTTGAGATTAATCATCGTCGTCATTTGGTCGACATCGCTGTCCACCAATGGCGTGTGTGTGCCGATACCGGCGTTATTCACTAATAACGTAATGCTGGCATCATGGCGTAACTTCATCTCCAGCGCCGCCAGTTGCCCGGCGTCGTTCAAGTCGGCGGCCACCACTTCCACGTTACGCTGGCTATCCGCCGTGATATGGCTGGCCATCTGGTTCAGACGATTGTGGTTCCGGGCGACAATGATCAGGTCATATCCCATCTTTGCCAGTCTGGCGGCATAAATGGCCCCCATCCCGGTCGACGCGCCTGTCACCACCGCAGTGCCTTTCGTTGCATCACTCATCTCATTCACCTTGCATGATGTGTTGGATGCATTGAGGTTACGCCATCGCCGCAGGGAGAAAATGACGTAGAAGGGTACGATTTCGGACATCTTTTTGCCCAAAAGAGATTGATTGCAGGGCCTGATTCTTTCAGGATGGTTTGCCCATTGATGTGGTTGCCAATACAAGGATCCCAAAATGCATCGGGTTGGATTGCTGATTGCCGACCAGTTTCAGTCACTGGCGTTATCGACACTGACCATTTTCGAGTTTGCCAATTTAGTGCTTGGCGAGCCTTTTTATCAATGCGCGGTTTACTCCGAGCACGGCGGTCAGGTTTCCTCTTCCTTTGGCATCAGTGTGACGACAATTGCCTTAAGCGATGAGGCTTCTGCTGATACCTGGCTAATTGGCGGGGTGCTCACGCCGGTCACACTTCCGGCTAGCGAGCGGGTGGTTCATTTCCTGAAAAATCACGCCTTGCGGGCGCGCCGCGTCGCAGGCATTTGCACCGGTGCTTTCGTACTGGCGCAGGCCGGATTACTTTCTGAACGCCGGGCGACCACCCATTGGGCTTATGCGCAGAGCCTGAAAACATTGCATCCCACCATCAGAACCGAAGACGACCTGATTTATATCATTGATCACCAGATCTGGACCTCTGCCGGGATGACGGCTGGCCTCGATATGGTGCTGGCGATGGTGGAAAAAGATCATGGTAGCGAGGTTGCCCGCAGCATTGCTCAGCGTATGGTTATGAACCAGCGACGTTCGGGCGGTCAGCGCCAGCATTCCGAACTGCTGGCCCTGTCACCGCGCAGCGATCGCCTGCAAACCGCGATTGAATATATCCGCAGCAACCTCACCAAATCACTCTCCGTCGAGCAACTCGCGGATGCAGTACATCTGAGTTCGAGGCAACTGAACCGCCTGTTTTTGGCTGAGACAGGGAAATCACCGGCGCGCGTCATCGAGCGTTTACGCCTTGAAGCCGCGCGGCTGTTGATAGAACAAACCCGACTGTCGCTGGACGTGGTGGCGCGAGATTCAGGATTTCGCGATCGCCGCCACATGCGTGATGTTTTTATGCGGGGCTACGGCATCCCTCCGCAGGCGCTGCGCACCGGAAAGAAGGATGCCTGATCACTCGCCAGACCATTTTTATGGCGCACGATATCGGCCATAATCGACAACGCAATTTCCGCCGGGGTTTTGCTGCCAATCGCCAGCCCAACCGGGGCATGGAGGCGGCTTAACTGATGCGGTGCAACATCGCCATACCGCACCAGCCTTTCTTTGCGGCGTTGGCTGTTCTGGTGCGAACCCATTGCGCCGATATAGAAAGCCGGCAGGTTGACGGCTTCCATCATGGTCAGATCATCGATACGCGGATCATGGGTTAACGACAGGATCGCGGTGGCCGGATGGCACCCCTCGCGCTCAAGATAAACCGCCGGGAACAGTTTTATCAGCGTCACGCCAGCATCCAGATCCGCAGCCAGATTGCTCAGAACATCTTCCCGGTGTTCGCAGACGAGGGTTTCAAACCCCAGCGCCAGCGCGAAATTGGCGCAATATACCGCGACGCTCGACAAGCCACCGATAACCAGCCTGGGCGGTGCAGAGAGGGTCAACGTCACCTCATCCCCCTCGATGTGGGTCGCGGTCCGGCTGCGGTACGCAGCCGGTTCGAGTGAAATACATGGCGCAGGCAGGGTAATCCTTTTGGTCAGCGCCGTCGCACTGATCAGGGCATCGTGCATCTGCCCCAGATAACCAATAGCCTCACGACCAGGGAGCAGCCTTTCCACCAGAATATCCAGCACCCCACCGCACGGTAGCGCCCGGTCAGGTGCCAGCCCGCCATCACCATAACGTACCAGCTGGCTCGACGCCGAAAAGGCATCGTCACGAATCCGCGCGATAAAACTCTCTTCCACACAGCCACCGGAAAGCGAACCACAATATTGCCCGTCTTTGCGGATCACCATCATCGCCCCCGGTGGTCGCGGTGAGGAGCCGTAGGTGCTCAGTACGGTACACAACCATAGCTCATGCGCTTCCGCCCACTGCCGGGCGGTACTGATGACCTGCACATCAAGATTCTGCATCATTTCTCCTGACGGCTGTGGCTATCGCATTTGCAGGATGATGACGTTGCTGCTGGCCGGGTCGGTTTTGGCGCGTAATTCGCCGACCGCCTGCGCATCGGTTTTTTCACCCTGATTGCCCCATGAAGAACGAATAAAATTCAGCACATCCGCCGCTTCCTGATCGGTAAGCTGTTTCCGATACGGCGGCATACGATAGGCATCAGGCACGCCATCCGCCACCACGCGTGCCGAACCGTTGAGCAGCACGTTGATTGAGGAAGCGGTATCGACCTGCATCGACGTTGCCCCGGCCAGCGGCGGGATCCACGGTGCCTGCCCTCGTCCATCCGGGCCATGACAGCTGCTGCATCGCGCCATATAGGTCTGGCTACCGGGGGTGGCTGGCGCATCGTCATGCTGATACTGCCAACCCTTGCCACTGTTGTGACTGCCCGGCGGCAGAGACTTCAGATAGTGGGCAATGGCGCGCAGGTCATCGTCACGCATAAACTGCGTCGAGTTGTTAAATGCATCAGCCATTGAACCAAACACCACGGCATGCTGGTTGCGGCCTTTTTTCAGGAATTCAACGACATCCGCTTCGCTCCAGCGGCTGATGCCGGTGTTGGCATCGTTGCGCAGACTGGGCGCATACCAACCATCCAGCAGCGCTCCCGCCAGATAATCCGGGCTGCTGGCATCGAGGGCTTTCTCATTAAACGCCAGTCCACGCGGCGTATGGCAACTGCCGCAATGTCCCGGACCTTCCACCAGATAAGCACCGCGATTCCACACCGCATCCTGATTTGCCACCGGCTGTTGCGGTCCACCACGCGAGAAAGCCGCGCTCCACACCGCCAGCGGCCAGCGCATATTCAGCGGCCAGGGGATCTCACTGGCGCGATTCTGGCGGGATACCGGTTTGACGTCATGCATCATAAAGGCGTAAAGCGCCGCAACATCCTCATCCGTGAGCTTCTGATAGGAAGGAAAAGGCATCGCCGGGTAGAGGCGGTGACCATCACGCGCCACACCATGTCGCACGGCGCGATCAAAATCAGCCAGTGAATAGTTACCGATTCCCGTTTCCGGGTCCGGAGTGATGTTGGTGGTATAGATTTTACCCACCGGTGTCGCCATCGCCAGCCCACCGCTGAACGGCGCACTGTCCGGGGTACTGTGGCAGGCCACACAATCGCTAAGCCGGGCAACGTACTCGCCCCGACGGATCAATTCGGCAGAAACCGGAGGTTGATCCGCATTTGCGCCATCAAAGGTGGAAGAAGGCGTGCGCAGCAACCACAGCAGCGCGCCTGCGACCACGCACAACACACCAATCAGGATCAGGCTAAGCCTTTTAATCGTCATGTCATCCATCCCTCAGGCTCAGGTGAAATCATAGTGTGAAAGCGGCATTGAACGGATACGTTGCCCGGTCAACCGGGAAACCGCATTGGCGACCGCCGGAGGAATCGCAGGCAATGGCGGTTCACCGATACCCCCCATCTTCGCCCCGCTCTCCACGATGCGTACTTCTACCTTTGCCATGCGTGAGGGCGGCAGAATCGGGTACATATCGTAGTTACGCGCCACCGGTTGCCCCTTCTCATACACGCTCTCCTCAAGCAGTACCTGAGAAAGTCCAAGCGCTATCGCGCCATTGACCTGCGCCTCGACGATCGCCGGATTAACGATGCTGCCAGGGTCAACGGCTTCCCACACCTGATGAACCTTGACCTGGCCGTTTTCAATCGACACTTCGGCAATCGCTGCCGCTTCAGTGCCGAACGGCGAAGCCATCGCGACACCACGGGCGCGGCGGCTGCCATCTGCGGCGGTGTAAGGCCCGGCCTGCCATCCCCCGGACATCTCCGCCACGGTATTGAGCAGTTTGGTCAGCCGTTCGTTACCCTGTAACAAATGCAGACGCAAAGCGAAGGGATCAATCTTGCCTTGATCAGCAATCTCATCAAGGAAACACTCGTAGAGAAAATCGTTCATCGAATTGCCTACTGAGCGCCAGTAACCCAGCCTTACCGGGCCTTTTTTGTAGATCTGGGCGATGCGTACATGGGGGATTGAGTAGGATTTCCCCGCCAGCCCTTCCACTGCCGTTGGGTCCAGTTTGGCACCGTGTTTCCCGGCCAGCCCTTCTGTCGGGCCTTCACAAATGCTGATCGCCTCCAGCGCCAGCGGATAGCCTTTATCATCCAGACCGGCACGAAAACGCACCGCTGCCATCGGTCGATGGGTATCGCGTAAAAACTCCTCTTCGCGGCTCCAGATCACCTTAACCGGGCGACCGACCGCCTGTGCCAGTTGAATGGCCTGGGGATAGACCATAGCGGTGTCATAGACAAAATGGCGGCCAAAAAAGCCCCCCAGCAGGGGCGAATGGATAATGATTTTTTCTGCGGGCAAACCGGTCCGTTTCGCCGCATCGGCCTGGAACATTTCCGGTGCCTGATTAGGTAGCCACAACTCCAGGGTGCCGTCGGGATTAAAGCGCGCCAGCGCGGAGGGCGGCTCCAGTTGGGCGTGATTGAGATACTGGCTGTGATAGGTCGCGCTCAGCGTGGTTTTCGCCGCTGACATTCCCTCGGTGATGTTACCTGTGACTTCCGCGTCTTCACCGTTACCCGGTTCTTTCGCCAGCGCATCGGCAAAGTCAGCTGAGGAGAAGTCAGCAGGCATGTAACGACCGTCCGGCGTCTGAGGTTCCTGCCACTCGACCTGCAAGGTTTCAACAGCACGCTTCGCCTGCCACCAACGCTCGGCCACGACCGCCACCGCACCCGGCAGCACATGCACCGAATGCACCCCCTTCATCGCCTTCACCTGCTCGGCATTGCGCAACGGGCCAACGTTCAGCCCCAGGCGTGGCGCATGCTGCACCGCCGCATGCAGCATGTCATCTACACGACAATCGATGGTATAAATCGCCTGACCGGTCGATTTTTCATGCATATCCAGACGCGGTACCGGTTTGCCAATCCAGCGAAACTGCGCGGGGTCCTTCAGGCGCACCGAATCCGGTGGCGGAACCGGCAAATCACGCGCCCGCGCAGCCAGCTCACCATAAGAGAGCGAACGGCCTGAATCGTCATGGATCACTTTGCCGGGTTCGGTACGCAGACGCTCAATGGGGACAGACAGCGTAGTGGCCGCCGCCTGAAGCAACATCTGCCGCGCCAGCGCGCCGAGACGGCGCATGGTGGTGTAGCTGGTGCGCACCGACTGGCTACCGCCGGTAATGCGCAACCCGCTATCCATCACTTTATACTGGGAACCTGCCGGTGCATTTTCCACCGCGAAGGTGGCGGGATCGGCATCCAGTTCTTCACCGACAATCTGCGCCATCGCGGTAAAAATGCCCTGCCCGCCTTCGATAAAGGGCGAGAGGAACTTTACCGAGCCATCCGGTCGAATCTCGAGAAAAGCCGGAACCAGCGTGCCCGGAGCGGGTACAGCGCCCGTGGTTTGTGCACGGCTTTGCGCAACAGGTAAGCCAATACCCAGCACCAACGCACCCGCCACACTGCCAGTTGCCAACAGAAAACGCCGCCGGGAGAGGTTCGCGGGCCGATCCTCGCTCAGCGATGCCATCACCTCGTCGTGGTCGCTCATGCTGTTTCTCCCTTACCAGCCACATCATGAATGGCCGCACTGATGGCGTTATAGGTGCCACAGCGACACAGGTTCACCATTGCGGCGGCAATCTGTGCGTCTGAGGGATGGGCATGTTGTTTGAGTAACGCTGTCGCCGCCATCACCTGACCTGACTGACAATAACCACACTGCGGCACCTGATACTTAACCCAGGCCTCGACCACGCGTTTACCCATTTCATCGGCTTCAATCGCTTCAATGGTAGTGATTTGCTTGCCAGCCAACTTATCAATCGGCGTGACACACGCGCGGGTAATCTGACCGTCAATCATTACCGAGCAGGCGCCACATTGCGCCAGACCGCAGCCATACTTGGTCCCGGTCATCCCCAGATCGTCGCGGATTACCCACAGCAGCGGCGTATCACCCTCTGCATCGACCTGCCAGATTTTGTTATTAATGTGCAGTTCCATAGGTCTCCGGTATTAAAAAGTGAGAAAAGTCAGAGCGGGAAAATAGCCAGAATGGAAAGTCGTAATATAATGTTTTCTACAACGACATCGAATTCCGCACGGAAAGGAATCGTGGACATACCTAAGTCCTGATTATTATTAAGCGTAGCGCAATGTTTAATAGTGAATATCGAAATGCCGTTATGAAAAAAATTCACCAATCAAGGTTTACCGGCCCACCAATGAGAAATATTCTTATTCAACCTTCCTGTTTAATATTCTGTGCTGAACAACAACCCCAAGGGTAAATGACGTGGATTACCTTGAACAAATGGGATAATTTGCACCTGGTTGTGAAAAATAATCACAAATAAGGCGCAGATTTAATGAATGATATCCAGGCGTTTATCACCGTAGCCAGAGAGAGAAGCTTCACCCGTGCTGCGGCCCTTCTTGGTGTCAGCCCTTCGGCTCTGAGCCATACCATGCGCAATCTGGAGGAAAGAATTGGCGTGCGCTTGCTGGCGCGTACCACGCGCAATGTTGCTCCCACAGAAGCCGGTGAGAAATTATTGCTCTCCGTCGCCCCGCTGTTTGAGCAGATAAACAGTGAAATAGAACGGATTGCTGAATTACGCGACACACCCGCAGGCAATATTCGTATTACCTGTTCTGATAATGCAGCTGAAGATTTATTACGTCCGATGTTGCCCGCTTTTCTGGCGCAATATCCGGATATCAGTATTGAGATCTGCATTGATTATGGTTTTACCAATATCGTCTCCGAACGTTTTGACGCCGGTATCCGGTTGGGTGAGTCGATTAGCAAAGATATGATTGCGGTGCGTATGGGACCTGACTGGCGGCTGGCGGTGGTCGGCACACCGGAATATTTTCAGGCCAATCCTGCGCCATTGACCCCACAGGATCTTGCCCGGCATCGCTGCATCAATATCCGCCACTCTCCCGCAGGCAGTGTTTATGCCTGGGAGTTTGAAAAGGAAGGGCGGAAATTGAATATTCGGGTCAACGGCCCGTTAATATCGAACAGCATCCTGCATGTGATGAATGGCGCGCTGGATGGTATCGGGCTGGCCTATGTACCAGATTCGATGGCTCAGCCGCACATTGAAGCCGGACGTCTGGTGGAAGTGCTGTCTGACTGGAGCCCGATGTTTGAAGGTTTTCATCTTTATTATCCGAATCGGCGTAATACCTCCTCCGCCTTCGCCGCCTTTGTTGACGCCGTCAGATACCGGGGAAAAATTCGTTGATGCTGAAAAAGGCAAAAACTTTAAAATTGTGACCTGTGCCGCAATCCCTCGCTGATCGCTCCCAATCAATATTGATAATAAAAACAATGCGCCCGCCTGGATGCGGTCGCCTTTTAATATGACAAGTGTCACAAATTCATCATCAGGTCACTATTTTCCAGAAAAGGTAACGTTTTTACTATATTAGCGCTTACTTAAACGGTTAAAGATACCCGCCACCGGAGAGATAACTCAAACCGGTTAAACCGCGTATTGACCTTATGCCTGGAGTCAGAATGGTGGTGGAAATAACTTATCAATGCGAGATAAGCGAGGGGATCCACGCCAGACCTGCCGGGCATATCGCGCGTCTGTGCAACACCTTTCAGTGCGAGGTGGTGTGGCAAAACAACCGAACCGCGCTGGAAGCAAACGCCAAAAGTGCCCTCTCCCTGATCGCCACAGATACGCTGCTGGACGATAGCTGTCTGATTACGCTGCACGGTGCTGACGCGCTCTCCGCCTCTGTCGCCCTGCAAGCTTTGCTGAATAACCTTCCGGCGTTTACCACCCTTGTTGAGCCGGCGCTGGCCGTCACTAACGGTTCCCTCCCGCGCTGTCTGCACGAACTGCAACCGCAATATCTGACCGGCGTTCGTATCAGCGGCGGTATCGCCATCGCCAAACCGCGAGTGCTCAAGGGGGTGACCTTTGGTGAGTTACTGATCCGTAGCCCTGGCACTACCGCTAACCGGGAGACGGAGATAGCGCGTCTGACGGAGGGGCTGCGAACGCTGCGGATCAACAAAGAAGCGGCGCTGGCAGCCGCCCGGGGTATTGAACAGGACCTGCTCGAAGCCCATTTGTTATTTATTACCGACAGTGCCTTTCGCGACAGCATCATCAGCTATCTTGATGCCCCGATGAATGCCTGGTCTGCCATTATCAACGCGGCGATGGGCTTCAGCGCCATCCTCGAACGCTCATCCAGCCATTATATTCAGGAACGCACGCTGGATATGCTGGACATCGCCACGCAACTGCTGGTCGAGATATACGGTGCTCAGTCTGGGTTGCCACCTGCGCTGTCATTAGATGAACCGGCCCTGGTGATCGCCGATAGCCTGACGCCCGGCCAGTTCCTGGCGCTCAACAAACAACATCTCGCCGGTCTTATCTTGTCCTCTACCGGTAAAACATCGCATACGGCTATTCTCGCCCGTTCTCAGGGCATCCCTACCCTTGCTGATCTTGATTTTGCCACTCAGCCATTTTCACCTCAGCAAGAGATGGTGCTCGATGGTGATCTGGGGCTGCTGATCACCCGCGCGGATGACAAGATCCTGCGTTATTACCGTCATGAAAAAGACGTGCAACAACAAATGCGCCTGAAGGGGCCCTCCACCCGCACAGATAAGCCTCTGTTGACGCCGGACATGATCCTGTGGGGGTTGGATGCGTGCGACAAAAACGAAGTGATTAAAAAAATGGTCGATAACCTGTGGCTGCACCAACGCACCGACTGCCGGGATAAGCTGTGCCAGGATATCTGGTCACGGGAGGTTCCCTTCCCCACCGTGGTCGGTTCTGGCTTTGCTATTCCGCACGCCCGCAGCGATGCCATTCTCGATTCCACCATCAGCGTCGCGACACTGCGCCAGCCCGTTGTCTGGGGCGGGGTGTCGGTGGATACGGTGTTTATGTTGACCATCAACCAGGCCGCAGCGGAAAACGAACATATGAAATATTTTTCCACGCTGGCGCGGATGCTGATGAACGACGAATTTGTCGCCAAAGCCAAAAGCGCAGCCACACCTGATACGCTCTACCACCTGATAATCAGTACCTTAGCGTGCTAGTTGCCAAACGCGATGATGAGGCGGGTATGTTAAAACTATTAAAAAATACCAAAAGACATTTTATGACCGGGGTGTCGTACATGATTCCGTTTGTGGTGGCAGGCGGTGTCCTGCTGGCGCTGGCGGTGATGTTCAACGGCCAGGCGGCGATCCCCGATCACGGCTTTCTAAAAGCGATGTCGCAGATCGGTCTGGCGGGTCTGACCCTGTTTATCCCAATTCTCGCCGGTTTTATCGCCTATTCGATGGTGGATAAACCCGGTATCGCTCCCGGTGCCATTGGTGGGCTGATGGCGTATCAAATGGGGGCCGGATTTTTAGGTGGTATGTTGGCTGGCGTGCTGGCCGGGCTGATTGTCTGGGGACTGCTGACGATCATCGACCGCCTGAAAATCCCGCATTTCCTGCGCATGGTGCTGCCGATTTTTATCATCCCGCTGGTCGGTACTTTTCTCACCGGGATGGCGGTTTATTACATTATCGGTGATCCGGTAGCCGGGCTAATGAAATGGCTCAGTGTCTGGCTCAGCAATATGCAAGGGGCGTCGTTTATCATTCTCGGCAGCGTGTTGGGTTGCATGATCGCCGTGGATATGGGCGGCCCAATGAATAAAACCGCGTTTTTCTTTGCCGTCGCGCTCATCTCCACCAACCCACAATTGATGGCTGCGGTCGCTGCCGCCGACTGTACACCCCCCCTCGGACTGGCGCTGGCCACCTTCCTGTTTAAGGGGATTTTTAACGACGTTGAACGCGAGGCGGGTAAGCCTGCGGTGATTATGGGTTTCATGGGTATCACCGAAGGGGCGATCCCGTTTGCGGCCGCCGATCCGCTGCGGGTGATCCCGGCGATTATGCTCGGCAGCGCAGTGGCTGCCGTGATCTCATTGTGGTTTGGTGCCACCAATGCTGCCCCCTGGGGCGGTCTGATCGTCCTGCCGGTGGTCGGTAATCATTTGGGCTATATCGTGGCCGTCGCCGCCGGGACCGTCACTACGGCACTGGCGGTTAAGGTGCTGAAAACCGTCGTTAAACCGCAGGCATAAGGCAGGCTATGAGCGCATTTATCCAGTCGATTTTGAGCGAGTTCAGTATGCAATGTTCCACCAGCGACAGCGTGCTGGTGGCAAATGGCAACGCCCAGCCACCGGCGATGGCCTACCATCTGCATGTGCCGCGTATCGAGCTGACGGTGAAAGGCAGCCTCAGCATGCTGCTGCCGAAAGGGGAAGATAAGATCGTCAAATATCAACGGCCGGTCGGCACGGTCACCTATATCCCCGCCAATAGCTGGAACTCTCCGTTATGGGGCACCCCGGTGATCTGCATGTCGATTGTGTTCTGGAAGCAGGATGTGGGTTTCAGCATCAGCAACTGGGATGGTACGCAGTTCAAAGAAGTGGAGAAATTTAATCTTGAGAACTCCAGCAGCTCGGTGCGCGACCGTCTGCTTGAACTGGCGGAATCGCTGGCGTGGGCGCACAACAACAGGGGTGAAACCTTCGCCCATATTGTCTATGCGTTGCTGAATGACCTGCTGCACCAAATCACCGATGGCATGAGCAATGCGCAGGGGCCGCTCTCCCTGCTGGATGAGATCAAAAGTCATATTGATAGCCATTACCAGGCGGATATTAATCGGGAGAGCGTCGCAGCGACGTTCAACATCTCCCCCGGTTATTTGTCGCGCCTTTTTTCCCGAGAGTCAGACGTAAAATTTAATGAATACCTCAAGTTAGCCCGGATCTCGCGTTCGAAAACCTTGCTGACCAGCACCAACCTGAAAATTAACGAAGTCTCAGAGAAGTGTGGTTTCACCGATACCAACTATTTCTGCAAGGTGTTCCGGGACATCAATGACTGTACGCCGCTTGAGTACCGGCGTAAGAATAAGGGAGTAAGTATATGATGAGCCGAGCAGCAAAAGACGAAGTACACCCCTTCTCCAGCGAACGTAACCTGTATATCGTGGCGGTTACCGCCTGTGCCACCGGTGTGGCCCATACTTATATGGCAGCCGAACAACTGGAAAAGCTGGCGAAAACCTATAATTTCTCAATCAAAATCGAGACTCAGGGCGTACTGGGGTTGAAAAATCAGATTAGCGGGAAAAATATCCTCGATGCTGACCTGGTGATCATCGCCTCTGATATCACTATCGATCAGCCATTGCGCTTCGAAGGCTGTCGGGTGCTGAACATCTGCATTAACTCCCTGCTGCTGCGGCCGACGGAAGTGATTTCCGCGATTCGCAAGTCACTGAGCCTGCCCAGAGGCAACGTCATCGACCTCTAGCCTGCCGCATTCAACGCCGCATAAATTTCCTCGATTCTTTCCCCGCCGTGCCGCTCAAGAAACGCAAGGACGCGCCACGGCGAAGCATTCAAAATCCTGTCGGCAGGAAAATCTGCCTGTTGCAGCAGCGGCAGGCAGGCACTGAAGTCGCCCAGCGTAAAGGCGGAGTGAGAGTCAGTGCCGAGGGAGATCAGCCCCCCACCGTCGCGCACAGCAGCGACAATCTTGCGACAATTGCCTTCACTGCCACGTCGGGAATGGACAAACGAGGCGTTATTAACCTCGAGGGCCACATTACAGGCTTTCGCCGCTTCGACCACCGCCGGGATATCAATGGGGTATTCGGGATTGCCCGGGTGGCTGATGATATGCACCTTACCGCTGGTCATCGCCGCGATCAGCGCATCGGTATGGGTCACAATATCCGCCGGTGCGAACACCTGTTTGTGAAACCCGGCAATGATCAGGTCCAGCGCTGCGCGCATTTTCTCGCTGCAATCCGTCTCACCGCCCGCTTTGATGTTCGCCTCAATACCGCGCAGAATCCCCACCCCATCGACTACCCGCGGCAGAATACGCATGTTGCTGAAGTGAAAAGCATGAGGAGCATCGACCATTTCCGGTCCGTGGTCCGTGATGGCGATTAATTTAAGATTTTTACGCGTGGCGGCGGCAATATAATCATGCACCGTGCTGTAAGCGTGGGTGCTGGCTACGGTATGCATATGAAGATCAACGTTGTACATCATCCTTCCTTTTATTGTCAGAACTGTCACGCAATAATTTCTTTCTGATTCATCCTGCATAATTTCGTAGCGGCGCAATTTATCGCGCGTATTTAAACAGCACGATAAATCGCGCCGCTACGCACAGTACCAACATTAAGCTACCTCTGGAGGGTAAAAATAAAGGGTAAAAATGATCATTCAGTAGCAATTTTGTCACACCCCCCCACGCAATTAATTAATTTATGACCATGCTCACAAATGAGTAATCAGAGTGCTTTTTTTAAGTAAATGGCACTTTTTTTCTATTCAAAGCCTTCGATGAAAACGGAAGGATATAAATCATCAAGTACGGAATTGCGCGCCTGACCAAAAAAAATCATCAGCATCTACCTTAAAGATTTATTGGGAGTGGTTATGTCAGAATTAATAAGCTATCAATGTGATCTCAGCGAGGGAATTCATGCCAGACCGGCGGGGCACATCGAGCGTCTTTGTAATTCTTTTCAATCCAACGTGTGCTGGAAAAATAGCCGTACTGGTCTTGAAGGAAATGCGAGAAGTGCCTTGTCATTGGTCGGCACCGATACCTTATTCAATGACATCTGCACCATTACCATTAGCGGAGAGGATGCCCTGGCTGCGGCAAATCAGTTATCTGCCTTACTGAAGAAACTGCCTGAATTTGAGGTGTCCCCCACCGAGGAAAGCGCCGCACCAGCGGGCTATTTGCCACGCTCACTGCGAGAAACACAACTCAGTTTTATTCAGGGTTCACGTATCAGTGGCGGCGTGGCGATCGCCAAACCGGTGGTGATTCGCAGCCTTTCTTTTGCTGAGATGCTGACGCGCAGCCCAACACAGAAATATCCGCTGCAACAAGAAAAAAATGCCGTCATTGAAGGTATCGAAATCCTGAAAAATGAAAAAATCTCTGCGGTGGAAAGCACATCTGGCGTTGAGCACGATATTGTCCAGGCTCATTTATCGATCATGACAGATGTCAGTTTCCAAAATGCCATCATAAATTATATCGACAGAGGTAAAAATGGTTGGCAGGCCATTATTTTATCTGCTATGGATTTTTGTGACGTGCTCAACCGGTCAGCCAGTAAATATATCAAAGAAAGAACCCTCGACGTCTTTGATATTACCAGCCAATTGTTAGTCACCCTGTATGGTGATGATGTCTTACCGAAAAACGACCTCAATTTACAACAACCGTCAATAATTTTAGCCGACAACCTGACACCGAGTAAATTTCTCAGCATCGACAAACGTTGGCTGGCCGGTCTGGTGTTATCCTCCACGGGAAAAACATCACACACCGCAATCCTGGCGCGTTCGTTGGGTATTCCAACCTTAACGGATATTGATTTTCACGCACTACGTCTTGACGCACAGCAGGACATTATTATTGACGGTACCCCCGGCATCTTAATTACTGCGCCTGATGCGCGCGTGCTGCGCTATTACCATCATGAAATGTCCGTTCAGCAGAAGATGCAGCAACAGATGCTGGCGACGGTCAACCAAACCGCCACTAGCGCCGACGGGCACCGTGTGGAGATTGCCGCCAATATCGCCAGTCTGGCAGAAGCTAACGCGGCGTTTGATAACGGTGCCGAAGGCATCGGCCTGTTTCGTACCGAAATGTCATTTATGGACCGGGAAACACCGCCTGATTATGCCGAACTGGCAGAACTCTATACCCAGGTCGCCATTCGCGCAGAAAACAAGCCGGTAATCTTTCGCACCTTCGATATCGGCGGCGATAAACCGGTGGACTACCTCAGTATCGGCGACGAGGAAAACCCGTTCCTGGGCTTTCGCGCAGTCCGTACCTATCGGCGCTATCAGGATTTATTCGCCATGCAGTTGCAAGCGATTCTGACCGCCTCGGCACACGGCAACGCCAAAATCATGATTCCAATGATCTCGAACGTCGAGGAGGTCATCTGGTGTCGTGAGGTACTGGCAGGTGTTATGCAGGAGATGAATCACGCAGGGCTGGCGTATAACGCGGGTATTGAGCTGGGCGTGATGCTGGAGGTGCCTTCCGTCATCTTCGCCATCCCGGAAATCGCTGAATATGCTGACTTTTTTAGTGTGGGCAGCAATGACCTGACGCAATACTTTTTTGCCGCCGACCGTGGCAATCGCCAGGTTGCAGAGGTTTATGACAACTATGCGCCCTCATTTATACGGGCTATGCAATTCGCGGCGCAGGAAGTACATCGCGCAGGCAAGTGGATCGGCATCTGTGGCGAACTGGGGGCCAGCCCGGACTTCCTGCCGTTATTCACCGGTATGGGCTTTGACGAACTCAGCATGAGCAGCACCGCCATTCCTGGCGTCAAGCATGCACTACGCGAATTGAATTTCACCAAATGCCAGCAGTTAGCCCGGCAGACGGTGCAGCTTAAACGTTCAGCGGCAGTCAAAGCCGCCTTGCAAACGCCGGATGTCAAAGCGGTCAGCACCCGACCGCTGCTGGCACCCGAATTTATCCTGTGCGGTCTTGAGGCCAGCGATAAAAACGAAGTCATTAAAAAGATGACCGATAACCTCTGGCTGCACCATCGCACCGATAACCGGGAACAGTTATGTGACGATATCTGGGCGCGGGAAGATTCCTTCTCCACTGCCGTTGGCTATGGCTTCGCCATCCCGCATACTAAATCCGATCATATTGGCTACTCCACCATCAGCATGGCAACACTTGCGAAACCCATTCTTTGGGGAGACCAGGAAGTGGCTACCGTCTTCATGCTGACGGTCAACAAATCTGCCGATCCCCAACAACATATGAAATATTTCTCCATTCTTGCCAGAACATTAATGAAAGAGGAGTTCCGCGATGCAATAAAGAATGCCGATAACGTCACCCTACTCTACAACCTGATGACCAGAACATTAGACGTATAAATTCAAGGTCAGATCAATATTTTAATAAACAGCCAAAGAAGCATAGCCAGGAGTTAATCATGAAAATCGTCGGAGTCGCAGCATGTATTACCGGTATTGCACATACCTATATGGCGCAGGAAGCGATTGAGCAGGAGTGCAAAAAAAGAGGTTATGACGTCAAAGTCGAGACGCAAGGCGGCATGGGAATTGAAAACGAATTAAGTGAAGATGAAATTGCTGACGCGGATGTGGTCATTCTGGCAGTGGCGATTGGTATTGAAGGCGTCGAGCGTTTTGAAGAAAAAGAGGACGCCGGGCGTATTATTTCATTGAATCCGGCTGAGGTGATTCGTAATCCGGCTGCGATCATTGATAAAGCCGAAAAATTGACACAATAACGTCTGAATAAAATAGACCCCGTTTATTTTAACGACGAAATAATCGTGTAATACAACATCTCATAGATTTCTGTGAACGCCGTATTTCTGCAAACGGGCCATTCTGCCTGCGGATAAACACGCGCTAAGTCAGCGCACCGCTTGTGGAAAACAGGGCGTTCGGGAGGAATAAACATGTCGGATAAGATGAAAACCATTAAGGATGATTTAGTCAAAGCCTTCAGTACCGGTGTGTCATACATGATGCCAGTGGTGGTGGTGGGCGGGATCTGCCTGGCGCTCTCTCTGGTGGGGGGTGAACCCACGCCCGGTAAAGGGATTGTCGTCACCAATCCGTTTTTATTGAATTTAGGGGCGATCGGCAGTGCGGGGCTCGGCATGATGATCCCGGTACTTGCCGCCTATATTGCCTACTCCCTTGCCGGTAAACCCGGTCTGACACCGGGTTTAGTCACCGGGTTTATGGCTGCCACACCGCTGGGAGAAGCCCATGTGGTGACCGGTTTTCTTGGCGCGATGCTGCTCGGTATCCTGAGTGGTTACGTTGCTAAATGGGTGAAGACCTGGAAAGTCGGCAAAGTACTGATGCCGGTGATGCCGATCCTGATCATTCCTATCGTCACCTCCTGCCTGGTCGGCATGCTTTATTTGTACGTGCTGATTGGCCCCATTGGGATGGCAATGAAGTGGCTGGTGTCGATGCTGTCAAATATGCAGGGGGGCAGCGGCCTGGTATTGGGTCTGATCCTCGGGGCAATGGCTGCCTTTGATATGGGTGGACCGGTAAATAAAACCGCCACGGCATTTACCCTGGCATTAATGGCAGAGGGGATTTATGGCCCGAACGGTGCCTATCGTATCGCCTGTGCTATTCCGCCGCTGGGTATTGCGCTTTCAACCTTTATTTCCCGCAATAAATGGGCCGAAGATGAAAAACGTATGGGCACCTCTGCCGCCTTTATGGGGTTAATCGGGATTACCGAAGGCGCCATTCCCTTTGCAGTTAAAAACCTTAAAACCGTACTCCCCTCCATTATTATCGGCAGCGCCGTCGGTGCCGGTCTGGCGATGATTCACGGCGTTGAATCCATGGTGCCGCATGGCGGATTAATTGCCATTGCTGGCGTAAATAAAGGCGCAATCTGGTACGTCATCGATATGGCCATTGGCGTCATTGTCACCGCTATCTGTCTGCATATTTTACGTCCCAACATTAGCGACGCGGTTAAAAACGAAACCGTCAAGAAAACTATCACTTCTGATATGAATAAAGCCTAAGGAGTTGTCATGAAAAATACCATGAAGCAGTACGTCGATTATATCGTCAACGGTGGTAAATCAACGATGCTGGGTATAGGCCCGATGTCACCTGCCCTTATTCAGGCATGTTTTGAACTGGGCAAAGAAAAAGACCTGCCATTGATGTTTATTGCCAGCCGTAATCAGGTCGATGCCGATGAATTCGGTGCCGGTTATGTCAATAACTGGGACCAGTTCCGCTTTGCCGCCGATCTCAAAGCCATGGCAGAGAAGGTGGGTTTTGATGGCGACTACTTCCTGTGCCGGGACCACGGCGGCCCGTGGCAGCGTGACAAAGAACGTAAGGATCATATTCCGGAAGCGGAAGCGATGAAGCTGGCACGTCGTTCCTATCAGGTCGATATGGATGCCGGGTTTGACCTGTTGCATATCGACCCGACCAAAGATCCGTATGTGGTGGGTAAAGTTATCGATATCGAACTGGTGCTGAGCCGTACCGTTGAACTGATCCGCTTCTGCGAAGATTACCGTAAGGCCAATAACCTGAAAGAGTTTTTCTATGAAGTGGGAACAGAAGAAACCAACGGTGGCCTGACTGACATCAGCGCCTATGAAGGTTTCATTATCGAACTGAATAAACGGCTCTCTGCCGAAGGGTTACCGCAACCGCTGTTTATCGTTGGACAAACCGGCACCCTGACGCGTCTGACCAAAAATGTCGGACACTTCAATGACACCCAATCCGCTGAACTGTCGGCAATCAGTACCCGCTACGGTGTGGGTTTGAAAGAACATAATGGCGACTACCTGCCGGATGATATTTTGCTGAAACATCCGGGTCTGGGGATCACCGCCATGAACGTCGCCCCGGCTTATGGCACCATTGAAACCCGTGCCTATCTCAAACTGGCCGAAGTCGAAAAAGATTTAGCCGCGAAAGGACTTATCCAGTCAGCGTCTAACCTGAAAAGTGTGCTGACCCGCGAGTGTGTACTGAGCCACAAATGGGAAAAATGGATGACCGACGAGCATAAAAATAAGTCTGAAGAGCAGATCTTCAATGAGCCGGAGTTACTGAAAGAAATCCTTGAACTCAGCGGCCATTATAATTATGAAAAGCCCCCGGTGGTGAAAGAGATGAAAACCCTGTTTGCCAACCTGCGCGCATTTGGCGTGGAGCCAGAACGTTATGTCGTGAACAAAATTAAAGACATGATCCAGAACGAAGCGGAATGCTTCAATATGCCTGGCCTGACCTCGCGCGTCGCTCAAGCATAATAATCTTTTCATCACGTCATAACAGGAAGCCTGGCGCTTCCTGTTATGCACATCCATCATTATCAGGGTTAAGATTATGAACCAGCTTGAGAAATTAAAGCAGCACACCATTATTGTTGCTGACAGTGGCGACATTGACAGCATCATTGCGTATCAACCCGAAGATGCGACCACCAATCCCTCATTAATTTATAAAGCCGCCCAGTTGCCGCAATATCAACAGCTGATCAAAGAGGCGGTGAGTGCAGTGAAATCACGTCAGCCTGGCAAAGCAGTAGTCCCCTCCGCAGTGGCCGATTATCTGGCGGTCAGCATCGGCGCATTGATTTTGCAAAGCATTCCGGGACGGATCTCAACCGAGGTTGATGCCCGGCTTTCGTTTGCCTGCGATGCCAGCATTCACAAGGCACGGGAACTGATTGCCCTTTATGAAGAGAGGGGCATCACCAAAGACCGCGTCCTGATCAAACTGGCTGCGACCTGGCAAGGGATCCGTGCGGCTGAAATGCTGGAAAAAGAGGGGATCAAGTGCAATCTGACGTTGCTGTTCTCCTTCGCCCAGGCCAGAGCCTGCGCTGATGCCGGTGTGTTCCTGATTTCGCCTTTTGTGGGCCGTATTTATGACTGGCACAAAAAGAACCAACCGGACACGTTGTTTACCATCGATAATGATCCTGGTGTGGCGTCGGTGCGGAAAATCTATCAATTCTACAAAATGCACGACTATCAGACGGTGGTGATGGGGGCCAGCTTCCGTACGCCGCAACAGGTACTGGCGCTGAACGGTTGCGACCGCCTGACCGTTTCACCGCAACTGCTGGCACAGCTGCAACAGAGCGAGGCAAACATCCCGGCCCCGCTGGCCTGGGACGGAATCGGCCAACCAAAACCGGATGCCATCACCGAAGCTGAATTTTACTGGGCGCACAATCAGGATGCGATGGCAGTAGAAAAACTCGCCGAAGGGATTCGCCTGTTTGCGGTGGACCAGAATAGTCTGGAAGGTTTGCTGATGCAGTATCTTTAAACTTTTCGCTCGGGACACCGCCCAAAATATTAATCGGGGCGGTGTCTGAAGGAAGGCTGTCTCTGAGCAGAGGGAACGGCAGGAACAACATACAGAGAGATGATCAATGGCGAATCTGGGCCAGCTCATCTTCAGTCAGGCCGGTCATTTTCATAACAGTATTGCGATCGATACCGTTTTGCAGCATGGTGCTGGCAACTTCAAGTTTAGCCTGGTTGCGCCCTTTCTCGATCCCGCGCTGTTCGCCCAGTTTAATACCCTGTTCAATGCCCTTCTCAAGGCCTTTTTCGATGCCTTTCTCGATGCCTTTCTGTTCAAGCTGTTGTGCGATAGTCATCAGTTCATCCTCATGTTGCGGCATCCGCTGTGCCAGGTCGCGTACAAAGGCTTCTGCGTCTGAAGTTTCGCCGGCCTGAATAAGGTAGTTTATCAACGAAACAAGCTGCTGTCCTGTGATGTGTTCCGTCAAAAGCAATGTGGCCAGTTTATCCAACAGGTCTGCCATGTCCCGTCGGTGAATGTGTTTCTGTAGCAGGGTCAGGGCTGCCATACTTCGATGGCCCATGATTTCATCATCAGGAATGACTGTCACATCCACCAGAGGGAAATCACCACTGTAGAGCTTTACAGCCAGAACCGGGTCATCAAATTCATCCAGCCACCGTGTTGAATATGGATAGGGGCTACGCTTGCCGGTGTAAAATAAGACCGGAATTACCAGTGGCAACTTTTTATGCCCTGCATCAAGATGGCGTTGCATGGCGGCCACCGAGTAACGCAGAAGCCTGAACGCCATATGTTTATCCGGTGTGGACTGATGTTCGATGAGGACATGAATATAGCCCTCGTTGCCAGCCGTGGTTTTCAGACTGTAGAGCACATCACTGAAGTACGGGCGAAGATTCTCCTCAACAAAACTGCCTGACTCCAGTTTAAGGGTCGTGAAGTCGCATATGGCCTGCAGCTCCATTGGAATATGTAGCTGCATAAAATCTCGGGCCGTATCGGGATGGGTCAGGAACTGCTTAAATGCAAGGTCATGCGGCGTTGGCGTGGCATTTTCCGCGCCCTTTGATTTCCTGTCTGACATACCTTCTCCCTGGCATGAATGGTGACATCTTTCCGGTTGGAATTTGACTTTATCAGAAAATTTCCCCGCTGGCTCACTGCCGGTTTTCGCTATTTTTTCTGAATCTATATGATTGATTTCCACCGAAGGCAACTGGCAGGCGGCCAGCTGACCGCCCAAAAGCATTACAGAATCGATTTCGCGGTTGCGACTACATTGGCAACGGTGAAACCAAACTCTTCGAACAGTTTCTCTGCCGGGGCTGATTCACCAAAGCGGGTCATACCGACGATTGCACCGTTCAGGCCGGTGTACTTGAACCAGTAATCGGCAATACCCGCTTCGATCGCCACACGCGCAGCCACTGCTTTCGGCAGGACAGATTCACGGTAAGCCGCATCCTGTTTGTCGAACGCATCGGTGGACGGCATGGAAACCACGCGCACTTTACGGCCTTCGGTGGTCAGCTGGTCGTAAGCACCGACCGCCAGTTCCACTTCTGAACCGGTGGCGATCAGGATCAGTTCCGGCTGACCGGCACAGTCCTTCAGCACATAACCACCGCGTGCCACGTTTGCCAGCTGCTCAGCGCTACGATCCTGCTGCGCCAGGTTCTGACGGGAGAAGATCAGCGCGCTCGGGCCATCTTTACGCTCGATGGCGTATTTCCACGCCACCGCAGATTCCACCTGGTCACACGGACGCCACAGGCTCATATTCGGGGTGGTGCGCAGGCTCGCCATCTGCTCAACTGGCTGGTGCGTCGGGCCGTCTTCGCCCAGACCGATGGAGTCGTGGGTGTAGACCATGATTTGACGGATCTTCATCAGCGCCGCCATACGTGCCGCGTTACGCGCGTATTCCACAAACATCAGGAAGGTGGCGGTGTACGGCAGGAAACCGCCGTGCAGGGCGATACCGTTGGCAATCGCGGTCATACCGAATTCGCGCACGCCGTAGTGGATGTAGTTACCGGCCGCATCTTCGTTAATCGGTTTAGAACCGGACCACATGGTCAGGTTGCTCGGTGCCAGGTCAGCTGAACCGCCGAGGTATTCCGGCAGGATTTTGCCGAAGGCTTCGATGGCATTCTGCGACGCTTTACGGCTGGCGATTTTCGCCGGATTGGCCTGCAACTGCTCAACAAATTTCTGCGACTCTTCAGCCCAGTTGGCCGGCAGTTCGTTGTTCATGCGACGTTTGAATTCGGCAGCCAGTTCCGGGTGCGCAGCAGCGTAGGCCGCGAATTTCTCGTCCCATGCGGCTTCTTTCGCTTTGCCCGCTTCTTTGGCATCCCACTGAGCGTAGATGTCTGCCGGGATCTCGAACGGCGCGTAGTCCCAGCCCAGCTGTTTGCGGGTCAGCGCCACTTCGGCGTCGCCCAGCGGTGCGCCGTGGGAGTCGTGGGTACCGGCTTTGTTCGGGGAACCGAAACCGATGATGGTTTTGCACATCAGCAGGGATGGCTTGTCAGTAACGGCTTTGGCTTCTTCCACCGCTTTTTTGATGGCGTCGGCATCGTGACCGTCCACGCCGCGCACCACATGCCAGCCGTAGGCTTCAAAGCGTTTTGCGGTGTCGTCGGTGAACCAGCCATCGACGTGACCGTCGATGGAGATGCCGTTGTCGTCATAGAAGGCAACCAGTTTGCCCAGCTTCAGCGTACCGGCGATGGAGCATACCTCGTGTGAGATACCTTCCATCATGCAGCCGTCGCCCATAAACACGTAAGTGTTGTGGTCCACGATGTCGTGGCCCGGACGGTTGAACTGCGCAGCCAGCGTGCGTTCGGCAATCGCAAAGCCGACGGCGTTAGCGATACCCTGACCCAGCGGGCCGGTGGTGGTTTCGACGCCTGCGGTGTAGCCGTATTCCGGGTGACCTGGCGTTCTGGAATGCAGCTGACGGAAGTTCTGCAACTCGCTCATCGGCAGATCGTAGCCGGTAAGGTGCAGCAGGCTGTAAATCAGCATCGAACCGTGACCGTTAGACAGCACAAAGCGGTCGCGCGCCGCCCATTGCGGGTTGGTCGGGTTGTGGTTGAGATAATCGTGCCACAGCACTTCAGCAATATCGGCCATCCCCATCGGGGCACCCGGGTGCCCCGATTTGGCTTTCTGTACTGCATCCATACTGAGCGCGCGGATGGCATTGGCCCGTTCACGGCGTGATGACATAAGGTTCTCCAGAGATAAAGATGGCGGTGAGTTACTTCGCCTGACACACCTGTTCGTAGTAGCCAATTTTTTCGACTTTCGCGGTTGAACCCCCGCCTTCAAACTCCGACGCCAACCAGGCATTAACGATATTCTTTGCCAGCTCCGGTCCAATCACGCGCGATCCCATCGTCATGATTTGCGCGTTGTTACTTTTGCGCGCGCGTTCCGCTGAGAAGGTGTCATGGCATTGCGCCGCGCGCACGCCAGCGACTTTGTTCGCCACAATCGCCACCCCAATGCCGGTGCCGCACAGCAGAATGCCACGATCATGCTCGCCCTGCTGGATGGCGGTTGCCAGCGCAAACGCGACATCCGGATACATCGGACGATCATTCTGTGCGTCGTTGCTGTAATCCTGGACAACGTACTGCTTCTCTTCCAGATAGCGTTTAATCAGGTTTTTCAGATCGATAGCCGCGTCATCGGCACCAATAGCAATGGTTTTCATGCATATTCTCCAGCAGGTTATGCGCTCATGCCTGTGTGCGACACAGGCGATCAACTCTTCTTCGCCTACAGCCTGCCACAATATCGTTCATATGTTCAATATGAGTTCTTTTGTTTTGTTGCTGAAATATTGCCAGCCACTCGCCACAAGAGCCGCACAAAACAAGGCACAGCGCTTTTTTACGCCACGAACTCCGAATTATTGATCAGTTTCATAACATATGAGCCGTCTCACAATTTTCAAAAATGGCGCTTGAGAGCTGCTCATTTATCCGTGTAATGTTCATTTGTTCGCTACAGATACCAAAGCACAAGAAGACCCTTGAAGGACTCGAATATGTGTAATCAGCCCTGTATCACCTGCCGCCATCGCGCCGTTTGCGTCTGGCCAACACCGCTTATCAAGTTCAACCACGCACGTCATGGAGGTGCGTTATGAGTCAGCCAAATCTGGCGGCGGTGGAGCAATCCGCTATCCGCAAAATATCCTGGCGCCTGGTGCCGTTCGTCGCGCTGATGTTCTTTATCAACTTCCTTGATCGCACCGCCATCTCCTTTGCCGGTCCGAATGGTATGACCCAGGATCTGGGCCTCACCGCGTTGCAGTTTGGCCTGGCCTCTGGCGTGTTTTTTATCGGTTATATCCTGCTGGAAGTGCCAAGCAACCTGGCGCTGCATCGCTTCGGCGCACGCCGCTGGCTGGCTCGCATCATGATCAGCTGGGGAATTGTGTCGTTGCTGTTCACCTGGGTCAGCAGCGTAGAAGGCTTGTACACCCTGCGTCTGCTGCTGGGTATTGCCGAAGCGGGCTTCTTCCCCGGCGCAATTCTTTATCTGAGCATGTGGGTACCGGCACGCCACCGCAGCAAGATCCTGTCGCTGTTCTACCTCGCCCAGCCGCTGACGGTGGTGTTTGGCGCACCGATGGCCGCTGGCCTGATTGAGCAACACGGTTTGTTCGGTCTGGAAGGCTGGCGCGTGATGTTTATGGGTGTCTCGATTCCGGCGATTCTGATTGGTATCGCGGCGTTGTTCTGGCTGGTGGATTCCCCGCGTCAGGCCAAATGGCTCAATGCTGAGGAGAAAGATTGGCTGACCCGCGAACTGGACGCCGAGCATCAGCAGAAACAACACAAAGCTCACCACAGCGTACGTTCGGTAATGGGCAATGGCCGCGTCTGGATGCTGTGCCTGATCTACTTCGGCTTTATCTATGGTCTGTATGCGCTGGCATTCTTCCTGCCTACCATTATCGCGGGCTTCCAGCAGCAGTTTGGCACCACCTTTAACGTAATGCAGAAAGGGCTGATTACTGGCGTGCCCTATCTGATTGCCGCCGTAGTGATGTTCTTCTGGTCAAAAGATGCTACCCGTCGTGGCTGCAAAACCTGGCACATCGCGATTCCGGCGATGGCGGGCGGCATCAGCGTACCGCTGGCGCTTTACATGGATTCGCCACTGACCACCATTCTGGTGATCGCCATCACCGCCAGCTCGATTTTTGCGGCCTTACCTAATTTCTGGACCTTACCGACGCAATTCCTGACCGGTGCCTCAGCCGCCGCCGCCATTGCCCTGATCAATACCCTGGGCAACGTGGCCGGTTTCTCTGCCGGCTATATCACCGGCGCGCTGCACGACGCGACCCAAAGCTATGCCCTGCCGATGTTTGTGGTAGGAGGATTCATGTTGCTGTCAGCCGTCCTGATGTTGCTGCTTAACCGCCGCCGTCCACAACCTCTGCATCAGCCAACTTCTCTCGCACAGGAGCAACAATAATGACGTACCTGTTTAACCAACCTTCGGCCTTTGCCGCAGAACTGATAGAAGGATTTGTCGCGGCAAACGCTGACAAAGTGCGTCAGGTACCGGGCGGCGTGGTACGCAGCACCCGCAGCCAGGCTGATACCGTCGCGGTGGTGGTGGGAGGCGGTTCCGGTCACTACCCGGCCTTCGCCGGGTTGGTTGGACAAGGTCTGGCACACGGTGCGGCGATGGGCAACCTGTTCGCCTCCCCATCGGCGCAGCAAATCTACAACGTAGCGCGCGCTGCCCATAACGGCGCAGGCGTGCTGCTGATGTTCGGTAACTATGCCGGTGATGTGCTGCATTTCGGCCAGGCCTGTGAACGTCTGCGCGCTGAAGGCATTGCCTGCGAAGTGCTGGCAGTCACCGACGATATCTCCAGTGCCAGCGTCAACGAACGTGAAAAACGTCGCGGCGTGGCGGGGGACCTGACGGTGTTCAAAGCCGCCTGTGCCGCAGCAGAAGCCGGGTATGACCTCGCTGCGGTATTGAAACTGGCGCAACACGCCAATGAACGCACCCGGTCATTTGGCGTGGCGTTTTCCGGCTGTAGTCTGCCGGGCGCGCAACATCCGTTGTTTGAAGTAGAAAAAGGACGGATGGCGCTGGGGATGGGGATCCACGGCGAACCCGGTATTAAAGAAGACGATGTCCCGCGCGCCGATGTGCTTGCGGAGATCTTCGTCGATCGTCTGCTGGGTGAACTGCCACCGGGCATCGAGAAACCCGCCGGTCAACGGGTCGCGGTAATCCTGAACGGCCTCGGCTCGGTGAAATACGAAGAACTGTTTGTGGTGTATCGCCGGGTGGCACAACTGCTGGCCGAGGCGCAATTGCAGGTGGTGGAGCCGGATGTCGGCGAGTTTGTCACCAGCTTCAATATGGCCGGGGCATCCCTGACGCTGATGTGGCTGGATGATGAACTGGAAACCTTCTGGCGCGCCCCGGCCAATACCCCTGCCTATCGCAAAGGTAGCGTGATTGCCGCCGAGCCGCTCAGCGTGGCGGAATGTCTGGAAAGCGCGGAAGAACCGCTGCCGCCCGCTTCCGCCGAATCGCAGGAGAGTGCGCAGCGCGTGCTGCAACTACTGGAAGCGGTGACCGCCATGCTGCAACGCAATGCGCAGCAGTTGGGCGATATCGATGCGGTCGCTGGCGATGGCGATCACGGCATTGGTATGGAACGTGGTTCACTCGGTGCCGTGGCGAAAGCGCGTGACGTCGCTGCTCGCGGTGCCGGAGCGGGCAGCCTGTTGTGTCGCGCAGCGGATGCCTGGGCGGATAAAGCCGGTGGTACCTCCGGTGCGTTATGGGGCGTGGCGCTGACTGCACTCGGCACCACGATTGGCGATCAGCATGCACCTGATGCGCGACGCGTCGCCAACGGTGTGCGGCACGCCAAAGAAGGCATTATGCATTTTGGCAAAGCCCGCGTGGGTGACAAAACTATGGTGGATGTGCTGGTCCCCTTCAGCGACAGCCTGAGTGCGGCGGTAGCCAAAGGCGTGTCGTTGACCGATGCCTGGCTGACGGCAGCCGGGGTGGCCGAACAGGCCGCGCAGGCCACCGCTCAACTGCTGCCGAAGATGGGACGTGCACGCCCGCTGGCCGAGAAAAGTCTGGGTACACCGGATGCCGGGGCCATTTCGCTGGCGATGGTGGTCAATACCGTGGGTGATTTGTTGAAACAGCAAACCACCAGCGAGCAGGGAGCCTGACCGATGGCGCAACCGAAAGTCTGGCTTGGCGTCAGCCTGAAAATGTACTTTGGCTATCAGCAAACGCTGACATGGTGTCGGGAAGTCGCCGCGCTGGCGCAACGCCATCCGGCCATTCAACAAGGCGACATCGGGTTGTTTGTATTGCCCGCCTTCCCGGCGATCCCGGCAGTGGCAGAGATCTTTGCCGATACCCCGGTGCGTTTTGGCGCACAGGACGTATGTCAGGCAGCAAATGGCGCATGGACCGGTGAAGTCAGCGCCAGCATGTTGCAGGAGTTGCGCTGTTCACTGGCGGAAATTGGTCATGCCGAACGCCGCCGTCACTTCCATGAAGATAAAACCCAGATCGCCGCCAAAGTGGCGATGTCACTGCGCCACGGTCTGGCCCCGGTGCTGTGCATCGGTGAAGAACAGCAAGGCCAACCTGAGCAGGCGATTGCGCTCTGTGCGCAGCAACTGGCAGAAGCATTAGCAGAAGCGGAACACCAGGGTTTGCAAGGCAGCCTGTTGTTTGCTTACGAACCGCAGTGGGCGATTGGCGCGCCGCAGCCCGCACCGGACAGCTATATCCGGGCGGTCTGTGACGGACTGCGCCAGTTACCCACGCCACAAGGCATTACCTTACAGGTGATTTACGGCGGCAGCGCCGGGCCGGGATTGATTCAGCGTCTGGGCGGCAGCGTAGATGGGCTGTTTCTCGGGCGTTTTGCTCATGACCCGCAGGCGCTGGCGCAAATTGTTGATGAAGCCAGTGTGCTTTTAAAGGAGATCCGTTAATGAGCCGTATCGGACTCAGTACCTATGCGTTTTTCTGGCGCATGTCAGCGAAAGTCCCTCAGCCACTCACGCTCAGCCAGATGCTGGAGCAGACGGCGGCGCTGGACGTGTCAGTTTTCCAGATCTGCGATTATCCGGCGATTGAAAGCTGGTCAGATGAACAGTTGCAGACGCTGCGCCAGCAGGCGGATGCGCTGGGCATCACGCTGGAGCTGGGCACCCGTGGCCTCGGCACCGCGCATCTGCGCCGTTACCTGCATATGGCCGCAATCCTCGATGCCCGCGTGGTGCGTTCGATGTTCTACACCGCTGACCATCGCCCGTCACTGGAAGAAGCCAGTTCGCTTATCGCCGCCGTGCTGCCGGATTTTGCCCGTCAGCAGGTGCGGCTGTGCCTGGAAACCTATGAGCAGGTCAACAGCGGCGCAATGATGTCAGTCATCAACAAATTTCTCTCCCCCTGGCTGTGCGTCTGCCTTGACCCCGCGAACTGCGTAGCCGGGCTGGAGTTGCCGGAACAGGTGATTGCCAATACCGCCGCGCGCGTCGGCAATCTGCATATCAAAGACTTCGCTTTCACCCGCCGCGACGGTTGGGTCGGCTTTACCTTTGCCGGTTGCCCGATGGGTGACGGCCTGCTCGATTACGACCGGATGATTGCCAGCGTGCGCCCGGCGGAACGGGACATTAATCAGATCGTCGAACACTGGCTGCCGTGGCAGGACGATGCAGCCCTTACTTGTGAGCGCGAAGCCGAATGGACGCGCCGCACCGTGGAATTCTTACGTAGTAAACAAGATCAGGAGTCATAACCATGAGCAATACACTGAAAACCATCACCGTTATTGGCGCAGGCGGTAAAATGGGCATGCGCATTTCTGCCAATTTCCAGAAAAGCGACTATCAGGTGTTTTACTGTGAAAACTCAGCCAAAGCGCAGGAACAGGTTACTGCCCAGGGGCGTGAGCTGTCAGATGCGGCATCGGTGGTGCCCCTGAGTGACGTGGTGATTCTGGCGGTGCCGGATATTGTGTTGGGCAAAGTCTCTGAAGGCGTTGTGCCGCAGATGAAAAAAGGTGCGGTATTGCTGACCCTCGATCCGGCAGCAGCGTACGCCAACCTGATTGCACAGCGTGACGGAATTGAATACGCCGTGGCCCATCCCTGCCACCCTTCAGTCTTCCTGGCGCGTTACACCAAGGAAGAACACGCCGACGCCTTTGGTGGTGTGGCCGCCGTCCAGCATGTCGCCGCGTCTTATGAAACCGGCAGCGACGCGCAAAAAGCTGAACTGAGCAAAGTGATCAGCGTGATGTACGGCCCGGTTGAGCAGGTTCATTGGGTAACGGTGACGCAACTGGCTTATCTGGAGCCGACGCTGGTGGAAACCGTGGCCTGCATGGTCGGTGCCTTTATGAAAGAAGCGCTGGATGAAACCGTGAAACACAGCGGCGTGCCCGAAGAAGCCGCCAAAGCGATGCTGTACGGCCATATTCAGATTGCGCTGGCCGTGGCGTTCCGTGCCACCAACCCGTTCTCAGATGCCTGTATGATCGCGATGGAGTACGGACGTGAGAAAATCGTGAAACCTGACTGGAAACAGATCTTCGATCAGAAAGAACTGGATATCGTGATCGCCCGTATGCTGAAAATCGACGCGATCCGCCGCTAAACGTGATGCCTATAGCGACTCGCTGTGCCACCGTCTGGTAAAGCGAGTCGTATCAGTGATATAACTCCCCCCTATCGCATATTGATTCACTCAGATATCACGCTGTCAGGCAGGTTAACCCATGAATAAAAACACGCTCTCTCAGGATGCCGAGCTGCTGACGGAAATTGCGGTTGCCTATTATCAGGACGAAATCACTCAGGAAGAGATCGCGCAAAAGTTTGGTATCTCCCGCATTAAGGTAGGCCGTCTGCTGAAGCGCGCGCGTGAAGAAGGCATCGTTGAAATCAACGTGCGTTACCATCCGGTATTTAGCACCCGCCTCGAACAACAACTCCTGGAACGTTTCCCGCAACTGCAACGCGCGTTGATCGCGCTGGACCTTCAGGATACGGACGAGCAACGCCGTCAGGTGGCGGCGCTGGTCTCCTCCCATCTGGCGCAGTCACTGAAAGAAAACACCGTGGTTGCCGTCGGTCAGGGCAGCAACGTGGCGGCAGTCGCCGATCATCCCGGCCAGGTGCCAATGCGCCAGTGTCAGTTCATCTGCGGGATCGGTGGCACACACCGGCCTGGTGATGCCATCAATGCAGACCATATCAGCCGCCGTCTGGCGAAAAAGTTTGGTGGCACCAGCGAAACACTGTATGCACCGGCTTACGTGGAAAACCGCGCGCTGAAAGATGCCTTTATGCAGAACGGCACCATTAAAGAGACGCTGGATCGCGCACGCAAAGCCGATATTGCGCTGGTAGGCATCGGTGATATGAATGAAAACAGTTATATGGTGAAGCTGGGCTGGTTCTCGCCCCATGAAATCATTGATGCCAGCGTTAATCAGGGCGTGACTGGCGACATCGCGGGTTATGCTTTTTTTAATGCGCAGGGACAACAAGTTGATACTGTGATGAACGATCGGGTGATTGGCCTCAGTATTGATGAACTCCGTAAGATCCCCTGTGTCATCGCCGTGGCCTCGGAGAATACCAAAGCAATGGCGATTCTCGGCGCGCTGCGCACCGGTGCCATCGATATTATCGCCACCACGGCACAAAATATTCGCACTATTCTTAGCCTGTCAAAACAATAAATACCGAAATTGCAGTGGAAAACTGGAGTCACTATGAAGAAATTGAATATCGCCTTTATTAAAGCCAGCTGGCATAAAGAGATTGTCGGTAAGGCGCTGGAAGGTTTTCAGCAGGAACTTACGCTGCAAAATGTCGCTGCCGAGGTGAAGGCGCTGGACGTCCCTGGTGCGTTTGAAATGCCTTTACTGGCACAACGCCTGGCAAAAACCGGCCACTATGACGCCATTGTCTGCGCCGCGCTGGTGGTCGATGGCGGCATTTATCGTCATGATTTTGTCGCTCAGGCGGTCGTGGATGGCCTGATGAATGTACAATTAAGCACCAATGTCCCGGTATTCTCGGTTTCACTGACGCCACACAATTTCCAACCCGCCGACGAATTTATTCAGTTTTATGAAAAGCATTTTGTGAAGAAAGGCGCAGAAGCGGCACGCGCGGTGCTGGCGATAACCCAGTTATCTCTCGACTGATACCGGCGAGAACCCTGAGGATAATGACGCATCAGGGTTTTCGCCGTTTTAAGTGCCCGGCGCCGGGCTTTATCAACCCGCTTCGCGACTATAAGCCCCATTCACCAACCGCAGCAATTTGAGCGGGTTATCAGGTTTCAGTGCCTCCGGCAGCAGTTCCGGCGGGTAGTTCTGATAGCACACCGGACGCAGGAAGCGGTCGATGGCCAGCGTTCCCACTGAGGTGCCGCGTGCGTCAGAAGTGGCCGGATACGGCCCGCCATGTACCATCGCATCACTTACTTCTACCCCGGTGGGATAACCGTTGAACAGCAACCGTCCGGCCTTACGCTGCAACAGCGGCACCAGATGAGCGAATTGCTGCAAATCCTGCGGTTCGGCCAGTAACGTGGTGGTCAGCTGTCCACGTACTCCCTGCAACGCCGCCTCTAATTCCGCTTCGTCGCGTACGGTGACGGCAATGGTCACCGGACCAAATACCTCCTCCTGCAACACTTCATCACCATCAATCAGCAGCGACGCATCCGCTGCAAACAGTTGTGGCACGGCCTGATTACCCTGTTGCACCGCACCGGCCAGATGATGGATGCCGTGGTGTTGATGCAGTTGCGACAGGCCATGTTCATAGCTGCTTAACACCCCACGGTTCAACATGGTCTGCGCCGGGCTGGTGCGAATATTCTCCGCCATCATGGCGAGGAAAGCGGAGAACTGAGGAGAGGCAATGCCGATAATCAGCCCGGGATTGGTGCAGAACTGGCCGCATCCGGCTACGACAGAATCGGTCAGTTCGCGTGCGATTCGTTCGCTGCGCACCGCCAGTGCGCCGGGCAGCAGGATCATCGGGTTGATGCTGCTCATCTCGGCAAACACCGGAATCGGCTGTGGACGGGCGGCGGCAATATCGCATAACGCCCGGCCACCTTTCAGCGAACCGGTAAAACCCACCGCCTGGATTGCCGGGTGACGTACCAGCACCTGACCGATGCTGCCGCCATAAATCATGTTAAACACACCTGCCGGCATCGCGGTCTTCTCTGCCGCGCGGATGATGGCATCCGCCACGCACTCCGCCGTCGCCATATGGCCACTGTGCGCTTTCACCACCACCGGACAACCGGCGGCCAGCGCGGCAGCGGTATCGCCTCCGGCGGTGGAGAAGGCCAGCGGGAAGTTGCTGGCACCAAACACCGCCACCGGGCCGACACCGACCTTAAGCTGGCGCAGATCCGGCCTTGCCAGCGGCTGGCGATCGGGCAATGCCGTGTCGATACGTACGCCGAGATAATCGCCCCGCCGCAGCACGCTGGCAAACAAACGCATCTGGCCGCTGGTGCGTGCGCGTTCCCCGCGGATACGCCCTTCCGGCAGCGCGGTTTCCCGCATCACCAACTGGATAAAGTCATCCGGCAGCGCATCAAGTTCATCGGCGATGGCATCGAGAAACACCGCTCGCTGTTCAGGTGACAGTGCCTGGTAAGGTGCAAACGCACGCTCAGCCGCGAAACACGCTTGCTCTGCTTCCTGGTGACTTGCCTGGCTAAAGCGGTACGGCAGCGCCTCACCGCTCCAGGCATCAACGCTGCACAGCTCCGGCGCATGCTGGCTGCTGCGTTCGCCGCCGATATAGTTTTTTCCCATCAGATTCATGACACGACCTTATCAGCTAAGCGAAACCCAGACGGTTTTCACATGGGTGTATTGATCAAAGGCTTCGATACCCTTGTCGTAGCCGCCAAAACCAGAGGTTTTATAGCCGCCAAAGGGCGTGGTGATATCCCCTTCGCCGTAACCATTCACTGCCACGGTGCCTGCCTGAATCTGGCGCGCCATGCGGATAGCTACGTTGATATCATTGGCGAACACCGTTGCCGCCAGGCCATATTCCGAGTTATTCGCCAGCGCGACCGCTTCTTCCTCGCTGCTAAAGGTCATGACAGCCACCACCGGGCCAAAGATTTCCTGCTGCGCCAGCGTCATTTCTGCGGTGACCTGATCGATGATCGTCGCCTCAACAAACCAGCCGCCGGACTCGGTCAGCACCTGCTTGCCTCCCAGTGCCAGCTTGCCGCCTTCGCTGACCGCCTGTTCGATGGCACCCAGCACGCGTTTCAGCGCCGAGGGTTCAATCATCGGCCCCAGTTTGGTGGCGCGATCGCCCGGTTGACCGTTTTTCCAGATGGCCGCCGCTTTGGTGAAAGCCACCATAAAGGCATCTTTAATCGATTCATGCACCAGAATGCGTGAGCCGCAGGTGCAGTTCTGCCCCATATTCCAGAAGGCCGCGTTTGCCAGGTTTTCGGCGATGCTGTCGAGGTTCTCTGATACATCCGGCATGATGATTTGCGGGCTTTTGCCACCGCACTCCAGCACCACTTTCTTCAGGTTGCTGTCGGCAGAGTAGCGCAGGAACTGACGGCCAATCTCCGTGGAGCCAGTGAAGGTCAGCGCATCCACATCCTGATGCAACCCGAGCGCCTTGCCCGCGACATGGCCCAGTCCCGGTACCACGTTAAACACACCTGCCGGGATACCCGCTTCCAGTGCCAGTTCACCAATGCGCAGAGTAGAGAGCGATGCCAGCTCGGCCGGTTTCACCACAATCGAGTTTCCTGCCGCCAGTGCCGGGGAGATTTTCCATGAGAGAGTGGCCGCCGGGAAGTTCCACGGCAGCACCATGCCGACCACCCCAATGGGCTCACGCACAATCAGCCCGAGGTTGCCTTCCCCCGTTGGTGAGACTTTGCCAAAGACTTTATCGATGGCCTCGGCATACCAACGCACGTTATTCACTACGTCCGGGATATCGAAGCTCTCACAATCGGTAATCGGCTTACCGGCATCAATGGAGTCCAGTTGCGCCAGTTCCGCGGTGTGCTGCTCCAGCAAGCTGGCGAACTTCAGCAGAATACGTTTGCGCTCACGCGGATCGAGACGGCTCCAGACCCCGGCCTGAAAGGTCTCGCGTGCGGCCTGTACCGCTTTATCCACATCACCGGCAGAACAGGCAGCGATCTGGTTCAGCACCTGGCCGGTGGCCGGGTTGAAGTTATCAAACACGGCGCCATTTTCGGCAGCAACAAACTGCCCATTGATCAATGCCTGGGTACGAACAGTCTCAGGTAAGGAAGTCATAAACGCTCCAGCGGATTAGAGTTAGAGAACTTTGCCAAGAAAGGCTTTGGCACGCGCATTCTGTGTGTTCTGGAAGAATTCATACGGCGAGCCTTGTTCCATCACCACGCCTTTGTCCATAAACACCACCTGGTCACACACCTCGCGGGCAAAGCCGAGTTCGTGTGTCACCACAATCATGGTCATGCCTTCAGCGGCCAGCTCGCGCATCACGCTCAGCACCTCGCCCACCAGTTCCGGGTCGAGGGCGCTGGTGGGTTCATCAAACAGCATCAGTTTGGGTTTCATCGCCAGAGCGCGTGCGATCGCCACGCGTTGCTGCTGCCCACCGGAAAGGGTGCGCGGATAGGCATTGGCTTTGGCGCTCAGGCCTACTTTTGCCAGCAGCGTCATCGCCTGGTCGATGGCTTCCGCCTTGCGCATGCGTCGCACGTTGATCGGCGCTTCGATGATGTTTTCCAGCACCGTCATATGCGGAAACAGGTTGAAACCCTGGAACACCATACCGATGTCGGCACGCTGGCGTGCCACTTCGGACTTCTTCATTTCGTACAATTTGCCGTGATGTTCGCGGTAGCCCACCATCTCGCCCCCCACCTGCAACAGACCACGATCGATGCGCTCGAGATGGTTCATACAGCGTAGAAAGGTGCTTTTACCGGACCCTGAAGGACCGAGGATGCAACACACGCGACCATACTCAACGGTGAGGTCGATGCCGTTCAGCACCGCCAGATTGCCATAGGACTTTTCGATACCCCGTGCCACGACAGCAAACTGTCCGGCCATAACGGGGGAATAGGCTGAGGCCATATCAACAGCTCCTTTCCGGTTGGTCCTGCGTAACAGCGGCGGGCGCAGTGGAGCGCTGTTCACTCTTCGCGAAATATTTTTCCAGGTAATGTTGCAGCACCGACAGCACCGTGGTCAGCACCAGATACCAGAGCGAAGCCACGATCAGCAGCGGGATGGTTTGAAAATTGTTGGTGTAAATCAGCTGCGCGGAGTAAAGCAGATCCTGCATCGCGATCACGCTCACCAGCGAAGTGGTTTTCAGCATGCCAATCAGCTGATTACCGGTAGGTGGAATAATGATACGCATCGCCTGGGGCAAAATAACGCGAAACATCACGCGGAAGCTCGACATACCCAGCGCTTCTGCCGCTTCACGTTGACCATTCGGCACCGCACTCAGGCCGGAGCGCACAATCTCCGACATATACGCGCCTTCATTCAAGCCCAGCCCCAGCAGCGCGGCGGCATAGACGGTAATCACCTTGTTGGCATCAAACGCCCCGAGACTCGGGCCGAACGGAAAACCGAGAGTGATTTGCGGATAGAGCGCTGACAGGTTGAACCAGAAGATCAGCTGGACCAGCAACGGTGTACCGCGAAACAACCACAGATAGGTCGACGCAATGGTGAACAGTACCGGGTTTTTCGACATGCGCATCAGCGCAATCACCGTTCCCAGCACGATGCCAATTGCCATAGAGGCCAGCGTCAGCCAGGCGGTAGTGTAGAGTCCACTGATGATCGAATCATCAAAAAGGTATTGCCCTACGGCGTCCCAGTGAAAGCGCGGATTGGTGATGGCAGAGATAATCAAACCGATGGCGATCACCAGCAAAACCCCCGCAGCAAACCAGCGACCACGGTGCCTCAACGGGACGACGGGCATATGTTCAAGCTCTCTCATATCTTTCATTACCTGCCGATTTAACAGTTGTGTCTGTGTCACTTGCGTTCCCCTGAACATGTTTAAACCTGGTAAGGCGATAAAATCACCTGGTAATCGATAACCGGTAGCCGCTAACATAATGTTGGTTTATTTTTTATGCGTCAATACCTCTTAATCACAAATTGCGGAGAGCAACACATGACCAAACATCACTGGCAGAACTGGGGCGGTAATCAGGCATTCGACTGCGACAGTCTTTCCCGGCCCACCGATGAAGCCACAGCTATTGCCCTGATTCAGCAAGCGCTGGCAGCCAAAAACAGCGTGCGCGTGGCGGGTAGCGGCCACTCGTTTACCCCGGTGGTGGCAACCAAAAATCTGCTGCTGGATTTGTCGGCGTTACACGGTGTGATCGCCTGCGACACAGATACGTTGCAGACGCAGGTGTGGGGCGGATCGACACTGGCCTCGCTCGGCGCACCGCTGTGGCAGGCGGGCATGTCAATCGCCAACCAGGGGGATGTGGATGCGCAGTCGATAGCCGGGGCGATTGCCACCGGCACCAAAGGTTCAGGCATTCACTACGGTTCGATTTCATCCCAGGTGACCAGCCTGCGGGTGGTTAACGGGCGTGGTGAGGTGATGGATATCGATGCCAGCACGCCGGAGCTGTTACGTGCGGCGCAGGTGTCGCTGGGGATGTTTGGTCCGGTGCTGCGGGTTGGCCTACAACTGATTCCCGCCTACAGCCTGCGCGAAGAAAACATCATCCTGCCGATGGAGGAAGTGTGGAGTCAGTGGGACTTTCTGCTGCGTGAGTACCGTCATTTTTCCTTCTGGTGGATGCCGGGAGCGCATTCTGCCGACCTCTATCAATTGGGCGCAGTACCTGCCGGGCACTGCTTCGTGAAGTTACTACGCGAAGTCCCCCATGCCGCACCCGGCACTCCCGTGGGTGAGATTAACCGCCGTACCGATCAGGCCTGGCGGATTTACCCCGATGGCACCACCGAATCAAAATTCCATGAGCTGGAGTACATGGTCGATGCCGGGGATGCCCGCGCGGCGGTACAGGCATTGCAACAGCTGATGCTGACACAATTCCCCGATGCGCAGTCACCATTGCAGGTGCGCTGGCAAAAAGCCGATCAGGGTTTTCTTTCGGCGCAATCAGGCCGCGACACGACCTCACTCTCCGTCTCCGGCGAAATTGGTAAAAACTACCTGCCATTCCTGCGCGCGGTGGACAGCACTCTGGCTGAATTTCAGGCGCGACCCCACTGGGGCAAATTGCACTTTCTGAGTCGTCAGCGCGTGGCTCAGCTGTATCCGGATTTCAACCGCTTCGTGCAACTGCGTCGTGAGATGGACCCACATAACCTGTTCCTCAATCCGCACCTGGCGCCCCTCTTTAGTTGATCACCGATTCAGATTCGGCGCGCTACAACGGCGGATTGAGCAAGAAAAAAGCAGATTGACAGCCCAAGTGTCGAATGTAATATATTACCCATTACCAACAACGCAAGGTGGCACCGACAGATGAAAATCGCTGCAATCGAAGTGTATGGCTATGAACTGACTTACGCCCACGGTGAATACGTGATGTCAGGTGGGCGCGCTGCGCAAAGCCAGGCGTCTACCCTGGTCCGTCTGGTGACGGACAGTGGTGAGGAAGGCTGGGGAGAGAGCTGCACCCTCGGGGGAACTTACCTGCCCGCGTTTGCCGGTGGCACCCGGGAGAGCGTGCGGGCGATGGCACCGGCACTTATCGGTCTTGACCCCACCAATCTGGCGTTGATCCACCAGCAAATGAACGCGGTGCTGCTCGGCCAGGAGAGCGCCAAAAGCGCGATCGATATCGCCTGCTGGGACCTGTTGGGAAAAACCGCCGGTCTGCCGATTGCCCGACTGATTGGCGGTATTGCGCAGCCGGATTTTCCGCTGTATGAGGCGGTGCCACTCTCCTCACCTGCGGCGATGGCGGAGTTTGTGCGCCTGCGTCAACGCGAAGGCATCAACCGCTTCCAGCTGAAAGTGGGTAACGATCCTTATGAAGATGCAGAGCGCACCCGTCGCGTCGTCGAGGCGTGTGATAAAGATGCGGTGATTGTTGCCGATGCCAATGGCGGCTGGAACGTGCAGGCAGCGGTGGTGGCGGTACGTGAAATGGCCGGACTGGACATTATTGTTGAGCAACCCTGCCGCGACACTGCGGATTGTGCACTGGTCCAACGCATGAGCAGCCTGCCATTATCGATGGATGAATCGGTGGTCAACGCCGCCGAATTGTATCGCGCCAAATATGATGCCGGAGCGGTATCAGTCAATATCAAACTGGCGCGGGTTGGCGGGATCACCGGTGCGGTGCGCATGCGCGACCTGGCGCAGGATCTCGGTATGACCATCGTGATTGAAGATGTCTGGGGTGGTGATGTCACCTCGGCAGCGGTGGCGCATGTGGCAGCCAGTACCCGCGCGGAGGCGCTGCTGCACGCCTCGTTCTTTAATGACTGGACCAAAGAACATGTCGCCGGTTATCAACCCCGTTCAGAACAGGGTCGCGGTACCGCACCACAAGCCCCTGGTTTGGGTATCAAGGTTGATCGCGACCTGCTCGGTCAGCCGCTGTTCCGGGTGGATTGCCATGAATAATAGCCACATTTTACCCGCCAGCGCGCTGGCATGGCTCGACCGCGCTGATCGCCAGGAGATTCTGGCGGTGGATTCTCATACCTGCGGCAACCCGACACGCATCGTGCTGTCTGGAATCACATTGCCGGAGAACGTGCAGGGGGTGGATGCGGCGCGCCTGTGGCTGCGCGACCATGCCGACCACTGGCGGCGTCGTCTGGTACATGAGCCGCGTGGTGGCGGCCTGACCTGCGCGGTACTGCCGATTGCCACGCAGGAAGACGACTGTGATATTGGCGCAGTGATCATGGAGCCAGGTTCTTACCCCCCCATGTGCGGCCACTGCATGATTGGTTTTGCCTCGGTGATTGTCGAGATGAACCTGCTGCCAGGATTGTGGCAGGACCATCCGCAGCAAACTGCTTTCCGCATCCGCACCCCGGCTGGCCCGATTGGCATCACCGCACGCCGTGAAGGTGAGCGCTTCACCACCGTGACCATGGTGAATGTTGAATCCTTTGTGGTGAAAACCCCACAACCGTATCAGGTTGATGGCCGCACCATGCCGGTTGAATTGCTGTACGGTGGCGATTACTACATCTCGGTAGATGCCAGCCAGATCGGGTTATCGCTGGATCGAGACAACGCCACGGAAATCGTCCGGCTGGCACGCCTGCTGCGCGCGGAATATACCGCCGGTGGGGTAGGCGATCCTCTGTCCGGTAAGGAACTGGATGTCTATCAGGTGCTGTTTTATCACTACGATGCCGCACAGCCGCAGGATGCCAGCATTGTGGTGGTGGCCCCACCAGGGGCGATAGATCGTTCGCCGTGCGGCACCGGCACCAGCGCGCTGTTCGCCAAGCTGGTGAGTGAAGGCAAAGTCGCACCCGACTCCACCGTCACGACCCACAGCATTATCGGATCGACCTTTAGCGTCACCGCGCAACAGGTGCGCGAAACCACCGATCGTTTGTATATCAAACCGGCAATCACCAGTCGGGCCTATATCAACGGTTTTCTTATCCTTGCTGCCGATGCGGAAGACGCACTCGCAGATGGTTTTCCCCCGCTTTAATCATTTATTAACGGAGATTCAGCACATGATCCTTAAGGGTGTACTTTCTGCCATCGTTACGCCTTTCACCGCTGACGGTGAAAAAATCGATGAAGTTGCACTGCGTAATCTGGTTGAGCAGGGTATTGCAGATGGCGTCGACGGTTTCGTTCCCGCAGGCGGTACCGGAGAATTCTCGGTGCTGTCCCACGATGAACGTCTGCGTCTGGTAGAAATTGTGGTGGACCAGACCGCTGGCCGTGCTTCGGTGCTGGCCCATACCGGTGCCACCTCCACGCGTGAAGCCATCGCGTTTTCCAGACACGCACAGGACGTGGGAGCCAGCGCGATTATGCTCGCTACCCCCTATTATGAGCCGATTGGCTTTAACGAAGCCTTCGCCTATTACGCAGGCGTAGCAGACGCCACCGATCTGCCAATTTGCGCTTATAACTTCCCACCGGCTACCGGATTACATCTTGACGTCGATTTTTTATTAAAACTGACGCGTGAAATTCCACAGGTGAAATATGTGAAGGACTCTTCTGCCAATATTATGCAGATGAGTACATTAATTAATGAACATGCCGATGAAATCCATTTCCTGAATGGCGAAGACGTTTTAATGCTGCCGGCATTAATGTTGAAAGCACCGGGCATGGTGATGGGGATTGCCAACTTTATGGCACCGGCGCTGGCGAAGCTGCATCAGGCCAGCCAGAGCGGCGATGACCAGACGGTGGTGACTGTCTGGCGACAGATTTATCCGCTGATTTGCCTGCTGGGATCAGGCCGCTACAACAGCGGTGTGAAAGCCGCATGCGAATTGCTGGGGTTGTCAGTCGGGCCAGTACGTGCACCGATTCCGCAATACACCAATGAACAAAAAGCGGTGCTGAAAAATGTGCTGGCGGAAATCGATCCGGTCCTCCTGACCGGTGCTGCACGTTAATTCAGTTTTATTTGCCGCCTGATCTTACCAGGCGGCGCGACAACCAAAAACCCTGCGTGGGCCGTTCAGATTTATTCTGACGATGACCTTCCCTGCGCCGTTTTCGCTGTCGCGTAAGTGATTCATTTAAATTAACTGGAGATGAAAACATGAAGTCAGCGATATTTTCCGGTGTTATTCCCGCATTAATGACGCCCTGCAGCGCGGAACGTCAGCCGGATTTTGATGGGCTGGTGCGTAAAGCACAGCAATTATTAGCTAAGGGTATGTCGGCCGTCGTTTATTGCGGCTCAATGGGCGACTGGCCGCTGCTGACCGATGCGCAGCGCATGGAAGGGGTTGAGCGTCTGGCGAAGGCCGGAGTGCCGGTAATTGTTGGCACCGGTGCCGTCAATACCGCGTCTGCGGTAGCCCATGCCCGTCATGCCCAGCAGGTGGGCGCAAAAGGCTTGATGGTCATTCCGCGCGTCCTCTCTCGTGGCTCGGTCATTTCCGCGCAGAAAGAACATTTCAAAGCCATCCTCGCGGCGGCACCGGATTTACCGGCAGTGATCTATAACAGCCCCTATTACGGCTTTGCCACCCGCGCCGATCTGTTCTTCGCCCTGCGCGCTGAGCATCCCAATCTGGTTGGGTTTAAAGAATTTGGTGGTCCGGATGACCTGCGCTACGCCGCCGAACATATCACCAGCCGCGATGATGATGTCACCTTGATGGTGGGCGTTGATACCGCAGTGGTTCATGGTTTTGTCAATTGTGGTGCCACCGGTGCGATTACCGGGATTGGCAACGTGCTGCCAAAAGAGGTGATTCATCTGTGCAACCTGTCACGCACTGCGGCAACAGGCCATGCGGAAGCCCGCCAGCGCGCCCAAGAGCTGGAACAGGCGCTGGCGATTCTGTCATCCTTCGATGCGGGACCGGACCTGGTGCTGTTCTTCAAGTACATGATGGTATTGCAGGGAGACAGGGAATACGCGCTGCACTTCAACAGCAGTGACGAACTGAGCGCCAGCCAACGCGGTTATGTGGAGCATCAACTGAAGCTGTTTAACACATGGTACGCCGACTGGAGTCAACTGCCGGGTGTTGTTCAGGAAACAAAAGCCTGATGTACAACCCGGACTAAGGCAGGATGGTCAACTACCTCCCATTAACGTACGTCCCCGAGCGATGCCAGAAACAAAAAGGCCGCCTTAACAGGCGGCCTTGATACATCTCAACATTTATTATTTGTACAATTCTGCGGTCATGTGAACACGGTTATTGGTGTTCGCTTCGGTGATTTTGTACTGTGCACCCTGCTGTGCGGCCTGTGCGGCGATTTGCGCTTCTGCACCGTCCAGGGTTGAAGAGGTGACAGAGATGCTCTGCGCGAAGCTGGCTGCTGACATCAGGGAAAGAGCGGCTACAGCGGCGATTGACAGTGCTTTGATAGTTTTCATGGTCTTAATCCTTAATTTGTTTGTTTGGAAGGCTGTGTGCCTTCGATGAAAGTAATAATAACCATAGTTATCGTTTCATGATTGATAATTAGTGCGATAACTGTAATCGTGCTAATTATTACCTTATTTAGTCAGTTCAGCTGACAGGTAAGCACCGTTGTCTACGCGTGCGCCGGTGATTTTGTATGACGCACCTGCCTGTTTGGCCTGCGCAGCGATTTTGGCTTCTGCGCCATCCAGGGTAGAAGCGGAAGCAGTGATGCTCTGCGCAAAGCTACCGAAAGAAACCAGTGACAGGGCGGCAACTGCAACGAAAGTTTTGATAGATTTCATGGTCATTTCCTCAGAAGTTTGTTTAATCGGTGAGGCGTTGTGCCTCGATGTGAGAGAGAATAGACCTGTCGCCGGATGAGGAAAAGCTGAGGGATTTGCTGAAAGAATTCAAAAAAATTGAATGAAAAATTTAACTGCAAAAAAGCCCGCTCCAAAGCGGGCTTAGATTAAACGTCGATCACCTTCCCTTCCCGTGCCGCCAGATACATCGCCTCCACTACCTTCACCGACAACATAGCGCGCTCACCATCGGCCGCCACTTCCCCTTGTTGCAAACGCTCCACAATTGCCTGTAACTGGCGCAACTGACCGCCCGTGGGGTAGTCACGCGGGTCCGTCGGATCGGCAAAGCTAAAACTGGCCGGGATCGCATGGGTCTGACCACTTTCGGACGTATTGCGGAACACTATCTGATCATGCTCACCATTGATAATCACCGATCCCCGGGTGCCGCTGATGGTCAACAGATGACGCTGTCCGGGGTAGGCACAGGTCGAAGATGACAACGTACCCAGCACACCGGATGCGAAATGCAGCACCGCCACGGCAACATCTTCGGTTTCAATCGAGTGATATGCGGTACGCGTAGCGGCATACAGCGAACGCACCGGCCCCAACAAAAACTGGGCCAGATCAATCAAATGCGTAGTTTGGGTGATCAGGCAGCCCCCACCCTCCAGCGCCTGCGTGCCACGCCAGGCATCGCGGGTGTAGTACAAATGAGGACGAAACTGGTTATCAACGATATTGACCAGTGTGATATCACCCAGTCGCCCGGCGGCAATATCCTCTGCCACCTGAAGGGCGGCGTCGGAATAGACACGCTGATAAATCACAAACAACCCCACGCCTGCCAACCGGCAGGCGTCGATGATGTTTTGCGCACGATCCGCGCTGATCTCCAGTGGCTTTTCAATCACCACATGTTTCCCGGCACGCGCCGCTTCCACGGCATACTCACGATGCAAGCCGTTGGGGGTGGTGATAATCACCACGTCCAGTTCCCCCTCATTAAGAAACGCCGTCAGCTCGTTAAATGATCTGGGGATAGCATATTGGGTCGCAAAGGTTGCCGCCTTATCACCGTCCCGTGCCAGCACGGCGTTCAGTTTTGCGCCTGCAACCTTTGCCAGCTCGCGGGCATGGGTTTCCGCTGCCACCCCCGCACCAATAATGCCAAAGCGAATTGTGCGGGTAGAGGTCATGCTTTCTCCTTTACCGCGGACAGGGTGCCACGCTGCGTCAGGGCGGCCAGCCGCATTTTCAGTTGCTGCGCTTCCTGCTCCATCAAATGGGTACGCGCCCGGCGGGCAGCTTCGTGACCGGTACCGGTGGCGATTTCCATATTGCCAATCTCGGCAAAATAATCACCGGCAAAATGAATATTCACATCGCGGCGTTCGCAATAACTTAGCATCGGTTGAAAATCGAAGCCCGCCGGACGGTAGGTGTTCCCTGGTTCCCAACGCTGCACGATGGTTTCTTTCACATGCCCCTGTAATTCCGGGAACATTTTATAAACATCAGCCAGATAGCGATCGCGGATCTGCTCATCCGTCAACTTCAGCATTTCACGCGCGGGTGCCCCACCCGAATAAACCATCAGACTACCGCCCGGTTTACGTGGTCCGGTACGCAGTGGGTTGGCGTGGTTAAAGAACATATCGAAGGAAGCATCTGGCGTCGTGATGGCATAGATGTCGTCATAGGGCATCGGCCCGGTTTCATCGGTGATGATGCCCATCGTCGGGAAAGGTCCGTACTGGACATTTTTCAGCGTGGTACGAACATCATCGGGGATATCCTGTACGATCTTATCGGCGAAATGCGCCGGCACTGCCACGATCACCTCTGCCGCGGTGACTGTCTGCTCGCGGCCTTCGCTTTCGAATACCACCGAGACTTTATTGCCCACTTTCGTCACTGATTTCACCGTCGAGTGGTAACGCACGCGGTCGCCCAACATTTCCATCATGACTTCGCCAAAACGGCCAGAACCACCGTTCAGGTTCAGCGCCATTGAGTCGCCTTTACCTGCCCACACCGCACCAAACAACGAAACGCCAACCCCAGCGTGCTGATCTTCCATCTCCGCAGCCGCACGGCGCGCGGCAGACTGGAACAGCGCTTCAAGGCGCTTCGGCAATGGCCCCATAAAATCACGGAATGACTCATCCGCCAGATAACTCGCCACACGGGCGCGGCGACGCTGATTGTTTTCGCCATACACCGGTTTCATCGCCTGCTGCCAACCCTTCACCGCTTTGAGAATTTTTAACCCGCGCATAGCCAGCGCAAAACGTTCGCGCAGCGTCATCGACATGGTCAGCGGCAGCGCGGATACCGCGTTGGGTTTGTACACTTTGCCGCCCCAGCAGATGGCAAATTTGTTGCCGGGGATGGTGATCACATCCAGACCAATAGAATGCAGGATATTACGCATATGCGAACCGGCAGGTGGGAACAGATGTCCCCCGAGGTTAAGCCAGTAATCACCACGCGACATGGAATAGAGGCGACCGCCAAGACGATGCGTTTTTTCCAGAACGAGAATATTACGATCTCTCAGTTCCCAGGCTGCGGAACAACCTGAAGGACCACCACCAATAACAATGACATCAAAATCAGTTACTTCCATTCTATTTCACCTCAATTGCCTGCATGTTCAATGTGATAGCCGTAGCGGCATAACCTCGCCTCCACGGGTGAGTAAAGCGAAAACCAGGGACACTTGCAATGCTGTGTATAATGGGTAATATATTACCCGTTACATCGCATTGTCAATGGACTGGCTTTTTACACAACACCGTCGTGCCGCAAAATCAACCTGAGGAGAGCGTTAATGAAAGTTTTCAGTTTCCGTCTGTTGTGCCTGGCAGCCACGATGGCGACGGGTGCGTTTTCTATAACAACAAGCTATGCACAGATGACCGTCGCCAAAGTAGATGCCGTTGCTGCTCTGGTTCCACCTGCAATTAAAGACGCCGGGGTGCTACGTATCGCGGTACCGGATATCGGTAAACCGCTGGCCTATAAAGAAGGCGGCAGTTTAAAAGGAATGGATGTCGAACTGGCGAATGCCGTCGCTCAGACTATGGGGCTAAAAGCGGAGATCAGCCTGATCCCCTTCTCCGCCGCCCTGACCGGTTTGCAGGCGAATAAGTTTGATATTTCTTATGGCGAGTTTTATGTCACTGCTGAACGGCTGAAAACTGCGGATTTCGTCTCGAACTGGCAGGATTACAGTACTTATCTGGTGAAAAAATCCAGCGGCTTCAGCCCGAAAACCCTGGCAGATATTTGTGGTCACAAGATGGGTGCTATGGCTGGTTCCGCCGAGCTGGCAACGCTGAAAACCGCTTCCGATAAATGTGGCAGCAATGCCGCCGCCATCAGTGCATTTCCTTCTATTAATAATGCCGTGCTGGCTCTGAACAGTGGCCGCGTAGATGGGGTATTGATCAACCGTGGCGGCGCACAGGAATCGATTCGCCTGGATCAGGGTCTGGATGCCTCCGGGGCCATTGGTGGCGGTCCGACGGCCACGGCCGTGGCGCGCAACGACAATTCCGCCCAGCTACTGGAAGCGCTTAAAGGGGCTTATGAACATCTGATCACCAGCGGTGATTACGCGAAAATTCTCACTAACAATGACACTGCCTACGGTGCGGTGAAAACGATAGAAGTCTATAAAGAAGGCTCCACCCCGCCGACTTACAGCTTTTGACCCATAAAACTCTCCCAGCCGGGAGAGTTTTTTTATATGGGGAGATGTCATTAATCTATTGCCAGGAGAAATCATTACGCTGGCAAAGGAAAGGTTAGCCGCGTAAAAGTGTTGACCAATCACCATAATACGGAGTTAAAAATTAATTATTGCTCATTAATTAGATAGAAACACAAGTGCATTATTGTCATACCAGCAGAGATGGCTCTTTGTCAGGAAACGTGTCAAAATTACTGGCATGTAGCATGTTATCGTTTACTGCGGATTTTACTGGAGTATCTATGGAAAACGTAAATCAATTACGGCAAACCAATCTGAGGGATCAGGCACTTTCCATTCTGAAATTGCGTCTGTTATCGGGCGATCTTGCGCCGGGCAAAATTTACTCGGCTTCCGCGCTTGCGGAAGAGCTGGGTGTTTCTAACAGCCCGGTGCGCGAAGCCATGTTGACGCTGGTGAACCAGGGTTTGATGGAAGCGGTGCGCAATCGTGGTTTCCGCGTGCTGCCCTTCAGCGATAAAGAGCGTGAGAACGTTTATGAACTGCGCATGTTGCTGGAAATCCCGTCGATGATGAAACTGGCCGGCCTGAAAGAACGTATTGAGCCGCGTAAAGATGAGTTCGCTAAAATTGCCGCTGATATGGTGCAGTTCGCGGAAACCGGCGATATTGCAGGCTACCTGGAGATGGATCATCAGTTCCATCTTGGCCTGTTATCGTTACTGGAAAATGAACCGCTGGTGGCGATTGTGGAGAACCTGCGCGACCAGTCACGCCAGTATGGCCTGAAGGCGCTGCGCGAAAGTGGCGGCCTGGTCAAATCCGCTGAAGAACACCAGCCGATCCTCGATGCGATGTTGGCAGGTAACACCGAGTTGACTGGCGAACTGATGAAAAGCCATCTCAGCCATATGGTGGGTGACTGGGCGGGCTGACAGATAACAACAGCCCGTCAGCGAACGGGCTGTTGCTTAAACCGGGTTCAGTGACTCAGTTCGGATTGCTTAATTTGCAGCGCATGAGCCACATCAGGCAACATAGGGAAAGAACTTTGTCCACCGTATTTCTGGATTGAGCAGGAGCTGATCTCGGCAGCAAACGGTACGGCTTCCGCCAATGAAATCCCCTTCACAAGACAGTAAGCAATCCCGCCAATAAAGGAATCGCCTGCCCCGGTGGTATCCACAACATCCGGACAGAAAACCGCCGGAAAATGTTGCGCACTCACGTCGCCAGAGATGACCGCCCCCTTCTCGCCTAACGTGACGATCACCTCACCTGCGATGCGTTTCTTCAGCTGCACGGCGCAGCTCAGAGCTTCCTCAACCGAGTTAACGGGCGCAGCGTGCATAAAACTCGCCTCGGTCTCGTTGACCACCAGATAATCGATCAGCCTTAGCGTTTCATCGGGAATATCACGGGCAGGTGCGTTGTTGACCAGAATTTTACTGCCCCACTTGTGCGCTTTTTGAATAGCATATTCCACAATGTTGGCCGGAATTTCTGACTGAAAGATGACCAACGGTTTATTTGCAAACAACTCATCAGTAATGTCGTCTTCGGTGATGAGATAATTTGCACCCTTGATGATCGTACTACAGTAATCGCCTGATTCTAATATCTGGACAATGCCGATGCCTGAGTTATTGCCGCGCGCGGCAATATGATCGACGCCAACATGGTTCTCATGCAGCGATGAAATTAATTCACGGCCATAAATATCATTACCAACACAGCCTACCATGCTAACCGCTAATCCGAGCCTGGCACATTGTACGGCTTGATTCGCCCCTTTCCCGCCTGGCATCAACATTAACTCATTACCCGTGAAGGTTTCACCAATATCAGGCAGACGATCCTGTTGCACCAGGATGTCATAGTTCAGGCTGCCGATAACAACCACATCAACATTCATAATAAAATCCTTAACTGACTGTGCGTTTAGACGTCACAGCGTTTCTGGTATTGTGTAAACTTTCCTGACTAAATTCACTGGTCTTGCTGGCAATAATGGTAAAAATGGCATCCAGAATATTCAGATGAACAATGCGCGTTGTTGCATTCTCACCCGTGATCGGATTGTTTTTTACCGATGAGATAATCGCGTGGCGCGAGATATGACTTAATGGGCTGTTAGGATAATTAGTCAGGCAAATCGTCTCCGCACCTTTCTCATTCGCCATCCTGGTCATATTGATAATATCGGTTGTTTGCCCGGAATGAGACACTGTCAATAAAATATCGCCCGGCCTCATCAATGAGGCGCTCATCAATTGCTTATGGCTATCGCTGAATACCGACGAGAAAATACCAATTTTAAGTAGCTTGTGGTTAAAATCTTCGCATATCGATCCAGAGCCACCACATCCAGCAATGACTATCCGCGCGTTTTCACTGCGATGAATAAACAGCGCGGCAACTGATTTCACCACCGCAATATCTATCGCCTTCAACGCCTCCTGTAGGGCAAGAATGGAGTTATAAAGTGTACTTTCCACAATCTTTTCAGTGTAAAACTCACCACCGGAAACCGGAGGGACATCAATAAACTCTTCAGAGACAGTGACATTCTTCCCGATATTCATTTTTAAATCATGAAAACCGGTAAAACCGAGTTTTTTCGCCACCTTAGTAATACTGGCGACACTGACATCGAGATAATCGGCAATATCACTGATAGACATGGAAGCCAGCGTTTCGGGATTATCATCAATAAATCGTGCAATGGACCTTTCTTTTCTTCCTAACTCCGGTGCCAGCGTACGCGCCAGTAAAAATATTTCGTTTCCTTTTAAACGATTATGCATACTACTCACCCACCAAATAACCTTCTGCGGAAAAGGTTAGCATGTGCTCTCAGCGCGAAAATGTTAACTACGTCACAGGTTGTGAAATGTTTTATTTTTGTATTTTACTCGGAGTAAAATTTTAACCGTCATTCTCTGATTATGATTTTACTTTCAGTATCATTTGCATCATGGCATTTACCCCAAAAGCAAGTTGCCTTATAACTCTGCCGACGTTCCATTAAAGGTAAAAGCCATGAAATTCTCGTCCCGTATCAATTCATTTCGATCTCGCCCTGAATTATTCTCAGCAAAGAATAATATGGACACCTGTGATCTTATTACTCGCATGGGTCAGGCTGAAGGTCTTACCCACATTGAATTGAATTATCCTGAACATTTTATCGGTCAGGACAAGTCTGTGATTAAATCCTGCATCGCCGATAACGGTTTAAAAGTTGGCGGCATTGCCCTGCGTTATAACAAAGAGTTTATTAACGGCGAATTTACCAATCCCGATGAGGCACTGCGTAATAAGGCCATCCGCATTACGCTGGAAGCCGCAGAAATGTGTAAATTCCTCGGCGGCAACACGGTCACGCTCTGGTTCGGCTATGACGGCTACGATTATCCCTTCCAGCAGGATTACTTCAGAGCCTACGAATTACTGGTTAACGCCTTGCAACAGGTGACTCAAGCTCACCCGGATATGCAGTTCAGCTTTGAATACAAACCTTATGAGCCGAGGACGTTTTCCTTTATCGGGGATGTTTCTTCAACATTAATGTTGATCGACGATGTGGGTTCGCCAAACTTCGGTATCACTCTTGATTTCTGTCACATGATCATGAAAAAAGAGAACCCGGCTTTTTCATTATTCCTGTCGGCGCGTAAAAACAAGTTAGTTGGATTTCATCTGAATGATGGCTATGGTCATTTTGATGATGGATTAATGCTGGGTTCTGTTCATCTGATGCAGACGCTGGAATATATCTATTACGCGAAGCGTGTGAATTTTGACGGACTGGTTTATTTTGATACGTTCCCCAGCCGGGAAGATCCGGTAGCAGAATGCGCGCAAAATATTCGCATGTATAAAACACTGTCGAACTTTATTGATCAAATTGGTCTGGAAGAAATGGAACGTCTGATCAGAGATCAGGATGCGATTAAAGTTCAATCCCTGGTTCTGAAGATGATTAATTAATAAAAATTATATTTATCTTACCTCGTCTCTTTATCCATACAGTGTCCTGCACTGGGGGGAACTATGTTTAATCTACTGGGTTTACCTAAAAATTTGTTGTGGGGTTATATTGGTCTGACAATATTCATGATTGGTGACGGTGTTGAACAGGCATGGATATCTATCTGGTTAGTTGAAAAAGGGTTATCCGTTGCTGAAGCCTCGTTCCTGATTACCGCCTATGGCATCGCGGTAACGCTGGCGGCCTGGGTCACTGGGGTCTTTGTGCAGACACTGGGGCCGCGCAAAGTGATGCTGTATGGTTTGATTGCTTTTGTCGTGGGAAGCATTGGCTTTATCGGTATCGGCTTACATTCGATGCACATGGCCGTGATGCTGCCGTTCTATGCCATTCGCGGCATCGGCTATCCACTTTTTGCTTACTCCTTTCTTGTGTGGATTAACTACAGTACGCCGCTGGAACGCCGTTCAACCGCAGTGGGTTGGTTCTGGTTTACCTTCTCCCTGGGCTTGAGCGTGATTGGGCCTTTTTTCTCCTCGCTGGCGCTTCCGGTGATGGGGGAGATCCATGTGCTGTGGACCGGGATGGGGTTCGTGATTGTGGGCGCCACCCTCGCAATTTGGGTAAATCGCGACAAGGTTCCTGCATCAGAAATCCACCCTTTTAGTGCCGCTGAATTGATGAAGGGCATCACTATCCTGCAACGCCCGGTGATTGCAATGGGGCTGGTGGTCAAATCAATCAATGGCGTCGCACAATATGGGCTGGCGACCTTTCTGCCGCTGTATCTGATCAGTTTTGGCTACAGCAAAACCGAGTGGTTGCATATGTGGTCGGCTGTGTTTGTCGTGGCTATTTTCGCCAACCTCTTCTTTGGCTTCTTTGGCGACAAATTTGGCTGGCGTAATACCATTCTTTGGGTCGGTGGCGTGGGCTATGCCATTGTGTTGGTTCTGGTCTGGCTGGTGCCTCAGTTGCTGGGCCATAACTTCTATGTCATGGCGTTTGTCCTCTGCCTGTGCGGGGTTACGATGGCGGGTTATGTACCGCTTTCTGCCTTGTTCCCGATGCTGGCCCCTGAAAGTAAAGGTGCCGCCATGTCAGTACTCAACCTCGGTGCCGGATTGGGTGCCTTTATAGCCCCGGCAATCACCGCCCTGTTCTATACCTCTTTAGGTGCTGGCGGTGTACTGGGTATCTACGCCGGGCTATATATTCTGAGCGCAGTACTGACACCGTTCCTGAAAACCCCGGATGAGCTGGGTTCCCAGGTGGCAATGAAAGATAAAGCCGCATAATAATGTCTCCGTCATCCCTGCCTGCGGGATGACGGAACACATCAGCTGCTCAAACCGAGGCGGGATGAGTTTATGGATGAGCATGGTGGACAGACGCAACCAGCAATCTTAATGAAAGTGATCTCAATAAGTTAGTTAATCTGCAATCTGGCGCGGCAGGCGAAGGGCGATCAGCGCTATGCCAATATTAAGTAAGCAAAGCAATACAAATGACCACATAAAGGTGTCGGGACTGGGTGTACCCTTAGCCGTGGTTTGCCAGGCCAAAATAAGTGTAAAAAGGGTAGTGATCACCGGACCACCCAACCGCTGCACCAGATTCACTGAAGTGGTTGCCATCGGCAACTCCGCCTTACTCACGGACGAATAAGCAGCGGTCATCGCAGGCAGGGAGACAGCGCTCATCCCTGCCCCCCTCAGAAACAACGCAATCACCAGAATAAATGCCTGATACCCTGCCAGCGTCAGAAAGATCAGTGGGAGAGTTGCTATCGCTGCCAACCATGCTCCGCTCGCGGCCACACGTCGGATACCAAACTGCTCACACAACCAACCTGTCAAAGGGAAGGTCACCATCATTCCCAGTCCCATTGCTGTGAGCAGGGCACCGGCCTGGGAGGGGGACCGGGAACACACCGTAATCAGATAAGCCGGAATCAGCACCTGGCTGGCAAATAACACCCCGTTAGATAAAAACTGAATAGCCGTTGCACAGGAGAATTGCGTGTGACAAAACAAGCGCGGATCAATCAACGCTTGCGCTCCCTTCTGCCGTGCTAAACAGATAAATGTCACGATCAGTGCGGCCCCCGCTATCAGTGTAATGATGCCTGGCACGCTGGTTATTGCCGTTGTGCCATACAACAACAGTGCCAGTCCGGGAGAAAGCAAGGCCAGCCCAGCCCAGTCCAATGCTTTTGGTTGGTCGTTGCCCTTCTCAGGCGGTAAAAGCCAGACAGCCAGCAGAAAACCCAGGCAACCGATGGGGATATTGACAAAAAACAGCCAGCGCCAGGAGAGATGTTGCACAATCATCCCCGCCAGTACAGGGCCAAATACTGGGGCCAATAGCACCGGAACCGACATGATTCCGGCAACTTTTGTCATTTTCGCGCCAGCCGTGCGGGCAATCATCATCTGTGCCATCGGGATGAGAACCCCGCCGCAAAGTCCCTGTAATACCCGAAATCCAATCAACACCGGTGCAGACCAGGCCAGCCCACAGCAAACAGATGCGCCAGTGAAAGCCGCGAACCCCCCTAAATAAACCGACTTTGCCCCGACGCGTTCAACCAACCAGCCAGTGAGCGGGATCGCAAACACCAATGCCAGCAAATAGCCGCTTACCACCCACTGAATTTGCTGGAAACGCACACCGAGATCGAACGCCAGGCTGGAGAGGGAGACATTGACGATGGTGGCATCGATCTGCGCGAGCAAGGCACCACTGAGCGCGACGAGAGCAACCCGCCAGATGAGCGGATTCAGACGTTCTTTGGGTGCCGGTTCAGAGAGAGACATCAGCCTAACGCTCCTGGTGGGAGGACAGATTCCCACCGTGGAAACGGCCAAAGGAATAAGCCGAATAGAGCCCCATCAGCAGAATACCCAATCCGGCGCTGAGAGCCTGTTCAGCGTTACGCAGGTTGAAATGCCCCACCTGCGCAAGCAGTAAATAAGCCAGCAGGAAATTCACAAATCCCCATATCACGTTAACACATGATGAAGACAACCCTTTGCCAGGGGGATTGGCGAATGGACTCTGGAATGAGCGCCCCATCATGCCACTGACAAAATGCGGCACAGCATTAGCAAGAAACACACCACCAAAAAGGTACGCCAGATCGTGGATGACATGCATATACGAGATTCCATTGTGGCTATTCGGAAGATCCGCTGATGCGTCGCAAAAGCTCTGAAGCCTCGCGCAAAGTGCGCAACTCGGCAGGGTTAAGTTCTGTCATGGCGGTCAGCAACCATGCCTGTTTAGCCGCGGTGCGTTGATGCCTTGCCTCAAGCCCCGATGCCGTCAGCGAAAACAGAATCTGCCGACCATCAGTAGGGTGCGGATGACGTGTGATAAATCCCCGTTCTGTTAGTTCGGCAAGGGTAGCCCCCATCGACTGGGGGCGAACGGCTTCCTTACGTGCCAATTCAGCCGTCGTCATCGATCCGTCCCGATCCAGCCAGGCCAGCACCGAGGTTTGTGACCAGCTAAGGCCATCAATGTTGGTTTCACTGCGCAAACGACGCAACAACTGCCCCACAGCCAGGGAGAGCTCGGTGATCACAATATCGATTGCTGGAATTTCGTCAGGGGATGTATTCATAACAATGAACATAGATAACAACAGGTAAACTTGCAAGTTTACCTGTTGTTTTTAGCTGCGGTTGCTATACGCGCTTAGGCGTGCGCCTTTCTGTCAGCCAAAAGTTGATCCACAAACTGCACGACTTCCGGCTTATTTCTTTCTATTTCGGCGATTTTATCTGCAAACTTCGGCAACCAGGCTTTGTGCGCGTACAACAGTTCATCCAGCACTTTAATCGCCGTGTCGCCCGCCGGTATCAACGGATTGATGGTAAAGGCATGTAACGCCGCACCATAATCACCGGTAACAGCCGCTTCAATCACCGTCTCTTCCATCGCTTTCATCAGCTGGATCATGCCGCGTGCGGCAGACGGCAATGCGCCCCAGCGCAACGGTTCAGGGCCATGTGAGGTAATCGATGCCGTCACCTCCACGATGCAGTCAAACGGCAGGTCGGCAATTGCCCCGTTATTACGGGTGGACACCACCATTAATTTGCCGCTGTTGTTATGAATCGATGCTATGAGATCACAGGCGGCATCACTGTAATGCGCGCCACCACGCTGGCTGAGTTCTTCCGGCTTGTAGTTCAGGTTAACGTCTTTATACAGTTCAAACAGGCGTGCCTCGGTCTTTTTCACCACTTCAGCACGGGTTTCATAGCGTTCGAACTCCTCAACCGCATGGGCCAGCATCGGCTCCTGAAGGTAGTAATAACGATGATAACCACAAGGCAGCACCCCGAGGTGTTTCACCTGCTCATAATGAAACGGGATCTGGTGGATGTTCTTCAGTCCCTCATCCGTTTTCGCCCGGTGCTCCGGCGCATAGATTTTCTCGATCAACTCGGCGGTACGTTCATTACCCTGCTGGTCCCACACGCGGTGCCAGTGAAAATGGTTAAGACCGGCAAATTTGAAGAACAGATCCTTTTCCTCTTTCGCCAGCACTTCACACGCCTGGTTGATATGGCCGAATGGCACATTACACAAGCCGACGGTTTTCTCCCATTTGCCTTGTTTAATCGCTGCTTCGGTCACCATCCCGGCCGGATTGGTGAAATCCACCAGCCATGCATTCGGACAGAGTTCGCGCATATCTTTGATGATATCGAGGATCACCGGAATGGTGCGGAAAGCTTTAAAAATACCGCCAGGACCGTTGGTTTCCTGGCCGAGCAGCCCGTTTGCCAGCGGGATCACCTCGTCTTTCAGTCGGGCATCCAGTAAACCAACGCGGAATTGGGTGGTGACGTAATCAGCATCTTTCAGGGCTTCACGCCGGTCGAGGGTCAGATGTACCTGCCAGTCCAGTTTTGCGGCGGCAATCATACGCTTTGCCATGTTGCCGACGATCTCCATTTTCTCCGCACCCGCGTCGATATCGACCAGCCACAATTCGGCAATCGGCAATTGTGCCTGCCGGACAATTAACCCTTCGATCAATTCAGGGGTATAGCTTGAACCTCCACCGATAGTGACAATTTTTATCTTATTTTGCATAGGACAGCACTCCGTCAGGTTACAGGTCAGGCAACAGCGTGCCAGCCTGATAATGACCAGCATTCGCCCTCACCTCGTGGATGATATTTTTCCTGGAGACTGAATATTTTTATTGAAAACAGGACGCAGGTTTTATTAATTTTGTAGCGACAAAATACGTTTGATAGTATTTAACACCGCATTTTCATCATTAGAACCTGTAATAAAATTCGCCACTTTTTTGGTTTCATCAAATGCATTTCGCATGGCGAAGCTGTATTCCGCTTCAGAAAGTAATTCAATATCGTTATAACCGTCACCGAACGCCAGGGTTTCATGACGACCAATATTTAACATTTCCTGAAGTCGCCGGATGGTGCTGCCTTTATGTATCCCCTCATTGGCAATATCGATCCACGCAGCTTCGGCTACCACGATATACACCTGATGTTCAAACGGCGTCAGAGACGGACGCGTTTGCGGGCAGTTTCCCGTTTCGTCATAGACGGTAATTTTGACAAAATCGTCAGTCAGGCTGCTGAGATCCGCTACCTTCCGCAGGCTGGCATAAGAGTGGCGAACACGCTCGGCCAGATGGGCGGGGGTATCCTGACGGATCACCGCACCAGATGGGGTACAGGCGATCACCACATGCCGGGAACTCGCCTGGTGCAGGGCGGCGATGATTTGCTGCCCCAGATGATTATCAATCAGCGACTGATAAATAAATTCGCCGTTGCGTTTAATGCGGGTGGCGCTGTCTCCCAAAATCCAGATATCACGCGAATTATCGCCAAATAACTCCTCCACCCGTTCACATTGTTTACCGGTGCAGGCGGCAAAATGGACACCTTTTTCCTGCATCAACTGGCGAACTTCGCGATACAATTTTCGATCATAATCGCCCTGACTATTCAGAAAGGTGCCATCCAGATCGCTGATAATTAATTTAATCAAAACATGATTCCATAATATATTCCGGCGCGGCACGATTTAAAACGCGCCGCGACGTGTTAATTGAGTGACTTAAAGTTGCTCACCATTGCTGGCGATAACGGTTTTATACCAGTCGAAGCTTTTCTTTTTGCTGCGGGAGAAATCGCCGGTTTCATCATCATTACGATCGACATAAATAAAACCGTAGCGTTTGCTGTACTGGCCGGTGCCAAATGACACGCAATCCAGACAGCCCCACGGGGTAAAGCCCATCAGGTCAACACCATCCTCCAGCACTGCTTTCTTCATCTGCTCGATGTGCGCCCGCAGGTAGCTGATGCGATAGTCATCATTGATCTCGCCATTGGCTTCCACTTTATCGATGGCACCAAAACCGTTTTCCACGATAAACAGCGGTTTCTGGTAACGCTCATACAACGCGTTAAGGGTGTAACGCAGTCCGACCGGATCAATCTGCCAGCCCCAGTCTGATGCCGGCACATGCGGGTTTTTGCGACTGCCGGGAAAGGCTTCCAGCGGCGTATGCGCGGTTTGCGTCGCCGTTGCGTATTCCACGGCGTTGCTCATGTAATAGCTGAAGCCGAGATAATCGGTGCAGCCTTCACGCAGCGTCTGCTCATCACCGGGGGCCATTTCAATGTGGAATCCGCGACGCTCCCATTCTTTCTTAATGTAAGAAGGGTAAGCACCACGCATATGCACATCGCCGAACAGATAACGTTCCTGCATCGCTTTTTGCGCGTACATCACATCATCCGGGTTGCAGGACCAGGGATAGAGCGGCACCATCGCCAGCATACAGCCAATTTTGAAATCGGGATTGATGGTATGACCGAGTTTCACCACTCGAGCGCTGGCGACAAACTGATGATGCAGCACCTGATACATCACCTCTTCCGGTTTCTCATGGTCAGTGAAAATCACCCCGGAGTTGCTGTATCCGTACAACGGCCTGCGCCAGTTGCGCTGGTTGTTGATCTCGTTGAATGTCATCCAGTATTTCACTTTGTGTTTATAGCGCTTCAGCACCACTTCGCTGTAACGCACAAACAGATCGATCAGTTCACGATTCAGCCAGCCGCCATACTGCTTCACCAGATGCAGCGGCATCTCAAAGTGCGACAGGGTAATCACCGGTTCGATACCGTGCTTTAGCAGTTCGTCGAACATGTCGTCATAGAACTGCAAGCCTGCTTCGTTCGGGGTTAATTCGTCCCCTTTGGGGAAGATGCGCGTCCAGGCGATTGAGGTGCGGAAGCATTTGAACCCCATCTCAGCAAACAGCGCGATATCTTCTTTGTAGCGATGGTAAAAATCGGTCGCCAGATGGTTGGGGTAATGTTTTCCCGCTATCACGCCGTCGGTGATTTCACGATCCACACCGTGTGCGCCACCGGTTAACACATCAACGATGCTTGGACCTTTACCGCCCTCATTCCAGCCACCTTCTACCTGATGGGCCGCCACGGCACCGCCCCATAAAAAACCTGCCGGTAATTTGTCAGACATAATCCTTCCTTTAAGTAGATTAACGACGTCTTGCGACATTAATGCGTTTGGGTTTTGCTCAGTTCCTGCACCTCGCGGTGCAGATAAATCAGTTCTTCCACCAGGTCACGGCACAGCATGGCGTTCATCAGATGGTCCTGCGCATGCATCATGATCAGATTGACCGGAATCTTGCCGCAGCCTTCATCCGCACCAATCAGTGAGGTTTGAATTTTGTGTGCTTCGCGTGCCGCCTGGCTGGCGTTTTCCAGCATCGCCTCCACCACGCTCCAGTTGTGTTTGCGTGCCTCCTGTAAGGCCTGCATCGCCGAGGAACGTGCTTCTCCGGCATGGATAATCAGTTCCATCACCGTGGTTTCCATATCGTTCATCACTTCATCTCCTCTGCCAGGGTTTCGTGGGCCATCTCCGCTTCCTGTTGCAGCAGCTGGCGTTCATACATCTTGAAGAACGGGTAATAAATCAGGGTCGACAGGCCAATCAGGAACAGCACCAGTACCACTGCACGCCAGTCCCAGCCGGTAGACCAGGCCGCACCAATTGGGCCGGGCGTGGTCCAGGGGGCGAGTGAAATCACATGGTTGATCAGATTGGTACGCGTGGCTGTCCAGGCGATGATGGCGTTCAGCAGCGGCGTCGTGATAAACGGGATAAACAGCAGTGGGTTCATCACCACCGGTGAGCCGAAGATAATTGGTTCGTTGATGTTGAACATGCCGGGCACCAGGCCGAGACGCCCGATAGAACGCAGATGAGCGGAACGACTGCGCAGGTAAAGAATCACCAGCCCCATCGTCGCACCTGAACCGCCGACGGTAATAAAGAACTGCCAGAAAGGTTCGATAAAGATTTTCGGAATGGGCTCCCCGGCGGTTAACGCTTCCTGGTTAAGCCCCAGATTACTCAGCCAGAATGCCTGCAAAATACCGCCGACAATTGCCGCGCCATGAATACCGGCAAACCACAGCAGATGGCACAGCAGCACCGCAATCAGCACCGCAGGCAGGGAATCAGCCGCGGAAATGATCGGTGCGAATACCGCCATAATTGCCTGCGGAATCAGTAAGCCAAAGTGGCTCTGCATAAACAGATTCAGCGGATAGAGCGTCAGGAAGATCACCACAATCGGGATCAGCAGATCGAAGGACTGACGAATTTTCGGCGGCACCTGCTCCGGCAGTTTGAAACCGATGTTGTACTTCACCAGCAGATGCATCACCTCGGTACAGTACAGGCTGATTAGAATGGCGGTAAAAATCCCCTCCCCACCCAGCGAAGCGACGGAAAGCGCCCCATCTTTTGCAGGTGCGGCCACCACCAGAAACGTCATCAACGCCAGCAGCGCCGCCATCAGGCCGTTAAGTTTGTAGCTCTGGGCCAGGTTATAGGCAATCGCGCCGGTAATAAACACCGCCATAATGCCCATCGTCATGTTGTAGGGCATCATCAGTTGATCGTTGTATTGCTTAACGATACCCAGCCACCACTGGGCAAATCCCCACTGGCTGGTTTCACTGAACGGAGGATGCGAGAACAGCAGCATAAAAGAGCCAACAATTAAAAATGGCATCGATGCAATAAAGCCATCTTTTATCGCCACCACATGTCGCTGCGAGGAGAGCCGCGCGGCAATGGGACTGATACGATTCTCGATCACCCCAAATAATGAATCAGCCAGTGTGCTCATTATGCCCCCTTATGAGAATCAATCAGGGAAAGGGCAGACTTCAGAATTTTTTCACCATTCAGCATGCCGTAATCCATGGTGTTAATGACGGTGACAGGTTTATTAAATTCTGCTGCGCGTTGTTGGAAATCCGCCAGCTTGTATTTAATTTGTGGACCGAGCAGACAACAGTCGTAATCGGCGATTTTATCCCGGAACTCCTCCATGCCTACCGCTTCGATACGGGCATCCAGACTCAGCTGCACCGCGGCTTTTTCCATTCGCTGCACCACCATGCTGGTGGACATTCCTGCCGAGCAACACAATAAGATTTTAACCATGACACCCTCCTTTTTTTCTAAATTCTTACGCGTCACTCGCCATATCTGCAACCGGTTACAGATTCAATTTATCTTTTTTGTGATCTATAACTCAAACGAAGTATCGGCTTATTTTGTGATAAAGTTAAAATAATCTGCAACCGGTTTCAGATTATCCCATCCCGATGCCATTTAATTTTAACAACATAGATAACGCGTTATTTTAAGGCAGGCTTTTACTGTTGCCGGGATTATTGGTTACAATAGGCAGGTGAGCTAACAAGGAACACGAATGATTACCATGCTTGATGTTGCCCAACGCGCAGGCGTTTCGAAGGCAACCGTATCCCGTGTACTGGCCGGACACAGTTATGTGTCCAAAACGGTGCGCGACAAAGTGATGCAGGCAGTCGACGAGATGGGGTATCGTCCCAATCTGGTGGCACGTAACCTGGCGACCAACCGTTCGCATAGCATTGGCCTGATGGTGCCTAACACCCTTTATCATGGCCCGTTTTTCAGCGAACTGATGTTTCAGGTGGCGACCCTGACCGAACAGCTCGGCTCCCAGTTGGTGCTGGCCGACGGTAAACACAGCGCGCAGCAAGAGCGCGATGCCATTCATTTCCTCATCGACAGCCGTTGTGATGCGGTGATCATTTACCCGCGTTATCTGAGCGTGGAAGAAATCGACCAACTGATCCCCACCCTGAGCAAACCCCTGATCATCCTGAACCGCCGGCTAAAAAAGTTTCCCCAATATTCCGTCTGTGCCGACCATGAGAAAGACACTTTCGATGCGGTGAATTATTTGATTCGCCGTGGGCATCGCGATATCGCGTTTATCAAAGGGATGGGCAGCTCTCACACCGGTCTCAGTCGATTAAAAGGGTTTCAGGCCGCGATGACCCAAAATAATTTGCCAATGGCACCGGCGTTGATGCTGGATGGCAGTTGGACCATGGAAAGCGGTAAGCAAGCCGCTGAAGAATTGCTGGCACGCAACGTGACATTCTCGGCGATTGTTGCCAGTAACGACGATATGGCTATCGGGGCCGCCTCTGCCCTGTACAATGCGGGCAAACGCATTCCGCAGGATGTGTCGCTGCTCAGCTTTGATGATATTCCCATCGCCTCCTACACCATCCCGGCGCTGACATCGGTGCATGTTCCGATGGCAGAAATGGTCGCCAGCGCCCTCGCGCAACTCACGAAAATGCTGGATGGCGAGGAGGTTAGCGCGTTGTCCCTGATGTGTGGCGAATTGATCCATCGACAATCCGTTGGTGATGGCCCCTATGGTTAAGTAAAACGTCGTGTACATCACAATTCATCATTAACCGCTCGGGATTGTTTTGACAGCACTTTGCCGCTGACGTTAGAACTGTCGTCAGGCGTGTAACTGGGTAACCAGGCAAGACCTGAAGCTCGCTTCCAAATCGGAAGCCGGCTTCAGGTCTTTTTTTTGGCAAAAAAAGAGGGTGGTATATGGATTATCAAGCCACAGCGAAAGCCGTCATTGCGCATGTCGGCGGTGCCGGGAATATCGATCACATTGAACACTGCTCCACCCGACTGCGTCTGACCCTGCGTGACAATACGCGTATCGACCAACCCGCTCTCGCTGCCATTCCCGGCGTGTTGGGGGTACGCGTCAATGTGCAATGCCAGGTAATCATTGGCAAGGATGTGGTGGAGATCTATGACGCAGTGAAAGCGCTGGCAGCCGGACAGCCAGCAACCGGTAGCCACAGTGAAGCCCGTTGGGCAGCGCGCTGTGTAGATTTTGTGATTAGCGTCTTTCAGCCACTGGTGCCTGCCATCGCGGGTGGCGGGGTACTGAAGTCACTGCTAATCCTGCTTGATCTACTCGGTTGGCTGCCGCGCAGCAGCGATACCTACAAAATACTGGACAATATCGGCTCGGCACCCCTGTACTTTTTGCCCATTCTGGTCGCCATTACCACTGCCAACAAACTTAAAGTGAATGTGCTGGTCGCGGTATCCGCCGTGTCGGTGATGGTACTGCCGATGATGTCAAAGCAGCTGGCGGAAGGTATCACGCTGTTCTCCTTCGACCTGAAGAATATCGCCTATGCCTCACAGGTGTTCCCCGCCATCTTGTGCGTACTGTTTTATTCCCGCGCGGAACGGTTCTTCAATCGTTACTCCCCCTCGGCGCTACGCATTTTCCTGTCACCAATGTTATCTCTGCTGGTCACCGTGCCAGTGACGCTGTTGCTCCTCGGGCCACTCGGTTTTGAGCTGGGTTCCGGGTTGGCGACGGTGATCCTGTGGCTGTACAGCAAGCTGGGATTTGTCGCCACCGCTCTGCTGGCCGGGGTATTACCCTTTATGGTCGCGGCAGGAATGCATAAACCAATGATCCCTTATGTCGTGGCGTCTATGGGGCAGTTCTCCCGTGAGATGTTGTATCTGCCCGCCTCGCTGGCGCATAACATTGCCGAAGCGGGTGCCTGCCTGGCGATTGCGTTGCGCAGTAAAGACAAGGTGATGAAGTCTACCGCGCTCTCAGCCGGGATCTCTGCCTTATGCGGCATCACCGAACCCGCGCTGTACGGCATCACGCTGCTGAATAAAACCGCGCTGTACGCGGTGATTGCAGCCAGCGTGATCGGCGGTGGCTTTTTAGGCTGGATGACGGTGGAAGCCTTCGCGCTGGTCAGCCCCAGCCTTGCCAGTATCTCGATGTTTATCTCGCCCACCAGCCCGTGGAATATCCTGTACGCCTTGCTGGGCGCCGGTCTGGCATTTGTCATCTCATTTGTTGCCACATTGTTTTTCTGGCGGGAAAAAGCCGCTCAGGTGACCGACTTCAACCACTTTGTTACGCCGGCTGAAGGGCGATTGATCCCGCTGGCCGAGGTGCAAGACGATGTTTTTTCTGCCGGTATTATGGGTGACGGCATCGCCGTGATACCAACCAGCGGCAAACTGTTCGCACCGGCCAATGGAGTAATCAGCAACGTTTTTGACAGTGGGCATGCCGTAAGCCTGCTGACGACTCAGGGGGCAGAAGTGATCCTGCATATTGGTATCGACACCATCAAACTTAACGGCAAAGGTTTCCATCCACGCGTCACGGCGGGACAAACCATACAGGCCGGTGAACTGCTGGTGGAATTCGATCTTGATGCCATCAACACGGCAGGTTTTGATCCCGTCATTGTGATGGTTATTACCAATAGCGAACGTTTTTCCTTCACCACTAACGCTGCTGACACCCCACTCACCCTTCATTCCCCGATCATGACCTTAAAGGAGTCTGTATGACGGTAACGAAAGCCACCTTTCCACGAGGATTTTTATGGGGTGCCGCGATTGCGGCGAATCAGGCCGAAGGCGCCTGGAATGTGGACGGTAAAGGACCATCCGTAGCGGATGCCATCAACTGGAAACCCAATCTGGATCTCAAGGATTTCACCGCACACATGGCGGTGACCGATGAGAATGTGGCGGATGCGCTCAATGGCACTCATGATGCCTTCTACCCGAAGCGCCGCGGCATCGATTTTTACCATCACTATCCGCAGGACCTGGCGCTGTTCGCCGAGATGGGGATTAAAGTGCTACGTGTTTCCATTGCCTGGTCCCGTATCTTCCCCGATGGCGAAGAGTCTGCGCCAAACGAAGCCGGTTTAGCGTTTTATGAGCGCCTGTTTGGTGAAATGCGCCGGTTAAACATCGAGCCTCTGGTGACGTTGTCACATTATGAGATGCCGCTCAAACTCAGCGAACGTTATAACGGCTGGGTGCACCGCAATGTGGTCGATGCCTTCGTTCGTTTCAGCAACGTCTGCTTCGACCGTTATAAAGATTTGGTGCGTTACTGGCTGACGTTTAACGAAATTGACAGCATCCATCGTCATCCGTTTACCACCGCAGGCATCCGCGAAGATAAATGCGCACCGGGCCAGGAAAAGCAGGATATTTATCAGGCACTGCACCATCAGTTTGTCGCATCGGCGCTGGTGACGCGTGATTGCCATGCCAAAATCCCCGGCAGCCAGGTCGGTTGTATGCTGACCAAACTCACCACCTATCCGCGCACCTGCCATCCTGATGATGTGCAAGCCAGCCTGAAAAAAAACCTCGAAAATCTGTTCTATGCCGATGTTCAGGTGTTTGGCAGCTATCCACCGCTGATCAAACGCGACCTGGAACTGCGCGGCATTGAGCTGGTGATGGCCGCTGATGACCTCGACATCCTGCGACAGCACACCGTTGATTTCGTCTCCTTCAGTTATTACATGTCGATGACCGAATCGACCCAACCGGACGCCGAACGTACCGCCGGAAATACTGTGCTGGGGGTGAAGAATCCTTACTTACCGGCCTCCGACTGGGGATGGCAGATTGATCCGGTGGGACTGAAGATTTCGCTGCTGGAGCTGTATGATCGCTATCGCAAGCCGCTGTTTATTGTGGAAAATGGACTTGGCTGCAAAGATGTGGTTGAAGACGGAAAAATTCACGACAGCTACCGCATCGACTATTTCCGTTCTCACTTTGAACAAATGCGCGAGGCAGTACATGAAGGTGTCGAGCTGATGGGTTACACCAGTTGGGGCACCATTGATATCATCAGCGCGGGCACCTCACAAATGACCAAACGCTATGGTTTTATCTATGTCGATCAGGATGATGAAGGCAACGGCACGCTGGCACGCCTGCGCAAAGACTCGTTCTGGTGGTATCAGAAGGTCATTGCCACCAACGGCAGCGACCTGAATTAACGACACAGGGACGGGTATTGACGTGATTACCGTGAAGAAATCGCTGAACAACAGCATGTTGCTGGTGGAACATGACCAGCAGGAGATGATTCTGTTTGGTAAAGGGATTGGCTTTGGCGCCAGACCCGGCACCCAGGTGAACGCGGCAGGGATTGAGCAGGTGTTTATCCCGCTGGAACATCTCAAGTCGCGCCACTATTTCTCGCTGACCAACACCATACCCGTTGCCTGGTTTGATATTACCCATGACATCATTGCCCTGGCGCAGGCGCAGTACAGCGAAAAACTGCACTCGGTGCTGTTTTTCACCCTGGCGGAGCATCTGTGGTTCGCCGCCGAACGCGCCCGCGCGGGTCAGGTGATCGCCAATAAACTGAGCTGGGAAGTGCAGCGTTATTACCAGAAAGAGTACGCCATTGGTTTACAGGCCAGAGCGATGGTGGAAGCACGCTTTAAGCTGGAACTGGGTGAAGATGAGGCAGTACACATCGCTTTTCATCTGATTAATGCCTCGGGCAGTGCAGGTCAGGACACGGCTCACCAGCAGGTACAGCTGGTGAATCGTATCGCCGAGATTGTGCGTTACAAATTAAACCGGTCGATCGATGTCACGTCGATTAACTACAACCGTTTTATTACGCATTTGCGCTATTTCGCGGAGCGTATCCTGGCGGGCAAAATCAGTACCGGAGCCGGCGAGGACTTCTATCAGGAGCTGCTGAAATTCCACCCTGAAGCCATGTCCGTCGCCTGGACGATTCGCGACTATATTCAGGAGAAATATCAGCTTTCACTCCCCAGGGAAGAACTCACCTGGCTGAGTATGCATATCAGTCGATTAAGCCACTGATAATCAGGCTGGTTTTAGATCGCCATACCAGTATGAAGCTGTCACGCCACCATCCATCAGGAAATCACTGCCAGTGATAAAGGTGCCTTCCGGTCCCATCAGCAAAGCCGCCAGCGCGCCCACTTCATCCGGCGTGCCGCCGCGACCAACCGGGGATCGTTCCAGCATATTGCGGTATCCTGCGCCGCGTGGTCCGGACAGCTCATCATTTGCCAATGGGGTATAGATGATGCCAGGGCTAATGGTATTGACGCGCGCACCGCGTTTGCCCCATTTCACTGCTTCGGCCATCACGCGCAGCGCATTGCCGCGTTTTGAATATTGGTACGCCAGCAGCGGATCGGTGATGGTGTCTTCCTGCAAAAACGGCAGCGCCAGCAGGTCTTCCGTGGGCGTGGTCGCCAGCGCTTCATTCTGCTCTACGCTGAGCGGCGGCAGGCGGTGACCGGACTGGGAGGCGATAATAATACCCGAACCACCTTCAGCAATAACCTGACCGAACTCTTCAAGGATCACCGCCGTACCATAAAGGTCGACGTTTAAAATCGTTTTAGATGAGGCCTGTGAAGGCGACACCCCAGCCGCGTTGATCACCCCTTTTACCGCGCCTAGCGCCGTAGCCGTTTTCACCAACGCCTGAATGGAGTCGCGCGACGAGACATCCACCTGACTGGTGGATACCACGAAACCGGCATCGCGTAGCACTTTCGCTGCCGCTTCGGTGTTTTCAGCACGCAGGTCCGCCAGCAGTACCGTTTTGCCCTGGCTGACCCGACGAGCGATCGCCTGCCCGATTGAACCCGCACCAATCACCACAATCACGTCTTTCATAGTCACTCCGAAGGTAAGTTATGTTTCACCAACAATGTCGATGGGGAAAATATAATCGTTCCGGCGTGCAATGACTTTAGGGATAATCAGCATGAGTTTATGAGTGGCGATCATAAATCTGCGCGATAAATCGCGTCGCTACACATCCACATGCAGAATAGCGCGTAGCGCCGGAGCGTTGGTATTCGCCCGAAAACCAGGGCCACCGCGTTGGAAACTTCTGGCACTCGCCAGATTCCCGGTGATCACCGGAACCGAACCGACATCCTCAACCAGCTTCGCCACTGTCTTCAATGCCTCGGCATCATCACTGGCGATCGGCACACCTAACTTGTTCGCCGCGCTGGCACTGGCGGATGCCTCAATGGCGGTGGCGTCAACCGCACTGAAAGCCCGGACATACCGAGTGCCGGGCAACAATCGTTGACTGGTTTCCGCCACCCCATTTTGGTTCGCTTCCCTGGCAAGGTCGCTTTGTTGCCAGCCGGAAGGATTACAGGCATCCAGCACGATTTTGCCTTTCATCGCCGCAGCGAGCTGCTGGCCGAGTTGTGGCAAAGCATCATAGGGGACGGCGAATAACAGAATGTCGCCAAATGCCGCAGCCTCTGCCGGTGTCCCTACGCTGGCATTGGCACCTAAGGGCGCGATCTCGCGTTGCAACTCATCCAGATGCCGGGTGGAGAACATCACCTGATGCCCGGCTTTTACCCACAGTTTAGCCACTGTGCCCCCCAGCCAACCTGCTCCGATCACGCCAATTTTCAACGATTGGCCGGTACTGATAGCTATCGCCTTACCTGTCATACTCATTGCTCCTGTAATTGCGGCTAACTTGATCAATTGACGTCGTGAGAGGGACATTAGTCAGCTCCTGAGTTGAGGGAAATTAAAGGTGATTGACGGCCCAGCCAGACCGACAGCGCCAACCAGACGAGAGACAAAGGGATCGCAATATACGCCAGCAGGCCGGAACTCCCGGCAAATCCCATCAGCCCGGCATAACTCCAGCTCCCCATCTGATCGCCGAGACGATACACCACCGTATCGATGAAATTTTTCGACTTATAGCGTTCTTCTTTCGCCACACGGGTAAATAAAATTTCTCTGCCGGGTCGGGCGAAAGCGAAGTTACTGATGCGGCGTGCAACCTGGAATACGACAAAAATAATCAGGGAAGGAAATGCCAGCAGCAGCGAAAATCCCGCGAGTGTTACCAGCGGTAAAATGGCGAGGGTCAGGGAGACACCCAATCCTTTCAACGCCCGTGAGGTGAAAAAGATCTGTGCGATGAAGGTGAGCAGATTGACCCACAAATCGATGGTGGCGAAAAACGCGGTACGCGAGGCACGGTCAGAAAAGGCATTTGCCGCAATCGACGCCTGCTCAAAATAGAGAAAGGTGGAGGTCAGACTATACAGCATCATAAACAGGGCGATACCGGAGAGGTAAGGCGAACGCAGCGTGTGGGTGATCCCGGCGAGCACCGATCCCCCAACAGGACGTTCCGTTGTTTTCCCGGCAAAATTTGTACTGTGCGCAGCAGCCCGCTGAGCCGACAGCAGACTGATTTCCAACAGCAAAAACGCCAGCAACACCAGGCCGCGCTGGTCAATACGATCCACTGAAATCAGCGTCAGAGAAGACCCGATTAGCGCCCCCAGTGTCGCCCCAGCAGAAAGGATACCAAATAGCCGCATCCCCTGTTCGGAGGTAAAAATATCAACGATCAATGACCAAAACAGGGAAACGACAAACAGGTTGAATACCGATAACCAGATAAAGAAAAACCGGCCAGTCCAGATACGATATTCACTGAACGCAGGGAGTAGCAACACAAAAAACAGCAGCAAATTGCTGGCAAAAAAATGGTAGCTGATCCTGATGACAGTTATTCGCTGATAGCGTTTTACCAGAAAAGAAAATAACGGTGTCAATAGCAACATCGCAGCGAGCGTACCGCTGAACAACCAGGGAAGATTATTCACCCCTCCCGCCACACCTAACTCGTCACGTACCGGGCGCAAAAGATAATAAGCAACAAATAAAGAAAAGACATACAACATCGACCATGCCAGCGTTTTCAGCTCTTTCGGCCTGACATTTAAAAATTGATAATATTTATCAAAACACATTCATCGTCACCCGAATGTCGTATTTCACCAGAAGATATTTTAAAGTGCATAATATTTACGCGAATCCGTAGCAGCGCGATAGAATTGCGCAAGGTAATAGCGCGATAAATCGCGCCGCTACGGTAGAATTGCGGAAATTAAGCCTTGTTGGATTAGCATTTTGCGGCATTAATGATGAGTTCAATTCATAACGTCATTCAGCATAAACCGGTAATAACGGGCTGATTCCTGCGGATTTTTATTCTAAGGTGAAGGACGCGTGACTGCTGACAGCAACGTCACGACTTATCTATGCGTCAGGTGATAAAGGCAATATCAATATGAATACAACAGCATCACTCAATGCCACCCAGCGGGCCATTATTCCCATTGCGGCCTGGACCGCCAAAGGTGATTTACCCGCACTTTCTCAGGCACTCAACGCAGGGTTAGACAGCGGTCTGACCATCAATGAAATAAAAGAAGTGTTGCTGCAAATGTATGCCTACTGTGGCTTTCCCAGAAGCCTGAATGGCATTACAACTTTTATGAGCGTGATTAAACAGCGCGCTGAACAAGGGATCAACGATCCTGTCGGTAAAGCCCCTTCCCCGGCACCGCAGGATAAATCACGGACTGAAGTAGGGTCTGATATTCAGACGCTCATTGCAGGACGGGTTTTGAAAGCTGAGAAAGGCAATTTCATCGAATTTTTGCCTGAAATTAACCAGTTCCTGCAAGAACATCTTTTTGCTGATGTGATTGCCCGCGACAACCTCGGTTTACCGGAACGGGAAATCGCCACTATCGCCGCGCTCACCGGTCTTGGCGGTGTGGAATCCCAACTGAAATCACACATTGGTGGTGGTCTCAATGTCGGGCTGACTGAACAGCAGGTGAAAAGCCTGTTTGTGGTCTATGGTGACACCGTCGTCAGCCATGAAGCCCAACGCGGCATGCAGCTGCTGGATGACGTGATGGCCAGTCGCCCGCGTTAATAGAATGCTTTCAGGAGAAACAGAATGACGTTAAATGTAAAAGGCTATGCCGCTTTTGCCGCCAAAGAAGATTTGGTGCCGCATAATTTTGTGCGTCGCGATCCGCGTGACAATGATGTTGTCATTGAGATCCTTTACAGCGGTGTTTGCCACTCCGATATTCACAACGCTTACAACGATTGGGGCGGGGCCAAATACCCGATGGTGCCAGGCCACGAAATTATTGGTCGTGTCACGCATGTGGGTAAAGCCGTGACCAAATTCAGCGTTGGCGATCATGTCGGCGTGGGTTGTATGGTGGATTCCTGTCAGCATTGCAGCGCCTGTGAACAGGGGCTTGAGCAGTACTGCGAAGAAGGGAATACCCTCACCTATAACGACGTTGATCGTCATGACCAGATGCCGACCTATGGTGGCTACTCCGACAAAATCGTGGTCACGGAAAAATTCGTGGTCAAAGTGCCAGAAGGTCTGGATCTGAAAAGCGCGGCGCCTCTGCTGTGCGCCGGAATCACCACCTGGTCGCCACTGCGTCACTGGAATGTGGGACCGGGCAGCAAAGTTGCCGTGGTCGGTCTTGGCGGCCTGGGGCATATGGCGCTGAAATTCGCCAAAGCGCTGGGGGCAGATGTGACCCTGTTCAGCCGCTCACCGAATAAATCGGAAGATGCCCGCCGTCTCGGTGCTGAACATATCGTGATTTCCACCGACGATGCGCAGATGAAGGCGGTGTATAACCAGTTCGATCTGATTATTGATACTGTGCCGTATGTCCATGATTTGAAACCTTATATCCCTACCCTGGCGCTGAACGGCACCCTGGTACTGGTGGGCTACCTGGGCGAACTGGACCCGGTACTGAATAGCGCCCCGCTGGTGTTGGGCCGTAAATCGGTCGCCGGTTCGGTGATTGGCGGGATTGCGGAAACGCAGGAGATGATGAATTTCTGCGGCGAACATGGCATCACGTCAGACGTCGAAATGATCAACATGCAAGATATTAATGATGCGTGGCAACGGATGTTAAAAAGCGATGTGAAGTATCGTTTTGTTATCGATATTGCTTCGCTGAAGGCTTAAGAAACAAGGGCAGTGGCTCGCCACTGCCCTTTCGCGTTACGCCTGATAGCGCACCGCTTCAATCAATTTCGAAAACGCAGCCGTATGTTGTTTGCGACTGGGGTAGTAAAGATAATACCCGGCAAAAGGCGCACACCAGTCATCCAGCGCAATTTGCAGTTTGCCTTCATCCACGTATTTTCGTACGCAATCTTCCGGCACATAGGCCACGCCCATTCCGGTTAAAGCAGCATCAACACGCGAGGCAAGGTTATTAAAAATTAGCTGTCCTTCCACTTTTACCCGAATCTCTTTGCCATCTTTTTGGAATTCCCAACTGTAGATGCCACCCAGAGTGGGTAAACGCATATTGATGCAGTTATGGTTCTGGAGTTCATACGGCGTCTCAGGCATACCATGTTGGACAAAATATTCCGGTGCTGCCACCACCACCATGCGCCAGTCGGGACCAATTCTGACCGCCACCATATCTTTTTCAACCTGTTCACCCAGGCGAACCCCGGCATCAAACCGGCCACTGACAATATCCGTTAAGGTATTGTCGACGGACAATTCAACGTTGACTTGTGGATAGGCTTGTAAAAAGGGTTTCAACAGCGGCCAGAGTGTCGATGCCAGCGCATGCTCTCCCGCGGTAATTCGAATATTTCCGGAGGGTTTTCCCTGTTCGTCGGACAATTGCAGCAGGGCCTTTTCGATATCGGCGATCATTGGCCCAACATTTTGAATTAACCGCTCACCGGCTTCGGTGGGGGCCACACTGCGGGTGGTACGGGTTAATAATCGTGTATTGAGCCGTTCTTCCAGTCCCCGAATGGAGTGGCTCAACGCCGATTGCGACACCCCGAGTTTGGCGGCGGCGCGGGTAAAACTCTGCTCGCGCGCCACCATCACCAGATAGATGAGGTCGTTAAAATTTTCCCTGAGCATCAGTGTGCCTCTTTGTCATCTTTTGTCAGGCTCGGGCCTTGACGGCTATACATAAACTGAAATATATGTGAGTTACTCACGAGTTGACCAGAAAAAACTCATCGCGTGTGATGGGTGTCATGTTCTAAGCCAGATTCCGTGCCGATACTTAACCTTTTGTAGCGTGATTAATGAATCTCTCTCATAACGGTTATAAATTTTTAGCCGCTAATAAAGTGTAATTTGTAATGATACTATTATTCCGTAGTTCGTTATTCCCTTTATGATTATGTGAGGTTTCCATGAAAACGTTAATTGCTTCCGCCTTTGCTCTGGCCAGCGTCTTTGCGGTTCAAAGCGCCTTTGCCGTCGATGTCATCAATGATGCCGCTGGCAAACAAAAAGTCGGTGTTGTTTCTGCGTCTGGTGCTTATTCGCTTGATGGCCTGACCAACAAACTTGCTGACAAAGCCGAGGCGGAAGGTGCCACCTCGATGAAAATCATCGCCGCCGGTGGTGAAAATAAACTTTATGGTGTGGCGGAGATTTATAAATAACCACCCCTTCTAAAGACGAAATATCCCTGAACAAGCTCACTGCCCGATTTCCTTAGCCCTGCTGTGCATACTCTTTGTTGGTGTGTTCACTGCCCGTTTCGCTTGTGCTTTATTTCGTCTTCCTTCATCTCTAACCTTAATTTTATTAATAAGGTGCAAAAGAAATGGATCGACACGAAGTTATCATCCATGACTTAATTGCGTGGATTGACGAAAATATTCGCCGCCCTCTTAAGATAGAAGACGTTGCTCAGCGATCCGGCTATTCAAAATGGCACTTACAAAGAATGTTTCAGCGCATTATGAATATCAGCCTGGGAAATTATATTCGTGATAAAAAGCTGGAAATGGCCGCGCTTGATTTGATTCAAAGCCGTGAAACAGTCATTGATATTTCCGTTAAATATGGTTACGACTCCCAGCAGTCATTTACCCGCTCTTTTGCCAGAAAATACCATGTGCCACCCGCAACCTGGCGGCGTTTACAAACACATCATTTAAATTTTCTGGTTTAACTCATCGTCATTACCGGTTTCCGGGAGAAAATAACAATGCCCCATAACGTGGCACTTAAGCCTCTGGCTTTGCTATGCGCGTTCGTCATTTTAAATTTAACAGGATGTGATGATTCAGCCGGAAAAGCTGCCGAAGTGCAGAGCGCACCCGAGGTGCAGGTCCAGACTCTGGCTATCCAGTCACTGCCCGTGTCCACAGAACTCCCCGGACGTACCTCGGCATTCCGTGTAGCAGAAGTTCGCCCACAGGTGTCAGGCATAATTTTAAAACGCGCCTTCACCGAGGGCAGCGATGTGGTGGCCGGTCAGACGCTGTACCAGATCGATCCTGCCCCTTTCCGCGCCAGCTACAACAATGCCAGGGCAGCCGTGAATGAAGCGGAAGCCAACGCGCGCATGGCACAGGTGACCCTGAATCGCTATCGCTCGCTGACCGGGACAAATTACATCAGCCGTCAGGATTATGACCAGGCACAGGCCACCGCCGCCCAGACGCGTGCCGCCGTGGATGCAGCTAATGCCGCACTGGAAACCGCCCGTATCAACCTCGCCTGGAGCACCATTACCTCGCCGATCAGTGGCCGCATCGGGCGTTCATCGGTGACTGAAGGTGCGCTGGTACAGGATGCGCAAAGCGATGCGCTGGCTACTGTGCAACAACTGGACCCGCTGTACGTCGATGTCACCCAGTCGAGCCAGGATTTCCTGCGTCTGCAACAGGAACTGGCCTCCGGTCGTTTGCATCAGAATGCCGGTAAAGCGGTGGTCAGCGTGATCCTTGGCGATGGATCTGTCTATCCCCATAGCGGCACGCTGGCATTTTCTGATGTCACCGTTGACCAAACTACCGGCTCCATCACCCTGCGCGCTATTGTCCCCAACCCGGATCACGCGTTGCTGCCCGGTATGTTTGTCCGTGCCCGCCTGGATGAAGGCACCGATCCCAATGCATTGCTGATCCCACAGCAGGCGGTGACCCGTACGCCGCGCGGTGACGCCACCGCGCTGGTGGTTGACAGCGCTAACAAGGTAGAAGTGCGCACCATCAGCGTCTCGCAGACCGCAGGTGACAAATGGCGCGTGACTGGCGGTCTGCAATCCGGCGAACGCGTGATTGTCTCCGGCATTCAACGTGCCCAACCCGGTATGACCGTTAAACCTCTCACCGCCCCTTCGCCCACAGGAACCGCCGACTGATGTCCAGATTCTTTATTGACCGCCCGATCTTTGCCTGGGTGCTGGCAATTATCATCATGCTGGCCGGGGGAATTTCAATCCTGAAACTGCCAGTGGAGCAATACCCGGACGTTGCACCCACCTCAGTGCAAATCCGTGCCACCTATCCGGGTGCGGATGCCACCACGTTGCAGAACACCGTGACCCAGGTGATTGAGCAGAACATGAGCGGGCTGGATGGCCTGATGTATATGTCCTCCACCAGCGATTCATCCGGCACGCTTCAGCTGACGCTGTCGTTTGAGAACGGCACTGACCCGGATATCGCTCAGGTGCAGGTGCAGAACAAGTTGCAGCTCGCCACCCCCCTGCTGCCGCAGGAAGTGCAGCAGCAGGGCATCACCGTGCGCAAATCCTCCAGCGTGTTCTTCCTGGTGCCCGGTTTCGTCGATGAAACCGGCCGCATGAGCATGGAAGATATTGCCGATTACGTGGCGGCTAACCTGAAAGATCCCATCAGCCGTATCAACGGCGTGGGGGATACCACGCTGTTTGGTTCGCAGTACGCGATGCGTATCTGGCTCGACCCCAACAAGCTGAACAACTACCAGCTGACGCCGGTGGATGTGATGAGCATGATCGAAACCCAGAATGCGCAGATTGCCGCCGGTCAACTCGGTGGCGCGCCGCCGGTAAAAGGTCAGCAGCTTAACGCCTCGATCATTGCCCAGACCCGACTCACCTCGCCGGAAGAGTTTGGCAACATCCTGCTGAAAGTGAACAGCGACGGCTCGCAGGTGCGTCTGCATGATGTGGCGCGGATCGAGCGCGGCGGTGAGAACTATAACTTTGTGGTTAAAATAAATGGCAAACCGGCGTCAGCATTGGGTATTCAACTGGCGGCAGGCGCTAACGCGCTGGATACCGCCAATGCCATCCGCGCGAAAATTAATGAATTAAAACCTTACTTCCCGCAGGGACTGAAGGTGGTCTATCCCTACGACACCACGCCGTTTATCAGTATCTCGATCCACGAGGTAGTGAAAACGCTGTTTGAAGCCATCGTGCTGGTGTTCCTGGTGATGTACCTGTTTTTGCAGAGTTTCCGCGCCACGCTGATCCCGACCATTGCCGTACCGGTGGTGCTGCTGGGTACCTTTGGCATCCTCGCTGCCTTCGGTTACTCGATTAACACCCTGACCATGTTCGGCATGGTGCTGGCGATCGGTTTGCTGGTGGATGACGCCATCGTGGTGGTGGAGAACGTCGAGCGCGTGATGGCTGAGGAGGGCCTGAAACCGAAGGCCGCCACGCGTAAATCGATGGGGCAAATTCAGGGAGCGCTGGTCGGCATTGCGCTGGTGTTGTCGGCGGTGTTTGTGCCGATGGCGTTCTTTGGCGGCAGTACCGGGGTAATCTATCGCCAGTTCTCCATCACCATTGTTTCCGCGATGGCGCTCTCGGTGCTGGTGGCGTTGATCCTCACTCCGGCGCTGTGTGTCACCATCCTGAAGCCGGTTAAACCCGGTAGCCACGGGCAACATCGCGGGCTGTTCGGCTGGTTTAACCGCAAGTTTGAGCAAAGTGCACATCATTACACCGGTTCTGTGGCGCGTATGCTGAACAAGAGCGGGCGCTATCTGGTGATTTACGGTGTGCTGGTCGCCGGGATGGCGGTGCTGTTTATGCGCCTGCCCACCTCGTTCCTGCCGTCGGAAGATCAGGGGGTGCTCGCCACCCAGGCCATCCTGCCGGCCGGTGCTACCCAGGAACGTACCCAGGCAGTGCTGGATCAGGTCAATGATTACTACCTGAACAACGAGAAAAGCAACGTTGAGAACGTGCTCACGGTCAACGGCTTCGGCTTTGCCGGACGGGGCCAGAACGTGGGAATCGCCTTTATCGGCCTGAAGGACTGGTCACAGCGTCCGGGTGAAGAGAACAAAGTTGACGGGATTGTCAGCCGTGCCGCTAAAGCGTTCAGCAAAATCATGGATGCCAATGTGGTGGCCTTTAACCTGCCGCCGATCATTGCTCTGGGTAACGCGACCGGTTTTGACTTTGAGTTGATTGACCAGGGCAGTCTGGGGCATGACAAACTGGTGGCCGCACGTAACCAGCTGCTGGATCTGGCACGCCAGCATCCCGATACGCTGGTGGCCGTGCGTCCGAACGGCATGGAAGACAGCCCGCAGTACAAAGTCAACATTGACCAGGAGAAAGCCACCGCACTGGGCGTCGATCTGTCCGACATCAATACCACCCTGAGCAGCGCCTGGGGCGGCAGTTATGTTAACGACTTCATTGACCACGGCAGGGTGAAAAAGGTCTACGTGATGAGCGACGCGCCGTATCGCATGATGCCAAAAGATATGGATAACTGGTACGTGCGCGCCAGCAACGGCAAGATGGTGCCGTTTGCCAGCTTCTCGACAGCCGAGTGGGTTTACGGCTCACCGCGTCTGGAACGTTATAACGGCCTGTCTTCCCTGGAAATTCTCGGTCAACCGGCACCGGGTAAAAGTTCGGGCGAAGCGATGGCGCTGATGGAACAACTGGCGAAACAACTGCCACCTGGTGTCGGCTTTGACTGGACGGGCATGTCGTACCAGGAACGCATGACCGGCGAACAGGCACCGGCGCTGTACGCCCTGTCATTGATTGTGGTGTTCCTGTGCCTGGCGGCGCTGTACGAGAGCTGGTCGATTCCGTTCTCGGTGATGCTGGTGGTGCCGCTTGGCGTGTTTGGTGCGCTGGTCGCTACCATGCTGCGTGGGCTGAATAACGATGTTTACTTCGTGGTTGGCCTGTTAACCACCATCGGTCTGTCGGCGAAGAACGCCATCCTGATCGTTGAATTCGCCAAAGACCAGATCGAGAAAGAAGGTAAAGGCGTGGTGGAAGCCACGCTGGAAGCGGCCCGTATGCGCCTGCGTCCGATTCTGATGACATCGCTGGCGTTTATTCTCGGTGTACTGCCGCTGGCACTGAGTTCTGGTGCCGGTTCCGGTGCACAGAATGCCGTCGGCACCGGGGTAATCGGCGGGATGGTGGCGGCAACCCTGCTGGCTATCTATTTTGTCCCGGTGTTCTTTGTGGTGGTGCGTAACCGCTTTGGCGGCAAGCCCCGCGACGATGAGGACGAAGAGGACATCCTCGTGTGATCGTCCCGCCCAGTCAGTATTTCTGGCTGGGCGGAACTCATGAGCAATGCTCATAGGTTTAATCGCATTACGCTATCTAATCACTTAACACCGCCTTTGCTAGAGTGATTGCATCACTCGTGAACGACAAAAGAGGAACATCACATGTTGAAAATTATCGCTAACGGCTCCGTTCCATCACGTAAAGGCCCGGAAGAGTATTTCACCGGTACGGTGAGGATCGATGCCCCCTTCAGCGGTACGGAGTCAGCGCGTGTCGGTGGCGCGACGGTCACTTTCGAACCGGGTGCGCGTACCGCCTGGCATACCCATCCGTTGGGACAAACGCTGATCATCACCCACGGCCAGGGCTGGATTCAGTGTGAAGGTGAAGAAACGGTGGTAATGAATCAGGGTGACATCGTCTTTATCCCGGAAGGGGTGAAGCACTGGCATGGCGCTACACCTGACAATGCCATGACGCATATCGCGATTGCCGAATCCCTGAATGGCAGCCCGGTTGACTGGATGGAAAAAGTCACCGACGAACAGTACCAAAAGTAACCGTTACGCTCAGCCGTTAAGCTGCCGCGGCGCTTAACATTTCGCGTGGTTTACTCCGAATTTTCCGAAGCGGCCAAAAAACTGTGCTAAAAAAAGCGTAGTGTTTGCACGTACTCGTAGCGGCGCGATAACTCGCGCCGCTACGATCTGTTTTCTAAAATCCGGGGAACGAGATGAAAAGCGTAAAAGCGATCTCAATTCGTGACGTTAACGACAAGCTGCTGAGCGGTGAACATAAAGAAGTCATCATTGATTTTGATATCAGCAGCGATGACTTTTTTGCCCTCTCTGATTACTGGTGTGAGCGGGGAGCAAAGATTAAAAAAGAGGGCGATCGATTCATGATAAAACTCAAAAAAATCAGCATCCCTGAATCTCTCGATCCCTGAGCATCCCCCCTTCAGACGTGTCTGCGCGCTGGCAGATTGGTCTTGATAGACGAAATATTTACTAAGTTCCTGTTATCTTTGCGTCTTCAATTCTTCAAGGACGCCAGGTAATGACTCATCCTGTTGGCGAAACGAAGCCGCTAATACGTCTGGTCGCTGTGGTGATGACCGGATTCCTCGCCGGTCTGGCGGGGATGCTTCTCGCCATGATCTTGCACAGCATTCAGCATCTCGCATTTGGTTACAGCATGGACCGCATCATCAGTCCCGAATCCTTTCTCCAGGGCGTGACCGATGCCGATCACTTGCGGCGTCTGGCCGCGATTATCACCGGCGGCCTGGTGGCGGGTTGTGGCTGGTGGTTACTGGGACGCTATGGACGCAAACGGGTTTCTATCAAAGCCGCCGTTTCATCCAACGCCACACCGATGCCGCCAGGCACCACCACCCTGCACGCACTGCTGCAAATTGTCACCGTTGCCTTGGGATCGCCGCTGGGGCGCGAAGTTGCCCCGCGTGAAATGGGGGCGCTGGCAGGCGGCTTTATGGCCCGTCGCCTCGGATTAGCGGCTGATGAGGCGCGCACGCTGATTGCCTGTGGTGCCGGTGCCGGTCTGGCTGCCGTCTATAACGTGCCGCTGGCTGGTGCGCTGTTTACCCTCGAAGTGTTGTTGCTGTCATTCAGTTGGGAGAAAACGCTGGCGGCGATCATCACTTCGGCCATCGCTGCCTGGACCGCCACGCTGGGTTTGGGCAATGAATCACAATATCACTTTGCCTCTGGTGTCCTGTCTCCGTCATTTCTGGCGTGGGCGATTGTTGCTGGCCCGGTGTTGGGAGCTGGTGCGTGGTTGTTCCGTAAAACCACCGGTGCCGCCCGCGCCGGGGTGAAAGACAACTGGCAGATGCCCGTATTCTGTTTGCTGGCATTTTCCCTGCTGGCCGTTCTCAGCCTCTGGTTCCCGGAACTACCGGGTAACGGCAAAGGCCCCATGCAACTGGCGCTGAGCGACAGCATCAATTTTCACCATGCGGCGTGGTTACTAGGTTTGAAAATGGTGGTGATTCTGGCGGTGTTACGCGGTGGTGCCGAAGGCGGGTTACTGACCCCTGGTCTGACGGTCGGTGGATTGCTCAGCCTGCTGCTCTGCGCACTCTGGCAACTGATGTTCCCCGGTGGCGACATCGGCAGCTTTGCGCTGGTGGGCGGCGCCGCCTTCCTCGCCGCCTCGATGCAAATGCCGCTGACCGCCGTAACGCTGGTGATGGAGTTTACCCATATGAACCATGACTATTTTGTCCCCGCCCTGCTGTGCGCCGCAGGTGCGGTGATCACCTGCCGGGTACTGGAGAAAACGCAGCGTTAATCTAACATCGCCCTGCCCTAACTTAATCCCCTGAGCCGCCTGCGTTGTGCCAGCCAGATCAGCAGCGCGCAGGCGGTCAGCATCATCTCCCCGGTGGTGATGCCTGACCAGCCACCCAGTTGCCACAATGTACCGGCAAGCGCGGAACCGATCGCCCCACCGATAAAGTTGCTGACCACAAAAGCCGTATTCAGACGACTGCGGGCCTGTGCGTCCACCGCGAACAACCGGGTTTGATTAAGTACGTTGATCGCCTGAATCGCCACATCCAGCAATAACACCGCCACCAGAATCGCGATGATGGATGTTGCACCGGCCTCCGCGATGACCAGTGAAACCATCACCAGCAGTAGCGCAGCCCCTGTCGCACCGACCGACCATCCCCGATCGTGCAAGCGCCCGGCTCGTCGTGCTGCCAGCGCACCGGCCAGTCCCACAAGGCCGACCAGACCAATCTGGCTGGCGCTAAATCCAAACGGGGACGCGCTGAGTAAAAACGTCAGTCCGGTCCAGAACAGAGTAAAAACCGAAAAACCGAGGGCACCTAATAGCAGTGTCACCTGCACGGTGGGATGCTGCCGCACCACCGTCACCACGGAGCTCAACAGTTGCAGGTATGAACCCGCCTGACGTGGCCGATCACCGGGCAGAGCACGCCATAAGATCGCGGCCAACACCAGCGTCATCACCGCAGCAAAGAGATAAATAGCCCGCCAGCCAAATGCATCGGCCACCAGCCCACTGACGGTGCGTGACGCAAGAATGCCAGTCAACACCCCTGAAACCACCGTCCCGACGATCCTGCCCCGCTGGTTGTCTGCCGCCAGGTCACCTGCCAGTGGAATCAGCAGTTGCCCCGTCACCGTGGTAAGACCCACCAAAAACAGCGAGACAAGCAGGAAAGCAAAGGAGGGAGAAAGCGCACTGGCGAGCAGCGCAAGCGCGGAAACCGCCATCATCGCCGGGATCAGGCGGCGGCGATTGTGACTATCGCCAAGGGGGACAATCAGCATCACACCCACGGCATAGCCAATCTGGGTCAGCGTCACCAACAAACCCGCATGGCCCGGCAAGATATGGAAGGCATCACCGATGTCGTGCAGCAGCGGCTGTACCCAATACAGGTTGCCCACCGCCATACCGCCAGCAATGGAGAATAACAGGGTCAGGCTTTGGGACATCCCCACTGAGGGTGCCAGTTTGGTCACGCGTTCTCCTTCTGTTCATAACGGAAATTGGCTGGATAATCGGCCTTTTTAGCAAACATCCATCGTGAAATTAAGCCGTTAAAAACCAATGGTGTTATGAAATAAAATCATCAATAGCCAGGCGCTTGCTGATGAGTCTTTTGCTAATCTAATGGGACTCTTTTTTGGTGAAAGTCTTATGGACCTGCTGTCTGATGTGCTTCAACTGCTGTCGGCACAAAGTTATGTGACCACCGGGCAGACCACCGGCCCCTGTTGGTCGATGCGTTACCCTGGCTTTTCCGGCATGAAATTTATGGCGGTCCGGCAGGGAAAAATTTGGTTTCGTCTGGAGGCAGAGAACCACTGGCGAGCGTTGTCGCCGGGTGACGGGGTCATTATTACGCGATCCGCACCTTTTATCATGGCCTCCGACCCGGCACTGCTGCCTGTCTCATCAGAAAGCGTGCCTTATGTGAGAAAAAATGGCCTGGCCGATTATGGCGGTGAAGACAGCCTGTTGCTGGCGGGAAAAATGGAGATTGATCCGGTTTCCGCTGAACAACTTCTCAACGTTTTGCCGGTGGTGATTCCTCTGCATTCCACTTCTGAGTCCTCCTCCACACTTAACTGGCTGATGACCAGGCTGCATGATGAAAGCCAGTCAAATCGTCCCGGTTCGGCGCTGGCGGGCAACCATTTGATGCATCTGGTGATGATAGAAGGGTTTCGTAGTTGGTTATTTTCTGAGGAGGCACAGTTGCATGGCTGGATCGGCGCCTTGCAGGACGCACGGATCATGCGGGCGGTAACGGCAATTCATGCGGAACCGGCCAAAAGCTGGCAACTGATGGAGCTGGCTGCGATTGCCGGCCTGTCGCGTGCCGGTTTTGCCCGTCGTTTCACTGAAACGACCGGAACATCGCCCCTGAATTATGTCACCCACTGGAGAATGCAGCTCGCCAGCAAAGCCCTCCGACTTAGCACCGAACCGATCAAGCATCTGGCGTTTCGCCTGGGCTATGCCGCTGAAAGCACCTTCAGCACCGTCTTCCGGCGGGTTTACGGTGTCTCGCCTTCCGCGCATCGGGCTGCATCGCGCGATGGACCGCTGTATCGACTGTCCTCCTTCAGGGATAAACATGCTGCATCTGATAAGCAGGAATGAGACTTTCACCAAACAAATGTGGATTTCTGATTATTAATAATCCCATCACCGCGCGCTAACATCCTCCCCCAACGCTGACCTGACCGGGTTTTTCAGGTGGTGTTTTCTCTGTTTCATCATCGCTCAGGGGCCAACCGATGTTGGCCCGGTTATCTGTGGAATTATCATGCTTATAAATAAAACAGGCCGGGACCGGTTATTCACCGCCGCCGTATGTCTGGGTTTTGTTCTGGTCCAGTTGGATGTCAGTATCGTTAACGTTGGCCTGGAGGTGCTCCGCCATCATTTCGATGCCGGAATCAGCGATCTGGAATGGGTGATGAATGCCTATTCCCTGCTGTTTGCTGCGTTGCTGTTGGGGGCTGGCACCCTGGGCGATCGCTTTGGGGTCAGAAACGTTTTTATCGCCGGGATTTTGATTTTCATCGGCGCTTCACTCAGTTGCGCCTTTGCACCCAGCATATATTGGCTGGATACCGCCCGTGGCGTTCAGGGAGTGGGCGCTGCGCTGCTGGTTCCCAGCTCACTAACCTTGCTGCGCCAATATTTTTCAGATGCTCACGCACGCGCCGGGGCGATTGCCATGTGGGCTGCATCTGGCAGCTTCGCGCTGGCCGCAGGCCCGGTTGTCGGTGGCTTGCTGATTAAGTTGTTGGGGTGGAATAGTATTTTCCTCATCAACGTGCCTGTCGGCCTGGTGAGCGTGTACTTCACGTTACGATTTGCCCCTGTCAGCCCGCGTTTTCAGCGGAAAATTCATCTCTCCAGTCAGGTATTGATTGTACTCGCTCTCGGCCTGTTGACCTTTGCCCTGACAGAATCCGCCCGTTTCGGCTGGCGAAGCCCGATCACCTTATCCGCTTTGCTGGTCGGGCTGCTCGCGTTGGTGGGATTTGTGCTGCACGAGAAGCGATCCGCCGATCCGGTGGTGATGCCATCCGTGCTACGCAATAAACTGATCGTCAGCAGCGTGATCATCGGCTTTGTGTGCAACATGGTGTTTTACGGTGCCGTGTTCATTTTCAGTATCTTTTTCCAGAGCGAGCTGAAGCTGACCGCGTTGCAGACCGGTCTGGCATTTTTGCCGATGATGCTGTTTACCGCCGTGGTGAATTTCAGCAGTAGTAAGCTCGGCAGACGTTTTCGCCTCCGCTGGCTGTCCTGCCTGGGCAGTCTGGTGAGCTGTGTCGGTTTCGCGCTGCTGTTATTCATAAAGCCGGACTGGAGCGCCTGGCAATTGTTCCTGCCGATGATGTTGCTGGGGGCCGGAACCTCCCTGGCGATGCCTGGGGTAGCAAACCTGATCTTTTCTCAGGCATCCAATGAGGAAGCCGGATCTGCCTCAGCACTCTTCTCCTGCGCGCGGCAGATGGGTGGCGTAACGGGGGTGGCGGTCTTTGGCCTGCTGATTAGCTACGCTGGTGATGAGAACCTGGTTACCGGGCTGAAATTGATTGCGGCGATGGCGATGCTGATGTCACTGATTTGGTGGATGATCAGCCGAACACGTTTGCCTGCTTAACGCGATGTGACGGGGCCGGAATACAGATCCGGCCCTTTTTGCATCAGGCACGCAATTTCTGCGCTAACACATCCTGGTATTCCGCAATTTTATCGGGACCTGCACCCGCCACACCATAGAAGGAAAGAGGCGATTGGTAGTGCATACCACAATACAGCGCTGTCGCTTTCATCGGCGTCATCACTTCTGCGAAAGTGCTGTTAATCAAACCGGCATGAGAATAAGTAAATTCACTGGCACCGGCCGAAGCAACAACCAACAATTGCTTATTTTTTAGCGCATTGCCTTCCGGACCAAATGCCCAGCCATAGGTCCAGACCTCATTTAAATAAGCCTTAAGCATTGGCGTGAGATTGAACCAGTGAATGGGGAAAATAAACACCACTCGTTCAGCATCGGCATAGAAAGATTGCTCCAGTAAAATATCGAAAGCGGTGACATCATCACCGTAAATATCGTCTAAGTTACGTACCACGACATTGGGTTGTGCTTCAGCGGTATGCTCAAGTGCTTTAATCACATGAGAGCGTTGTTTATACGGATGTGAAACGATAATTAATGTTTTCATTGGGTATCTCTTGCAGTCTGAATTAATTAACGCATTTTCTGAGAGTGAAATTACACACCTTCAACAATCCAGCTATGGGTAATGGCTGACGTCAGGCGATAAGGAAGAATTGCCTGATAGGCTGGCGAGTAATACCAGGCTTTGGCGGTTTCAAGGTCGGCAAAGCGCAAAATCACCGTTTTCCCTTCTGGTGCGGTTCCTTCCAGACAGAAACTTTCCGCACCCTGTACCAGGAGTTGTGCATTAAAGGTTTTCAGTGTTTCTGCCACCTTTGCCAGATAGGGTTTCATTCCTTCAGGATCGGTCACGGTGAAAGTAAAAATAATGAAGGCGGGTTTCATAGGAACTCTCCAGATAGCAAGCATATTCACGGGAAGGCGGTACGACGTGGGGAAGTATAAAAAATAATATTATTAACCTGAACTACACCCGTGGTTGAACTTGAGTTAACTTAAGGTTATTAATCGCATTATGGGAGAGTAGGTTGGAGATTTCACGCCATGTCCGTGCCATCCTCACCTTTGTGGAAACGGTGGATAAGGGAAGTTTTGCTGCCTGTGCCCGGCAGCTTGGGATCAGCACTGCCGCTGTGAGTAAAAATATTGCCGGTCTGGAGCAGGCGCTTGGGGTGCGCCTGCTTAACAGGACAACGCGCCGCCTGACGCTGACTGAAGAAGGCAACGCGTTTATTCATCAGGCGCGCATTGCCCTGAACGCACTTGAGGGAGCAGTTGATACGCTGGTGGCACAGAAGGCGCAAATCAGCGGGCACGTCAGGATTTCAACCAGTTCCGCTTTTGGCCGCATCCACATTCTGCCCGTGCTGCCAGGTATGACCGAGCAATACCCCGCGTTGACGGTAGAAATGGACTTTGATGACAGAGTGACGGATATCATCAAAGAGGGTTACGACCTGGCGGTCAGGGGCGGCCGAATCGTTGATTCTTCACTGGTTTCTCGTTCAGTCTGCCGTATGAACATGGTTCTGGTCGCCTCGCCCGCCTATCTCGATCGTTATGGCATCCCTGTCAATCCACAAGCGTTAAGCAACCACAGATTGATCACCCGCCGCTTCCTCGGGGGACGGGTTTCACCGTGGGGATTCAGGAACCAGGACGGCAGCTACTCAGTTCTGGAGCCGGAAGGGAACATCCTGACGGTTTCCGCCCCCGAAGCCCTGGTCGATGCTGCGTTACTGGATTACGGCATTGCTCAGGTCGGGGTTCACAACGCCTTCGACCACTTACAATCCGGCAAGCTCAAAATCGTACTTTATGGTCAGCATGACCCCGGCAATTACGAGATGGTGATTCAATATCCCCATCGCGCCTTGATTGCTCCACGCGTTAAGGTTGTCGTTGATTACCTGCTGAACGCCTTCCGGGATGACCGGAAATTGACTATTAATTATGAAGAACTTGAACAGTTTCGCGGCTAAAGGAGCATTGCGCCATGTCCACAAGAACAGTACTACTGGCCGGTGCCACCGGCCTGGTGGGGGGATTGATCCTTGAGGCCCTGCTGGCCGACCCGACCGTCTCGGCAGTGCATGCTCTCAGCCGTCGGCCATTACCCCTTCAACACCCAAAACTTGAGGTCCATGTTGTGGATTTTAGCCAGTTACCTGCGCTGCCACCGACGGATGAAGTCTATCTGGCGCTGGGTACCACCATTAAAGTCGCTGGCAGCCAGGCCGCGTTTCGTGCTGTCGACTTCGAGGCCAATCTGGCGGTCGCCAGAGCGGCAAGCGCACGGCGGGTAGGATTGGTCAGCGCTGCCGCTGCCAATGCAAAATCCGCTATTTTCTATAACCGGGTGAAAGGAGAACTGGAGGATGCGCTGAAAGCGATGGATTTCACCGCGCTGGTGATTGCCCAACCCTCGCTGCTGCTCGGTTCGCGGGCGCATCTGCAACAACCGCGGCGACTGGGTGAAATGATTGCCAGCCCGATTGCCAGACTCTTCGCCCCCCTCCTGCCCGGCGCTTACCGCCCGGTGTCGGCACGGGCAGTGGCGCGAGCACTGGTCAACACCGTACCGACAGCCAATGGCCTGGTGGTGCTTACCTCAGACCTGCTGGTCAAGTCTGATCGCCACTGATAACCCCTGATTGCCCCTTCAGGTATGCCTGTTCTCTTTATATTCGGCAGCAGGCATCAATACTCGCGAATAATATCGTCACACCCCGTCATTATTTGACCGTAATAAAACCGCATAAATCGATAAAAATGAGCCCATTTTCACGAAGCGTAAAATGTTAATATCCCGCGCGCACTTTCAGCATTAACAAAATAATATCGAATTTATAAGGCAGACATAACGTGAAAAAGATATTCAAACTTTCACTGGTGGCATCATTAATTGGCCTCTCTGGAATGGCCGCTGCGGCTCAGGAATCAAACGGCTTCCTTGAAGACAGTCATCTTGATGTACTTTTACGCAATGCGTATATCAACAGGGATTATAAAGACGAAGGTGTTCGCACTCGTCGTGAGTGGGGACAAGGCATCATTGCCAACTTTTCTTCCGGGTTTACTCAGGGACCGGTAGGTTTTGGCGTTGATGGTCTGGCGCAATATGCTGTCAGACTGGATGGCGGTCGCGGCCGTAGCGGCGCAGGTGGTATCGATTTCTTTGCTCAGGATAACGATGGCAAAGCCAAATCTGATCTGGCGAAATTTGGCGCCACCGCCAAAATGCGCTTTTCCAATACCGTGCTCAGCTACGGTACTCAGCGCCCGATGCTGCCGATCCTGACAGCAGATGACTCGCGTCTGCTGGATGAAACCTATACCGGTTTTATGCTGAACTCGCAGGAAGTGGCAGGATTAAACGTCACCGCCGGTTACTTTACCGATGAACAACAGAAAAGCGACGACAGCCATGATACCGGCCTGAAATCGCTGAGTTTTGCCGGTGCCAGTTATCAGTTTACCGATCAATTGAGCGGTGCCTTTTACGCTTCCAATGTCGAAGACGTGATTAATAAGCAATACCTTGGCCTGAATTACAAAACGCCGCTGGCAGACAATCAATCCTTTGGCCTCGACTTCAACGGCTATAACTCGCGCCTGAACCAGGAATACGCCAATCAACTCGACACTGGCCGCAGCAATACCATCTGGAGTCTGGCGGCAAGCTATACCTTTGATATTCATACCTTCAAGGTGGCTTATCAGCAAAGCAGCGGCAGCACTGGTTACCATTATGGCGGCTACCGCAATCAGGGCGGCGTCGGTGATGGCGGCAGCACCATCTGGCTGGCGAACTCTTACTGGTCTGACTTTAATGGCGAGGACGAGCGTTCGTGGCAGGTTGCTTACTCGATCGACCTGAGTGGTGTCGGCATTAACGGTCTGAGCTATGACGTTGCTTATGTCCGTGGTGACAATATCAAAACCTCGGCCACCGATAATGGGCACGAACATGAATTCTTTAATCAGGTGCAGTACAAGGTGCCTGATGGCGCCGCTAAAGACCTGAAAGTGAAGCTGCGCTTCTCTTCACTGCGCGTTTCCTCAGACGCTGCTGATTATAATGTCGGTGGTAATGAAGTACGTGTATTTGTTGAATATCCGTTCTCGATTCTCTGATTTAAAAAGGTAGCCGCGTGCTGTAATGGTTGTCTGAAGTCAGCGTGTTGGCATTCATTCGTAGCGGTGCGATTTATCGCGCGGGCCTGCAATTCGCGCGATAAATCGCGCCGCTACGGAATGTGCCTTCACTGCAAAGCAGTAAGCCCTGTGCTGCCATTTTTCCACCAATCGTCACGCTCGCGGCCAAATATAAAATAAGGCCTATGATCTTCGTTCATCAATAATGCCGCAAATCGTGTATTTATCCGCGCAGATTAACCTTTAAGGTTGTTTGAGTTGGATAAATTATGATGAGGTCGTATGGACGATAACATTAACCTGTCTCGCAGGGAGCTACTGCCTTTTCTCGCGGGTATTTCCCTGCTGACGCAGCCAGCCGCAGCTGCAATCATCACCGGTCAGTCGGATTCGCTGGTGGCTTATCATTCACGCAGCGGCAACACGCGGGTGATTGCCGGGATTCTTCAGCGCGCCCTGCAAGCCGATCTACATGAAATCCTGCCGCAAACACCCTACCCGGCTGATTATCTCCAGATGGTTGAACAGGCAAGCGATGAACGCAAAAACGGATTTAATCCACCATTGCTGCATGATCTGGCTGAGATAAAACGTTATAAAACCATCTACCTTGGCTATCCAATCTGGGGAATGAGTTTGCCTGCCATCGTCCGTTCTTTTTTAACGCGTCATGATTTCTCGGGAATAACGATTGTTCCGTTTATCACGCATGGTGGTTATGGCATCGGGGACAGTCTGGTCGTGCTGGAAAAATCAGCGCCGGGTGCCCATCTCCTTGCGCCTTTTATTATGCAGGCCGATCAGGAACGCCAGACCATGGAAAAAACCCTCGACTGGTTGGTAGCAGCGCAACATAAAAGCTAACCGCCATGAAGCTTCCTCAGAAAATGAATCGTATAAAACACAGACAAGCCAGGTTTTGGGGCCGCACCAGATATGGTATAGTGACGAAGAAATGAACAAGAGGATGTATGAAACATACCCCAGTAAATGCTGAAAATCTCTCGGGCATGTTGGCTAAGGCCCGTAAAGCCGGAACCGTTCGTATCGCCGGTGGCACGTATGATGAGCGCCGCGCGCAGTTCATGAAAGACGTCCTGGGAATGGATGACAATCTTATGGTTGAAGGAACGACCCGTGGCCAGAAGAAAAAAGATTTCGCACGTTGAAACCAGCGCCCTATTCACAGCAATCAGCGCTGAATATGGCTTTGATAATGAGATCGTACTTTCTTACTTCCAGGATATTGATGAACTCCAGCAACTGTGGGAAACAAACAATGAAGTTTGAATCTATTCACAGGGCGAAAAACACCAACATGGCTGGCTGAAAGAATCCCATCTCAAAGGTGACGGTAGTCTGGTCCCTCTTTATATCGGTTTACACCATACCCGCGTACTGGATGACCCGGATGAACATGATCCATTGCCGTCGTTTCATTTGAAGAGCGAGACGGTTTTGAACATCCGGTCCTGCCTATCCTCACCATGATCGACCATTCCGATATGTTTGGTGAGCAGGGTGCCGCAAAACATAATTCGCAACAGATGCACCTTATTCATAAAAAATTGGATTATCTGGTTAAAGGAATATTTCCGACTGATGAAGGATAGATGACAAACCGTTCAAAATGTGGCCTCATCATTGACGATGAGGCCATATGCTCAATGTAATCAGAACGAAGTTGTCACACCTGCATAATACGCGCGACCCGGTTCGTTATAGGTCGAAGCGCCTTCGTTTTCACGATAGATTTGCTTGTTCAGCAGGTTGCTGATACCGGCAGTGAATCGCAGGTTCTTGTTGTACTGGTAGTTCATACCGACACCAAAGATGGCGTAAGCCCCCACCTCATTTTCCGACAATCCGCTGGCTTCCTTACGAATTTCTGCTGTCGTACGCGGATGCTGGCGGCCATACATGGTCCAGCTTAAGGTGGCGGAGAGTGCATCGGTCATCTGCCAATCCAGCCAGCTGTTTACCGTATATTTCGGGATCAACGATAACGGGTTACCGGTCGATTTATATTTCGAGGTGAACATGTAAGTCGCGTTGGTACGCCAGTTCAGGGTATCTTCCACCAACGGAATGGTCAGGTTGGCTTCAAGGCCCTGCGTCAGCGCCTTACCACCATTCTGCCACTGGTAGATATCATAAGTGGAAGAATACCAGGAACTTGCCACACTCACCGTACCCAGCGAATTATCCCCCGCGACGATTTTGTTCTGATAATCGTTGCGGAAATACGTCAGTCCGGCGCTGTAACCTTCATCAGTCCATTGCAGCCCAACCTCTTTGTTGACGCTGATTTCAGGTTTCAGGTCGCTATTACCCATCAGATAGCAGCCGTTGCTGCCTCCAATGTTACAACCGTTGCCGCTGCTCGCCAGCAGGTAGCCTTCGCTGGACTGATACAGGTTTGGCGCTTTGAACACACGCGCGATACCGGCTTTCAGCGTGAAGTGATCACCCAATTCCTGCTGAATGTTCAGGCTGGGACTCCAGTTGCTGCCGAAGCGATCGCTGTAATCAAAACGCAGGCCCGGAATCAATGTGGTGGCGTCGAAGGCATCAATGGTGTCTTCCAGGTAAATGGCGCTGAGTTCCTGGCTGTTTTTGCTGCTGCGCTGGGAAGGATCACCCGATACACCGTTGATATCGATACCGGTCGCATCCGTTTCCTGCATTGATGCCGGATCGTCCAGCTGCTCCTTATTCCATTCAGCTCCCAGCGTCAGAGTATTGTCCACCAGCAGGGTGAAGGGGATGGTGTACTCATTATTGATGCGCCAGGTTTTATAACGGCTGGTGTTGTAGGTGTCGCTGTTGATCATCCCTTCCACTTTGCCGGTAGAGCCTTCGTCCAGGCGCGTGTTGTGGGTATCTTCATAGCTCAGGGTCAGTTTGGACTGGCCCCAGTCCCAGATGCCGTTATGGGTCACGCTGTAAGCCTGGCGATACATGCGGTTGGTTTCCTGACCGTATAAGGTCGGCACCAGGGTACTCAGGTTGCTGTTGCTGTATTGGGTATCACCGGCATAGATATTGCCCTGACGGCTGTAGGCGTAGTTGAAATCCATATACTGCTGCGGATTGATCTTCCACTGCACCGCCGCGTTGATATCGCGGTTGCGCACGCCCTCACGACCTGCCGCGTAAGAACCGTTTTCGTTGGTATTAATATCGTAGGCATCAGCATCGGTTTTGTTGATGTTGCCGTACAGACGCATGGTGAGCACATCATCCACCAGTGGACCGCTCAGGCTGAAGTTCATGCGTTTGGTCGCGCCTTCATCCTTGTCTTCCGGTTGATTGGTGTAGAGCGACAGTGAACCATGCCAGTCATTGGTGGGACGTTTGGTGATGATGTTCACCACGCCGCCCATCGCGCCGGAACCATAATGTGCCGCCGCCGGGCCACGTAACACATCGATATGGTCGACCATTTCCGGCGGAACCCAATTGCTGTCGCCACGGGTGTCACGTTCGCCGGTGCGGCTGTAGCGCACGGAACTACGGGAAGAGACGGGCACGCCATCGATCAGGATCAGGGTGTTTTCTGGCCCCATACCGCGAATATCAATCTGACGGTTGTTACCACGGCTACCGGTTGCGCTGTTACCGGTTAAGTTCACACCCGGCATTTTGCGAATGATTTCGGACAGATCGTTGACCGGCGGATTGCGTTCCAAATCTTCTTTGGTAATCAGCGATGCACCAGGCTGCTGCTTCAGTTTCTCTTCAGCTTTGGCCGAGACGACCATAGTGTCTTCGTTGGTCGGATTGACCGTCGGTTCGGTTTTGCTTTTCTGCGCGGAGTCAGCGTCAGTTGCGGTTGCTGCCCCCTGCTCCTGTAACGATAAAACATTTGATGGTGTTTCGGCTGCCAGAGAGAAGCCACTGTGGATGACCAGCCCAATCAGCAATGAAAGGGTCGTTTTCCTTTTTCCAATTAAGTGAGACATTTTGTTACGTCCAGTTATTATTTTCCATACTCAGAAATGAGCATGCGAATAATTATCATAATCATTCCGATAATTGACATAACCGAAACAAAATGACACACCTAATCGCATTAGGTTACCTCCTTTATCCCAATCCTGATGCTAATAACCGAACAATTAAAATTATGGATAAAATAAGGAGATACGAAAAAGAAAGGGAGTAATTAACGTGATCCACTGTAAACGCGTTTATGAACCCGCATCATCTGAGGACGGCTATCGAGTGCTGGTCGATCGACTCTGGCCGCGCGGAATGAAGAAGACCGATCTTCAATATGATGAGTGGAATAAAAACCTGGCTCCCTCCACAGAATTACGTAAAGCATTCCATGCTGATTTAATCGATTTCACCGCGTTTCGTGAAGCGTATTTACAGGAGCTTGCCGGGCATGCGCCTGAAGGACGTCAGTTGGTCGCTAAAGGAAACGTCACGCTGCTTTATGCGACAAAGAATACGACACAGAATCACGCTGAAGTACTGGCGGAATGGTTGCGTTCATTACCCTAAACGCTTACGTAGCCTTATAACAAAAGCTCTGTTTGGCGACCACTTTATCGGTTTCAGTCGTAACGATAGTCGCCTGGTCGGATTGCAGTTCGTTTATCCGCAGCGATGCTCTCAGCCGCTGCAAGTGGCGGCGTTTAGTGATTTTTTATTGGCTGGCTGGACCAGAACTGAGGGCGCAGGTTAGTCAGATTGATTCGTTAAAATACCGAAAAAATCCACGTTAAAATTTTGCTTCTGGCTATCATTCCCAGATTAAAACCACAGCAACACGGTGACAAAACGGGAACCGATACCATGAATACGATAACAACCAGAATCTCAGGATGGCTGATCGCCATTGGCGTCATGCTACTTGCGACGCAGGTGAGTGCGTCCGTGAACTTAGCCATTGTGAAGCCGGTGCTGGACTGTGGCCAGTTAACGACCGTTAACTTTAGCGACAAACTTGGTGAGAAAGTCACCCTCACATCTGCCACGTCCCTGAAAACTGATAAAGGGACATTCTGCCAGGTTAAGGCCAACATCGCACCGGCGATCGGTGTTGAGGTAGCGCTACCGCAACAGCAGTGGACACAACGTTTTCTGCAAGTGGGCTGTGGCGGATTATGCGGCCAAATTAACCTCAGCCTGTCGAATGCCAACGGCTGTGTGCCCGCCACTCAGGGCGAGTTTGTCGTTGCAGCGACAGATATGGGCCATAGCGGCGGCATGATGGATGCCAGTTGGGCAGAGGATCCACAAAAACGTATCGATTTTGCGTATCGCGCCAATCATCTCACCGCGCAACTGGCCAAAGCCTTGATCCAGGCGTACTACGGCCAGGCGCAAAAATACGCCTACTTTATGGGCTGCTCCGATGGCGGACGCGAAGCGCTGATGGAAGCACAACGCTTCCCGGATGATTTTGATGGCATCAGCGCCGGCGCACCGGCGGCGTTTTTCCAGTTCCAAAACTCCTTTTTCCACGGCTGGAATGTGGTCGCCAATCAACGCGCGGATGGCAGCGCAATCCTACTGAAAGACCGCCTGCCGATTCTCCATCGTGCGGTGCTGGCGCACTGTCCAACACTTTCTGGCGTCAACGATGGTTTGCTGGCAAATCCGTATGCCTGCACCTTCTCCCCCAACTGGGTGAAGACCTGTGCCGCCAATCAAAGCGATAAATCAGACTGCCTGACCGCAGAAGAAATCAGTGTGGCGGAAAAACTCTATCGGGGAGCTTACGACAGCGCAGGCAATCAATTTGTGCCAGCCGGTCTGCCCCTGGGGTCAGAGTTACGTTGGCCGGTGCCAGCAAGCGCCAATGGCCACTCGATGTCGGAGATGATGGCACTGCCCGCGCTGCAATCGGTATTGCTGCCGGGTGGCAAACAGAATATCACCACGATGCGCGATTTTCCGTTGAACAAGCAGAACTTCACGGCGGTCGCACAGCTGGCTCCGTTGTATAACGCCGCCAACACCAACCTGAACCGCTATATGGTGCGTGGCGGAAAGCTGATTATGTGGCACGGTTTGGCGGATGATTCTGTCAGTCCGGCATTCTCCATCGCCTATTATCGTGGCGTTGAGGCTTATCTTGGCAAACAATCCACGGAGAAGTTTATCCGCCTGTTCCTGTTACCTGGTGTGGCCCACTGTGGCGGCGGCGAAGGTTTTGATCAGATCGATTTGCTGACGCCATTGATGGCATGGACCGAGCAACAGGTTGCACCGCAAGCGCTGATGACAGGTAAGTCAGCTCAACAGGCAAACATGGATATGCCGCCGATGCCGCCCCAGGGCAAAATGCCCGCGGGCAACGCAAGCGCCGAAGTGCAATTTCACGGCGTTCAGCGCGCCAGCTCACCGCTAGCCACTGCCATGCCTCCCTTAAAAGCCACCCGACCGGTCTTCCCTTATCCGTATATCGCGCAATACAAGGGTACAGGCTCACCCGACAAGGCGGAGAATTATGTGCCAGTGAAATCAGCAGCCTATGACAATCTGCTGGTGGGTAAGCCGGCCAGCGACTTTATTGGTCCTGACAATCAAAAGAACTATGTCGCCAAAGGCGGCAGGCTGGAGATTCAGCCGTAATGATCTCCTGACCGGGCGGGTGAGTTGTCACTCGGCCCGGTTAAGCCGCCACACCAGCGTCTGGCGGGCATGGGCGACTCGGGGCTGACGTAACGCGCTGGCCAGCCACACCAGGTTGTAGCGAATCTCGGTGTCCCCCACCGGGGCGTGGAGCGCCACCAGCGCCCCCTGCTCGATCTGCTGTTGGCACAGAAACTGCGGCATCACCGACCAGCCAAACCCCTGGACCAGCAAACTACGTTGACCGCGTAAATCCTGACCGACCATCGCCGGGAGCAGCGTCTGGTAGCTGATGCGGTTTTTTTCCAGCCAGTGGTCAATCAGCGACAATTCCAGGTTATACGCGAGGAGCGGTTCTCGCAGTAAGTCAGTGGCAAAATCCGCACTGGCATTCAGTCGCGACGCCACGCCCGGTGAGGCAACTGCCAGAACCTTATCGCGAAATATCACTTCACCTTTTAATCGGCTATCCGTCACCGGATGGGCCGTAATGCCTAAATCGCAATGCCCCTCAACCACCATTTGCGTCACCAGCGGTCCGTCACCGGTATGCATATGAACCCGGATGCCACTCTCCAGCAGCGGCAGCAACTCCCCCGCCAGCTTATCCGCCATAAAATCGGCGTGACCGATGATTTGCAGCGTACCGCTGACATCCATAGAACGCGCTCTCGCCGATGCCAGCGCCGACTCCGCGGTGTCCAGGCTGTTGCCAATATCCGCCGCCAGATCCTCGGCTGCTGGCGTGGGCAAGACCCCTTGTGGCTGGCGTTCAAACAACGGTCGGCCGATGGCCACTTCCAATCCGCTGATATGTTGAGAAACCGCAGGCTGCGTCAGATTGAGCGCTCTGGCGGCACCGGATATTGAACGCTGACGGTAGACCTCCATAAAGGTACGCAAACGGACCAGTGACATAAGACCCCATAAATAAATTTATACCCCCACCAAAATAGCCTTGTTAGCCAGCTAAATCTAGCGCAGGTAAGCTCGTCGCATCTTAATCAGTGACCCGATTTAACAGGACAACATGATGAACGCTACCCAACACGATCAGCAGTTGCTGCACATTCTGCACAGCATGAAAAACGCCCATTTGCAGGCAGGTCCAGCCTCTGCGGCATTACGTCGCGACCGTCTGCTACGCAGCATCGCGCTGATTCGCGACAATCATGCTGCGATCGCTAACGCAATTAGCGCCGATTTCGGCCATCGCAGCGCTTACCAGACGATGGCGGCAGACCTGGTCACCACCATCAATATGCTGCAACATTCCGCTGATAATCTTGAAAGCTGGATGGCAGCGGAAAGCGCCGACGTACCGGTAGCGGGCATGCAGGCATGGATTGTGCCGCAACCGCTCGGGGTGGTCGGCATTATCAGCCCGTGGAATTTTCCGATTAACCTCGCCTTTGGCCCGCTGGCAGGCGTGTTCGCTGCCGGGAATACAGCGATGTTGAAGCCTTCAGAACTGACGCCGAAAACCTCGGAACTGCTGGCCGAGCTGGTCGCCCGCTATTTTGATCCCCAGGAGCTAACCGTGGTGCTGGGTGATGCCGATGTCGGACAGGCTTTCAGCCGTCTGCCTTTCGACCATCTGGTGTTTACCGGTAGCACCAATGTCGGCAAACACGTTATGCGTGCGGCGGCGGAAAATCTTGTGCCGGTCACGCTGGAACTGGGCGGTAAATCGCCGGTGGTGGTCGATGTGGATGCAGATCCGGCGCTGGCCGCAGCGAGAACCCTGACCATCAAAACCTTTAACGCCGGGCAAATCTGTATCTCTCCCGATTATTTGCTGCTGCCGGAGGGTGCCGAAGACGCCTTTGTCACCGCCGCTCGCAGCTTTATGCAGCAGGCATTCCCGACCGTACAGTCGAACCCGGATTACACCGCTATCATCAGCGATCGCCATTATCAACGGCTGATCAATCTGCTGGTGGATGCGCAAAATAAAGGCGCACGCATTATCAGTCTGGCCCCCGAGGGTGAACCGGCTTTCGATGCCGATAGCAGAAAAATCGCCCCGCACTTAATTCTGGCGGTGACGGAAGAGATGGCGGTGATGCAGGAGGAGATTTTTGGCCCACTGTTGCCTGTCAAGACCTGGTCAACGTCGGTGGCAGAAGCGATTGATTACATCAACGCACACCCGCGCCCGCTGGCGGCCTACTATTTTGGTAACGATGCACAACGTCAACAACAGATGGCACAACGCACCACCTCGGGCGCATTGGTGATTAATGACGTCATGACCCATGCTTCTCTCGACAGTTTGCCGTTCGGCGGCGTCGGGCCATCCGGTACCGGCGCCTATCACGGCATTCACGGTTTCCGCCGCTTCAGCCATGCCAAACCTGTGGTGGTGCAGGACGAGGCGGGCACCACCAATCTGCGGCTGCGCGCCCCTTATCAGGACAAGATGGCGTTACTGACATCCCTGCTCGATCAACAACAGTAAGTTACTGTGTAAAAAAAGGATTTATCATGAAAGTGTTAATGGTACTGACATCCCACGATGCGCTGGGTAATACCGGCAAGAAAACCGGATTCTGGCTGGAAGAGTTTGCGGCACCTTACTACGTGTTTAAAGACGCAGGAGCAGAGATCGTGCTGGCCTCACCGGCAGGCGGACAGCCGCCGCTTGATCCGAAAAGCGACCTGCCCGATTTTCAGACCGCGATGACCGACCGCTTTAAGGCGGATCCGGCCGCGCAACAGGCGCTGGCAACGACGGTGAAACTGGAAAGCGTTGATCAGGCCGCGTTTGATACCGTGTTCTATCCTGGCGGTCATGGTCCATTGTGGGATCTGGCGGAATCTACTCAGTCGATTAACCTGATTGAATCCTTCGATCGCGCCGGTAAACCGATTGGTTTCGTCTGCCACGCGCCGGGCGCGTTGCGTCATGTTAAAGCCGCCAGCGGTGAACCGTTGGTCAAAGGTAAACAGGTGACGGGCTTTACCAACAGCGAAGAAGCTGCCGTCGAACTGACCGACGTGGTGCCATTCCTGATCGAGGACGAATTTATCGCCCTTGGCGCGCACTACCAGAAAGGCGCTGACTGGATGCCGTTTGTGGTTGAGGATGGCAATCTGGTTACCGGGCAAAACCCGGCCAGTTCAGAAGAAGTGGCTAAGCTTCTGGTGAGTAAGCTTGCGGGCAACTGATTGCTGATATCCGGCCCGGAAGCGCAATCATTTCGGGCCTCAGATTACATAAATTCGTAGCGGCGCGATTTATCGCGCAGTCCGACAAAACCTGCGCGATAAATCGCGCCGCTACTAAGTCAAAATCCGGCAAACCTTATACCAACACGGCAGTTGGAACACTGCCGTCCCCATCTTACCCTCCTTTTAATGTTAAACATTAAAAGGAACGGCCATGCACACGCGACGTCCATTGCTGGCAGGAGCATTGCTGCTCACTGCCCTTTTCTCTTTGACCACTCAGGCAGAAGAAACCTTACGTATCGGCTATCAAAAATCGTCAACCCTGCTGACGCTGATCAAACAGCGGGGCGATTTGGACAAGACGTTGGCCGATCAGGGGATAAAAGTCAGCTGGCACGAATTTTCCAGCGGTCTGCCGCTGCTTGAAGCACTGAATCTGAATAACGTCGATCTCTCTGCCGACGTAGCCGATACCGTGCCGGTGTTCGCTCAGGCCGCAGGAGCCGATCTTACCTATTACGCGCGAGAAACGCCGTCACCCACGGCGCAGGCCATTCTGGTTCCCGCCAACTCGCCGATTAAAACGTTGCAGGATCTGAAAGGCAAAAAGATCGCAGTGACTAAAGCGGCAGGCAGCCATTACCTGTTGATCGCCGCCTTACAAAAGGCCGGGCTGACATTCAGCGATGTTAACACCGCCTGGCTGACACCGGCTGACGGGCGCGCGGCACTGGAAAATGGCAGCGTTGATGCCTGGGTAAGTTGGGAACCTTACGTCACCAGCGCGAAGGTAGAGCAGCACGCGCGCGTGTTGGTAAGCGGCAAAGGTCTGGCGAGCTATCAACGCTACTATCTGGTTTCGACGCCTTACGCTAAAGCGCATTCTCAGGTATTGAACACGGTATTTAACGCCCTGCATCAGGAAGCGGCATGGCTGAAAGCCCACCCTGCGGCGGCGGCAAAAATCCTGTCACCGTTATGGGGGAATCTACCCGTCGCGACCGTGGAGCAGGCCAATGCTCAGCGCAGCTACCAGATTGAACCGGTGAAAAGCAGCGACCTGAGCGAACAGCAGAAGATTGCCGATGCGTTTTATGCTGCGAAACTGCTGCCAAAACGAATTGATGCGCAGGATGTGGGGATATGGCAGCCGGGTAAGCCGTAATTCTGGCGGTTCAGAATCCGTCAATAATGAAATCCAGAGCGGTCCTGATCGTTTCACGCTGGCTGGCAAGGCTACAGACTTCTGTACCCAGAACAGTGAGTTGAACACCTGCCAGCTCATGCGTCATCATCAGATAATCATTACCTTCAACATGTAGAGTTGGGTTTAGACGCTGCACAACTTTTCCCTGATAGAGTTCAATTGGGGTCAACGGGATCACGATGCGCGAATCAATACTTTCAATAATATCGCTCTGTACATCCAGCAACAGTGGATAAAACTTAGACGCATTTTTGTTTTTATACACCCGATACTGCATCAGTTAAAATTTCCTGTGCATGTCTGAAAATACGCCGTTTTGCGCCATGTGTCGGTTCAAGTCTGAAATGGCATCTGTATTTTCCCGCTGCCATTGTTCAACCGCATTTTCACGTAGTTTTTCGGCTATCGCATTGGCTAATAGCTGAGACAAACTTAACCCTGCCTCCTTTGCCTGCTGAAGTAGCAAGGGTTCCAGAGTTAGTGTGACGTTCTGCTTGCGTGTTTTTAGCACTGCGTTTGGCATACTGCACCTCCGTCCATACCGTTACATGTGTAGTCTACACAGTATTATACACTTATGGAAACGCATGTCTGACACAGACTATTAAGGCATACGCGCACATTGGCTGGCGTGTTGTACAGTGGCACGGTTTGTCCGAGGGTTAACCGACCCAGGGTTTCAATGCCTGTCGCCATCTCGGTAACCCCCCCCAACTAACGCATTGTCTGTGTAGGGTACTGCCGGTTCTTCGGTATGGCGCTGGCGGAAACACCGATCTCGCTGATCGCCAGTTCCGGGTATTGCTGCATCCGTTTTACGGCGTCGTCATAACGCGGCATTGAGTTCGCTGCCCCGGCTCGTTCGACACACACCGAGGCGTACGCCGAAGCGAACAGCGCCGCCTGCTCCAGCGGTTCTCCGGCCGCCAGGCGCGCCGCCAGTGCGCCGTTAAAGGAATCCCCCGCGCCAGTGCTGTCCACCGGTTGCGCCGGAAAGACCGGCACAAGCAACATCCGTTCACCGGTTGAGAGCAGCGCGCCCTGGATACCGAGGGTGATGATCAACTGACGCACCCCTTTGCCGTGCAGGATCTGCGCCGCCACCTGTGCTGAAGCCAGGTCGGTCACTTTGGTGTTGGTCAGTTGGCCGGCTTCCGTGCTGTTCGGCGTGAGCAGGTCAACATGACGCAGAAAGGCATCGCTCACCTTTTGCCACGGGGCCGGGTTCACAATCACATAGGTTCCCGCCTGACGGGCGTTATCCACCATCCGTTGAATGGCGCTCAGGTTGTTTTCGAGTTGCACCAGCAAAATGTCAGCGGCCGCCACTGTAGGCTGGCAACGGTTCACCTCCGCCGCCGTGACCATCAGGTTGGCGCCGGGATAAACCGAGATCATGTTTTCGGCATCATCACCGGCCACGTAGATCATCGCGTTACCGGTCGGTTTTTCTTTGCAGGTGAACAACGTGATGGCGTCAAAGCCGGTCTTCTCGAGATGGCGACGGGCGAACAGACCGAAGTCGTCATTACCGACCTTGCCGATGTAGTGCACCCTGGCACCGGCTCGCAGTGCCGCCGTGGCCTGATTCGAGCCTTTACCGCCCGGCCCCATCATGCTGCTGTGTGCAACCAGTGACTCGCCAGGCTGCGGAAACCGCGACATCTTGGTGACGATATCGAGGTTGAACGAGCCAAACACGCACACTTTGCCTTTCATGTTTACCTCCCAAACTGCCGAGCAGCCGCCAGACAGGCGCCACGACAACCGGTCTGATCGGTGGCGTGGCTGATTACCATGCGCAATCCACTGCGGGTTACCGGTGGGCGCAAATGCCGCACGAGCTGGTTGCGCAGCGACGCCAGCGGAAAATCATTCATGGCCAGCACGCCGCCACCGAGGATCAGATATTGCGGGTCAATAATGTTCATCTCGCTGGCGATGATTTTTGCCAGGCGGCTGACAAACTGCTGCAAATCAGGATGATCGCCGTGCAGCGTGAACAGTTGCGACATATCGGTTTGTGCGCAGTGCTGACGCGCCCACTGGCTCAGCCAGTGTCCTGACGTCAGGGTTTCGGCACAGCCGTGATTCCCGCACGGACAGGGCAGATCGTTATTTGCCAGCGGGATATGACCAATCTCGCCCGCGCCGCCGTGCTCGCCGTGGTAGAACTGACCGTTCAGCCACAAACTGTTGCCCATGCCGGTGCCCAGATATAAACCCACGGCGTTATCCGGCAGCGTATCAAGTTGCATTAAATCCCATAACATCAGATGGTTAACGTCTTTATCCATCGCCACCGGGATACCGGTCATCTCACTGAGATGCGTCGCCACCGGGGTGTCGTCCAGCGCCTGGATAAAGGGTAACGACACCACATGCTGACGATCGCGGCTCAGGATGCCCGGCAGGCCGAGCATCACGCCATCAATCGGTTGCTGTGCCAGCACCTCATTAATCAACCCCGCCAGTGCACCCAGCGCATCGACTGACTGTGCCCAGCTGGCGGTCGGCAATTTGCGAAATCCCGCCCACTGATCCTCTCCGCGCAGGGTGAGCAACCGGGTGCTGGTACCACCAATATCTATACCCAGCCAGGTTCGACTCATGCTGACTCCCGTAACGCACCTTTTGCCTGCTCGATGTTGTCCATCATCTGGTCCCAGGCGGTTTCAAGGTTGTCATCGAGGTTAAACAACCCGGAGGTGCCGACAATCAGCACTTCTGCGCCCGCTTCCAGCAATGTACGGTAGGTGCGCTGATTGCAGGAGCCATCAATCTCAATCAGATAGTTGTAGCCGTGGCGTGCTTTCAGGTCGCGCAGCTCCTCAATCTTCTTCACCATCTCGGTGATAAACGGCTGGCCCGCATAACCAGGATCAACGGTCATCACGGTGATCTTATCCAGCAGATGGATGTAGTGATGGATGTATGACACCGGCGTTGCCGGGTTCAGCACCACACCCACTTTCTTGCCGAGTGAGCGGATCTGGTTAATCACGCGGAACGCATCACGGTTGATGGTTTCCGCATGCGGGCAGATGTAATCCGCGCCTGCTTTGGCAATCACCTCGATGAAGTCGGTCGGTTCCTCCACCATCAGATGTACATCGAGCGCCACTTTGGTGTGCGGGCGGATCTGCTCGATAAAGAACGGCGACAGGGTGATGTTTTTGACGTAGTGACCGTCCATGATGTCGATGTGCAGGAAATCAGCTCGGGTGTCGAGCACGGCCAACTGCTGTTTAATTTCCATCAGGTTCATGCACATCAAAGAGGGAGAAATTTGGGTACGCATCAGACTTCCTTTTTTTTAGTCAGGCCGGCCTGGCGTGCAAGTAAAGTACTGCGACGCACCGCACGGGAATGAGTGAATTTGGTTTTAAAGAACTTCAGGCCCAGTACCACAATCAGTACCGCACCCCACATCGCCAGGCTGAAGTGCTGGCTGATATTTAACAGGTTGAAGCCGGTGGAGAGGATTTGTAGCGCAATCAGCGACAGCACCACGCCAGTGACGCGACCAAAACCGCCGTTGGGATCCGTACCACCGAGAATGATCGCCAACACGGTGATCAGCAGATAAGAGTCGCCATAGCCCATACGCGCCGAGTTAAACCGTGCCATCATCACCAGCCCCGCCAGCACGCACAGCAGGCTGGAGATGACGTAGACCAGAATCAGCAGACGATGGGTATTCACGCCACTGAACCAGGTGGCATTGATGTTGCTGCCGCCCATGTAGATACATTTACCGGCACGGGTTTTGCCAAGGAACAGCGCCATCAGTCCGGCGGTGGCGAAGAACAGCCACAGCGGCAACGGAATGGTCAGGAAGGTGTCTGCACCGAGTGCACGTACCACATCCGGCATACCACTGACGGCGGCGCCGCGTGTCAGCCAGATACCAATGCCGTTGACCGTCATCATGGTGGCCAGCGTCACCAGAATCGGGTGCGCCCCAACCCGGCTGACCATCAGCCCGGTGATCACCCCAATCAGCGTGGCGATCAATGCCGCACCCACCAGCGCCATCAGTAGCCACAACAGTTGCAGCCCGGTGCCCGCCCCGGCAGGCATAAAGTTCAACAACACCCAGGCAATAAACAGCGCCGTCAGGTTAGCGGTGGCGATGATGCACAGGTTAAGACCGCCGCTGAGAATGGCGATAAACATCGCCAGCGTCAGCAGGCCCAGTTCCGGCAACTGGAAAGCCATGCTCATAAAAGTAGAGTCGGTCAGGAAGCGGCCCGGCAGCATAATGCTGAACACCGCAACGCCGAGCGCAATCAGCAACAGCAATCCGGGATGCGCTTTTTCACTGGTCAGAAAATTCAGATGTTTCATCACACTCTCCCCGATCAGACGAAGCTGACGTCGGTTTCTTTGCGCTTTTTGTAATGGGTGACGGTGATGGCAACCATAATCACCACGCCGATCACAATGTTCATGAAGTAGCTGGAGACACCGACCAGGTTGAGGCCGTTTTTCAGGATGGCGATCAGGAAGACCCCCATCAGTGTCCCGGTGACGGTGCCTTTGCCGCCCATCAGACTGGCCCCCCCCAGCACCGTGGCCGCCAGTACATCCAGCTCGCCGCCAACCAACGCATTGGGCACCACTTCACCGACCCGGTAGACCTGTACCAGGCCACCCACCGCCGCCAGCGCGCCCAGCCAACCGTAGGCAAGGATATGGATCAATCCGACGCGAATGCCGATACGGCGAGCCGACTCCTGATCGCCACCAGTGGCGTACAACTGACGGCCCAGATGGGTTTTGTTCAGCAGCAGCCAGGTGATGGCGGCAATCACCAGCATGATGGTCAGCGGCAGGCCAATCTGGTAGGTCTGGCCGTGGACGCTAAACGGCAGGATGTTATGCAGCGTCACCCACCACTCCGGCAGGTTGTAGAGGCTGCGTCCCTCGGTAATCCACATCAACATGCCAAACAGCAGCGACTGCATGCTGATGGTGATGATGATCGAGACAATGCGCAGCCAGTAGATCAGCACCGCATTGATCACCCCAAACAACGTGCCGCAGGCAATCGCCAGCAGGATGCTGAGCGGGGCATTGTCGAAACCGAACTGCACAAACAACGAGGCGATGACGTACTGCACCACCGAAGCCACCGCCGCAAAGGAGATGTCGATCCCGCCAGTGACCAGCACCACAAACAGGCCGAGGGCGAAGATGCCGGTGACAGCATAGGTTTCCGTCAGGTCGAGCAGGTTCTGCAATGTCAGGAACTGGTCACTGGCGAGGGAGAACACTACGAAGAAGAACACCAGCACCCAGGCCAGCCAGCCCTGACTCGACTGGGGTTTGAAGAACGATAAATCAGGCATTAATCACCTCCGCCAGTTGCTGCTGCGCCACCTGTTGTGGCTGGTACTCGGCATGCACGGTGCCGTCACGGAAATGCAGAATGCGGTCGCAGTTGTAATAAACCTCCGGCACTTCATCGGAAATCAGGATGATCGCCAGCCCCTCTTTCGCCAGTTGATGGATCAGGGTGTAAATACTCGCCTTGGCGCCGACATCGACGCCGACGGTCGGCGAATCGAGGATCAGGATTTTGGGCTGGGTCAGCACCCATTTCGCCAGCACGATCTTTTGCTGGTTCCCCCCCGAGAGCGTGGAGATGGCGTGTTCCGGGTCGGCCACGCGAACGCCCAACTGCTGAATCCAGTCGTGGATCAGTTTGTTTTTGCGGTATTCATCGATGATGTGGAAGCGGTTGCGCAGTTGGTCGAGAATCGACAGCACCATGTTATCGGCGACCGACTGTTGCTGAACCAGGCCGAGCGTCAGACGGTCTTCTGAGACGTAGCCAATGCCAGATTTGATAGCATCTTCATGGTTGCGAAAACGCACCGGCTTGCTGTCGAGCCAGATCTTGCCGCTGTCCGGTTTGGTCATGCCAAACAGCGACAACGCCAGTTCGGTACGCCCGGAACCCAGCAGGCCACACAGCCCCAGCACTTCGCCTTCATGCAGCGAAAAACTGACATCATGGTATTGGTCTTTGCGACTGAGGTTTTCCACCTCCAGCAGCTTGCGATGTGGATTCAGGGTTGGGGTTTTCAGGTGATAATCGAGTGTCAGCCCGGTCATCAGTTCAGTCAGGCGATGGCCGTCCATTTCGCTGGCAGGCCAGGTACCCATTTTGCGGCCATCACGGATCACGGTGACGCGATCGGAGATCTCCAGCACTTCATCCAGACGGTGGCTGACAAACACCACGCAGATATTTTTCTCTTTCAGGTAACGCACGGTACGCAGCAGCTGATTCACCTCGGTGCGGGTCAGCGACGCGGTTGGCTCATCCATGATCACCAGACGGGCGTCCGCCACCAGCGCACGACAAATCGCCACCTGCTGACGTTGTGCAATCGACAGTTCAGCCACTTTGGCATCGAGATTCAGGTCAAACTTCAGTTCGGTGATGATTTTCTCAGCGCTGGCACGCAGTTTTTTCTTGCTGTACCAGCCAAGCAGGTTACCGAGGTTGTGCTCAAACGCGATGTTCTCGGCGACGCTGAGATTGGGAAACAGCGACAGATCCTGATAAATCACCTGCACACCAAAATCGCGCGCCTGTTTTGGCGTCAGGCGCGGAAAGCGTTCGCCACGGTCACCGAGGATGATTTTGCTACCTGCATCCGGGGCATGCACCCCGGAGATCACTTTAATCAGGGTGCTCTTACCACAGCCGTTAGTACCAGCAAGGCAATGCACTTCCCCAGCCATTAACGACAGTGAGATATCACTTAATGCCCGGTTGCCGCCGAAGGTTTTCGACAGGCTCTCGAGGGCAATCAGCGTCTGTGGTTCGATCAGTTGCATATTACAGCCCCAGTTTGACCAGTTTTGGCAGGTTGGTTTTGTCCAGACTTTCGGTGTTGTTGCCGAGGATGGTGTGGGTCTGCTCATCGACCTTCACCTTGCCCAGACCTTCGATGGTCATGCCGTCGGTAATCGGTTGGTTTTTCTGCATCATGCCCGCAAGACGCACGAAGACTTCACCTGCCGTCATCGGGTTCCAGATGTAGCCACCTTTAATGGCACCACGGTTAACCAGCATCTGACCCTGCCCTGGGCTAAAGGCCCCGATCACGCAGACCTGGTCAATTTTGTTACGCGCCATCACCGCGCGACCGGCACCGATTGGCCCTTGTGAACCAAAGGCGATGATGCCTTTCAGATCCGGGTATTTAGACATCACTTCGTTGGTGGTACGGATGGAGTCATCCAGTGATTCGCCAACGCCAAACTTGTCGCCAACCATCTGCATTTTCGGGAAATGGGCTTTTTGATACGCCACGGCGGAATCCACCCAGGCGTTGTGCAGCGGCACCGTCAGGCCGCCCATGTAGGCGACATATTTGCCCTCGCCGTGCATGCATTCGGCCAGCGCCTTCATATGGTTTTCGCCGTGGGTTTTGGCATCGACCAACTCAAAGTCCCAGTTGGCGTACTTCTGATCCGGCGATTCATGCACCAGCACGCGGATACCAGCATCACGGGCGCGTTTCAGCACCGGCTCCAGCACTTTCGGGTCATTCGGTACCACGCCGATGATGTCAACTTTCTGCGCAATCAGATCTTCAATCGCCCTGACCTGCAACGCCGGGTCAGCCGAGGTAGGGCCAACCATCCAGGCATCGATCCCCTCCCTGGCCGCTTCGCTCTTGATGCCCGCTTCCATCGCGTTAAACCACGGGATGCCGCCCACTTTGACCACGATCCCCATACGCAGCTTGTCAGCAGCATGGGCGGTGGTGGCAGCAAACAGCGCCAGCAGGGAACAGGCGATAAATGTTTTTTTCATAGGGTTAAATATCCTGAGAGTTCATTAATTGCATGGTATTCTGGCGTTGTGAACAATCGATAATATTGACGCCGTTCCAGGCCAGTTCCTGTTGTAATTCTTTATCTTTCATACTGTCGGTAATTAAAAAATCCACTTCACGGTAATGGCAGATTCTGGCAAAAGATGGCCGAAGGAATTTCCCCGCATCAATAAGCAGATATTTTCTTTCTGATGCCATCAGCATTTGTTGTTTTAGATGTGCGTTATTTTCGTTCGCCGCACGTAAATATCCGTCATTGCCCAGGCTGCTACAGGAGAAAAATATTTTGTTGATTAAATAATCTTTCAGCGGCTGCTCGGCAACGATGCCATTAAAATCTTCATTGTGATCGGAATACTCTCCTCCCAGGCAGATGGTGCGGATATGGCCTTTGGCGGCCAGTGTCTGCACGATACGTAGCGAGTTAGTCAGCACCGTCAGTTCGATGTCTGGCAATTGCCGGGCCAAAAACCAACAGGTGGTACTGCTATCCAGCAATATACAGTCGCCCGGCGTGATAAAATCGAGCGCTCTTTTTGCGATTAATGTTTTTGCCTGGGTGTTTTCATTCATGCGCAGGCGAAATGTAGATTCATACTCGTTCGGTTTATTATTTTTTCCTGCCAGATTCCCCTGGTGTTTCTGCGCCATCACCGCACCGCCGTGACTGCGTTGTAATAATCCTTTTTTTTCTAACTGAGATAAATCCCTGCGAATGGTTTCCTGAGAAACCCGACAAAGTTTAACCAGCTCAACCACCAATACCCGACCATGTAAATTTAATTCCTCCATGATCTGACGGTGACGTTCAATCGGTAACATGGTGACCTCCGATGCCATTAAGTTAGTGGATTCGACCGGTGCAAAATGTGCACCAGGCAAAAGTGTCAGGCAGCGAATTTACCGCCGCCAAAAAAGTGACTTTCATTAAATAAAAAATGAAAAAATGATTTATATACATTTAATAACGCGACCTTCATCACAGATAACGGCTGTTTTAATAAAAACGCAGAACAAATCGCAACGGTGCGAAATAATTTTAAAATGAAACTATCATGACCGAGTTTGACCGTTTGTGTGTGAATGACCGTTTTGCGAACAAAAGCATACTTTGGAAATAAATAAATCCGACAAGATGATTTGCGTTAAGTGCGGGAAAAGAATGGAATGATGAGAATGATTACTGATCAATCTTTAGACAATGCGCCGGCTATTAAAAAATTAGCGACAGCCCAATCATAACGTCATAAGAACCTGCTGCCCTTCATGGCGCGAAATCATAGCCCAGGCTATTATCAAAGTAATGGATTCCTCCAACTGACTGCACAAGGCGATGCCCCAAACTCAGAACAGCAGCAGAAAGGAAAATATGCTGGTCGCCCTGAAGGCAGTTCGCACCATTATCTGTGTCGTTATCTTCCTGATGAGATGATGCGCTAACTAAAACCTCGCCGATTAACGTCGGGGCTTCGTTTTTTTGCTCAGGAACTTTACATAAAATCATGCCGTTGAAAGAAAGATTTATCCTTGTTAAACCTCAGAATGAATTGGTGTCGCAGTACAACAACGTGGTTGCATTTGCCATCAACCATGCCAGCCAGTCCGGGCGTAACGTCAGGATTTGCGTGCCAAACAAATCTTCCCCATTCTGTGAAGATTTTCTCAGTCAGGTGTTTGACGGGCAAATTTACCGCGCGATGCGTAATAAAAAACAACTGATCTCATCAGGCGTGAAGATCGGTTTGTTCTCAAGTCAGACGCTCAGGAAAGAACATATCCTGCTGGACGCTGTTTATCTGGTGACGTTTCCCAACGCGGAGCTGTTGAATGTCATTGAATCACATGGTCGCAAAGCCACGGTGATTGTGTTCGGTACCCTTGATGGCGACACCGACGTGTTGGATAGCTGGGCACAACGTTATCAACCTAAACCCATGAATCTGGCATAAATACGGTGTTTACCGGCAGGTGCAATGCGATATTCAGCGTGCGATATCGCATTACCCGCGTCTGGCTATGCCGTTAGCATCCGGCGTAGAAACTTGCCCGAAAACGTTTTCGGCAATGAACGACGGAAATGGATTTTTCTCGGCAAGGCAAACCGGCCACAACGACTGACCAACCGTTCACGTATCTGCTGTTTCAACATCCCTTCCTGCTGCACGGTTAACCCCTCGGTGACAACAAACAACGCCACCATTTCGCCCAGTAAATGGTGCGGCGTGCGGGTAGCGACGACTTCAATAATACCCGCGATACCAGCCAGAGCATTTTCCACCTCGGCTGTCGCCAGACGTTTACCGCCGATATTAATCACATCATCCATCCGTCCCTGAATGACGATACTGTCGTTTTGCCGTACCGCGCAATCATGCGTGGCGTAAAACCACCGCCCATCACGCCGCAGCCAGTAACGTTGATCATGTTGTGTGTCGTCCTGCCATAGGGTAGACATTCCCCCTGGCCCAAGGGTGTCCTTAATCACCAGCATACCGGCCAGCCCCGGCGCGCAGGACTCACCGCTGGTGGCATCAACAATGTCCACCGCGCGCGTAAATACCGGCGCTAAACCGCTGCCGGTGCCTGCCAGCAACGGCCAGCCAGATTCAGTCTGCCAGTAGTGATTTTCACAGGTAACGCCCATCCCGCGGGTGACCCAGCCGTGGGTCGCAGGGTCCAGCGGTTCCCCCGCAAGATAGAGAGAACGCAGCGATGCCAGACTGGCATGGGGTTTTCCCTGCTGCCGTGCCAGACGAATCGCCCCGGCGATGGTCAGCATACGGGTGATCCCCAGCTCCGCCACCATCTGCCACCAACTTTCTCCAGGGGTATTGACCGTACTGGCCTCGTACATCACCGTGGTGATCCCCGCCAGCAACGGCGCGTAAATACCGTAGCTGTGGCCCGTGACCCAACCCACATCCGCAGTGGTAAAGAAGATCTCATCATCCTGAACATGAAACAGATGTCGGAGGCTGGCCAGCAAAGCCACCGCGTAGCCGCCGGTATCCCGCACAATCCCCTTTGGTGCCCCGGTGGTGCCGGAGGTAAACAACAGATGTGAGGGCTGAGAAGCCTCCAGCCAGACGCAGGGCACGACACAACCGATATGCTGTGCCAGTGCCTGGGTAAAGTCCGGGGAATAGCAATCCACCGCCCGTAAGGTGGCGCTGGCTGTCAGGATCGACGGTAATTCCTGACGGCCACGGGGTTCGCTGCTATGCAGCAGCAGCACAGGCTGACAAGCAGCGACACGTTGCGCCAGCGCATCGCTGGTCACGCCCGAATAGACCACCACATGCACCGCCCCTAATCGGGCACAGGCCAGCATGGCAACGGCAGCCAACGGCGTCATCGGCAGCACAATCATTACCCGGTCACCCTGACGTATCCCCCAGCTGATCATCAGGTGGCTTAACGCATTCACCTGTTGCCATAACTCACGGTAGCTGAGTCGCTGCGTCGCTCCCCGGTAGTCACGCTGGATAATCGCACAGCGATCGCCTTTTTCCGCCAGATGACGGTCCAGCGCGTTATAACTCAGATTGGTGCGCCCGCCAGGAAACCAGCGGCAACGTGGCCCACCGTCGATCTCTTCTACCACGGAGGTGAAATCCTGCTGCCAGTCGAGACGCTGCGCCTCCTGTTGCCAGAAAGCCGCGTCATTAACGGTGATCGTGGACATAAACACCCTCCGCATGCGTGGCTTGCAGCGGGTGTGCGGCAATGGCCTCTGCCAGCCAGGCCGCATCTTCCCCTACCCCCTCAAAACGGCCGGAACCCCATGTCCACAACCAGGGCAAGCCAAGGAAATAGAGGCCCGGCTGTACCGAAACACCCCGGCTATGCAGGGGATAGCCGTTATCATTAAATGCAGGCGCCTCGATCCAACTAAAATCGGTGTGAAAACCGACCGCCCAGATAATGGCGGAGATAGCGGTCAGATCAATGCGGGTGGCGGGATTCTCCGGTTGCCACAGCGGTTGATAGCGTGCCTCTTCCGGTGCATCGATACCCTGTTCTGCAATCCAGACATCAATGCTGTCTTTGATTTTTTGCGAGGTCGCATCCGCGCCGTCAAGATTCTGTTGCAGGTCATCAGCGGTCAGTAACTCGCCATCGCCATAACCCAGCAGACGGCCATAAAGCTGCATGCCTTGTAACGCAAAGGCGCGCAGGTCGATATCACGTCCACCATCACGTCCGGTGACATAGTGGTTGGTCTTGCGTCGCGCATCTTCACCGAGTGGATGATCATCCACCGTCAACCGGTAATGGCCCATATCATCCAGCCAGTCCACCACGTCACGCCCGCGATAGAAACGCGCCACACGCGGTGCGCTTCCCACACACAAATGGACGCGGCGACCAGCCAGATGCAGATCTTCAGCGATTTGCGCACCAGATTGCGCTGAACCGACCACCAGCACCTCGCCTGCCGGCAGTTGCTGCGCCGATTTATAGTTGGCGGAATGCACCTGCATGATATGTGCGGGCAGCTCTGCGGCAATCGCCGGGAAGCGTGGACGATGGTAGTTACCGACGGCAACCACCACCTGATCCGCGCTAAATTCACCTGCCGAAGTATGCAGCAGGAAGCCGCCATCGGTTTTCACTACCCGCAGTACATTGACCCCTTCACGCAGCGGCGCGTCAAAGCTCCGCGCATAACGTTCGACATAATCGACGATCTCATCGCGCAGCATAAAGCCGTGCGGATCGTCACCGTCATAGGGAAAACCGGGCAGTTTGCATTGCCAGTTCGGCGTCACCAGACAAAAGTTGTCCCAACGCTGCTCACGCCACGCCCAGGCCAGACGGTGACGTTCCAGCACCAGATGACGGATATTTTTTTGTGCCAGGTTCCAGCTCATGGCGAGACCGGCCTGCCCGCCGCCAATAATGACGACAGGATAATGGTTGTTGTTCATGGTTTTCTCGCTGGTTATCAGGCCGGGACGGGAGTGATCTTTTCGACTATGACCTGCTGCTCGGCCCCGAACTGCCGGGCTTTTTGCACGATCACCGCTGACTGATCCTGGGCGCTGGAACAGAAATAGCCGAATTTCGCTTTCACCCGCTCACTGGCCTCGTCGAGGGCGCGGGTGGTGATAGCCACGAATTCTTCCAGAGCATAAGGATGGTTAACCTCCAGGTGCTTCTCAATCGCGGTGGAGGGGGAGTAGCAAGTATCTTTGCTGCCGTCAGGCCAGCAAACGACAAAGTGCATAGCAGGCATGATGTCTTCCTCTGTTAACAGGTCATCCCGGTAAGGGATTGTTGTGTAAGATCCCAGTAGCAGGCGTGCTGCTGCCGGAAATGCAGGTCGAGCTTTCTGTGCGGGGTGAAACGACCCACCGCAGCACAGGCGATGTCACAGTGGGCAAAGCGTTGTTGTACCGCCTCGCGATGTTCTTCCTCCACCGCCAGCAAAAAACCAAAGCTGGGAAAGGCGCACAGCCACTGCTCCAGCGTGACATCTGGCGGTATCGGGATCTGATCCAAATCCAGTTCAGCGCCGAGACCACAGCTTTCCAGCATCATCACCAGAGTCCCGGTCAGACCCGCCTGGCTGATGTCTTTCGCGGCGTGGATTAACCCGGTTTCCGCCAGCTCGGGCAGCAATGACCAGGCCTGGCGCAGTGCCGCAGGAGACGCCTCGGTGGCGGCATCCCAGTTGTAACCGGGGGGATGCCAGCGTCCCTGAAGATTGATGGCTACCATCAACGTTTGCCCCGATTGCACCGCAAAGCTACTGAGCGGGGTGCGGGTTTCGCCCAAAATGGCCACCGCCAGTTGCGGCTGATCGCTACGCAAATTGGTATGCCCACCCACGATCGGCACCTGATACGCGCGTGAGGCCGCAGCCATGCCCTGTAAAATCTGTTCCGCATGGGGCAACGCGTCATCCCACAAAGCGTTCACCACCGCCAGGGGACGTCCTCCCATTGCCGCGATGTCGCTCAGATTCACCATCACCCCGCACCAGCCAGCGAACCAGGGATCATCCGCCACAAAACGGTTGATGAAGCCCTCCATCGCCAGCAACTTGTAGCCGTCGCCGTCAGGGATCAGCGCACAGTCGTCACCATTCGGGTTGGGGTTCGGCCAGGCTTCCCGCAGTTGTTTTGCCACCTGCTGGATATCTCGCTTGTGTGCGATGCCGCTGAAGGTATGCAGGCGCTCAATCAGCGCCGGTAAACTCAGGTTCATACCGTCGCCCCCGTTAAAAAGGTTGGCATCTCCACAACCCGCCTGCGTGTCGCCGCGCTAATGACCATGCCGCTGAGGGGATCGTGACAGGGCGGGTAGAAGTTGAGGTCGGCCTGCATGCGTGCATGTCGCACGCCGCGCAATTCCAGCCAGTCCAGCGTGTGCCAGTGCATACGGCGAAACAGCGGTTCGTTTTGATGCTGTACCTGCGCATAAAATTCCCGACAGCCCAGCGCATGTGCGCTGCACACCGCCAGGCGGATCAACGTCGGGCCAAGCTGTCCCTGGCGACGGTAGTCGCTATCCACCGCCAGACGCGATCCCTGCCAGATGCCGGGAGCTGTCTCATGAATACGCACCGTACCGACCACCGCATCGTGCCACCCGCCAACACTGCCCAGCGCCACCAGCAGGCGGGCATGGCGATCGATATCATCAAGATCATGTCCGGCGAATAGCCCCTGCTCCTGGCAAAATACCCGCTGGCGCAACGCATAAGCCTGCTCCCGTTCCCACGGCAGCGTCACCCACTTGATGGTGTAACCCGCGTACTCGTTCATCATTCACTCCTTACGCCATCGCCTGCTCGAAGCTGGAAAGTGACGAGCAGGCACCGCAACGACCACAACCCGCCTTGATATCACTGGATCGCAAACGGGCCTGACTCAGCATCTGCCCCAACGGTTGCAAAATGGATGACATAAACTGGCTGTCGGGTGCCGGATGGTGTTCCAGGGGCGTGCCGCTGATCGGCACAAACGGCACGACGAATGGATAAACACCAAGCGCGATCAGGGTTTCCGACAGCGACAGAATCGCCTGGGGGGTATCGCCCAGTCCCGCGAGGATATAGGTGCTGACCTGACCGCGACCAAACACCGCCACCGCATCGGCAAACGCCTCAAGATATTGATCAACGCTGACCTGCGCCTTGCCCGGCATAATGCGGGCGCGCACTGCCGGGGTTACCGCCTCCAGATGCATGCCGAGCGCATCAATCCCGGCATCTTTCATGCGCTGAAACCACTTCGCATCGCCAGGGGGTTCACACTGCCCCTGCAAAGGCAAATCCACGGCGGCTTTAATCGCCAGCGCACTTTCCACCAGAATGCGTGCACCGCGATCGCTACCGGATGGCGTGCCGGTGGTCATCACCATATGCTTGACGCCATCCAACTCAACCGCCGCTTTCGCCACCTCGGCCAGTTGTTCCGGTGTTTTACGCGCAATGGTGCTGCCCGCCGCCAGCGATTGGCCGATGGCGCAGAACTGGCAAGCCTTCGCGCGATTTTCATAGCGGATGCAGGTTTGCAACACGGTGGTCGCCAGCACATCGGTGCCGTGTAACGTGGCGATCTGTGAATAGGGAATCCCCTCCGCCGTCTGCCGTTCATAAAATCTGGGCTTATGGGCGATGCTGATTTCCCGCACCGGAATGGTGTTGTTGTAGAGCCGGGTGGCCCCGGACGTCTCATGCTTCACCTGCCACGGCGACTGGCGGGCGGAATGGGTGTAGATCGGCACCATCACGGTCACGCCATCAATGTTCATCGCCTGGTGGTCGGACGGCCCGGCACCACCATGACGACTGACATGCTCCTGCTGCGGGTTGATGACGTTGACCCCCTGGGTCAGTAACTCAGTGATCAGCTGCTGGCGAGTAGACGGAACGTTCTGCATCGCGCTCTCCTCCGGTTTCGGATTCATCATCACGCGCCACCACGTAGCGGGCAGGGGTCGCGTCCAGACGCAGGCTCAATAATTCCGGGCGCGCGTAATGCCCGACGGAATCCATCATGCGTTTGCGTTTGGTGATTAACGCCATATCCAGGTCGGCAATCAGAATGCCTTCACCTTCCGTCAGCGGTGGCACCAGATGACGTCCCTCCGGGGAAATGATGGCGGTATTGCAGCCACCCCGTAGCCCCTTCTGCAACGCCGGATCCGCAGTGAGTTCATTGATTTGTTCCTCAGTCAGCCAGCCGGTGGCATTGATCACAAAGCAGCCGGACTCCAGCGCGTGATGACGGATGGTGACGTCCATCTGCTCGGCAAAGATCGGTCCCACCAGTGAACCGGGGAACTGGCTGCAATGGATCTCTTCGTGCTGCGTCATCAGGCTGTAGCGAGCCAGCGGATTGTAATGCTCCCAACAGGCCAGCGCCCCCACGCGCCCGACAGCGGTTTCGACCACTTTCAGCCCGGCACCATCACCCTGCCCCCAGATCATCCGTTCATGGTAGGTCGGAGTAATTTTGCGGCGCTTAAGTACCAGCTCGCCGCTGGCATCAAACACCAGTTGGGTGTTGTAAAGCGTGCCGTGATCGCGTTCATTGACGCCCAACACCACCACCATTTTGCGCAGCCGGGCGCGCTCCCCCACCGCGTGGGTAATCGGACCGGGGACCACCACCGCCTGGTCGTAAAGTTTCAGATGGGCGGCACCGGCAGTCATTGCGGGTGTGATGAACGAGAAGTAAGGGTAATAAGGCACAAAAGTCTCAGGGAAAACGATGATCTCTGCGCCCTGCTCTGCCGCTTTATCGATTGCCTCCAGTACCCGGGCCAGCGTTTTGCTGGCCTCATGGAGATCTGGCGCAATCTGGGCGGCGGCGGCACGGATAATGCGTGATCCAGCCATAGCGCGCCTCCGCTTACATGGTCCAGGTGTCGATAATCACCGCGTTGTCACGGACATGCAGCAGCTTCAGATCCAGCACATCAAGCGGATTGATCGGACGCACGCCTTCCAGCAGCGACGGTTCGCCGTGACCGTAGAGCGCCTGGAGCGCGAAGCGGCAGGCGTAAACCTTGCCACCTTCCGACATAAATTTATTCAGCTGGTTGGCGTAGTTTTGGTGCCCCGGAAAAGCTTCCGCGCCGAGGGTAGGAAAGCCGCGCTGTACGCCGAGCAGCACACCCGGTCCATACAGCAAAATGGAGGTTTCGAAGCCTTTGCGTTGCAGACGAGTTGCCTGCAACATATTGACGAAGCCAATGGAACCTTCAAACGCGACCGTATGAAAGGTCACCAACGCTTTCTGGCCCGGTTCCGCTTTTACGTCCTCAAAAACCTTCTCTTCGTAGTCAACAAAGAAATCACCGGTCTGGTGGGCAGGCATCGTAACTTTTGGCATAGCACTTTTCTCCCAGTCTTTATCAGGGGGGAGCCACGCTCCCCGTTATGGCACATCCGCAGGTGATGCAGGGAGAATGGAGCAAGGGTCGTGCCAGCCGCCAAATGCAGGGATGCAATCAAGATCCCATCAACTGCTCAACTTGTGAGCTAAAAAATTTTTAAACCCTGTGAATGGCACGGGATTAGCGCAGGGGCACAACGGCGTTACGCGGAATTTTGCACCAGATTGATGCCAATTCGCACCAAAAATGCACACAATAAAAATCATTATGCAATCATTGATGCAATCAATGATAAAGGTGATTGCAGAATAACCTCCACCAGGCAATAGTGAGGCTCTCTTCTCCATTTGTCGGAATCGAATCCATGCTTACTAAACTCGTCAGCCGCTGGCATCACCACCAAAGTCAGAACACCGCACGTCCGGCTTATCTGTTGATTGCTGACATCATTGCTGATGGCATCAACAGCGGCGAGTTTCAACCGCGCGACCGCCTGCCGCCGCTGCGCGAACTGGCGATCCAGCTCGCCCTGAATTACACCACCGTCACGCGTGGCTATGCCGAGGCCACCCGGCGCGGCTTGATCGACTCGCGCCGGGGGCTCGGCAGCTATATTCGCGGTAAGGTGCCTGCGGTACCGTTGAGTGGCGGCAGCAGCTATGAAATGACCATGAATTCACCGATTGAGCCGGGAGAAGAGCTGGCGCAGGCCATCAGTCAGGGAGCAATCAATCTCTTTAGCCAAAAAAATATTCTTGGCTTGTTGCGTTATCAGGACTTCGGCGGCCAGGCGGATGATAAAGCGATGGCGAAAGTCTGGCTGGAGAAGCAGCTACCCTCGGTGAATATGGATGAAATCCTGATAGCACCGGGTATTCACAGCGCGCTGGTGGGATTATTGACGCTGCTGTGCCGCAAGGGAGGCAGCGTGTGCGTGAGTGATTTGATTTATCCCGGCCTGAAAGCCATCGCCAGCCAACTGAATATTACGTTGCAATCCCTGCCCTGTGATGAAGATGGCCCGCTGCCGCGGGTGTTTGAATACCAGTGCCAGACCGGTAACATCAGCGCCCTGTATATCAATCCCACGATCCAGAATCCCACCACCCTGACCCTGCCGTTAAGGCGACGCGAAGCGCTGGCTGATGTGGCAGCACGCTACAGCATTCCGGTAATTGAAGATGAAGCCTATGCGGCGCTGGCGACCCAACATATTGCGTCGTTCAGTGAACTGATCCCTGAACTCACCTGGTACATTACCGGCATGTCAAAATGCTTTGGTCCGGGGCTGCGCACCGCCTTTATTAAAGGTCCGGGCAAACACCAGACACAGTTGCTGGCGGGGGCATTACGCGCCCTGAATGTGATGGCCAGTCCGATCACCAACGCACTGGCTTCGCAGTGGATCAACGACGGCACCGCTGACCGGGTGCTGCAATCGGTACGCGCGGAATCGGTGATTCGTCAGAAAATGGCATCGGAGATCCTGAAGGAGTTTACTTTCCGCGCCACGCCGCAGGGTTTTCACCTTTGGTTACTGTTGCCACGTCATTTTGACTGGAATCCGGCTGAAATGGCGGTACGGTTACGTGAACTGGGGGTCAGCGCGGTTTCAAGCGCGGCTTTCTGTACCGATAATAATCCCCCGGACGCGTTGCGTATCTGCCTCGGTGGTTCCTGGTCACGCGAGATGTGCGCAGAGAACCTGCAAACTATTGCTCATGTCATGCGTAATCCGCTGCATTTTGGCAGCGTGATCCTGTGAAGATCTGATCTTCAGGTCATGGGCCACATATCCGACCAGGGCATACACAAGCGCAACTGGTCGGCCGGAAAACGTCGCTTATAAAACCGGCCATTGTCTGTCCAGCCACAGGTGATGCTATCGCCCTCAGTTTGCAGGACCACCATCACTTTTCTTCTTCTCTGGCGACGAACCAGCGCCCCGGGCATCAGCATGCTCACCTCTGCCCCGCACCGGCCAGTACGGACTGGATAATGAATTCATTACTTTTTCTCAGCACGCTTATCTCCGGTTTGATTTTGCCGTAGACGCGCATGCCCTCCAGCAGCATAAAAATGCATTCCGCCATCACTTCTGCCGGTTCGTCAGAACGGAATACCCCCGTTTCCTGACCTTTGCGCAGGATGCTGTTCAGGCGCGCCACTATCCCGCGAAATTTGTATTCAACCCGGCTTCTGACTTCATCATCACCCGGCAGCAACTCGCAGGCCGCAGCGATGGTGAAACACCCCTTCTCGCCTTGTGGCCCGGAAGAAAACAGCGCGACAAATTCCAGCGTTTCCCGCAATGCAGTTTCTGGTGCCAGTTCCTCGTCACGTTGTTGACCGCGAACCAGTCCGGCATCCATGTATTGCTGGAGAGCAGCGAGAAAGATTGAACGCTTATCGGGATAGAGTTTGTAAATGCTGGCGCTCGCTAACCCGGATGCCTGCATTAAATCGGCCATTGATGTCGATCGATACCCTTTTTGCCAGAAGCATTCGAGCGCTGAATTGAGGAAAACCTGCGGATCAAATTCTCTGGGTCTGCCTGGTCCTGATTTCATGATTGCATCATTCTGGGTGGATGTTGCGACAATTGTAGATCGATCAATCTACAATTGAAAACAAAAAATCAGCAGGTTGAAAAATCCGTAGCGTCGCGATTTATCGCGCAGGTTTAAACAGTGCGATAAATCGCGACGCTACGGGAAATGTGGTCGTTAAGATTGTTTATCCGCGACCATTTTTTCAGCCACCGCCCGGATCGCCGCATCAAGCTCGGCCTGAAATTCCGCAGAAATACGCGAGAATTCATACGTCACCAGACGTTTTTCCGTATCGACCTTTTTACGGGCAAACTGTTTCTTGTCTTTAAACACCACCAGATTTTCCGCCGCCGCTTTTTTGGTCGCTTTGGGGGTTTTCAGACGGCTGCTTTCGGCCCGGAAATAGCCAATGATTTTCGCTTTGGTGACCGGATCATCAAATTCCGTTTCGCCCTGTTTCTCAATACGCTCGCGCACCCCAGCCACAATGTCGCTGATAGCCAGCTTTTTGCTTTTGGCCTTTTCCGCCACATCGAGCAAAAACTGGTAATCGGCAATCGCGAGATCGCTGCCTGACGGGAAAACGGCGATCATCTCTTCCGGGACGGATGCCGCCTGGAATGCACGGGTGATTTTTGCCGCAGAGATCCCTTCTGATTTCGCAATCTCTGCCTGGCTCATATCATCGGGATACATCAGTTCAAGACGTTTACCCAGTTCACGCAGGGTATGTTCTTTGGCGGTCTGAATGTCCACGGCCAGCTGGCGCGCATCGGCCAGATCCAGCTCATCTTTGGTCACCAGAACCTCGAATGGCGTCCCGTTGTACAGACAGGCAGCACGGCGACGCGATCCGTCGAGAATTTCGATACGATCATCGACTTCCCTGCCAATCGCCGGGAAGAACTGTTGCAACGTAATGGTACGGGAAATATCCGCCACGGATTCAGGTGTCAGCAACGACTGATCACGTCCATTAACGGAAGAATCGATATAGGTCTGCGCTTCAATGTCGTCGTGCAGTACTTTCGTGAGGACAAAACGGGCTTCTTTTCCAGACTTGAGAACGAATACTCGGGCGCCTTCGCTTTCACTCAGCATTTTAGAGAAATTAGAGTTCCCTAATGTGCGGCCCATTTTCTTCATGACTTTGGTCATTTGATACCCCTCACAAATTCGATCCTTTTGAAAACCGCCTGGGTAAATCGCTCGGCCTCGCGCTTAGCATTTTTCAGCGCTTCAGCACTGCCAGGATAAGATTGTGGGTCAGCACTTACTATCGTGTCGAAGGTTTCCCCACAACGCTCGAATCCGTCAAGACGCGGCAAAGTAGCGTCCAGTATGTAGGATGTGAATACGTCGCGGGCCAGACCATGTGTCATCTCATGATCACGTTTGGTGGTCATTTTTGACATGAATCCGATATTGCCCTTAATGCGCGGGTTAATCCCCTCCTCTTCCAGTTGCTCCAGCATTTCTGGCAGACGAGTCAGGTATTTCAGTGTCGAGTGAAAATCGACCTGGGCCGGTGGCGTCGGGGTAAGCAGCAAATCACTTGCCGCAATCGCGTTGAGCATAAAGGCATCCAGATGCGGCCCGGTATCCACGAAGATGAAATCGTAATCGTTCCCGACACGGTCGATAATATTGCGACGCAGCACCTCAGAGGGCAACAGGCCAGGCAAATGTTCGTGCACTAACTCATTCCACTGGCTGGCGACAAAGCCATCATCGATGGAGGCTGGGATGATATCCACACCAGGAATGATGGTTGGCTGGATGATGTCCTTGTGCAGTTGCTCGGCATCGAGGTCATTCAGCATAGCCTGTGCCGCTGTTTCCATGATGGAACCGATACTGTTGGTATGGTTCAGGAACATGGTGCTGGAAGCCTGCGGGTCGAGATCGATGACAAGGTTACGCAGATCATACTGCAACAGATCCGGATGCACGCGAAGCCCGTGCGCCAGCGTTACGGTGCTGACGGTTTTAGATACCCCACCCTTCAGGTTCACCACAAAGATAACGAACGGGCCTTTACCGGCGTGAATATCGCGATACTTAGGCACCTTGCGGTGGGCATAAATATCCACCACATCCTGCACGGTCAGCGCGTAATGTCGGGCATTACCGGCATCTTTCTTACCAAACTCATGACCGGCGGCTTCCATTTCATCAATGGCCTGCTCAACAGCACGACGGCTGAGTTTCGGCATGTTTGCAACTGAATTTCGGGTAAAGGTTTGATAGTAACGGTCAAGTCCAAATTCATGACGTTTATCGATGATGTCGTCACTCATACTGCGCAGCATAGCGTTCGCCCTGCGGGCAGTTTCGTCCACGCCACCATAGTTACTTTTCATACCATTACTCCATTGGCAAAATTTTTCCTAAGTGTACATGGCATTCTGCTACGTGCAACATTTTTCGTTTTTCAGAAAAAAGTTGTACGCGCCGACAATGCCAGTACATCTCCTGAACAAGAGGTGTGCGTTAAATGGAGGGTTCTGTTCTCAACTATGCCGTGTCACAAGAATCAATTTGTGATCCTGTCACATTGCTGATGAATATTTGCGCATTGGTTTCCAGTTATATGCTCCGTAGGGTTCAGTGACACACGGTCTGACGGATTAAAATGAACAAAATATGAGTTGAATTTTATTGTAAATATATAAAATTCATATGGATACATTAATACTCCACGGCCGGATCTTCTGGGTATCCCCCAAAAAGGTTATCGGTCATATGCCAAAACGTTCAACGTGACAGGATCACATATCGGATCCGGGCTGCGATCTTTTAAAGCTACACCGCAGAGTTTGCTCAAAGGTTTCCAGTCGTATGCTGAAAATTGGCATTCATACGCTTCTACCCTTTGATAATTCAGCGATCTGGAAAAATGTGACGTAGATCACTCACCAGGATGGAGCGCAAGGTTATCAGTCATATGCAAAATGACTTCTTCTTATTTATCAGTCAACTCACTCACTTTCTATCTTTTAAGGTTTCCAGTCGTATGCAAAAAGTTATCTGTCATATGCCAGAAATTAGCAGTATTGGCGGTCGTGTGAAGATCGTTTACGGCCCTTTCCTGATCAACAAAGGTTGGCTGTTATATGCAAAAGGTTTCCCGTCATATGCTCTAAACACGTCGAGGATCCTCTGGCCGTTTGAAGTTTAAACACAATGTACGCAGACAGGGTATTTGCCGGGTCAAAAGGTTATCTGTCGTATGCAAAAAGTTTCCCGTCATATGCCAGTCACCCGGAATGACGCAAATGCGTTAACTTCCTGTTTTTTGCCATATGATGCATAAAAGGTTTTCAGTCGTATGCTAAAAGGTTATCTGCCGTATGCTGAAGATACCGCATTTATTGATGCATTGTGGCAACGTGTGATGCTGGTTTTCCCATTAAAAATCAGAATATTAGGTTTATCTTTCAGGGTTTCATAACTGGAAGGTTGGCTGTCGTACGCAGATATTGTATTGATGGAGCATATGGGGTTTTAAAAGTTATCGGTCGTATGCTTATCAGGTTTGAATAAACGGAAAGGTTATCGGTTGTATGCTGTTTTGCAGTTATGTTTGCAGATAACCGCACTGTGAAAGCGATGGTTCGCACCAGAGAAAAGCAATCAGCTCATCCATAACTGGCTGAATGAGCTGATGAAATTAGAAAGGTTAGCCGTGGTATGCTGGCAAAGTTATCACTGAGATGCCACTCACCGGGAATCGAGACTGATCAGGATCTTGGCTATCTCTTCCTCGCTAAAGCCGGAATCTTTCAGCTTACTGATTTTGGCGATCATTGCCTCATCAACAACCTGAGGTTCATCCTCCGTGCTCCTGTCGAGTTTCAACGATTTATCCGGGATAAGATTTGGATTTCGCTTGGTAATGTTGAAATAGACCGACCTGCCCCGCTTGGTTTCGGTGTATTCGAGATAATTGATCTCTTTGAGCTCCTCCAGCGCCTTACGCACAATGTGATTTTGGTAAGCAATGCGCGATTTCAGCCTCAGACGCTCTCTCAGGCGTTTCATTGAGACCGGGGCCGGATTTCTGGGGAGGCTTTCAATAAACGTGTAGAGGGCCTGTGCAGACTCTTTACGGGGCAAATGATCGATAGCTTTGAGACGCAGATAAACCTTGTAATCCATCTGATAGAGGTCAGCCAGCCGATGATCTCCCTCAATTTCGACTTCGTTCTTCGCCATGTTGTAATGCGCGCTATTGACCAGGCCGGTAGTCAGAGAACCCGTGTCATTACGGAACTGAATTGTCACACCACGCAGGCGCATCAATGAGTCATCGATACGCTTCTTCATGTCTTTGTTTGAACGTTTTGAGTCGAACCCACAGTTCTGTAAAAACTTGGTGAAAGGGAGTTTTAACTTACCGGCAAAGGTACCGTTATCGTAGATCGAACGAATGATCCCCAGCCAGACACGGAAATCTGTCGCCATATCAAGGCGTTCAGAGCGGATAGAGATATCTTTATACCCTTCCCGCTTTACGACTTCCAGATGGTAAAGATCCTCGGTAGCATCCACGGTGGACTTAACCGTATTGACGGAGCTCTTAGCCTTCGCGTGATCCGTATTTGGCACGAAAAGCCCTAGCCGCATCAGAGCTACAGGCTGCACCGTTGCAGTTGCCGAAGGATTTAAGTGGACAACTTCGCCCGTTTTCTTATTAACTTCCTCGGTCATGCTATCTAAGTCATTGACTTTCTTAGCCATAAACAGGATCCATTTATCAACAGTTAAATTTGCCACCGCATATGACCGATAACCTTACCAGCATATAAGCGGAAATCAAAGTGCACCTGACAGATAACCCTTTGCATATGACCAGAAACCTTTTGCATACGGACGGAAACCTTTTGCATATGACGGATAACCCAGACCTTAACGTAACCCAGAGATACCAAGGCCTGTAGCGA
>NZ_AP035996.1:0-685399 GCF_059730685.1 Pantoea sp. X-Soil-OKNW-713 | reverse complement strand
ATTACAGTGAACATTAACACTGTTTATAGTGAACATTCTACTGGCTATAGTGAATAAAGTGCTGATTACAGTGAATACTTTGCTGATTATAGTGAACACGATCACCTTCTCAGCCCTTGTCCGGTGCGGCCTGCGACGATCCGGGATCTCTTAGGATCTCTTTAAGATCTATCTATGATCTTTCTTAGAGATCTAATCACTGTATAACTGAATAACTCTCAGAAAAATCCGCTGCATAGCAGACCAATCGCATATTCAGAAGCGGCAATGTCAGGGCGATATATTCAGGATCCAAACATTAGCGCGCTGCAAGCGACACTTCATCGTATTCATTTGCAGAGAAGAACTTCCTCATTAATATTCATTTTTCATCACTCCTGCCCAGGCGTAAGGTGGTTGCCAATCACCAGACAAACTTACGATGAAGGCACTTATGACTGACAATGTAATCTCACGCAATCCCACCAACGGCGAGATCCTTGCAAACTGGCCGCTGCAAAACCCTGCTGAACTGGAAACAGCATTACAACAAAGCGCTCAGGCCTTCAGCCAGTGGCGTAATACCAGCATGGAACAGCGCGTGAAAGTCCTGCGTCAGCTTGGCGAGCAAATTCGTCAGCGCCAGGACGAACTGGCGAGAATGGCAACGCTCGAAATGGGCAAACCGATTGCGCAAGCGCGTGCTGAAGTCCTGAAATGCGCCAACCTGTGTGACTGGTATGCTGAGCAAGGCCCGGCAATGCTGGCAGACAAACCTACGCTTGTGGAAAACCAACAGGCATGGCAGGCATTTCGTCCACTGGGTGTGATCCTGGCAGTGATGCCGTGGAACTTCCCTTACTGGCAGGTTCTGCGTGGAGCCGTCAGCATGTTGCTGGCAGGAAACACCTACCTGTTGAAACATGCACCCAGCGTAATGGGTTGTGCCAATCTGATCACCAGCCTGTTTGATGCGACCGATTTGCCTGAAGGAGCCTTCACTGTCATTAACGTGGATAACGATGGCGTCTCCATCGCCATCAAAGATCCACGTATCGCTGCGGTGGCGGTCACCGGCAGCGTACGTGCCGGGGGAGCTATTGCCGCACAAGCCGGAGCTGCACTGAAAAAAACCGTGCTGGAATTGGGTGGTGCCGATCCCTTTATCGTCCTTGCCGATGCTGATTTGGATGCCGCAGTGGCCTCAGCGGTCACAGGACGCTACCAGAACACCGGACAGGTGTGTATGGCAGCCAAACGCTTCATCATCGAAGAAAGTGTCTCACAAGCCTTTGAGGCGCGTTTTAGCGCAGCGGTACAGGCACTGAAAATCGGTGATCCGCTGGAGGAGACAACCTATATCGGACCGATGGCGCGTTATGACCTGCGTGATGAGCTGGATCGACAGGTACAGCAAAGCATCGCTGAAGGTGCACGCGTGGTGCTGGGTGGCCATAAAATTGAAGGAGTGGGTAACTACTATGCCCCAACGATCCTCGCCGATGTCACGCCTGAGATGACAGCTTTCCGTCAGGAGATCTTTGGTCCCGTGGCCGCCATCACCGTTGCCCGCGATGCGCAACATGCGCTGGAGCTGGCAAACAACAGCGAGTTTGGCCTCAGCGCCACCATCTGGAGCGGTAACGAAGCACTGGCAAACGAACTGGCAAGCCAACTGGAAACCGGTGCGGTATTTATTAACGGCAATGGCGCATCGGATCCGCGTGTCGCTATCGGTGGTGTGAAGAAAAGCGGCTATGGCCGTGAATTGTCCAGCTTTGGTGTCTACGAGTTCTGCAACATCCAGACGGTATGGAAAAATCGTCGCTAATCATAACGGGGCGCGCGATACTGTGCGCCCCGACTCAGTCATGATAGATCCTCAGATGAACACACCCGGAATTATCATTCTTGCCGCCGGATTGGGGGCTCGATTTGCTCGCGCCGGAGGGCTGGGCAATAAGCTGCTGGCTCCACAGCAGAACCAACAACCGCTGCTGGCCTTAACCCTGCAACAGGCGCAGAACTCTGGTTTGCCATTGCTGGTGGTTACCCGTCCTGAATATCACGCGATCCTCGATCTTGCACAACAACGCCACATTCCGGCGATCACCGTTGCCAGCAATGGCAGTGGCGAAAGCATCGCGGCGGCGGTTCGCCACACCAGAAACTGGCAGGGTTGGCTGATTCAACCGGGCGATATGGCATGGGTAACGGCAGAGGATCATCGTTGTGTAGCCGAGGCGCTGGCCGCAGGTGCTCAGCAGGTTCGGTTATGCTGGGACCAACAGCCAGGGCACCCGGTGGGATTTGCCACGGGTTATGGTCAGGCGTTGAGTGAGTTAACCGGTGATAATGGCGCACGCGCACTGCTGGAGCCGGGCATCCTGCAAACCATCCGCGCGCACGCCGGTGTCATTCGGGATGCAGACCTGCCGGAACCTACAAACCGTTCCTGACGCGAACAATATCTGCCAGCGTTGCCAGCGCAATCTCACCAGGGGTTTTGCTGCCAATTGGCAGGCCGATCGGCGCATGAATGCGCGCCAGCGCCTGATCCGATAATCCCCCCAGTTCAGCCAGACGTTGCAGACGTTTCTGGCTATTTTTTGCCGATCCCATCGCGCCAATGTAAAACGCCGGGGTATGCACCGCTTCCATCAGCGTTAAATCATCAACCCGTGGATCGTGAGTCAGGCAGAGGATCGCCGTTCCTGCCGACGCCCCCGACTGCTCCAGATAACGTGCCGGATGCAGCTGAACGCAATGGAGATTTTCACAGCTTCCCAACGCCGCCTGGAGTTGTTCGAATTCAGCATCACGATGTTCACACACCACCACGCGGAAACCGAGCATCAGCGCCAGACGGATACAGTCACTGGCGACAGCAGAATATCCGGCGATCAACACCGTGGTCACTGCGCCAACCGGGAGCACCACGCTGTCATCGTCATACCTGAGCGAGGGCAGGGGAGCGCCTTGCGCCAGGGGCTGCCACTCATGATCGCAGCCGAGGGTGATATAACGCGTCAGCAACGGACCGCCACTCAATGCCTGCTGCATGGCACGCAACAACGCCAGAGAATGTTCCTGCGGTTCAAGGCGTTCCACCAGCACATCCAGTACGCCGCCACAGGGAAGCTGAACCGGAGGCGCCAATCCCTCTGCGCCATAACGCACCCGTTCACTGGCGCGCGGATACGCGCCCTGTTGTACCCGTGCCAGGAAATCTTCCTCGATACAGCCGCCCGAGAGTGAACCGCTCCAGTGACCGTCAGCATCTGCCACCAGCATCGCCCCTGGCGAACGCGGCGCCGATCCCCAGCTATGCAGTACGGTGCACAGCCAGATCACCTTGCCTTGTTGCAACCACAGCAGCCCCTGGTCAATCACACGTTGATCGAGTGACAACATACCTTTCCTCCACCTCAGTGACTGCTGGGATTCGCGCGTACCTGCGCCACTTTTTCCGTTAAGTCAGCCCAGGCGGGTTCATCCGGGGCGTAACGCTGGCGCAGATATGCGGCGATATCAGCGACCTGCTTATCGGAAAGACTGGCGGCGAAGCCCGGCATATAACCCAGATCATCGGTGGCCGGTTTATCAATCCCGTGTAGCACCACCTGCAACAGGTTATCCGGTGTGGCGCTGGTCAGACTGCTGCTGTTCGCCATAGAAGGACTGACGCCAAACAGCTTCGGCCCCCCTTCGCTGGCACTATGACAGGCCTGGCAAGCACCCTTGAACAGGCGTTCCCCGGCGGCGGTGTTCCATGCGGGTTGCGCCAAAGGTTGTGCCACGGGCGCAGGCGTCTGACCATTGATATCCGCCAGATAGCTCGCCATCGCTCGCACATCCGCCTCCGGCAGCGTCGCCAGATGACTCACCACCGGTGCCATTGGCCCGGCCGCCACGCCATGTTTGTCGTCGTAACCGTTGCGCAGATAGTTGTAAAGTGATGCCGCCGTCCAGGGCTGCGGTGATTTACTCAATTGATTGAGTGCCGGAGCTTCCCAGCCATCAACCCAGCCGCCAGCAAGGAACTGATCGCCGCCTTTTTCTGCCCCCATCACATTGCGGGGTGAATGGCAGGCACCGCAGTGACCCGCGCCATTCACCAGATACGCCCCGCGATTCCATTCGGCACTTTTGCTGGGATCGTTCTGGTATTCGCCGGTGCGCAGATAAAGCGTATTCCAGCCAGCCATCAGGAAACGCATATTAAATGGAAAACGCATCTCATTAGCGGGCGGAGCCTGCTCCACTGCCGGTTGTGACATCAGGTAGGCGTATAACGCCTGCATATCGCCTTCACTCAGCTGACGGAATGACGTATAGGGAAACGCCGGGTAGAGATGATGCCCGTCGCGGCTGATGCCCTGGCGCATCGCCCGGTCAAAGGCGTTAAACGACCAGTTACCGATGCCGGTTTTTTTATCCGGGGTGATGTTGGTGGTGTAGAGCGTGCCAAATGGCGTATCCATCTTCAGCCCGCCGGCATTGGTGGCACCGCCTTCGGTGGTGTGGCACACCGCGCAGTCTCCGGCTGCCGCTACCTGACGCCCTCGTTCCAGCATCTCCAGCGACCAGCTCCCTGCCGCAGGCGGGGTAACCGGCGCGATAGCCGCACGCCACGGCAGGGCGTTAGTGGCGATGCCAATTGCTGCACCAAGTAATCCCGCCGCGCTACCAAACGCCCATTTGCGACGGCGCGTGGTTTTGTTACGCGCCGGCGCAGGCAGTTGTGGTTCAGGCTGTGGATCCGGTCCGTTGAGCGCCTGGCGCAGTTTATCTGAGGTGATCGGCAACTCGCGAAAACGGATACCGGTGGCATCAAATACCGCATTGGCGATGGCGGCGGCACTGGGCACCGAAGCTGACTCACCCGCGCCAAGCGGCGGCTCATACGGACGCGGCATCATCATCACATCGATATCCGGTACCTCCGGGAAGGTGAGGATCGGATAGCTACCCCATTCCTGACTGGCGATCATGTTGCTCTCGATCGTCACCTGTTCTTTCAACACGCGGCTGGTGGACTGAATCACGTTACCGTGGATCTGGTGCTTCACGCCGTCGGGATTGACCATCATGCCCGCGTCATGGCCGACGGTAATGCGCGTAACGGCAATCTCGCCGCTCTGCTTATCAATCGCCACATCGGCGACCCACGCCGCCCAGGCGGCGCCAAAGCCGGGAAATTTGCTGTGAATATAACGTGCATAGGCGAAGCCACGGCCACGTAACACGCCGGGTTCGCTGCTGCTTTGCATCGGTTCGGTGCGTGGTGTCCAGCCTGCGCGATCGGCGGTCGAGCGGATCAGCTCAGCCGCACGTTCGTCCTGGATATAGCGCAAGCGATATTCGACCGGATCGACCCCGGCTGCGTGCGCCAGTTCATCCATATAGGATTCGTGGGCGAAGGTATTAGGCAATGCCGAAACGCCGCGCATCCATGAAGCGCGCACAATCGGTGCCATATCTTCAATGGTGACGCGCATATGCGGAAAGTCGTAGGGTGGGATCGAGGTGCGGTCGCCCATCTCGTAGGCCAGCGCTACCGGGTCCACTCGCCCGGTCAACAGCAACGCCAGGGTTGGTGCGCCGTTGGAAGGGTAGGAGGTGGTGAAATCGTACACCTGCGGATTACCCTCAGCATCGAGGCCGCCATCCACATCCATCAACTGCGCGGTACCTTTCGGTTCCCAGACGTGTTCCTGGGCGCGCGTTAACTGGACGCGCACCGGCTGGCCTACGGCACGGGACAACAGCGCGGCATCGGCGGCGACATCATCGGCGCAGTTGCGGCCATAACAACCCGCCGCCTCCATGCGGTTCACTTCAATGTCACTTTCCGGCATCTCAAACAGCCAGGCGAGATCGGCGCGCAGCAGATGGGGGTTCTGTGTGCCGCTCCACACCTGCAAGCCAACCGCATCAAAGGCGGCGACCGCACAGGAAGGACCGATAGAACCGTGTAGCTGATAAGGCCAGACATAGTTGCGGGTAAAGCGTTGCGCGACATTATCCAGAGCGGCGTCCACCTCGCCAGTGTCGTGTACCACGCGCGAGGTGCGCGGATTATCGCGAATCGCTTTTTCCACGTCGCGCATATCCGGCAGCATATGCTCCCAGGGTTTCCAGCGTACTTTCAGGGTTTCCATCGCGGCGATGGCCTGATCTTCGCGTTCGGCGACTACGCCAACAAAATCGGCGATTTGCACCACTTTGACGATGCCTTCCAGATGGGCAATCGAACTTTCATCGATGCTGAGAAGCGAGGTCCCGACGAATTGCCCGGTGTCATAACCGGCATAAGGTGGGCGGATCACGCGACCATGCAGCATGCCCGGCAGACGCATATCGTGCACCCAGGTCAGTTCGCCGGTGGCTTTGCCCGGAATATCGACACGTTGTGAGCTGGTGCCCACCAGCCGGTATTCGCTGGCGGGTTTCAGCGGAGCATCATCTGAAATACGTAACTGGCAGCGCTGACCGTTAACCAGTTCGGCAAAATTCAGGGCGGTGCCATTGGCCAGGCGGAATTCTCCGGCATCCAGCGATAACTCGGCTTCGCCTACCTGTAAACGCGCTGCTGCCTGTTGCGTCAGCCAGCGGCGTGCTTCAGCGGCGGCTTTACGCAGCGGGACGGCGGATATCTGTAAGGTGGCGCTGGCGATGGTCGCGCCCTGATTGGGTACGCGCAACGTATCGCCCAGCACCATCTGTACCTGGTCCATACGCAGGTTGAGTTCTTCGGCAACGATTTGCGTCAGCGAGGTTTTCACCCCGGTACCAAGATCGACATGGCCGTTAAAAGCCCACACTTTGCCTTCGCCATCGATGGCGATAAACAACGCCAGTTCTTTGGGTTTGAGGGTGGGGGTCTGGCCTTTTGGCACCAGTCCGGGTGGTGGCTGGATCTCATCGACGATCAGCAGCACATTGTCAGCCGCCAGCAGTTGTTGCTGGGTGGGTACATCGGCATGGCTCATGGCTGCTCCTCCGCCTGTTGCAGGCAGAGTTGCACTGCGCGCTTCACCGCGCAGAGGATCTCCTGATGGGTGCCGCAGCGGCACAGATTGCCGCTCAGGGCGGAACGAATTTGTTGGTCGCTGGGGCAGGGGAGATCGCGCAACAACGCGGCGGTGGTCATGATCATGCCATTCAGGCAGTAGCCGCATTGTGCGGCCTGTTCTTCGATAAACGCCTGCTGCACCGGATGCAGCGCGTCACGGCTGCCTAAGCCTTCCAGGGTGGTGATAGCGCGCTGCCGCACGCCAAACGCCGGGATCACGCAGGCACGCGCGGCAACGCCATCAATCATCACGGTACAGGCACCGCATTCGCCCAGCCCGCAGCCATATTTCGGACCGTTAAGGGATAATTCATTACGCAGTACCAGCAATAACGAGGTGTCGCGATAGCTGGTGACTTCTCTCTCTTCGCCGTTAACCTTCAATGAATAACAGCGTAAACCTGCAGGTGAAACTGTCGTGGCAGACTGTTGTGCCATCATTTTCATTATTGACCGCCTTACCGAGGCGGCTCACTCGCCCCGGGTTATGACTGGCTCGTGTCGTCCAGCATTTTCCTGAGCAGATAAACCAGCGCGACTCGTTCGGCTGGATTCAACTGCCCATACGTCATTTCAGTAATGCGAACTGCGTTATCGGTGGTGTGCTGAATCAGCGCCTGTCCCGGCTCTGTCAGCATCACAATCACCTTGCGTTTGTCGGTGGGATCAGGGCCAAGACTGACCAGATCGCGCGCCTTTAAACGTTCAACCACGCCGCGGATGGTGGCCTGATCGACAGCGGTGTAACGCACTAAATCGTTCTGCGCGCTGGGACCGTGGTCGCGCAGTGCGCAAAGCGTAATAAATTGCACCGCCGTGATCTGTGAATCACCCACATGTTGTTGAAAAATCGCCACATGGCGCTGGTAAACCTTGCGCAGCAGATGGCCAACCTGTTGGGTGTAGTCGTAATTGTCTTCCGTGGGGGAAGTGTGGTCGTGCGACATAAAAAGGTCCTTTTTCCCGGATACTGCCAGGCAGTGTAATGCATTGTCACTGCGCTGACAGCCGCTCCCTGCGTATGATTAACGTGCGCGTGAGGCTTCGGGTGCCACCACTTCGCCTTCGGCGACCACCAGCAGATCATCAACTTTGATGTCACAACGGCGCAGCGCGATATCCATATGGCATGGCGTTTTACGTTTGCCGCCCACTTCGGTGTTCGGACCGGTGGAGAACAGGAAGTTGCCGTAAAACGCGCGTGCATCCATACACATGCCGTCGTTTTTGTCGTGCAGGCCCATAGCGGTCCACTGTGCGCGTGGCTGTAATCCCCAGCCGATATGTGAAATGCCATACACTTCCGGGTCGTTGAAATAGCTCATGTAATCACGCAGGTATTCCGCTTCGAAGCCACCGTGAATCTTTGTCACAAAGCCTTTCTCGATTTCCAGCGTGATGCGTTCACGGGCATAGGATTTAAACGGCAGCAGGATATCTCCCACTTCCAGCACCAGCACCCCTTCCGCCTGATCTTCGTTCGGCCAGGTGAACAGGAAACCGCTCGGCCAATGGTCCCAGCGGCCCGGTTCATCGGCATAACCGTACTCGGTCACCGTCGGATACTGTCCCAGCGGGGCACGGAAATCGCTGCCGGCCTGAGATTTCACCGTCATCATGCGCGCTTTCTCCAGCACCGCGGCCGCGGCCAGCACACGCGACTTGTCCTCTTCCGTTGGCAACATTCGTGCCAACACTTCCGGGGGTTCAACTGCCAGCAGGATACGGGTACCGGTTTTCAGGATCTGTTCCTGCTCCGGTGAGTGCAGCAACATCATGGTATCGACAATCAGGTCTGCCGCTTCCAGCGCGCGTTGCGCCGCAATGTTGCCGGTTAACGCGGTATCGCCGCAGTAGGCGGTCATGTCGTTGCCCATCGCGGTGGGATGATTAAAGGCTGGCAGTTCCACGCAATACACTTTCGCGCCCAATCGTAGTGCAGCATCGGTCGCGGCCTGCACGGTGCGTGCATCAGAATAGTGACTTTTCAGAATGGCGACGCTTTGTGTGGCATCGACTTTCGACAGACGTAACACCTGCTCAAACATCTGTCCTAACTGACTCTGGTTAACTGCCATTGCGGGTTCCTCTCGGGTTCGATGTTGTTGTCTAAAACTTCATCTTTTTATAGCGAATACGCTAGATATATTTGTTATAGACGTGTTGCGAAGAAGAGTGCAAGCATTTCTTTTTGTCATAAGAAAAGCCTATTTAACGCAGCCTGTATGCTGTGATTAACATCATGACATGCAGTTTTCACCACAATAACCATTGCAATTCACAAAAAAATAACGCCAATAATTATAGCGTACACACTAGATAATTTGAGCGGGGCTAGAAACCAATACCGCAGGTGTACCTTCAAATCAGCGTGAGTTTTGAGAGGAAAATATGAGCAATATGAAACGCATTGCGATCGTTGGCGCAGGTCTTGGTGGCCTGGCTGCTGGCTCGTTGTTACAGAAAGCGGGCTTCAATGTGCAGGTTTACGAACAGAGTCCGGCGTTTTCACGTCTCGGTGCGGGCATCCATATGGGACCGAACGTCCTGAAAGTGTTCCGTCGCATGGGGATCGAACAACAGCTGGAAGATCTGGCCTCACATCCGGATTTTTGGTTCAGTCGCGATGGCGAAACCGGTGAATACCTCTCGCGCATTCCGCTGGGTGAATTTGCGCGCAAGGAGTACGGCGCAGCATACGTCACCGTTCATCGCGGTGATTTACAGGCGATGCAGATGACCAGCCTGGAGCCGGGTTCGGTCCACTTTGGCAAATGCCTGAGCAGCGTGGAAGACAGCGGCAGCGATGTGGTACTGCGTTTCCAGGATGGTAGCGAAGAACGCGCCGATATCGTGATTGGTGCCGATGGTATCAACTCCAAACTGCGCGAACACCTGCTGGGCGTGGAAGCACCGACCTACAGCGGCTGGGTGGCGCACCGCGCGTTGATCCGTGGCGAACAACTGCGTAAGTACAACCTCGATTTTGAAGATTGCGTGAAATGGTGGTCGGAAGATCGTCACCTGATGGTGTACTACACCACCAAATCTCGCGATGAATACTACTACGTCTCTGGCGTGCCGCATCCGGCGTGGGATTTCAAAGGTAGCTTTGTCGACAGCAGCCAGCAGGAGATGCTGGAAACTTTCGGCCATTACCATCCGGTGGTGCAGGCGCTGATTGAATGCAGCGAAAACGTCACCAAGTGGCCGCTGCTCAACCGCCAGCCGCTGCCGGTGTGGAGTGAAGGGCGCATTGTGTTGTTGGGTGATGCCTGCCATCCGATGAAACCGCATATGGCACAGGGTGCCGCGATGGCGATCGAAGACGCCGCCATGCTGGCACGTTGCCTGACAGAAACCGGCCTGGAAGATTACAGCACCGCCTTCCGCCTGTATGAAGTTAACCGCAAAGAACGCGCTTCGCGCGTGCAGTCGGTGTCGAACGCCAACACCTTCCTGCGCACGCAGGAAGATCCGGCCTGGGTGTACGGCTACGATGTCTTCGCCGCACCGCTGAAAAGCGAGGGGGCGTGATGAGCACGTTTGTCAGCGGTGGCCAGGTGCAGGCGAACGGCATTCGCCAGCACTATCTGCGTTATGGCGGGAAAGGCCCGACTCTGATTCTGGTACCGGGTATCACCAGCCCGGCGATTACCTGGGGTTTTGTCGCGGAAGTATTTGGTCAGCAATTTGATACCTGGGTGCTGGATGTGCGTGGACGCGGTTTATCCAGCAGCGGTGAGGGGCTGGACTACGGCACCGAAAGCTGCGCCGACGATATTAACGCCTTCGCTGAGGCTCTGGGACTGACGCAGTACCACCTGGTCGGCCATTCAATGGGGGCGCGTTTTATCATGCGTGCTGCGGTGAAACAGCCAGACAGCGTGTTGTCGTTGTCACTGATTGATCCGCCAGTGTCGGGACCGGGCCGTCGTCTCTATCCGGGCCAGTGGCCGTGGTATCAGGACTCGATCCGCGAGGCGGAGCAGGGCATGGACGCGGAAGCGATGAAAAAATATTGCCCGAGCTGGACGGAAGAACAACGTCAGTTGCGCGCCGAGTGGCTGCACACCTGCTACGAACCGGCCATCCGTCGTGCCTACGACGATTTTCATCAGCTCGATATCCACCAATATTTTCGCCAGTTGCCCGCTAAAACCCTGCTGATGGTGGCGGGCAAAGGTGGCGTGATCCTGGCGGAAGATGAGGCCGAGATCCGCGAACTGCTGCCCTCAATTGAAATCGCTCACGTTGAAAATGCCGGACATATGATCCCCTGGGATGACTTCCCCGGCTTCTTCGCTGCCTTTGGTACCTTCCTCGGCGCAACCCTGCAACCGGAGATTCAGTCATGACCCGCCAGTACCGTATCGGCCAAATTGTGCCGAGTTCCAACATTACGATGGAAACTGAAATTCCTGCCATGTTGCAGGCTCGCCAGTTGATCCGCCCGGAGCGCTTTACCTTCCACTCCAGCCGCATGCGTATGAAGCACGTCAACAAAGATGAACTGGCGGCGATGGATAAGGAGTCGGACCGCTGCGCGCTGGAACTGTCGGACGCCAAAGTTGATGTGCTGGGATACGCCTGCCTGGTGGCGATCATGGCGATGGGCCCCGGTTATCACCGTCAGTCACAGGCGCGTCTTACCGCGGTCACACGAGAAAATGACGCGCTGGCACCGGTGATCACCAGTGCCGGAGCGCTGGTGGATGCGCTGCATATCATGGGTGCGAAAAAGATCGCTCTGGTCGCGCCCTATATGAAACCGCTTACCGAGCTGGTGGTGGATTATATCCAGCGCGAAGGGATTGAGGTGAAAGTGTGGCGCGCGCTGGAGATTGCCGATAACCTCGCGGTCGCTCGTCATGACCCGAACAATCTGCCGGGCATTGTCGCAGACATGCCGCTCGATGATGTCGATGTAGTGGTGCTGTCGGCCTGCGTACAGATGCCTTCACTGCCGGCGGTCGCCAAAGTGGAAGCACAAACCGGTAAGCCGGTGATTACTGCGGCGATCGCCACCACGTACGCGCTGCTGAAAGCGCTGGATCTGGAGCCGGTAGTACCCGGTGCCGGTGCGTTGTTGTCCGGTGCCTGGTAAGGAGCGAACTGATGACACAAAGCGCCAGTGACAACTATGCCGGTGTCTGGGGCAACCGCATCGGCTTTGGCAAGCGTCCGGCCCTGCTGATGATCGATTTTTTGCAAGGTTACACCACGCCGGGTGCCCCGCTGTTTGCACCGGGGGTGGTGGATGCGGTCCAGGAAGCGGAAGCCTTGCTGGCAACCGCACGCCGCTGCGGCATTCCGGTGATCCATACCCAAATCCGTTATCACCCGCAGCATCAACGTGATGGTGGCATCTGGGTACAGAAAGCGCCGGTGATGCGCGACATGGTGGAGGGCAATCCACTGGCGGCGTTCTGCCCCGGCGTGCTGCCGCTCGCGGATGAGGTGGTGATCACCAAGCAATATGCCAGCGCGTTTTTTGGCACCGCACTGGCATCGCTGCTGGTGACGGAAGGTATCGACACCCTGATCATCGCCGGGTGTTCCACCAGCGGCTGCGTGCGCGCCAGCGCCGTGGACGCGTTGCAGTACGGCTTTCGCGCGATGGTGGTACGTGAATGCGTGGGCGATCGCCACGCAGCGCCGCATGAAGCCAACCTGTTTGATATCGACAGTAAGTACGGCGATGTGGTGTCCAAAGCCACCACGCTGGAATATCTCGGACAGTTCAGCGCCCGTTAAGGGCGCTTATTCACCTGCACGGAGTGCGCAGACACAACAGGTTTCACGGTCAGTGAAACGCATAACAACACGCCCATCAGGGTTTATTGCGCCCGGAGAAAATCATGACTGTTGCTACAACCCGTCCTGCTGTGCTGGCAGCCGAGGACACTGCCGCGATTTACCGCAAGATCACCTGGAAACTGATTCCTTTTCTCTGTTTATGTTATCTGGCAGCGTATCTGGACCGTATCAACATCGGTCTGGCGAAGCTGCAAATGGCCAGCGACCTGTCGCTGAGCGAGACGGCGTTTGGTCTCGGTGCCGGGCTGTTTTTTGTTGGCTACATTCTGTTTGAAGTTCCAAGCAACCTGATTCTGCAACGCGTCGGGGCAAAAATCTGGATCGCGCGCATCATGATTACCTGGGGTTTGCTCTCCACAGCAACCTTACTGGTGCAAACGCCGATGCAGTTCTACATCATTCGTTTTTTACTGGGCGCGGCGGAAGCCGGGTTTCTGCCGGGCGTGTTGTTCTATCTCACTAAATGGTTTCCCTCCTGGCGTCGCAGCCGCATCATCGCGCTGTTTATGATTGGTCTGCCGCTCTCCAGTCTGATTGGCGGACCGCTTTCCGGTTGGATCATGGGCCATTTCCATGAGGTGTACGGGATGCGCGGCTGGCAATGGCTGTTCCTGCTGGAGGGTATCCCGAGCGTGCTGCTGGGGGTGATGACCTTCTGGTTGCTGCCGAATAGCGTGGAAAGCGCCAACTGGCTGAGTGCGGAAGAAAAGCAGGCGGTGCAAAACGACCTCGACAGAGATGAAGGCGAGGCGAAAGGGGTGAAGCATCGCCTGCGTGATGGTCTGCTGAATATCCGCGTGGTGATGCTCGGCGGGATCGACTTCTCCATTCTGCTCAGTGCCTATGCGATGGGCTTCTGGATGCCGACCTTTATTAAAAACGCTGGCACCACCGATATCAGCACCATCGGTTACCTGACGGCCATTCCCAGCCTGGCGGCGTTGATCGGTATGCTGGCCATTGGCAGCAGCTCGGACCGGACGCGTGAACGTCGCTGGCATATCATTGTGCCATTTATCATTGGCGCAGCGGCGATGGGAGCCAGCACCTTTTTCTCCCATAACGTGATGATGACGGTGCTGTTATTCTCGATTGCCCAGGCGATGATCATTGGCGCGGTGCCGGTGTTCTTCAGCCTGCCTGCGACCTTCCTGAAAGGCACGGCGGCAGCGGCCGGGTTTGCGCTGGCCTGCTCCATCGCCAATATCGCCGGACTGGTGAGTAACTCGGTGATGGGGATCGCACTGGATCTTACTGGCAGCGGCAATGGCGCGCTGTGGTTCTTTGCGGTCTGTCTGCTGTTGAGCTGCCTGCTGGTGATCGCTTTACCGGCCAAACTGGTTAACCGTTAATTCCTTCCTTTTCAGCGTGTGATACTGGTTCACACGCTGCCTGCTATAAAAATTCGCGCGATAAATCGCACCGCCACGGGCCAATGCTTACCTGTACCGGCGCGATTTATCGCGCGTTTTATCATCTCCAACCCTGTTAACCATCGGTTAAAATTATGTGGGTGAGGTCAAACTATCAGCTAAAGGTATTATAAAGGTATTGTTAGTGGTGTTAGATTGGTTCTACCAACACCGGGGAGTAAGTTCGATGAAAAATACAATGCCAAAACTGTCGTTCATGATGTTCCTTGAATGGTTTATCTGGGGGGCATGGTTCGTGCCGCTCTGGGCCTTTCTGAGTAAAAATGGCTTCACCCCGATGGAGATTGCCTGGTGCTATGCCTGCACCTCCATCGCCGCCATCCTGTCACCGATTCTGGTTGGCTCGCTGGCAGACCGCTTCTTCCAGGCACAAAAAGTCTTGTCGCTGCTGATGATTGTTGGCGCGATTCTGATGTTCTTCGCTGCGCAACAGACGCACTTCGGCAGCTTCTTCCCGCTGCTGCTGTTATATGCGCTGACCTATATGCCGACCATTGCGCTGACCAACAGCATTGCCTTCTCCCACGTTGGTGATGTTGAACGCGATTATCCACGCGTGCGCGTGATGGGGACCATCGGCTGGATCGCTTCCGGCATTGCCTGCGGCTTCCTGCCGCCGCTGCTTGGTTTTGGCGATATCTCGGCCAGTAATGTTCCGTTGCTGATCACCGCTGCCAGTTCGCTGCTGCTGGGTATCTTTGCCCTGATGTTGCCGGCCACAGAACCGAAAAGCACCGGCAAATTCAGCCTGCGCGTGGCACTCGGTCTGGATGCGTTGCATCTGTTGAAAGATCGTAGCTTCCTCGTGTTCTTTGTCTGCTCGTTCCTGTTCAGCATGCCGCTGGCCTTCTACTACATCTTTGCCGAAGGTTATCTGACCGAAGTGGGTCTGCCGCATGCCACCGGCTGGATGACCCTCGGCCAGGTATCGGAAATCTTTTTCCTGCTGGCGCTGCCGTTCTTTATCAAACGTTTCGGCATCGGCAAAGTGCTGCTGTTGGGACTGGTGACTGCCGCGCTGCGCTATGTCTTCTTCGTGTTCGGCGGCGATCAGAACCTGCTGACCTTCGGCCTGCTGTTTATGGGCATCCTGCTGCATGGCGTCAGCTATGACTTCTACTTCATCACCGCCTACATTTACGTGGATAAGAAAGCGCCGGTAGCGATGCGTAACGCGGCGCAGGGCCTGATTACGCTTGCCTGTCAGGGTATCGGCAGCCTGCTGGGCTACCGTCTTGGCGGCTATCTGATGCAGGAGATGTTTGCTTACGATAAGCCGATCAACGGTCAGACCTTCAACTGGGCCGGGATGTGGATGTTCGGTAGCGTGATGATTGTGATTATCACCCTCGCCTTTATCGTGTTGTTCCGTGACGGCAAAAAACGCAGTGATGAATTAACCGCTTTTGATACTTCAGCACCCGCTGAAAGCCATAAATAAGAGAAGTAGCGATGACAATGACACTCCAGGAAAAACGGATTTTGGGCGCCTTTTATGGCCAGGCACTGGGCGATGCGATGGGTATGCCGTCGGAACTCTGGCCGCGCAGCCGCGTGAAACAGCATTTTGGCTGGATCGATCGCTTTCTGCCTGGCCCGGCCGAAAACAATGCCGCCTGCTATTTTGGCCGGGCGGCCTTTACCGACGACACCTCGATGGCGCTGGCACTGGCCGACGCTATCATCACCCATGATGGCGACATCAATGCCGAAACCATTGGGGCCAATATTTTGCGCTGGGCAGAAGCGTTTGATGCCTTCAACAAAAACGTGCTCGGGCCAACCTCGAAAATTGCCCTCAACGCGTTGAAAGCCGGAACACCCGTCGCGCAACTGGAAAATAACGGCATGACCAACGGCGCAGCGATGCGGGTATCGCCGCTGGGCTGCCTGTTACCGGCGCGCGATCTGGCGGGCTTTATTGATGCCGTGGCGCTGGCGTCCAGCCCGACGCATAAATCCGATGTGGCGATTGCCGGGGCGACGGTTATCGCCTGGGCGGTTTCGCGTGCCATTGATGGGGCAAACTGGGCAACTATCCGCGATGAGTTGCCGTCGATTGCCCGAGCAGCGCAGGAAAAACGTGTCACCACCTTCAGTGCTTCGATGGCGGCGCGCGTGGAACTGGCGTTGCAGGTTGTGGCGCAGGGCAGGGGGACAGAATCGACCCTGCAACAGATTTATGATCTGGTCGGGACGGGGACCAGCACCATTGAATCAGTGCCCGCCGCGATTGCGATGGTGGAACTGGCTGCCTGCGATCCTAACCGCTGCGCCATTCTCTGTGCCAACCTCGGTGGCGACACCGATACCATCGGTGCAATGGCGGTGGCGATTTGCGGCGCCTTGCAGGGGATTGACGGCATCGATCCGGCATTAAAAGCTGAACTGGATGCTGCCAATAATCTGGATTTCACCCGCTACAGCAGTGCTTTCAGTCGTTTCCGTCAGCAGCGTGAGGCCGCCTATGCTGACGCCAGATGATCTGACACGACTGGCTGGTCGCCTGCCGGTTTGCGTGGTGGGTGCGGCGGTGGTGGATGTGATTGCCGATGCTTACTCACTGCCGCATCGCGGCAGTGATATCGAGCTGCATCAGCAGGGCGTCAATGTCGGCGGTTGCGCCCTGAATGTGGCGATTGCGCTGCATCGACTTGGTGTACCGTCGATCAATGCTTTGCCGCTGGGTAACGGCGTCTGGGCCGGGATTGTGCGCCAGAAACTGGTGGAATATGGCATCGAAAGCGTGCTGGAAACGGCATCCGGCGATAACGGTTGGTGCCTGGCGCTGGTGGAGCCGGATGGTGAACGTACCTTTCTTTCGGTCAGCGGCGTGGAAAATCAGTGGGACGCGGCGTTGCTTGATACGCTACCGCAACCGGCGCATCGCTGGATTTATCTCTCCGGTTATCAACTCACCAGTAAAAGTGGCGAGGTGTTGATTAGCTGGCTGGAACGGCAGCCACAACCCTGGCAGCTGCTGGTGGATTTTGGACCTCGCCTGGCGGATATCGCGGATGCACAATTCGCACGTATCATGGCGCTCAATCCACTGATTACAGTGAACAGACAAGAGGCGGAGTTGCTGTGGCGGGAGCGCCTTGGTGCATCTGAACCCTTTGATGCGCATGCGCTGCTGGCGCGCTGGCAGCAACGTTTTGGCAGCGCAATGGTGGTGCGACTCGACAGCGATGGGGCAGGATACAGCGATGCAGCAACCCAGGGTTGGGTGCCTGCGCTGGCGACCACGGTGGTGGATACCATTGGTGCCGGCGACAGCCATGCGGGTGGACTGCTGGCAGGTCTGGCGTCCGGTTGGTCGCTGGCCGACAGCGTGGCGCTGGGCAATGCGGTGGCGTCCTATGTTGTCTCACAGCGCGGTGGGGACTGCGCGCCGGATCGCGCAACGCTGACCGCTTACTGGCAGCAGCGTCTTACTCGGCAATAAACACGTACATATCGCTGCGACAGTAGCTGATGCTGTACTCCAGCGGATTGCCCTGAGCGTCGAGTGCCAGTTGCTTAATCACCAGCACCGGCACATTGGCGGGCAGGGCAATTTGCTGTTGCAGTGCTTCATCCGGCATACGTGCGCTGACACGGCTTTGTGATTTCACCGGCAGGATTTGTCGCTCACGAAAGTAGTCGTACAGCGAGATACCGATATCGTCAGCATCGGCAATCAGCTGGGTTGAAACCCACGACTCTTCCACTGACACCGCCTGTTGATCCACGTAGCGAATGCGTTTCAACTGCCAGACATCGCTGCCATTGTTCAGCCCCAGTTTCTCCGCAATCTCCGCGTTGCAACGGATTTTGCTTTTGTTGATCCACACCGTATCGGGCTTTTTGCCGCGTAATACCGCCTGCTGCGACAAACCTTTGGGTTCTTTCAGCGAATATTCGAACTGGCTACAGATTTGCGTACCGTAGCCACGCGACCGAAACACCACACCCTCTTTTTCCAGTTCATCCATCGCCTTACGCACGGTAATGCGCGAAATTCCCAGCGACTGGCTGAATTCGCGTTCTCCCGGCAGGATCTCTTCATGGACCAGCTGGCCTGCGCGCACCGCGTCTTTAATGGCAGCGGCAAAACGTTTATACAGTGGCGTGCGGCTTTCCTCCGCCAGAATGGCGGCAAGCTGTGCAAACAGGGAACTGTGTTGATGGGTCATACTCAATCCAGAAAACGACAGATCGGGCTATGATACTGAAAATTCGCTGGCTGCGAAGCGGAATTGCGGCGCTACGCATCTTTGTCAGTACAACCGTTACAGCGTTTTAATCATCTCATGCCACGCCATGCCGCCGTGGTCAGATTCCGACGGTTTGATATAAGCGAAACCAAACTTGCGGTACAGCTCGATATGTTGGGTCTTGCACATCAGGTGAATACTCTGCTTGCCCAGCGCTCGCTGCTCATCAATAAAGGTATGCATCAGCTGCGCCGCATAACCCTTGCCCTGCCACTGCGGGTCAACCACCACCGACATAATCACCACATTAGGCGCGGCTGCATCGTGTCCCACCAGTTCCTTAAAGGCTTCGTCGGACATCACCACGTCCCAGGCACAGCCTGAGTTGATAAAACCAACGGCCTGGCCATCCACTTCCAGCAGTAAAAAACCTTGCGGATAGTCAGCGATGCGGGTGGCGATCTTCTCGCGGGTTGCGGCTTCATCACCCTCATAGGCGGTGATTTCAATTTCAAAGCAACGGTCAACATCATTCAGAGTGGGGCGGCGGAACAACGGCAGGGACATTGAGACTCCAGAAGAAAGAAAAGTGCGTGTAGCGGCGTGATTTATCGCGCGGGTTTTCACACCCCACGCACAGAATTGCGCGATAAATCACGCCGCTACGAAGTTGTACAAGTTAAGCGGCCCTAGGGTAGCGATATTTGCAGACGGGATAAAGGTAAGAAAGGGAAATCCCGCCCATCAGGATCATGGGCAGGAGAGGGGGCATCCGTTAACGCTCGTCAAACGGAATGCCACCCTTCGATTTCATATGTAACGGCGTTTCGACAATTGACACCACCACGGAATTGGCATCGATCTCAAACGAATCAGACACGGCAGTGGTGATAGCTTTCAGCAGTTTCTTTTTCTGTTCAGTGGTGCGGCCTTCCGCGGCATAGACAACAACTTCTGGCATAACGTCTTCTCCTGTAAGGGTAAATGCTGCAATTCAGCATACTCCTGACCTTGATGGAAAAGCGTAGCCATTTGTTGCTTTCTGTGCGATTACGCGTCCACGGCGTCATGCTCGAACCATTCCGGCAGCGGATCAGGCATTGTCACCCAACTTGCCGGGCCAGCCGCCATCTCTGCGGGGGTCAGCAGGGCGTGCTCCAGCGCATTGCGTACCTGATCCTCATCCATCTCGATACCGATAAACACCAGTTCCTGACGCGCATCACCGATGCCTTCCTGCCAGTGACGGGCAATAAACGCCAGCGATTCTTCATCCTGCGGCCAGCGTTCACGCGGGATACTGGCCCACCAGTGTCCGGCATAGCCGTGGCGCGCCACGGCTCCAGCCTGTGACCACATTGCCGCATACTCCGGGCGGCTTGCCAGCCAGAAATAACCTTTTGAACGGATTACCCCTTCCAGTTGATGATTCACCGCATGCCAGAAACGTTGTGGATGGAACGGGCGACGCGCACGATAGACAAAACTGCGGATGCCGTACTCCTCCGTTTCTGGCTGATGTTCACCGCGCAGTTCCTGCAACCAACCGGGTGCCTGGGCGGCAGCATCGAAATCAAAACGCCCGGTTTCCAGCACCTCATCCAGCGGTACCTGTCCAAAGTGTGAAAATACAATCCGGGCGCGTGGATTAAGTGAACGCAGCATGGCGTACAGCGTTTGCTGATCGTCCTGATTAATCAAATCGGTTTTATTCACCACCAGCACATCGCAAAACTCAATTTGATCGACTAACAAATCGACCACCGAGCGGGCGTCGGCCTCGCCCAGTGATTCGCCTCGCGCTTGCAGGGAGTCGGTTGAACGGTAATCACGCAGGAAATTAAAACCATCCACCACCGTGACCATGGTATCCAGTCGGGCGAATTGTGACAGGCTCTGACCGTCTTCATCCGCGAATGTGAAGGTTTCCGCGACCGGCAGAGGTTCGGAAATTCCGGTGGATTCGATCACCAACTGATCAAAGCGGCCTGCCTCGGCCAGGCGACGCACTTCCAGCAGCAAATCCTCGCGCAACGTGCAGCAAATGCAACCGTTGCTCATCTCCACCAGCTTTTCATCGGTACGTGAAAGCTCCGCACCACCATTGCGAACCAGCGCGGCATCAATATTCACTTCCGACATATCATTGACGATCACCGCTACCCGGCGGCCAGCGCGGTTATTGAGAATATGGTTAAGCAGCGTGGTCTTCCCGGCACCGAGAAAGCCAGAAAGAACTGTGACGGGGAGACGTGAATCCTGAATTAACGACATAGCATGACCTCTGAAGTGCATATTGTTATGTTATAACATAACAATAATAACCCAGAAATGACAAGGGGGATTGTTTGTCGCGTTGCTGTTACGCCGGGAGCAGACCCGGCACAGACAGGATTACAGCAGACCCCAGTAAGCGCCGAATTCCGGCAGGATATGTCCCTGCAATGCCACCAACGCGCTGTCGTAGTCGTTATTACGCAGCGCGGTAACGATAGTGACGTGCTGATCCCATGAACGATGCATATGTTCGTCGTTACTGCCGAGATAATTACGGATAGTCGCCATGCGCGATGAGATCAGGGTGTAGGCTTGTTCAAGATAGGGATTCTGGCACCAGGTAAACAAGGCCTGATGGAACAGGTTATCCAGGCGGATATATTCGACGCTGGAGCCGTTATTGATGCAGAACTCCATGTTATCGAGGATCGCCGAAATCTCCTGCACCAACTGTTTCGGGTTCTTTTTCAGGGCCAGTTCCATCGCTTTCGATTCCACATAGAAGCGAAACTCGAGCAAATCTTTAAATTCCAGGTCATTAAGACTAAACACAAAGGTGCCGCTTTTGGGCTTAATCTGCACCAGGCCTTCACTTTGCAAACGACGTAAGGCATCGCGTACCGGGGCTTTACTGGCGGCTAAGCGAGTAGCAAGGGCAGATTCTGAAAGCTTACCGCCCATCGGCAGCGAACCATTAACGATCATGTCCTTGATTCGTTTGTACACCACATCTTTCAGAAGATCCTGCGCCATAGTTCTGCTATCTGCTCCACACTGATTAGAGGAGTATGTATACCAGAAATGGAGTCATTCGGACATGGAGGAAATCGCGCTATGTGCAGGCAGATTACGTAGCGACGCGATTTATCGCGCGGTAAAAATACGCGCAATAAATTGCGCTGCTACCGGTGTGTGCCTGCCGCCGCCAACTGCGCGCCATAATGCGCCACCAAAACCGAGAACGTCTCTTCCGCTTTGATGCGATAAAGTTGCTCCGAAGGATGAACACAATCTGGTGATAACAGCGACTGCCAGTTATTCATGTTCAGGATACGTTGGTATTGTCTCGACAATGGTACGGATTCTGCGCGCGCCAGCTTATCCAGTTGTGTGACATAAGGTCCGATATTCCACCTGGCTGCGCCGCCGCAAATAGGGTGGGGTTCCTGTAAAATCACCTCCTTACCGGCAGCACGAGCAATATTCACCAGTTGCGCCATGACCTTAATATATTGATCCGGGCTGACGCGATAGTCAGGTTCAATATCCTGGTAATGGAAATGCCTGGCATCGTTCGTGGCAAAGTTCAACAGGATGATTCTGGCCGGAGACTTTTTCATCTCCTCGCGCCAGCTTTTATTGTTCTTATAAAAGTATTTACCGTTCAACAGATCCATCGCCTGGGATGACGATGCGCCTTTATTCACAACCTGAATCCCATCGCCGTATTTGTCTTTGATAAATTGGTTGATCAGGCCTATTTCATTATTTTTTATAAAAATGGGGTGGACTTTGCCATTTTCCCGCACCGCCATTGCACCCTGAGTGCTGGAACCACCATAAGCTTCAATAATAAACTTATTGTCGGTATTTTTTGCTGCATAAACAAACGGACTCAATGCTGTGATGACAGGAGATAACGCGCTAAAGAAATAAAAAATTGCTTTCATCGCTAATCTGCCTTTTCTGGTGGAGTGTGAATAGCTTCTGATGAAAAGAGTATATATGCCATGTTCAGGCATGATAAATACCATAAGAGCATTCCTAAACCTTTTTGGATTATAAAAATATTGTTAGTTGATCCTGGTGTCCTTTTCCTCATTTGATTTAAAATCATGGTGATACGATTATTTCCCCTTTCCTTTTTGAATTATTTGTTTAGCTGCATTGATTTTTATTATTTTATTTTAATCGAAAACTGATTATATATTCTTTACATTGTCATCATATGCAAACCTATTGTAAGGATACCTGCTTTTTAGTGAAATGCTTTTGTCACATTAGATAAATCATCCAGTTAGTGCGTTTTATCTTAACCCCGGTGATATCACGTTAATTCATTGAGTTACGCTTCGCTTTATCAGTTTAATCTTATCAGGATTAGTTTTTCTTTAGGGTTGGCATGATTTTGCAATAGCGATTTTCCTAAAATGTGTAAACGAAAGGTAAACAACCATACGAGCTGTTAGCATCAATCTCATCAGCATCATGTCCTTTAAATAATTCATCTTCGAGGTGTGAACATGAATACGCCGTCGTTTTTGTCTGGCCGAAATATCGGCCTGGATTTGCTGCGCGCGGGATTAATTCTTGAGGGTGTTCTCTTACATGCTTCAAGAAGTCTTCCGGGTGAAAATGGCTGGTATTATGTTGCGCAGCGTGATCCATCGGAGTTATTTACCGCTTTCCTCAGCATGTTTCATACTTTCAGGATGGAGGTGTTTTTCTTTCTTTCGGGAATGTTTTCTGCCCTGGTGGTACTACGTAAAGGGCAACAGATGTTCCGTGATAATCGCTTGAAGCGAGTTCTGGCTCCGCTTATTACCGCGTATTTATTCCTGCCACCGCTGATGTATATTATTGCCTGGCAAATGAAAGGAACGCCGTTAACGTTAGCGGGCTGGTTACACAGTTATTCAATGATGCATCACTTGTGGTTCCTGGTTTCACTGTCAGTGATGTCATTAGTCATCCCCCCGGCCATATATCAATTTGCTGCCAGACAGCTCGAACGGTTTTCACTGCCGTGGCTACTGGTGACCCTGATTGCGCTTGCCAACATCTGCTTCTTTCTTAAGTTCCTGGTCAAAGGGCAGGGGGAGTTTATCGAGTTGGTGCCGGTGACTGCGCGTTTTATGGTGTATTATGCGGCTGGCTATGCGTTGTACGTTAATCGCGAGAAAATAGCCACTTACGTCAATTCCTGGGTAATAAATAAGTGGTTGATTGCGGGAATGGCGCTGGTTACCTGGCTGGGATTTTACGTCGTTGCTCATCATCATATTGCCAGCGCGTTAAAATATCTGCCGGTGCTGGCAGGTAGCGTTCTCTCGTTCCAGCTTGCTTACTGGCTGGTATTTGTCTTTGAACGCCTGCCGGTAAAGGAAAATCCGTTACTTACCGGCGTGGTCGATTCCGCGCTGATTATTTATCTGCTGCATTATCCGGTGGTGATCACTTTCTCCTGGCTGATGGATGTCTGGTTGCCAGCCAATCTGTCGATTATCTATGTCCTGATCAACTGCTTCATTGGCGTCGCTTTCAGTACCCTGTGCTATTTGCTCATCAAACGATCGCGCATCGCATCGATGTTGTTCGGGTTAAAGGTGAAGACGAAGAAAGCCGCAGTGCCGGTGGCGGCAAGGCTTTGAGGCCGTGCCAGCCCTGTCGAAAGTGGTGAGAACGGGCTGGCACAGGATTTAACGCGCCTGGTGTAAAAAGGCCTCAACCTGCGCACGGGTGGGAATTGGCGCGACTGCGCCATAGCCGGTGGTGGTAAGCGCGGCGGCCGCGTTAGCGTAGTGCAGGGCGTTTTGCGCGGCATCGCCCGCCAGCAATCGAGTCAGGAAGGCACCCGAGAAGCAATCGCCCGCGCCGGTTGCATCGACAGTGGCGACCTGGTGCCCGGTCGCCACCACGCGTTCCTCTGCGCTGGCATACATCGCGCCTTCACTGCCCATTTTCAATACGACGTGTTTCACGCCAAGATGCAGATAAAAATCGGCAATGGCATCGGCATCCTGTAAGCCGGTCAGCAGTCGCGCCTCATCAAGGCTTGGCATGCAAATATCCACCAGACGTGCAACTTCATGGATCACCGCACGAGCGCGGGCCAGCGGCCACAGTTTCAGGCGCAGATTGGTATCGAAAGAAGTCAACGTTTGATGGTTACGTGCCAGTTCCAGTGCGGCAAAGACGCTGTCGCAGGCGTTGTCACTGATCGCCAGGGTAATGGCGGAGGTATGCAGCAGTTTTGCCGCGGCAATCGCGGCTTCCGGTAAGTCCTTCGGACGCAGACGTGAAGCCGCAGAGCCTTGGCGATAAAAGGTGAAATGGTGGCCGCTGGCGTCGTGACTGATAAAATAGATACCGGTCGGCGCCTCTTCGTGGCGCAGCACCCAGTCGCATCGGACATTTTCCTGCTGCCACAACGCGACAAATTGATCGCCAAACACATCGTTGCCGAGCTGTGTAAACATCGCCACCCTGGCACCCTGACGAGCGGCGCTGACGGCAAAGTTCGAGGTGTCGCCGCCATAACCGCTAAGATAGCTGACCGGTTGTTGTGCCTGCGGTAACTGACTGAATTCGTACAGCGGTTCACCGAAGGAGAGAATATCCAGATCTTTCATTATGTTGTCCTGTCAGGCGGCCACAGCAGGGTGCCGGGCCGCTTCTCACGGTTAAATGCGGCCGTATTTAGCCAGGCCTTCGCGCAGCGATCCTGACTGGATAATCAGCTTGGCCTGCTCCAGCTCGCGCTGGTCGATGGATTTGGACAGTTCCAGCACCGCATCAACGTGGGCTTTTGGCACACAAACCACGCCATCAACATCACCTACAATCAGGTCACCAGGGTGAATGGTCACTTCACCCAGCTTCAGCGCGACATTCGCATCAAGGGTTTTGAAACGACCCAGCGTAGTGCCAGGGGTAACGGTTTTGGCGTAAACCGGGAAATCGTAATCACGGCGGATCTCAGTAAGGTCGCGTACGCCGCCCATCAGCACCGCGCCTTCATGTTTATTGGCGACCGCACCTGCGGTCATCAGTCCACCCCAGACGGCAACGTTCTCCAGCGCCGGGCTGCCGCCAATGACAATCACTGAACCCGCTTCGGACTCATCAATGGCATCCAGTGCGTGTTGCGGTGGTAATTTTTCGTCTGTGACATCTTCCAGAATCGTGACGGCCGGGCCAACGATCTTCTTGTCATTGATACGGTTTTTCACCTCAAACGGCAGAAACATGGTTTGACCGACAATCTGGTCGCAGGCATCGGCAATCGATGCGGTAGAAAAAATGGCGCGATAACCGTCAATAATCTCTTTGCTATACATCTTGTTTTCCTCTTGGCAGGGCGGGTGATTAGCGATTCACCCAATTCAGGGGTTTGTTGCCTTCAAAGACACGCAGCACTTCCTGCGCGGCTTTGCGTTGCAGTTCAATCACCGACTCTTCGGTGAACCAGGCGGTATGGTCGGTACAGATCACGTTGGATAACGTCAGCAGCGGATGGTCAGCGCGGATCGGTTCCTGTTCGAACACGTCAAGGCCAGCGGCAAATAACTGACGGTTTTGCAGTGCGTGGAACAGGGCGGTTTCATCGATCAGGCCGCCGCGTGACGTGTTCACCAGCACACTGGAGGGTTTCATCAGCGCCAACTGTTCAGCACCGATCAGATGGCGGGTTTTCTCCGACAACGGGACATGCAGGGAGATGAAATCGGCTTCGCGACACAGCGTTTCCAGCGAGACACGCACCACACCGGCATCTTCAGCGGCTTGCGCATCCAGCAGCGGATCGCACACCAGCAGGGAGCGAAAACCAATGCCACGCGCTTTGGCGGCGAGGCAGCGCGCGATGCGGCCAAAGCCAACAATGCCCAGCACTTTGCCACTCATGCGAAACATCGGTTCGGCCTGACCAATATTCCACTGGCCGTGATGGACCTGATGATCGCGCGAGGTTATGCGACGCGTAGCGGCCAGCAACAACGCCAGCGCGTGCTCGGCCACGTCTTCGGAGCCGTAATCCGGGACGTTCGCGACATAAATACCTTTCGCTTTGGCGGCCACGAGGTCGACGTTATCGACCCCCACGCCGTAGCGCACAATCACCTGACATTTATCGAGTGCGGCGATCAGGCTGCTATCAAGACGCGCTTCACGCAGCATTACGGCATCGGCGTCACGCAGCTGCTCCCGTTTCGTTTCCTGGGAGGCATTGGCAGGGACGACCACAAATTCAGGATAAAAGGCGGCGAGAATGGCTTCTTCTTCGTGGTAATGCTCGTAACCCGGTTCAAGAACCACAATCTTTTTCATGACGACCTTCTTAAAAACTGACATGTTAGTTTTAATTTATGTTGCCGATACCAACCGGTATCAGCAACGGTTTATTCTGATAATAGTGATTTACTTCACATTTATTGTTTGTATCTGAAATGTCAGATTAGTGACCTGGCATGGGGGCGGCGGTGGCCGGTTCGCGCTGGCGTTGCAGCCATTTGATGATCATCACGGTGCTGATCCCCCCGACCAACATGACGATGCTCAGATACACCATCGGTGCGGTCGCGCTTTGCATTTGGTCACGCACCAGTGGAATGGTGTTCTGGGCGAAGAAGCCGCCGAGGTTAGCCAGCGAGTTGATAATTGCGATTCCCGCCGCCGCTGAAGCACCGGAAAGGAATTTGGTCAGATTCCAGAAGCAGGGCTGGATAGCGAACACCGACAGCACCACCCCACAGATAAAGGCGAAACTAATGACCGGCTGGCTGGCGAACCACACCGAACCAATCAGACAGGCGGCGGAAGTGAACATCGGCAGGGCGACGTTAACGAACGGGTTATTGGTGCGTTCCGGTTTGTGCGTCAGCCAACGCAACATGATCATCACCAACGCCCAGGGGATCATATTGACGAAGCCGTTGGTCATATCAGAGACGCCGAAGGATTTGACGATGGTGGGCATCCAGTAGCTGATGCCATAGGCACCGAAGCAGATAAAACCGTACACCAGCGCCAGCGACAGCACGCGTTTATCGGTCAGCGATTTAAACAGGGTATCGACGGACTTATCGCTCTCCTGGCGGCGTTCTTCCTCCAGGCGCTGCGACAGCCACTGTTTCTGCTCGCGTGTCAGGAAGGTGGCATGGGTCGGGCTAATCGGGAACCAGGCCATCACCGGGATGATCAGTAAAATCGCCAGCAAACCGGTCATCAGGAACAACCACTGCCAACCCTCATAACCCATAATGCCGTGCATACTCAGCAACGCGCCGTTCAGCGGCGCGCCAATCATATTGGCGAACATGCTGGCGGTAACCAGAAAGCCGACAATGCGTGGGCGATATTTAGTCGGGAACCACTGCGTTGAGTAGTAAATCAGACCGGGGTAGAAGCTGGCTTCCGCCAGACCTAGCACGAAACGCAGGCTGTAGAACATGGTCAGGCTTTGCGTGAAGGCGAGGGCGACAGTGATGATGCCCCAGGCGGCAAGGCTTAAGGCAAACCAGCGTTTTGCCCCGACCTTCGACAGGATCAGGTTGCCCGGAACGCTAAAAATCAGGTAGCCGATAAAAAATAACGACGACCCTAAGCCAAAAGCCGATTCACTCCAGCCGAGGCTGCTGACCATCTGCAACTTGGCGAAACTGATGTTTTGTCGATCGATATAGGCCACCACATACATCGCCACCATCAACGGGACCAGCATGGTGATGATTTTACGGATGGTACTGTGTTCAAGGTCGCTAACGACGTCGCGCGCCTTATTCTCTGTCAAAGTGCTCATGGCTGCTTTCCTGATTCTTATACGATTGAATGACAGCGTGAGAAGCCGCGAAAAGCGAACGTCTGCTCCCTGGTGGGTGGCGGTACAAAGCAAGGTTGAGGTAATCCCTTTGCTTTGCGCTGACGTTAACTTCGCGCTGAATGTCACTGGGTTAAAACTGACATGTCACAAATCTATCAGGTGGCGGATATAAAGTTAGCTACATGTTAGTCATTTGCTAAATTGATCACAAAAACGGCAGCGGTTGACACGTTAGTGTGATGCTTATCACGCAGAGAGGCGGGTTGAGCATGGATTTTGCAGGATCAGGAAAAACTCAGAAAATCATCAGTAACATGTTAGTTTTGCGATTTCATTAATATCTTTGTTTATCATGTGGATAGATAATTTTTTGTTTCTTTAAATTCCCCGAGCCGACCAGGTGAGCGAATGCCGCCAGCAAACAGAAGTGGGTCCATTCTCTCATATCACCCCGAATGATGGCCGCTATAAGCCACGCTGATGTCTGCAATCGATTTTGTGAGGCCGTATGCAAAATCGCCAGTTACCCCCTTTACCTGTTGCCAATGAATGCTAGATTCTGACATGTCAGAATTCGACAAATAATCACAATAAAACCATCCTTCAGGGGTAAAACTATGTTCTATGCATCTCCCTCCTATCCGCTAAAAAAATGGTCTGCATCTCTCCTGCTGTTGACCGCAGTCGGCGTTGGCTTACCGGCACTGGCGGCGACGCAACCTAAACTGGATGTGGTCGCAGAATGGAATCGCCTGCCGTATGACCTGAGCGATCCGGCAGCGGCGGCCGCGTGGAAAAACAATGACACCAAAGCGATGCTGCACGGCGTGAAGGTTGATGCACAGGGTAACCTGTACGTCAGCACCGCCCGCTGGGGCGGCCCGGAAGTCCCGGCAACCTTGTCGAAACTGGTGAAAAAGGACGGGCAATGGTTGCTGCAACCCTTTCCCAGCGAAGCGATGAACGACGTACATAATCCACAGGGTTTAAAAGCGGTGCTGGGATTTGAAATTGATCGCAACAACGTGATGTGGATTCTCGATCAAGGGCATATTGCGGGTGCACCCAATAAAGCGGGTGATGAAAAGCTGATCGCCTGGGATTTGAATAAAAATAAAGAGGTGGCGCGTTATACCTTTACTAACGATCAAGTCGACTTTACCTGTTCGTTCCTGAATGACGTCGCAGTGGATAACGACGCAGGCGTGGTGTACATCACCGATTCCGGCATCATGTGTCATCCGCTGAAAGGCGGTTTGCTGGTGTATAAAATGAAGACCGGGGAGGCAAAACGGGTGTTATCTGCGCCGGAATGGGTCAACGATCAACCCGGTTTCACCTTCAGCATCCACGGCGAAAAGGTACTGAAGGATAAAGACGGCAAAGCCAATCCGATGTTGACCGGTGCTGACGGTATCGCGCTGTCTGGCGATAAGAAAACGCTCTACTGGACTAACCTTACCGGCAATCGGCTGCTGAAAGTACCGACTTCTGTGCTGCGCAATTTCAGCAACAGCGAAGCGCAAATCGAAAAGGCGATCAAAGTGGACACGGTGCTGCCGTCCAATACCGATGGCATCACGGCAGACCGTCAGGGCAATCTTTACCTGACGGCGCTGACGCTTAACGGCCTGATGAAACGGGATGGCAAAACCGGTAAGGTCACGCCTTTCGTCACCAGCGACGCGATTGCCTGGCCCGATACCATTGGTTGGGGACCGCACGGCGATCTCTATTTTGTCAGCAATCACCTTAACAGCTGGGTCGGTGGCGAGATGAATTTTGATAATCCGCCGGTGCCGAATTTCCGCATCTATAAAGTGCATGTGGGTGGCACACCATATACCGCAAAATAATCCTGTACTGACGGGAAATATTGGCTGATTCCGTAGCGGCGCAATTTATTGCGCAATGCTGTGCACGATGTCGGCAAACCCGCGCGGTAAACCATGCCGCAACGGGCAGAACGAAACCGTAGCGGCGCAATTTATTGCGCGATGCTGTGCACGATGTCGGCAAACCTGCGCGGTAAACCGCGCCGCAACGGGCAGAACGCAACCGTAGCGGCGCAATTTATTGCGCGATGCTGTGCACGATGTCGGCAAACCCGCGCGATAAACCATGCCGCTACGCGTCAGTCATTAATTTTGCTCCGACAACTGCACGGCCAGGGTGTTTGGCTCCAGCGCTTCAAACAGATGCGGTTCATCTGCGGGATAACAAATATAATCGCCGGGGCCGAGCAGCACTGGCGCATCGCTGGGACCGACCAGTGCGCGACCCTGCGCGATAATTACATGTTCCACCGAACCCGGCGGATGCGGTTTTGAGGCACGCGGTGCGCCTGGCTGGCTGGTGATCAGATAAAGATCGCGGCGGCCGCCCGGTGGGCAACTGGCCAGCAATGCGGCCTGATAATCGGCCAGTTCGGCAGACACCACCATCCCTTCACCTTTGCGGATCACCTGCAAACGCTTCACTTCCGGCTCCATCAGTCGGGCAAACGGAATATTCAGCGCGACACATAACGACCACAGCGTTTCGATGCTGGGATTGCCGTTGCCTGCTTCCAACTGAGAGAGGGTAGATTTAGCGACACCGGCGCGGCGTGCCACTTCTGTCAGCGAAAGCCCGGCGCGCTGGCGTTCACGCACTAATCCGGCGGCGATAATGTCAATCGGCGGGGTCACAGCTACTCCTGTTCGTTATATCGAACAAAACGTTCATCTTGTAAAACGGTGTCGGGCCGTTCATTATAACGGCTTTCTTGTTCGATATGAGATGATTTTGTTATGCGTCTGGGAACAGTGCCTCTGGATAAAGGGGTAATAAAAGCGATATTCCTCGTCTGTCTGGCTGACGGTATCGTCGGACTTTCTTATGGTTCACTGGCGGTGGCAGATGGTTTCCCGTTGTGGGTACCGATGGCGCTGTCTACCCTGGTGCTGGCTGGCGCATCCGAATTTCTGTTCATCGGCATTGTTGCCGGTGGCGGGAGTCCGTTTACCGCCGCCGCAGCGGGTTTATTGGTCAATGCCCGTCATCTGCCGTTTGGCATTGCGGTTAAAGATTTGGTTGGACAGGGTGGGCGGGCGTTGTTTGGCTGCCACATCATGAATGATGAAAGCGTGGTCTTTGGCATCTCGCAACCCAAACTGGCGCAGCGTCGCGCGGCCTACTGGATTTGTGGCCTGGGTATCTTCGCGATTTGGCCGCTCAGCGTGATCAGCGGCGCGGTGATTGGGCGTTTTATCCCGGATGTCTCGGTGATCGGTCTGGATGCGGTGTTTCCTGCCATCCTGATCGCATTGATTTTCCCGGCCCTGCGCCAGCGCCGCACCCGTATCCCGGCATCGCTCGGCGCGTTGCTTTCGGTGCTGGCAACCCCGTTTGTCCCTGCCGGTATGCCGGTGCTGTTTTCATTGTTAGGTTTGCTGAGCTGGCGGGAGCGTAAATAATGGAAAACGGATTAGTCATTGCGGGGATTGCGCTGCTGGCAACCGGAACTTACCTGATCCGCTTCGCCGGTTTCCGTCTCGGTAGTCGTATGCAGATGTCAGAGCGGGCGCGCAGCATGTTATCCGATGCCGCCACCGTGCTGCTGCTGGCGGTAGCGGTCACCACCGCGCTGTTTGAAGGTACGCATTTTGCTGGTGTCGCGCGAATCGCCGGGGTGTTGTTTGCGGTGTTCCTCGCCTGGCGCAAAGCCCCGTTGATTGTGGTGATCATCGGTGCGGCGCTGATGACGGCGATCCTGCGTTATCTCGGTGTGCCCTGATCGCGCCAGCTCTGCGCACGTAACTCATAAACCAGACTGGCGGGTGCGCCCGGTATATCTTCAACCCGGTCATAACAGCGCAAACCCGCCTTCTCCAGCACCTGCTGCGAGGCGAGATGATCTTCCCGCACCGCAGCATCAATCACCGGTAGCTGGCAGTGATCAAAGCCATAAGCAATCACCGTACGGGCAAACTCGGTGGCATAACCGTTACCCCACGCCGTTTTTGCCAGCCGGTAGCCCAAATTGTTTACCGGCCTGCCAGCAAACTCCCGCACCGTTAAACCACCAAATCCCAGTACCTCGTCGGATCGCTCGCGCAGGCAAATCGCCCAGTTGCCAAACGGATAGCATTGCCAGTGCGCCAGCCAGCGTGTTAACACTTCTTCGGTAAAAGCGAGATCAGGAAAGGGGCCGGCAGGATTAAACATTTGCGTGCCGGGATCACCATAGATGGCGAACAGCGTATGCAGGTCGCGCGCTTCAACCGGGCGCAAAAACAATCGCGATGACAACAGTTGCATAGGATGGCCTCGTTCATCTTCCTGATAGCGGTTTTCGATTATAGGCACACCAGGAGACACCATGACACCTCGTTTAGCCCGCACCGATGAAACCGCCACGTTGTGGCGGATTCGAAATCTTGCCATCCGTCACGGTTGCCAGTCGGTTTATCCCGCAGAGGTGATCACCGCATGGACACCTGATGCTCTGCCAGAGGGATACTTCGAGGCCGTGCGTGCTAATCCCTTCTATGTGGTGGACGACCCCGATTACGGTGTGGCGGCGACCGGTTTTCTCGATCTGACTGGCGGTAGCGTGGAGGCGATTTTCACCTTGCCGGTGTGCAACGGTAAAGGCTACGCCAGCGCCATTATGCAGACCCTGATGATGGAAGCACGGCAGCGTGGGTTCAGCCAATTGACGCTGGCGGCGACCCCTAACGCTTGTGGCTTTTATCAACGTCATGGCTTCAGCATCGTAAGGGAAAGCCTTTATCATTCGGCGTTGGCGGGGGCGGCGTTGCCCTGTGTTGAGATGATGCGGGAGCTTTAAGACTATGATTACAGGACGTCAGCCCTGGAAGGATCTGAAAAAGATGGTGATTAACTGCGTGGTCTACCGCCACGGACAGCGTGAAGAAAATGTCGATATCAGTGACATCAGTGAGGTGCTGAAAGAAGACAACACCTTTGTCTGGCTCGGTTTATACCAGCCCGATGCGGCCTTTATGCAGACGCTGCAACAGGAGTTCAGTCTGCATGAACTGGCGATTGAGGACGCGCTGGTGGCGCATCAGCGTCCGAAGATTGAACAATACGGCGAATCGGTATTTGTGGTGGTCAAAACGGCCCACCTGGATGCTCAGCAACGGATCAGCTTTGGTGAAACGCACTTCTTCCTCGGTAAAAATTTCCTGATCACCGTGCGACATGGTTCGACTGATGGTTACGGTGGTATCCGGGCGCGTGCGGAAAAAAACCAGGCGATGATGAGCGAAGGTCCGGCGTATGCGATGTACTGCATCCTGGACTGTATCGTAGATAACTACAGCAAAATCACCGCCAGCCTGAGCCAGCGCATCAGCGCGATGGAAGATGAGATGTTCAGCACCCGTTTTCACCGCGATACGCTGGAGGAGGTTTACCACCTGCGGCGCGAACTGCTGTCGCTGCGCAATGCGGCGATGCCGGTGACCGAAATCTGCCCGCAACTGGTGCGCTTCCATGAAGATCTGGTGCCCAAAAATCTGCGTGCCTACCTGCGTGATGTGCAGGACCATGCGCACCATGTCATGATCGATGCTGAAGATATGCGCGAAATGCTGACCAGCGCCATGCAGGTGAATCTGGCGCTGGTGTCGGTGCAGCAGAGTGAAGTGAACAAAAAGCTGGCGGGCTGGGGCGCGGTATTGATTGTACCCACCATCATTTTCAGCATGTACGGCATGAATTTTGCCGATATGCCGGAGTTACATACCCATTTTGGTTATCCGGTGGCACTGGGCGTCACCCTGACGATATGTGGTTTTATGTGGTGGCGACTTAAACGTTCGGGTTGGTTGTGATCGGCCATCAAACGATTTTGTTATCACTGCGCACGGTAAAGCGGCGATTTACGTGTCGCCGCACACTCCGCGCAATTATCCACCCGGCAACAGGCTGACTGACATCTGTCCCGGTCGCTGCCTTCTCGCCAGCGAAACATGCAGCTAACCGTCTCCTGAATAACATTTTCTGCTGTTTCCCGTCATCACCCTTTCTTATTACTCACCTGCAATAAATACAACATATCCCACATTAACAACATAATTCGGTCTTGCATCCTGCTGCGACTATGCCACTATCTGCTCAACAGTTAGTCAGCCGTGAAGAGTGTGAAATATGCAGGATATGCCGGATTTATTGACCGCTGCGGCGCAGATTCGTCAGGGTAAAAGCAGCAGCGTGGCATTGGTGGAATGTTGTTTACGTCAGATAAAAACCCACAATCCCACATTGAATGCGTTTGGCGATGTTTATGACCAGCAGGCGCTGGCGGAAGCGGAAATCTGTGACCGTGAGCGGCAGCAAGGAAAATTGCGCGGTCCGTTGCACGGTGTGCCGTTCGGCATTAAAGACCTGTTTGCCACTGCCGGATTACGTACCACAAAAGGTTCGCTGACGGCGCTGGATAACGTACCGGACAGCGATGCGCCGATTATTGCGCGCCTCAAAGCGGCAGGGGCGATCATTATTGGCAAAACCGCCACCACTGAATTCGGCTGGACTGGTTCCAGTTATTCGCGCGTGTTTGGTCATGGCCGCAATCCGTGGGATCCCACATTGACCAGCGGCGGCTCCAGTTCCGGGTCGGCGATCAGCGTGGCGGCACGGATGGTGCCAGCCGCACTGGGATCGGATGGCGGAGGATCGGTACGCATTCCTGGCGCATTTTGTGGCATTTTTGCGCTCAAAGCCTCGTTGGGGCGAATCCCCACCTGGCCGTGGTCTGCCACCGAGATGCTCAGCCATGCCGGGCCGATGACCCGCACGGTGCGCGACAGCGCGTTGCTGTTTGACTTGCTTTCTGGCCCGGATGCGCGAGATCACCAGGCGCTGCCCGCCAAAACGGAAAGCTGGCTGGCAAGGTGTGATGCGCCACTGCCCCGTCTGCGCGTGCATTACAGCCCGACCTTATTCAATACGCCGGTGGATGATCGCATCGCTGCCTGTGTTGAGCAGGCGGTTGAACACATGGCACACGCGCTGCCCGTGACGCTGACGGCCAAAGCGCTGAGCTGGCAAAGCCCGTTTGCCACCTTTGACACGCTGTGGAGCGGTGGGCGAGGGGTGGCGTATGGCGCGGCCCTGCAACACCAACATCATCAGCTGGACCCCGGTTTTGCCGCGCTGATTGAACGCGCACAACGGATTGAACTGGCGGATTACCTGGATGCGCAAAAACAGCGCGCCGCCTTTGCCGGTCAGGTGCATGCGCTCTTTGACGAAGTGGATTTGCTGATCACCCCGACGCTGCCGGTGCTGCCGTTTGCTGCCGATCGTCACGTTCCTGAAGGTCAGGCGGATGGCGACAGCGGTGTCGAGTGGGCGCGCTGGACGCCCTTTACCTGGCCGTTCAACCTGAGCGGCAATCCGGCCGCCACGGTGCCATGCGGATTTACCCCGGAAGGCTTGCCGGTGGGGTTACAGGTGATCGGTCGTCGTTATGCCGAAGGGGATGTGTTGCAATTCTGTGCCGCGCTGGAAGCGTTAATGCCGTGGGATCAGCATCAGCCCAAATTATAAACGTCGCGCGATAAATCGCGCCGCGACCATAACGCGCTCTTTTGTAATCGCGCCGCGACTATAACGCGCGCTCTTTTGTAGCGGCGCGATTTATCGCGCAAGGCAGAGGCAGGGGACGGGTATACTGCGGTTTTCGCCGCAGAAACAGAAGGGTAAGTATGATTAACCAGCCGCGACTCGATGAGATCAAACGGGTATTGAGCCACGACAAACGGGTGCGCGTCACCGAACTGGCGCAGAAGTTTGTGGTATCGGAAGAGACCATCCGCCGCGATTTGAAGTATCTGGAGGAGCAGGGCGTGCTGCGCCGGGTGCACGGTGGGGCGATTTTGCCGGTGCCAAGCGAGGAACAGCCGCTGCAAATTCGCAGCCGTATCAAACCGCGCGCCAAACTGCGCATGGGGCAGTTGGCAAGTGAGTTGGTGGAGGAGGGCATGGCGCTGTTTCTTGATACCGGCACCTCCACGCTGGCGCTGGCACAGCAACTGACGCGCTTCTCGCGGCTGAAGATTGTCACCAATTCACTGGATATCGCCACGCTGCTGACGCAGCAGAGCGAAAACGCTGTGACGCTAACACCAGGGCGCGTCAGGCGAAACGATAACGCACTTATCGGTCCCCATACGCTGGATTTTGCCCGGCAGTTCCATTACGACATCGCCTTTATGGGGATCGGTGCGGTGGACCGGGAAAATGGCTTTATGGACTACGAAGAACCGGAGGCGTTATTACGGCGCGTGCTGAGCACGCACTGCCGCCAGAGCGTGATTCTGGCGGATGAAGGCAAATTTGGACTGCGCACTTTTATTAACACGTTGCCGTTCAGCGCGGTGGACACCTTAGTGACCAACGCGCCGCCACCGGCAGCTTTTGTAGCAAGTCTGGAGAACGCACATGTCAACATCCTCCATCCCGGCAACGCTGCGGATGACGCCACGCGACTATCAGGCATTTGATGCGCTGTTTGAACTCAGCAGCCGCATTGGTGCCACGGCGGCGGGTGGTCTGCACCGCCTGACCGCCAGCGCCGAAGATCAACAGGTGCGTGATGCTTTTTGCACCTGGCTGAGCCGGCAGGGTTTTGACGTAAAGATTGATGAAATCGGTAATATTTTTGGCCTGATCACGTTGCGGCCGGGGGCACCCTGGTTGCTGTGCGGCTCGCATCTCGACAGCCAGCCGCTCGGTGGTCGCTTCGATGGTGCCTACGGTGTCACTGCGGCGGCAACCACCCTCGCGGCGCTGGCGCGGCAACTGCGTGAGCAGAACGAACCGGCGCAATACAACCTGGCGGTGGTCAACTGGACCAATGAAGAGGGCGCACGTTTCCAGCCCAGCCTGATTGGTAGTTCATTTTTCACCGGCGCGGTGACGCTGGATGAGGCACTGGCCTGCACCGACGCCGATGGCATCACGCTGGATGCGGCATTACAGGCAATTGGTTATCGCGGCACGGCGTTACCCCCGTTGCCGTTGCGCGCCTATCTTGAGCTGCATGTGGAACAAGGCCCGCACCTGGAACAGCAACGTAAGCAAATTGGCGTGGTGACCGAAACCTGGGCGGCGCTTAAATGGCAGGTGACGTTTCGCGGTGAGCAGAACCATACCGGTCCGGCATTGATGAGCCGTCGGCGCGATGCGTTGCTGGCGGCGGCCCAGACTATCGTGGCGGTACGGGCGGAAGCGGATCGTCACGGCGAGGTGCTGCATACTTCGGTGGGGCGTCTCGCCACCACCCCCAATTCGCCCAACGTGGTCACCTCCGAAGCCACGGTCTGGATCGAATTTCGCTCCGCCGACGAGGCGTTACTGCATCAGTTGCGCGCCAGTTTCAGCCAGCAGATGCAATCGATTGCTCTGGCAACGGCGACTGATGTCAGCCTGGATCGGGCGCAGTTCCGTCCCCGCCAGCAGTTGGATAGCCTGCTGGCACAACGCGCCCTGCACCTGGCGCAGCGCAGCGGCCTGAGCGCCATACCGCTGCGCAGCGTGGCGGGGCATGATGCCATCAGCCTGAGTTATCACTGCCCAAGCGCCTTGTTGTTTGTGCCAAGCGTGGGTGGCTTATCGCATAACGAGCATGAATTTACCGCCACCGAAGATCTTCACCGTGGCCTGGATTTGCTGATGGCGTTGTTAAGTGACCTGCTTCTGGAGGAGACGGCATGAACGCGCGTTTAGAACAGGTGTTGCAGCAATGGCAGCCCGGCCAGCGCTTCATTATTCAGCCAGGCACCGCCGGTGTTGCTTCCCCCCATCGTCTGGCGACCGAGTGGGCGGGGTTCTGGCTGGAGAGCGCCGGTCAACGTTTCTATGCCAAGGTGCTATGTGATGACCAACGCGCATTGCTCGACGTACGCCGCAGCGCAGAAATCAGCCGTCAGGCCGGTGAGCTGGGGATTGCTCCGGTACTGTGCCATGCCGATGAGGCGGCGGGCGTCCTGATTTTTGCGGCACTGGATGATGATTTTCGCTGGGCGAAGCTGGCGCACTTCAGCGATCCGAGACAGTTTGGTGCGCTGACCCGTACCCTGGATCGTTTGCATGAAGCGGCATTGCCGCTGCCTCAGCACTCGCGTCAACAGGACATGCTGGCCCTGCGCCAGCAACTTCAGCAGGCACAAGTGGTGCTGCCGGAGGAGATGGTGTGGTTGGGCGAGTGCGTGGATCTCGCCTGGCAGGCGTTAAATGCGTCGGCTTTTACCCCGGTATTGATTCACGGCGACCCGATCGCCAGCAACTGGATGGTGAACAGCCAGGGGGAGTGGCGTCTGCTGGACTTCGATTACGCAGCGCAGGGTGATGCCTGGCACGATATCGCCACCTTAATCCATGAACAGTTGCCAACCGATGACCGCTGGCGCGATGCCATCCGTAGCTGGCGTGGTGAATGCCGCGAAGCCGATGTGGCGCGCTGCCGCCTGTATGCGCTGGTGGATGATTATCACTGGACGCTGTGGGGCATGCTGAACGGTCACACCAGCCCGCGTGGGCTGGAATTTGCCAAGCTGGGTCAGTGGATGTTATTGCGCTGTCGCCAGAGCGCACGCGATCCCCGATTCGAACGTTGGTTAACCCTGACAGCGGAGCAGACAGCATGAGTAAACAACCCGGACAAGCCGTCAGTTGGCAGGAACAGCGTCTGGAACAGGCGATCGCCGCGATGTCAGGCTGGCAGAATAAAACCATCCACTATCGTCCGGTAAGCGGCGGGATTTCCAACGCCAACTGGCATGTTGCGGTGGAAGGTGCGCCCTGTGCTTATTTCGTCAAAATTCCCGGCGAAGGCACGGAACGTTTTATTAACCGCGACACGGCGCATGAGGCCAGCCTGAAAGCGGCACAAACCGGTTACGGCGTGCCGGTGGTCGCTTATCTGCGCGAGCTGGGGGTCGAAGTTTTTGAGTTTATCGACGGCTGGCGTGCCTCTTCCAATCTCGACTTTCAACAGCAGGCGGTTCGCCATCGGGCGCTGCACGCGCTGAAGAGTTTTAACGATCAACCGCTACTCACCGAGGACAAAACGGTGTTTGCTATGTTGAACGAACATATCGAACAGGTGCGCGCCCTGAATGCGCCATTCTCTGCTGATGCGGTGTGGCTGCATAAACAGGCGCAACGTGCACAACAGGCGCTGGAAGCGGCGGGTATCGATCGCGTGCCCTGTATGAATGACACCCTGGCGGGCAATTTTATGCTCAATGCCAGCAATGATATTCGGCTGGTCGATTTTGAATATGCCTCGAATAATGATCGTTGTTATGAACTGGCATTATGGTTCGGTGAGATGTTCTTTACGCCACAAATTGAGCTTGAATTGCTGGAGGATTATTTTGGTAAGGTGGATGGCGCGATATTTGCTCGCGTGCAAATCCATAAATATCTTGCCGATATGAAGTGGTCAACCTGGGCAATTATTCAGCATCAGGTCGCGGATATTGATTTCGATTTTTCTAAATATGGTCGCTGGAAAGAGTTGCGCGCCCGCAGCGTATTAAACCATCCCGACTGGGAAAATTGGTTGCGCGCACTGTAATCATCTTATTTATTTTTTAACACCACAGGGGAAGGCTGTCTGACAGCAGGTAAAGGAGTGCGCACACCGTCATTGTAAATTTCGGAGGGGATTATGAGTACCATGATCATGGCACAACAGTTGCGTGCCCGCATAAGCATCAAAAATAAAATCTTTGCCATCTATCTGCTGGCGTTATTACTTCTGGCGCTTTGTCCACCGTTATATTTAAGCGTCAGCGGAAGCGGTGCGTTATTTCTGGGTGTTCCGTTGCCAATTATCTACTGGCTTTCTATTGCGGTATTTCTTGGCGTCGGATTATGGGTGATGTATCTCGCTGAATGTGCTTTTGGCGAAATTCCCGCGGATGAGGAAGTATCATGAAAATTAGCACCGCAGAACCACATTATTTAATTACCTTTGGCATGATCGGATTATTTCTGGCGATCATGATTGCTGTCCTGTATGCCACGAACCGTAAAAGCACCTCGTTTTCCGATTATGCGGTGGGTGGACGCTCTTACGGTCCCTGGTACATCGCCATGAGCTACACCAACTCCTGGTGGCCGGGCGCAACCTTTACCGCGTTTTTTGCGCTGTCGGTCAGCGGCGTGATTGGCTTCTATGGCGCGGTTTACTCAACGCTCGGCGTCACCGCCATGTACCTGATGGCGCGGCGTGCCTGGAAGTGGGGGCAACACTTTAATTTGACCACGCAGCCCGACCTGCTGGGTATGCGCTACAACAGCCCGGCGGTGAAACGTGTGGCGTCAATTATCGGCATCATTTGTGTCTTCCCGTGGGTGGTGATGGGCATTCAGGCACTGGCGCTGCTGGTGGAGTTCGCCAGCTTTGGCCGCTGGGGCGTGACCACCTGTCTGATCGCCGGCGTGCTGCTGATCCTGGTGCGTCAGTACTGGACCGTCAGCATGGGTATGCGTGGTTTGATTATGACCGATATGTATCAGGGGATTATCGCCTATGGCCTCGGTGCGCTGGTTTGCGTGGTGCTGCTGTTCAGCGGTGATCACAGCTTTGGTCAGCTCTCGTCACTGCCGCCTGCGATGTTGCAGATCCCGGGTGCGGAAGGCTCCCATTACGGCCCCTGGTATATGTTCAGCCTGATTTTTACCGGTGTGGTTGGTTCGATGTGTTGGCCAATGAGCTTCCAGCGCATTTACACCGCCAGCGGTATTCGCGCGGTGAAGAAGGGGACATTGCTGACGATCCTGCTGGTGGGCGGTTTCTACGCCATTTTGATGTTGTTCGCCACAGCGGTGAGCCAGGACCCCAATGTACAGGCCAATCCGCAGAATGGTTTCTTCACGGCGTTGTTTGATCAGGGCGGTCCGTGGTTGCTGGCACTGGCGCTGGTGATTGTGCTGGCGGCGAGTATCGGCCATGTTGATGGTTGTGTGCAGGTGTGCGGTACGCAATTTGCCAACGATCTTGCTACCTGGAATAAGCCGCGCAGCGATCGTCAACTGACGGTACTGGCGAAGTCCGGCATGGTGGTGTTTATTGCAGCGGCAGCGCTGCTGGCTTATTTCACCTTTAACTACTCGCGTTTGCAGTTGCTGGCGCAGATCTCCTATCAGGGGATCATCCAACTGGCGGTGCCGCTGTTCTTCGGTATCTTCAGCCGCTTTGGCAACAAGCAGGGCGCGCTGCTGGGGATGATGACCGGCATCATTATTGCGATCGTGCTGACGGTGTTTTTCCCGGATGACATCCCGGTGCTTGGCTCACTCACCAGCGGCATTGTTGGCCTGGCGGGTAACCTGCTGGTGTTTGTCGCCTGCGGGGTGCTGGTGCCGGTGGATGCAAAAGAGAAAGCGCGGGTTGATGAGCTGTTTGCGCTGGCAGAACGCCCGGCCCAACCGATGGCGAAACCGGTACTGAATTAACGTGTATTGCGTAGCGGCGCGATTTATCGCGCTGTTTAAACAACGCGCGATAAATCGCGCCGCTACGAATGAATACAAATTCAGATCGCGAACACGTCAGGCCCCTTAATCGCCATCGTATTTAGTACCCGCAATGCGGCACCATTAGGTTTTTTTTCACCGCGTTCCCATTTAGATACGGTGACAACCGACATATTTACATACAGCGCCAGCATGGCCTGACTGAGATGGAAGCGATCGCGTAAAGAACGTATGGCTTCGCCGTTCATCTCTTTAATCACCGGGAGACTGGCACGTAGTTCACGTAACTGTACTCGGGCATCAATCTGTTTTACCAGATCATCAGAAATCACACCGATTTCGTTGAAGTCGTGAGCAATTTCCTGCAAATCTTTAAGATGATCAATCATCACACCTAACCTCTCTCATTTTCCCTGCCTTTAAGGCTATTTGTGTCTGCTCTGGCGTCATGCTCAGCATTTGTATCGCGATGGCTTTGTAGAACACCAGAACATCATCAGGGATCTCTTTACAGCCTTTCTTCACGACGTTTTTTATCCAGCCATTAACGAAAAACAAATCGTTGTCTGATTTAAATGCAATGATTGCGCGCGCGCCGCAACTTTTACCACGCATCAGCGGTATCCGTTTTTTGTAGAGATTACCGCCCAGATTCGCTTCAAACTGACCGGCTCTGAGTTCCCGTGCCGCGTTACATAATTTTTCGTCGTCAATTCCAACACTCTTAAGGCTTCTGTCGAACGGACGCAATACGTAATTTGCCATAACGCTTCCTTGTTGAAGTTTGAGTGGAGCTTCCTTGCCCGGGAAAACACATCTATGATACTTAGTATTATAGATGTGTTCAATAGTTTAAAATTCGCCCAATCAAACCAGATGCAACTTTCCCCAAACAAGTCCATGATAAGTCGATAATTCTCTCCCTGGAGTCGCTCATGGCAATGTCCACCCCCTTCAATATTGGTCTGCTGCTTTTCCCGGAACTGACGCAACTTGATCTGACTGGTCCGTGGGAAGTGTTTGCCCGTATGCCAGGCGTCAGCAACTATCTGGTGTGGAAAGACCGTCAGCCCGTGATGTCTGACCGTGGTCTGGCTATGGTGCCGACGACCACCTTCGCGGATTGCCCACCGCTGGATCTGATCTGTATCCCCGGCGGGCCGGGTCAGATTGCCCTGATGGACGACGAAGAGACGTTGGCTTTTGTGCGTCGTATGGCGGAAAACGCGCAGTGGGTCACGTCGGTTTGTACCGGGTCGCTGGTGCTAGGGGCGGCAGGGCTGTTGCAGGGCTATCGCGCCACTTCACATTGGGGATCGATTGATCAGCTCAGTTTGTTTGGCGCAACGCCGGTGCAGGAGCGGGTGGTGCGTGACCGCAACCGTATTACCGGTGCGGGTGTCACCTCGGGTATCGATTTTGCGCTGACGGTGGCTGAGGAACTCCTGGGACGTGATGCAGCGGAGGCTATTCAGTTGCAGATGGAATACGACCCCGCACCGCCTTTCGATAGCGGTTCACCGCGCAGCGCTTCAGCGGAAAGGCTGACACAGGCACAACAGCAGATGGCCGCGTTCATCGCCCGCCGTCGTGCGGCGAGCGAAAAGGCAGGGGAGCGCCTTAAGCGTTAATCAATTGGCCCAGTTCCAGTTTCAGGCAGCGATCGGCGAGGTGAAAATAGCGATCGTCATGGGTGATCACCAGCACCGTCTTGCCGCGGGCTTTAAGCGCAGGCAACAGTTGATGATAAAACACCTCGCGAAACGCCGGGTCCTGATCGGCGGCCCACTCATCAAACAGAAAGAACGGACGATCTTCCAGCCATGCCACCAGCAGCGCCAGCCGTTTGCGCTGTCCGGTGGAGAGCGCCAGCGTGGAGAACACGCCGTTTTCCAGCGTGACTTTGTGCTGTAGCTGCAAGGCTGTCAGCAATTGCTGCGCCTCGTCATTCCAGCGCGTGGCATCAATCCCCTGTAAATCATCAAACAGATGAAAATCGTTAAACACCGCCGAGAACAACTGGCGATAGCGTGCGCGGGTGGCGTCGGTGACGGCGACATTGTCGAGCAGCAACGCGCCGCCATCAGGTTGATACAGGCCGGTGATAAGCCGGGCGAGGGTCGTTTTGCCGCTACCGTTGCCCCCGGTGAGATACACCAACTCGCCGGGGGTGAATTGCAATGAAATCGGCCCAACCTGAAAGCCGTTTGGTGTGCCGTGATGATAGATCAGGTCGCGCAGCGCCAGCGTCTGAAAGGTTGACGGTGGCGTGTCGACGTGAGTTTGCTCCGGCGGCAGTTGCTGCTGCATGGTATTGATGCGTTTCAGGGCAACCTGGGTCAGCGTCAGGCTGGGCAAAGTGGAGAGGGCGCTCTCAATCGGCACAATCATGTAGAGAAACACCATTGCGAAACCCGAAAGCACTGCGCCACGCAGATCCAGCACCTGCGCCAGCAAAAACATCACCACGCCGATAAAAGCAAAAAAGAACACGCTGGCCCAGATGTTCGCCAGCGAGTACAACACATAACCGCGTGTGCGCTCGACGCGTACCTGTTCAATGGTGGTAAACAAGCGGTTGTGCAGAAACGCTTGTTTGCGTGCGGCGTGCAGGCGCAGTTCTTTGGCTCCGCTGAACAGCGCATTAACATCGCCAGTCAGGGTTTCTTCGCGCTGGCGTGACTGACGCATCAGTTGCAGAGCGCGGCGATGCACCCAACTGTAACCCAGCGAGCCGATAAATACGGTCACGATAGCAATCGCCATCACCGGCAGCGACAGATAGCCCAGATACGCCATGCAGCCGACAATCACCGCCAGCGACATAATGAACGCGGGCAGTGAGACAAAAAACACCACCACCTGATCGAGATCCTGCGTCAGGATACTGAGCGCGCGCGGCATGCCGTGTGTCTCCAGATCGGCGTAGCGTGCATCGGCAACCTGCTGCACCAGCATCCGGCGCAACTGTGCTTTGCTACGCTGCCCCATCGCCATAAACAGCGACTGACTCAGGGTGCGGGTGCCAAGCATCAGTAACGCCAGCAGGGCAAATTGCCACGCCAGCTGTAAACGTTGCGCATCGCTGGCGTTGAGTCCCTGGTTGATTAGCGCCAGTAGCCCGGCATTGCTTAAACCGCCCACCACGCTACAACCGAGCGCGAGAAAAAACAGCGCACCGGTGGTGCGCAGTAACATCAGGTAAATCGCCACCTCATCTCCTATGAGTTTGTACTATTCAGCGGACGCCATAGCAGCAGCGCCAGCCACGGGCCGCCAATCAACGTTGCCATCAGTCCGGCCGGAATTTGTCGTGGATACAAAAGATTATTGCCTGCCCAGTCAGCCAGCATCATTAACACTACCGCGATCAGCACTGCCAGCGTCAGTTGTTGGAGTGGTCGGCGCGCGCCCAGTTGCCGTGCCAGTTGTGGACCGAGCAGGCCAATAAACGACAGCGGGCCGACGATTAAGGTTGCGACGCCGGTCATGGTGGCCGCCAACACCATCAACAGCAGGCGCGCCTGCGTCACATCAAGCCCCAGCGAAGGGGACACGCTGCTCAAGGGTAACAACAGTAAGGCCCGCCTCAGCAACGGCGTCAGCGCCAGCAACAGCAGTGCCAGCACCAGCGCAATACCGGCGGTACTGGCGTTAACATAGTAGGTTGAACCGGTCATCAGTTGGCGCAGCATCGCCGCTGCCATGCCGTTATTACTCAGTACCACCGCTGCGACTGACTGGAACAACGCCGTGATCGCCAACCCGCTCAATAACATCCGTTGTGGATTCAGCGCGTAGTGGCGCGCCTGCCACAAGGTCAGCGCCAGCGTCAGTAACGCACCCACCGCACTGCTTGCCAGCATGGCGACGACGCCACCCAGCGGCCACAGCAGCAACTGCACGGTGATTCCGAACGCAGCACCCGCGCCAATCCCCAACAGTTCCGGGCTGGCCATCGGGTTGCGGCTGATGCGCTGAATAATCACGCCTGCTGCCGCCAGCAACATCCCGGCGGAGATCGCCGCCAGCAGACGTGGCAGGCGGAACGGTAGCATCGCCCGCAGTTCGTTAAGGGAACTCCAGTGCCAGCCGTGAATACCACGGGCAAAATCGAGCGACACCGCCAGCATCAGAAAAAAGAGCAGCGCGACCGGCAGCAGCGTATAGCGAGCGCCAGGATAGGGGGGCTGGTGTGGTTCACTGACATCGGGTTGGCAAATATGGCGCAGACGGGGTAAAAACCACAACAGCAACGGGCCACCCGCCAGCGCCGTCATCATCCCGGTGGGCAACAGCAGGCCGCCAATACCGTTAAGACGGCTGACGCCCTGATCGGTTAACCACAGCAGACCGGCGGCCAGCAGCGGTGACCAGATCAGTTTTTGTCGTAAGGTTTTTGCCCCGGCCAGCACGGCAAGATGGGGGGCGGCGAGGCCAATAAAACCAATCACACCCACCACGCTGATGACCAGGCTGCTGATCACTAACGCCGACAACAACGCCACGCCGCGCACGATGCCGGCAGGCAGACCAATGGAGCGGCTCACCTGTTCATTCAGTGTCAACAGCCGCAGCGGGCGCAGAATAAAGCATACCGGCAGCGCGGCTATCACGATCCTTGGCAGTAACCACGCTAGCTGGCTGGCGTTTTCCTGCGCCAGCGTGCCACCCCCCCAGATAAATACGGCGGCCAGCGAACGGTCATAAATCACTGACAACAGCAGATTGACCGATCCGCAATAGAGATTGACCAGCATACCCGCCAGCGTCAGCGCCAGGGGGGTGAAACCCTGGCGCAAACTCAGTAGAAATACCACGCCAAAGGCGAGCAGCGCGCCGCTGAACGCCACCCATTCACGCCCGGCCAGCAACCATGACGGACCAACCAGCGCGGCCAGCGACAATGCCAGCGTGGCCCCGGAGGCGATACCTAACGTCATCGGTTCGGCCAGTGGATTACGTAATGCTTGTTGCATCACCACGCCGGTAAAGCCGAGCGCCAGGCCGCACAGCCACGCCATGCCCTGGCGCGGTAGCCACATCTGGCTGAAGATTTGTTGTGCAAGGCTGAGTTGTGCGCTGCCCTGTAGCGCTTGCCAGGCGGCTGACCACGTCAGTTGTTGATGGATTTGGTGCAGGCTAAGGGCCAGCGCGACGGCAAACAGCAAACCACAGAGCCAGCCTGGATGTCGTCCGGTCATGCGTGGGCTTCCTGTAGCGCGTTCACCAGCGTTTCGGCAAAACGCACCGCCGTGAGTACGCCGCCTTCCGTCGATAGCCCATCTGGCAAAACCACTCTCTGATGGCCGCCACGCATCAGGGTATGCCACAACGGAGAGGTCAGCATCGGGCTAAGATCCACTTCCGGCCAGGACGGCAGCAGCACCAGCCAGCCAGGTGGCATTTGCGCCAGTTGCTCCAGTTCCAGCGTTGCCACGCCCTGCGCACCTACGGCAAACGGGACGTGATGACCCATGCCCAGCAACGCCAGCATGTCATTGAACAAACTACCCGGTCCGAACGCCAGTACATGCAGGGTATCCAGCGGATGCAGCAGATAGAGGGGACGAGGCTGAAAATGTGCGGCGCGCTGACGCGCCTGATCAAGACGTGCCAGCAGGGTGGCCATCACGCGATCCGCCCGACCGGGATCCCCTGCCAGTTCGGCCAATGCGTGCAGATTTTGCTGCGCCTGTTGCCAGGGATGTGGGCTGTAAGTCGCAAAGTAATGCAGCGGGGCGATACGCGATAACTGCGCTTCAGCCATGCGGTGCGCGGGCGTCACCAGCAACTGAGTGGGGCGCAGCTCAAACAAGGTTTCATAGTTGGGCTGAAATAGCAGGCCGACATCGACCACCTGTGACGGCAATGTTGGCTGGCTAAACAGGCGGCGATACCAGTCGGTCGCCGCAACCCCCACCGGTGTGATACCCAGCAGTAGCGCCATTTCGGTTAATCCCCAGTCGAGGATCACCCAGCGGGGCGCGCTGGCGGCCCGCAGTGGAAATGAAAACAGGGCAGCGCTTGCCAGCGCGCCCTGGATCAGTTGCCGACGACGGATTACCACTGATAACTCACCGTGGCGATCAACTGGCGGCGCAGGCCAAAGTGGCAACCAAGATCGTTACAGTTGCTGATGTACTGTTTATCCGTCAGGTTTTGCAGATTCAGCGCCAACTGCCACTCCTGCCAGCGATAACGCATCATCGCATCGTAGATGGTTCTGGCCGGGACTTTCAGGCTGTTGTCGGTGGTCGCGTAGTTGGTGCCGACATAGCGGGCGCCGCCGCCGAGGGTGATGCCATCGAAGATGCCGGGTAACGCGTACTCGGTCCACAGACTGGCGGTCTGGCGCGCAATCGCCACCGGCTGTTTGCCTTCGGTATCATCGTTTGCTGAGATCACTTTCGGGTTGGTCAATGCATATGACGCATTCACCAGCCAGCGCGAAGTAATATTGGCTTTACCTTCCAGCTCGAAGCCCTGCGAACGAATCTCACCGGTCTGCACCGAGTAGTTGACGTGATCCGGGTCAGCAGTCAGTACATTGGTCTGACGCAGGTCGTAAAGCGCAGCGCTGAACAATGCATTAAAGCCATTCGGCTGATACTTGATACCCACTTCCGACTGTTTGCCTTTGGTCGGTTTGAAGGGGTCCCCACCGTAAGTGGTGCCCGACTGTGGCTGGAACGACGTACCGTAGCTGATATAGGGGGCGATACCGTTATCAAAATGGTACATCAATCCGGCACGACCGGTGGTTGCATAGTCGTTCAACTCAGTGCGGGTTGCGGTGTTCCAGTTCTGCGCCCGACTCTGCGCTTGGTCATAACGGCCACCGAGGTTCAGGATCCAGTGGTTCCACTTCATGCTGTCCTGCATGTAAAAACCAAGCTGAGTCATAAAGGAACGGTTGTGATAGTCAATCGATGGACTGGCCACCGGGGTACTGTAATCCGGGTTGAGATAGCTGATATCGGACGCAGTACCGTAGCCGCTGTTTTGTCGCAGATCGTCATGTACATAATCCATCCCCAGCGTGACGGCATGATTAACCGGGCCGGTGTAGAGGTTGCCCTGCACATTGGTATCAACATCAAAGGCGTTAAAGGACTCGATGATGCGCATACTGTCGCGGCTGACGGTGGCCGATCCATCGACGTTGGTGCCGGTGGGATAGACCATCTGATAATCGCTGCTGGTATGCAGATAACGCAGATTCTGATGCACGCTCCAGGTGTCATCGAATTTGTGCATAAAGTCGTAGCCAACACTGGCCTGCTCGCGGCGGTAGTAATCAAAACCGGGCTGACCGCCGTAGAAGTTGTCGGAGAAATTCCCCTGTGCCAGGTGGATCAGGCTGCCTTCCAGCGGCATTTGATTGTAAAAACCGGTGTAAGGGTCTTTGCGGAATTGGGAAAGCAGCGTCAGTCGCGTGTCATCATTGGGCTGCCAGGTCAGCGCCGGGGCGATGTCATAGTGCTTGTATTTGGTGTAATCGACCTGAGTATCGCTGCGTGACCAGGTTCCGGTAATGCGTCCTAACCAATGTTCATCATTATCCAGTGCGCCTGAGAGATCTAACCCGGTTTCAAACAGATTATGGCTGCCGGTACTGACAAAAATCTGGTGGATCGGTTCGGCGGTGGGGCGCTTGCTTACCATATTGACCACACCGCCAGGGCTGGCCTGACCAAAGGTGACGGAGTCCGGGCCTTTGACCACTTCGACGCGATCCAGCAGGAAAGTATCGAAATTCGGACGCGACCAGTACGTCACCGTCGGCAAGCGCAGGCCATCGAGAAACTCATCGGCTGAAAAACCGCGAATGGTGATGTCATCAAAACGATAATCCGCACCGCCGCCCTCTGAGCCGATCCCGCTGTTGTAGCGCAACGCCTGCGCCACGTTCAACGCGCCTTGTGAGGCCATCTGCGCCTGGGTGATCACCGAAATACTTTGCGGCGTTTCGATTAACGGACGGCTGCTTTTGGTGACAGAATCGGCTTTCTTCGCCACCTGGTTCCAGCTATCGGCATCGCCGCCATCGCTATCGACATTATTATTGGCGGTGACGGTCAGCGTGGTGTCGTGCGTATTATTGTTATCTGCGGCCCATGCAGGTGCGCTGCTAAACAGAATCAGCAGCATTGCGCTCAGCGGTGTGCGCTGAAAAGTGCGATGACGCATTAAATTAATCCCCGATATAGTCCAATGCCCTAAAATAGTGATACAAATGATAATCATTCCTATTTTATTTCATAGCGCCCCGCTGGCGGCTTTGCGAGATCACTCACCGGAATGATGCAGAGCAGACAGCAATCGGCAATCTGACAGGATTGGGTGAGATGGTATTGAACAAACCACGGTTAGCTGACGATTCCCCGGCGCTACCGTTATTGACCACACGGGAAATGCATTATCACGCGGGACGTGAGGAGCGCTGGCATGCGCATGAAGTGGCACAACTGGTGTTGTGTTTACAGGGGGTGATGCGGGTACAGACGCACACCGCATCCTGGACCTTAACGCCGGGCAGGGCGTTATGGCTGCCGGGCACGGTTCCTCATGCGCTGACGGCGTTAAGCGATATTCGCAGTTTGAGTTTGTACCTGGAACCGGTAGTGGCACGCGCCTTTTGGCCGGAAGCGCGCAGCATGATGATTTCGCCGCTACTCCAGGCGTTGATGCAGACGCTGGTGGAGATTGGGTTGCAGCCACATCCCGATCTACAGCGTGTTGAACTGGTCACGCCGCTGCTACTGGATGAATTGCGCCGCGCCCCGGAGGGTCCGGTGTGTGTATTACCGTTACCCGCCGATCGTCGCCTGATGAACATTTGCCAGCAGCTACTGCAAAGCCCGGCCAGCAGTGACACGCTGGAGGAGTGGGGCAGTCGTGTTGGCGCCAGTTCACGAACTCTCGCGCGGTTATTCCGCGATCAAACCGGTATCACCTTTACCCAATGGCGGCAGCAGTTACGTTTGTCGGAAGCGTTGGTCCAACTGGCGCAGGGCCAGCCGGTGTTACGCATTGCCAGTCAGCTTGGCTATCAAAGCCCCAGCGCCTTTATCTCCATGTTCCGCCGTTCACTGGGCGATACACCGCAACGCTTTTTACGAATTTCAGGCTGAAATCGCCAGCCTGAAAGTCAGTTGTCCCCACGTATCACGCGGTTGAACCCAGGGATGGCGCTCTCAGGCTCGCCAGCAGTGTGGGATGGATTTTACACGCTGCGCGTCACGCCACCGTCGATAGATCGTGAAATGAGTGGCCGGGCGGGTCCGATTGCGATGGGATTTTTTGTTCAGTAACAAAATCAGAAATGCTGATGATTCCGGGCCAGTTATGAATGTTATAACTGGTTCATTTGCCTGACGTGGGGTTTTATCCTGCTTTCGCAGGGGATTAGCAAAATATCGCGAAAATTCAGCAAGTAACCCGCAAGATTGCGCGTTGCATTCTGCCAGGGGCTGTGAATAAATACAGAGACTTTCTTCATAAAAATGCCATAAAGGCCGGGCGTAAGCCTGAGAAAAGAACACCGCACTTATGACAGACCATAAAGCCACGTTGGCCCGGGAAATCAGCGCCAGAAGTGAAAGCCTCGAAGCGCATCTCATCGCTATCCGCCGTGATATTCACGCCCACCCTGAACTGGGTTTCGATACCATCCGCACCGCAAAAATTGTTGAGCAGGAACTGCTGGCACTGGGCCTGACGCCACAAACCGGCGTCGGCAAAACCGGTGTGATGGTGGATATCAAAGGTGAGTATCCCGGCAAGACCTTGCTGCTGCGCGCCGATATGGACGCGTTGCCGATTCACGAACAAACCGGATTGCCCTTCAGCAGCAACTATCCCGGTAAAATGCACGCCTGCGGGCACGATATTCATACCGCAACCATGTTGGGCGTGGCGGCGATCCTGCCGCATTACCGCCACCAGTTGCATGGCACTGTACGCCTGATTTTTCAACCCGCCGAAGAGACGCCGGAAAGTGGCGCGGAGGCGATGATTGCTGACGGTGCTGCCGATGGCATCGATCTGGCGGTGACGCTGCACAACAAACCTGAGCTGGCGGCCGGTGAAATCGGTCTGACGCGCGGTGCCAGCACGGCATCCAGCGATGAGTTTGATTTGGTAGTGCACGGCGTCTCTACCCATGCGGCACGCCCGCATATGGGGACCGACCCGATTATCGCTGCTGTGCATCTGATTACCCAGTTGCAGACCATCATCTCGCGTGAAGTCGATCCGTCGAACTCAGCGGTACTGACCGTTGGCCATATTCACGGTGGTACCACGCATAATATCGTCCCTGATAGCTGCCTGATTCAGGGCACGGTCCGTGCCAAATCACCGGCCACGCGCGCGCATATCGAGACGGCGTTTAAACGTATTTGTGCCGGGGTGGCGCTGGCGCTGAACACGCGTATCGAGGTCAATTATCAGCGCGGCGTGCCGCCCCTGATGAATGATGATGCGTTGATTGATCAGCTGGAAACCATTCTGTCGCACCAGTTCGGTAAAACGATTGTGGCGAAACCCAGTGCCAGTTTCGGTGCCGAGGATTTCTCGCTGTTTACTGAACGTGCGCCGGGTTGCCAGATCCATATCGGTTCTGGCGCACCGGGTCGCGACGATCATCTGCACAACTCGGACTACCAGCCCGACGAGCGCAGTATTCACGCAGGCACTCAGGCTTTAGCCCGTTTAGCCATCGATCTACTCTCCAACAATCAATAACAAACTTTGAGGTTTTATGATGCGTAAAGGGCTTTTTACTGCTTCCGTTGGCATGCTGCTGCTTGCCTCTTCTGCTCTGGTCCAGGCGAAAGATTTCGGCACCCTGAAATTTGCTACTGAGGCGGCTTATCCTCCGTTTAACCAGTCCACACCGAGCGGCAAAATTGTCGGTTATGAGCCGGATATGGTGGCGGAGCTGGCAAAGCGCGTTGGCTTTAAATATGAGCTGGTGGCGCAGAAATGGTCTGGCATGATCCCAGGCCTGGTAGACGGCAAATATGACGCAGTGGTTGATGCGGTGACCGTTACGCCGAAGCGTGAAGAGGTAGTGGATTTTACCCATCAGTACACCGTGAGTGTTTCAGGTTTCGTGACCCTGAAGGGCAGTGCGCTGGATACCCTGCCGGGTAACAACGAAGTGGTCACGGCGGGCGATGAAGCGGGTATGACCAAAGCCATCGACGCGCTGCGCGCGAAATTCAAGGGCAAAACCATTGCCGTGCAGGTTGCCACCATTCAGGCTGACTTCCTGAATAAATACCTGGCCGATGTTGCCACCATCCGTACTTATCAGGGCGGCCCGGAAACCTTCGCTGACCTGCTGAATGGTCGTGTTGATGCGGTAATGGCGTCACGCACTAACCTCAATGCCTACGTGAAAAAGCACGCGGATACCGTAAACAGCACCGGCTACGGTTTTGTCGGCGGTGTGCTGGGTCAGGGTTCGGCGATTGCCTTGCGTAAAAACAACCCGGAACTGAAAGCCGCGCTGGATGCTGCGCTGGTATCGATGATCAAAGACGGCACCCTGAAACAGCTTTCTATCAAGTGGTTCGGCGAGAACGTCGCGCCTGCGGAGTAATGCCTGACGCTTATGACTATCGACTGGCAACTGTTAGGGTTTGGTGACGAAGGCTGGGGCGGCGTGCTGCTCAATGCTGCCACCGTCACCGTGACCGTTTCTCTCTGCGCCTGGCTGCTGGGCGCAATTCTTGGCAGCCTGTTGTGCTGGATGCAGATTGGTGGATCGCGCTGGCAGCAAAAGCTGGCGGGGGGTTACATCACGCTGTTTCGCGGTGTGCCGGAACTGTTGGTGATTTACCTGTTTTACTTTGGTGGCCGCCAGGTGGTGGCCTTCTTTGGTGAAATCCTCGATATCGCCGGCCCCTACGATGTAAATGGCTTTGTTGCCGGGGCCATCGCTATCGGCCTGATCTCTGGTGCTTATCAAAGCGGCGTGTTTCGCGGTGCGTATCACGCCATTCCGAAAGGCACGCTGGAAGCGGCTACCGTCACCGGTATGGGTCGGTTAATGATGTTTCGCCGCATGATTGTGCCGCAGGCGCTGAAAACGGCGTTGCCCGGCATGGGTAATCAGTGGCAATCGGTGATTAAAGAGTCGGCCCTGGTTTCGGTCACTGGCCTGGTGGAAACCATGAACCAGATTTCGACCGCCTCCAACTCAACGCAAATGCCGTTCTTCTTTTACAGCGTGGGAGCGGTGATTTATCTGATCATCACCACCTGTTCCGATTTTGTCTTCCGCTATGTGGAAAAAGTGGCCATGCGCGGGCAACAACGCGCCCGGTTGTAAGGAGGCCTGATGGATTTTTCCTTTTTGCAGCACACTCTGGTGGCGCTGCTGCGCGGATTACCGCTGACGCTCAATCTTGCCGTGCTGTCGCTGGTTGGCGGTGGCGTGTTGGCGCTGCTGCTGAATCTGCTACGTCAGAACCGAGCAGGCAGCTACGTGGCGCGTTTTTACGTCTGGCTGTTTCGCGGAACGCCGCTGCTGATCCAGATTTTTATGATCTACTACGGACTCGGCAGCTTACCGGCGGTGCGCGAAAGTATTTTCTGGCCGCTGCTGCGTGATCCTTACTGGTGTGGCCTGATCGCGTTAATTCTTAATGATGCGGCTTATACCTCAGAAATTCTGCGCGGTGGTTTGAACGCGGTAAGCGTGCAATCGCTGGAAGCGGCGAAGGTGTGCGGCATGTCGCGCTTTACCACCCTGCGGCGCATCACGCTGCCGATTGCCATCCGTCAGGCGCTGCCGGCGTATAGCAATGAAATCATCTCGATGATCAAATCGACCTCTCTGGTCAGTACCATCAGCCTGATGGAGATGACCGGAATTGCCGATTCGATTGTCTCCGAGACGTTCCGCGCGCTGGAGGTGTTTCTCAGCGCGGCGATTATTTACCTGCTGCTGACCGTGCTGGTGAGCAAAGGTGTGGTGCTGCTGGAGCGCCGTTTGTCCCCTTACTACGCTGGAGCACGTTAATGAGCAAACCGACTATCGCCCTGAGCCATCTCAGAAAAAGTTACGGTGGCCATGAAGTGCTGCACGACATCAGTCTGACGGCGCAGGACGGCGACGTGATTTCGCTGATTGGTGCCAGCGGCTCGGGTAAAAGTACCTTGCTGCGCTGTATTCCGTTCCTCGAAGTGCCGCAGGGCGGTGAAATTGCGGTGGGTGACGAGTTGGTCACCATCGATAACCCGCATGAAAAGCTGAATCGCGAGCAGCGTCGCAGCATCAAATTGATGCGTATGCAGCTCGGTTTTGTCTTCCAGAGTTTCAACCTGTGGCCGCATAAAACCGTGTTGCAAAACATCATGGAAGCGCCGGTCCATGTGCAGAAGCGCAGCCACAAAGAAGCGCTGGAGGAAGCCGAAGCGTTGCTGCATAAAGTGGGCCTGTATGAGAAACGCAACGCCTGGCCGTCGCAGCTTTCGGGTGGTCAGCAACAGCGGGTGGCGATTGCCCGTGCCCTGGCGCAACAGCCCAAGGCGATTCTGTTCGATGAACCCACCTCAGCACTGGACCCGGAACTGGTGGGTGAAGTGCTGCGCGTAATCCGTGGTCTGGCGGAAGAGGGGCGTACGATGATTATCGTCACCCATGAAATGGGTTTTGCCCGTGATGTTTCCAATAAAGCGGTGTTTTTGCATCAGGGTAAAATTGAAGAATCCGGCTCACCGCAGCAGGTGTTCAGTGACCCGATCTCGCCGCGTTGTAAGGCCTTTGTCAGCAGCCATCTGCACCGCAACAGTTAAGTCCTTGTGCTGATCTGTAGCGGCGCGATTTATCGCGCGTTTATTTCCAGCAGTGAGCATGGAATTGCGCGATAAATCGCGCCGCTACAAATTGACACGACTTAAGTCATGAACCCTCTCTCATCTCACCTTCCTGTTGTCTGAAAATTTTCGTTATAAAAAAAAAGTGACATTTATCTCATCAGCGTAGCGCGGAAATAACGCGACCACTGAGGTGCTGGAGTCAGGCACCAACACGTCCATTATTGTTGACCCGAGGCGAAGTCACTGTTTTTTAAGGTGGAGCTATTATTGCGACCGGTTATGGTCACCACGAAAAACTAAGCGCGGCGGTAGGTTGTTTATCTGGTGGAGATGCGGCTACGCGCAGACTATTATCAGCCCTCGCGGCGCGAGATTAGGCTGATATTTCAACTGCGGGGTAGTTTGATGAGTGCAATAATCTGGCTGGTGGATGACGATACGCCATTACGCGAATCCATCGCGTTCCTGTTAAAAACGCTCGGTTACGACGTGGTGGATTTTGCCGAACTCGGCGGATTTGAAGCCTGTCTGCCCGACCCTGATGCGGAGCCTTTTTCGGGGTGTCTGTTACTTGATGTCCCGCTCGCCGATTTTAATGGCCCCGGTTGGCTGGAGGAGAACAAGCGGCGGCATCCGTTGCTGCCCGTCATCATGATGGCCGATCATGATATCCCGGAAGCTTTTCGCCAGGATGCTTTTGCCGCCTTTACCAAACCGCTTGATGTTGAACAACTGCTGGAGAGTATCAAACAGGCGATGGCGGAAAGCGCGCGACGTGTTGAGAGCTGGCGATCGGGATAATGTTAAACCAACACGTTTTTCCCTTGCTGCAACCGTCGCGAAGTGACGAAACACAGCAGCGGCACCGGCAGGGTAAAAAACAACAGCAACCACAACAGCACGTAAACCGCATCGACACCGTCATTTTGCAGGTTGTTGTACAGTTGCACCGGCATGCCCTGGGGAAAGTAAGCAAAGATCATCACAATGCCAAATTCACCCATGGCACGCACCCAGGCGAGGGCGGTCGCTGAAGCCAGACCGGGCGCGGCAATCGGTACTGAAAGCCGCCAGAAACGTTGCCAGGGCGGTGCGCCGAGGGTACGTCCGGCTTCGAGAATCTCTTTTGGCACGCCGGCAAAGGCGGAACGCGCGGCGGTGACGAAGTAGGGCAGTGCGCCATACCATTGCGCCAGCACAAAGGCTGCCGGGTTATTCACCAGCGTCATACCAAAACGGCCAAGCAGTTCGCCGGGCAGGCTGTAGGGCCCATAGGCGCTGACCAGCAATATCCCCATTGCCAGCGGCGGCGTCAACAGAGGGATTAGCACCACCAACTCCACGACCAGGCGCGCTTTGCCACGCGCCTGTGACAGCCACCAGGCCACCGGTAAACCGCTGATAAAAATCAGTAGCAAGGCCACCGCCCCCAAACTGAGCGACGTGGCAATGGCATGGCTATCGCCCCACGCCAGCCGCAGATGTTGCCAGTGCGTCACACCAATCAGGGTGACGAACGGCACCGCCAGCAGCAGTAAGGCAGGGAGGGAGAGCCACAGCGCGGTGGGCTGGCGTTTTCTCATTGCGCGTACAAGGCTCCGCCTTTCGGTGCGGCATAGCCATTCTGTTTAAACAGTGCCTGGCCCGGCTGGCTTAACATAAAGTCGACGAAAGCTTTACCGGCGGCAGTGCCATTCGGGGCATTCTTCAGCACGGCTGCGTAGTACACCATCGGCTGGGTATGCAGCGTTTTATCGTTGCCCTGGCTGTCTTTCACCTGGAAGCTGACGGTGTCATACCACTGTTTGGCTTGATCCGGGTTACTGAGGTTGATCTCATCCGGCAGTGCAATGTAAGGCAGATGGGCGGAGATCACTTCGCTTTCATAACCGGCAGCGGCATCCACCTGTCCACTTTCCAGACGCGCCAGCAGGCCACCTTCCAGATGGGTTTGCGCCGGGTTCTGTACGCCGCCCATGATTTTTTCTGCAATACCCGGCTGATGGTAATACTTCTCAGCCAGCAGCAGGGTAAACACGATGTTCTGACCTTTCGGATCGTTAATGGGGTCGGTGCGGCCAAATTTCAGACCTGGCGTTGCCAGTACCTTCAGCCAGCTGGCATCGCTGCCTTTGGCGTGCGCGAATTGCTGGGCATATTTCCCTTTCGGGCTATAGGCGATCACCATGCTGGTACTGGCGACCGGGACGGCGGTATCAATCAATCCGGCATCCTTCAGAATCTGCATCGGGCCGGGGGTGATGGAAACAAACACATCGGCGGTGATTTTCTTACTCGCCAGTAACCGCGCCATACCGTAAGCGCCCTGACCTTGACCCTGATAGTTGCCATTATGCTCTTTAGCAAAGGCTGGACCTAAAGCCTGGTCCATCACTTTACCCATCGAACCGGCGTAAGTGACGCGAATGTCGGTATTCGCCAGAGCATTGAGACTGACAGTTGCGCCCGCGGTGAGCAGTAGCGCGCTAAGAAGTTTAGATTGCATTCCATTTCTCGCTATATAATTAGGTAAATAACGATTAACAGGATAACCCCTTCAGGGCAAGGGGTAAACTATTGCGAAATATAGCGAAAGGCCCGCACCGGCGGGCCTGGTGGTCAGGCAAGGATGCGTTTTGCCCAGGATTCAATCTCATCACCGCTACCAATATCCAGTTGCACCAGCCCGTTGACAATAAAGGTTGGCGAAACGTGGATTCCGTTCTGGCGCGAATATTTGCAGTGCCATTTAATTTCATTCTGCAATTCGGCACGGTCAAAGGGCGCGCGGGCATTGATGCCGCTGTACTGCTCCAGACGGTCGATGATCTGATTTGGCGTGGTATCCATATTCGGTCCACGCGCGTGATCGGCGAACTCAAACTCTTCACGGTGATCAGCCACCGCTTTTAACACCGCTTTGGCGGCGGCTTTTCCTTCCGGCAAGGTGGATGCCGCGAGGATATAGCGCACAATCAGACCGGAGTACATATGCCAGGGCTGTGATTGCAAACGGATTTTCAACGTCATCTGATCTTCGCCGACCAGATTCAGCAAGGCATCGAACTTATTAAAGGCGCGAACGGAATACGGGCAGGTGGGTTCAAGAAACACTTCAAACACCTTCGGGCCGTGGCCCCACACCAGTGGATCGGCATGCAATGCGGTTGACTGACTCATCATGACTCCCTTGAGTGAGAAAAAGTTTTCCTACTTTGACAAAGCGTTGCGGTGACGACCAGCACAAGCTAAGGCTTTTTTGTTACAAAGCCATTCTCTTCCGTCATAATCCGTACCATAGAAAAATCAGGTTACAGATCCGAGAGCTACGAAATTGTCAGGCACGGCGCCGTCTGGGAGTGGAATAACCAACTATAGTTATCTTACTTTCTCTCTTTCAGACGCCGCGTTCGCCGCGCCTTTTTAACTCACTTGCCCGGAGCCGATAGCAAAAAAGAGGTTTACTGTGTTTGCCGATATTTCCTGGAAAAACATCCATCAGGTAATCAGTCAAACGATCGCGGAGATGGTGGATGAGCAGCAAACGCTGGATGTGTTAACCCTGCGTGGGCGGTTAAGGGAAATGGCCGAAAACGAAACCGATGAAGAGATGGTGCTGTGCTACTGGCAGGCGATGAAGGTGTTAACGCGGTTACCGCCTACGGTGACCGCCAGCCAGTTGATCGAAGCCGCACGTCATGCTTTTCGCAGTCCAATCAACCACGATCCGCTTTAACCCTGCGTGCTTTTCAACGCAACAGCAGCAGGTGCTGACGTAATCGCATGATTATTCGGCATAAAAATGGGCGATGGTTTGATAGACTCCTGTCATCAGAGACCAACCACTGAGGACAGCGATGAAAATTACGAGCTATGCCGCCATGCAGGCGGGTGAGGCGCTGGTGCCTTACGAATACGATGCCGGTCCACTGGCTGCTGAGGATGTGCAGGTCGAGGTGGACTACTGTGGCGTCTGCCATTCCGATCTTTCAATGATTGATAACGAGTGGGGCGGCTCAACCTATCCGCTGATTGCCGGTCACGAAGTGATTGGCCGGGTGGTGGCATTGGGCGACGCGGCGCAGCATAAAGGCTTGCGCCTCGGTCAGCGTGTTGGCATTGGCTGGACGGCCAAAAGTTGTCAGCACTGCGACGCCTGTATCAATGGCGATCAGGTTAACTGCGAGAATGGCAAAGTCTCCACCATTAATAACCACGGTGGTTTCGCCAGCCATTTGCGTGCCAACTGGCAATGGGTGATTCCGCTACCGGATGCGCTGGACATCGCGACCGCCGGTCCGTTGCTGTGCGGCGGCATTACCGTATTCAAACCGTTGCTGATGAACAACATCACCGCCACCAGCCGTGTCGGTGTGATTGGTATTGGCGGCCTGGGGCATATGGCGATCAAATTGCTGCGCGCAATGGGGGCAGAAGTCACTGCCTTCAGTTCCTCTGCGGCAAAAACCGATTCTATTCTGGCGATGGGGGCCGATCGTGTGGTGAACAGCCGCGACCCTGAAGCGTTGAAAGCGCTGGCCGGGCAGTTCGATCTGATTATCAGCACCGTCGCGGTGGATCTGGATTGGGCACCGTATTTCCAGGCGCTGGCGCGTCAGGGCAAGTTCCACACCGTAGGCGCGGTGATGAAGCCGTTCGAAGTGCCAGCGTTTAGCCTGATTGTCGGCGATCGTGCGGTCACGGGTTCGTCGACCGGTTCGCCGGGACAATTACGTGCGCTGCTGAAGCTGGCGTCGCGTGCCGATATTGCGCCAACGGTGGAAGAGTTTCCGATGTCGCAGGTGAATAAGGCGCTCGATCATGTACGCGCTGGTAAAGCCAATTATCGCGTGGTGTTGAAAGCGGATTTTTAACCGTTAAGTTACCTTCTGGCGACGCGATTCATCACGCCACCAGAAGGTATAAAACATTACGGATGATATTTCGTATTATGGCGTGTCAGATTACCTTTATTCTTATATGATAATCCGCATTCTACGCATAGATACTCCTGCCGCTCCTTGTGTGTTTTTTCATGAGCTTGTAAATTATACCGTGTCTTAAATTGTTTATTACACCCGGTCTCTGAGCAGTAAAAATTTTTACTGGTAGTATGTATTTCTGTATGTCGATCTAAATAACTTTCTGTGGTGAATTTCGCACCACATGAGGGCCAGTCGCAAATGAAAGTCTTAATACCATGCACTCTTTTTTCATGTTTCTGACGTAATTCCTGTATCTCGAAACTTTTATGACATCCCTTTCTGCAAGGATACAACTCCTTAATATGATTGATTTCATTATGCTTTATCCTTGCATATTTTGAAGGAAAGGCTTCGTCGCACTTTTTACAAACCCATTTTTTCTTAGTCAGGGAGGAGCCTGCTACTGGACTTGGCTGCGACGTTTCGGTATCTGGATTGATGTCGCCTGATATTCCAGGGAGTGGAGGTTCGAAAGTCGAGGCAGCTGTACTTATAGTATCCGACACGGAAATGTTGGCAGGTAAGACCGTCGCAGTTGGAGGCGATGAAAACAGTTCTGATTCCTGTTCATTGTGCAGTTGTAAGATATTTAGTCTGGCGGTTAAATCCATATGAATGGATCTGCTTAGTGCACCAATTAACCATCTTTCCATTCTCCCATCCCGATCAAACAGGGTGACGGGATTGTTGCTCACCATGCGGAACAGGTTTAGCCCGTCAACGGTGCCCGCCGGATCGCTATTCAACCAACGCATCAGCCAGGGGGCGTAGTAACGCCAGCCGTAAGCCATTAATCCGGTCGCATCGCGTTCTTTTCCCGCATAGCGCTGGAATTTTATCTCTGCGCCCGCCTGACTACCGGTTAACCAACTGGCGGTGCCGCCAAAGGGATACCAGGTTTCCTGGCTGACCCGTTCTCCCTGCGAATCCATGACCAGGCTGATATTACCGAGGCGATCGCACAGGTTAAAATGCGTCCTGGTATCGCTTCCTTGCTGATAAATACGGCAGTTTCCTGACACCAGCACCTGTAGCCGTGACGCTTCTCTGGTGCGGGTGGCGGATGTGCGGATCTCCAGACCTTGCAGATAACGTACCTGCTGTGGTTGGTGTGTGTGATGACGTTTTAAACTGCGCTCGCCGGGTGCGGCATAGCGGTAACACTCCTGATTGTGGGACATACGTTCTCTCCTGATGAGAAAGCAGCAAACGTAAATCAGCGGGTGTCTGTTAAATATATTGAACCGGTCATAGCCACGCGATTTTATCGCGCCGCTATGGCCGGTTAAGTTTATTGCTGTGACTCGTCCTTCTCGCCAAGGAACCAATACCACAATGGGATCGACATCAGCGCGGTAAACACCGTGGTATACAGCGCAATCATAAAGCCCTGCGTCAGATACATTGCCAGCGACCAACTCCCGAACGGAATACCGTATTGATCAATCACCCCACCAATGATGGCATTGCTGATCACCGTCCCCACAATCAGCGCCAGCACGCACAGCCCATAGAGGAAATGGCGCATCTCCTTGCGTTTCACGGCAAAACGCGCACGAATAATGCCAAGCGGAGATTGCTGGGAAGCCAGCAACGTCTGTTGATCAACCGGCTGGCGCTGTTGTTTGCGCCAGCGCAGAATATCGACCAGCAAAAATGCCAGCAGGCTGATCCCCATCACCGGCAACGCATAGCCCAGCGCCAGCGCTACCAACAGGCAGACACCTTGCACGTAATGAGGTAGCGCCAGCCAGGCGGCGGTGAGGGTTTGGGTTGGGCTGGCTTCGGCCTGCTGCGGGCGGCGCAGCCACCACATGCGGTAACCCAGTACAATCATGGTGCACAACCCAAGACCAAACGCCGCTAACAACAACTGATTTGCCAAACCGAACAACACGCCCATATGCGCATCCACCCCCCAGCGCGTTAGCCTGGCAACCAACGGGAAGCGATCAAACCAGACATGATCGACAATGGTGAAATCCTGCGGATTAACCGAAACGGCATCTACCTGAGTTGGCCAGCTACGATCAATTTCGCTCACCGTCCAGGCTTTACCGACGCTTTTCGGCTGACGCAGTTCAACTTTGGCGGCTGAGATACCGTTGGCACGCGCGGCGTTGAGTACGCGGTCCCAGTCAGCATCAGATCGGTTCACCGGTCCCTGTTGTACGGGCATCACCATCGTCGACATATCCATCCCCGGCATACTTTGATGGTCGGCATGGGGATCGGCAGGACGAGTCGGTTCATCGTTATTCAGCGCCGTGTTGACCTGCGGTGTCAACCAGTTCAGTTCGGTACGCCAGCGATCGATATTGCCGCCTGCCCACTGTGACCAGGTCAGCCCGGTTACCGAGAAAAACACCAAACCAAGGAGCAACGTCAGGCCGAGGGTGATATGCCAGTGGCGGCTGAAGGCAAAACGTCCTCGCGGTGCTTTCGCTTTACGGCGCGGGCGCGTACCCAGCCACAACAGCACGCCGCCCACTGCGGCCACCCACAACCAGGATGCCGCCAGTTCACTGTAATTACGCCCAAAATCACCCAGCAGCAGGCTACTGTGAAGCAGGTCCAGGGTGGTGCGCAGCGGCAACACGCCGCTGGTGCCGTACACCGTCATATCGCCTTTCACCTGCAAGGTATAAGGATCGATAAACACCGCCCGCGATTGTGACGCCCCCAGCGTCGGGTCGCTAAATTGCACCCGCGTGGTATCGCGGGCCTCGGGGGCCGGGCGTACCGCATAGATGCGTTTGTTCTCTCCTGCATAAGCACGGGCAGCCGTGATTTGCGCCGACAACGGCTGCGCCTCGCCGTTGGGTTGCACGTACAGCGCATCTTTATACAACAGGTTTTCCAGTTGCGGCGTCAGCACATATAAGGTGCCGCTCAGGGCGGCAACAAAGATAAAGGGAGCGACAAACAGGCCAATGTAAAAATGTAAGCGGCGTAACAGATTAAGCACCGCGCCGCGCGGTGCCGCAGAGTGAACAACAGACAAAGCCGTCTTCCTTCCGATAAAAGAATACGTAAGCGTCATCCTGGCGGATGCGCTGCGGATCAAATCGTATCAGCAGAAGGATGTTGCTGGCGGTGCCCGTGGTCGGTGGATGCCCGTCGGGCGGCGGATCACCGGGGTGATAAGGCAGGGGAGAGGCGGCGCGCGGGAGATCACCAGCATCAACCAGATGAAGGGGATAAATACCCACATCATCAGCGGCACATGTACCAGCAGGTCACAGTAGCCGCAGGCGAACTCACCTTCGTCCATCCTGTGATGGTCCATGCCAGGCATGGCCATATCCGGCATTGCCGCGTGGTGCATCGGCATATCAGCCATCATGCTTTGCGCACGGTTTTCTCGTTCCAACAGCGTTTTCGACACCACCGGGGCGACAAACAGCAGCAACACCGCCACGATGGCGATGCAGGCAGTCAGGCGCTGGCGAAATGTGGCTGAAAACGTCATGGCAAAAACGGAGGTGACTGATTAAATTGGGCGGAAGTGTAACGCGATTACCCTGGAAGGGTTAAAAAAACTGGCGGCATTTAAGAAAAAATTCGCACCTTTTGAAAATAATCACTTAACACCCAGCTTTTGTTAACCTTAATGCAACTTAATCAGATCACTACGGAAACAATAACGCGATGAAGATTGTTACCCTCGACGGCGATACCTTGCCGCATGCGCCACAACGCCCACATTGGTGCACCGACTGGCGCTATCGTGGCACCACCTCGCTGGCGGAGATTGTTCATGTGTTACATGATGCGGAAATAGTCATCACCAACAAGGTGCCGCTGCGTGCAGACACGCTACGCCAGTTACCCGCGTTACGTTACGTGTGTGTCGCGGCAACCGGTTACGACTGTATTGATCTGACCAGCTGTCGTGAACGCGGTGTGGTGGTGAGCAATGTGCCCGGTTACTCGACGCGTAGCGTGGCGGAAGGGGTGATCGGCTTTTTGTTTGCTCTGCGGCGTCATCTGGTTGACTACATAAACCACACGCGCAGCGCCTGGCCGGCCTCAACGCATTTTTGTGTCCATCGTCAGCCGATTCAGGATATCTGTGGCGCAACGCTTGGTGTTGTGGGTAAAGGCGATATTGGCCGCGCAGTGGGGGAGATGGCACAGGCGCTGGGGATGAAGGTGCTTTATGCCGATCGCCAGGGCAGTCAGGAAGTCCGTCCGGGCTATACCCCTTTCGAACAGGTGCTGGCGCAGAGCGATGTCGTGACGCTGCACTGCCCGCTGACGCCTGAAACCAAACAGCTTATCAATCTGGCGGCGCTGGCGCAGATGAAGCCGTCTGCCTGGCTTATCAACACCGCGCGCGGTGGGTTGATTAACGAAACCGATCTGGCCCATGCGCTGCGTCAGGGCGTGATTGCCGGTGCGGCGCTGGATGTGTTGAGTAGCGAACCCCCCGCAGCCTCTCATCCCCTGTTGCAAGCGGATGTGCCCAACCTGCTGTTGACCCCGCATATTGCCTGGGCCAGCCAACAGGGCGTCGCTAACCTGCTGCGCGGCATTGAAAACAACCTGGACGCATTTTGGCAGGGGACGGCGCGGAATGTGGTGAGTTGAAACTCAGAGCGCATACTCACTGTTCAAAATTGTATGTTATATTTAAAACATGTACCATTAACCTGTACATGTCGGAGGGTTTATGAATAAATTCACCTATACCAGCGCTCGTGAGAATTTAGCGCAGGTTTTGGATCAGGCGATTTCAGGAGAAGCGGTTGAGATCACTCGCCGTGGCGGAGACTCAGCAATTGTTATCAGTAAAACCAGTTTTGAGGCATTACGTAAAGCCAAATTAGATGCTGAATTCGCAGAGTTAATTGGTCAATTTGATCAATCTAATAAGGCGCTTACGGATAGATGAATCATGTTTCTGCAGAAGAAGTCATTGCATTACACGATTACATTTTAAAGCATTATGCGGGTATTGCGGGTATTGCGGGTATTGCGGGAATGCAAGACTCAGGTCGTGCTGAGGCCATCGTTACGCGCGTCATGAATCGCCAGTATTATGAAGGCGTTCAGGATATTTTTGAGATAGCGGCCACCTATTGGGTCGCAATTGCGCGTGGGCATATTTTTGCGGATGCCAACAAAAGAACCTCTCTGAATACCACGATGCTTTTTCTGAAGAGAAATAACATTAAGGTTTATGATCGACCAGAACTGGTGGAACTTACCGTTATGGCGGCGACCGGCGAAGCTGACATAGCATTTTTGGCCAGTCAGCTCCGCGTTTTTTTTGCTGCACATTAATCGGCGGATGCTAAAAAATCGATCGCCCCAGTCGCTCCGTTAGCTTCTCCAGCATCACCGTTCCCGCCAGTGAGTTGCCCGAACTATCCAGTGCGGGTGACCACACCGCGATACTCATCACGCCGGGGATCACCGCGACAATGCCGCCGCCCACCCCTGATTTTGCCGGCATCCCCACGCGCCAGGCGAATTCACCGGCACCGTCATACATTCCGCTGGTCATCATCAGGGCGTTCACCTGACGGGCATGGCGGGGAGAAATCACCGTGACATCCTCACCCAGGCTGCGCCCCTGATTGGCAAGATAGAAGAAGGTGCGGGCCAACTCATTGCAACTCATTGCCAGCGAGCAGTAGTGGAAATAGGTTTCCATCACTTTGCTGACATCATTGTGGAAATTGCCGAAGGATTTCATCAGCCAGGCAATCGCCGCATTACGTGCCGAATGTTCATACTCGGAACGTGCCACCACCCGGTCATAGTTGATGTCATTCTGCTGCGCCAGACGCCTTACAATCTCCAGCATACGCAGGCGCGGTGCGGTCAGACGGCTCTCCAGCAGATCACACATCACCAGCGCCCCGGCATTAATAAACGGGTTACGCGGCTTGCCCTGTTCCAGCTCCAGCTGCACCAACGAGTTAAATGCCTGGCCCGAAGGCTCTTTGCCAACACGCTGCCAGATCTCTGGCTCGTCATATAACGTCAGCGCCACCGTCAGCGACAGCACTTTCGAGATCGACTGAATCGAAAAACGCGTATCGGCATCCCCGGCCTGATAATGGTTACCGTCGGCGGTGTAGATTGCCATCCCGAGTTGATCGGGCGAGACGTCTGCCAGCGCCGGAATATAGTCAGCGACTTTTCCCTGGCGGGTAAGTGGCCGAACTTCTTCAATAATTTCTTCCAGCAATGCGTTACTGAGTTCTGACACCGTGATGCTCCATGCATAGCCATTTTCGGCGGGGATGATCGGGATTTGTGTGCTGAACGTCAATTGGTGCAACAAAAAACTGTGAGCAATCAGGGTGAAGCCTGCGTTACAGTGCAGCATATTTGCAGCCATGATGAGATCCCCGCATGTTAACCAACCTGTTGCAGGCATTCCCCGCCGCCGCTCAGGCAGGCAGTGCCGAAACCTTTGAACAACTGTTTTCCGCACCCAATTTGCTTATCGAACGTATCGTGTCGACCGGTCAGGCCAGCCCGCCGGATTTCTGGTATTGCCAGACACAGGGCGAATGGGTGTTGATCGTCCAGGGTGAAGCCGGATTGCAATTGGAAGGCGAGTTACAGGAGCGCCACCTGCGGGTGGGGGATTTCGTTGCTATTCCGCCCGGTTGCCGTCATCGCGTTAACTGGACGTCAGCAGAACCGCCAACCGTATGGCTGGCAGTGCATTACGGAGACATCGCCGACACGGCGGCGTGAAAAAACTGAGGATGGGTATGTCTGTTACAGAAAATTCGGCACAACCGATCATGCGTGAAGGACGCTTTTTGTTGCTGCAACGTTTATTGCGGCGCGATAAAACACCGGTGGCGTTGTTATTGTTGGCGGCGCTGGTTGGGGTGCTGACCGGGCTGGTGGCGGTGGCATTTGATAAAGCGGTGAACTTCATTTTTGCTTCGCGGGTGAACTGGCTGGCTGACCAGGCGGATAATCCGCTGCTGAATGTCTTGTGTGCCTTCTTTGCCGCCGCGCTACTCGGGGCGTTAGGTTACTGGCTGGTGCGACGTTTTGCGCCAGAGGCAGGAGGCTCCGGCATCCCTGAGATTGAAGGGGCGCTGGAGGAGTTAAGGCCGGTGCGCTGGTGGCGCGTGCTGCCGGTTAAATTTATCGGCGGCATGGGTGCGTTGGGTTCCGGCATGGTGTTGGGACGCGAGGGGCCGACGGTGCAACTGGGCGGCAATATTGGCCGCATGTGCCTGGATATGTTCCGGGTGAAGTCTTCTGAATCGCGTCATACCTTGCTGGCAACCGGTGCGGCGGCAGGACTCGCGGCGGCGTTTAATGCGCCTCTGGCGGGTATCCTGTTTATCATCGAGGAGATGCGCCCGCAGTTTCGCTACAGCCTGATTTCAATTAAAGCGGTGTTTGTCGGTGTCATTATGTCGAGCATCGTGTTTCGGTTGTTTAACGGCAATGAGGCGATTATCAATATCGGCCAGTTAAAAGATGCGCCGACGCAGACGCTGTGGCTTTATTTGCTGTTGGGCGTGGTGTTTGGGGGCTGCGGCGTGGCATTTAATCGCCTGATTTTCTGGACGCAGGATCAGTTTCAGCGCTTGCATCACGGACGCACTACCCCGTGGGTACTCTGGGGCAGCCTGCTGGCAGGCATATGCGGTGTGCTGGGGCTGGTGCTGCCGGAAGCGATTAGCGGTGGTATTACCTTGATCCCGGATTTCTCCGCCGGTCATTTCACTGCCCTTAGCTTGTTTGCCTTGTTCGCCCTGCGTGTGGTGATCACCATCTGCTGCTTTGCCTCCGGTGCGCCTGGTGGGATTTTCGCGCCGATGTTGACGCTCGGCACCTTGTTAGGCACCTGTTTCGGCCAGCTGTGCGTCCACTGGTTTCCTGGCTATCAGCTGGAAGCGGCGACCTTTGCTGTCGCCGGAATGGGAGCGTTGTTTGCCGCGTCGGTGCGTGCGCCACTGACCGGGATTGTGCTGGTACTGGAGATGACCAATAACTATCAACTGATTTTGCCGATGATCATCACCTGTCTTGGCGCAACGCTGGCGGCGCAATTCTTCGGCGGCAAACCCCTGTATTCCTCGCTGCTGGCCCGTACGTTGGCGAAAGCGCAACGCAGCGAGAATATGCCTGATAAGGCGTGATGTCACACGTATCGGCGCGATAAATCGCGCCGCTACGGATGGCGACCGATCAGGGGCGTTTACCCACGCTGTGCGTCAATGTGGTCCAGCGCCGCGCCTGTTCGCTCAGGCTGAAGCCGAGGCCGTGGCGGTCAGAGATCCACATCCGCCCGTCACGCAGCTCCAGCTGTTCATTAAACAGCGGATTGAGCCACTCAAAGTGTTCCAGCCAGGGTTCAATCGGATAGGTTGCCGCCAGATGGATATGGATTTCCATGGCAAAATGCGGTGCCAGCTTGCGTCCGTGGCGTGCGGCCAGATCCATAATCTTCAAAAAGGGCGTGATACCGCCGACGCGCGGCGCATCGGGCTGCACAAAGTCGCTGGCGTTACCGAGGATCAATTGTTCATGCTCGCGGAAGCTGGTGAGCATCTCACCGGTGGCGATGGGGGTATCCAGCGCGGCCGTCAGAGCAGCGTGCCCCTCCACGTCGTAAGCGTCCAGCGGTTCTTCAATCCATACCAGATTGAATTGTTCCATTTTACGGCCCATGCGGATGGCGGTTTCCCGATCCCACTGCTGATTGGCATCGACCATCAGCGGGAAATCGTCGCCTAATGTCTGGCGTACTGCCGTCAGGCGACGCAGATCCTCGGCAGTATTGGGCTGTCCGACTTTTATCTTGATGCCGCCAATGCCGTTTTCGCGTGAGATCGCCACGTTCTTGATCACCTGATCAAGCGGGGTGTGCAGGAAGCCACCAGAAGTGTTGTAGCACTGCACCGAATCACGATGCGCACCGAGTAGTTTCGCCAGCGGGAGCTGGGCGCGGCGTGCTTTCATATCCCATAGCGCGATATCGAACGGAGAAATCGCCTGTACCGCCATGCCACTACGGCCTACCGAGGCACCGGCCCACAGCAGTTTAGTGTAGATCTTGTCGATATCGTTGGGGTCTTCCCCGAGCAGGGCATCCGCGATTTCACAGGCGTGGGCATAAATACCCTGGCCCCCGGCACGTTTGGAGTAGCTAAAACCAATGCCTTCAAAACCATCACGGGTGGCGATCTCCGCCACGATGATCGCCACTTCGGTCAGCGGTTTTTGGCGCCCGGTCAGCACTTTGGCATCGCTTACCGGCGTTGCCAGCGGCAGGAAGGCCAGCGACAAATTGACCCAAACAATGCGATCGCCGCTCTCGGCAGCAGTGCCTGAACCCTGAGCTTTCGCATAACTCACTGCGGTGGAATTAACACCTGACATATGATTCTCCCGTTAAATGATTGCGCTAACATTTTTGTATTGAGAGGACTATGCGCCATTGTTACCCGCCATTAATGTCTTGCAGATCACACTTTAATCATTTTTGTGATTTTAATGATAGCCCTAACATTAACCGGGTTGTTTCGTTTTGCGTTATGCTGTGCACCTTCCATTTTGATTCTGAGCTGCCATGAAACAACGCAACCCGGCGCGCAAAAGTGCGCCTACGCTGGAGGATGTGGCGCGAGTCGCCGGCATTTCGCCGATGACCGTCAGCCGTGCGTTAAACTCGCCCCAGCAGGTACGTCCCGCTACCGTGGAGAAAGTGCTGGCGGCGGTGAGTGCCACCGGTTATATCCCCAATGCGCAGGCAGGTAGTCTGGCCAGCAATCGCAGTCGTCTGATTGCCGTGGTGGTGCCGCAAATCAATAACAACATGTTTGTCGATACCATCCAGAGTCTGAACGATACGTTGAGTGCGAACGGCTACCATATGCTGCTATGTGTCACCGGTTATGGCACCGAAACCGAGGCAGAAACCGTCGCCACTTTGCTGTCGCGACGGCCGGATGGCATCGTCCTGACCGGTATCCATCACAGCAGCCAACTGAAGAAAGTGTTACTTCAGGCTGATGTGCCGGTGGTGGAAATTTGGGACATGACGCCGACGCCGATAGATATGCTGGTGGGTTTCTCGCATGAAAAGGTGGGGGAGCGCGTTGCGGCTTATCTTGCGGAGCGTGGTTATCAACGCCCGGCGTTGATTTGGACCGATGACCGTCGTGCGCTGCAACGTAAGCAAGGCTTACTGGAGGCGCTTCAGACGCAGGGTATAGCACCGCTGGCGGATGCGGCGGTCGCGCTTCCGGCATTGATGGTACGTGGACGTGAGGCCTGTGCCGAGTTGCTGAATGCCGATCCGACGGTGGATGTGATGGTGTGCAGTTCCGATACCCTGGCACAGGGGGCGTTGATGGAGGCACAGGCGCGTGGTTTGGCTGTGCCGCAGCAACTGGCGGTGATTGGTTTTGGCGATCTCGATTTTGCTGCTGCAAACTTTCCAGCGATTTCGACGGTGAGAGTTGACCGACAAGCAATGGGACGACTGGCGGCGCAGCAGCTCCTGACGCGTTTGCAGGGGGACGCTGTCGCCACCCCGATTATCGATATGGGCTTCGAGATGATTTCTCGCGCTTCCGGTTAAGCCGTGTGATCCTTTTCACTTATGAAAAATATTTTCCATGTTATAAAATGTGGAAATTATATTTCATATGGAGAGGAAGTCGCTATGTCGTCATCGCCCAGTCTGGAAAGCCTGTTACAGCAGGAAGCGGAACATCGTCTGCCGCAGTTTGATTTTGACCTCGCCTGGCAGATTGGCCAGCGCATTCAGCAGCGTGCGCGTGAAGCGCAGGCACCGGTGTCCATCGAAGTCTATGGGTTTGGTCAGGTGTTGTTTCTGGCGGCCTTGCCGGGTTCCTGTGCGGAAAATCTCGAGTGGATGCGCCGTAAACGTAATACCGTGCTGCGCAGCGGTCACTCTTCGCTGTACGTCGGGCTGCTCAATGAGCAGAAAGGTGAACGGATGGAGAAACAGGCGTTTATTAATCAGGCAGATTACACCGATCACGGTGGTTCTTTCCCACTGCTCAATCCGCAAGGCGCGGTGTTTGGTGCGGTAAGCGTTAGCGGTTTACCGTCGGAAGATGATCACGCGTTAGCGCTGTGGGGCATTGCCCAGCTGCTGTGATGAACATCCGTAGCGGCGCGATTCATCGCGCGTATTTTAATATTTAGCGCGATAAATCACGCCGCTACGCTTCCTGCCTGACAAACTTGATGATTACTTCATGGCGGGTGTTTTTAATTTGTCTCCCGCGCCGGTGGTTTGACGCAATGTTGTGACATCGCTGGCCTTCACTTCCCCTGCCTGGTTACCCCAGGAATTCCGCACGTAATTCAGTACATCCGCCATCTCCTGGTCATTTAACTTCCAGGCGAACGCGGGCATCCCGGCGGCGGTTGGACGGTCTGCGGTATGCGGTGCGCGCGCACCATCCAACAACGCATGGATCATGTTGGTGGGATCGTTCAGCATCGCGCTGTTACCGGCAAAGGCGGGTACCATGCCATGAATCCCTTCACCCGCCAGACCGTGACATGCTGAGCAATCAACTTCATAACGCAGGGCCGCCAGGTCGTGACGGGTTTTATTCATCGCGAAGTGGGTGGGTTGCGGCGTTGTCGAAGCTGGCAGACTGCGCAGATAGGTTGCGATAGCTTTCAGATCCTGGTCGTTGAAATATTGCGTTGAATGTTCAACCGCTTCGGCCATTGGCCCGGCGGCCACACTGGTGCCGTTAGAGCCGGTTTTCAGGTAATCAGCGATCTCTTCGTTCGTCCACTTGCCGATTCCGGCATGGGGATTTGGTGAGATATCCGGTGCATACCAACTGCCAAGATTGCCGCCCTGCAAATACTGGCTACTGATTTCACCGCCAAGAGCATTACGCGCCGTATGGCAGACGCTACAGTGCGCCGGACCATCGACGATATATTTGCCGCGGTTCCACTCATCGTTCTGCGCGCTTTGTGGTTGAAATGCGCGGTTGTCAAAGAACAACAGGTTCCAGCCCGCCATCGCCAGACGGATGTTATACGGGAAATGCATCCCGGCATTTTCGTCGATGGCATTTTTCACCGGTTTCTGCGCGGAGAAATACGCCCAGAGATCGTGCATGTCCTGATCGCTCATCTGGGTGTAGGCGGTGTAAGGCATGGCCGGGTAAAGGAAGCCGTGTTTACCGCGTCCCTGACGTACCGCATTGAAGAAATCGCGTTCGGTCATGTTGCCAATCCCGGTGTCGCGATCCGGGGAGATATTTGACGTCAGTAACGCGCCAAATGGGGTATCGATTTTATATCCGCCGGAGAAGTCTGCGTTGTGGCAGGCGGCGCAGTCGGCGAGACGCATCACGTATTCACCGCGTTTGATGGCAGCATCGTCATTGCTGTGAAAATCCGCCAGTTGCACCTTATTGTCAGCTACGTCCGAGCGTGCGCTATCCAGCACTCCCCACATTCTGCCGGTCACGCCAAGCGCTGCCACCACCGCCAGCGCTGCGAAGGTATAAGTAATCTTTTTCGCCTTAGCCATGATTACGCTCCCACCAGCGGTGCCGGATTTTTGACGTAGGTCTGGTGGATGGCCTGCGCGGCACGCACCGCCAGCGCACCCACGGTAACCGTTGGGTTGTAGCCACCGTTATTCGGAAACGCTGACGCACCGACGACAAACAGGTTGTGCGCATCCCAGCTTTGCAGATACGGGTTCAGGGCGGAGGTGGTAGGATCGGCCCCCATCACCGCACCGCCAATGGTATGGGAACTGTGCTGCATATACGGGTTCCAGCTCTTTTCCGCCTGGTTGTCCACTACCAGATGCTGACCGCCGATCTCACGCATGATGTTGATGGCGCGATCGGTGACATATTTTGCCATACGCACATCGTTCTGATTCCAGTCAAAGGTCATGCGCAGCAGCGGCTGGCCGTGGCGATCTTTGTAGTGGGTATCGAGGTCAAGGTATGCCTCACGCATCGGCATTGAGGTGCCCTGGCAGAAAATGGTGCCTGCGGTCTGGTAATCGCGCGCATAACCGGCTTTCCATTCGCTGCCCCAGCGTTTGGTGCCGGGACGTAAGCCATTCATGTTCTGAATTGGGCGGCCATTGGTGGAGAAGCCCATAATTCCGGCTCCACCGATAAAATCGAGGTCACTATGGTCAAAGTTGTCGCCGTTGAAATCGTCGATTTGCACCGCCAGCGCGCCACCGCCGATAAACGGATTCATATATTCGTTATCAAAGAAGCCGGTGACGCTGGAGCAGGTTTGATAGTTGTAGTTACGGCCAATGGTGCCGCGTCCGGTGCGCGGATCGTATTGCTCGCCAACTTGTGACAGCAGCATCAGACGGACGTTATCCATCTGATAGGCGGTAATACAGACGATATCGGCGGGCTGGAAACCTTCCACCCCTTCTTTGGTGATAAATTTCACCCCCTTCACCGTCTTACCGTCGTCGTGTTTGACCGCGTGCAGCACTTCGGTCTCCGTCAACAACGTAAAGTTGGGACGGCGCATCAACACAGGGAGAATGCAGGCCTGCGGCGAAGATTTAGAGAAGTTGCCGCAGCCGTGAAAGTCACAGAAGCCGCAGTAGGTGCAGGGGCCCATGCTGACACCGAGCGGATTGACATAAGCCTGTGACAGATTGCCTGCCGGAACGGTAAACGGGTTATACCCCATGTTTTCCGTGGTCTGGCGGAATTTGCTCATCCAGTGGGTATCTTGCAACGGCGGAGTGGGATAGTCGCGGGTGCGCGCACCTTCGAACACGTTGCCGCCTTTGCGGCGTTCGCCGTTGAGATTGCCGGCATAGCCGGAGGTGCCCGCGATACGTTCGAAGCGATCGTAGAAAGGGGCCATTTCATCGTAGGTGACGCCCCAGTCCTGCAACTGTAATCCCTGCATTTTTCCTGCACCGTAGCGCTCACGCGTACGGGTGGCGACTTCAAAATCCCACGGGGTAAAGCGCCACGACATCCCAGCCCAGTGTGTACCGGCACCGCCGACGTTCCAGCCATACTGGAAGGCCGACCAGTTACGTACCGGTGCTGCCAGTTGATCGTGGCGATTGCGGAAGGTGGTGGTTTCCACGCTCATCGGTTGCAGAATTTTACGCCGGGTGTGGAAGCGCAGTTCATCGGCATCAATTGATACCGGAAAATCGGTTGAGGTATCACGCCAGGCACCACGCTCAATCGCGACGACATGTAATCCGGCGCGGGTCAGTTCTTCAGCCATCACCGAACCGGCCCAACCCAGACCGACGATAACCACGTCAGCCTTATTTCTGATTTGTGACATTAACTCAGCTCCGGCGTATTAATCGTTGGGAATCAGACTGACAGGAATAAGCGCCAGATTTTCATTGCGACGCGTAATATAAGGACGGTAATCATAGCGGGCGCCGGGGAAGCCAATCATTTTCCAACCCGCCATATTTTTATTGCCGCCGTAAATTGGATCCGCCAAATAGCTTTCGCGTGCGTTTTGTAGCATTAATTCAAAAAAATCCTGGCTGTTCACTTCACGGCCTAAATCAATCTTTCCGTCTTCCATATTTGTCAGGAATTCGTCGATTTGCGGTGCAGTTAAAGTATGAAATGATGCCTGGTGATTTTTTTGCGCCCAATTCTCTAATGCGGTCAGTCCGGTTAAATAACGTTCTTTAGGTGTGGCAAGAAATTGCGGACTACCCATGATTTTCTCTTCATTTTCCGGGTGCAAAGGTGCTGCTAAATAAAGTGCTGCCCCCGAGCCATAATCTCCGGCCAGTTGGTTATCGAGAAATTCGATAGCACCGGCCTCACTGGCCGCAGGGCCCAGGTTGTCGGCAGGGATCAAGCGGTCAAAAATCGCCGCCAGATTCTGGCGATCGAGCGGGCTGATTAAGACCTGATAGCCCTGCTGCCAGGCGGGTTGCGGCAGGTGGTCGGGACTCATTTGGGTGCTTAGCGGGACATTATGCAGTTCCTTCGCGCGCAGTTGCGGTGCCACGGCCAGTGACGCCACAATCGAACTGAGCGAAAAAAGCGCTTCTCTTCGGTTCATACAACTTTCCTTTCATCATTCCGTCTGATGACGGATACGGCAGATAAATTTTACAGAGCACGACGTTCAAAACATTCAGACGTAATTACGCCGCGCGATAATTCGCGTAGAGGCGTGGTGTTTATATTTATTCTGTAGCGGCGAAATTTATCGCACGGTGCGAGGTGCGCGATAAATCGCGCCGCTACAATTTTTGCAGAGAGTATTTAGATATGAGGCGGGCGATTCATCATGTGGTCGCCATTTATATTAATTAATATATTTTCTCATGCTGTCTAAACAACTGCGGGAAATATCCCACAAGTCGTGTTCCCAATGACGCGGGCTTAATAATTCTGGTGACCATACGCCGTCGTAACCGGTGGCTTTGACCGCCGCGACCCAGGCAGCAATATCAACATCGCCTTCACCCGGCGCATAGTTTCGTTGCACCCATTCATCCCAGGCTTCGTCTGGATGAGCCGCACGACCATCACAAAAGTGGACGCCGTAGATCAGGTTTTTATCCATCTGCGCCACCTCGTCAGGAGTGGTTCCACCTCCGGCATGCAGATGCCAGAAGTCGACCACTACGCCGAGGTTGTCTTTGCCGCTGCGGGCGATGAGGTCCAGTGCCTGTTGCAGGGAATTAAACGCGGTGAAGGCCACCACCTCGATTTGGAATTTGATACCGTGGGCTTTGCCGATATCGGCAATGGCGGAGATGTTGTCGAGCAGAATGGCATCACGCTCGGCAGCAGGCAGCTGATCCAGCTCGGTCAGCGCCATAATTTGCACCAACGGGCAGCGCAGCTCCACCGCCGCCTGACAAATCTGTTCCGCTTCGCGCAGCAATTCAGCGCGTGCTTCAGGTTGGTGGCGACCGATGCGTTTTAGCGCGTTGATGCAGGTAACGTCGATGTGATGTTGCGCCATCAGCTGACGAAATGCGGCGTAACTGCCGCCATTGTCGAGATAGCGATACAGATGCTCCGGCAGAATCTCCAGACCGCTAAAACCGGTTTCCTGCGCGATACGTAACTGGGTGACGGCATTGCTGTACCAGATAGAAACGCCATGTAACGACAACTTCATCTCTCCTCCTTTCGCTTACGGCTTCAGGTGAGAGCGTCGTACACGCAATTCTCCCTGAGACCAGGCACCACCCGGTGTGGCATGTTCATCAATCAGCCGGTTAAGGGCTTCTTCAATTAACAGGTCAATCCGCTGGCTCCAGGTGGTCAGTTGCCAGCCGGGCAGGGCGGCTTCGTCAATTCCGTCGAAACCCACCACCGCCATATGTTTGTTACCCGCGCCTTCGCGCAAGGCTTCGAGCGCACCCAGCGCCAGCGCATCGTTTTCGCAAAACAGCGCATCGATGCGATCGGCAGGCGCATGCGCGTTGAGATACTCCGTCAGAACCGCGTAGCTGCGTTCCTGCGCATAACAACCGGCGGTCAGCATCTCTTCCAGTGTCAGCCCGGCTTCGGTAAGCGCCTGCTGTAAACCCTCCAGCCGTTGCAAATGATTGCTGTTGGTCGCCGGGCCGCGCATGTAGCCAAAACGTGTATATCCCTGAGCCAATAGCAACTCGCCAAGCTGCTTACCGGCGTGGTGATCATCGATTTTCACCACATCAATGCCCGGTACATCGTTGTTGCGGCACAGCTGCACCAGCGGGATGTGGTGCAGGTCCTGTGCTATATCCACCAGTTCCTCGGTCAATACCGTGCCCAGAAACAACAAGCCATCAACCTGCAATTGATCGGCCAACAGCATCACCGATTTGTGGTTCTCGCTATTGGTGATGTTGAGCAACAACGCCATGTAACCGCGCTTTTGTAACTGGTTGGTCACTGTGTCGATCAACAGTAACGAGTGCGGGTTTCTCATCTCATCGATCACGACGCCAATAATGTGCGTTTTCTTCTGCGACAGACTGCGCGCCAGCAGATTGGGGCGATAGCCCAGCTCGGTGGCGACAGCCAGCACGCGTTCGCGCGCTTTGTCGGAGATGGATGCACCGGGCGTAAAGGCACGCGAGACCGTCCATTTCGACACACCAGCGTGACGAGCGACATCACTGGCGGTGGCTTTGTGAGATTTTGCGATGGGTTTGCTCATAGCACCTGCATATCGGAGTTGGCGAAAGACCCCTGCATTGAACGTGAATCCCAGTCGAAAATAAACACCCAAAGCGTAAGTGCGTTGAAACCTTATGCGAAATAACCCTGTTTTTATGATGTTGCGATTATGTTTGATCTTTGCACCCGATTGCAACGTTTTTTGCAATCGGGTGCATTTCATCAACATTTTGTGATCACCTCCGCTGATTTTCGTTTTGCCGGATTGACTAAAATGGCTGCATCGCTGACATTTTCGTCAGTAACTCGCCCGAAGATTTGACTGATCGTCTCTTTTTTTTACTTATATTGCACCCGGGTGCAAAAGTAAAAATCAGTAGTGTCTCTCTTCCGGTCGGATCATCACAACATGACCCTACAGGAAACGACCATGAAGACTTTGAAAACCCTGGTGCTGGTATTGAGTGTGCTGTCCATTGGCACTGCGCAGGCAAAAACCTGGCAAGTGGGCGTTGCGCTCGCCAATTTCGATCTCAATTTTGTTTCGATACTGCGTACGCAGATGGTGCATGAGCTGGATGCTTCCGGCATGAAAGGCCAGTTTTCTGATGCCAAAGGGGATGTGGCGCTCCAGGTGCAGCAGGTAGACGATTTTATCAACCAGGGCGTTGACGCAATAATCCTTAATCCGGTCGATACCCAGGGAGTACGCCCGATGATGGAGGCGGCCAAACGCGCCAATATTCCGCTGATCTTTGTCAATCGCAAACCCGAGGTAAAACTGGACGGGCAGATGGCGTATGTCGGATCCGACTCCGCGTTGAGTGGCAAAATGGAGATGGAAGCGCTGGCGAAGCGTATGAATTACAAAGGCAATGTCGCCATCATTATGGGGGCGCTGTCAAATGAAGAGGCGCGCGAACGCACCCGGGCAACGGAAGAAGTGATTGCCGCACATAAAGAGATGAAGGTGGTGGAGAAACAGACTGCCAAATGGCAGCGCAATGAGGCGGTAGATGTGGTTTCCAGTTGGTTGTTGAACGGCACGCCGATTGACGCCATCGCCGCCAACAATGATGAAATGGCGATTGGTGCCATCATGGCGCTGAAGCAGGCGAAGAAAAGCAATGTGCTGGTGGCGGGGATTGATGGCACACCCGACGGACTGCAATTTATCAAAAACGGCGACATGGCGGTAACCATCTTCCAGGATGCAAAAGGGCAGGCGACCGGGGCGGTGCAGGTCACGAAAGCGATGCTGGATAAGCAGAAAACCGCCGCCTATAACTGGATCCCTTACGCTACGGTGACGCAGGCGAATTATCAGCAGTTTGAACAGAAAAACCAGAAATAAACCCTTGTCTCTGACCTCATTTGCACCCGGGTGCAAAAATAATTAAGGAGTGACTATGCTCAATGGTGAAAAGAAAATCCCCCGCCCGTTACGCTGGGCAATGATCGGTGGCGGTCGTTTAAGTCAGGTTGGCTATAAACATCGCTCCGGCGCACTGCGCGATAACACCGCGTATCAACTGGTCGCCAGTGCCTTTGATATCGATGCCGAACGGGGGCGCGATTTCGGCGTCAATCTCGGGCTGGCAGCCGAACGTTGTTACGACAATTATCAGCAACTGCTGGCAGAAGAGGCGAAACGGGAGGATGGGGTGGAGGTGGTCACCATCGCCACGCCGAATGGCACCCATTATGAGATTACCAAAGCGGCACTGAATGCCGGTATTCATGTGATCTGTGAAAAACCGCTGTTTTTTACCACCGCCGAAGCACAGGAAATTAAAGCGTTGGCAGAGGCCAAAGGGCTGATCGTTGGTGTCACCTATGGCTTCTCCGGGCATCCGCTGTTGATGCAGATGCGTGCGATGATCGCCAAAGGCGAGATCGGCGAGGTACGCATGGTTGAGCTGCAATATACCCACGGCTTTAGTGCAAACGACAGTGCCGACAAGTTTAACGATGCGCAGAAGTGGCGCGTTGATCCCAAAATTGCCGGTCCCTCTTTCGTGCTGGGGGATATCTCCACCCATACCTTCTACATCTCACAACTGGTGCTGCCGCATTTGCAGATCACATCGTTGTTATGCGACCGCCAGAGTTTTATCCCGTCGCGCGCGCCGCTGGAAGATAACGCGATGGTGTTGATGCATTACGACAACGGCGCCGTTGGACGCATGTGGGCTTCCTCAATCAACGCCGGTTCTATGGACAGTCAGAGTATCCGGGTGATCGGCTCGCGCGCCAGTCTGGAATGGAGCGATTACAACCCCGGCGAGTTGAAATATGAAGTGCAGGGGCAACCTAATCAGGTGATGCATCACGGTATGCCGTATCTCGATGACAGCGCGCTGGCTGAGGAGCGTCTCGGGGCGTTGCATACCGAAGGGCTGGCAGAGTCCTGGGCCAATATCTACCTCAAATTTGCCATTGCCATCAGCGCTGCGCAGCGTGGCGATCAGCAGACGCTGGCGAACCTGATCTATCCCGACATTAACGCCGGGCTGGAAGGGGTGCGCTGGATTGAAAACTGCGTGCGCTCGGCGGATAACGGCGCGAGCTGGGTTAATTACCAATAAGGAAACGTCATGAGACTCTCATTTTGTACTGACAGCCTCGGGCATCTGCCATTTGAAGCGATGCTGGATAAATTACTCGAACTTGGCGTTTGTGGTGTGGAGATGACCACCGGTGGCTGGTCATCCGCCCCGCATCTGCGTACCGAGGAGTTGCTCGCCAGCGCCAGCCAGCGTCAGCAACTGTTGCGGGCGCTGGAGAGTCGCGGTATGTCGATCGCCGCGCTGAATGTCTCCGGCAATCCGCTCGACGTGGGCGAACTGGGCCAGCGCCATAAACGTGATACCGAACAGGCCCTGGCCCTGGCCGGTGAGCTGGGGGTGAAGAAAATTGTGATGATGAGTGGACTGCCGCCTGCCAGCCCGCATGACACCATCCCCAACTGGATTACTTATACCGTCAGTTGGCCGCCCACACTGAAGAATTGTCTCGATTATCAGTGGAACGAAGTGGCCATTCCTTACTGGCTGGGATTGGTGGAACGTGCCAGAAACCACGGCGTGGAACGTTTCGCGCTGGAGAATTTCAGTTCGATGCTGGTGTGGAACCCGGAAACGCTGTTCCGTCTGCGTGATGCGGTGGGGCCAATGGTGGGGCTGAATCTCGATCCGAGCCATCTGCTATGGATGGGGGGGGACCCGATTGCCGCGGCGCGGGCGCTGGGCCCGGCGATCCACCATGTGCACGGGAAAGATGTCCGGCTGGAGCGCGGGTTGGTGAATATCAACGGCTTGCTGGAAACCAAACCGGTGGAGGATGTCGCTAACCGTGCCTGGAACTATGTCGCGGTGGGCTGCGGCCAGGATCTGCAATGGTGGAAGGAATTCTTCTCAGTGGTGCGCATGATGGGATACAACGACTGGGTTTCGCTGGAGATGGAGGATCTCACCATGTCGGTTGAGGCGGGGGTGACATCCTCGATTGCCGCGCTTCAGCAAACGATCAGCCAGTAAGTCACCTATTCCGTAGCGGCGCGATTTATCGCGCGGGTTTTGATTTTCGCGCCAAAAACATTGCGCGATAAATCGCGACGCTACGGAAGGGTTGTTATTGCAACAGACACACGACAGTGTCTGTTGCAAATGCCACTGCATCACTCGCCTGAAATTGTGATGAAACCCAATAAATCAATGTCTTATTCGTACCTCAAAACTGGCATAGCCACTGCATAGCGATATATATCCAAAAGATTTAAGTGGTAATAAATCTTTTGATTTTCGATATAAGCCACCCATCGCATGAGGATTCGCTATGTCTGTACCACAACCTGCCAGTAAACCCCTGCAATTTGCCTATTGGGTGCCAAATGTCTCTGGTGGCCTGGTGATCAGCCAGATTGAACAACGCACGCGCTGGGACGCGGATTACAACCGTCAGCTGGCGAAAATCGCGGAAAATGCCGGTTTTGATTATGCGCTGACGCAAATCCGCTTTACCGCCGGATACGGCGCAGAAAATCAGCACGAATCGGTGACGTTTTCCCAGGACCTGCTCAGCCACACATCACGGTTAAAGGTCATCGCCGCGTTACTGCCTGGGCCGTGGAATCCGGTGCTGGCTGCCAAACAAATCGCCACTATCAGCCATCTTTACGGGCCGCGTATTGCGGTGAATATTGTGAGCGGTTGGTTCCGTGGCGAATTTAAAGCCATTGGTGAACCCTGGCTCGACCACGAAGAACGTTACCTGCGTTCGGAAGAGTTTATTCGCTGCCTGCGTGGTATTTGGGGAGAGGAAAGCTTCACCTTTGCCGGGGATTTCTATCGTTTCCGTGACTACGCGCTGAAACCGAAACCGCTGTCACCACAGCCGGAAATTTTCCAGGGTGGCAGTTCGCGTGCCGCGCGTGATATGGCGGCGCGGGTGTCCGACTGGTATTTCACCAACGGTAATACGCCGGAAGGGGTGCGCCAGCAAGTGGAAGATATCCAGGCGAAGGCGCGCGCCAGTCAGCACAGGGTAAAAATCGGCCTGAATGGTTTTGTCATCGCCAGAGAAACCGAACAGGAAGCGCAGGCGGTGTTGCAGGAAATCATCGCCAAAGCCAACCCGGATGCAGTGAAAGGCTTCCAGCATGAAGTGAAAAATGCAGGCAGCGCTTCGCCGGAAGGGGAAGGGAACTGGGCGAAATCCTCGTTTGAGGATTTGGTGCAGTACAACGACGGGTTTAAAACCAACCTGATTGGCACGCCGCAGCAGATTGCGGAACGCATTATCGCGCTCAAGCGTGCTGGGGTGGATTTGCTGCTGCTGGCGTTCCTGCATTTCCATGAAGAGGTGGCATTCTTTGGCCGCGAGATTATCCCGCGGGTACGCGAGCTGGAACGTCAGGAAGCGGCAGCGCTGGTGTGATCAAATATGACGGTCGCGGCCTGCCAGGGTCGCCACCACCATTTGTAGGGCAGAGATCACCAGCAGCAATGCCAGCGGTAGCATCCAGTTGCCGCTGGCATCATGCAGCATCCCGAAACACAGTGGTCCCAGTGCGGCGACGCCATAGCCGACACACTGCGCCATCCCCGAGAGCTTTGAAGCCTGACGATGATCCTGAGTGCGTAAATTAAACAGCGCCAGACAAGTCACCATCGATGCTCCGGCTCCCAACCCCGCCAACAGCAACCATATCAAGGCCCTTGTGGGGGCCAGCAGCAATCCCGTCACGCCAGTAAAAATTGCCAGCGATGCCAAAAAACCGATGGCGCGTTGATCGCGTAATCGTTTCAGCGCGTTCATGCAGACCAGGTTGGCGACAATCGCCACAATTTGATAGACGAACAGCAACCAGCCCGCCGCCAGTTGGCTGATCCCCTCATCCTGAGCAAAGGGGGTAAACCAACCAATCAGGGTATAAAACACCAACGACTGGCAGGCCATAAATAAAGATACCTGCCAGCCAATGGCTGAACGCCACGGCGAACGTTGCAACGGCTGCGAGACGGCTGGCTGCGCATGTCCGGCGGCGTGTTTGAGTTGCGGCAACCAGGCCAGCAACGCAACCACGCCGGGCACCAGCCAGATACCTAACGACAGAGGCCAGCCCGCGTCAGTGAGCTGCGCCAGTGGCACCGCCACGCCGGATGCGATGCTGGCGGTGATCGCCATAGTGGTGGCATACAACCCGATGTAACGCGCGGTATGCGCAGTGAAATCGCGCTTAATCAGTGGTGGCAATAAGACGTTAGCGGCGGCGATACCGGCGCTAAGCAGCAATGTCCCCGCCCATAACGCATTTTCGCTGCCGGTGATGCGCAGCAACGAGCCGAGGGTGATAAGCAGCAATGCGCTCCACAGGCTGCGTTCAAGTCCGAAGCGGTTGCCCAGCCAGGCGGCAGGTGGCGCAAGAGTGGCGAACATCAGCAGCGGTAAGAAATTCAGCACGCCAGCCGCGCTGGCACTCAACCCGAACGTCTGGCGAATGTTTTCCAGCACCGGACCGGTGGCGGTGATCGGTGTGCGCAAATTGGCCGCGGTCAACAGCAGCAAAAACAGGAAAAAGCCGGAACGACGCAGGACAGGATTTAAGCTAACAATGGTATGGGTCATCTTTTCGCACCATAGAAAAAAAGCAGAGTAATCCTGCACATGGTGCGTTGGTTAACGTTAACGCTTACGCAGCGACAGAGTGGCGCTGGGAGTCGGTCATACTAGCGGGGGATGATCGCGATGTAAAGTCGAGCTGTAACGGCGCGATTTATCGCGCGCCTTTGGCCTTAATGCCACGGGCAAAAGACGCGCGATAAATCGCGCCGCTACTCAAATTGAAACTCAGGCTGTGGTATTAATATTGCGCCCAATAGCCGGATTAGCAGGCAACTGCGGGATTGAGGCGAGGATACTGCTGGCCGCAGACTCCTGGTTATCCAGTGCCTTTTTCAATACCAGGGTATTCACCTGACTTTTCAGATCCAGGTTATCAAGGCCGGAAGCCAGTGAGGTCACTTGCGATACATCCATTTTGCTCTCCTGTTTAGCACAAACAAAAAGGGAACCTATTAAAGCTTCTCGGGTTATCGGCAACGCTGAAGAAGACTTTAGGGCTTATGCAAGAACATGTTCCTGATAGGTTTCAGTTAATTGTGTAATCTGGATTGGCTGCCCGATCAGATAGCCTTGTAAAGCATCACAATTGAATTTCTGCAATTGCTCTTTTTGTTGTAATGTCTCGACACCTTCGGCGGTGATCACCAGAGAATAGGCTTTGCCCAGACTTATCAGATTTTCGACGATTTTCAAGGCATTATCAGATTCATGCATTGCAAGAATAAATGATTTATCCAGCTTCAGACCATTAAATGGAAAGTTGCTCAGATAGCCAAACGACGCATACCCGGTGCCAAAATCATCGACATGGAAATTAATGCCAAGTTTATGTAATTCACGCATCGTTTTTAGGGCATCGTCTGGGTTTTTAACTAAGGCATTCTCAGTAATTTCAATCTCAAGGCGATGGCTTTCAAAACCCGTTTTCTCAAGGATCCTCGTTATCCGCTCAGTTAACCCACGGTCGCTAAACTCCAGGGCGCTGATGTTGACCGACACTTTCATTTGGTCAAAGCACGATTGCATATCAAAACAGGCGCGTTCTATCACCCAGTCAGTAATCTCTTTAATCAGCCCGGTCTCTTCCGCTAATGAGATAAACTGATCAGGCATGACTAACCCACGAACCGGATGGTTCCACCGTACCAGCGCTTCCACAGCGGTAACTTTTGCCAATTTCATATTGAGGCGTGGTTGATAAACAACGGCTAATTGTCCCGAGCGGATAGCTTCTCTTAGCTCGCTTTCCATTTCCCGACGTTGAACAATCTTATCGGTTAACTCCGTATGATAAAATTCATATTTATTACCACCGTTATTTTTTGCTTTATAAAGGGCAAAGTCTGAATATCTCAATATATCCGTAATATTGTCAGCATCTTTGGGGGTGGTAGCGATGCCCATGCTGACCCCAATAGAAATTTCAGTGCCATTGATGTGAAAGGGAGTGTTTATTTTCTCGATGATTTTATCACACAGGTTACTTATTTCTTCCGTGCCCATTGCGGGAACGATAATGACAAACTCATCACCGCCAAGACGAGCGGTAAAACCAACATCATCAACACAGTCGCGAAAACGCAAAGAAACCTCATGCAGAACCGCATCACCCATAGCATGACCATAAATATCATTTACCGGTTTAAATTTATCTAAATCAACCATAATCACAGCCAGGGGGTTGTCGCAGGTATGGTGAATTTCCAATTCGCCGGTTAGAAATTGCTTCATTTGTGTACGATTAGGTAAGCCTGTCAGGTCATCATGTAAGGCGAGGTATTTTGCTTTTTCTTCTGCTTCAACTTCGAGCGTGACGTCTGTCACGGTACCACGGAAACCTTGCCTGCCATTTGCCAGTTCAACCCGGCGGATGGTGAGATCGCAGTAGCGGATGTATTGTTGGGCTGAGAGATAGCGGCAACGTGACAGGTGAGTGTATTCACCGGGTTTGAGCTTGTCCTCAAGTGAGTTAAGCAGTGTATTCCCATTAAAAAGAAAATCTTGCAGGGTACGGTGAATCCATATATCGCTGCTGTAGCCCGTGATGGCAGAAAACCTTGATGATATCCAGTTGAATGCCAGATTGTTGTCAGCTTCCCAAATCCAGTCGGTACTTGTCTCAGCAACATCGCGAAAACGTTTTTCACTGGCCAATAAGGCAAGCTGGCTTTGCTGCAACATAAAGATGTTTTCATCCGAACTTTGGACTATTTTAATAATATGTTTCAATTGCATTATCGCCGCGAATAACATTCCCAAATAAATTACTACGGTTATTGGTAATAGTAATACGATGAGCTGTTTTCCTGGGTTCTCACTCTGCCATGTAAGAATGCCGCGTGCACCGAATTCAGACAGCGGAATCATATTGTTAGCACCATCATACGGAGTTTCTGACTCCTCATAATGAAGGTTATTGATTGTATAGTCAGCACCGAGTTTAATTAACTTCGCATCAGTCATATTAACGACGAATAGCAAAATAGAGTGCTGTTCTGAAACATTTTTGATTGTATTATCGCTACCTGGCGTGATCCATGCAGCGCTAACCAAAACCGGTTTCCCCTTGACCATCATGAATTGCGTTGAGGCCGATCCGTTGCTTTTTCTCAGTTGATGGAGAATGGCAGGCGTTGGATCGGTCTCCATCCATTGTTGGATGGAATCTGTACTTAATTTCCCATTTATTATGCTGTAAACTGTTTTTCCTGCTGGGTTAATCACAAATATCCCATTATAACCAAAATCCTTATATAAGGATGCGCCGAGGTTTTGTTGTTCCCATGCCCAGTTAAGGTTAACCTTCTCATGGAGGTTTTTATAAGATCCGCCCCAAACCGCATTGTCAGTCAAATGAGAACTGATGTCGTCTTGCTGATTCTGGATAAGTTTCCTTATCAGAACGCTATCCTCCGTATCTGAGATGGAATTTAAATCACTGGCGATAAAAAATATCATTCCCAACGTTATTATGAATCCAAAAAACATTAGGAGGATCATGATTATTAATGGTTGCCTGATTAATTTCCGGCTGCTTGCAGATGAAAAGTTCGTGAAGGATTTCAGCATATCGACAACCTTTGTAAGCTTCAGGATTTGAGTAAGGTTGGGATAATAGTCTAATGTTAAAATATATCTTATTGTTTGATAAGAACATTCCCACCTTTGATATCTCGTTATCGGTTTTTCCCCTGAGAACTTTAAGGTTATTGATTGGTGTTGCGTCATTAGTCACAATTTGGCGGGTTTATTATCAGGCTAAATATTTCATCCCTATCTATAACGCATTATCTTTTTTTGCAGCATAATTTATGTATTCCAGAATAAGGTGGAAGTTCCGAACTGAATCGCCGGGCAGCAGAAAATCGGTGCTGGCTAAGGGGGGCATGGTCAATAAATTGATCTGTGGCACGGCATTTTGGATGTTTGTCATGTCGACGGTGGTCATGATTTTCCTGGGCGTTAATGGCCTGTGGCCGTTGCAGGGCAAAGAAGTTTGCGTGTCATTGGGCTTTTTGTGTGCACCGGCATGCAAAAGTTACAAAAATCACTGCGTCAGCACCATGATAAAAAGCCTGCGTAGCTGCAAAGACGTAGTGTACATCGGCATTGTGTTTTACACTGCGCGCTGCAAAACTGAGTAGATAAACGATTAAATAGGCGGTAATGGCGATGAACGGTACGATCACAACCTGGTTTCAGGATAAAGGTTTTGGATTTATCAAAGATGAAAACGGTGATAACCGTTATTTTCATGTCATTAAGGTCGCCAACCCTGAACTGATTAAGAAAGATGCCGCGGTCACTTTCGAACCCACGACCAACAATAAGGGACTGTCAGCGTATGCGGTGAAAGTTGCACCTGAAAGTAAATACATCTTTATCGCCGGGGAGCGCATCAAGCTGACCTCGATTAAGTCTTACCTTGTTTACAGCGAAGAAGTGCCGGTCGAAACTCGCATCGATAAAGACAATGCGGTGCTGTCTGTCGGGGTACTGATGAGTAGCATCAGGCCCAAATCAGCCGCTCAACCAGGTGCCATGCGCTCACTGAAGAAACTGGCGATCACCACTTTCCAGGGCACGACGTTAATTTTCTCGGAAGAGGAGATCGACATAGACAGCACGGTGAAGTTGCTGAAGGTCTGATCCTGACTACCGGGCTGGATGACGAGATTAGCTTTGCTGTTTGTTCCAGGGCATGACTGCCAGCAACTTTGCCATCCCGCACCAGCCCGTCACCCCGGCAAACAGCAAGCCAGCCCCGACAAAACCAGGGATGATATAAAATTCCGGTGCCAGCGCCGCTCCGGCGAGCGTGCCTCCGAGCGCCAGTAACCCGGCTGATATTTGCACCTGCCGCATCAACGGTAGCGGCTGACGACGGTCAGTTATCACCGGATAACCGGCTGATTTCCAGGCGTTCAAGCCGCCCTGCATAATCAGAACCTTTGCCGGATGCACCGCTGCGATCAATTGTGCCTGGTATTGTTCGGTTCGCATGCCACTCTGACAATGAAAAATAACCGTATCAATCTGGCTCAACTCCTCCTTACTTAAACAACCAGGCGTGATGTCTTCTACTGGCAGAGAACGGGCACCGGATATATGTTCCCGACGCCATTCGTCTTGCCCTCTGATATCAATCAGCATGGCATGATCAGAAAGTGCATTTATCTCAGCGGGTGTCGCAAAAGTAGCAGGCATATTATTCTCCGGGACAGTAAATATTTTTAAGCGTTTGCACCACGGCGAATATCGCTTCGTTCTTAATGTGGTAGCGAATAAATCTGGCCTCGCGTATCCCTTCAATCAATCCTTCCGATTTCATTCTCGCCAGATGCTGAGAGGTTGCGGAGGCGCTCAAACCGCTGATCCTCGTCAGCTCTCCGGCTTCGGTCCCGGGTTTATCAATCAATACACATAAGATCATTAAGCGCTGGGTATGGCTCAATGTCTTAAGCAGAGCAGCAGCTTTATCTGCCTGTGTCTGTAGAAGGTTCAGCTCGGTCATAGCGCAACAATTTAGCGTTTTCTAAATTTAGATAATGCTAAAATGTTGCGACGGTTGTCAAGAGGACGTATTGAAGAAGAGGAGGTCAGGGGGTGACGCCGCGATCGCTTTCCCATCTGAGTTGATCCACGCGGAAACCGAGTTTACGCGCGGTGTTAACGTAATCCTGCTTGATGGCTTGCGGGATGTCAGGCGTGCGGGACAGGATCCACAGATAACCTCGGTCAGGACCGCTGACCAGCGCGTACTGATAATTTTCATCCAGTTTGATGACGTTATAGCCGCCATAGAAAGGGCCGAAAAACGAAACCTTAAGCGCCGCAGTGGTTGGGGCCCCGGTAAAGTACGCTTTGCCCTCACTTTCGCGCCATTTTTGTTGCTGCGGATCGTAGCCCCGGTTGAGAACGCGAATTCCGCCATCGCTACGTTTACTGTAGGTCGCCGTGACGTGATCCAGCCCTCGTTCGAAGCGATTTTCCAGACGGGCAACTTCGTACCATTTGCCAAGATAGCGATTGGCATCGAAGCCAGTGATCGGCTCGACACCTTTTGGTGGGGTTGGGGATTGGCAGGCAACCAGACTCAATGCAATGGCAACACCTGCCACAACAGGCCATAACTTCATGAAAACTCCTTTCAGCAGCACAGTTGGGGTTACAGTGTAGTGCAAAGCGCCTGGCGTGAATCGGCAGGGAGTGAAGTCATTGGGTATTTGCCTCGTCTGGGGAATAGCTGTTGCATTAGGACTGGGTGCCGTTATTGCAGCATCAAAGATAGCATTCGATATCATTCGGTTTTGCGGTGCAGCGTATCTTTGCTGGCTGGGTATTAAACTTATCCTTAGTCCACGTCGAGCTTTGACATCAACAGACATGTAAAGCGAACATCAGAACAGCTGGTTCTGGAAAGGCTTTCTTAGCAATCTTCTGAACCCAAAGGTTGGAATCTTTTATGTCTCATTTCTTCCCCAGTTTATCCCTGCGGGGGGAAATTTTATGGAATGGACCTTAACTCTGGTCACCATACATATCGCGGTTACAGCGCTATGGTTCAGTGTTCTGATCTTCCTTATGGCTCCGCTTTCTAATGTTTTACGGAACCCCACTGTCATCGGTGTCATGGACAGGGTCACGGGGTTAGTTTTCATAGGCTTTGCTGCGAAGCTTTTGTTGAGTAAACAATAGTAACAACGAACACAGCTGAGGAGCGTATCAGCTTTGTACTTTAGTAGCGGAAACACCAGCGGACATGCACTCGTAATCCTGCTTGCGCCTTTCGTCAGACATTTTTGCACAGCGGTGCCTTGTTTCATCACGAACATCGGGATGATTGTCATACCAGGTAACGTTGCGCTGATCACATCCCGTAAGCAAACATAAAATTAAGGCAATCAGGGTCAATCTGTAATTTTTCATAATCTCATTTAAGCCAATGTGTAATTATTTTACGGGGGTGTGTTTGAAAACATGAGTGATAAATGGAAGCGTAATCCCCGCCACGTATCTCTACTGTATCTTCAATAATAGTACCTGCTTTTTAAGGTATGCCTGATTGTAAAACCTTATGTAGTAGGCGAAGAGGATGGTTAAATTTTCCGTTAATCGTTAAATCTACCGATTGTGACTTTGAGTTAACAAAATAAACTGACTGAATCTCGATAGAGAAAGTATGTTTCAGTAAAAAAGACCCCTGCTGAAGGGGCCCCCGCCTCCTGAAAGTTTTCAGATTACTATTTTCATACGACTCTTGGTCTCGTATGAACAGCACACGCCAGAAGGGCAAGAATGGCTGCAAAAACGCTGACGGCATCCCACTTTCCATACTGCCATGCCAGACTTGAACCGGCAGAACCTAAAGCACCTCCGATAAACATTCCGCCCATCAGCAGGGCGTTCAGTCTACTCCGCACTTCAGATCTCAGCGCCTGAATGACATGCTGGTTAGATACCTGGGCACTCTGAGCCCCAAAATCCAGAAGGATTACGCCGACTATCATTCCTGCCATAGCAGACCAGATCCCCATGATGAACCATGAAGCAATTATTATGATCGTGGCCATTCCTATCACAAAATGTGGACCTTTTTTATCGGCGATCCTGCCCGCTATCGGTGCAAACACAACGCCGGCGGCACCGACTATTCCAAACAGGCCAGCAACTTCAGCACTGAGTTGATAGTCAGAATCCAGATGATAGGCAAGGGTAGTCCAAAGGGCGCTGAATGAACCAAACACGCAGGCCTGAATACAGGTGGCTCGTCTTAATAAAGGCTCTTCACGCCAAATCACTGCGAGTGATTTCAGAAGCGCTCCGTAGCTTGCATTGGTCTTGGGCGGGCAACCCGGAAGTGTTGAGGCAAGTAAGACGCCCATCAGACCCGCCAAAGCAAGGCCAAGCCAGAACATGGCACGCCAGCCGTAGTGTTCCCCGACATAACCTGACAGTACGCGGCTCAGCAGAATGCCACAAAGCAAGCCACTCATGACGACACCAATCGTTGACCCTCTGCGGGCAGGGGAAGCCAGTTCTGCTGCAAATGGCAGGATTTGCTGAGCAACACTTGCGGTTATGCCCACGCAGGCGGAAACCATTAGCAGGGTCCAGGCACTCTGAGCTGTGGCCATGCCGGCGAGAGAGAGGCCCAATGCAATGGTCTGGATCAGAATCAAGCGGCGGCGGTCGATTCTGTCACCGAGAGGAACGAGCATCAGCAGCCCCAGTGCGTATCCAAGCTGCGTAGCTGTCGCAACCAGGCTAGTCAGCGAACCCTGCCCCGGGAAAGATTGTTCAATGATCCCGAGAATAGGCTGGTTATAATAAATATTCGCAACGGACATTCCGCAGGCGAGAGCCATAATGAGGGTCATGCCCGGGCTGATATGCTTTTGTTCATCCGCAGCTTCCGTCATGGCTGAAAGTGGGCGGCTGTCTGTTTCGTTCATCCATTAATACCTTTTAGTCGCGCACACAGGCGCACCGGAATTTATCCGGGTTTGTTATGTTCTGAAAAATGAATGCCAGTAGGGCATAGCCCAACCAGCAGCTGTGATGAGGCGTCAGAGTGGAGTGGTAAAGCCGGTTACGCCATTGACCTCAAAAAGATTGGCCGTGTCGCCTGTATGAAGGAAGACAACGTTACTGCCTGCCTCAATCTGGCCGGAACGAAGATGGTCCAGCATGCCCGCAAACCCCTTACCCGAATATACCGGCCCCAGGAAAACGCCTTCGTTACTGGCAAGCTCTTTGATTGCAGCCAGGCTCTCACTGGTGGGAACCGCATAATTTTCACCAATGAAACCTCTGTCAACGTTGATTTCGCTGAGAATCTCCTCACGCGCAGGCACCTTTTGCCCCAGACCTGCGATTATGGCTTCAACGCGTTCTGCAATGATGTTTTCGTTGATCCAATATTCAGGACTGTAGTTCGAAATAGAAATTGACCTGAATTTTATAGGGCTTCCGGTCAGCAGTTTTGCCGCCAGCATTCCTGGGAGCGCGGTGCCTGTGCCGGTGGTGTGGTATATGTAATCCACGGAGACGCCTGCTGACTCAGACTGCTCAACAATCTCTTTAAACGTCAACATGTGGCCGACAAACCCACTGGGTAAGGCTCCGCCGGTTGGAACAATCATGACGTTGCATCCTTCAGACTCAAGCTCTTCTTTGCGTGCGAGCATGGCATTAAGAACCCGCTGCTTATCCTCTGGCGTGTTGATATAGGCACTGCCCGGTGCCTTCAGGTAATGCGTTTCGACATCCATCAACCTGTCGAGTAAGAGGTTCCCGCGATACTCTTCAAGCACCCCGTGTCGTGGCTCATCGCGCGTGAGAAACAGAATGGGTGTAATTCCCACCTTACGGCATGCCATAGCGAACTGCATGCCCGAGTTCGTCAGGAAGGCACCCTGCGTGATGATGGTGTCGATCCCCTTTTCAAGGGCATCACCGATGACAAACTCAGCCACACGAACTTTGCTTCCACTGAGCGAAGCAGGACCGGCCATATCCTCGCGTTTCATAAAGAGGTTAACGCCATACTGTCGGGAAAGGTTTTCCAGCTTATGGAAGGGGGTCGGGTAGAACCCGATACGGGCCCGCGGGTATACAGACAGCGCGAGTTCGATTTGATCTAACTTCATATTGGCCTCGGATCTTAGATTTTACTGATTTTGGTAGAAGACAATTTACTCAGGTAGGCTGTTTCCATTTCCCTGTCATGCTCTCCTTCCCATTTAGCGATTATTAAGGGGGCAAGCGCGTTTCCGACAACGTTCAATGCTGTCCTGCCCATATCCATGACTCGATCGATGCCGGCAATGAGCGCCAGTCCCTCAATTGGCAGTCCAGCGCTCGTTAAAGTCGCCAGAAGAATGACGAACATAAACCCGGGTACACCCGCCGCACCTTTACTGGTTACTACCATCGTCAGGACGAGGATGATCTGTTGTTCAAGGCCAAGGTGGATGCCATACAGCTGAGCGACAAAAAGCGTGCCTATACCAAGGTAGATTGATGCCCCGTCCAGATTAAAAACATAACCAGTCGGAACCACAAAGGTGGCGATGCCCCGGGGCGTGCCCAGCTTTTCGACTTTTTCCATAATCTGTGGAAGCACGGTGGCCGAGCTGCAGGTGGTGAAGGCAATCAGCAGTTCTGTCTTAATAACTTTCAGCAGGTTGAAAATATTGATGCCGAATATTTTTGCTGTGGTTCCCAGTACCACGATCGTAAAGAAAATAATCGCTAAATACGTAACGCCAACCAGCTTCAGCAAAGGAACCAGAGAGTTAAATCCAAAGTTTGCTACGGTGACGGCTATCAGAGCAGCAACACCCACAGGAGCGTAGTGCATCACCATTGCCGTCACCTTGAACATGGCATCAGAAATCCCCTTCAGGGTGCCCAGAACCGGTGTTCTCAGCTCGACCGGCGTTTTCTGCAGTCCGATGCCAAACAGTACGGCGAAGAAGATAACCGGCAGCAATTGTGCATTTACCATTGATGAAACGATATTGTCCGGGACCAGGCCCAGCAGGGTGTGCATAAAGCTGTGGCCTCCACCGCTGGCATCCGCGATATGGTTCACCCTGGACATGTCAGCAGCACCAAGTTTACTGATGTCCGTACCGGCACCGGGGGTTAGCAGGTTGCCAAACAGTAATCCTATGATAATGGCCAGCGTTGTTATGACTTCAAAGTAGATGATGGTTTTGATACCGATCCTTCCAAACGATTTACCATCGCCAACGCCCGCTATGCCCACGACCATACTGGTAAACACGATAGGTATAACGACCATCTTTATCATCCTGATAAAAAGATCGCCGGCAGGTTGCAGATAATCTCTTATTACTGCGTCGCGAAATTCCGGGTGCGTATTTAGAATCAGACCGATAGCTACGCCAGTAATCAGGCCGATGCCAATCTGCCAAGCGAGACCTATTTGCAGCCGTTTTGATTTTTTTGGTATAGAAGAGGAGTCTTTATCAATGTAATTGCTCATAGGAATACGGTTCTCTAGTGAAGGTTACATATTAAAATGTCGTATTCAGCCTCAGCGGAAAGTTTGTTGGAGCGTATTCAGTAATCGAGAGTGCCTGTTTTAGAGATGAATATTGACAACAACTGATACTCAGTTGTCTAAGACCGAGCCCTAGGAAAACAGGTGCTGAGATTTTCTTTCATTCACCTTCGGCTCTCAGCATGGCTACCGCACAAAAGTTACCGCCATAACTTCCGTAAAAATTGCTGAACTTCCCTGCTCAAAATCCTTTTTGCAGGTGCATCCCTGCCGATTTGAGGGTTTAGCTTAAGTTAAGGTTGTGTTGCCATCTACTGCTTGATGCGTCTATGGGTGGTGCATAAAATGCAACACAAAACGGGGGGATTAATCATGAAACACATACAAATACTTAAAACAATTAAAGTTATTTCTGAGGTCGGCTCAATCCGGAAGGCTGCTGAGCAGCTGAATATCACGCCTTCAGCTCTGACCAGAAAGGTTCTGGATTTCGAAGATGAGATCGGTATCGCGATTTTTGAAAGGATATCCCAGGGAGTTCGGCTGAACCCCGCTGGCGAGCTGTTGCTACGACACATCAATTTTCAGCTGGCTGATTATGATCTTTTCCGCTCGCAGATAGCCGATCTGTCAAACCTGAAGCGGGGGCATATCAATCTTGTCTGCAGCCAGGCATTTGCGGGTAATTTTGTTCCCGAACAGGTAGCAGCGTTTCGGAAAAAATACCCCGATGTCACCGTCAATGTTCTTGTGCGAGACCATATTCATGGCATTGCGTCACTGATTGATTACGAAGCCGACCTTGCTCTGCTGCTCAACCCGCCGCCATCACCTGAGATCCAAGAGCTTCTGACATCACACCAGCACCTTTGTGCGGTAATGAGTTCATCACATCCACTTGCTGGTCGGGACAGTCCTTTACGCCTGAGGGAATGCTGTGATTATTTGTTTGCATTACCCCTCAATTTTCTGGCGATCCGTTCAAACCTGAATGAAGCGCTGGCGGCGCAGGGGCTCACGCCCAGGACAGGTGTGGAATCCAGTTCCCTTGAGTTTCTTTTCAGCTATATCCTTAAGGAATCAGCGTTAACCTTTCAGATTGCTGCAGGGGTACCGCAAACAGAACCGACGCTCAAAGTAAAAAAACTTGCTGAGAGAGAGACGAGTCCGCTCAGGATTATGCTAGGTCAGCTACGCAACAGAACACTATCCCTGCCTGCAATTAAACTGGCCGAACAAATGGAAAGCGCTCTTGTTTGAGCGCCGCAGAGAAGCAAATGATTCAGAGGAGGCTTGCCTGCTAGACATTTGACCTGCTTCCCGTAATCCACTCAAAATGTTATTAGCAACTTCCGCTTTTGGCACACAGCAGACGTTCAGATGAAACTTTTTCTCCTTCGAGTGTACGATCAGATTTAGTTGTGGATGCTCAAGTAAATTGCCAACCGTCACCAGGTAAATTGCAAATAGCCAGCCAAGTCAGAGGCAATTCCGCCGTCAAGATACGGCGAGTCGTCACCCGCCGTTTACTGCGTTTATTTTGCCAACAACGGCGGAATACTCGGCACTTCCGGCGCATTATCGATATCGCTTTGCGTCATCCGAAATGCCTCCGGGTAATGCTCGCGTTGCGTGCGGCGGGCCGGTTCAGTATCACGCCAGGTGTAGAGGCAGTGCTGGCACTGGAATACCGTCCAGACCCCTTTCACCGGTGAGGTCGCCATGATTTCAATATGTTCTTCGGCACAACGTGGACAGATCATCTTTATCTCCTTATTTACGGTTGGCCAGTAAGGCGGTCAGTTTCTCTACCCATGCACCGGTTTCTGGCAAATCTTTTACCGGCTGGCTGTAGTGACCACGAGTATCCGGGGCGACCGGGGTGGTGGCATCAATAATCAGTTTGTCGGTGATCCCCGCCGGGCTGGAGCCGGGGTCCAGTTCCAGTACTGACATGTTGGGGAGTTGCACCAGGTCACCGGCTGGGTTCACTTTTGATGACAGCGCCCACATCACCTGCGGCAGGTTGAAGGGATCGACGTCTTCATCGACCATAATCACCATTTTTACGTAGCCGAGGCCGTGTGGCGTGGTCATTGCGCGCAACCCGACCGCACGGGCAAAACCGCCGTAACGTTTTTTCGTTGAGATAATGGCGAGCAGGCCGTGGGTATACATGGCATTGACCGCCTGCACTTCCGGGAAATCGGCTTTCAGCTGTTGGTAAAGTGGTACGCAGGTGGCAGGCCCCATCAGATAATCGATTTCGGTCCACGGCATGCCGAGATACAGCGATTCGAAAATCGGTTTTGTACGGTATGAAACCTTGTCGATACGGACCACCGTCATATTACGACCGCCGGAGTAGTGGCCGGTAAATTCGCCAAACGGGCCTTCGATTTCGCGTTTGCGCCCTTCAATCACCCCCTCGAGGATCACTTCAGAACCCCAGGGTACGTCGAAGCCGGTTAGCGGGGCGGTGGCGATAGGATAGGGGCTTTCTCGTAGTGCGCCCGCCATCTCGTATTCAGATTGGTCGTAGCGCAGCGGCGTGGCACCCATCAACGTGATGATGGGATCGTTTCCGAGGGTAATCGCGATCGGCAAATCCTCACCGCGCTCCTCGGCTTTATGCAGATGCAGCGCAATGTCATGCATCGGCACCGGTTGCAAACCCAGTTTGCGTTTGCCTTTGACCTCCATACGGTAAATGCCGACGTTCTGTTTACCAAAATGGTCAGGATCGAGCGGGTCGCGTGACACGACGCAGGCTTTATCAAGATAGAATCCGCCATCGCCGTCGTTCAGGCGAAACAGGGGCAAAATGTCGAACAGGTTAATCGCGTCGCCATCCACGGTGTTTTCTGACCAGGGGGCATTTTCCCGACGTTCAGGAGCAACCGGGAAGTTATCCCAGCGTCGAATAAATTCATCAATTTGCTGTTTCACCGGCGTATTTGCCGGAAGTCCGAGGGAAATGGCGTGGTTTTGCCATGAACCGATGGTATTCATCACCACATGTGCGTGGTTAAAACCCTTAATTTTAGTGAAGGAGATGGCGGGGGCACCTTCGCCGATACGCCCGGTAGCGTTGGCAGCGGCGGCGATATCCGGTTCTGCCTGGACTTCTTCATCGATATTGAGTAGCTGACCCTGTTCATCCAGGGCATGTAGAAAACTACGCAGGTCATCAAAGGCCATTCTTAACTCTCCTTTTGCAGAACATGTTGTGAAGTTGCTTCGCTTAAGCCTTGCCAGCGCCGGGCTTTGGGTGAAGCGATGCCGAATTGATCAAGCACGCGAGCTACGATGTGGTTGGTGACGTCATCTATAGTGGCGGGATGGTTGTACCAGGCGGGCATGGGCGGCACCATCGCCACGCCCATGCGGGACAGGGCCAGCATATTTTCGAGGTGGAGGGTACTGAGTGGGGTTTCGCGTGGCACCAACACCAGTTTGCGTCCTTCTTTCAGCACCACGTCAGCCGCACGTCCGACTAAACCTTCGGCGTAACCCGCGCGGATACCGGCCAGGGTTTTCATGCTGCACGGGATAATGATCATCCCATCGGTGTGAAAAGAGCCGGAGGAGATGGACGCAGCCTGATCCGCTGGGTTGTGTACCACATCGGCCATAGCAGCGACTTCGCGCGCGCTGTAACGCGTCTCCAGTTCAATGGTGGTTTTGGCCCATTTGCTCATTACCAGATGGGTTTCCACCTCTTTGATGGTTTGTAACGTCTGGAGCAGCGCCACGCCTAAAGGTGCACCGGTGGCACCGGTCATTCCGATTATCAGTTTCATCTCGACCCTCAAACATATTGTTCGTATACGAACGTTAAAATTAAAATAACGCCACGTTCAAGGATGCGCAAGGGGTGAGCACGAAAAAAGTTCGTGTACGAATTTTATGATTGCAACGATTGATGCAGAGGTTGTTGGCGCGAATTGTTGTTGCTGCATTACAATCAAACGCTTAGCGATCTTCTTCTTAACGTCAGGCGAACCTCATGCAAAAAGAGTTGGGCAATGTCTTCTTTCACCTGATGCGCGAGCTGCTTCAGGACCATACTGCGCTATGGCAGAAATCGTTGCCGGAACTCACCAAACAGCAATACGCGGTGTTGTGTGCGGTCGAAGCGGAACCGGGGATTGAGCAGCTCGACCTTACCGAAGCGGCCTTAAGCACCAAGGCGACGCTGGCGGAGTTGCTGGTGCGTATGGAGAAAAAAAACCTGATTGAACGACAGCAGGGCACCACTGACAGGCGTCGGCGGTTTATTTTTCTCACCACTGAAGGCAAACGTGTGTTGCAGGAAGCGCGTCCCATCGCCGAGCAGGTTGATACCTTTTTCCTTTCACGCCTTGGGGAGCAGCAGCAAAATGAGGTGGTTGTCCTGTTGAAATCCATGCTGGCGAAGGGGGAAAGTGGGCGATGAAATTACCTGTGGTGCTGATCCCCCGGACTTATCCGCGATCATATTACGCAGCACCCGATTCCTTGTCCGGTTGCTATTATTGCTGCTCAACAGGATCAATTACGTTCTTATCAGGAAGCGCTGGAACTCGCGCAACTGACCGGCAGCGGTGTCGAGTTGATTGAGGAGAGCGGACATATGATCCCATTGGAAAAACCGCAACAACTCGCTGCGCGGGTTGCGGCCTGGCTGAGAAAGGTTGACCTGTAAAAAGGAGGAACCATGATGTGGTTAGTCAATACCCTGATCCTGCTTTTCTCCGTGGTGCTGATGGAAGTCGTCGCAGCCCTGGCGCATAAATACATCATGCATGGCTGGGGATGGGGTTGGCATCTGTCGCATCATGAACCCCACGATGGCGGTTTCGAACTCAATGATCTCTACGCGGTGATTTTTGCGCTGATGGCGGTGGTGATGATTTACCTCGGCGTCAATGGGCTGTGGCCGTTGCAATGGGTCGGTGCGGGCGTGAGCCTGTATGGCGTGCTGTATTTTATGGTGCATGATGGCCTGGTGCATCAACGCTGGCCGTTTAAATACATTCCACGTCGTGGTTATCTGAAACGTTTGTATATGGCGCATCGCATGCATCATGCGGTGCGCGGCAAGGAAGGTTGTGTGTCGTTTGGTTTTCTGTATGCGCCACCGTTGCCGAAGTTGCAGCAGGCGCTGCGCCAGCGACAAAAACCGCCGCGATAAATCGCGTTACTACGGACGTTGCCACAGCCCTTCGGGCCGTTGCGCCGGGCGCGTTAAGCGTGAACTGAGTGCCAGGCCTGCCCCTTTTAGCAGTAAGCCCAGTTTTTCTCCCTTGCTGGTACGCTGGCGTTTGTCCCAGGCGAGTGAGCCGGCCTGCTGGACTTTGACGCCAATCTCACGATACACGCCATGCGCAGTGGCGATGGCCCATGCCGACCGCAGCGATAAACCCGGTAACCCGGCATGTGCTGACTGATAATAGGGTTCCGCCTCTGCCACCAGCCGTGCAGCCAGGGTGGCGAGCGCAGCACGGTGCTGCGTTTCCGCCAGATTCGCAGCGTGCAGACCCAGCGGATGCAGCCACTCTTCCGGCAAATAACAGCGTCCCTGGTGCGCGTCCTCCACGATATCACGGGCGATGTTGGTGAGCTGAAATGCCAGCCCCAAATCACAGGCGTGATCCAGTACGCGTTCGTCACGTACCCCCATCACACGGGCCATCATCAACCCCACAACCCCGGCAACGTGATAGCAATAGCGCAGGGTATCCTCAAAGCGCAGATAGCGCTGCTGGTGCACATCCATAGCAAAACCTGCGAGGTGGTCAAATGCCAGTTGCGGTGGAATCCGGTGCATCAGCGCCACCTCCTGAAAGGCGGCAAAGGCCGGTTCTTCCATAGCGGCCCCGCTGTAAGCTCGACGCGTTTCCAGCTCCAGATGCGCCATGCGCGCCTGTGCATCATCGCGCGGCTGCTGCACGGCGGATGCGCCTAACGTCTGTCCATCAATGACGTCATCGCAGTGGCGACACCAGGCATACAGCATCAGCGTGCTGCGTCGCGTTGAGGCATCAAACAGTTTGGCAGCGGTGGCAAAACTCTTAGAACCAACCGCCATAGTTTGGCTGGCATGTTCCATTAACGGCATACTCATCCTGCAATATCCTCCAGCATCAGTTGTGCAGTGGCTTTGGCGGAACCGATCACGCCAGGCACGCCTGCGCCAGGGTGGGTGCCTGCACCGACCAGATAAAGATTGCGAATCACATCGTCGCGATTATGTGGCCGGAACCACGCGCTTTGCGTCAGAATCGGTTCCAGCGAAAAAGCCGAGCCGTGGTGGGCATGCAGCCTGTCGCGAAAATCAAACGGGGTGAACATCCGCTCCGTCACCAGCTGGGAACGTAAACCCGGCATGTAATGCGTCTCCAGATAAGCAAAAATGCGGTCACGCAGGCGTGGTCCCTCTCGCCGCCAGTCAATATCTGCGGTGCCAAGATGTGGCACCGGGGTCAGCACATAAAAGCTGGCGCAGCCCGGTGGTGCCAGGCTCGGATCGCTATTGCTGGGCGCATGCAGATAAAGCGAAAAATCTTCCGCCAGCTGGCCGCTGTTGAAAATCTCATCAATCAACTGACGGTAGCGCGGACCAAAGCAGACGGTGTGATGCGCAAGCTGTGGATGCGGCTGGTTCAGCCCGAAATAGATCACAAACAACGAGTTACTCATTCGTTTGCGTTTCAGCGCTGCGGCGCGCTTTGCGACGGCTGGATGATGTGCCAGTAAACAATTATAGGTATGGACGACGTCGGCATTCGAGGCGACGGCCTGCGCATGAAAACGCCGACCATCGGTCAACTGCACGCCGCTGATACGATCGCCGGTGATATCGAGCCGTTGTACTTCGGCATTCAGCAACACCTCGCCGCCCAAATCCTGCAATAACTTCACCATGCCATTGACCAGCGCGCCGGTACCACCACGCGGAAACCACACGCCCCATTCACGCTCCAGCGCATGGATTAAGGTATAGATCGAGGATGTGGCAAAGGGATTACCACCCACTAACAAAGAGTGAAAAGAGAAGGCCTGACGCAAGTGGTCATCCTGAATAAACTTCGCCACCATGCTGTAAACGCTGCGCCATGCCTGCAACCGCCCCAGTTGCGGCCCGGCGCGTACCATATCGCGCCACGACAGAAAGGGCACGCTGCCCAGCTTGAGATATCCCTCGTTAAACACCTCGCGTGAATAAGCGAGAAACTGGCGATAACCGGCAACATCTTGCGGGTTAAAGGTGGCTATCTGCTGCTCCAGACGCTGCGGATGGTTATCGTAATCCAGCCTGCGTCCATCTTCCCAGCACAGGCGATAAAAGGGCGTCACCGGCATCAACTCGACATAATCGTGCAGGGATTTCCCCGCCAGGGTAAACAGCGCCTCGATGGCGCTGGGGTCGGTAATGACCGTTGGTCCGGCATCAAAGGTAAACCCCTGATCCTGCCAGACATAAGCGCGCCCGCCGGGTTTGTCGTGCTGTTCCAGTACGGTGGTGGCAATGCCCGCGGCCTGCAAGCGAATAGCGAGGGCGAGACCGCCAAAGCCTGCGCCAATAACAAAAGTCCGATTCATGGTTGCTTCCCTGTGTGTGTCGTCAGTAACGCGCGCAGCGCGGCACCCGGCGGGACCGGCGGTTTACCGCACATAATGCGGGCTTTGTCAGTCAGGGTGAGTTGACCGGCATAAAAGCGGGCGATCAAATCCGCATCAAGCTGGTAAAAACGTTGCATCACACGCCAACGCTGTTCCGGGCGGGCGGCGAGAAACAGCATGCGATTCAGCAGCCGAAAAAAACGCTGTTCGCGCCAGTGGCGGCGGGCGAAAGCCTCGATATGCTGGCTGAGGGTGCTGGCATCGCAGGGCAGCATCGCGACGATGAGCTCAGCCAGCCTGAGTGCGGTTGGCAGAGAATAACCGGTGGTGGCGTGAAACAAACCGGCGCGCAGACCGCTGCACGGCTGGCCGCGTTGTTGTTGCCAGAAAGCATCGATGTCGCCGCTCAGGGTGATGGGCAATGCGCCACGCTCTTCGCGCATCAGCAGGCTCAGACGCCAGCCTTGTTGCTGGGCGTAACCGGCGATATGTTTGCGCGTTTCGCTATCATCCAGCAGCGGGGTATCGATGTAGTGCGTATCTTCAATCAGCACGCGATCCGCGCTGAGCGGCAGGGTATAGACAAAGCGGTATCCCTGTTGCTGCGGCACGGTGGCATCCATCAGCAGCGGTTGCGTCAGGCCATGCGGTTTTGCCAGTTGCCACTCCTGACCGACAAAAACCTGATAGCCGAGACGCACATAGGGCGAGTAACGCACGCCGCGCCCATCAATCACCGCTCTGGCCTGTAACTGGCGGCCATCAGCCAGCGTCACGCTGGTGGGGGTGAGATGGTGTACCGCGCAACCGGTACGCAAATTATCCCCCAGCGCGGCAATCAGTTGACGGGCAAAGTGGGCCGATGAGATGGAAAAGTAGTCACCTGGCAAGTGACGTTGTAGCGCCGGGAAGCGCACCTGATAACCAGACCAGCGTGCGCTGACCAGGGGCGCGATCCAACGGTGCTGCCCGGCATGCAAATCCCCCTGATGAAATGACCAGGTATGATTGCTGTCAGCCTGTGGGCTGCTCTCCAGTAGCAGGCATTGCAGCGTGGGATGTTGTTGACGTAACCGCAGGGCTATCAGGCCGTTTGCCAGCCCGGCGCCCACCAGAATCACGTCATAGTGGTTGTTTAACGGCAATCAGTTGCGCCTCGCCAACTGTTGGTTAAACAACGCGTGCATATATTGGCGGGTAGCCATACCGCGATGGCAGGCGCAGGCCAGATGGGCATCCGCACTCCGCAGATGGTCTCGCAGGCGGCGTTCAGCACCCTCCGCCCCCAACATCGCCACCAGCGTGGATTTACCCTGATCCTGATGGCGATCTTTTCCGGTGTATTTATCGCCATCGGTCAGATCGTCGAGCAGTTGAAACGCCAGACCCAAATCCTGCGCAAAGGAGCGGAGATTTTGCCTTACCGTCGGGGGCGCATTGGCGGCGATCGCGGCCATTTGCAGCGTGGCGCGGAACAGCACGCTGGTTTTGAGCTCATTGGTTAGCTCAATCGCTTCTGCGCTGCGGGCGTGCGCGCCATCATGCAGGTCCTGAAACTGCCCCTGAACCAAACCCTGTAAACCGACCGCCGCAGAAAGCTCGGCGATGGCGTCAGATTTACGCTGTGCCGCCAGGCCCGGGGCCACGGCAATCACCTCAAAAGCGCGGCTCACCAGGGCAATGGCGGCGAGAATCGCGACGTTTTCACCGAACTCGCAGTGCACGGTGGGGCGACCTCGACGCATCTGCGCGTTGTCCATTGAAGGAATATCATCAAGGATCAGCGACGCCGCGTGGACCATCTCCACCGCACACGCCAGGTCAAGCAGGCCCGGTTGTCGGCTGTCACAACCCATATCGTGCGCCGCCAGCAACAGCAGCAGGGGGCGAATGCGTTTGCCCGGCGCCAGGGTGCCTGCCCGCATTGCCGCGCGCACCTGATCCGCCTGCTGCCCGCACGGCAGCAATTGTTCAAGGTGGATTTGCAGCCGCTGTTGCAACTGAGGTAATTCACTTTGTGGGTTCACAGCGGTATCGACACGGACGATCATAACGTCTTCCAAAAGTGGTGAGATCTTTGTGGTTTTTTTAACCGTAGTCTGCCGGGGGAGAGTTCGCCAGATAAGCGAAGCGATTTGTCCCGTGACTCTGGGTTGGGGTGGCACGATACGGCCAGGTCACCACATGGTGTAGCGGCGCGATTTATCGCGCAATCTCATGCACCCGACCAAAAAGACGCGCGATAAAACGTGTCGCTACGCGGCAGGACCAACGTGATCGCTGCGACGAAATAAGTAACCATTCGCCGTAACATAAAATTTATCCGTTAGTCTGACGCTAAATCCATTTGTTAACGCGGAAAGAAAAATGTCAATTACGTTACCTGAAGTTCTGATTATTCAACCGTTGATGCCTCAGTTGGATGAAAAGTTAACGCAACATTTCCACTGTCACCGTTTATATGAATATGCCGATCCGGCGTTATTTCTTCAGCGCCAGGGGAAATTAATTCAGACGATTGTTACGCGCGGTGATGTCGGGGTGGAAAATACCCTGCTGGAACAATTACCGGCTTGTAAAGCAATTGCGGTTTTTGGTGTGGGCACCGACCGTATCGACTTAAGCACCACCAAGGCACGTCAGATTCAGGTCAGTATCACCAAAAATATTCTTACCGATGACGTGGCCGATCTGGCATTAGGCTTGACGCTGGCATTCTCACGTAAGCTGCTGCAATACGATCAATTTGCCCGTTCGGGCCAGTGGGAAACGCAGGGACCGGTGCTTTCCAGTAAAGTCAGTGGCAAAAAGCTGGGGATCGCCGGTCTGGGTGCGATTGGGCTGGCGATTGCCCGTCGTGCAGAAGCCTTTGGTATGGAGGTGGCGTATACCGCGCGCAGTGCCAAAACCACGCCGTATCGCCGTTGTGACAACCTCGAACAACTGGCGGCATTCAGTGATTTTCTGGTGCTGGCCCTGCCGGGCAGTGCGGAGAATCAGCACATTGTCGACCACAACGTGCTGAAAGCGCTTGGTGCTGACGGGGTATTGATTAATGTGGCGCGTGGCAATGTGGTCAATGAAGCGGATTTGATTACGGCATTGCAGCAGGGGGTAATTAAAGGGGCGGCACTGGATGTGTATCCACAGGAGCCGGTTATTAATCCAGCGTTACGGCAGTTGGAGAATGTTATTCTGATGCCGCATATTGCCAGCGCCACGTTTGAAACCCGTGAGCAGATGGCAAATAATGTTTTGGAGAATTTGTTGTCATATTTTTCTACCGGAAAAATTATCAGCCCGGCATAATTTTTTAATCTGGACCCAGAGGAAAAACTTATATCCTTTGCATCATCGTGCGCGGCGGGAATTTCATTCCCGCTGTCTGAGATTGACCATGCTATGGTGAGTTTTTTTTCAGGGAGCCAGATATGACAGCACAGAAAATCGCAATTATTGGCGGCGGCGTCATCGGTATGGCGGTGGCGCGGGCGCTTGCCTTACAGGGGGCACAGATCACCCTTTTTGAACAACAGCACCTCGGGGCGGGCACCAGCAGTACCTCCTTTGCCTGGCTCAATTCCAACGGCAAACAGCCCGACAGTTACCATCAGCTCAATGCGCTGGCGATGGAAGAACATGTCAGGCTGCAACTGTCTCAACCCAACGGACTGCGCTGGCTGGAAACCTGTGGGACCTGGGAATGGGCGTCAGACAGCGACCAGCACGCATTGAAACAGCGAGCGGAGCGGTTGCAGGCTTTGGGGTATCCGGCGCGTGAAGTCACCTTCAATGAGTTGCAGCGCGAAGTCCCCGAATTACGCACTACCGCTGTCAACGGCAGTCTGTGGCATTTCCCTTCCGAATCGATTCTCTATCCATCGCTATATCTGGCGCGCCTGTGGGCCGACGCCCGCAGCTCCGGTGCGGTGCTGCATCAGCAGTGTCGGGTTATCGATGTGCAGGAGAGTGCAACGGAGGTCAGGCTAAGGCTGGATGATGGCGGGCAGTGGCGGGGGGATCGGCTGGTGGTGGCGAGTGGACGCTGGTCAGCGGAAGTGATGCAGCATCTTGGCCTGCAATTGGCGATGACCGACGCCAGCCAGCCGAATAAAGTCGCCTGTAGTTTCCTGGCGCGCACTGCGCCGCAGCCGCTCTCGCTCGCCACCAACCTGATTACCCCGCAGTTGAATGTACGCCCGGATGGCGGTGGGCGTCTGTTGTTACAGGCGCTGGATCTCGACGACCAGGCCGATCCCGCAGCGCCGCCCGCCGTTGATAGCGCCATCGCGCAGCAGATGCAGGCGCGTTACCGTGAATTGTTTGATGACGCCGGTTCGCTGCACATCGAACAGATTGTGGTGGGGCAGCGAGCGCGTCCCGCCGATGGGTTACCGGCGCTGGGCTTTGTCACGCCGCAGCAGCGAGTCTATCTGGCGGTGATGCACAGCGGGATGACGCTGTCGCCGCTGATTGGCCGCCTGGTGGCTGAGGAGCTGGGCAGCGATACTCCCAGCCCGTTATTGCGGGATTTTCGCCCGCAGCGGTTGCTGGGAAAAACCGCTGCCGATTTCCCCACGCCGGTTCATTATTTTCCGGCGGCGCAGTAAAAATATTCCGAAATCACACTTTGTGAAATTTCCGTGTTGTTTGCCAGTGGATTTTTGCTATCGTTGGCAAAGGGTACATCACCCGTCATCACACGGAGGGAGTATGAAAGTCGGATTAGTGGGTTATGGCACTGGCGGGCAGAATTTTCACGCCCCATTTATTAGCGCCGCTGAGGGGCTGGAGCTGGCAGGGATTGTGGCGCGGGCCTCCGCCACTATAGCAAAGGCGCAGGCTGATTTTCCCGATGTGCCGATTTATGCCAGCCTGACCGAACTGCTGGCGGCGGGGGTGGATATGGTCACCATCACCACCCCGCCACAAACGCGACGTGAGCTGGTGCTGGAGGCGATTGCGGCCGGTGTTGCCGTGGTGGCGGATAAACCCTTCGCGCCAGACGCCAAAACCGGACGCGAGCTGGCCGCAGCGGCACAGGCGAAAGGGGTGGTGCTGGGTGTGTACCATAACCGACGTTTTGATTCCGACATGCAGACCCTGCATCAGTTGATTGCACAACAACGGCTTGGCAAGCTGTGGCGCTTGCATAACCGTATGGATCTTGACGAACCTCATACCCTGGAAGGGGGCGCAACCGGCGGTTTATTGCGTGATATGGGTAGCCATCTGGTGGATCAGGCGCTGTGGCTGATGGGGCCGGTCACCTCGGTGCTGGCGCATCTGGATATTGTCGATCGTCCAGAAGGGGCGACCGATGCCAGTTTTGTCCTGACGCTGACCCACAGCAGTGGCGCGCACTCGTACATCTCCTCCAGTAAGATCAATTATCTTTCCTGCCGTGAACTGCGTCTGTATGGCGAGGCCGGTAGCTACGTTGCGCAAGGCTCGGACGTCCAGGCGCGCGATATCTTTGCCGGTAAACGTCCGGCTAACGATCGTGCTGGCTGGGGCTTTGAACCGCCAGAACACTGGGGCACGCTGCATACCGCTGCGGGTTATGAACGTATCCCGGCAGCGCAGGGCGCATACCATGATTACTACCAGGCCTTTGCTGCCGCGGTGAAAAATGGCAGCGCACCTCCGGTCACAACCGAACAGGCGATTCGCGTACTGGAAGTGCTGGATGCCGCGTTTATCAGTGCGCGGGAAGGGCGGATTGTCGCTCTCTGATTCCCACCGTTACGGGCTATTTACCTGCCAGCACCGCACCGCACGGTCCCCTTCCACCCCCCGTAATTGCTGCGGCGTACCACAGGCCTCCTCAGCCAGCGGGCAGCGATCGCGAAAATAACAGCCGCCGGGTAACACGCGATTGCCCGGCAAATCGGTTTTACGTAACGCGATATGTTCTGCCAGCGGTTGATGGATGTCCGGCACCGAGGCCAGCAGCAGTTGCGTATAAGGATGCTGCGGCTGCGTCAGGACGTCGTCGGCCTTGCCCAGCTCAACTATCTGCCCGAGATACATCACCGCCACACGATCGCTCATATGTCGTACCACCGAGACGTTGTGCGAAATCAGCACATAGGTCAGATTGCGCTGCTGCTGGAGCGTGACCAGCAGGTTGAGGATCTGTGCCTGTACCGATATATCCAGTGCCGAGGTAGGTTCATCCAGCACGATGATCTGCGGGTTGGAGGAGAGGGCGCGGGCAATGGCGATACGCTGGCGCTGACCACCGGAGAAGGCATGCGGCAGGCGATCAAGGTATTCAGGGCGAATTCCCACCAACTGAGCCAGTTCAGCGGCGAGCTGGCGACGCGCCGCCTCCTTCATACGCTGCTGAATCCACACCGGTTCCGTGATAATGCGCCACACCGGTAAACGGGGATCGAGAGACGACAAGGGGTCCTGGAATACCATCTGCATGGTGCCCGAGGCGGGTGCAGCGCGTTGGCACTGGCCCTGCTGCGGTTGCAACATCCCCATCAACAGTTGGGCGAGGGTACTTTTGCCACAACCCGATTCGCCCACAATACCCAGGGTTTCGCCGCGCTTAAGCCGTAAATCAAGACCATTCAGCGCATGGGCCTGTTCGGTGATGCGGCCCAGCCAGTTGCGACGCAGCGGAAAATTCACATGCACATCGCGCAGTTCCAACAGCGTCTCAGACATAAGTGTTCTCCCGTTGCGGATACCAGCAGGCGGCAGACTGGCTACCACAAGGTTGCAGTGTTGGCGTTTCGCTACAGCGCGGCCCGGCGGCAAAGCAGCGTTCACGGAAAGCGCACCCGGTGGGGAGATGCGCCAGATTTGGCACGGTGCCGGGGATAGCGGGTAGCGTTGAGCGGGGTTCACGTTGTTCCGGCGCGCACTGCAACAACCCCTGGGTATAGGGATGCACCGGGTGGCGAATCAAATCCTGTGTGGCCCCCTGTTCAATCACGCTACCGGCGTACATCACGTATAAACGATCACACAGCTGCGATACCACGGCCATGTCGTGGCTGATAAATAACACCGAAGTACCGCTGGTGCGGGCTTTCTGTTTCAGCAGGCGTAACACCTGGAGTTGAACCGTGACGTCCAGCGCGGTGGTGGGTTCATCGGCGATAATCAGCGTGGGATCGCAGGAAAAGGCCAGCGCGATCATCACGCGCTGGCGCATGCCGCCTGACAGTTCAAACGGATAACGTTTCATCACCTGGGCGGCATCGGGAATTTGCATCTCCTCCAGCAGGCCGATGGCTTTTTGCTGTGCCGCTTTGCGCGTCAGCGCCTGGTGATGGCGGATCACCTCCACGATTTGCCGCCCGATGCGGCGTGTCGGATTGAGCGCCGTCATCGGCTCCTGAAAGATCATCGCCACGCGCGAACCACGCCACTGTCGCAGTTGTTTCTCACTGGCGCGCAGCACATCTTCTCCGAGCAACGTGACTTCACCCTGCGGCACGCGGTAACGTCCCTCTGGCAGCAGGCGCATTGCCAGCATGGCCGTGACCGATTTACCGGAACCCGATTCACCCACCACGCCAACAATCTCGCCGCGTCCGACCTCCAGTGACACATGATTGAGCGCATGGACTTCACCCTGGTAGATCGGGAAGTTCAACTGCACATCGCGCATGGAGAGTACCTGAGTCACCATCAGTGTTGTCCTCCGGTTTTCGGGTCGAGCAGATCACGCAGACCGTCGCCAAACAGGTTAAAACCAACCGCAGTGATCAGAATGGCTCCGCCCGGGAATGTGCAGTACCACCACTGATCCAGCACATAATTACGCCCTACCGCCACCATCGCGCCCCATTCGGCCGTGGGTTGCTGCGCGCCCAGGCCGATGAATCCCAGCGTTGCCGCCATCAGAATCGCGCTGCCAATATCCAGTGATGCCTGCACAATCAGCGGTGGCAAAGCGTTACGCAGGATATGCCAGCTGATGAGATGCCAGCGTGAAGCGCCAAAGGTACGGGCGGCCTGAACATAGGTGAACTGGCGCACAATCAGCGTCTGGCCGCGTGCCAGCCGCACATAAAACGGAATACGCACGATGGCAATGGCCAGCATGGCGTTGACAAGGCTTGGCCCGAGTGCCGCCGCCAGCGCCATCGTCAGCACCAGCGAGGGAATCGACAGCATGATATCCATCAGCCGCATGATCAATGCATCACCGCGCCCACCGATCACCCCGGAGAAGCAGCCGAGCAGTGAGCCGATGCCGCCCGCAATCACCACCACCATCAAACCCGCCACCATCGATTGCTGGCTACCGACCAGCACGCGACTAAACAGATCACGGCCCACTTCATCGGTGCCAAACCAGTGCAGTGCGGAAGGGGCTTGCAGACGTGCGGTGAGGTCCAGTGCGTTGGGATCATAGGGGGCCAGCCACGGCGACAGGATCAGCAGCAGCAACATCAGCAGCATGATCACGCCGCCCACCAGGGTGAGCGGACTTTGCCGCAACAGCCAGAAGGTGCGTTTCAGGCTGGACCGCCAGCGGTGGTGGTTGCGTGTACGCGGTTCGACTTCCGTCATCATCATGCGTCACCTCCGCGACCGATGCGCGGGTCGATCCACAGGTAGATCAGGTCCACCGCCAGATTGACCAGCACATAAACAAAGGACACCACCACGGCAAACCCCATCACTGCCGGGAAATCAAGCGCCTGGATTGAAGCCACCACCCACGCCCCCATCCCCGGCCAGGCAAAAACCGTTTCGGTCAGAACCGCGCCGTACAACAGATCCCCCAGCGCCAGGCCCAGCACGGTGACGGACGGGATCAGCGCATTCGGCAGCGCATAGCGCAGGATAATCACCCGGTTTGGCAACCCGCTGGCGCGGGCGGTACGAATGTAATCTTCGCTGAGTTGCTCCAGCATCGCGCCGCGTATCTGGCGTGCCACAATGCCGAGATGGACAAACGCCAGCGTCAGCGACGGTAAAATCAGATGCTGCAAAGCGTTGAAAAACACCTCGCTGTCACCCGCCAGCAGCGCATCGATGGTGTAAAACCCGGTGATACGCGCCGGGGGATCAAGCCAGTCATCCAGCCGTCCACCACCGGGCAACAGTTGCAGATGACCGTAAAACAGCACAATCACCCCCAGCCCGAGCCAGAAGGCCGGGGTGGAGATGCCGGTGATCGCCAGCAAACGTACCAGATGGTCGAGCCAGCGATTGCGATACACGGCCGACAACACGCCGAGCGGGATACCGATCAACAACGCCAACAGCAGGGCGCAGCAGGCCAGCTCCAGCGTCGCGGGGAAAAAGGTACGCATCTCCTCCAGCACCGGTCGCCCGGTGCGGATTGAGGTGCCCAGATCGCCATGCAACAACGCCATCACATAGCGTCCAAACTGCACCCATAGCGGCTGGTCCAGCCCGAGTTGCTGGCGAATATGTTGCACAATCGCCTCGCTGGCGCGATCCCCGGCCAGCATCCGCGCCGGATCGCCCGGTATCAGATGCGAGATAATAAAGGTGATCACGCAGACCCCAGCCACCACGAGGAGAAGTCCCCAGCAGCGCTGGCGTAAAATTTGCCAGAGTGTCATCGGCGCTCCCTGAAGGCGTCGTTGTCGACGCCTTACGTTGAGTTGCTTACTTACTCATGTTGGCGATGTTGAACACCTGTTCCAGCATCGGATTAAACACAAAGCCTTTGACCTGTTTGTTCATCGCCAGCTGATAGTTTTTCTGGAACAGATAAACGTAGGCTGCCTGGTCGATGACGATTTTTTCCGCCTGCTGATAATCTTTGGTGCGGGCCTGTTGATCGGTGGTTGCCAGCGCGCTTTTCAGCAGCTTGTCGACGTCGGCGTTTTCATAGAAGGAACGGTTGCCCGGCAGCCCTTTCTTGTCCGACTCAAACCAGTAATTCATAAACATGTAGGGATCGGCAAAATCCGGGCTCCAGTTGCCGATCGCGATGTCGTAATCGCCTTTACCGACGCGTTCACGCATGGTGGCGTTGGCAAGTTTTTCCAGCTTCACATTGATACCGATTTTGCTGAGGCTGGCCTGAGTGGAAAGGGCGATAGGTTCCCAGTTGGGATCGTTATCTGAGTAGAGGAACGTCAGGCTGGCCGGTTTTTGTGGCACTTTGTCCAGCGCGGCTTTGGCTTTGGCCTCATCCATGTTGTATTGCATTGCGGAGGCATCATAACCCCACATGCCTTCGGGGATCGGCCCGCGCATCTGCTTGCCGTAGCCGCTCAGAATGCCTTTCACCATACCCTGATAATCGGTGGCCCAGGAGACGGCACGACGCAGATCCACCTGATTCATCGGTGCCTTGCTGTTGTTGAGGTAAAGGTAAGTAACGCGCAGCGACGGGTATTCCGCCACCTCGACTTTACCTTCCTGTTTCAGCGCGGTGAGTTGGTCAATCGGTAGCGAATCAGCGATATCGATATCACCGCGCGACAGTTGCAGACGGCGTGAGGCGCTTTCCCCAATAATCTTCACCGACACGCGTTTAAACGCCGGCTTATCCCCGGCGTAATGCGGATTAGGCACCAGCACCAGCTGCTGACCTTTCTGCCAGCTTTTCAGCATAAAGGGGCCGGAACCGGCGGTGTGTTCTGCCAGATAACCGCGTGCATCGTCAGCGGCATGTGCCTTCAACACCGCCGGATTAATGATCGATGCGCCATCGTTCGCCAGGGTGTAGAGAAAGGGAGCAAAAGGCTGGCTGAGGGTGAATTTCACCGTATGCGGGTCAACCACATCGATTTTCAAATCGGCCGGATAGGCTTCTGCCGGACCTTGTTTGATTTTGAGCAAACGTTCGAATGAGGCTTTTACCGCATCGGCAGTCACGGCGCTGCCGTCGTCAAATTTTTCATTATCTTTCAGTTTGAAGGTCCAGGTTTTCTGATCTTCCGAAGCCTGCCAGCTGGCGGCCAGATCCCCTTCCACTTCGGTAGAACCTTTGCCATCGACCGTTTTATAGCGCACCAGACGTTGATAAGCCGGGTAAGTGACGGTCCAGTCGTTATTATCAATGGTGACCGCCGGGTCAAGGGTTTGCGGATCGGCGGCTTTGCCGATCACCAGCATATCTTTCGGCACCGCCGCCTGTACGCCAGGGACAGCGAGCGCCAGCGCGCTGGTCAAAAGGGCCGGACGTAACAGCGAACGTAACAGGTGTGTCGTCTTCATCGCAAAGCTCCAGTTAACAGGAAAATAAGGTGTCGTCGTAACAGGAAAAACGATCGTCAAGCAGCGGATAGCGCAGCGCATCGGGCAACTCGAAGTGCCACCATTCGCTGCTCATGCCAACAAAGCCGCCGCCAAACATAATCGCGTTGAGCAACAGGCGATTACGCTGTGCGGCGACCGGCACGGAAGGGTGATATTGATGGGAACGTTCATGCATCTCATCGAAGCCGGCGCCCATATCAAGGATGTGTCCGTCCAGGTCCATCAGGGTCACATCAATGGCGACGCCCCGGCTGTGATTGGAACCCAGGGTAAGATCGGCGACATATTGCGGGTCGGGGCAGGCTTGCCACAGCAACGCCTGCGCCTGGCGGGGGCGATACGCGTCGTAAACGCGCAACTGAAAACCAGCCAGTGCCGCAATAGCGAGACTTTTTTCCAGCGCCGGTACCGCATCAGGATGCAGCAGGCAGCGCGCTTCGCGATAAATCGGACGGCCGGTCAGGTTATCCGCCGTGGCGTATTTCAGATCGATAGTTAATTGCGGGAAACGCGCAGTGAGATCGACCAGTTCACAATTGTCAGACATAGCAACCCTTAACGTTCAAATTGACCAAATTCCTGCTGTAACTGACGATTCGCCGCCAAACGGTTGGCAAGGTTGTCACCCAGTTGATCGACGACGCCTGACAACAGCAGGTTAAACAGGCAGGTGATTGGTGCCAGCGAATCCCAGAAATGGCCGGTATCGGTTTTCACCTGTAATAAATCCAGCGGGTAGTCACGCGCCCACGGACACCAGATATCGGTGATTAACGCCAACTGCACCTGTTGTTCGCACGCTACGCGGCAATACTGGCGGGCAATGGCGGAGTAGGCGCGGGTATCGGTGATCACCACATAGGGGCGTTCAAAGCCAGAATTCAGGGATTCCACCCAACTGCCCGAAAGCCCCTCGGCATAGCTGACGCGCGGTCGCAGGTATTCGAGATGGCTAAAAAAGGCATTAGCGATACCACGGGTGGATTGGATGCCGAGCACAAATACCGCATCGGCGTGCGTCAGTTGCTGCACCACGCGCTGAAACACCTCGCTTTGCGCCAGTTGATAGACATGCTGGATGGCGTCCAGCTCCAGTTCCAGCGACTGCTGCGAGCGGCGCGGCAGCCGATTCTGTTGCTGCCAGGCATCAAGACGTTCATTCATTCCCCAGGCCTGATAAGGGCTGGCGGGTACATCCCGCAGGCTTTGCTTAACGTCGTCCAGGTTGCGATAACCGAGCTTACGCAGATAGCGACCGACGGTAATTCCGGTAGTACCCGTAGCCTGCGCGATGCTGTCTGCCGTTTCAAACGGGATCTGCGCACTGTGCGTCAGCAACCAACTGGCGATGCGCTTCGCACTCGGCGTTTGCTGGTTGAAACTGGCTTCAATGCGAGCAATCAATTCGGGTTTAGCAGTCATCGCGGCCTCAATGTTAGCAAGCTGTCATTGGTTGGCATTTTGTTAGCTGAGTAACAATGCAGAACGCGTGCCAACGCGGCAGGGCGCGTCACACCTGCGGAATCGGTGGCGAGTGAATTAACAACAGATCAACATTTGTGCAGCGTAGTTCACTTTTGGTGCAACACGTCAGGGGATTAAGACGATTCTGTGCTGCGGCTCGGATATTTTTGATTTCACTGAAGTGAAAGTGTGAGTTGGTTATTTTTTGTTCCGAATTAAATTCTAAACTGACCAAAATCAATAAAACTTACTACTGGCGGCTCAAGATGGAGATCGAAACACAGGAGATATAGGAGGCTATGATGCGCACTTCAGTTATGACATTACCGGAAATGGCGCGCTATCTGGGCGTCCCCCCTGCGACCCTGGCTCGAGCAATCTGTAATCGGGGTACGCTGGAAAAATTACCGCTGCCGGAAGCGGTTGATGAGGATGTTCCCCTGTCACGTCGCTGCTGGTACCCGCACGACGTTAGTCAGTTCCGTCATGCGCTACAGCGGGCAAGGCATGGTGGCTAGCCCTCATTCTTACCCTCTCCCGCTTGCGGGAGAGGGTATCAAATGTAAGGAGCGAGACAGCTCTTAACTCCCCTGATTCACCATGATGAATATCTGATTTTTCTAACAAATGCTTCTGATATAGCTTTGTGTGGTTGAAAATTGATCTATCCTCCGCACTGCTAAAACATCCAAACCGCTAAAGCCCCCGTAACAGTAGTGACTACACCATTACGTCAAAGGAGAGATCGATAATCATGGAACAGATGAGATCAGACCTTGGTATTCTCGCTGGAAACTCCCGTGTTAAGAGGGATGGCTGTGGACTCATCACAGTTGAAGCACAATTGTTCGCTTTTGAGGCTGCTCTGAAGCTTGCGCGTCAGGAGTTGGATCGCGGGATGCCTTTGCCAGAACTTTCGGTTGCGTTCGATCATCAGGGTATTTTTCGCCTCCAGTTCCTTGCTGAAAATCTTTCAAATAGCCAAAAACGCCATCCGCGCCTCAGCCATTTGCATTCGTCAATACAACACGTATTTCTTCCCATCGCAGAAAAATACGCAATAGCCCTGAGTGATATTCATGCAATTCATGAAGATTCAGCCCGACAGCATTTGGCCCATCTTTTATCCACGCAAGAAATACCTGAAAGGCTTAGTCGGAGAATCCTCCATGAGTCACCGACACAGACCAATGCAGATAAAAAACTCACTTGTGCAGCCATTACGAAAGAGTATTTCGAGCGTGCTGTTGTGGGTGGGAAAAAATCATGTACGCAACTTGAAGTCTTCTTTGAAGAGTGTAAATGGTCTGAAAGTCTTGCTTATGTGCGAGGGTTGCAATTAAGTCATCTGCTCGGCGTATCTGCCCGTATTCGTCTTAACCTGGTCAATATATCTGGAGAAATCATTCAGGGAGAGTGGGCCTTTCCTCGTTCATTAAGCCAGTAAACGTTAACATCACCTTATGCATGAGAAAGGAGCTCATCATGTACCCATCGTCTCGACCAGTGTATCTGGATAATAATGCCACGACTGCGCTCGACCCTACCGTGCTGCAAACCATGATGCCCTGGTTAACCAATAATTATGGTAACGCTGCCAGTAACAGCCATAGCTTCGGTTGGAAAGCCCAGCGCGCTGTTGAACAAGCCAGAGTGTCAATTGCTCATGCCATCAATGCAGCAAGTCCTGCCGATATTATCTTTACCTCAGGGGCGACAGAAGCGAATAATCTGGCGCTAAATGGGCTTCAGCTTCTGCCGGGTAGAAGTCATATTATTACCTCAATGATTGAACATAGATCGGTGCTGGAGTGCTGTGAGCGCCTTGCAGCACAGGGTATGCCCATCACTTATTTGATGCCTCAATCAGACGGAATTGTTTCCCTGAATGAACTCAATAACGCCCTCAGACCAGAGACGGGTTTGGTTTCTGTCATGGCAGCCAATAATGAGACGGGTACGCTGCAAAAGATTGAGGAAATTGGCGCACTTTGCCGCGATAGAGGAATCTTATTTCACACTGATGCGACACAGGCTTTCGGGAAAATTGCCCTGGATGTCCAACGCATGAACATCAGTCTGGCCGCCTTTTCTGCTCACAAAATCTATGGACCTAAAGGTGTCGGTGCGCTTTATGTGAATACCGCAGATGAACGCCTGCGACTTTCACCACAAATTGTTGGGGGCGGTCAGGAACATGGTTTGCGGTCTGGCACACTTAATGTGCCAGGTATTGTCGGTTTTGGTCGTGCTGCTGAAATAGCAATGATTGATTTACCCAGCGAGTTAGTCAGATTATCTGGACTGCGTAACCGATTAAAACAGGCACTTTTCGATACCGTTCCCAACATCAGTATTAATGGCCATCCCCACGAATGTTTGCCCGGCGTGCTCAACATCGCCTTCTCGGGGGTTGATGCGAGTTCGTTGCTGCTTGAACTACCTGATATCGCGTTATCGTCAGCGTCGGCCTGTTCTTCTAAACATCAGACACCTTCTCATGTACTTCAGGCTATGGGTGCCAGTGTGGCGCAAATACAGGCCAGTGTACGAATCAGCATTGGGCGATTTAACAACGAAAAAGACATTGTCTGGGCGGGTGGGAGGTTGATCGACGCGGTGAGCTTATTAAGGTCAATGGCTCCCATTCCGCAGAAAGAGGGTAAATGATGCGCTGCTTATCTATGTCTTACCTTCTGTTGGGCACGCTGCTCACTGCCGGGGGATACGGAAGTACTTTCCTGATTTCGGCCTGGTTCCGTTTACATGGGGGGAGTGACATTGAAACCGGCCATGCTCTCAGCATGGCTTTAGTGGGGACGCTGATCGGGGTACCTTTAGTGGGCTGGGGGGCGGGTAAGATGGATGCCGCTCGTCTTGCGGCGATTGCTGCTCTGGTCATTGCTTGTGGCTACGCTGTGCTGGGTAATTTGCATGGGCTGGAGCCGGGATATCTCCCCCGTCTCGCAGTTTTACTGATGGGAATAGGGTGGGGGATGTTTTACCTTGGTGCACCATTAGCGTTGTCGGAGCGTCTGAATGATGCTGAACGCGGCAGTGGTTTCACGTTGTTCAGCGCTTTTCAAATGACCGGAATTTGTGGCATTCCGGTGATGCAGAGCATTTTGATTGCTCAGGCCAACTTATCACTGCAAATCACCTTTCTCGTTGTCGCAGCGATGTTGGCCGTCGCCTCATTCTTGTTGCTACTTTTTGGCCGCAGAGAACCACGTCCTTTGTACGAACGCGTTTTTCGCTCTTGGGTACGTAAACTACCGATATTGTTGGCTGGGCCAGCACGACGCCCGGTGATAATGGTTGGCCTGGGTGGGGCGGTATTTTCAGGCATGATGGCGTTCCAGGTCTCTCTGACGGAAGGTACGGATGCCAGTGCCGGGGTCTTTTTCTTCGTGCATGCCGCCACCGCTGTCACCACCCGCCTGATGCTGTTCCGGTACCTTGCCAGTTGGCCGCGCCAGCCGCTTATTATTGGGCTGCTTGGGTGCCTGATCATTGGTCTGGTCTGTCTGTCCGGGGTGGCGCTACACCCGGCATTCCATATTGTAGCGGCTATGTTGACCGGCGCGGGATATGGCCTGTTATATCCGGTCATTCAGACCTGGGCGGTGAACGATTCACAGCCCCAGCATCGGCATGCCGTTTTGACCTGGTTTGTGGTGTCCTACTTTGTGGGGATATTTGGTTTTCCCGCACTGGGTGGCTGGCTGTTGGTGGTTTCAGGAAAAACCTGGCTTATTGGTTCACTGGTCATCCTGGCGATGATTGAACTGGGAGTGGGGGTTATCAGGCGCCCACGGACAGCAAAAGTTGTAGCCTCAACCTTGGAATGATTTAATCCGGGTCACCACTTTTCAGCGGATTGCAGTTATGCGCGGGTAATTAACTGCTGCAATGCCGCTGTGCTGGCCGCATCGTCTGGCACATACACCAATAAACGATCGCCATTACGTGATGCTGACCACCAGTTATTCTGCCGCAGTGTCATTTCACTCACCCCAGGACGCCGGAAACGTTTCACACGGTTTTCCACCTTGCCCAGCTCGTAGCGCTGCCAGGTGCGGCCAAATTCATCGGAACTGGCGAGCAGCCGCGCGAGATAACTTTCCCAATGTGGGTCGCCAAGGTGTTCCCCCATCTGACCCCGAAACATCGCCACCATCTGAGGCATCACTTCATCCCAGTCGGCCATTGCGGCACGCCAGCCGGGATGATTGAACGCCAGCCAGATGCAGTTACGATCTTCCGGCGGAATTTCTGCCAGATCCACCCCCATCAGCGCACACCAGGCCGCGTTATAGCCAAGAATATCGAAACGCGGGGTTTCAATGATGGCGGGTAGCTGAATTGCATCCAGCATCTTTTGATTATGTTCGGCAATTTTGCAGCAAGCCGCCGCCACCCGCACCGAAGGCAGGTTATGCCCGGCAAGGGAAAACAGATGCTGTGTCTCGACATCGTTGCATTGCAACGCCGTCGCGATCGCCGTGAGGGTTTTTGGCGAGGCTTTGATATCGCGCCCCTGCTCCAGCCAGGTGTACCAGGTCACGCCAACATCTGCCAACTGTGCCACTTCCTCACGTCGCAGACCCGGCGTACGGCGATGGCGCATACGCGGCAGGCCGAGGCGATTTGGATCGAGACTTTCGCGTCGCGTGCGCAGAAAAGTCCCGAGCAATTTGCGGTTGTGATTGGCGGCGTTAGTGATGGGCTGCGTGCTGAGCATCGAAGGCTCTCCTGATAAGACGGGTAGAATTTATACCATGATAAACAAGAACTGGTACCCGTTTAATGGTTAGGTGATGCTATGCCTCACAGAAGACAAAAACAAGGGTAAAACCGATGCAATCATCGCAACTTCAACGGGCAGGATTGGTGGTCCTGCTGTCCGGGCAACTGCTGCCCATGATCGATTTTTCAATTGTAAACGTCGCACTCGACGCGATGGCGCATAGCCTGCATGCCACGCCCATTGAGCTGGCGTTGATCGTGGCAGTTTACGGCATTGCCTTCGCCATCTGTCTGGCGATGGGGGGCCGACTCGGGGATAACTATGGTCGCCGCCGGGTATTTCTGGCGGGCGTCTGGACATTTGGTTTTGCCTCACTGCTGTGCGGCATCGCCAGTCATGTCGGGGTATTGATGTTTGCCCGCGCATTGCAGGGGGTTGGGGCTGCATTTATCGTGCCACAGATTCTCGCCACATTGCATGTGTCCCTCAAGGGCAGAGCGCATGCACGCGCCATTGGTCTGTATGGCGGTATCGGTGGGCTGGCATTTATTGTGGGGCAGGTGCTGGGCGGCTTCCTGATTAAAGCCGACATCGGTGGGTATGGCTGGCGCAGTGTGTTTCTGATCAACCTGCCAATCTGCCTGTTTGTTCTGTTAACGGCACGCCGCTTTGTGCCAGAAACCCATAACAGCCAGCGCGTGGCGATTGATGTTAGCGGTACGCTGCTGCTGGCTGGGGCGGTGGGTTGTCTGATGCTGGCACTGGCATTGGGTCCGGTGTTGCACTGGTCGTGGCCATGCATCTTATTGTTGGCGCTGTTCCCGCTGTTTTTGCATCGCCTGCGTCAAAGCGCATTACGCCTGGAGGCCGCACAAGGCGCACCTTTGCTGCCGCCTTCGCTGTTGCGCCTGCCCGGGGTACGGTTTGGTTTAACTATGGCGGTGCTGTTCTTCTCCTGCTGGAGCGGTTTTATGTTTGCCGTGGCGCTGACGTTGCAATCAGGGCTGGGGTTGAGCGCCTTTGAATCGGGTAATGCGTTTATTGCGCTTGGCGTGGCCTATTTTATCGGGTCGATGCAGAGCACGCGCATGGTGGAACGCTTTGGCAAACGTGTCACGTTGCTGACCGGTTGTGCTATTCAGATGCTCGGTTTGCTGTTGTTGATCGCCACGTTGCATTACGCCTGGCCGAACGTGGGTATCGTCACACTGATCCCCTCCACGGTCCTGATTGGTTTTGGGCAGTCGTTTATCGTCAGCACCTTCTACCGTATTGGTATGACTGGCGTGCCGCATCATCAGGCGGGAGCGGGCAGCGCGATGCTTTCAACCGTACAACAATCGGCACTGGGTTTAGGTCCGATGTTACTTGGCGGCGTCTTCACACAAATCTGGTTACAGGGTACGCATCTGATGGCGATCACCGGAACGTTGATGGTCGAATGGATGTTAATGGCGGTGCTGGTGGTGTTAACCAGCCTGAGCCGTCGCTCCTTTCAGCCGGTCGTGACCGAAGGCTAATTGTTTCTGGGGCGTAATTCTTGTGGGGTAATTTCAGCAGTGGATTTTCAGCTTATTGTAAAATAACCGAAAATACGCCTGCTTCACTGAATTTACCTTTGGCTAAGCGGTCTTTTTTCCGGAACATAACGCCACTATCAATGGGCTGAACCCTGTGTTCAGCCCGTTTTTTGTGGTGCGGGAATTAAGGCAATCGCCACAGGCACAGGAATAGCGGCAGGCTCATAGCAGATGAAAAAGATGTTAACCGGGTTACTCTTTATGGTGACCACCACTGCCTTCGGTGCAGATGATTTCACCCTCAGGGATATTCATTTTGATGGACTACAGCGTGTCGCACCGGGTGCGGCGATGCTGAGTATGCCAGTGCGTGTCGGCGATCGTGTTAACGATGACGATATCAAAAATACCATTCGTGCCCTGTTTGCCACCGGCAACTTTGAAGATGTGCAGGTATTGCGTGATGGCGATACGCTGCTGATTAAAGTGAAAGAGCGTCCGTCGATTGCCAGCATCTCGTTCTCCGGCAATAAAGCGATTAAAGAAGATCAACTGAAACAAAACCTGGAAGCGTCTGGCGTCAGCGTCGGGAATGCGCTGGACCGCACCACACTCTCCTCGATTGAAAAGGGGCTGGAAGACTTTTACTACAGCGTGGGCAAATACACCGCCAGCGTCAAAGCGGTAGTTACCCCCTTGCCACGTAACCGTGTCGATCTGAAATTTATCTTTACCGAAGGTGTATCGGCAAAAATTCAGCAGATCAATATTGTCGGCAACCACGCTTTTTCTGATGATGAACTGATTACGCAATTTCAATTGCGTGACAGCGTGCCCTGGTGGAATTTTATCGCCGATCAAAAATACCAGAAACAAAAACTGGCTGGCGACCTGGAGACGCTGCGTAGTTATTATCTCGACCGTGGCTACGCCCGTTTTAATATTGATTCCACACAGGTCAGTCTGACACCGGACCGTAAAGGTATTTACATCACCGTGAATATTCACGAAGGCGATGTTTATCATGTTAGCGGTGTGGTGGTGAACGGTAATCTGGCGGGTCACTCTGCTGAAATCGAGAAACTGGCACAGATCCCAAAAGGGGGTCTGTATAGCGGTGCGAAGATCACCCAGAATGAAAATGCGATCAAAGATCTGTTAGGTCGCTATGGTTATGCCTTCCCGCAGGTCAGCACCCAGCCGGAAATTAACGATACCGATAAGACGGTGAAACTGCATGTCAATGTGGATGCTGGCAACCGTTTCTACGTCCGTAAGGTGCGTTTTGAAGGCAACGACACCTCAAAAGATTCCGTACTGCGTCGCGAAATGCGCCAGATGGAAGGGGCCTGGCTGGCGAACAACCTGGTTGATCAGGGCAAAGAGCGTCTGAACCGTACGGGCTACTTCGAAAGTGTGGACGTCGATACCCAGCGAGTGCCGGGCAGCCCGGACCAGGTTGATGTGGTCTACAAAGTCAAAGAGCGCAACACCGGTTCGTTCAATATCGGTGTTGGTTACGGTACCGACAGTGGCGTCAGTTTCCAGCTTGGCGTCAGCCAGGATAACTGGATGGGTACCGGCAATACCGTTGGCTTTAGCGGCACCAAAAACGATTATCAAACGTATGTTGAAGTCTCCGCCACCAACCCGTATTTCACGGTGGATGGCGTTAGCCTCGGTGGCAAGTTGTTCTACAACGACTATAAAGCCGATGATGACGATCTGTCTGAATATACGCTGAAGAGTTTAGGGGCGGGCACCACATTAAGTTTCCCGATCAGCGAAAATAACAGCATCAACACCGGGTTTGATTACGTCTACAACCGTGTCAGCAATATGGCACCGCAGGTGGCGATGTGGCGTTATCTGGGTTCTGTGGGCATACATCCGCGAGTGATCGAAACCGATGACGACGACGATGATGATTACGCCACCAGTTCCAATACCTTCAGTGCCAATGACGTGTTCTGGAATGTTGGCTGGGGATATAACTCGCTGGACCGTGGCTTCTTCCCGACATCGGGTGTAACGGCGGGTTTTAACACCAAAGTCACTGTACCGGGTTCGACCAACAGCTATTACAAAAGCACACTCAGCGCCAACGCCTATCTGCCACTCAGTAGCGATCACCGTTGGGTGTTGATGGGACGAACCAAAGCCGGTTACGCCGATGGTCTGGGCGGTAAAGACGTACCGTTCTACGACAACTTCTATGCCGGTGGTTCCAGCTCGGTGCGTGGCTTCTCCTCCAACACCATTGGTCCGAAAGCCGCTTATTACAGCTGTAGCGGCAGTGAAAGCAGCTACAGTGATTGTGCGGTGAAAAAATCTGATGATGCGGTGGGCGGTAACGCGATGGCAGTCGCCAGCGCCGAACTGATTGTGCCGACGCCGTTTGTCAGCGAACGCTATGAAAGTTCTTTGCGTACGTCGGTGTTTGTTGATGCCGGTACGGTATGGGATACCAAGTGGGAAAATACCGCCGCAACCCGCGCTGCCGGTATTCCGGATTACGGTGATCCGAATAATATCCGTGTTTCCAGCGGCCTTGCGCTGCAATGGCAGTCGCCACTGGGACCTCTGGTGTTCTCTTATGCCGTGCCGATTAAGAAATATGAAGGCGATAAGTCTGAGCAGTTCCAGTTTAATATCGGTAAGACCTGGTAACGGCGTGATTTAACACGTTGACATCCGTAACAGCGCGATAAATCGCGCCGTTACGGGACATTATGAAAAGGGTTTTACAGTTTCTTTAAACGACCAAGACAGACGAAAACATCTGTACTGGTAAAATAGTAAATCGTGCAATGCTTAGGGAAAGAGGGTTCGCGAAAACATCGTTGTTATGCGTTTTTAATTAACTGAATTTTATTTCGCCACCCTCATATTGAGGGTGGCTTTTTTATTTTTAGTGGCCGGATTCGGTTAAGCGATAACCCGTCTCAGCATCAAACAGATGTATTTTCTCGCTATTAAAACCGAGGATTAATTCATCGCCACTGTTGGCGGCGTGGCGTCCGGCGATCTGCATATGTAACGCGTGACCGTGCCAGTCGAGATGTAACAGGGTCGATTCCCCGGTGATTTCCACCACATTCACCCGCGCTGCGGCACCGTTATCCACTTCGCGCAGGTCGTGTGGACGTAAACCAATGGTAACCGGTTTACCGTCATGCTCGCGCGCCACCGCATGCCAGCGTGGCGGCAACGGTTGCCATAGATCCTGACACTGCACGCCTGGCACACCCTCATGGCTCACCAGTTGCGCAGGCAGCAGATTCATCGGCGGTGAGCCGATAAAGCGCGCCACAAAGGTGTTGGCGGGACGATCGTAAATTTCCAGCGGCGCACCTTGCTGCACGATATAACCAGCCTGCATCACCACAATCTGATCCGCCAGCGTCATGGCCTCGACCTGATCATGGGTGACATACACCATGGTGGTTTTAAAGCGCTGATGTAGTGATTTAATCTCCGCGCGCAACTCCATACGCAATTGCGCATCAAGGTTGGAGAGTGGTTCATCAAACAGGAACACCTGCGGGTTGCGCACCATCGCGCGCCCCATCGCCACACGCTGCCGTTGTCCCCCGGACAAGGCGCGCGGATAGCGCTGCAATAGCTGATCAATGCCGAGAATGGCCGCGATACGCTGAATTTTGCTTTGCTGCTCCTCGCGTTTGACCTTTTTCACCTGCATATGAAACGCCAGGTTTTCCGCTACCGTCAGATGCGGGTACAGCGCATAGCTTTGAAACACCATCGCGATATCACGGTCAGCTGGATCGCGATCGTTAATCTGCACCTGGTCCATCAAAATGGCGCCTTCGGTCAGGCTCTCCAGTCCGGCCAGCAAACGTAACAGCGTGGATTTGCCGCAGCCGGACGGCCCAACCAGCACGGTAAAACTGCCATCGGGAATGGTCAGATCGAGCGGATGCAGCACCGACTGTTTGCCGTAGCGTTTGGCGACTTTGATCAGTTCAACACTGGCCATGATTATTGTTCCTTTGCCGAAAGTTGGAGTTGTTGCCAGTTGGGGTAGCGACGTGGTGCGGTGCTGATCGCCAGCGCGGCTACCGCAATCCCCCATTGCAGAGCCGTGGTAACGTCCTGCTGATGGAGCAGGGCGGTGAGAAACCCGGCGTTAAAGCTATCGCCCGCGCCAATGGTATCCACCACCGTGACCGGACGAGCGGGTTGGCTGAGCTGTTGATCGCGCAGCCAGCAGCGCGCACCCTGTTCTCCACACTTCACCACGCAACCGCCGCGACCACTTAACTGCCGGGCCAGCTGCGTTGCGCTGGTGGAGAGCTGCGCCTGTGCCGCCAGCCCGAGGGTTTCCACTTCGTTCAGCAGCAACCAGTCGCACAGCGGCAGCCAACGGGCGATATCCTGCCGCACTTCCTCCGTCCAACCCTGCGGTGGCCAGCCGGTATCGACAGCAATCAGATAGCCACGCTGGCGCAGCTCAGTGAGTAACGCGGGATAGTCGCCATACAGATGCAGGCAGAGAAAAGTGCCGCACAGCAACACGATATCGCCCTCAGTCGCCTGCTGGGGCAGTTGATCCAGCACCTGCTGCGCGGTGAGCTGCACAATATGACCGTAGTTGCTGATAAAGGAACGCTCGTGGTCGGAGTGGGTGACGCCTACCGTCAGCGAGGTTTCGCACTGGCTACGCGGCCAGTGTGCGGCGCTGTGGGGAAAATGGCTCGCCAGCCACTGGCTGAGGCCATCGTCACCCTGATTGGCGATAGCGCGATGACGCACCTGCATTGCCTCCAGCGCCAGCGCGCAGTTACCGGCTGAGCCGCCGGGGCGCAACTCGCTGTGTTTGACCATGACTTCAGTGCCACGCTGTGGCCACTGATCCAGCGTGCCCATAATTAAATCGACATTGATATTGCCCACCACGTAAAGGGTGGCGGTGGTTGTGTTGATCATCCCTTACTCCCCCCGCTGGCAAGACCGCTTACCAGGGTTTTTTGTAGCCAGATAGCAATAAACAGGGGCGGTACTGAGGCCAGAATCCCGACCGCCGCAATTAAACCGTCATCGGTGGCACGTCCGGCGGTGAAACCGGCAATGGTCACCGGCAGGGTCTGCGCAGCGATGTTGCTGGTGAACAGCAGGGCATAGAAAAATTCGTCCCATGCCAGCAACCAGCCAAACAGCGCCGCAGCGCCCAGGACCGGTTTTGCCAGTGGCAAGGTGATGCGCAGCAATACCTGCCACACGCGCAGACCATCAAGACGAGCGGCCTGCTCGATATCCTGGGGCAGGGTGTCGAACTGGTTTTTCAGCATCCAGGTCAGAAACGGCAAAATCAGCGAACAATAAACGATGATCAAACCGGGTCGGGTGTTGAGCAAATCAAAGTGCTGCAACAGGAAGTAAAGCGGCAGGACAAAGGCGACCGGCGGCACCATATAGATGGCGAGGGAGGCAAACAGCCAGCCATCGCGTCCACGATAGCGTGAGAAGCTGAAGGCGGCCGGAATCGCCAGCAACAGGCAAATCACGGTCGCGCCGGTGGCGACGATCAGACTGTTACCCAGCGCATGCAGAAACAGCGTGCCGGGCTGATCCGGTGCCAGCGACAATAGCCTGCCGTAGCGGGTGAAATCCCACTGGCGCGGCAACCACTCCAGCGGGATGCGCGTCAGATCGCTGGTCGCGCTAACGCTCATCAGAAACAGCCAACTCATGGGTGCCAGTACCGATACGGCGACCAGCAGCGCGGCGAGGTATTTCGCCACCGTGCGTATTTTAGCCTTCATCGGCACTCCCGCGGCGACGCTGCCGCCACAATAACAACATGTAAATAGTGATCAGCACAGCACACAGTAGCGTCATCAGCATGGCGTAGGCGGCACCGCTGCCGGCACGCAGATAGCTGAATGACTCCTGATAGACGTAAAAGCTGAGGGTTTTGGTGCTATCGACCGGGCCACCGCGCGTCATGACGTAAATGATGTCGAAGATCTTGAAAGCATCGATGGTACGCAGTACCAGGGCAACGCTGAGTGGACCCACAATCGCCGGAAAGGTAATGGCGCGAAAACGTCGCCATGCTGATGCGCCATCCAGGCGTGCCGCTTCATAAAGGTCGTCAGGAATGGATTGCAGCGCTGCCAGCACCAGCAACGTCACCAGCGGGTAGTTTTTCCAGATATCCGCCAGCATTACCGCGTTAAGCGCGGAATCAGGTGATCCCAGCCAACTGCGGTAGCCATCAATAATCCCCAATTGGGTCAACAGGGCATTGATGCTGCCGTAGTCCGGGTTGAAATTGAGTCGCCACATCATGGCGTTGACGATGGTCGGTAGCGCCCACGGCAGAATCACCAGCACGCGCAGCATGTTGCGGCCGACAAATTTCTGGTTAAGCAGCAGCGCGACCAGCACGCCAATCACTCCTTCAATCGCCACCGACACCACGGTGAAGTACAGGGTGCGCCACAGCGAGCTCTGAAAATCAGCATCGGTTATGGCATACAGGTAGTTTTCCAGTCCAACCCAGCCGGGGGCTTCACCGCTGCCAATCAGGGCGGCATCGGTGAAACTCAGCCAGATGGTGCGTAGCAGAGGCCAGGCGGTGAGCAGCAGCATCACCAGTAACATGGGTGCCAGCAGCACCCATGCCTGCCGCTGTTCGCGTTGACGCAAACTCAGCATACTGACCCCTTAATGCAGACGTGCCGCGCTTTTATCCACTGTCTGCATCGCCGCTTCCGGCGTCACACTGCCCAGCAGCACCTGTTGCAGTTGCTGTTGCAGGGTATTGGAGAGACGGGAATAGTCGGCGGTTTCCGGGCGTGACAGCATCACGTTGAGTGATTTATCCGCCGCAGCGATCAGGCTTTCCTGATTTTTCAGCACCGCCGGATCCTGATAGGAGCTTTTCCAGATCGGCAGGCTTAGCGTGGCGTATTTATTCTGCACCGGCTGCGAGGTCATATAGCTGATGTATTCCCATGCCTGTTCCGGGTGGCTGCTGCCTTTGGCAATGCCTAAGCCCATTGACCCGTTAACTGCACCGACTTTACCCGGCGCATCGCCTGGTGCAGGCATGATGCCGACCTGACCAGCGACTTTGCTCTGTTTCGGATCATTCGCCATGTTGTACATATAGGTCCAGTTCAGAGCGAAGGCGGCGTCACCGTTGGAGAAGGATTTACGCACATCTTCTTCGAGGTATTCACGCGAAGCCGGATTGCTCAAACCTTCATCCAGCGAGCTTTTCATCAACTTCACCGCTTGCAATGACGCCGGGCTGGAGAAATCCAGTTTGCCGTTCTGGTAGAACTTGCCACCAAAGCCAGAGACCAGGGTGGTGTAATCGCACACCAGCGCTTCTGCTTGCGACCAGCTCCAGACCAGCGGATATTTCACGATGTTTTTCTGTTTGATGGTGCGCGCATCATCCATCACCTGTTGCCAGGTTTCAGGCAGGGTGGTGATCCCGGCTTTTTCCAGCATCGCTTTGTTGTAGTAAAGGTATTTGGTATCGAGGATCCACGGCATCCCGAGGGTTTTCCCTTTGAACACCACGGTATTCATCGCTCCGGGGAAGATCTGTGATTTTTCTTCCGGGGTAATACGGCTGCTCACGTCCTGCAACAGGTCAAATCGGGTGAATTCAGCCGGCCAGATGGCATCGAACAACACCACGTCATAGCCGTTGCCACCGGCACCGCGTGCGGCGACGATTTTATCGTGCAGCGCTTCGTAAGGAACAAACTCCAGATTGACCTGCACGTCCGGGTGCGCTTTTTCAAACTCCTGCGTCATGGCGCGAATATCATTTTCGCTATATGCGGCCTGGGTCATGAACAACGCATTAAGCGTGGTGGCCGCTGAGGCGCTTCCCGCGCTCGCTAACAGCAGGGCTGCAAAACATCCTTTCAGCGTGGGGGTGAATCGGGTTTTCATGGTTTTCTCCGCCTAAATGCAAAAAGAGGGTGTTTAATTAAATCAATTTGATTGATTTAATAACGCGCACAGGTTGTCAGATTGCTGCGGCTGACATCGATTAGCTTAAGCAAGTGACGTGCCAGGGCATACATCTCGCTTGCCACTGCGCTTAACTCTGCACAGATTTTTGCGTCTGTCAGGTGAACAACATGGAAAATGTGTAGCCGATCATAGATATTGATGCGATTGCGTCAGGAGCTTAGGAAGGACGATGAAAACCTCGGGAACCAATCTGGAACACGCGCGTGCGCACAACCGGCGCGTCATCATCGAAGCCATTCGCCTGCATGGTGAACTGACGCGCGCTGAGCTGGCGCGACTTACCGCCTTAACCCCGCAAACCGTCTCCAACATCGTGGCGGAACTGGAAGAAGCGGAGCTGCTCGCCAGTCGGCAGCCGCGTAAGCAGGGGCGGGGACAACCGGCGATCCCGGTGACATTGAATCCAGCCAGTGCCTGGTCGATCGGTATCCATCTTGATCATCAAACGCTACTGATCGTGCTGGTGGATTTAACCGGCGAAATTCATTTCCGTCGCCTTATTCTGGTGCAGAAGCCCCAACCTGATGCCACTTTAGCGCGCATCGCTGAGGTACTGGCGGAGATCAAAACGCAACTGGGCGCGCGCTGGGGGAAAGTATTGGGGATAGGAGTGGTGATGCCCGGACCTTTTGGTGTTGAAGGGATCTCGTCAGTCGGTCCCACCACGCTGAACGGTTGGGAAAACGTCAATATCGAGACAGAACTGGCGGCAATGAGTGGTTTACCGGTGACGCTGGAAAACGATGCCACGGTCGCGGCGATAGGTGAACGTTTCCACGGCGTGGCACGTCAGCTCAACTCCTTTATTTATCTCTACATCGGTACCGGACTGGGAGCCGGTATCTTCACCGACGGCCATATTTATACCGGCCATGCGCACAACGCCGGTGAGGTGGGGCATATCGTGATTGATCCGCACGGGCGTGAGTGCTACTGCGGCAACAAAGGGTGTCTGGAGCGGTATGTTTCGTTGCAGGCCGCCTATGAATTTTGTGGTCTGGACCCGATGAGCGCTCTGCCCGACGATTTACTTGAAGTGGACCCGGCATTGTTTGATCGCTGGATCGACAGCGTGTTAGCTCCGCTGCGCCAGGCGATCAATATGCTTGAGTGCGTTTTTGATGCCGAAAGTGTGATTATCGGCGGCATGATGCCCGCAACCCTGCTGGATAAAATCGTCCAGCGTTTGCCGCCGTTATATCAGTCGGTGCGCGGACGTTATCTCACGGGATCGCGCCTGAAGACCGGGATGACCGGTAGCGATACCGCAGCACTGGGAGCTGCGGCATTGCCGATCTTTGATGAATTTAATCCACAGTTTCAGGTGCTGATGAAATGAGGGTTAAAAGATCTCGGCAAATAACGCGAACATGCGTGTAAAAGCGCGCTCGGCCACCTGCGGATGGTACTGAGCCACGCCAGGATTATTGGCCTGTGGATCGGTAAAGGAGTGGGCTGCGCCAGCGTAGCTGACCAGTTGCCAGTCGATCTGACGGGCTGTCATCTCGCGGACAAACTCATTCAACTGCTCGCGCGGCACCAGCGGATCGGCTGCGCCGTCCAGCACCAGTACGCTGCCTTTGATTGAATCCATCGCGTAGTCACCTTTAGTGTCCAGCGAGCCGTGGAACGACACGGCGGCTTTGATATCGGCACCGCTGCGCGCCAGTTCCAGTGCGCAGTGACCCCCAAAACAGAAACCGACGGCGGCCAGTTTATCGTGTGCTACCGGAGCCTGCTGCTGTTCCAGCAATGCCGTCAGCGCCGCCTGCATGCGCGCCACTTCTGCGGGCGTATCTTTCACTGCCATCATCATGCTGCCCGCTTCTTCACCCGAAGTCGGGCGTTTGCCTTCACCGTAAAGGTCCGCCACCAACACTACAAATCCCTGCGCGGCAATTTTCCCGGCAACGTCTTCAGCCATACGGGTGACACCCATCCAGTTGGGGGCCAGCACGATGCCGGGACGTGTGCTGGTGATGTCGTTCTGGTAAACGAGGGAACCGGTGAAGGTGCTGCCGTTTGCCTGATAGGTGACGGGAGACGTGGTTAAGCTTGCCATAAATAAATCCCTGATAAATAAGTAAGTTAAGATCGAATACGTTGCAGGCAATTGGCAGGTAATGCAATGGTTTTAGTGCGTGACAGCAAGAAATGTTAACGGGAGGAATTCGCTGCGGTTCTGGCGGTTGCGGCGCGATTTATCGCGCTAACAGACAAATGGCAGGATCAGTTTGATGTAATTTAGGGGGAAGAAAAGCCAGTGGAGATTGCCAGATGTTTGCACATATGCGTATTGCTAAACCGGTCACCAACCTCGAACGTGCTTTCCTGATGTACAGCCAGGGATTGGGGATGAAAAAGATTGCTGATTTCACCGATCATGATGGTTTTAGCGGCATCATGTTAGGTCGGGAAGGGTTAGCGTGGCACATGGAGTTTACTGTTTGCCATCATCATCCCGTTCAGCCATTGCAGACAGCAGAAGACTTATTGATTCTTTATTATCCGGACAACGACGAATGGCGAGATGTCTGTGCCAGGATGATCACCGCAGGTTTTACCGTGACAGAATCATTTAATCCTTATTGGGAGGTTAACGGGCGCACGTTTGTCGATGCCGATGGTTATCGTGTGGTGATCCAGAACCGGGCATGGGATGTTGCCAGTACCATGATGGCACATCAGGCTGGTTATCAGGCGCGTGGTACTACAAGTGTTACTACTGGCAAAGAGGGGATAGGACGGCGAACGGTGGTGGGTTGGCACGAAAAAAATGGCTTATTGAACATGAAAGGAAACAGCGCTAAATAAAGGCGTAATGCTAATTAGTTAAGACATATTCTGTAGCGGCGCGATTTATCGCGCGATTAGCCAGCCAACGCGATAAATCGCACCGCTACGAATTAATGCACAAACATAAGTATCAGGCACTGCTATCAATCAGCGAGATAAGGGGGTTTTATGCAGGTATCAGCACGTAATCAACTGGTCGGCACGGTCAGTGCCGTTACCACCGGGGCAGTCAATGATGAAATCGAATTAACGCTCGCAGGGGACGTGAAGTTGGTGGCGGTCGTCACCCACAGCAGTAAAGAAGCATTAGGCCTGGTCGTCGGTAAAGAAGCCATCGCGTTCATCAAAGCGCCGTGGGTGACCCTTGCCACTGAAGAGTGTGGCCTGAAATTCTCTGCACGTAACCAGTTTGCCGGAAGCGTCAGCCGCGTTACCGAAGGTGCAGTTAACGCGACTGTTCACCTTGCAACTGACGCTGGGTTTGAAATTGTTGCCGTGGTCACCAACGAAAGCCAGCAAGAGATGAAACTCAATCAGGGCAGCCGTGTGATTGCGCTGATCAAAGCCTCCGCAATTTTGATTGCGACTCGTGCCTGACGCGTGTTTTAACCTCAGTTCCGTTGCTCAGGCCCTCCGGCCAGAAAGTCTCCACTTTCTGGCCTCTTTTAGTGATTTTCCGAACAGTCTGCGGGTGGGCCGGTTCTGCATTGGAGGGAGCAGCATGATCGGTCATTCAGGCAATTATCGAAGGCAAAATGTATTTGCTAAATACGCATCTAGATGATTATCCCACGATAAGCATAATTTTATGCCATTAAATTTACCCTAACTGATATTGGCAACGATTATTTTGTAAGATTAATCAGACATGCTGCACAATGCTTTAAGAGTACCAGGTCATGGCATAGTTAATTACAAGTATTTCAGGTGAAACTGGCACAAGCGCCAAGGAAACCAGTCCGGCTATTGTCTGTCCTGATCTAAAAACTCTATTAATAAATGGCATTATTAATAATAAATATTTGAAACTAATCTGATTAATTTAAAAAATCCTTCACTGTTTTTATATAAGCAGTCAAACTACCTGGAAAAAATGAATGAAGCGGGGCTGTTAGGATAATTAATACCCAGTCGGGTTTAATATCTTTCATTCATAAGGATATAACCAAGAATCATGTATATGTGAGACGTGAAATGTACACAAACGCATTATGGATCATGCTGGAGAAGTCAGTTAATATTATTGGATTGATATACATTAACTCGCTGATGGCAAAATATATTGGCCCTGACAATTTCGGCAAAATAAACATTTCAACCTCGCTTTTTATATTTGTACAAACATTGTCATGGTTTGGTGGCCAGAGCATTTTGTTTAAACGCATGAGCGAAAATACAAAATCCGGCATCGCAATGGCGATGAATACACAAAATCAACGGCGTTTATTCTTTCTCCTGTCATCAAGCGCAATTTTAATTTATCTTTATTTATTTACTGATTTTGTAGTGTTTTTATTTGGCGTGGCGAACTGCATTGCCACCTACTATATTGTGATGGACTTCTTTTCCATTTACAACAACACTCAGCTTAAGTCAAAAATAAATACGATAACAAATGTGATTGGGCTATCTTTAGCACTATTGATCAGGTTCTATATTTCACACTTCGAGTTGCCAGTTTACTACTTCACCATTCCAATTATCATAATCCCGCTCATACCCTACATCATGCGGCTGGTTTACTTTAAAAATACGACAGAGCTAAAAGACAATGGTAAAGGTTTTGGGCTGTATAATCGGCATATGCTTTATGCCGGAGGAGCGTTGATTTTATCAAGCCTGTCAGTTGATATATACACCCAGATTTCCAACATTTTTTTGGCTAAAATAATTTCTTACTCAGATCTCGGGGTTTATAGCGTAGCATTAACCATAGGAGGTGCCTGGTCATTTATTGTTTTGGCGTTAATAACAAGCTTTTTTTCAAAAATATATAGCGAAAAAAACCCAATAGCTATTGAGAGACTGCTGATTAAAATCAATCGAATTGTAATTCTGCTTTCCCTTATTGCTTTAGGCGGGTTCTATCTTTTTGGTGATTTCTTTATTCATAAGTTGTATGGCGATAAATATATGGATTCAGTGAGTATCATCCCCGTGATAATTATTGCCACCATGTTCTCTGCACTGGGAACGATTTGTTACAGGTATATGATAAAGGAATCCGGGTATAACTACCTGGCTAAGAAGATGTTTTTATGCTGTGTATTAACAATACCATTGTCCTGGATAATGATCAGTGCGTTCGGGATTAATGGCGCTGCATATTGTTTTTTGATTGTTGAAGTTTTGTCTTGCACTTTTCTTAATTACTTCTTCAAAGACAAAACAATCATCAAAATGCACCTTAATATTTTTAAATTGGGGTTGTTAAAATGAACGTGATAAAACAAACAGTAAAATCAGCTCTAAAGGTTGGCGCTAATGTTTTCCCTGAATTTTATGCTAAGACTCACTACCTGATCCGATTCAAGAAAAAATTAAACTTAAGGAATCCTGCCAGTTTTAATGAAAAAATACAGTGGCTCAAGTTCAATGAGCTAAATGATGATATTTACACGCTGTGCGCGGATAAATATAAGGTCAGGGAGTATGTTTCAGCTAAAGGCTGTGGGGACATCCTTAATACCCTGTATGGGGTGTACGATAACCCACAAGACATCGACTATAGTGCGTTGCCAGAAAAATTTGCACTGAAATGTAACCACGGTGCAGGTTATAATATCATATGTGACGATAAATCATCATTAGACATTGAAAAAACCAACAAAAAACTTAATGGATGGTTAAGGCAGGATTACTCAGTAAATTTTGTTGAGCCGCAGTATAAAAAAATAGAAAGAAAAATTTTATGTGAGAAGTATATTGAAAATGAGCGCGGTGGTTTTCCTGATGACTATAAATTTTACTGTTTTAACGGGAAGCCCTACGCGGTAATGGTTTGCGTGGGAAGAGAGAAGGGAACACCCAAGTTCTATTACTTCGATATGAACTGGAAGCCTCTTCCTTTCGAAGATACCATTGAGTTAATCAAAGAAAACCATTGTCCAGAAATGCCTGAAGGATTTAATAAGATGAAAGCCTGCGCGATTAAGCTGGCTTCTGATTTTAAATTTGTTCGGGCTGATTTCTATCTTCTTAATGGTCAGGTGATTTTTGGTGAGCTGACATTTACGCCTTCGGCAGGGTTGGATGTCACCTTACAGGAAGCCGATGTCTTTTTAGGAAGCCAACTGAAGTTATAGTTTGCACGACGTTAGAAAAACTCATCAATGGCACACGAAAAATTTAAAGGTTGAACCCGCTAGAAAATGGCGCAGTCGTGACATTCTCATCTCACAACTGCGCCATTTTTTTGGCTATTTCTCTGATAAATCATAACAGAAAAAACCAACTGAAAATGGTATCATCCCGGCCGAATGCTGCCCCGTAGTGGGCATAGACTGAAATCCCTGGGGGACACCTGATGAACAACGACGTACCGCTTAAATTTTATGACATCGTGGATGAGTACGAAGTAGACGCTGCCAAACCGGTCACAGAGTCAGAGCGAGACGCGCTGGCGCGCTATTTTCAGCTATTGATCACACGTTTGATGAATAACGAAGAGATCAGTGAGCAAGCGCAGCAGGAGATGGCCAATGAAGCCGGTATCGATGCGCTGCGTATTGATGAGATTGCGACTTTTCTCAATCAATGGGGCAATGAGTAGCTTTGTGTGTCGGGTTATAATCCCACAAATTATTCAACAGGTTTAGAAGCGCAAATGACAAAACTTACCTTACAAGAGCAGATGCTAAAAGCTGGACTAGTCACCAGCAAGAAAATGGCCAAAGTCCAAAGAACGGCGAAAAAATCACGCGTTCAGGCTCGTGAGGCAAGAGAAGCAGTGGAAGAGAACAAAAAAGCGCAGCTTGAACGAGATAAGCAACTCAGCGAGCAACAAAAGCAAGCGACGTTATCCAAAGAGTATAAAGCGCAGGTGAAGCAACTGATTGAGATGAATCGAATCGTCATTGCCAAAGGCGATATCGAATTTAACTTCACCGATAATAATTTAATTAAAAAAATTGTTGTAGATAAGTTGACTCAAGCGCAGTTGGTGAATGGCCGTCTTGCCATTGCCCGGTTGGTAGTTGATAACAGTGGCAAAAGTGAATACGCGATAATCCCTGCCGTCGTTGCCGATAAAATTGCGCAGCGAGATGCGAGCAGTATCGTATTAAATAGTGCGCTCAGCCAGGAACAGCAGGATGAAGATGATCCTTATGCTGATTTTAAAGTGCCTGATGATTTGATGTGGTAATCAGGCATCTTCGCATTCAGAACGGGCTACTATGAAGAGCGTTGATCGCCTCTTCACTGATGGGATGCACAAAATGCAGCTCACTGGCGTGCAGCATCAGCCGTGGGGTCTGTTCGGTGCCCGGCAACAAGCGACCACCATACAGGTCGCAGCCTAAAATAGGGTGGCCCAACTGCTGGCAGTGAATGCGCAGTTGATGGGTGCGCCCGGTCTCCGGGGTTAGCTGCACCCGCGTCAATGGCAGTCGAGTCCCATCCACCCACTCATGATAAAAGCGGTCAACCACCTGGTAACGGGAACGAGCAGGCTTGCCGTGAGTGGCACAAATCGACATCAGCGGAAAGCGTGCCGGGTCTTTGGCAATCGGCGCGTCTATCACCCCTTCATCGTCAGCCAGATGCCCACAAAGCAGTGCGCTGTACACTTTGGTCACGGTGCGCAGACTGAACTGCTGGCACAACGCGGCGTTGATCGCCTTATTGCGGGCAATCACCATCAAACCGGAAGTCCCAAAATCCAGGCGATGCACCAGGGTGCAGCCGGGGAATATCTTTACCAGCCGATGATGTACCGAATCGAGATTCTGCGGATTTTTGCCCGACAGACTGAGCAGTCCGGTGGGTTTATTGATCAGCACCAGGTGGTCGTCTTGATAGAGTGTCTCTATCTGGTCATGGCACGGTGGAGCGATAAAGGTATCGTGAATCACAGACATCAGGCCGTCCGGCAGTAAGAGTGGCAGCGGATAATAACGAATTTTCAGTTGAGTGACGATTCTTGTTGGTACAGCAGCCAAAACTCCATGACCGTTTACAGCGAGCACGTAACGGGAATCAGGCGCTTAATACTCATCCGGTTAACGCTTTTGGAGAGGTTATGGCTTATACCATTCGCGGTTTGAACAGCAGCGCATTTACCCATTTGTTTGGTCAGGATGAGAACTATCTGGCGCGACATTTGGCGAGACGGATGCGGGCAGATAAAAACTCGGGTTTTCCGGATCGCATTGCCTTGCGTGATGTGCCGGAGGGGGAGTATGCGATTCTGATCAATCATGCTTACCAACCTGCGGAAACCCCTTATTTTGGCAGACACGCCATCTTTATCCATGAGGGTTGCACCAGGCAAGGTGTCTATCAGGATGAAGTTCCGCCTTATCTGACTACCCGGCTACTCTCGATGCGGGCGTTTAATGCAGCAGATATGATTATTGCGGCGGAGGTTACTCAAGGAAGTGAAGCGGAGTCGTTAATTTTTCAGATGTTGCGTCAGCCTGAAACCGCCTACATCCATGTGCATAGTGCCCGATTCGGCTGTTATCTGTGTGTCATTGAACGCAGTTGAAGCAAAACAAAACCCCGCACCGGCAGGTGCGGGGTTTACGGATTACAGCGCCATATCGTGTTGCGGTGACGGTGCTGCTTTAGCCGGTGCGGCGGCCTGCGGCTGAGTCTCAGCGGCTGGCATATTGATTACCGGAGGTTTGGTCAGTTGCAGTGTCGCTGCGGTGTCATCCCAAACCTGCTGTGCCAGTGCTGGATTGTCGTTCAGCTTCTGGCCGTAGGCCGGGACGATCTGGTGAATCTTCTGCTGCCATTCCGGGCTGGCGAACTCAGTCGGGAACAGTTGTTTGATCACGTTGATGGCGATCGGTGCAGCCGTTGACGCACCCGGTGACGCACCCAACAGCGCGGCCACGGTTTTCTGCTGATCGGTCACGATTTCCGTACCCAGCTTCAGCACGCCACCTTTCTCGGCATCTTTCTTGATGATCTGTACACGCTGACCAGCCTGAATCAGTTTCCAGTCTTCTTTCTTCGCGTCCGGGAAGTACTCTTTCAGCGCGGCAAAACGGTCATCATCATTCAGCATCACCTGACCAATCAGGTATTTCACCAGGTCGAAGTTATCAATGCCCACATGGGTCATCGGCATAAAGTTGCTGGTGGTGGTGGTGCCTAACAGATCAAACAGTGAACCGTTTTTCAGGAACTTGGTTGAGAAGGTCGCGAACGGTCCAAACAGCACCACACGCTTGCCGTCGAGGAAACGTGCATCGAGGTGCGGTACGGACATCGGCGGCGCACCTACCGAAGCCTGGCCGTAAACTTTTTCCAGGTGACGGCTGGTGATGGCCGGGTTTTCAGTCACGAGGAACGACCCCCCCACCGGGAAGCCAGCGTAGTTTTCGCCCTCAGGAATACCGGTTTTCTGCAACAGCTTCAGCGCGCCGCCACCGGCCCCGATAAACACGTAACGTGCATCGATGGTGCGGTTCTCACCACTTTTCACATCCTTGATGGTGACATGCCAGCTGTTGTCGCTGTTACGTTTGAAATCGGTGACTTCAGAAGAGGTTTCCAGCGAGAAATTTTCGTTCTTTTTCAGGCTACCGATCAACTGACGAGTGATTTCACCGTAGTTAACGTCCGTACCCACTGGAGTCCAGGTGGCAGCGACTTTCTGCTGCGGATCGCGGCCTTCCATAATCAGTGGTGCCCACTGCTGAATTTGCGCGTGATCGGTAGAGAATTTCATGCCCTGGAACAGCACGGTTTTCTGTAATGCTTCATAACGCTTGGTCAGATACTCAACGTTTTTATCACCCCAGACAAAGCTCATATGCGGCGTGGAGTTAATAAAGTTGTGCGGAGTATTTAATACGCCACGTTTTACCTGAGCGGTCCAGAATTGACGCGAAATCATAAAGGCTTCGTTAATTTCCAGCGCTTTACTGACGTCAATGCTACCGTCCGGACGTTCTGGCGTATAGTTCAGCTCCATATTTGCGGAGTGACCGGTGCCGGCGTTATTCCAGCCGTTGGACGATTCCAGCGCAACGCCGTCCAGTTTTTCGACCATAACCTGTTTCCAGCTGGGTTGTAATTCTTCCAGCCAGGTCCCCAGAGAAGCACTCATGATGCCCCCGCCAATCAGCAGCACGTCAGTCTTTTCCGGCGTGTCGGCGGCATGAACGGCAGAGCTGACAAGTAATGCGGTGAGCGAAAGCGAGGTGATTAATTTAGTTGATTTTTTCATTGCGATAACAACGTTTCTTGGCGATGAGTAAAAAGTTCGCAACAAATTTAAAACATTGTTATTGAAATTTTAAAATTTATTTAGTTTAAAAACTATTGAATTAACAAGGCGGATTTATTTGGTTACAAATGTATTGCGCTATTTCCGCGTAAAATAAGCGGTTATTTTGTGTTGGCGTACACTATTTATAACCGCTATTTCGGCAGGGTCAATGGTGCAGGAGAAAATTAATTTCGCTTAAGGAAGTGGTGAAGCGGATGTATTTGTTGTCCACGACTGTCCATATTTTCTTCGCCAAGCCAGCGTGTTATTACCTGTTGAATGACGGGCCATTCCGTATCAATTACCGACAACCAGTCAGTGTCGCGGTTACGTTGCTTTCGTGTCATTGCCTGACGAAAACGGCCCTCAAACGTGAAGCCGAGACGTTCCGCTGCGCGACGCGAGGCGTGATTGGTTGAATCACAGCGCCACGCCACCCGGCGATAACCCAGCGTAAAAGCCTGGTTCAGCAACAGATAGATCGCTTCGCTGCCCAGCACGCTGCGCTGCATCAGTGGTGACCAGGTGACATGACCGATTTCAAGGGCACCATTTTGTTGGTCGATATTGGCGAAGCACACCAAACCGACCGCCTGCTGATGGGCATGGCTGAAGACCGCATAACAAACCAGCCCGATATCAGCCATTTTTTCGCCCACCCAGCGGGCCATTGCTGTCAGCGACCGAGGCTGATCCGCGCCGAGCCATGTCCAGTCGCGATCGTCCCCGGCCAGAGAAAAGGCCGCCAACAAGGGTGCGCAATGGGCGTCTTGCAAAGGTTGCAGGGTACAGAAGCGGCCCGTTAAGGCGATAGCCGCGGGACGTGCGACAGGCTGCCAATCTGGCAGGGCAAATCCAATGGGTTGACCGTATTGATTGAACTGAGACACACAACATTCCTCAGGTAATAGGGGGTTAATTTCGCAGCGGCGCGATAAATCGCGCCGCTGCGGAGGTTATGACAGCAGATAACCGCTGACCGCCTCGGCCATCAGTTGGCCCAGCAGTTGTTGCGCGGGATCTGCGCTATTTTTCTGCAACAACGCAACACCCAGCGTTCCAGGCGTCGGCAGTTGTCCGTTGATCACCCGCAATTCGGCAGGCAAGCCAATCTGGCTGCGCAGCGTGACGCCCAGTCCGGCCCGGACCGCCGCCCAGACGCCGCTCAGGCTATGGCTGGTAAACACCACGCGCCACGCCACTCCGGCCTGCTCCAACGCGCCAATGGCGCGCGTGCGCATCAGGCATGGCGCTTCGAACATCACCAACGGCAACGGTTCACCACAAGCCAGCAGCGCAGCCATATCCCATTCGGCAGCCGCAATCCACGCCAGGGGGCACTGGCCCAGGCGTTCGCTGCTGGCGGGCAAATTATCCCCCTGCCACAACAATGCCATATCCAGGCTGTCTGTGGCGATCGCCTGCAACAACGGTTGGTTGCGATCGACGCGCGCGCTAATCCGCACGCCAGCATGTTGACGGCTGAAAGGACCAAGAATTCCCGGCATCAGCGATTCACCAAAATCCTCCTGCATGCCGATGCGCACGTCACCCTGCAACAACTCGCCGCGTACGGCGCGCCAGGCTTCATCGTTCAGCGTCAGCAGACGACGCGCATAGCTCATCAGGATCTCGCCACCGGGTGTTAACACCAGATGGCGGCCACGTTTCTCAACCAACGGCGTGCCGCACTGTTGCTCCAGTTTTTTTAACTGGGCGCTAACGGCCGAGGTCGAGCGACATAACTGCTGCGCCGCCAGCGCAAAGCTACCTGTCTCAATACCCAGCACAAAGCTGCGCAACGCGTCGCTGTCGAGTGAGATCGGAACCTTTTCCATAACTGTCCTTAAAATCAGGATCGTCAGTCCTGAATAATGCGATTTTCAGGATTGTAGCAGCGCGCGAGACTGAGTGTCTGTTAAATCAAGGAGAACAGCTGATGCCCGTAACCCGAATTATGGTACGCGAAGGCTGGTGTGACGCAGATTTGCAAACCCTGTCCGAGACATTGCATGAGGTGCTGGTGGCGGAATTCAGCGTACCGCCAACCGACCGCTTTCAAATCATCGAAACCCTGCCAGCGTCACGATTTATTTATGACCGCCACTATCTGAGCGGCGGACGCAGCGATCGCTACGTGTTATTTAGTCTGGTAGCCGGGAAATCGCGAACGACTGCGCAGAAACGCACCTTTTACCGGGTATTAAGTGAACGTCTGCAACAGCGGCTGAACCTCGATCCTGATGACGTCATGGTGGTCATTCAACAAACCAGCGCCGAGGAGTGGAGCTTTAGCCGCGGAGAGATGTTTGATTTATCGATGATAAAATAACTTAGACCCTCACTCCATCACCCAATGTCCGGCGCTAACTTCGCGATAGCGCCGCGTTTTCGGGACATAATCTAACGGTCGGATCGGGCTTTTCAGCTCGCTGACCTCAATCTGTCGCTTTAACTGGCGTCTGGCGGGATCGGGCACCGGTACCGATGCCAGCAGCTTGCGAGTGTAGTCATGCTGCGGATTGTCAAAAATCGCGGCGCGTGGGCCAATCTCGACAATCTCGCCTAATAACATCACTGCTACCCGGTGGCTGATGCGCTCCACCACTGCCATATCGTGAGAAATAAACAGATACGACAACCCCAGGCTTTGCTGCAAATCCAGCAGCAGGTTGATGATTTGCGCTTTCACCGTCACATCCAGCGCCGAGACTGACTCATCTGCAATGATCATCTTGGGATCGAGCATCAGTGCACGGGCAATGCAGATACGCTGACGCTGACCGCCGGAAAACTCATGCGGATAGCGTTTCATCATCGCCGCCGCCAGCCCGACACGCTCCATCAATGCGGCGGCTTTCTGAATCGCCTGTGCTTTGCTGCCCAGTCGATGCTGCAAATACGGCTCGGTCAACGCTTCCTCCACCGACATCCGTGGGTTCAGGCTGGCAAACGGATCCTGGAAAATCATCTGCATCGCACAACGCAGTTTACGTAATTCGCTGGCGGAAAGGTTCAGCACATCGTAGCCGTCAAACTCGATCTGGCCGGATGTCGCGGCGGTCAGACGGGTGAGGGAACGCCCGGTGGTGGATTTACCACAGCCGGATTCTCCCACCAGTGACAACGTCTCACCCGGCAGCAACACAAAAGAGATATTTTCGACGGCGTGGACAGCACCGGTTTTACGGCTTAACAAACCTTCGCGGATGTCAAAGCGGGTGCTGAGATTTTTGACCGAAAGCAGCGGGGGCGCGGAGGCGGAGGGCAGGGTGTAAGTGGTTGTCGCGTCGTCAGCAAACTTACGTGGCCCGTCAATCCCGCGCATGGCTCCGAGCTGTGGCACGGTGGCGATCAGCGTGCGGGTATACGCCTGTGCCGGGGCGGAAAAAATCTCGGCGGTGGTGCCGCTTTCCACTTTCTCCCCCTGATACATCACCAGCGTACGATCCGCCACCTCGGCCACCACCCCCATGTCGTGGGTGATAAACAGGACAGCAGTGCCTTCCTCTTCCTGCAAGGTTTTAATCAGATCGAGAATTTGCCCCTGGATGGTGACATCCAGTGCGGTGGTGGGTTCATCGGCAATCAACAGCCTGGGACGCAGCGCCAGCGCCATAGCAATCATGACCCGCTGACGCATACCGCCGGAAAAATGGTGGGGATAGTCATCAAAACGTTTGGCCGCATTAGGGATGCGCACCTTTTCCAGCAGGCGGATGGTTTCTTCACGCGCAGCGCGTTTAGTGATTTTGCGATGGGTTATTAACGCTTCCGCAATCTGGTGGCCGATGGTAAAAGAGGGATTCAGGCTGGTCATCGGCTCCTGGAAAATCATCGCCACCGCATTACCACGGATATCGCGCATTGCCGCTTCGCTTAAACCCAGTAAATCCACCCCGTTCAGCAGCACTTTGCCGCTAATCCGCGCATGGCGAGCATTGAGCAGCCGCATGATCGCCATTGAGGTGACACTTTTACCTGAACCGGACTCGCCGACAATCGCCAGCGTCTCACCGGCGTGAATATCAAATGAGACGCCTTTGACCACGTCACGCCAGCCCTCATCATGGCGGAATGCCACCGTCAGGTTTTCAATGCGCAGCACGCTCATTGGTGTGTCTCAGGCACAAAACGGGCGGATAAGGTGCTAACCGGCAGAAAGTCAAAATCGGTGTCGAACGGGTAAGCCGGTTGGGTCTTGCGCTTACGCTCCAGCCGCTCAACGTATTGATCAACCACCCCTTCCGACAACGCCATCAGGTTAGGATTTGCCAGGGGGGCCAGTTCCGGCGACAGGTAGCCGGACTTTACCACCACAATTTTTGCGCTTGCCGGGTCGAGGCCGAGCAGGCTGAAATCCGCAAGATTGTGGTAAGGACGGCGTCGGTCGGCCACCACCAGGGTGATGCCGCCGGTTTGCAGCACCGCTTGTTTCGCGATAGAACGCGCATCATCCACCAGATTTTTTACCACAAATTCGGCGCTGGCTTTACCGCCAGCAGGATCGAGTGTGGCGCCAACGGTAAGCGACAACGTGGCACCCGGGCCGGCTGCAAAGGCCGCGTCGGTGGCCGGTTTATCGGTAATGCCCGCGACGATCACCCCTTGCGCCTGCTGACGGAGCAGTTCGGCCAGCATATCGGCGCGATCGCCGACTCCACCGCCGGTTGGATTGTCACCGGAGTCGGCGAGGATCACCGGATGGGTGGGGCTGGCAATCGCCATACGCACGCACTCCTCGGTGCTGCCGGTGACACAGCCAAACACGAATTCGTCCCGTGCCTGCCAGTAAGCCAGCGCGAGTTTTGCTGCCTGTTCCGCCAGCACATCGGCATCGGTGCCGGTCATGATCGCCGCTGCGGTGGCGCGCGGTTCGTCAGCCCAGACGTAGCCCACCATCAGGGAGGCATCCCACACCGTGTCGATGGCGTTAATCCCGGGCAGGCGTGCATACAGGCTTTTCGCCGGTTCATCTTCGGTACTGGTGCGCTCACCAGGCAGCACCACCGGGATCGGCGCCCAAACTACGCCGGGTTTCACGCCGCTGTGCAGGCTTTTCACCAACATCGACACCGAGCGACGCATGGTTTCTTCCACGTCGATATGCGGCGCGGTGCGGTAGGTGGAGAACATATCGATGGCATCGATAATGCGTTGGGTAACGTTACCGTGCAGGTCATAACTGACGGTGATCGGGCAATCGTCGCCGACCAGCTCGCGGGTAGCGGTAATCCAGTCACCTTCAGCGTCTTCCATCCCTTCAACGTAGACCGCGCCGTGCATCGCCAGATAGACACCATCAACTGGCAGCAGCGCGGCGAGGCGGCTGAGAAAATCCTGTTTAAAATCGTCGTACGTCACCCGCGCTACCGGACCACCGGCAATGGCGCGGGCGTGGAAGGTAGGCAGAAAAGTGGCATCGTAATCGGCCAGAAAGGCAAAGTACGGACTGGCCGTTAATTCATCACCGCGCAGAATGCGGAAGTCATCAGCATAATTCAGCACCGGGTTATAAGTACTGCACTCCGTATGAATACCACCAAAAGCAATGCGCATAGCAGCCTCCGCTACTCGGGTAAATGAATGAGGAATCGATAGGCCGCCACGCTGGCAGCGGCTCTGGCCCAGCTTTCATCGTCCAGTACGATGGTCGAAATCGGTGTTTTGCCCATGATGGAGGGCAGGACATTGGCATCAATTGCCTGCATCACCACCGTTTGCAGCAACCCATCAAACGCACCGGGATGATGGGCAATGACGATCAGTTCCGGGTCGTTCATCTGCACGATATTGGCGATGGCCAGGCCGAGAGCGTTCCCCGCCTGGTGCAGAATGGCAATGGCCGCGCTGCTGCCTTTCGCCGCCTGGATTTCCAGCTCTGGCAACGTCTGGGCCGCGATCGCCTTGTCACGCATGTTCTCGCGGATGGCAGTTAACGAGGCCAGCGTATCGAGGCAACCGCGCTTGCCACAACGGCAGGGGCGGCCACCCGGTTCAATGGTGCAGTGGGCAATTTCACCGGCTGCGCCATGCGCGCCACGGTGCAGTTGCCCCTGAAAAAAATGCGCAGAACCGATGCCGTCGCTGTGCGAAATCAGGGTGAAGTTGCGTACTTTTTTTGCCTGCCCGAAGATTTTCTCGCTGACCGCCAGAGCCTTAGCATCGTTTTCCAGCGATACCTCCAGCCCGGTGCGTGCTTTCAACATCTCCGCCAGTGGCACGTCTTTCCAGCCCAGCAGCGCAGACTGGACGCACACGGCCTGGTGTTCATCGACAAAGCCAGAAAGGGTGACGCCAAGACCGATCAATTGGTCAGTGGAAATCCCCTGTGCTGCCACCAGTGGGGGGATCGCGTCGGCAATCGCGTGGGTTAATTGCTCAGGATCGAGATTCAGTGGCAATACGCGGTTTGCCAGAGCCCGACCATGCATATCAATCAACACCAGGGTTATGGCCTCGCCGAGTAACGAGGCCCCGAGAAAATAGGCGCTGTCGGCACGCATTTTTAACAACACCGACGGACGGCCCTGGCCTGACGCTTCGGGAATACTCTCTTCCACTAAACCGGCATTCAGCATCTCTTTAATCAGGGTGCTAATCGCCGCCTTACTCAGTTTCATGTTCTGCGCGATAGCGGTGCGGCTCATGCCATGTGACGCGATAAGCAGACGGATAATTTGTTGCTGATGGGCATTGAGCATGCAGGACCTCAAAACAAGGCAGTGATGAACTGACAATAATAAGCCATGAAAACAAAGACAAGTTTATTTAGTTAATTTTCTGAACCTGGATCGAGATATAAGTAAAATATATGAACTAACGTATTGGCTTTTGTTTATGAAGTATGCCTTATATAACGCGGTTAATTCACCGATCGTATCTGAGGGCCTTCATGGAAAGCACACTTAAGCGTTTCAGAGTCATTACTCTCGCGGGCTGCATGATGTCGTTATTTGCCAGCGCCTCCGCCTTTGCCAGCCAACTGGTTATTATGCAGAACGAACCTCCGCGCAGCATGGATCCGGGCAACCAGACCGCCACCTTTACCGGTACCGTGTTGGATCCGATGTACGAAGGCCTGACGCGTCTCGGTGATGACGGAAAGATTGTCCCGGCACTGGCGTTATCCTGGAGCACGGATGCCAGCGGCCTGAACTGGACATTCAAACTGCGCCCGAACGTGAAATTCCATGATGGCACGCCGTTTAATGCCGATGCGGTGGTGGAAAACTTCCAGCGCCATCTCGATACCAAACGTGGTCTGGCGGCCAGCGGTAAAATTCGCACCTTTGTTCAGGATGTGAAGAAAATCGACGATCTGACGGTGGCTTTTCAGCTGAAGAAAATAAACCCGGCATTTTTAACCATTCTGGCTTCGGGGCCGGGCTTAATGGTGAGTCCACAGGCGGATAAAGCGGGCAGTATTAATAATAAGGCCGATGGCACCGGGCCGTATAAATTGGTGCAATACAAATCGGGTGAATTTGTGCTGGAGAAAAAGAACCCGGACTACTGGGGTAAATCATCCGGCCCGGACGAAATTAAATGGACATGGAGCAGCGAGCCTTCGGTGATGAATATGGCGTTGCAATCCGGGCAGGTCGATATTATTAACCCGGTGCCGCCTCAATTTGCGGGCATGTTAAAAAACAATCCCAACGTTAACCTAAAACAATCAGCGGGTGCCGCCGTGTTCTGGGTTGATCTGAATACCCAAAGTAAAGCGTTAAGCGATGTCCGGGTGCGTCAGGCGTTGAACTTCGCCACCGATCAGCAGGCGTTGAGTAAGGCGGTGATGTTTGGCTACGCACAACCCGCCAACTCGGCACTGGCCCCGGTCGATGCCAACTACGATAAAGACCTGCATGATTACCCGTATGATGTGCAAAAAGCCAAAGTTCTGCTGAAAGCGGCGGGTTATCCCGACGGTTTTGCCATGTCGATTGCCGTACAGGCACCCGATGCGCGTACCGCGCAGGTGTTACAAGGCATGTGGGCTAAGGTGGGGGTGAAACTCAACGTGCGCCAGATGGAAAGTGGCGTCTGGACCAAAGCGGCTTTTGCCGATGGTAAAGAGAAAACGGCGCAGGGCACCGATGCGGTACTGGCGTCCTGGTCCTCCGGTCTCTATGGCTCCGACCTGCAACTGCGCCCGCTGTACCACACCAACAGCTTTGCGCCTGGCGGTGCCAACTTAGGCTTCTTCACCGATAAGCAAACCGATGATCTGATCGACACTGCGGCGTCGACGATGGATGACGCCAAACGCAAGGCGTTGTACTTCGAGGCGCAAAAGCGCATCAGCGGCCTCGCCCCGCAGGTGTTGCTGTTTTATCAGGATGATCTTTATGCCGCGCGTAAAAATATCAGTGGTGTCACCATGCAGCCCGGCGGTCAGCTGGTGGTGCGCGACGCGGTAAAAAATTAATCCAGGGCCAGCCACATCTCGTAGCGGCGCGATTTATCGCGCTATTTTAAAACCCGCGCGATAAGTCGCGTCGCTACCCAGGGCAATCCGTTATGAAAGCCTATGTCGCGAAAAAGGTGCTGTCACTGCCGCTGATTATCTTTGGCGTGTCAATCATCGTGTTTATCGCCATCCGCGCGTTGCCGGGCGATCCGGCACGCCTGATGGCCGGGCCGGAAGCGCCGCAGGAAGCGGTGGATAATATGCGCATCCGGCTGGGTCTGGATCAGCCACTGCCGCTGCAATATGCCAGATTTGCCCTGGAAGCGTTGCACGGCAATCTTGGCATGTCGTTGCAGTCGCAGCGTCCGGTGATGACTGAAATCAGTGAACGCTTGCCCTATACCTTGTCGCTGGCGGCGCTGGCCTATCTGCTGGCCATCGCCATCGGTGTCCCCGCCGGAATGACCGGGGCAATCTATCGTCAGCGTATCCCGGATCAGGTGGTGATGGTGCTGACCATTGCCGGAGCCTCGATTGCCAACTTCTGGCTGGCATTGCTGGCGATGAACTATTTCGCGGTGCAACTTGGCTGGCTGCCATTGCTGGGGGCGGATTCGTGGCGCAACTACATTATGCCGACGGTGACGCTGGCGATTTTGCCAATGGCGATGATCGCCCGTATGACACGCTCCAGCATGCTTGATGTATTGAGTCAGGATTATATCCGCACCGCTAAAGCCAAAGGGTTATCGGCGCGCAGCATTCACTGGAAGCATGCCTTGCGTAACGCGTTGATCCCCATCGTTACCATTGTGGCATTGAACTTCGGTAGCCTGATTGGCGGGGCGGTCGTAACGGAGTCGGTGTTCAACTGGCCTGGCATTGGCCGTCTGCTGGTAGATTCAGTGCGCTATCGTGATTACCCGGTAATTCAGGGGGTGACGCTGGTGGCGGTGACCGGTGTGGTGTTGATGAACCTGGTGGGTGAGATTCTCATCGGGTTGCTGAATCCGAAAATAAGGTTCGACTGATGAACAGCCTCGAAACGACCGTGCTGCCGCGTCGCTCGCGCAGCAGAAAATTGCTGCACTCTCTGGCGATGTATCCGTCAATCGCGATCGGGGGCGGGCTGGTGTTGCTGGTGGTGCTGGCTGCGTTGCTTGCTCCCTGGATCACCCACTGGGACCCGATTGAACAGGATCTGCTTAACACCTTACAGGCTCCCTCCGCCGCCCACTGGTTTGGCACGGATGATTATGGTCGGGATATTTTCTCGCGCGTGATTTTTGGCGCGCGTATCTCGCTGTTTGAGGTGTGCCTGAGCGTGGCGATTTCGATGGTGATCGGTATTCCGCTTGGCATTATCTCGGGTCTGGCGGGGCGTAAACTGGATGCGGCAATCATGTGGCTGATGGACATCATCTTCGCCTTTCCCGGTATCGTACTGGCGATTCTGATTGTCAGCGTGTTGGGCGAAGGCTTAACCAATATGCTGATCGCCATCTCGTTGTTCTCCATCCCGGTGTATGCACGCCTGAGCCGCAACCTGACGCTGGGACTGAAAAATATGGAGTATATCGAGGCGGCGCATATGCTCGGAGTGCGCTATCCGCGCATTATCACCCACTATATTTTGCGTAACTCGATTGGCCCGCTGATTGTGCAATCCACCCTGACGGCGGGGGCGGTGGTACTCTCTGCCGCCAGCCTGTCGTTTCTGGGATTGGGGGTGCAGCCCCCCATGCCGGAATGGGGCACCATGATGAGCGATGGTCGCAATTTTCTCGGTCTGAATATCTACGTGTCACTTTTCCCTGGTCTGGCGATTTTGATTACCGTACTCGGCTTTAACGTGCTGGGTGACGGCTTACGCGATGTGATGGATAAGCGTTTATGAATACAGTGATTTGTTTCGATTTAGGTGGTTCGTTTATCAAACTGGGGAAAGTGCAGGGAGACGGTGAACTGACCTTGCTCGGTCAGGAGAAGATGCCGACCAGCGCCTGGCCTGAATTTATCCGGCTGATGCGCAGCATGATCGAGCAGCATCACGCGCATTTTAGCGCCAGCAGCCCGGTGGCGATCTCCACAGCCGGTATTGTCACACCGGATAGCGGTGAAATCTTTGCCAGCAATATTCCGGCCTTTCATCAACGTAAACTGGCGCAGGAGTTGAGCGTTGAATTACAGCGTCAGGTGGTGGTGCATAACGACGCTGATTGTTTCACCCTGGCGGAAGCGTTAGCCGGGGCGGGTAAGGGGCATAAGGTGGTGTTTGGTGCCATCCTGGGTTCTGGCGTGGGTGGTGGTCTGGTGGCTGATGGCCGCATTATCATCGGGCAAAATGGTTTAACCGGTGAATGGGGACATGGCCCGATCGCCCTGACCGAGGTAGAAATTGCCGGTGAGTGGCATCGCCTGCCTCGTTTGTCCTGTCCCTGTGGACAAAAAGGGTGTCTGGATAGCTGGGGCGGTGCTCGCGGCATGGAGAATCTGCACCGGGTGTTGCATGGCGAAATGGCGACCAGTATCGATATTATCGCGCGCTGGCAACAACAGGAGGCGCTGGCGGAGAAAACCATCACCGCCTGGTTGCAACTGGTGGGGCAACCGCTGGCGTACTGTATCAATATGACCGGCGCATCGGTGGTGGTGGTTGGCGGCGGGCTGGCATCTGTGACGCTATTGATTGCTGCGCTGGATGAGGTGGTGCAAGGGTATGTGTTACGCCGTAGCACCCAGCCGCTGGTGGTGCCGGGACGCTTTGCTCATGATGGCGGGATGCGGGGTGCGGCGCTGCTGGCAAAGCAAACGGGATGATATTCGTAGCAGCGCGATTTATCGCGCATTCAGTCCGCGTTCATGATGTCAAAGGCGCGCGATAAATCGCACCGCTACGGAATATAGCTACGTTTAAGCCAGCTTCTGCTGCAAAAACGCCATAAAAACCCGGTTCACCTCACTACGCTGACGATGCTGCGGATACAACGCATTCAGGCTCAACGAAGAAGGGTGCCAGTCATCCAGCACCGTCACCAGATCGCCACTGGCGAGGGCAGGGGCGACGATAAATTCAGGTAGCAGAATCAGTCCCAGCCCGGCCATCGCTGCATCGCGCAGCATCTCCCCGTTGTTGCTGACCATCGGTCCCTGCACGTTAATCACCTCACGCTGTTCACCCCGGAACAGTTCCCAGCCGGTCTGGCTCTCGCGACCATAGCGCAGACAGGCGTGATCGAGCAGATCGTCAGGTTTACGTGGTGCATCGGCTCCTTGCAGGTAGCGCGGGCTGGCACAAATCACCCGACGAAACTCACCCAACTTTTTGGCAATCAGGGTGGAATCGGGCAGGGTTCCGATGCGAATCGCCATATCAAAACCTTCGCCAATCATATCGACATAGCGGTCTGCCAGCTCCACCTGGAATTGCAACGCCGGATGCATGCTGAGGAATTCAGCGATATAGGGCGAAAGATGGCTGATACCAAATGACATCGGCACGCTGAGACGGAAACTGCCCTGGAGCACCTGACGGCGTCCGGATACCGCCAACTCCGCTTCCTGCACATCATCCAGAATGCGCTGCGCATGGCGGGCAAACAACTGGCCGTTATCTGTCACCGACAACTTGCGCGTGTTGCGATTGAGCAGGCGCGCCCCGAGTGACTCCTCCAGCGCGGCTATGCGGCGGCTGACATATTGTTTGGAAAGCATCAACTGCTCGGCAGCCGCAGTGAAGTTACCGGCTTTAATTACGGCGACATAAATGCGCAGGTCATCTATCTGCATATTGTCCACTTATTGGTGACAGTCATTGTCAATGCAACGCATTGTTGGGCGTTTCAGTTTACGTATACTGAGTCCCATCAGGAAGCGAAATCGTCTTCCACCAACAAATTTGAGGAGCAGACCATGATTGAACAAAGATTGTCAGCCCAGCGCGGCCTTGGTGACCACGGCTGGTTGCATTCACGCCATACCTTCTCGTTCGCTAACTACTGGGACCCGAAACAAACCGGTTTCTCAGATTTGCTGGTGATTAACGATGACCAGGTGGCACCGGGTCGCGGTTTTGGTGCGCATCCGCACAGCAACATGGAGATCATCTCTTATGTGCTGGAAGGCGCGCTGGAGCATAAAGACTCGATGGGCACCGGTTCGGTGATTGTCCCCGGTGACGTGCAGTTGATGAGCGCCGGTAGCGGCGTGACGCACAGCGAGTTTAACCACTCAAAAGCGGAAAACGTGCATTTCCTGCAAATCTGGATCGTACCGGCAGAACGCGGCACCCAACCTGGCTACCAGCAGATTTCGGTGGCAGAAGGTGACAAACGTGGTCAGCTGCGTCTGATTGTATCGCCCGAGGGTGATGCCGGTTCGCTGAGTATCCGCCAGGATATCCGTATCTATGCCGGATTGTTTGATGGTGCCGAGCAGCAGACCCTGGCGCTGGATGCCGATCGCTATGCTTACATCCATGTGGCGCGCGGCAGCATCGAAGTGAACGGTGTGGTGTTTAACGCCGGAGACGGCGCGCGCGTACGCAACGAAACCGCGCTGCAATTCGCTAACGGCAAAGATGCGGAAGTATTGGTGTTTGATCTGCGTCCGCTGGAAGTGAATCATCCTCAGCGTTAAGTTATAAAGGGGAGGCCTGATGGCCTCCTCTGTTCTCATTTGCGCGATAAATCGCGCCGCTTGTATCTTGAAGTTGTAACTGGTTAGCTACCCGTTACACGAAACGGAGGCAGCTTGTCGCGCCGCTTAAGACTCGATCTTGTGTCGTAGCTTAAAGCCCTCCGTTTCTCCTTTCACGCCAGCATCTACTCTGAACGGTAACCAGAAGCTCTGACTTCGTATGTACAAGGCAAGATGGCGTGATGGTTCATGTGAAAGGGAGCTGTCTTATGATTTATCTCGGTATTGATGTCAGTAAAAACAAACTCGACCTCTGCCTGTTGCCCGGCAACGGGAAAAAGAAAACCAAAACCCTCAAAAATCATCCCGACGCCGACCGGGAGATAAATGACTGGTTAATCAGGCAAAAATGCCATCCTGAACAGGTGATGGTGGTGCTCGAAGCGACCGGCATTTATCACGAAAACGTCGCCTTTGGTCTTCATGAAAATACCCCCGTCACAGTCTGCATCAGCAATCCTCAGCGGGTCAGGGAGTTCGCCCGTGGAATGGCTATCCTGACTAAAAACGACTCCGTTGATGCTTACATCCTGGCCCGTTATGGCGAGCTGAAACAGCCTGATGCCTGGGTGCCCCCCTCCCCGGAGGTCCGTAAACTTCGGGAGCTGGTGCGTCTGCGGGACTCACTTCAGGCTGATGTCCAGCGGGCGGAGAACCGACTGGAAAAGGCCCATTCAACCCGCACAGCGCCTGAAATCATTGACTCGCTGGAGAGAACCCTGAAAGCCCACAGGGACGAGCTGAAGCGTATTGAAGCGCTCATCTCAGACCACACAGATAATCATCCGGGTCTGAAGGAAGACCGTGAGCTGCTGGAATCGATAAAAGGAATAGGCAGCGTGGTGGGCACGACAATGCTGTCGGTGCTGCGCTCGTGTCCGTTCCGGAGTGCTTCACAGGTCGCTGCGTGGCTGGGTGTGGTACCGGTGGAAAAAACGTCCGGTAGCTCAGTCAGGGGGCGTGCACGGATGTCAAAAACAGGCCCGGCAGACGTAAGGGCGAAACTGTATATGGCGGCGATTGTAGCGATCAGGTGGAATGCCCCGGCGAAGGCGCTGTACCAGAGGCTAATCGCGAAGGGCAAAGCCAGCAAGGCTGCGCTTGGAGCGGTGATGCGCAAGCTGGTTCATCAGTGCTTCGGGGTGCTGAAAACGCGGATGAAGTGGGATGAAAATTACGCAGCTACCGCTTGACGTTCAAGACGGTAGCTACATAGGTGCAAAATTTTTTGCGTGATAAATCGCGCCGCGCCATCAGGTGCAAAATTTTATCGCTTATAACAACGATGCCGGTGCTACCGGTTTACCGGTTTTCAACGATGCCAGCGCCGCATCCGCCAGCAGCAGGGCCTGCAAGCCATCATTCCCACTCGGGTATTCTCCTTCCCCTTTTGCCAGTGCCTCAACAAAGGTCGCTAACTCGTTGCGATAGGCTTCGGCGTAGCGTTGCAGGAAAAAGTGCTGCGGTTTTTGCGCCACGACCCCCATCGCCACCGATTTCACCAACTGACTTTCCAGTTGATTGGTCACTGCTAACATCCCCTCGCTACCGTGGACCTCAATGCGTTGATCGTAACCATAGCTGGCGCGACGGCTGTTGGTGATCACCGCCATCTTGCCGCTGGCGCAGGTCAGGGTGACCACGGCGGTATCGACATCGCCTGCCGCTTTGATTTGGGGATCAACCAACGCTGAAGCGGAGGCATATACCGAGACGGGTTCCTCATCCAGTAACCAACGTGCCATATCAAAATCGTGAATCGTCATATCGCGGAACAAGCCACCGGAGACTTTCACGTATTCCGGCGGTGGTGCACCCGGATCGCGCGAGCTGATGGTCACCAGCTCGGTGCTGCCAATCTCCCCGGCGCGCAGGCTGGATTGCAGGTGTGCCATGCTGGGATCAAAACGGCGGTTAAAACCAATCATCAACGGCACACCTGCTTCCCGCACCGTGGCAAGGCAGCTTTGCACGCGCGCCAGGCTGAGATCGACCGGTTTTTCACAGAAGATGGCTTTGTTCGCTCTCGCGGCGGCTTCAATCAAATCGGCATGGGTGTTGGTGGCACTGCAAATCGCCACCAGATCGATGCTGCTGTCTGCCAGGATGGTGGCGAGGTCGGCAACTGTCGCGCCATACTTCTCGGCCAGCGCCGTCGCTGCCGGAACATAGACATCCATAACATACGCCAGCCGACACTGCGGATGGGCAGCGATATTTCCTGCGTGGATCTGGCCGATACGACCGGCACCCAATAAAGCGACATTCAGCATTGGTTATTCCTCGGGGGTAGAAAGGTTGTGGCGTTATTAATCGATGCGGGCGCAGATCAAGTCAAAACAAAGCCCCGGCGGCGTGATGAATTGATGAGGTAGATCACAGGCTTTTTTGATGTAACTAACATCAAATGTGAATAATTCGTTGTATTTCATGCATTTGATTGATTTTGCTTTTTGTCAGGATGTACGGATACTGATTGCCTGTGAGGTAGATGACATCAGGACATGCCATGAAGCAACATCACTGGAAATCGCCGTCGATCAAACAAATCGCGCAGGAAGCTGCCGTCAGTCCCGCCACCGTTGACCGGGTGCTGAATGGTCGCGAAGGCGTAAGGGAAGTGACGCGCAAAAAAGTGGCAGACGCGATGCAGCGGCTGGGATTGAACGCAGCTACCGGCAACCCGAGTGCTAACAGAACGCGCATTGCGATTATTTGCGAATCCGGTTCCAGTTTTCTCCATCAGGTGGAGCAACAGGTACGCGCTGCTATCAATGATTATCCCCAGCTCCATTTCAGCCTCGATAGCGTGCCGAACGTGCAATTCAATGCCGAACGCTTCAGCCAACTGATTACCCGGCGAGCCGCCACAAGTAGCGGCATCATCCTGGTGTGTCGCGATGAGGTAAAAATAAATCGTGCGGTTAAAGCGGCGATTGATGATGGAGTCCCGGTCATTTGTCTGACCAGCGATCTGCCCAATTCGCGGCGCAGCGCCTATGTGGGTATCGATCAGGTCGCTGCCGGAGCCACTGCGGGCTGGTTTATGGGCCGTATGCTGCCCGCACAGCAATCGGGCAATATTCTGCTGATTTGTAGTTCGACCTATCGTACCCAGGAGGAGCGTGAGATTGGCTTTCGCCGCGTGTTGCGCGAGGCATTCCCCTGGTTAACCATTCGTGATCGCGTCAACATTAACGACGAAGCGGAAACCGCGTATCTCAGCGTAAAAAAATGGCTGGAGCGGGGGAACCCGTTGGCAGGGATCTACAACACCGCAGGCGGTAACGAAGGGGTGGCGCGCGCGTTAACCGATTTTGGCGTACAGGATCAGGTGATATTTATCGGCCATGAATTGAGTGAAGCGAGCCGACTGCTGCTGGAGAACGGCACCCTGGATTTGGTGCTCGGCCATGATATTCGTCGGGAGATCGACCTGTGCCTCGCCCTGTTGCAACAGCCGGGCAGCGGTCAGTCGTTCAGTGACAGCAAAATTCCGCTGCTCACCTGGCATCGCTACTCTTATTTTGCCTGACGGCTCAGGGGCAGAACACCACCCACAAAATGATCACGCCGAATACACACACCAGAATGGCTGAAATGATTGAATCAGCACACATAATTTACCTGCCGGATTTCAGGATGAGGGGACGAGAATACGCGCAAATCATGGAGAAAAATGGATGAACCTGAAACAGGGAATTTTTAAAGGTTAGGCTTTGTTGCCGGGCTTACACTTGACGTAGCCTGGCGGCTGCAATACAAATAGACGCGTCGGGGGAGTCTCGCTCAAGAGACTGAGAGGCTAAAAGCGCAGTGCGCGGCTTAGCGACCCTTTGAACCTGACCCAGTTGATACTGGCGTAGGAAGACTGACAGCCTGTCATTGCGGCTGTCTGACATCGGGACGTTTTTCCGTTGCGCGTGTCATTTCCCTCCTCCTGTATCCCGGGTCTCAGTGCGAAAACTGAGAGGCCGATGTGAATTCTCCCCTTTGTATTACGGAATACCCGCTATGAGCCGCTGGTCTGTACTTGGTGGCGGTGTTGCGGGCCTGTGTGTTGCGACCTTACTCGCCGAACGCGGTGAACAGCTTGAAGTGATTAGCGATGACACGCGTCAGCCCGCCTCCTGGTTTGCCGGGGGTATGCTCGCACCCTGGTGTGAAGCGGAAAGCGCACCACGCGCCGTCATCGAGTTGGGACAGCACTCCGCAGCCTGGTGGCAGCAACGCGTCAGTTGCGTTGAACATCAGGGCACGCTGGTGGTGGCACCACCACGCGACAGCCAGGAACTGAACCGCTTTGCCCGCATGACCGAACAACATCAATGGATTGATCCGGCAGACGTGGAGCCAGCCCTCGCCGGGCGCTTTGCCCGTGGTCTGTTTTTTGCGCAGGAGGGGCATCTCGATCCTCGCCTGGCACTGAATGAAATGCGTGAAAAGTTGCAGCAACGTGGGGTGGCTTTTCACCACGGGAAGCCGTCGGGGCAGGTGATTGACTGCCGGGGCATCCATGCGGCAACAGCGTTGCCAGGCCTGCGGGCGGTGCGGGGTGAGATGTTGATTTTACACAGCGATGAGGTGCGCTTCTCACGCCCGATTCGTCTGCTGCATCCGCGCTTTCCGTGCTATCTGGTGCCGCGTCGCGGCGGCCATTTTATGCTCGGTGCAACTATGGTCGAAAGCCATGATGCCAGCCCGATCAGCGCCCGTGCCATGATGGAGTTGCTGAGCGCGGCCTGGGCCATCCACCCGGCGTTGGCCGAAGCGCGTATTGTCGAAAGCGCCAGCGGTTTGCGTCCGGCGTATCCGGCAAATCTGCCGGAAATCCACTATCAAAACGGGACATTTTACCTTAACGGGATGTACCGCCACGGCTTCCTGTTGGCTCCGCTGATGGCGGAACAACTGATGCAGCGTTTAACTTCGGAACAACTTCATGAATATTCAGCTTAACGGTCGCCCGGTGCTGACGGCCGCCGGTACCCTGGCCGAACTGCTGCGTGAGCAGCAGATTGACGCGGCCTGCGTGGCAACCGCCTACAACGGTACTTTTGTCCCCAAATCCCGTTACGACAGTCAGCAACTGGAAGAGGGTTGTCAGCTCGAAGTGTTATCACCGATGCAGGGGGGCTAATGATGTTTTATGGCTTTGAACCGCAATCCCGTTTTCTGCTTGGTACCGCAGGTTATCCCTCACCGGCGATTTTGCAGCAGGCGATTGCGGCTGGCGGCAGCGAGATCATTACCGTCAGCCTGCGGCGTGAAGGGGCCGCCGGGGCCGCCTTCCGTGAACTTCTTGCGCAACTGGATGTGCGCGTGCTGCCGAACACTGCCGGGTGCCACACGGTGCAGGAAGCCGTGACCACGGCGCAGATGGCGCGTGAATTGTTTAACACCCCGTGGATCAAGCTGGAGGTGATTGGCCATGCCGACACGCTACAACCTGATCCCTTCGCGCTGGTGGAAGCGGCGCGCATCCTTTGCGCCGATGGCTTTCAGGTATTCCCCTACACCACTGAAGATTTGATCGTCGGTGAAAAATTGCTTGAAGCCGGCTGCGAAGTGCTGATGCCGTGGGGCGCACCCATCGGTTCCGGCCAGGGGCTACGTAACATTGATGGCCTGCGCGCGATGCGGGCCTGGTTCCGTGATGTTCCATTGATTATCGATGCGGGCATCGGTGCCCCCTCGCAGGCAGCACAGGCAATGGAGCTGGGTTTCGATGCCATATTGCTCAATACCGCCGTGGCTAAAGCGGGTGACCCGGTGCGGATGGCAGGAGCCTTTCGCCAGGCGATCGAGGCAGGAAAAGCTGCGCATGACGGTGGCCTGATGGAGAAACGCGATATGGCTGCCGCCTCCACGCCGATCTTTGGCCTGGCGACCTTCGGCGGAGGGTACTAATCATGGATCGCTACCAACGTCAGATGATGTTGCCGGAAATTGGCGAGCAGGGGCAGCAGCGGCTGAGTCAGGCTCGGGTGCTAGTGGTGGGCGCGGGTGGGCTGGGTTCCACGCTCCTGCCGTTGCTGGTGGGAGCGGGTGTCGGTTATATCCGCCTGTACGATGACGATGAGGTGGCGCTGCACAATCTGCACCGTCAGACGCTGTTTGATATGCAGGATGTGGCGCAACCTAAAGTCATCAGCGCGCAGCGCGCGTTGCTGCGGCGTAACCCACTGGTGCGGGTGGAGCCGTTGCCGTTGCCGTTAACCGCCAGCAATGTGCAGCAGGCGCTACATAACATCGACCTGGTGATCGATGCAGCGGATAACTTCGCCGTGACCTATCAACTGTCGGATGCCTGCCATCCATTGGGTATCCCGCTGATCAGCGCGTCGGTACTGGGGCGACAGGGTTATGTCGGCGGATTTTGCGGCTCAGCACCGAGTTACCGCGCGCTATTTCCATGTTTACCCACCAGCGCAGCCAACTGCAACACCGCAGGCGTGATGGGACCGGCCGTCGCCGCGCTCGGGGCGTTACAGGCGCAGATGGCACTCAGCGTGTTGCTGGGGTTTGCACCTTCGCCGCTGGGTTGCCTGGTCAACTGCGATTTTGTGCACTGGCATTTTCGCCAGTTCCGTTTTGATGGCGCAGGCGAGCCGGATCAACCCGGCGTGCCCTTTATTGATACCCGACTTCTCAGCGCTGAGGATTGCATTGTCGAGTTGCGGAGTCGCGAGGAAGCCCCGGTTAGCGTGGCGGCCTGGGCGCAACGCATTCTGCCGCAACAACTTGATGCCTGGCAGCCACCTGCTGATCGGCGCATTGTGCTGGTGTGCGCCAGCGGTATTCGTGCTGCCCAGGCGGCAAGCGCGCTGGCGCAGCGTGGCTGCACCCGACTGGCGATTCTGGCGGCCAATCGACCATGAACCCGGATATTACGCTGCACGATCTCAGCTTTAGCTGGGGAGGGCACCCGCTATGTCAGCAGCTCGATTTGCGACTGCGTGGCGGTAAAACCACGGTGCTGCTGGGGCGCAGCGGCATTGGCAAAAGTACCTTGCTGCGTCTGGTGGCCGGTTTGCTGCAACCGCAACAGGGCAGCATACGCGGCATCAGCGACAGCGTGGCCTGGATGGGGCAGCAGGATTTGCTCTATCCGTGGCTGTCGGTGCAGGACAACGTGATGTTGGCGGCACGGCTGAATGGCGAAAAGCCAGACCGCGCACGGGCTGAGCATCTGCTCGAGCAGGTCAAACTGGCCGATGTTGCTCATGCCCGACCCGAGACGCTCTCCGGCGGTATGCGGCAACGCGTGGCGCTGGCGCGCACCCTGTACGCCGGACGCGATGTGGTGCTGATGGATGAACCCTTTGCCACTCTGGATGTGATGACCAAACTCAGCCTGCAAACGCTGACCGCGACCTTGTTGCAGGGAAAAACCGTGCTGCTGGTGACGCATGACCCGCTGGAAGCCTGCCGCATGGCGGATGACATTCTGCTGCTGAGCGGCCAGCCGTTGCGGATCGAAGCCTGGCCGGAGCCAGACGGCGCGGCTCCCCGCCCGATCGATGATCCCGGCCTGTTGCAGGCACAGGGCCAGTTGTTTACCCGATTGAATCAAGATGAAGAAAAATCTGTTTAGTGCCATCTACTTATTGGCGGTGTTGTTATGCGCCTGGCTGCTGGCGCGCCACAGTGGCGTGCCAAATTTTCTGTTGCCCGCGCCGCAGGCGGTGCTGGAGGCGTTGTGGCTGCATCGCGCGCTGCTGTGGCATCACTTGTTATATACCCTGGCGGAAATGGTGCTGGCGCTGTTGTTGGGCGTCGGTGCGGGGATAGTTTTTGCCGTGCTGATGGCGGGAAGTCCAACGATACGCCGCCTGCTGTTTCCGCTGGTCACTGCCAGCCAGGCGATTCCGGTGTTTGCGCTGGCCCCGCTGCTGGTGCTGTGGCTGGGGTTTGGCATCGCGTCCAAAGTGGTGGTGGCGGCGTTGATCCTGTTCTTTCCTCTGTGTCTCTCCTTGTTTGATGGCCTGTGCCGCACACCGCCGGGCTGGCTGGAGCTGGCGCAAACCCTCAACGCTTCACGCTTTCGCCTGTTCTGGCAGGTGCGCTGGCCCGCCGCGCTGCCGCAATTTTTCTCCGGTTTACAGATGGCGGTGGTGCTGGCGCCGATTGGCGTGGTGATTGGCGAATGGGTAGGGGCCAGCGAAGGACTGGGCTACCTGATGATGCAGTCCAACGCCCGGCTGGAAACTGCCACCAGCTTCGCCGCGCTGTTGTTGTTACTGATTCTGGCGTTGCTGTTGTCTGGCGGCGTCGCCCTGCTACGTAAGAAAACCCTCTGGCACTCAACATAAGGATGCATTTTGAAAAACCTCGGTACGGTGATAACCGCGTTATTGCTGCTGGTGACCTCCAGCGTTGCTCAGGCGAACGAAAAAGTTCGTCTGCTGCTCGACTGGTTCGTTAACCCGAATCATGCGGCCATTTTTGCCGCGCAATATAGCGGCGCGTTTAAAAAAGAGGGGCTGGATGTGGAGATGATCGCCCCGGCTGACTCCGCTTCAGTGCCCTTGCTGCTGGCGGCCGGTAAGGCCGATCTGGCGATCAGCTATCAACCGCAGCTCTACACGCTGGTGGATAAAGACGTCCCGGTCATTCGCGTGGGTACGCTGATCAATCAACCGTTAAACACCCTGACCACCGTTTCCGCTGATATCCATTCACTGAAGGATTTTGCCGGGAAATCGCTCGGTTATGCCATCCCTGGCTTTGAGGATGTCGCTATTCGCAACATGCTGAAATCGCAGGGGGTTGACCCGGATTCGGTCAAACTGATCAACCTTAATATGGATGCGGTGTCGGCGCTGCTGACGCACAAAATTGACGGGGCCATGACGGTGTACCGCAACTATGAGTTGCTGGACTTGCAAGACAAAGGCGCGAAGCCGGTAGTCTTTAAGCCGGAAGATTTTGGCGTTCCGGCTTATGACGAATTGATCATTCTGGCAAATCAGAAAACGGCGGCGCAGGATAAACGTATCCCGGCGTTTCTGCGCGGGTTGGATGCCGGTGTCGCCTGGTTACGCGCGCACCCTGAGCAGGCATGGCAGGCGTTTATTAAGCAATATCCTGAACTGAATACGCCACTGAATCGTCAGGGCTGGCAGGCGACGTTGCCGTATTTTGCCAGCCACAGCGCAACGCTGGATACGCAGCGTTATCAGGCTTTCGCGCAATATATGAAAGCGAATGGGCTGATTCAGCAGGTGGCACCAATGACGCGTTACGCGTTGCAGTAGCGGCGTGATGTATCACGCAATCATCTCAGGTCAGCAGGTGGCGGGAAAACCGCCGCCTTTTGGCATTGCGTGCGATGAACTGTTCGGATTGCGTCTGAATTCGGAAAATACTGGAATTGTGTGACTGTCATCACTTCTCGTCACACGCTAAAATAAATGCTTCTTATTCAGAATAGGTTTTTCGTCACGATGTTTTCGCGTCTTACACTTGCCAGCCTGATGGCTGCGACATTACTGACTGGTTGCGCGCGCCACGCCACCAGCAACACTGCGTCGACTACGACTCCGGCCCCTATCTCCACGAATGATATCGCGTCGCCGTTCGAGCAAGGCCCGACCATCATCAACGTTACCCATGAAGTGACACGTACCGACGATGGTTCTGCGATTTATGTGACGGTAGATGGTCAGGACGCCGGTCTGTTGACGAAAGGCGAAGATAAATTGATCCACGTTTCAGCCGGTAAACACAAAATCGGTGGCTACGTGCAAACGCTGTTTGGTTTTGGCCGTGTGACAATTCAGTCTGTGGACGTGACAACCGATCCGAAAGGTCCGAAAAACGTCGTTTATTCTGTGTCCAAACAGAAACCGGCGTTCAGTGAAGTGGCCGACAGCAAGCCGGGCAATTCCTGATTTTAAACAAAATTCGTAGCGGCGCGATAAATCGTGTGGGTGAAAAACAGCGCGATAAATCGCGCCGCTACGCAATGACGCCAGTGACTAAGTGCGGCTGAACACCAGTTTCAGCCCGGCAACCGCAAAGCAGCAGGCCAGCAATACGTCGAGACCGCGACGGATTTTACGATAGAATGTCGCCATCGGTGCCGTGGAAAACAGCAGCGCATATCCGCAGAACACCAGCACACAAATCCCCGCACATCCCGCGATAATTATCGGCAAGGTGGAAGCCGCCGCTTCCGGTTTCAATGCCACCGACATGATCGCCACCCAGGTGAGAATGGCTTTGGGATTACCGACATGCATCAGCAGCCCCTGGCGAAACATCCGGCCATAGTGCGCACTTCCACCGCTGCGCTGCGCAAACTCCAGGGCATCTGGTTTACGTAACGCAGAACGCCCGGCTTTGCTTGCCAGCCACAGCAGATACAACCCGCCGCCGATCTTCAGCGCCAGCAGCAACTGCGCAAAGGTTGCCAGTACGGTGAGCACGCCACAGGCCGCCAGCAGCGCCCACAGCATCGAGCCACTAATGACACCGCCCGCCAGTGCCAGGGCCGCACCACGCCCCTGTTTCATCGCTGTGCCCATAATCGCCATGTTGCTCGGACCCGGGCTGGCAGTAGCCACAAAATAGGTGGTGTAGATCAACATCAGTTCGTGTGAAAGCGCCATAATTTCCTCTGTGGCGGATTAAGTCCCGATTTAGGGTTATATCGTGCCAGGTGACATTTTTCTACGCCAGATCTGTTAATTAGGTGTTAATTCGCTATGCTGTGGCTCCACTTATCCGGGGTGTAACGCAGGAGAAAGGCTGTGAATCTGAGCCAGCGCGAACATATCGCCAACGTGGTTGCCAGCGTCGAGCAGGCGACGACGGCGCAGGTGTTGAATCCGCAAGGCAGTGATGCTGTTCAGGCATCCTGGTTACGCTGTGTCAATCACCACGGCCTCGATCCCAGTCGTTTGCAGGAAGCGCGGATTCTCCCTGCGGGACAGCTGCGTGAGCATCGTCAACAGCTGGAAGAACTGCGGTTTGTCGCGCAGCCGGGCCTGGATAAGCTTTATCAGCAGATTGCCCCGGCCGGTTACATTTTGCTGCTGGCCGATGCCCAGGGCGTTGCCGTTGATTATCTTGGCGACGTTGACGCAGAAATCAGCTTGCGGCGCGCGGGGCTGTTTCTTGGCGCGCAGTGGTCAGAAGCGTTATCCGGCACCTGTGCCGTGGGTACGGCGCTTGCCACGCGGCAGGCCATCACCATCCATCAAACCGACCATTTTGATGCGACTCATATTCCGTTGACGTGCAGCGCCGTGCCGTTGTTTGATTCCCAGGGGGATCTGCAGGCGGTACTGGATATTTCTGCGCTGACCTCACCTCAGCCGCGTACCAGCCAGCATCTGGTGATGCAACTGGCACAGCAGCAGGCACAGAAAATCGAAAATGCCTGGTTGCTGCACCGCCATCGTCACGACTGGGTGCTGAAGCTGAGCCGCAATCCTGCCTGGCATGATATTGAACCGGAGTTTTTGCTGGCGTTTGATGCGCATGGTCGTCTGACAGGACTGAATCCGGCGGCGAGGCATTGGCTGAAAGCGCACCCACAACCGCTAGGGTTACCGCTCTCCGCGCTGTTTCCCGGCCCGATGGAACAGTTGCTTTATACCCAGCAGTTGGAAGATATCAACGGACAGCAGCGTTTTTATGCGCAGACGATACATCCGGTGCGGCCAACGCCCGCAACAGGCGTGACGTTGTCACCTGAACTCGCCGCGTTAAGCGGTGGCGACCCGCAACTTGATCAACAGCTGCGCCGTGCCACGCGTTTGCTCGACTCATCGCTGCATGTGCTGGTGCAGGGTGAAACCGGTAGCGGTAAAGAGTATTTTGCCCGCGCTTTTCATCAGGCCAGCCCACGATGCAAAGGCCCTTTCGTTGCGGTTAACTGTGCGGCAATTCCCGCCAGCCTGCTGGAAAGCGAATTGTTTGGCCATCTGCCCGGCAGCTTTTCCGGGGCGGGGAGTAAAGCGCGACGTGGCCTGATCCAGGCAGCCGAGGGCGGTACGTTGTTTCTGGATGAAATCGGCGATATGCCGCTGGAGATGCAGACACGTCTGCTGCGCGTGCTGTCCGAGCAGGAAGTGACGCCCATTGGGGCGCGCCAGCCGCAAAAGGTGGATATCCGCGTGCTGTCGGCTTCGCACCATCCACTGGCGCAACGGGTCGCTGACGGGTTATTCCGCGAAGATTTGCTTTACCGCCTGCAAGGAGCCTGCGTTCACCTGCCGCCACTGCGAGAACGGAAAGATAGCAACTGGCTGATTGAGCAGATGCTGGCAGGGCGGGCGCAACTGAGCGATCGGGCGCGTCAGGCGCTGGTCAACTATCGCTGGCCGGGGAACCTGCGTGAGCTTAATCATGCGTTGCAGTACGCGCTGGCGATGTGTGAAAGCGGGGTCATTGAGTGGGACGACTTACCTGATACGCTGCGCTTTGTCGAGCCATTCCAGCCGCCTGCGAGCGATGACCAGCACCAAGCGTTGTTGCGTCAACTGCGCGCGGTGCACTGGAATATCAGCGCTGCGGCACGCCAGCTCGGTATCAGCCGCATGACACTGTATCGTCGTCTGCAACGGTTAGGTATTCAGTTGCCAGAGCGGCAATAGAGACGGGCCAGCCTGGCTGGCCCGAGGGTTATCACTGCGGTGGGCGCACCAGAATTTTGACCTGCTGTTTCTCTTTCACCAGCGCTTCAAATCCCTGTTCGACCAGGTCGGCCAGTTCAATACGTTTCGTCACCAGTTTGTCGGCCTGGAAGTAGCCCTGGGCCATCAGTTCCATCACCGCCGGGAAAATGTGGCGATAGGCAATGATACCTTTGACGCTACGTTCGCTCAGTACCACTTTGTTGGGATGGAAGGAGGCTTCGCCTTCCCAGATCGAGACGATGATGGTTTCGCCTTCGTAGGTGGTGCTGTCGATACATTGTTTCAGCACCACTGGAACGCCGGTCACTTCATAAGCCACATCCACGCCGCCGTTGCTCAACTCGCGGATCTTCGCCACGGCATCTTCTTTGCTGGGATCGATCACCACTTTGGCACCCAGTTCACGCGCTTTCTCTGCGCGCTGGGGGGACAGTTCCACCACGTAGATCTCGGCAGCGCCTGCGGCACGCAGTGCTTCAATCACCAGCAGGCCAATCGGACCAGCACCAAACACGGCGGCTTTATCGCCCGCTTTCAGTTTGCTCATGCGCACGGCATGCAACGCCACGGCCGCCGGTTCCACCAACGCGCCTTGCTCGTAAGAGAGGGCATCTGGCATACGGTGCACCATATGCTCCGCCACGGTGGTGAAGCTGGCAAAACCGCCGCCACCGCCGGACAGACCGTGGAAGCCGAGGTCGCCGCACAGGTTGTATTTGCCTTCGCGACAGGCCGGGCATTCGCCACAGGAGAGGATCGGCTCGACCACCACGCGGTCGCCGGGTTTCACTTTGGTGACACCTGCACCGACCTCAACAACCTGGCCGGAAAACTCATGGCCGAGGACGATAGGAGCGATGTCATGGCTGATTTTGTGGGGTTTTTCCACTGGGACGAAAATCGGACCCGCGATGTATTCATGCAAATCGCTACCGCAAATGCCGGTCCATGCGACTTTGATTTTAACTTTACCGGCAGTGACCTGGGGTTCTTCAATATCATCGACGCGAATATCGCGTGCTTTATACCAACGTGCCGCTTTCATATTGTTCTCCTTGAGGCTGGCATTATTTCTGTCCATTGCCACGCGGGTGGCCGGTGCAGAAGCTCAGCGTGGCTATAGCGAGAACTGTGCCAGGGTGAAGATGTAAGATAATTGATTGCTATTCAGTATGTTATGTTTTTTTTCGTGGTTCTGTATGTGTCTCATTGTGACAGGTGTAACAGCGACAGGTGTATCAAAAATATCTCATCTGCAAGGATTGTGATGCACATGGAGGGCATGTACTGGAAGAAGTGACGATTGTCGGCGTGCAGACAGGTTAAAGTGATATCGGCTTATGAAGACGGGATGCCAATAATTTGAGGGGGTTCTAAAAAAATCCCGCTCATGGCGGGAATCTGTGGCTATTAAAATATCTTTCGTTTGCCACGCATGCTGTGTGCAGCCAGCTCATAGAAAGTATGAACACTTAATTTAACTACAGCTAATAACCTCCCACAACGCCATACAGACTAAACCCTGTAGCGCTGGAAACGACAACTACATTGCGTCCAGCTCCCTTTGCCTCGTACAGTGCTTCATCTGCACGACGCAGCATGCCATCTCGGTTCCCGGCACAGTCATTCAGTGCTGCTACCCCCGCAGAAATGGTCATTCTTCCTACGAACGGAAAATCTGTAGTACTTACCACTTTACGAATACGTTCGGCTGTCTGTGCCGCATCCGTAAGTGATGTATACGGCAGCAACACAATGAACTCTTCTCCGCCAAACCGGCTGATAACATCACGCGTCCGGCATGTTCGGCGCATCAGGTCGGCCAGGCTTACAAGCACTTTATCCCCTGCATCGTGCCCATATCTGTCGTTTATATTTTTAAAGTGGTCGATGTCGATAGCCACTGCACACTGAACCATCTCGCCATCGAACTGTTTAGCAAGCACACTGAAACCGCGCCGGTTCGCGAGTCCGGTCAGCGGATCGGTCATGACTTCATCGTTGAGCTTCTCTATGTGTAAAGACACCACCTGACGATATTCCTGCATCGCTTCTTTAAGGCGATCGGCTTCATGATACCAGGCCTTCACAGATATGATGGATTCTGGCAAAGCATCAATGCCACCACTACGTACCATATCAGCAAGCTTACCCAGTGGAGAGGCTATGCTTCCGGCGAGAATGGCCATCAACACGGTTGTTATAGTGATAATGCCCAGCAAGAACCATAATGCTTTTTCAATCGTACGAATAAGGATTTCCCGGACTGTCTCTGAAGTACCCGAAATAAAAATATTCCAGTCGGTTTTCGTCAGACTGGCATAGCCCGTGAGCAAGTGCTGTCCGTTATATTCCATAGTGAAACGACCAGAGCGGGTAGTAGCCAGCCGTCTCTTCAACTCAGGACTTATTGCCAAACGCGTCCCCACACGCTCCGGATCTTGGTTGAAAATAACATCTCCGTTATTGCTCACTATGCTGACAACCGAGTCGCTGGAATAAAAGTGCTGACTTAGAATATCACTGAGCATACTCTGTTTTTTAAGATAAATTGTGCCGCCGATATAACCAAGGTATCCACTCTCAGGTGAGAAAAGGGGGTGAGAAATAAACACCACGTAATTACCTGATGCCGAGATATAGGGCGAAGATATGAAAGGCTTGTGAGTGGTGATAGCCTGTTGACTTGCCTCAGAACTCAGCTTCACGCCAACAAGATTAAGGCTTTCCGGCGAGGTGGCGGCGACAACAGCGTTCTGATTGACAACCACAACAGTGTTGAAAAATCCCGACTGAAGCCGAAGACGGTCAGTCTCCGCTTTCAAAAGATTGAGATCGGTAAGCCCTTTTATCTGACTGGCACTCCAGGCAAGTTCACGTTGGGCCGTGGAAAAATAACGATCGGTGGTGTCGGCGAGCTTTCGGGCATAAGCAATGTTATTTTCAAGAAGGGTGTCTTCAATATTTCCCTTCTGAAAAATCAGCAATGCTCCAAGCAGCAGGCAGGAGGTGAGTATTACGCCTCCGACAGAGAGTGTGGTAAGAAGTGTGCGGAGGCGAAATTTTCTCAGAAGCATGTTGGTGGAGTTTAATTGAAAATTTCCGTGAGTCTAGCATGCATCAGAAAAACCTGAACGAGAGAGTAGTCGGCAACAAGTATGCCGCGCAGAGGGATTGATTTGCTCTGGTTGTTAAAAAAACATGTTTTTTTAGCAGCTTACGCTTCACGCACTGATACAGTCAGTGAGCTTTTTATCACTTCATTGAGGGCGAAGATCTCCCGTTGAAAGTCACTAAGTATCTGCCGCTTCGTAACAGGTTATAGCCTTGCAGCACGGGCATTAATGTCTATCCATTTGACCGTTCAGCTTTTGTTGTCAATCAGTCTTTATTATTGATGGTGCAATAAGTGCCTAACCTCAAAGGATGTGAGTCACAGAAGGGCAGTATTTTATCTTAATGGAGGTTTAACTAATAAAAAAAGCCCGGATTTAGACCGGGCGGTATAATCTGTACCATTAACTCGGAACCAGCAAGTTCCTGTAAGTAACCATAGCTGGCAAGCATGAAATAATCAAATGACATTAATTAATTAACCTGACAAATAATTTTATTTGCAGGCGTTACTTTAATCAACATTACCAAATGCCCCGGTTGCTGAAGAGTGATTGATTCGTCAGATCGTAATCACCATGGCAATTATCCGAAATTCCTTCCCTTACGACATTTCGCGAATGCCTACCAGGAATCGCATTGAACTATTGATCTTGATATAGAATTTTAATGAATTTAAAACTTGCAGGGAATTCCGCGAAATGTCAGTTAATTAACGAATTTAAAAATCTGAAACAGCCACATGTGTGTCATAACGCAATACCATGAATTGACAAAATTTAAATGTTGTCTCTACTGATCGTTAGTGATGGCATGATTGTGAAGGTTAGATCTTGTGGAGGGGAACACAACCTGCGAAAAGCGCGTGTGGAATTTGCATCTTACAGGCAAGGAAGATAATACCTTTAACACCCAGGTTAATTCCTTTTAGCCTGTGGTGCTTATTTTTTTTTGACCTCAGTATCCTTATTTAATTTCGACGGGAGTTGGGACTGTATATGTACCATCAATCACTGACTCTCCTGGGCGATAAATACGCATGCCCAGATACCAGTTATCTCCAGGGGTCGGTAACCAGTTCTCAACATTTCCGCACTGTGCTTTAGGTCCGTAGTAAATCGTGAATTTTCCGTCTTTATCCATCTTGATATCACGATTACTTAGGTGCGAGTTTTCACTGTGCAAATATTTATCAGCCCCATACATAGTGAATGAGAAGAATCCACCTGGCTTGAAGTCAGGTTTATTGTAGGTCGCCTTGTAACATTTATTGCCACTCAGGCCAAAGTCTCGATAGATATAAACAGCATGCTCAGGGGGAAGTAGCCCAAGAGCTACGGATGCTCCCAGATTTAATTTCAGCGGGTCTACTTTCCCTCTGGCACCAGATGTTTCATTTAGGTTGGGTAATTTTGCTGCTTCTTTTTCATATTTGTGCCGTAACGCCATCAGGCTTTTCTGATCCCAGTCAACACGCTTGTATTCTTTGACTTTGGTTCCGGTAGGCCAATTGACGGAAATCTTGTCCTGAAGTTGGTGCACGTAGTTAATATCATCCGCGTCGTTTGGGTTGACCTGAGTGCGCACGACAATGGCGACAAATTCTGTCTGGGACTTTATATCAAATGTACCCGGTCCATAAAATACTTGATCCGTGTAGTCATCATTCTGCATGATCATTGCGGATTGATATCGGTCATCTTTCGATTTAGGTAATGTGATTGTTGTTCCTTTAGGAACATAATAGATACCGAAAGAATAAACCGTGTCGCGATTCATTGTTACAGCGGGTTGTTTATCTAAGGGGATAAGATTCCTGTCATGTCGGAATTTATTACTACCTACATCCTTTACGATATTTTGATAAGATAAATCAACTTCAGCTCTGGCATAATTCTCAGGTGTGACTTGCTGGGCTGCAATTGCGCTAAAACTTAGATTTAACCCAACAAAAACAACTGGCAATGTTAGTTTCATGATTATTCTCCCACGCTTGGTGATATTGGCTGGCTACTTTCACCTGGTGTCAATAATGAAAATAATGCTAATTGCATGTTATTGAATCTAATAAGAAACCAACTAACGGGTTTTGTGATGGAAGTATCAGTTTAACCTCAGTAAAGTCTGTAACTGAGGCGCGTCCGTTCTTTTATTTGACTACTTCCACTGTCGGGAATTTATATTCCCCATCCTGTATGGCTTTACTTGGCCCATAAAGGCGCATAATGATATAGGCGTCTTTTTCCGGAATCGGAAGCCAATTCGGGTTTTTCGGGTCCCCTTTGGCACTGAGTTCTATGGTGTACATGCCATCTGAACCTGGTTTGAGGGTACGGTCTCCTCGGCTGTGGCGATTAATTGTATTATGCGCCATCAACTTGTTATCAGTACCGTATATCGTGAATGACCAGAATTGACTTACATCAGGTGCTTTAAAATGCATACGGTATTTTTTACCGTTGGAACCATTGATAGTTTTCCCGTCAGACCCTTTAACTTCCTGTAGATATACGGACTCATCCGGTGGCAACCCCCACTGGCCCAGGTAAGTACCTTCCGCAAAAAGGTCTCGCTGGCCATTTTGTAACTGTTCACGGGTACCAAGCAATTTTCCGGCGTTTTGCATTTTGGGGGCCAATTCAGCCAAATAAGCCATACCCAGTTTTTCTCCTCGTTTTGCCGCATCCAACTGTTCCGTTGTGAAATCCTCTTTACAGGGTGCAATGCCAATATCCTTGAACTTATCAAGCCACTGTTTGTCCGTTGTGCCCATATCGCCTTCACACAACACAAAGTTCACGCGTTGCAACCAGTTAGTTTTTTCCGGATCGGGGAAAGTGCGTTCTTTAGGCTTCGGACCAGGTACGCCGAGATAGGCTGACAAGGTACGGATATTCCATTCATCCATATAATTAAGGGCTTTTTTCTCATCCTCTTTGCCGTTTGCCATTATGCGGCCCATCAGCTTAAGAAAATCAGAATCGACACGGATTACCTCCGTCACGCTGGCAGGCACTTCCCCTTTCCAGGAGCGGGCAGCAAACATAAAGTGTCCCCCTTTGGTGCCGCGCAAACGAGAGCCGATCATTGATGTGGTGTAATGCCCCATATCCATGGTATGTAAAATCCAGTAACGTCCTTTGTCCATATCCGGGATGCTGACAATGACTGGTTCTGCTGCTACATCCAGCCACCCCATAAGATGCAAGGTGTCATTATTGATGGTTGGGTGTGCAGTGTAGGTATCGTCTGCAATATGGCGAATGTTCTGGAACCGGTTCATCGGTGTATCCGTCTTGACCGCGGTTTCATAAAAAAACTTGTACGCTTCATCCATTGAGTACGCATAGATGAAAGCGTCTTCCGCATATTTATCAGGTATTTGCTGAGCGAGGGTAGTGCTACTTGCCATCATCAAAGCAAGGGAAAACATGGTTTTTTTCACGATAAATCCCCCTATTTGTAATAACTAATAAAGCGTAGTGAAAATTGCATACTTTGTGCCGGGGATTAAGAAATATTTCAGAAATTGTCATCTATACACAATCCGATGCTGTCCTGATGTGACAAGCGGGTATTTTGCATACCCTCTACGGGATATCAGCCATCCAAGTATCAGGCATTTTGGACAGCATGGCGTTAAATATGAGGAGAAGGTCAAATCGCGCAAACCCTTTCAGGCCGTTAATTGTTTGGTCAGCGCGCGCAGATGGGTGCGTAACACCTGATACAACGCGCGAATCGCCGGGGAGAACTGTTTGCGATGAGGGCAGATCAGATGCAGTGGGGTGCTTTCGCCAGGCTGGTGCGGAAGCACCACTTCCAGCCGCCCGGCCTGTACATCACCACAGACATCCAGCCAGGATTTATAGGCGATCCCCATTCCTGCCACCGCCCAACGGCGCGCCACGTCAGCGTCATCACATAATAAGCGGCTTTTTACCGTAATCTGACGACGCATGCCTTCCTGAGGAAAGGTCCATTTGTCATACACATGGCCGTTCATGACAAAGAGCAGGCAATGATGGTGGGCAAGATCCTCCAGTTTTTCCGGGCGGCCATGTTGATCGAGCCAGGCGGGCGCGGCCACCAGTACACGACGATTTTCCTCCGCCAGCGGCAGCGCGACGTAGCTGCTATCGTCAAGTTTGCCGTAACGGATGGCGATATCGACCGGATCACGGAATACATCACTGATCTGGTCGGAAAGGGACAATCGCACCGACAGGGACGGGTGTTCGCGGCAAAACTGGGTTATCAGCGGCAGCACGATATTGCGGCCGATATCGGACGGTAGCGCGATCTTGAGCTCACCGGACAACGCATCATCCTGGCTTTGCAAACTGTCAGCACCGGCCTGCATCAGTGCCAGCATCTCCTGTGCATAAGGCAGGTATTTCTCGCCTTCCGCCGTCAATCGCAGGCTTCGGGTGGAGCGAGCAAACAGCCGTTTATCCAACTCGCGTTCCAGGCGTTTAATTGCGGCGCTCACCTGGCCAGGCAACAGGTCGGCCTCACGCGCGGCACGGGAAAAACTGCCGAGCGCGGCGGAGCGTACAAATAAGGTCACATCTTCCAGTCGAATCATTGCATCATCCCAGCGACAGTGGATTTTCACTCTAAAAGTGAAAGTGTTGCTCTGCAAGTGGCGTTTTTAACCCTGCAAAGGCGGCGTAGGCTACGCGTTATTCGCTAAAACCCTTGAAGAATAAGGAACCTCAGCATGAAAGCCATTGTTTACAGCCAAAACGGTTTACCAATTTCTGATGAAAATGCCCTCTACGATCTCGATGTGGCGAAACCGCAGCCGGGTGCGCGTGACCTGCTGGTGAAAATTAACGCCATTGCCGTTAATCCGGTGGACACCAAGGTGCGTGCCGGTGCGCCAACCGATCAACCCCGCATTCTCGGTTGGGATGCGGTGGGTGTGGTGGAAGCGGTGGGCGAAGCCGTAACCTTGTTCAAACCCGGTGATGAAGTCTTTTATGCCGGTGATATCACTCGCCCCGGCAGTTACGCTGAATATGGCCTGGTGGATGAGCGTATCGCCGGACATAAACCGCAATCGCTGAGCGCCGCTGATGCCGCCGCACTGCCGCTTACCGCGTTGACCGCCTGGGAGTTGTTATTTGATCGCCTTGAAGTGCAGCCAGAAGAACATGCGGCGCTGCTGATTATTGGCGCAGGTGGCGGCGTAGGGTCGATGCTGACGCAACTCGCGGCGAAGCTGACCGGGTTAACGGTGATTGGCACAGCGTCGCGTCCGGAAACGGCAGACTGGGTACGTTCACTCGGCGCACACCATGTTATTGACCACCACAAACCGTTAGCTGAGCAGTTGGCCGCATCAGGCATTGCCGACGTACGCTATGTCGCCAGCCTGACCCATACCGACAGCTACTATCCACAGTTAATTGATGTGCTGGCTCCGCAGGGCAAACTGGCGTTGATTGACGATCCTGAGTCGCTGGACGTGGTGCCGTTGAAGCGTAAAGCCATCTCACTGCACTGGGAATTGATGTTTACCCGCTCGTTGTTCCATACTGCCGATATGCAGCGTCAGCATGATATTTTGCAGCAAGTCAGCGCGTTGATTGACGCAGGAACATTGCAAACCACCGCAGGTGCTCATCATGGCACCATCAATGCCGCCAATCTGCGTAAGGCCCATGCCTTAATCGAAAGTGGCCGAGCACGCGGCAAAATTGTGCTGAGTGGTTTTTAACGTATTGAAACACAATTCGTTAACCGCGGGGTTAGCGAAGCGGATAGGGTAGTGCCATCTCAACTGTGACTGTTCTGGAGAAGACTATGACGCTGAATGATGCCGTGGCGCGTCGCCATACGGTGAAAGCCTTTGCTGCGGGTAAAAACCTGCCGGATGCTGAGATCGAAACCCTGTTGAACGTGCTGCGTAACAGCCCGTCATCAGTCAATTCTCAGCCCTGGCACTTTGTGGTGGCTGCCACGGCGCAAGGGCGCGAGCAGATTGCTCAGTCGACCCAGGGGGCGTTCGTCTATAACGGCCCCAAAGTGCTGAATGCCTCGCACGTTATCGCGCTGTGCATGCGCACCGACCTTGATGACGCGCATCTGCAAAATGTGCTGGCGCAGGAAGAGAAGGATGGTCGCTTTCTGAAACCGGAGGCGAAGGCCGGGCAGGATAAAAGCCGTCGTGGCTATGTAGATATCCATCGCTATGAACAACGTGATATCCCGCAATGGATGGAAAAACAGGTTTACCTGGCACTGGGCGGCCTGCTGCTGGGTGCGGCAATGCTGGGTATTGATGCCACGCCAATGGAGGGTTTTGACCAGCGTGCGCTTGATCAGGCGCTGGGACTGCGTGAAAAAGGGCTGACCAGCGTGGTGCTGGTGTCACTGGGCTATCGCAGTGATGAAGACTTCAACGCGGCGTTACCGAAGTCCCGCCTGCCGCGTGACGAGATTTTCACTTTTATTTAATGAAAGTCGCCATCCAGGGAACTGGGTGGCGCGCATTTCTGTGCCGGGCAGAGACAACCGTCACAAAGGATAAAATTGTTGGACCATCTTGCGGATTTTTTCTCCTGACGCGGCACCTGGCAGCCAGGCACCAATTTTATCAGCCAAAATGGCACTGCATGGGAATGCATTCGAATCTCCTGGAAAAAGACACATTTTCCAGTGTTCTGCGGTTATTTTATCTATTATTCCCGGCCAGAATGCCACCAGGTCGTCGATAAGTATATCGGCCAACCTCCGTAACGCCTCGGGAGAGTCTTCTTCTATGCCACAATATCGCTTAGAGGACATTTCGGCGGCCATCCTTATCAGTAAAAGATAGGCGGCAACCTTTTTTTCGTTATCCTGGAGTTCGTTGCTTTTCTGCGCCAGTCGTTCCACGGTGAGAACGATCAGTTCATGGCGTAATTGTCTCGCGACTGCAACTGCGCTTTCTTCAGTGGCATAAAAGCGTCTCAGGACAGAACCTAACAAAAGTTGGTCATCGTGACCCGTAATTTTCATGGGGGCAGTGGATTTCCGGGTAAGCAGCGAAATCAGATGTTCTTTGATTTTCATAGCCCTGGCATTTTCATCATTGTTCCAGGCGAATTGAGCAGAGAACAAAAATGAAATAATCGGGGCGAGGTTCATACCGGCCCGACTCCATAAATCATGTAAGGCTGGGAAGTGAGTGAGGAAACTATGGAGTTTTTCCGGTGTGCAAGGGAAAAAGATGATTTTGTCTTCAGACTCAGGTTGATGCTTTAGCAGGGCATAATGCACCGGAGTTTGACTTTCAGTGATCAATAAGGAAAAATCGCTTGGGGAAATATACATCGATTCCCCATTTATATGGTTAAAGAAAATATTAGGGAAGATGTTTCCTTCATGGTTTGATTCGAAAATATGTTGTTCAATATAGGATTTTATTGCCGATACAGGATGGATTTTGAAGAATCTTTCTCGCAGGTCAGCATCTGTCCCAATGAATTGGTTCACCAGGAATTGATTGTGGATGAGATAGTTGTCATTTTTTTGTCTCAATAAATTTATTATTTCATTATGGAGTGTTTTGGGCAGCACTGACGTTTTTCCATAATCAGACAGCCATTTTTCTCGGAAGGAAATGATTAACGCTGAGTTCGCACATTTTTCGTTAAAGCATTGTGTAATGATGGATTCGCGCAGCGTAGCAGAACGCATCCATGCCTGTTGTAAACCAGCAATTGAACCGCTCCATTCCACAATTTGTTCTAACCAGTCAACCCAAATCGCGTCAATTTTAACGGTGTCCATAATTTTAAATAAAATTGCACCACTTCGTGAGTTATTGATGCTATCCAGGTAAAGGTCAATATTCTCATCATCTTTTACCATTACAGGACTGAGTCGGATGCTGCGAGGTTTATAATTTTCAGCAACCAAACCACTCAGGTCACTCATCTGTAAGAAAAGCAAGTTATCAATATTTGCATCAGTAAAATTGACATTGCTGACCAGCTTCACTTTATCAAACGTGAGGTTGGATGCTGTTATATTGGTAAAGCTTGTGTTCTCAAAGTTATAATATTCGTTATTGCATGTAAACTTGACATTCTCCAGTCGACTGCTGGTGAAGTTTGCGTTTTCTATACAGGTGTCATCATAGTCGACGATTATGATGTTTTTAAGCGAGCCATTAGAAATGTTGATATTGGAAAACTTCACATAATTCATTGTGGAAGGTTTTCCTTTATACAGTCCGTCAATGGTTGTTCCGATCCATAATACTTCACTCATAATAAACTTATGCCAATTTAAAGGCAGCATCCCAGCTTCAATGATGCTGTTCGTTATTTCATTTTTCTTGTTTAGAAAGGTAAAGCAATTAAAATGCATACCTTTGAAGTGATGCTTATTGAGCTTTACCACCCCCTTAAACCTTCCTGGTAGACCATTACCAATTGTGGAAAAATGAATATTGACGAAAATTCGTGTTTTTGTCTCTATTGGTAGAAATTTCTCCAGGTATATAATCAGATGCTTACCCTGCAACTCTCCATGCAAATAAATATCTATGTCGTCCAATCTGTCATCTTGAGTGACGTTGTTTGAGCCGGGCAGAGCTGAAACATTGGTTACCTGTGATACAGGCGTTGATGGTTGACGATTATCTTGTGATGAACAGGCAGGCACATTTACTGTAGGAAAAATTTTAATTCTATCCATGAAATTCGACCCTGAACATATTGTATAGATTTTATATCAACCATCCCTTTATCATCAGCTGACGCAGGCATTCGTGTTCTCAGGCTTATATATTAGACATCATACTTTTATTTGTGGTGAGAGTGGTATGATATTTTAATGATTAAGGAAAATTTAACGGCGTATAAAGCCAGGCTAACTGCCTGACAAATATAAGATTTTACTCTGAGTGGAACCGGGTAATTTGCTGGCGGGAATAACAACGTCATGTTATTTAATCTACATGTCGTGCTGAAACCCACCTGCATTTCGGAGTTTAAAATGAAAAAAAGCCTGTCCATCGCTTTACTGCTTTCGCTCACTGCATTTACCCACCTTGCTCAGGCGCAGCAAACTTTACGACTGGGTGTTGATCCCACATTCCCGCCATTTGAATCGAAAGCCGCCGATGGCTCATTACAGGGGTTTGATATTGACCTCGGAAACGCCATTTGTGCTCAGGCAAAGGTGAAATGCCAGTGGGTAGAAATGGGTTTTGACAGCAGCATCCCGGCGCTTCAGGCAAAAAAATTTGATGCGATTCTGTCCGCGATGGCGATGACCGATAAACGCCGTCAGCAGGTTGCATTTACCGATATGCTTTACACCACACCGAGCGCGTTGCTGGCACCTGCCGCCAGCAAACTGACTACCGATGTTGCCACTTTGCGTGGCAAAACCATCGGCGTAGCGCAGGGGACTATTCAGGAAACCTGGGCTAAAACCAAATGGGCACCGGAGGGAGTTAACGTGGTCTCTTATCCTAACCAGATGGAGGTCTACCCGGATCTGATCGCTGGTCGACTGGATGGTACCCTGAGTGATGCGGTTTCTGTCGAACAGGGTTTTCTCACTAAACCGGAAGGCAAAGATTACGTCATCAAAGGCACGGTGACAGATAAGAAGATCTTTGGCGATGGTGTTGGCATTGCATTACGTAAAGGGGACGAAGCCAATCTGAAAATGATTAACGCGGCATTGGCGGAAATACATAAAAACGGCACCTTCGACCAACTCACGAAGAAGTACTTCAAATTTAAAGTCTATCCCTGATTATCCATGTGACAGATGATCGCGCCGCTACGATCCGCAGGAAACCAAAAACCATGTTACTACCGCAATATTTACCCCAGCGTACCCGCTTCCTGACCGCCGCCGAACGCACAGGCGCGGTTATCTCATCCTACGCCCATCCGCTGCCAGGCCCACAAGGTGAAAACCTCTATACCGATGTGGCGTTGATTGGTCCGGCATCGGCTTCGCGACTGATGCTGGTGGTTTCCGGCACTCATGGCGTGGAAGGTTATTACGGCTCGGATTGCCAAATTGCCTGGCTGGAGGCGTTGGACGTCAATGCATTACCGGCAGACAGCGCCGTGCTGATGGTCCATCTGCTCAACCCGTGGGGGGCCGCGCATCTGCGCCGGGTCAATGAAGACAATATCGATCTCAACCGTAACTTTGTTGACTTCAACCAACCGCTACCGGCCAATCCGGACTACACGCAGTGGCACGATATCTACCACGGCGACCGCACCCGTGCCGACCAACTACTGACGACGGCGCTGGCGCATGACGGCTGGCAGGCGGTGAAACGCGTGGTGGAAGCGGGGCAATACGTTGCCGATGAGGGGTTCTTTTTCGGCGGCTATCAGCCGAGCTGGTCTTATCGCACCATGCAGACGATCATCACGCAGCATCTGTCACGGGCCACCACCATCCTCAGTTTTGATCTGCATACCGGGGCGGGGGCGTGGGGACATCCGATGCTGCTGTCGATCGCCGAACAACATTATCCGGCCCACGACTGGGGCAAAGATATCTACGGTGAGTGGCTGACGTTGTTGTTTACCGGTGCCGGGCGAGAGAGCGCAACCGGTGTGACCGCAACGGCTACCGGGTATCTGTCGCAATTTCTGCTGACCTCATTGCCGGATACCACCCTTCTACCGCTGGTGGTGGAGTGCGGTACCTATGCCGGAGAAGAGATGCATCAGCGGGTGCGGGAGGATCACTGGCTGCATCTGTATGGTGATCCTGCCAGCGCTGCGGGCCAGGTGATTAAGCAGGCGCTGGTGGAAGGCTTCTGGCCAGCGGATGCAGACTGGCGCGCGCTGGTGGCGTTTCGTACTCAGCAGATTTTTCTGCGAGGCTGGCGTGCGCTGAATACATCATTAACATGATGATTTCCCGGTAGCGGCGCGATTTATCGCGCAATCCTGTGCACGATGCAGGAAAAAGCCGCGCGATAAATCGCGCCGCTACGCAAGGGGTTATCGGTTTATAACCGTCCATAAAACGTCATACGCGCGGTTTCCGACAAGGCAATCCCTGGGGCGGTGTTATAAGCCAGCACCGCCAACATACGCGTCACCTCACCTTCGGTTGGGGTAACACGATGCAGTGAATTGCGACCACGAAACAGCACCAGATCGCCAGCGTCAATCGCCAGCGCATCCACCGGTTGACGTTGATCCAGCACGGCGGCAACGCCGTCATAGTTCATCTCACCGGCATCGGCGTCGCGCAGATCTTTCACGTACTGAAACACGCCGCCCGCCAGTGGTTTCTGCACCAGCAGCGTGATGGCAAACGACGAATTATCGAAGTGCCAGCCTAACTCCTGGCCGTGTGGCGCGTAGTGCAGATTGATGGATGATAGCGGATCGGCATAAGGATAGAGCGCCGCTTCGCCCAATACATCGCATAAAAACGACTGGAACAGCGCATCATTGTAAAGCAGGCGCAGGGGGGAATCCGCCTTAATGGCATCATCGGTGATACAGCCTTTGGTACTGATGACATCACGATTGCGAGGATGATCGGCACTCAATGCCTCATCAGGCTTCATCAGATAGACGTTATGTTTGCTGACGGTATGGTAAGCCAGATGGCGCTGCGCGTTACCTTCCTCAATGATCGCCTGTAAAGCGGCGGGCTGTAAAAATTGACGTAACACCAGCGCACCTTGCTGGTTGAGCTGCGTGCGACAGCGTTCACGCCAGTTGTGATCGGCCAGCGGATGCAGGTCCAGACGTACCAGAGACTCAGACATAGCAACAATTCTCATCATTAGCAGGTGTAATGCTACTCTAGCTGCGGCCTGCATAGCTGTGTAACGATAAATACTTAATACCCTGATAAGGAAGCCTTAATGCCTGCACAATCGCCGCGTTTGCCGAAAATCAGCGTCATCCAGTCATTTAAAGTGGCGGCCGAATTAGGCAGCCTGGCAAAAGCGGCTGCGCAGCTGGCGTTAACCCCGGCGGCGGTCAGCCAGCAGATTCGCCAACTGGAAGAACAGTTGGGCAGTGCGCTGTTTCTGCGCACACAAACTGGGGTGATGCTGACCGACACCGGGAAAGAGTATTTGCGCTATGTCACGGAAGCTTTTGATATCTTGCATCTCGGTCAGCAAAACATTCGCCATGCTGCTGTTGCCCCCAGACTGACGGTTTATGCGTTGCCAGCCCTGGCATCGAAATGGTTATTACCGCACCTGGCTGACTGGCGCGCCCACTGCCCTGATATCGATCTCTCGCTCCACGGCACCCACGCGCAAGTGGATTTCACCGCCATGCCTGCCGATTTTGTCATTTGTTTTGGTGAAGACCGTTATCCACAATTGGATAAGCAATGGCTGTTTCATGACGAGGTACTGCCCGTCGCCAGCCCGGCGCTCTTGCAGCGTTATGCCGCGGCTGACATCTTCAGCCACGCGCCGTTGATCCATCTCGACTGGGGCAATGAGGGGCGTTTTCTGCCGGACTGGCGTAGCTGGTTTCAGGCAAAAGGCAGGATAGAACCGACACCACAACCGGCGTTTAGCTTTAACCTGACCTCGCTGGCGATTGATGCCGCAGTGGCCGGTGCCGGATTGCTACTGGGACAGCGTCGCCTGATCGCCGCTGAACTGGCTCGCGGCGAACTGGTGGTGATTGACGAACTGAGCCTGCCCCTCAGTAAGCCGTACTTCCTCGCCTGGCCGCAGCGCACCCTGAGCCAACCCGGGAGCGAAGCCATGATTGGCTGGTTGCGTGAGTTGGGTGCGGCTAAGGGTTCTGGCTGCCGTACACCGCGAAGGTAAAGGCCAGATACGCGGCCAGCGTGGAGGTCATATCGCCGACATCTTTGGTTGGATTGACTTCCGTAATCGCCATCGCCGCACAATGGGGAGCCAACATACTCACCATCTGCAATGCCTGATCCGAGGTAATACCGCCCGGTTCGTGCGCACCTGCACCTGGCGCATAAGCCGGATCGACCGAATCAATATCGAAGGAGAGGAAAATATGATCGGCGTTTTTCACCCGTTCCAACGCTCGTCGTACCGTCTCTTCCGGGCCGATTTTCAGCACTTCGCGGGCGCTGAGGTGGATCAGGTCGTTGTCGTGTTTAAATTTGCCGGAAGCCGGGAAGTTGAAATGCCGTTCACACAGTTGAATACAATCGGTGGGGGCGATGCGTTCCAGCTCCAGTGAACGACGCATACCACTCGACTGGCTGTGGCGACCTTGCATGTCGCTCTCGTCCATCAGATCGAGATGCGCGTCAAAATGGATAATGCCGATACGGCCGGGCAGCGCATCATGCACACCCTGCGCCACCGGGAACAGCAGGCTATCGTCGCCGCCGATCATAATGGGAACCCGGCCAGCCGCAATGGACGCCATTACGGACGCGCGGGTCGCGGCAAAGGTTTTCAGGGTATCGCTGGGCACCACCGCCACATCCCCGCGATCCACCAGCAATTGCTCGCCCACCGTCATTTCACTGTCCGTTTCCAGACAATACACTTTTCCCTGCTGAATACGCATGTTGATCCAGCGTGCGCACTCGCGCACTTTGGCCGGTGCATAACGTGAACCCGGCCAGCCTAATGTGGCTTCTCCGTCAAAAGGGATACCCCACAAATCAAATTGTCGTGTGTTGGTTGTCATATTTTCCTCGATCCAGATTAACTACGCTTACCGTTGAGATAACCTGCGTAGCGTTTTTCAAAATAGCGGAATGCCATTACCAGAATCAGTGTCAGCACCAGATAAATTGCTCCGGCGGTGACATAGGGTTCAAACTGAATGTAATAATTCAGGCTGATATTACGCGCCACTCCAGTCACCTCCATTAATGTCACCGTGCTCGCCAGCGAGGTGGCGTGCAACATCATGATGGTTTCATTGCCATATAAGGAAAGTGAACGGCTTAACATCGCCGGAAATAATATTCTTCGCGCCAGTGTCGGGTAACTCATGCCGAACGCTTTAGCTGCTTCAATTTCCCCCGCTGGCAAGTGATGCAAACCGCCTGCGAATATTTCCGTGGTATAGGCGGCGGTATTAAGGACAAACGCCAGCAATACACAAACCAAAGGGCTGGAGAGCCACGGCCAGAGAAAACTGGCACGTAATAAATCGAACTGCGCCAGACCGTAATAAATCAAAAACAACTGGATTAATAACGGTGTCCCGCGAAAAGCGGTGGTGTAGAGAAAAATCAGCCAGCGCACAGGACGTGGTGCGCTGTCACGCGCCAGTGCCAGCAGCACCGAAATGACAAAGGCAATGACCAGCGATACCCCGGTAAGCAGCAGGGTTAGCGCGGTACCGTGCAGGTACATAGCAAGGTTATCGGCAATAATATCCCAGCTCATGGATTACCTCCACGGACCACCAGCGCATAACGCTGGCTGATACGGTGCAACGCCGCCACCGACAGCAGGGTAACGGCGAGATAAAACCCGGCCGCCAGCAGATAGAAGGTAAAAGGTTTACCGGTGGACTCCGCCGCCCCTTTGGCGCTAAACATGATGTCCTGCAACCCGAGTAACGATGCCAGCGCAGTCGCCTTAACCAGCACCAACCAGTTATTGGTAAAGCCGGGTAAGGCAAGGCGAATTAATTGCGGCAAAATAATCCGCAAGAAAATGGCGCGATGGGTAAAACCAAATGCCTGAGCAGCTTCAATTTCACCGTGGGGAATATTGGTTAACGCGTAGCGAAATGTTTCCGTCATATAAGCGCCAAAAATAAACCCCAGGGTAATCAGGCAGGCAATAAAAGGGCTGAACTCGATGGAGTAATTCAGCCCGACGCTTTCCATTCCACTATTTAACAGGGCGGGTACGCTGTAAAAAACCAGCAGCATCAGCACTAAATCTGGAATGCCGCGAGCCAGCAGGGTATAAGGCGTGACAATCGCCTTCACCCAGCGAATGCCGGATTGTTTTCCCAGTGCGCCCAGCAGTCCGAGAATGACAGATAATAACAGCGAGGCAAACGCCAGTTGCAGCGAAACCCATCCCGCATTCAGGACCATTAAATAGTAATTACCCGACATTGCCTTTACTCAGCTGAAAAATACTTCTTATTGAGTGCGTCCAGATCGCCATCGGCGCGAACTTTCGCCAGACCCTGATTAATCTTTTCCACCAGCGCGGTGTTTTTCTTATTCATGGCAATCCCGACCCCTTCACCAAATTCCGGTGCATCTTTACCTGTCAGGCGAGGGCCAACCAGTTGGTAGTCTTTACCGTCATCTTTTTTCAGGAAACTATAAATAATCTGCGCTTCGTAACTCATAAAGATATCCGCCCGACCGGCGGTTAAATCGAGGTAGGGCGCGCTGCCGCCGTCATAACGTTTGATGGTGCTGCCTGGATAATGTTTGGTGACGTAAGTATCCATCGGCGTGCCGGTCTGGACGGCGATGACTTTGCCTTTCAATGCTTCCGGGCTGGTGTCGGTGACGGTGCCTTTTTTCGCGACAAAGCGGAACACCGGATGATCGTAGATATCGCTGAAGGCCATCACCCGGCGGCGAGCATCGGTAACGGTCAACTGCGAAATCAGCGCGTCATATTTGTTGTTCATTAGGCCGGGGATCATACCGTCCCACGGGGCGCTGATGACGTTGCAATCCAGCGCCGCCGCTTTACAGATGGCGTGCATCAGGTCGACGTCATAACCCACCAGTTTGCCGCTGGCATCGATCGATTCAAACGGTGGGAAGGTGGCATCGGTGGCGATGGTGATCTTGCCGGGCGCGGCATATAACGACCCGGCCAGGCCCGCAGCAGCGAGGGCCAGCATCAATTTTGCTATTTTCATCATTATTCCTCTGGTGTGGTGGAAACGCGGATTAAAAAACAATGACAGGCCCAGGCACGCCTTAATTTCCCGACGGTGGCGGCACGATGACCCAAATGGCGGTACACATTTGGTCAGGGGAAATGTTGTGCCAGGTATGGGGCAGTGACGGTTTAAAGGTGAGGGTGTCGCCTTTTGCCAGCAGGTAGCGCTGCTCCTCCACCACAATCTCCAGTTCACCGCTCAGCACATGCACCATATCGGCGGCAGCGTTGAGGGTGTAAGGCTCCTCCCCGGAACCCCCTTGTGGATCGATCTCGGAGTACAGCACCATCATGTCGTCGTTGACGCCGCCGCTGATCAGATATTCGCGCATCTTTTCGCCCCCGAGGCTGATGGGCGTGCCTTTCCCGGCGGGCACGAAGCTGGTTGCGGGAGGATCGAACAGTTTGGCCGGGGTAATTCCGACCACTTCGCACACTTTAAGCAGGGTGGCGATGGATGCCTGGGTGACGTTGCGTTCCAGGCGGCTGATGAAGGACTTACTGACCCCGACTTTTTCCGCCACTTCCTCAATGCGCATTCCGCGTGCTTTACGCACCGCACGCAGGCGTATCCCGACATTGAAGTCTGCGCTATTATTTGCTTCCTGACCGTGATTATCCGCTTCGTCGTGTGACATATCCTGAACCTGAGTTGCGTATTAGGTAACTTTTTACCTTAAGCAAGGCGCATGCCAGAGGCAGGTTATGCGATGAGTTCTGTGGCGATTAATCAGTAATCAATTGATCTGGCGAACTAATATTCTTTTTTCTGCTTTTCTCGCGCCGCGAACGTTTCACCGCAAAAAGTTACCTGACGGGTAACAAGATCATTTTTGTGCACCTTCTGCACTAAAAGATGGCGCAGCCCCAGCCGCCGGACTGTCAGGGTTTTGGCTGCTTACGCCCCCCCTGATATAGTGTCAGCCTCATCGCCACACTTTTCAGGAGTCGTTATGTCAGCCAGAAATATCAATGCCAGCAACCGCGACTGGGTTGATTTTCGCCGTGATGACGAAACCGGTATCGAAAGTGTTAATGCGCATTTTTGCGGGCACGCTTACGATCCGCACGATCATGACGAGTTGCTGGTTGGCGTGACACAACAGGGGCTGCAACGCTTCAATTGCCACCGCGCACTTCACACCAGCACGCCAGGCCGCTCGATCCTGATTGAGCCGGGTGCAGTGCATGATGGTCATGCGCCGGATACCGCAGGCTTCACCTATGTGATGCTTTATCTACCCCAGACATGGGTGGCGGAGATGATGCAGCAACGTGGTCTTGGCAATATCGCCAATATCGAAGCCGCATTCCGCTCAACCCTTAATGATGATGCGCTCCTCGCCAGTGCCATTCAGCAGGCGTGGTATGCCGTACATCACGCGGAAGGGCGGTTGGCGCGCGACCAGGCGCTGGATCATCTGCTGACGATGTTGTCCCGTCATCTTGATCCGCGCCCTGGTCAGCCGCGTTCGGCTGCGCTGGCGTCAATGCAATTGCTCCGCGACTATCTGCACGATTTTATGGCCGAGGATATCGGGTTAGCGGACCTGTCGCGCTTGTCAGGCATTGATCGATTCCGTCTGACACGCCAGTTCAAACAGGCTTTCGGACAGTCTCCCCATGCGTATCTGGTGCGCCTGCGTCTGCGCAGCGCACGTAATTTGTTGGCGCAGGGCATAGAGCCTGCCAGGGTGGCGTTGCAGGTAGGCTTTTCTGACCAGAGCCACCTTGGTCGCTGGTTCCAGCGAGCCTATCGCATGACACCTGCCTCTTATCAGCGTCAGTGCACAAACGTTCTAGATCGCCTGTCGCAAACTTGACGATGATAGGGCTTTGACCCTAACGGAGAGTTGTTGCAGATGTTTGATACTAAAATCGCCCTGATCGTGCGTGATGATTTGGCAACCTGGCAGCGGTTAAATGTGGTGGCGTTTCTGGCGACCGGCATTGCCTCTGCGGCACCCGAGATGATGGGTGAGCCGTATGTGGATGCGCACGGGCGACCCTACGGCAACATGGCCGGGCAGCCGATGCTGATATTCGCCGGGGACTTGCCGGGTTTACAGCGCGCCCATCGCCAGGGGCTGGAACGTGAATTAACGATTATCCCCTATGTTCACGCCATGTTTTCCACCGGCCATGATGCGGCAAACCGCGAAGTGTTTTTGGCGCAGGACGCGGATAATCTGGACCTGGTGGGCATTGCCTTACGCGGGCCAAAAAAAGCCGTCGATAAAGCGATAAAGGGCTTATCGTTGCATAAATAATTGGGTTACTAACAGGAAAATAACCCATACGCCTTTGAGCTATGGGTCTTATTGCGTGTTATTAAAGGTCATATCTGGTCGATGTTAAGCTATCGACCGATGGCCGCCATCAGCTCCGCCGCCTGCAACAACAGATCCTCGCGACCGCGTAATGCCAGCAACTCCATACCAATCGGCAATCCCTGGGCGGTGAAACCGACCGGGATGCTGATGGCAGGCGCACCGGTGACCGCCGCGACCAGTGCGTTGCTGCCCGGCTGTAGTTCGCCATGTCTGACCGGCGGATGCTTCACTACCGGGTAAGCCAACAGATTGATTTTACGCTGGTTAAATAGCTGAACAAGGGTTTGATATAAGGTGCGCTGGCGCAGTTGCTGGATGGCGTAGCTGTCACTGGCTTTACCGGGATGGTTAGCGCGTGCGGTGAACACCGCTTCCAGTTGCGGATGATGACGGCCAGATGCCACCACCTCGGCCAGCGTGTGGCTCTTGGCCTGCGGTTTGTCGGCCAGCCACTCCGCCAGTGCTTCGGCAAATTCCCACGGGATGATGCTGGCTTCAGCAGCCAGGGTTTCAAGCTGTGGAAAGGCGATCGTCTGCTGATTACCCGTTTCCCCAACCAACGCCGTCACGGCGGTGTACACCGCCTGATTAATCGCTGCTTCCTCCGCGGCAAACCCCTCCTGCCACACACCGATGCGCAGTGGCTCCGCATGAGGCGGGAGCGTCTGTCCACTGAGGATCTCACTGGCAAGGCGCAAGTCGGCCGGATGGCGCACCAACGCGCCAGGGATATCCTGGCTGGGTGACAGCGGCACAATACCGTCAATGCTGATCGCGCCGTGGGTCATGCGCAGGCCATAAAGATGATTGAAAGCTGCGGGAATGCGCACGGAACCCGCGGTATCGCTGCCAATCGCCAGCGGAACATAACCCGCCGCCACGGCCACCGCAGAACCGCTGCTGGATCCTCCCGGTGAATGTCCTGCCAGCCAGGCGTTATCGGTAAAACCACTGAGTGATGATGCGCCGGTAATGCCCGCCGCCAACTCGTGCATCGCCGTTTTGCCGAGTAGAACCGCGCCCTCTGCACGCAGCGCCGTGACTAATGGCGCGTCCTGTTCCGCAATAACGTGGCGCAGCAGCACCGACCCGGCGCTGGTGGGCCAACCCTGCACCGCAATGTTGTCCTTGATGAGCACCGGAATGCCTTCCAGTCTGCGTGGGGCTTCCCCGTGACGACGGCGTGCGTCACTTTCAGTCGCCGCTGCCAGCGCCTGGTCGGCAAACAGCCAGGTGATGGCGTTGTAGCGCGGGCCATTTTGGTCGGCTTCGGCAATGCGCCGCAACGCGAATTCCGTAAGCTCACGGGCCGTCGTGGCCCCCTGTTGTAATGCATCGGTCATGTCGCTTAGCGACGCACGAAGATACTCAGCGTATTGCATCCGGTTCAGCCTCCAGCGGCATCCAGTGGGGCAGCTCAGGGGCAGCAGAAATCACCCTGCCGCATGAGCTGGCGGAAAAATGCGAACTGAACCAGATTGCCTGATGTTGCAGGCACCAGTCTATCGCCAGTTGCCTTGAACGCACGGCGAGCGCTTTATTCTCGCAAAACACCGAGTTCCACCGGGGAAACTGGAATTGCAGAGGATGGTGCATCACATCACCGGAAAAAAATGCCTGTTGGCCGCGGCTGGAGAGCAGCAGCGAAGCATGATCAATGCTGTGTCCGGGGGTTGGCAGATATCGCAGCACGCCAGCAAATAACGGCGAACCATCCACCGCCACTGTCTCAAGCTGGCCGCTGTTGATCAGCGGTAAAATGCTGTCGAGATACAACGCCTGCATGGCGGGATTCTCTTCACATCGCGCCAGTTCAGCAGCGGAGCAGATATAACGCGCGTTGGGAAACATCGGCTGCCAGCGGCCATCCCGCCAATGGGTATTCCAGCCGACATGGTCGGTATGAATATGCGTCATCAGCACCAGGGTCACGGCATGCGGGTCAACCCCCGCCCGTGCCAGACGTTGGGCATAGTCGGTTTGCAACTGATGAAACAGCGGCTTATGGTCGCGATCGCGCTGATTACCGGTCGCGGTATCAATAATGATGATGTCCTTGCCGGTCCTCACCACCCAACTGTGGATCGACAACGTCACCAACTGCGCAGCCAGGCCAACGGGCATCTGCGCAAGATGATCCGGGTACAGCGCGGCGAACGGCAGCGTAGCGGTTTGTTCAGTGACTTTTTCTATCAGGCAATCGCCCACTTGAATCTTCATTTATGCCTCCCGGCTAACCTGTATTGCCACTATACTCAGGCGAATATCATTATTTAAATCGATTAGAATCATGACAATCATCAACGAAAATGATTTAAGTCGCGTCGATCTTAACCTGTTGGTGGTGCTGCTGGTGATGTATGAAGCGCGCAGCGTGACAGGGGCGGCGCAGCGTTTATATCTCGGGCAGCCCGCGCTGAGTGCGGCATTGAAAAGGTTGCGTGCGATGTTTGGCGATCCGTTGTTTGTCCGTTCCTCACAGGGGATGATACCGACCCCGCGCGCCGAACAACTGGTACAACAATTTGCGCCCTTGTTGCAGGGGATGCATCGTGCGATTTTCAGCAAGCCCGCCTTCAACCCGCGTCAGGATCGCTACAGTTTTCGTCTGGCTATGAGCGACTGGATTGAGCAGTGGTTGATGCCGGATTTACTGGCTGAATTGCTGGTGGATGCGCCGCAGGTGGATATCACCGTTCTGACTGCCGATCCCTGGCAGGTCACACCCTTGATGGAGAAGCAACAGGCCGATGTGGCGGTGACGGTCGGCAACCCGGTCAGCCGCGATCTGACGCGCGCAGAGATTGCCAGCGCCGGATTCAGCACCCTGTGGGATAGCCAGCAAATTGCCCTGACTGCTGCGCTGACGCTGGCAGAGTTTGTCCGGTACGAGCATGTGCTGGTGTCATATCGCGGCGCAAATGAAAGCGCGCTGGATGAACAGCTCCAGCAGCAGGGTGTTGCCCGCCGCGTGCGTTACGTCACGCCGCATTTTTCCGCATTGCCGCTGATGCTGAAGCGTTTACCGTTGTTTGCTACCGTGCCGCAGGGGCTGGTGAGCAACTGGTGCGAGCGTTTTGGCCTGCGTGCGGCCCCGGTACCGGTTGCAATGCCCGATTATCAATTGTCCCTGTTGTGGCATAACGCGCGCCACGACGATGATGCGAATCGCTGGATACGAGACAAGCTGCATCAGCTATTGCTGCGCAAACTGTTATAGCCTGGTTACCACGGCACCACGCGACCCAGATAGTCGAGATAATGCAACCCGGTGCGACCTTGCCAGGCTTCCATCGTGTTCAGCAGGTTAGGGATACTTTCGTCAATACTCAGCCGGGCTTCCGGGCCGCCCATATCGGTACGTACCCAGCCGGGAGCCATCAGCAATAAGGTGCGTCCCTCGTCCTGATGACGTGCGGCAAAACTGCGCATCAGCATATTCAGGGCGGCTTTGCTGCCGCGATACACTTCATAGTTGCCATTGGTGTTATTGGTCAGGCTGCCCTGGCCGGATGACATCACCGCGATGGTACCGGAGGAGGTGACGTTATCTTTAAAGGCTTCGATCACCCGCAACGGGCTGAACGCATTGGTCACCATCACGCGAATAAATTCGTCGGTGCTGACATCAGCAATGGTTTCGCCATCGTTGTTTTTCACCCCGGCGTTCACAAACAGCATGTCGAACTCACACCCCAGCAGACGTTGATGCAGTGCCGACACCTGTTCCGGTACGGTGATATCGACGCGTTCCACACGCAACGTTGTCGGATAGCGCGTGGCCAACGCCTCCAGCCGCACCGTTGAATGTTGACGTCCGGTTGCTACCACCTGATAGCCGCGCTGCAACATGGTTTCGGCAAGGGCATAACCCAGCCCGCGCGATGCGCCAATCAGCAATACGCTTGGGGTTGATGATGTGGTCATAGAAATCTCCTGTGATGAGGTTTGCGTCAGTCAGTGTAGCGCTGCGGCATAGCAGGCGGAGCACGCAGGTTATGCATTGATTACTTGCATCAAACGCCTTGTTTCATGGCCAGCAATCAGCGAGGATGGAGGGCATGAATGAACCCGATCTGAATCTCCTGCTCGCGCTCGATGCGCTGCTGGCGGAAGGCAGCGTTATCGGTGCTGCCCGCCGTCTTGGCTTAAGTGAATCTGCCATGAGTCGCACGCTGGGCCGTCTGCGTATCACCACCGGTGATGCGCTACTGGTACGCGCCGGGCGTAAGATGGTTTTGACCCCTTACGCAGAGGCGATCCGGCAGCGTACGCAGCAGAGCCTGGCTGAGGCGCGGGCCTTGCTGCAACCGGCGGAAACCGTGCTGGATCTCGCCAGGCTGGAGCGACAGTTTGTGTTACGCACCAACGAAGGGTTTGTCGAAGCGTTTGGTGGCATCCTGATTGGAGCGGTCGCGCAGCTTGCGCCTGGGGTTCGGCTGGATTTCGTCGCCAAACCAGAGAAAAGTTCCCGCGATCTGCGCGAAGGCCGCATTGATCTGGAAATTGGCGTGCTCGGGAATATGGGGCCGGAAATTCGTATGCAGGCGCTGTTTCGCGACCGTTTTATCGGCGTGGTACGGCAAGGACATCCGCTGACCCAGCAGGTGACACTAAGCCAACTGGCCGCCTTCGGGCATATTGTTGCCTCACGACGTGGCGAACTGGGCGGGCCGGTACATGACGCGTTGGTGGCAGCGGGTTACACGCGCCAGATTGCCGCCGTGGTGCCCGCGTTTTCCGCAGCCGTTGCCATCGCCCAACACTCAGATTTGGTGGCGCTGGTGCCGCGCTCGTTGTTTCTCCATCATCCGTTAATTAAAAATAACCCGGCGCTGGCAAGTTTTGCATTGCCGTTCAGTACCCCGGAAATGACGGTGGCGCAGTTCTGGCATCCACGGCTGGACAATGACGCGGCTCACCGCTGGTTGAGAAGACGGCTACATGAACTGATCTCAGCCTGTTGCGAAACGTAGCGGCGCGATTTATCGCGCGATCCTCTGCGCGTTGCAGGAAAAATCAGCGCGATAAATCGCGCCGCTACCGGGGGAATTTAGGCTGATAACACCCGGCTGTTCGCCACATCCCAGTTCAACGATACCTGATCACCAATGGCCCCGGCAGACACGCCGCTGCTGCGCACAATAAAACGTGCACCGTTTGCAAGTGTCACCACCACACGGGTTTCTGAACCGGCATAGATACGCTCGCTGATCTTGCCATGCAACAACGCCTGGTCGGCAGAGCAGAGCTGAATATGCTCCGGACGGATCACCAGTGCGGCATTGCCACTGGCCGCCATCCCAGGCAGCGCAAAGGCTCCCTGCGGTGTTACCAGGCTGCCATTTTGCACTTCTCCCTGCAAAATATTCGACAGACCAATAAATTCGGCGACAAAGGTCGAATTCGGCTGTTGATAAATGGCTTCCGGTGTATCTATCTGGGCGATTTTCCCTTCGTTCATCAGGCAGATGCGATCCGATAACGCCAGCGCCTCTTCCTGATCGTGGGTGACGAAAATAATGGTCGCGCCGGATTCACGGTGAATGCGCTTAATTTCCATCTGCATGGTTTCACGCAGTTTACGGTCCAGCGCACCGAGCGGCTCATCCATCAGGATCACGCTCGGTTGATACACCAGACAACGGGCCAAAGCGACACGCTGCTGCTGCCCACCGGACAGCGCACGCGGAAAGCGTTTGGCGGCATGACCGAGTTCGACCATCTCCAGTGCCGCGTTAACTTTGCGCGCAATCTCTGCCGCAGGCATCCGCCGCATGCGCAGAGGAAAGCCGACGTTCTCCTCCAGCGTCAGGTGCGGAAACAACGCGTAGTTCTGAAACACCACGCCAATATCACGCTGGTGGACGGGCGTCCATGTCTCGTCGCGACCATCGATTAACAACCGCCCGGCGGTAGGCTCCGTCAGACCGCTGATGATTTGCAGCAGGGTGGTTTTACCGGAACCGGATGGCCCAAGCAGGGTCAGCAATTCCCCGCTGTGTACCGCAAGATCAAGGTTTTGTAACACCGTGGTCTGGCCATAGGCTTTGCCGATCTGTTCAGCCTGTACTTTGGTGGTTGTGGACATATTTTTCTCCTTACAAGGCTTCGGCTTTGCGGCGCGAGCGTTCAGCAACAATAAACAACAGCGTCACCACGGTGAGAATCAACACCGATGCGGCAGCCAGCGTGGGGGTGACTGACAGCAACACGTCATCCCACATTTGTTTCGGCAGCGTTTGTTTCACGCCACCCCCGACGAACAGCGCCACCGTCAACTCTTCAAACGAGTTAAGGAAGCCAAAGATAAACGCCGCCACCATGCTGCTTTTGATCAGCGGTAGGGTGATGCTCCAGATTACCCGCAGCCGGTTGGCCCCGAGCGTGCCCGCGGCCTGATCAAGTCGCCAGTCGTAATGTTTGAAGGTAGTGAGGATGATGATAAACACCACCGGAATCGCCATCACGGTATGGCCGAGAATGATGCCCAGATCCGACCCCACCAGCCCGAGCGTGGCAAATAAGTAAAACAGCGCCACGGCAGTCACGATATTCGGCACAATCATCGGCAACAGGAAGGTCATCACGACCAGGCTGCCGCTCTTGCCCTGATGACGCGCCAGACCAAAGGCGGCGGTGGTGGCAATCATCACCGCCAGCACACCGGTCACCAGCGCGATGCCAAAGGAGCGTGCGGTTGCCCCCATCCAGATCGGGGATGACAGATAGGTTTCCATCCAGCGAAGCGAAAAGCCGGGTGGGGGGAATTGCAGGAAGCTGGAGCTGCTGAACGCCATCGGTAAAAACGACACCACCGGTAACACCAGTACGGCAATCACCAGCGCACTAAATAACGTCAGCAGCCAGCCAAAGCGCGGTTTGCCCGGTAGCCGGTGCAGCAAGGTCGCGACGCCATCAAACAGTCGTGCCACCACCGCAACCAACGCAAAGCCCAGGGCGCGGATCCGCGGGCTGCTGGCGTGGCCTTCGCCACCGGCGATCGACGACATACCAAACAACTTGTCGTAGCAAAAACACACCAGCAACGTCACCACCAGCAGCATCATGGCGATAGCACCCGCCAGCCGCCAGTTAAGCAACTGCTGAACCTGAGTAATTAACAGTTGTCCGATCACCGAATCCTGCGGGCTACCCAGCAGCGCTGGAGTAATAAAGAAGCCGAGCGAACCAATAAAAATCAGCAGACAAGCCGCGACTAACCCCGGCATCGACAGGGGAAAGAAGATGCGCCAGAACGCATTAACGCGTGATGCCCCCAGCGTATGCGCGGCAGGCAGCAGACGACTGTCAACGTTGGTCATGGTCGGGAGCATGGTAATGATTGCCAGTGGCAGCATGCTATGCACCATCGCGAACACCACCACGCCGCGCGTATACAACACGTTGAGCGGTTGGTCGGCACCCAGACCCATCAGGATCTCGGACAAAATGCCACGGCGCGACAGCAGCACCATCCAGGCGAAGTTTTTCAGCAACGCGCTGGTCCAGAACGGCAGCAGGATCAGCCACATCAGACGGCGGCGGGTATTTTCACTGCGTTGCGCCAGCCAGTAAGCCACCGGATAGCCAATCACCAGGCAAGCCAGGGTGGTCTGCAAGGCAATGACGAAGGTGTTCAACGTCACTTTGACGTAAATACCTGCGCCAAACATCTGGCTCCAGACATCCAGTGAGAACTGACCATCGCTATTCTGAAAACTCAGCAACATCAGTTTGAGCGTTGGCCAGGCGAGAAAGATGGCCAGAAACAGCAGGCCAGGCGCGGTGAGCCACAATGGATGCAACCTTGGGCGCTGGCGACGGGCGTTGTTTTTCGCCGCAGGTGTAGCAAATTCAGTCAAGAATAATTCCTCCAGGGTAAGAGGGCGCAAGGCCCTCTACCGGATCAACTCATTACCCATTTCTCGAAGCGTTCAGTCAGCGCGACCTGATGTTCACCCCAATAATCAGCACCAATCAGTTGCAGCTGTTTGATGTGATCGGGCGCGGTCGGTAACAGCGCAGCTTTCTTTTTATCAATAAACTCATAGGCTTTGATGTTGGTCGGGCCGCAAGCCAGGTCGTTGGTGTAGAGTGACTGGCGTTTGGCGTCCATGCAGAACTGAATAAACTGGCGTGCAGCGTCCAGTTTCGGGCTACCGTGCGGGATGGTGAAGCCGTCGATATTGTACAGTCCCTGATCCCAGGCAATGGCGGCGGGCGCGCCACCGTCGATGGCAGTTTGCGCGCGAGTGCTCCAGATGCTTAGCATATCCAGCTCGCCGCTCTGCAACAGTTGGGTTGCCTGCGCACCGCCGGTCCACCAGATATCGATGCTCTTGCGGATTTTATCGAGGCTGCGGAAGGCACGATCAACATCCAGCGGATAAAGCTGTTTCGGATCGACACCGTCTGCCATCAGCGCCACTTCCAGCGTGCAGATCGGGCTGCGCCACAGGCCGCGACGACCTTTGAATTTTTCGGCGTTCCAGAAATCAACCCAGTTCTGCGGGCCATTGTTGCTGGCGAAGGTATCCGTGCGGTAGCCGAGCGCCAGCGCGAAGATGCTGACGCCGCCAAATTGTTTGGTGATGGAACCCGGCACATAGTCCTGCGGATTGCTCACCGTCACATTGATATCTTCCAGATAAGGTTTTGGCTCTTTATTGAGACGCACCAGATGTTCCGGATTAAGCAGTGCCACATCAAACAGATAATTTTTGGTATCGACCATCATCTGGAACTGTGGCACCGGATCGGGGCCGAGCACGGTATTGATGATTTTGATACCGGTGGCTTCCTCGAACGGTTGGTAAAATGCCTTGCTGAAGCCGGTGCCGTAAGCACCGCCCACGTCGGCCACCGTCAGGGTTTTCACCTCAGCAGCTCGCGCCGGACGGGTGATGATCATCGGTGCCAGCGATGCGACGGCCGCGGCCCCCAGACCCAGTTTCAGCGCGTCACGCCGGGTGTACTGACCTTTCTCTGTCATCTTTTTCATTAGTACCCTCTGCATAGCTTGTTGTTATTGGTGTAAATCCCCGGTGTTGGCAGGTTATGCCAGTTCCGCTGCCAAAATGGCCTCGTTAACTTCGTCAATCAGCGCATCCATCACCTGCATGTCAAAACGCTGGCGGAAGCGACGGTCAAAGGTGGTAACAATGCCGACGAACGAGTTGGTGCAGTGTTCCAGCATGCGGTCTGCATCCTGTTCAGAAATATTCAGTTGTTGTTGCAGGAAGCGATTGAAATAGCCACGCGCCAGTGGGTTTTCCAGAATGAAAATCGGCTGGGTATCGCGGGCAATCAGACGGTAGCGTGCCACCTTGTTCAGTGCGGTGACATTGGCCTGCAACGGCAGGTCGCGCGAATGTGGACCGACGCACAACTGCATCGCACCTTCTTCCAGAATCCACTGCTGACGGGCGGTGTCGTAGTAGCGCAAATCATCCACCGGGACGGTAAGGCTGATGCGGCGCGACTCACCGGGTTGCAGCTCCACTTTGCTGAAGGCGCGCAGCTCCTGCAACGGACGTTTCTGACGTGAGTGCAGGTAACGGCTGTAAAGCTGGCACACTTCTTTGCCGCTGCGTTCGCCGGTGTTGGTTAAGGTAAAACTTACCGTGACGTTGTCACCGGTTTTGAGGTTGTCGCGATCAACCGCGATATCGCTGTAAGCGAAGCAGGTGTAGCTCAGACCGAAACCGAACGGGAACAACGGCGCAATACGGCGAACGTCATACCAGCGATAGCCAACAAAAACCCCTTCGCTATACAGATGACGACCATTCTCTCCCGGATAGCTGTGCCAGCCAGGAATGTCTTCAATCTGCTGCGGGAAAGTTACGGTCAGTTTGCCGCTGGGATTGACCACGCCAAACAGCACATCAGCCAACCCGCCGCCCATCGCCTGACCGGCGTAGAAGGTTTCCACCACGGCGGCAACCTCGTTTAGCCACGGCATCACCACCGCGTCCGGGTTCGCCAGCACCACAATCACCTTGTTATTAACCGCCGCGAGGGCGCTGATTAAGGCATCCTGGCCGGCCTGTAAGTTAAGGGTGCGCCGATCGGATCCTTCACCGTCATAACCATCTTCGCTGTTGGCAAACACGATAACGCGATCGGCCTCGCGTGCTGCTGCACAGGCTTCGTCTCGCAGTGCAACGACCTGTTGTTGATCCAGTGAATCGCCCTGGCACCAGCTCAATGTCACGCCACCCGCCGCGAGCTTTTCCATCTCATCCCACGGGATATCAACCCGAGTAGGTAGCGTGGTGGCACAGCCCGACCCCTGAATCACCGGGGTTTTGGCACCGTTGCCGACCACCAGCAGACGCTCACCGCTGCGGCCATCGAGCGGCAACGCCCGGTTGTCGTTTTTCAGCAGCACGATGGATTCTGCCACCATGCGACGCGCAAGCAGATGGTGCTCCGCGTGATCAACCTGGGTTGCACGTTGTTCGCTGTGCAGCGCGCGGTGCACCATCTCCAGCACGCGCACGGCTGAGGTTTCGGCCTCGGCACGCGGTACGCGCTGTTCTTCAATGGCGGCCACCAGGGCGGCTTTACGCGTTTCGCTCTCTGGCATATCGAGGTCATTCCCCGCCAGCAGGGATTGGGGGCGATCTTTCACGCCGTGCCAGTCAGCCACTACCACACCCTTAAAGCCCCACTCATGACGCAATACATCGGTCAGCAACCAGCGATGTTCGGCGGTCTGGATACCATTCAGGCGGTTATACGAACTCATCACCGTCCAGGGTTGCGCTTGTTTAATCGCACGTTCAAAACCCCGCAGATAGATTTCGCGCAGCGCACGCTCATCGACCACCGAGTCCATGCTGGTACGTTCAATTTCGGAGTTGTTACAGGCGAAGTGTTTCAGCGAAGCACCGACACCGCGCTGTTGCAGGCCATTGATCACGCCGCTGGCGATTTCACCGGAGATCAGCGGATCTTCCGAATAGTATTCATAGCTACGGCCACCCAGCGGGGTACGACGGATGTTAATACCAGGACCCAGTAACAGATGGACGCCCATCTGCTGGCACTCTTTACCCAGGGCATCACCCAGTGTCTGGGCCAGTGCGCTATCCCAGCTACAGGCGAAGCTGGAACCATTGGGAAAGCAGGTAGCGGGTTTCATGGTGCCCCACGCCACTTCAACATCTTTGGCGCGCTGGTTGACGACGTTGAGAAAACCGGCGAAGTCCTGGCCGCCTTTCTCGTCCTGATCAATCTGTTGGATCGAATAGCGTACGCCGTAGGTACCATCCGTCATTACCATGCGTGGGATGCCCAGTCGTTCATTGGCTTCTGTTTTCCACATCCCGTGTCCACTGAGAATATCGCCCAACTCTGCCGGGGTCATGGCGTGGACCAGAGAGATAAAGTCTCCATTTTCGAACCGTTCTGAACGCATAGTGTTATTCCAAAGTTAGAGGAGGGTGACTGCCTGTTATCAAATTGTCAGACACTATGGCGGCAGGCTAAGGCAAGAGGCAATTATTAAATTTGTGGCCTTTAAATTGAAAAAAACTATTTAGTGGCTGGCGGGAAGTGAAGCCGATGAAATAGCGGGAAAGCATAACTGGTCTGCACTATCCAGGAGCGTTAAGCGCTTTAATCTGGCGCAGGATGCTAAATAATGGTGCGGTCGGCTGCATTAATTTCCCCCCAGGCTCGTTACTGAACAAATTATTCCTGACCGCCCAGGTTGTTAAGCTAACCAATGATTGCTGCGCAGATCGCATTTTAATGGCATGGAGTTTGCTTTATATACCCTGGATAGTTTAAATCTATTCAACACCTGCATCAGTAAATATTATTTAAATGGTTTTGATATGACGCATTTCACGCTTAAGCAACTCAAATACTTTGTCACCGTGGTGGAAACCGAAAGCATCGCCGAGGCCTCGCGGCAGTTACATATCGCCCAGCCTTCGATTTCGGTTGCGATTAAAAATCTCGAAGATGCCTTTGAACAACAGCTATTTATTCGCCACCATGCCCAGGGGGTTTCCCTCACTTCCAGTGGCCGACGTTTTTACGATAAGGCGAAGGAATTGTTGCGGTTATCCTATGAATTTGAACAAAGTTCGCGCGCGGAAAATGAATTAGTGAGCGGAACCATCGCCGTTGGCTGTTTCGAATCAGCCGCGCCACTCTACATGCCGAAATTGATCGCCGGTTTCAAGAAACTCTATCCAGAAATCAATATTCAGTTGTACGACGGTGAACAACATGAGTTGATGCATGGTCTGCATCGCGGTCGCTTTGACATGGCCTTTCTGTATGATCTGGATCTGGATAATGTGATTAAAAAAGAACCCCTTAACGCCCCGCATAAGCCCTATGCGTTGCTGCCTGCGGCACATCCGCTGGCGCAGAAAAGTGCGGTAACGTTACAGGAACTGGCGCGTGAACCCATGATTTTGCTGGATGCCGTCCCCAGTAAAAATTACTTCATTAATATTTTCAAAGAGAATGGCTATCATCCTGAAGTCGCCTACAGTTCGCCTTCCATCGAAATGGTACGTTGCATGGTGGGGCAAGGATTGGGTTTTTCAGTACTGGTAACACGTCCCTGTTCTGATATTACTTACGATGGGGAACGGTTGGTGCAACTGGATATTATTGATGAAATGGCCGATTCAACGCTGATTATGGCCTATCTGCAAAATAATGAGCCGACACGACCCACGCGTTTATTTATGGACTATTGCCGGAGTGTGGAGTTAACTCCAGTAAGTCATGCGCATTAATAACGTGTTTATACCCGACTGACTGATCGGGTATAAACAACGCTGAAGATTAGCGTAATTCGATCCAGGTGGTTTTTAGTTGCGTGAATTTATCAAAAGCATGCAAAGATAAATCGCGACCAAAACCTGACTGTCGATTGCCACCAAAAGGAACGGTCACATCCAGCGCATCAACGGTATTTATCGATACGGTGCCGACATGCAGTTTTCGGGCAACCCGATGCGCCTGGTTGAGATCGTCGGTCCACACCGAGGCAGCAAGGGCATAAATATGATTATTTGCCAACGCGATAGCCTCTGACTCGTCATCAAACACCATCACCGCCAGAACCGGGCCAAATACTTCATCGCGCCACAGCGAAATATTTTCTCCTGCCACTTCAATCACCGTCGGCTGAATGTAATTAGCCACCTGTTCAATAGTGAGCGATGCTCCGCCAGCGCGTAATATGCCACCATCATCAAGTGCGGCCTGAATAAAACGCTGCACTTTCTCTTTATGTGCTGCTGAAACCATTGCGCCCATTTTGGCGTCTGGATTCAGTGGGTGATCCGGTTGCCAGTCAGAGAGTTTATCGAGCAACTTCGCCATAAACTGGGGATAGATGGCACGTTCAACCAATAAGCGGGAGTTGGCAGAACAGACCTCGCCCTGATTAAAACAGATGCCAAAAGCCGCTTTTTCCGCCGCTAAGTCGAGATCTTTGCAATCGGCAAAGATGATATTGGCGCTCTTGCCCCCGCACTCCAGCCAGACCTGCTTCAGATTCGATTCTCCGGCGTAGGTCATAAACGCTTTCCCGACCGTGGTTGAACCGGTAAAGGTGATGACATCGACATCCCTATGTTTTCCCAGTGCCGCGCCAGCGTCTACGCCCAAACCGGTGACCACATTCAACACACCCGCAGGCAGACCCGCTTCCAGCGCCAGCTCAGCTAAGCGAATAGCGGTAAAAGGGGCATTCTCGGACGGCTTAAGAATCACGCTGTTACCCGCCGCCAATGCCGGGCCAATTTTCCACGCGGCGATATCCAGCGGGAAGTTCCACGGCACAATTGCGGCGACAACCCCGATCGGTTCACGGGTGATGGTTGCCAGCGTGCCCGGTCGGGTAGGGGCGACCTCATCGTAAATTTTATCGATGCTTTCAGCGTACCAGGCGATGACATGCGCCGCGCCAGGAATATCGATGTTGTAGGCATCCAGTACCGGTTTGCCCATGCTGGCGCTCTCAAGCAGGGCCAGTTCTTCACGATGTTCCAGTATCAAGGCGGATAACTTCAGCAACACCGCCTTGCGTTCCTGCAAAGGACGTTCTGACCAGATGCCAGAGCTGAAGGCCTGACGGGCCGACTGCACGGCAATGTCGATGTCCTCGGTCTGACAGGCAGTCACCTCGGCAAGGGCGGTGTCGGTGGCGGGATTTATCACGCCATAGGTGTTTGCGCTGCGTGCAACATAGCGTTTGCCATCAATAATCGCGTAGTCACAAAAAGCCTGCCGTTGCAGCAGCGTTTCCCAATATTGTCGGTTATGCATACGCACGTTCCTTGTTTGACGTTGTACTGGCGAGCGTGCCACCGCGCAGGATCATCTCTGCGGCACGTTCACCGATCATAATGGAAGGGGCATTGGTGTTGCCGCTAATCAAGGTCGGCATGATCGAGGCATCGGCAACGCGCAGATTATCAATGCCATGCACCTTCAGCGTATCCGGGGCGACCACGCTCATCGCATCCCGCCCCATTTTGCAGGTACCGACCGGATGGAACACCGTGGCGCAATACTCCTTCACGTATTGGTGCAACTGTTCGTCGCTCTGCACCTGTTTACCCGGCAGCATCTCCTCACCGCGAAGTGCTGCGAATTCAGGCTGGGCCAAAATTTTTCTGGCCGTTTTTATCCCTTCGACCAGCACCCTGGCGTCATACGGGTCAGCAAGAAAATTGAAATCAATCTCCAGTTGTTTTCCTGCTCCGAGGCGCAGGCTGCCAATCGATTTGGGACGCAACACGCAGGTATGGATGGCATAACCGTGCCCCCATTCGAACAGGCGTCCACGGTGGCTGCGATAACCTGGCACGAAGTGGAACTGGATATCCGGTTCCCCGGTCGCGAGTGGGGTTGAGGCAAAACCACCGGCTTCGACATAGTTGGTGGTTAACCATCCTTTGCGTGCGAACAGATACCTGAAGGGTGCCGTCAGAATCGGTTTCCAGGCCGCCAGAGAGAACCCCAGCGTCAGCGGAGATTTGCTACGCACCGTCACCAGCCCATCCAGGTGATCCTGAAGGTTTTGTCCGACGCCAGGCAGATCATGCACCACGGCAACGTCTGCCGCGGCCAGTGCTGCGCGGGGACCAATCCCGGATTTCATCAGGATATGCGGCGAGCCAATCGACCCGGCAGCCAGAATCACTTCTTTACGGCATCGCAGGGCGGTCGCGTGGGTTTCTCCAGCCGCGATCACCCGCACCCCGTGCACCGTTTTCCCGTCCATGATTAAGGTTTCCACCTGGCAATCGGTCATGACGGTCAGGTTGCTTCTGCCAAGATGAGGGTGCAGAAAAGCGCGGTAACTCGACAGGCGCTGACCCTCCTTCTGCGTCACGTTGTAGATCCCCACGCCGGAGAGCGCAGGACCATTGAAATCGTGGTTTTCAGGCAGACCAGCCCGGACGCCCGCGGCGACAAACAGGGCGGATACCGGATTAGGATCGCGCGGTTTATCGACCAACAGCTCACCCTCAACGCCATGATAGGCCACATCCTGTTGCAGAAGATTTTTCTCCGAGCGTTTGAACCAGGGCAAGACATGCTGCCATCCCCAGCCTTCGCAACCTGCCTGCTCCCAGCGATCATAATCCGAAGGTAAGCCACGGATATAAATCATGCTGTTCATTGAAGAGGAGCCGCCCAGCGCTTTGCCGCGCGGAACATGAATGTGTCGATTGCCAAGCCGTGGTTGCGGGGTGGAGTAATAATTCCAGCTAAACTTCTGACTTTTATACAGCGTGATGGTCCCGGCGGGTGTCTGAATGCGGGGTGTCTCGTCACTACTGCCAGCCTCAATCAGACAAACCTGGATATTTTCCTGTTCAGACAGACGCGCGGCCAGCACGGAACCTGCCGATCCCCCGCCAATAACGATGTAGTCGTATTCGTTGGTGTTGTTCATGGTTGGCTCACTTAACCATTGAGGTTTGGGCAACCGGCTGGCTACGACTCAGCAGATAATAAACCGGTGAGACAATGGCTAAACCAATAATCCAGGAGATGTCGGCTCCGCCTAACATATTCGCCGCCGGACCGGTATAAATGGCGGTCGACATAAATGGAATCTCCACCACAATTCCCAGCAGATAACAGAAAATGGCTTTGGTATTGAAGTAACCATAAATACCGCCGTCACGACGGAAAAATGACGCCACATCATAATTACCGTGCGCAACCAGGTAATAATCCACCAGGTTGATGGCAGTCCAGGGAACTAATACATACAACAGCATCAGAATGAAGTTGGTGTAATTCACCAGGAAGTTTTCCTGACCGTACACGGCAATCGCCACTTCGATAAGGATGGTGATAATCGAGACAACAATACGCGCACCGGAAAGGGGTGACCATTTCGGCAGGAATGTTTGCCCCAGCGTCAGGGTACAGAGCACGCCACAATAAAGGTTCATGGCATTGGTCGCCGCGATACCGATGGCAAAAACAATAATGACGGTTGAAGAGAGCCCGCCAGTCATATTCACAATACCGGCAATTAAATCGCCATCCACAATACAAACCGACACCAGAATGCCGAGAATCATCGGAAACAGTGAACCGAGCACGCAACCGAGATAACTGCACCAGAAGACACTTTTTTCGCTGATATCTTTCGGCATGTAGCGCGAATAATCGGACACGTAAGGGGCATAGGCCAATTGCCATAAAGCCGCAATTGAGATGGCACCGAGGAAGCCACTCAGGTTAAAGCCATTGCGGGCGAGAAAATCGCCGGGCAGGCCATGTACAAAAACAATCCAGACAAAGGCGGCGATCAGCACAATCCCCGATACCCAGGACATGATTTTGGTATAGGCATGAATCAGGTTGTAACCAAAGGCACAGGCAATCAGGCTGAGAATGGCCGAAACCAGAATCCCGGTATTGGTTGAAACCGGGGCGTAAATCGCATGCAGCGATTGACCACCCAGTACCAGGTTCGAGGCGAGAAAGCCGATATACATAATGACCACCAGCGCGACTACCAGTACGGAACCATAAGAACCGAACTGACCACGCGTCTGTACCATTTGCGGCACACCGAGTTGCGGCCCTTGTGCTGAATGCAGTGCCATAAACAAGCCACCGGCGAGGTTACCGATCAATACGGCGAGGGTGGCCCACATAAATGACAGGTGGAAAATGCTGACCGCCAGCGCCCCGGTGATCACCGTGAGTAACATGATGTTGGAACCAAACCAGATAGTAAAAAGATCCCGTGGTTTGCCGTGACGCTCATTTAGGGGAATCGGTTGAATGGTGCTCAACTCAATGGATGCTGCATTCGCATTATCTTTAGGATTGTTTGTCATCATCGTTATCTCAACAATTTTATCCGCAGGTTTTGGCTCCACCCGAAAATCCGGGTCGAAGTAACAGTAAGGTTGACTGGATGTTGCAACAGGAGGCTATTGAGAGAAATGACGAAAAACCGAGGCAAACCCTATAAAAAAAAGAGGCAACGTTGTCCGGCGATGTATTGCACCATAAAAGGTCAAATGGGGCTGGCTGAATAAAAACAATTTCATCGAAATAACTCACTGATTGTTCTTGGGGAATTTACGAGTTGACGTCGGGGTGCACCAATAAAGTGTGGCGGGTGCCTGCCAATGGTGCATTAAAGCGATTAAAAATATTTGCAAATTAATCCACCGATAAGTTTTTCCCTGTCTGTTATCGACTGGTTAAATATTTTCTATTCAGACACTCACTTTATAATATTTTACCGACATCATTCGCTCCCCTAGTCTTGGGTCCTTCTTAAGTAGTTAATTCCCGTCACCATGCGGGACGAAGGACATCAAAATGACGCCATTAAAAACTGAGATAGACACGCTTATTATTGGTGCGGGTCAGGCCGGGGTTGCCATGAGCGAGCACCTGACGCGCCTTGATATTCCGCATCTGGTACTAGAGAAAAATCGTATTGCTGAATCCTGGCGCAGCCGCCGCTGGGATTCGCTGGTTGCCAATGGTCCGGCATGGCATGACCGCTTTCCGGGCATGGAGTTTCCCGGTTGCTCGCCAGACAGCTTTGTGGCGAAAGAACAGGTCGCCGATTATTTTGTCAGCTATGCCGCTATGAATCAGTCACCGATTCGCACCGGTGTTGAAGTGCTGAGCGTAGAACGTAATCAGGGACAGGCCGGTTTCACCGTGACCACCTCTGAAGGCGTGATTAATGCACAACGTGTGGTGGCTGCCACCGGCCCGTTCCAGCGCCCGGTGATCCCGGCGATTGCGCCGCAGCTCAGCCGGGTGCAGCAGTTGCATTCAGCCGATTACAAAAATCCGCAGCAACTGCCGGAAGGTGGGGTGTTGGTCATTGGTGCCGGATCGTCCGGGGTGCAGATCGCGGATGAACTGCAACGTGCCGGAAAACCGGTATGGCTGTCGGTTGGGCCGCACGATCGTCCTCCGCGTGCCTATCGGGGCCGCGATTTCTGCTGGTGGCTGGGGGTGTTGGGATTGTGGGACGCCGCAGCCAGCCAGCCGGGTAAAGAGCACGTCACCATCGCAGTCAGCGGGGCGCGCGGTGGTCATACCGTGGATTTCCGCCGTCTGGCGGCGCAGGGTGTTAACCTGGTTGGTCTGACCGAAAGTTTTGACGATGAGACGGTACGTTTCCAGAACGATCTTGCTGTGAACATCCAACGCGGCGATGAAAACTATCTGGCGCTGCTTGACGCCGCTGATGCGTACATCGCCCGTAACGGCCTGGATTTAGCGCCAGAACCGGCAGCGCGTGAGTTCCTCGCAGATCCCGCCTGCGTCACGCATCCTCAGTTATCGCTGAATCTTACTGACGCCGGGATCACCAGCATTATCTGGGCCACGGGCTATGTTACCGATTACAGCTGGCTGAAGGTTAATGCCTTCAACGAACAGGGTAAACCGCAGCATCAGCGCGGCGTTTCCAGTGAGCCGGGCGTCTACTTCCTTGGCTTACCCTGGTTGTCGCGCCGGGGATCCACCTTTATCTGGGGCGTCTGGCACGATGCCAAATTTATCGCCGACCAGATTGCTATTCAGCGCCAGTATCAACAATACCGCGCACCTTCAGACTCGCTTTGATATCGACAGGAACCGTTATGCCAACTCATCAACGTATTCGTATGTTTAACACCAAAGAAACCTATCCCAATCAGACGCTGGACAACGACCTGTGTCAGGCGGTGCGCGCGGGTAACACCGTCTACGTGCGCGGTCAGGTCGGCACCGATTTTGAAGGCAACCTGGTGGGGCTGGGCGATCCGCGTGCGCAAACCGAGCAGGCGATGAAAAACCTCAAGCAACTGCTGGAGGAGGCGAGCAGCGATCTCAGCCATATCGTTAAAACCACCACCTACATCATCGACCCGCGTTATCGTGAGCCGGTTTACCAGGAAGTGGGTAAATGGTTGAAAGGGGTGTTCCCGATCTCCACCGGGTTGGTGGTTTCGGCACTGGCACAGCCGCAGTGGCTGATGGAAATTGACGTGATCGCGGTGATCCCGGACGACTGGGAGGCAAAATGACCTTATCGATTGCCGCCCGGTGCACCGAGTCTGGTCAGTTGGGTATCGCCATCAGTTCGTCCAGCATCGCTGTGGGCGCACGCTGCCCGTGGCTGGTGGCTGGCATTGGTGCCGTCTCCAGTCAGAACATCACGCTGCCCGCGCTCGGGCAGCAGATCCTCGCGCATCTGGAAGCGGGCCAGGCACCGGAACAGGCGCTGAAAAGCGCGCTGGCGGAAGACCGCTTTAGCGAATATCGCCAGGTGACGGTGATTGACGCCAGCGGCAAGATCGCGGCTTTCAGCGGCGATAAAACCCTTGGCATTTATAACGTGGCGCAGGGTGACAATTGCGTGGCTGCGGGGAATATGCTGGCGGATAAGGCGGTGATTAACGCCATGATAACCGCATTTGAAGCGGCGACCGGCGAACTCACCAGCCGACTGATTGCGGCATTGCAGGCCGGGATCAACGCCGGGGGCGAAGCCGGGCCGGTGCATTCAGCGGCGGTGAAGGTGGTGGATGATTACACCTGGCCGTTGGTGGATCTGCGCGTTGACTGGGCGGAACAGGACCCGCTGGCGCAACTGAATGCGTTGTGGCTGGCCTATGAGCCGCAGATGCAGGCCTATGTGACACGCGCGCTCGATCCGCGTGATGCCCCAAGTTACGGCGTACCCGGCGATGAATAATGCCGTTCGCGAGATCCTGACGGCGTTGCTGGCGTTTGATACCACCAGTCGCGAATCTAACCTGGCCTTGATTAGCTGGATTGAGGACTTTCTCGCCCGGCGCGGTGTTGCGTCTCAGCGCATCATGGATGACAGCGGGCGCAAAGCTAATCTGTATGCACGGCTTGGACCGGCGGGTGCGGGCGGGGTGATGCTCTCCGGTCATACCGATGTGGTGCCGGTCGACGGGCAGAACTGGTCCGTGCCACCCTTTGCCCTGACCGAACAACACGAACGTTATTACGGGCGCGGCAGTGCCGATATGAAGGGATTTCTCGCCTGCGTGCTGGCATCGCTGGATGGGTTTCTGGCGCAACCCTTGCGCATGCCGTTGCACCTGGCCTTCTCCTATGACGAGGAGGTCGGATGCCTTGGGGTGCGCAGCATGGTGGATTACCTGCGCGCTTCGGCTGAGAAACCCTTGATGTGTATCATCGGCGAACCGACGGAAATGCGCCCGGTGTATGGACACAAAGGCAAGATTGGGCTGCGTTGTCAGGTGCAGGGCCACGCCTGTCACTCCGCCTATGCGCCATCCGGGGTGAATGCCATCGAGTATGCAGCAAAGCTGATTAATCGTCTGGGTGAAGCGGCGCAGCAGCTCAAACAGCGCCAGGATACGCGTTTTGATCCACCTTTCAGTACCTTGCAAACCGGGGTGATTAAGGGCGGCAGTGCGTTAAATATTGTGCCGCAGGATTGTCAGTTTGATTTTGAGATCCGTTATCTGCCGGATGACGATGTGCAGGGGGTGATTGCCGAGGTTGAACAGTTTGCCCGGCAGGAATTGCTACCGCAGATGCAGGCGGTGGCGTTGGCAAGCGCAATCCGTTTTCTGCCAATCAGCCAGTATCCGGGGTTGCTGACCGATCCCCGGTCGCAATTCGCACAATGGCTGGCGCAGTGGAGCGGCAGCGATGAATTCTCCACGGTGGCGTTTGGCACCGAAGGGGGATTGTTTGATGAAGCAGGTATCGCCACGCTGATCTGTGGGCCAGGCAGTATGGATCAGGGCCACAAGCCGGATGAGTTTATCGCGGTTGAACAGATTGAGCGTTGTATGGCGATGCTGGCTAATTTGTGTCACTGGATGCAATAAGATAAAAAATGCGCGATAAATCGCGCTGCTATGAAACCGTGCACCTCTTTGGCGCGCGAGACAACAAGTCATAAAGATCTCCCTGACTTAGTGTTTACCCCCCGCGCACCGACCCACGCCACACGACATCCGGCTGATACAGGCGGGTGTCGTGCTGTTGTACCTCCAGCGACTCCTCCCGTTCCGCCTGCATCAGCCAGTCCACCGCATCGCGGGCAAATTGTTCCACCGGCTGGGCAAAGGTGGTGAGGTGGTACGAAGACCAGCCCGCCTGCGCAATATTATCGAAGCCGATCAGGCACAAATCCTGTGGTACGCGTAAGCCAAAACGATGGCGGGCTTCATCCATCAATCCACAGGCGACCAGGTCGGTGACACAGAATATGGCGTCCGGGCGCTGGGGGCGTGTCAGCAGGCGATGCGCCAGAATCTGACCGCTTTCATAGGAAGTAGTACCAAAGCGCTCAACCATCACCGGTAACCCGGCAGCCTGCGCTGCGGTAAGAAAATCACTCTCGCGTTTCATCAGGCTGGGTGTCCCGGCCAGTGAGTTAGCAAACGCCAGGCGGCGACACCCGGCGCGGGCAAATGCCATCACCGCCGTTGCCGCAGCGGCCGCCGAATCGAGATTGATGCAGAGGGAGCCGGGCACTGCCTCATCCCGGTTAATCAATATGATGCGCTGACCGTGTTTGTAGCATTGCCGGGTAATGGCGCTGTCGGGCATGCCTGACAAGATGATTGACGCATCGGCGCGGAAATTAATCGCCTGTTGCAGTGCGCCGGAGACGCTGTTGTCGGAACGATCGGTGTTGATCAGCATCGCCACTTTGCCCGCTTCCTGCAAAAACTGCGTTAACCAGCGCACCAGGCTGGCGCGGTAGGGCGTGGCAAGTTCTGAAACGATCAGGCAGACAATACCGCTGCGATTACGTACCAGGCCGCGAGCCAGATGATTGACGTGATAACCCAGCTCCTCAGCGGCTTTCATCACCCGAGCGCGGGTGGTGGCTGAAACGCTGGCGCCTGGCGTAAAAGCGCGGGATACCGCAGAGCGGGAGACACCGGCGCGATCCGCCACATCCTGGGCGCTGATCACTGTTTTCTCATTTTGCATCGCTCACCTCCCGCCCTTAACTGGTTGCAAAGCAGTCTGCCCGATTTTGCAAAGGTGTGCAAAATGATTCACGTCATAATTGTTTCAATTTTGTGACATGGTCTGTCAATTGCTCAGCAAGGCGATTGACAGGTTATTTTATGTTCTCTACAAATTTGCACACATGTGCAAATAACAAGGTGCCAGTGAAGCACCACCCTGCAAACCAAGGAGAACATCATGCGCTACACCCCTCTGTACGTCGCACTATCCGTCTGTTGCACTGCACTGCCGTTCACCGCCGCTGCGGCGGGTAATCTCAATATGATCTGTTCTGCGGATGTGGTGGTGTGTGAACACATGACGCGCATCTTCAGCCAGTCGCACCCGGATATTCAGGTCAATATGGTGCGGCTCTCGGCGGGTGAAGCCTATGCCCGCATCCGCAGTGAAGCACGTAATCCGCGCACCGATATCTGGTGGGCGGGGACGGGTGATCCCCATATGCAGGCCGCCGATGAGGGATTGACGCAGGTCTACAAATCACCGCTGCTGGACCAGCAACAGCCCTGGGCGCAGAAGCAGGCGGAGAACTCCGGTTACCGCACTGTGGGTATTTATGCGGGCGCACTCGGCTGGGGTTACAACACCAAATTGCTGGCGGATAAAAAATTGCCCGCTCCGGCCTGCTGGAAAGATTTGCTCAACCCGGCCTTTAAAGGGGAGATCCAGATTGCCAACCCAAACTCCTCCGGCACGGCCTACAACACGCTGGCAACGCTGGTGCAAATCATGGGTGAGGATCAGGCATTCGACTACCTGAAAAAACTCAACGCCAATATCTCGCAATACACCAAATCGGGTTCTGCGCCGGTTAAAGCGGCCGCGCGTGGGGAAACCACGGTCGGCATTGTGTTTATGCACGATGCGGTGGCGATGCAGGTGGATGGCTTCCCAATTAAAACCGTTGCGCCGTGCGAGGGCACCGGCTACGAAATCGGTTCGATGTCGATTGTTAAAGGCGCGCGCAATCTGGCGAACGCCAAAGTCTGGTACGACTGGGCGTTAAGCGCCGAGGCGCAATCGCATATGAAAGAAGCCAAATCCTTCCAGCTGCCGTCCAATCGCAACGCAGAAATCTCTGAATACGCGCCACGTTTTGAAAATATCAAACTGATCGATTACGACTTCAAAACCTACGGCGACTCCGCCAAACGCAAAGCACTGCTCAGCCGCTGGGACAAAGAGATCGGCGCCAGCGCGCAGTAACATCCATGCTGAGATGCGGTGGCTCCGGCCTGCTGTCCGCTTCAGCCTGAATTTTCAGGTCGAGGTGATTTATGAATGCGAACAATCGTCGTTTAGTCGGCGCGTTGCTTGCCGGTGCGCTAGCCCTGACGCTGCTCCCCTGGTACAGCCTCGAAAGCGGTTTCTTTTCCGGCGGCTGGATTCTCTCGCTGTGGAGCGATGCGGCTAATGCCCCGGCGCTCTGGCAGATGGTGGCTTTTCAGCATCCGTGGCTGGCGGTGACAGTGGCGCTTTATCTGCTGTGTGCTGCCTGTGGCCTATTGGCACCCGGTGGCATTCGTAGCCGTTTGTTGCTGTTGTTCAGCGCGCTCGGCGTACTGTTTCTGATTGTTGAAGGGCACGCCATTGGCTACAGCGGCTGGAGCTGGCTGTGGCTGGAAAACCAGTTTGGTGCGCTACAGCAGGGGCAACCGGCGATGGGTGCCGGTGCGTTGCTGATGCTGACGACCTTTCTGTTGTTGTTCTCTTTCGCGCTGGCCGAGCGCGGGGTATTGAAAGGCGACGCGTTTGTGGTTGCCTCGCTGGTGCTGCTGACGGCGCTGGTCAGCGTGTTTGTGCTTTATCCGGTACTGAGTATGTTTGTGGTGTCGGTACAGGATGTTGACGGCAGCTTCAATCCCAATGGTTTGATCAGCAATATCCAGGACCCCTCCATCTGGAGTTTCGGCTGCCTGACCGGCGGCACCTGTGGTACCGCGTGGCGCACGCTGTGGCTGGCACTGATGACCGCCAGCGGTGCGACGCTGCTCGGACTGGCTTTTGCGCTGGCCGCGACGCGCACGCCGTTGCCGATGAAAAAAGCGCTGCGGATGCTGACCATCCTGCCGATCATTACGCCACCGTTTGTTATCGGTCTGGCGCTGATTCTGCTGTTTGGTCGCTCCGGCGTGGTCACGGAACATCTGGCGGCGTTATTTGGCATCGAACCGGGACGTTGGCTGTACGGTCTTACCGGCATCTGGATCGCCCAGGTGCTGTCGTTCACCCCCATCGCTTTCCTGGTGTTGATTGGGGTAGTGGAGGGCGTCAGCCCCTCGCTGGAAGAGGCATCGCAGACGCTGCGTGCTGACCGCTGGCGTACCTTCACCCATATCTCGCTCCCGTTGATGGCACCTGGCCTGGCAAATGCGTTTCTCATCAGTTTTATTGAAAGCATGGCCGACTTCGGCAACCCGATGGTACTGGGCGGTAGCCACGGCGTGTTGTCGACGGAGATCTTCTTCTCGGTGGTCGGGGCGCAGAACGATCCCAGCCGCGCCGCGGTGTTGGCAATGATTTTGCTGTGCTTCACGCTGGCGGCTTTTATCCTGCAACGCCTGTGGCTGGGCGGGAAAAACTTCGCCACCGTCACCGGTAAAGGCGATGGCGGCAACCACGGTCAGCTACCGCGTGCGCTGCGCTATGGCGTTTACGGCATGGTGCTGCCGTGGGGCCTGTTCACGCTGGTGATCTATGGCATGATCCTGGTGGGAGGCTTTGTGCAGTCGTGGGGGCTGAACGATACGCTGACGCTGGAACATTACATCCGCGCATTCCGCATCACCTTCACTGACGGCCATCTGTTGTGGAGCGGGGTGGCATGGAACTCCTTCTGGACCACGCTGGAAATCGCGCTGATTGCTGCACCGTTGACCGCCATTGTTGGCCTGCTGACCGCCTGGCTGATTGTGCGGCAGAAGTTTGCCGGTCGGCAGACCTTCGAGTTTCTGTTGATGCTCAGTTTCGCCATTCCCGGCACGGTGATCGGCGTCAGCTACGTGATGGCCTACAACCTGCCGCCGCTGGAGATCACCGGCACCGCAATGATCCTGATTGCCTGCTTTGTGTTCCGTAATATGCCGGTAGGGGTGCGCGGCGGTATCGCCGCCATGAGTCAACTGGATAAAAGCCTCGATGAAGCCTCGTTGACGTTGGGAGCCAACAGCTTCCGCACGCTGCGCAAAGTGGTGCTGCCATTGCTGAAACCGGCGATCAGCGCGGCGCTGGTATATGCCTTCGTACGCGCCATTACCTCCATCAGCGCGGTGATCTTCCTGGTCTCCGCCCAGTACAACATGGCGACCTCCTACATCGTCGGGTTGGTGGAGAACGGTGAATACGGTGTGGCGATCGCCTATTCAACGGTATTGATCGTGGTGATGTTGCTGGTCATCGGCGTGTTTCAGTGGCTGGTGGGTGAACGTCGTCTGCGCCGTGTGGCGCGCCCGGTGGAGGCGGCCACGCCGCCTGCTGCTCCCTCATTAACTCAGGAAGGTGTCGTATGAACACAGGTTCCGTGGTGTTTGAACACGTCTCGAAACGCTTTGCCGGATTTACCGCGCTGCCGGATCTGTCGCTAACCGTGGAACCCGGTACCCTGGTGACGCTGCTCGGTCCTTCCGGTTGCGGTAAAACCACCACCCTGCGCCTGCTGGCGGGGTTGGAACATCCCACTTCCGGGCGGATTCTGATTGGCGGCAAAGATGTCACTCATCTGCCCGCCAACGAACGCGATGTGGCGATGGTTTTTCAATCCTATGCGTTGTTTCCGCATATGAGCGCGCTCGACAACATTATGTATGGCCTGCTGTCGTCGGGCATCAGCAAGCGCGAGGCGCAGGACCGTGCGCGTAACGGGTTGAAGCTGGTCGGGCTGGAACATCAGGGGGCGCGACTGCCGTCGGAGCTGTCGGGTGGTCAGCAGCAGCGTATTGCGGTGGCGCGGGCATTGGTACTGGAACCGCAGGTTCTGCTGCTGGATGAACCGTTGTCGAACCTCGATGAACGCCTGCGCCGTCGGGTACGGACCGATATTCGTGATTTGCAACAGCGCCTGGGTTTTACGGCGGTGTATGTCACCCATGACCAGGAAGAGGCGCTGGCGGTATCCGATAAAATTATTGTCATGAAAGAAGGGGATATTGCACAGCAGGGCGCGCCGGAAAGCCTCTACCTGACGCCCAACTCGGTGTTTATCGCCGACTTTATGGGAGAGGCGAATATCTTGCCGTGCGAAGTGGAGCAGGTGGAGGGCAGCGAGGCGCTGGTGCGTCTCGGTAGCCAGCGCTACCGCGTGCGCCATACCGCCGCTAAAACCGGTAGCGCACAGCTTTCGGTACGGCCGCAATTTATTACGCTGGGCCAGCAAAACGGTGGTGCCCTGCGTGGTGAAATCACCCACAGCACCTGGTTGGGCGACCATATCGAATACGAAGTGGCGACCGAATTAGGTTCGTTGTTTATCGTCGATGCACAGATGGAACAACAGCACCCGCTGGCGACCCCGGTCGCGATTGATTTTAAACCCCAGGGGCTTGCCCTGATTGCCGGATAACAAGGAGCAACAATGAGTAACGTGGAAAATAACGCCCTGCTGACGCGGCTGGCGCTGGCAGAAGAGGTGGCGCGCGCAGGCGGTGCAGCAGCGCTACGCTGGTTTGAACAGCGTGACAGCCTGGTGGTGGAAACCAAGCACGATTTACAGGATGTGGTGTCGCGCGCGGACCGCGAGGTGGAACAGATGATCGGGCAGCGTATTCGCGAACACTTCCCCGATGACGGCTTTCTCGGTGAGGAGTATGGCTTGCAGGCGGGCACGTCCGGCTACACCTGGGTGGTGGACCCGATTGATGGCACCAGCCCGTTTCTCAACGGTATGCCGAACTGGTGTGTCTCGGTGGCGGTGCTGCACGAGGGGGTGCCAGTGATTGGTGTGATTTTTGCCCCGACCTATCAGGAATGCTATGTCGCCGCGCTGGGCCGCGGGGCAACACTTAACGGCAAGCGTTTGCAGGTTGACCCGTCACGTACGTTACAAAACCATGTCACCGGTTTTGGTGCCAACAGCTACGTCAGCCCGGAAAAGGTCGGTGAGATCCTTGCCGCGTTGCTGGCAGCCGGCGGTAACTTTATCCGCATTGGATCGGGGGCATTAATGCTGGCGTGGGTAGCGGCAGGTCGGGTAGTGGGTTACTACGAACCCTATATGCATGCCTGGGACTGCCTCGCCGGATATTGCCTGGTGAAGGAAGCGGGCGGCTGGTATCACCCATTCGACACTACAGGTGAACGGTTATTGAAAGGGGCACAGGTGCTGGCGGTGGCCCCCGGCGCGGAAGCAGATTTAAAACGTATTGCCGGATTGTAATCTTTATGTCGCGGCGCGATTTATCGCGCTGCATTTTTTCTGCTATCAGTAAATTGTGAAAGTATCCTGATTTATCTCTTAGTTTCCCCGATCCCCCTGTCCCACAGACGGTATTTAATCAGATAATGTTAAATTAAGATTAAATTCGCAAAGGGAGAATATGATGACGGATATGTCTGTGTCCGGGGCTTCAGGTTTAATACCTACGTCAGGGAATGACGATATAACATCACCCCCAAATATTATCGTTCGTAATGTTGGTGATATAACGCTGCGTTCTTCTTATTCTTCCTCGGATGTCATTTATAAGCAGGTGTCAGCAAAGGATTTCAAAGAATTCTTCGAGGATTATATGGAGGGTGGGGGCAGCAAACTGAAAAGAAACTTCATAAATCTTGAGATTTCCTCTGTGGAGACTCAATATTTTGTCCTGAGTTCAAATGATGAGTTTAATTTTAACGAGCATGTTTTTACGAATCTTACATTTCATCGTCTAAAACATAATGGCATGAATCTGCAAGGATGTACTCTGACGTGCGACGAAAAGCCGATGCATTGGAATCAGGTTATCATTACCCGCGCCAACTTCGAAGATATGAAAATATATGGCATGGGGAAAAGTATGGCGTCTGATTTTATGGGGTTGACATTAAGTGATGTAAAAATGCAGCGGGCTGAAATTAATGATGTCAGGTTCCTTGGCGGTGATGACAGTTATCTGCGGGAGCTGAATCTGCATAAGGCTAAGTTAAATAACGTGGCTTTTCTTGGCAGTCCAGGTTCTCACTATGAGATTAAATCAGCTAATTTCTCTGAAGCAGAATTGAACAATCCAGTGCTTGGCTATGTTCGCTTTAGTCGGGATGTGAACATTTCACAAAGCAAATGGCGTGAACTGAAAATAAATGGTGTTGTTGATGGGGCTGGGTTGATTTATGAAAACTATCAGAAGGACGCCATTACCTGGCATCCTGATATGTTCCAAAAGATTGAAAGTTTAAGATGCTCGGTGTGCCCTGAGAAAGGGGCGTTTTTTATCCTTATGATGAGGAGCATGAAAGAAAAAAACAGCCATATTGTGGTGGATGCTGTCAATCAAATGGTAAGGCATATCAAGCAATCTACACCGGCGTTAACGGCCTGCCTGCGGGATAAATCGATACGGCGTGCATTAATTGCAGAGCTGCGTGATCCTCTCTATTCAGCTTGCACGGCAATACAAGATTTCAGAGCAAATCTATTATTTCAGCACTACCAATACGAGTTATTACGCCGCGAAAGCGCTGAGATGAATGATCTGACCTTGTTGCTGAAGACATTGCCCGTTGAGAAAGTCCTGCGTCTGCAAGTGGTGATCAATCAGCTGCCTGCCAGCAAGGAGATCTTATGCGGATCTTTGACGAAAAGTGCAAAGTTTGCCGAAATTATTGCGTATGCAGAACAGCACTTATCTCAGTACCCTTATCTTTTTATCAACGAAGAAAAGAGTGAGATTATCTGTCTTTCGGCAGAGGATTTTGATCGTTTACTTAATGCGGAAGCAGCCCCGAAATCCCCCCAGCTAATCCGCTATCATAAACAAATCGGGGAGGTTGAGAGGGTCAACGCTTCTAAAGGGGAAGTGGCCGATCTTCGCCAAAAAATACCTTTACTCAATACGCTATGGCGTCATGCTGAGTACTCTTCCCGGCCATTGATTAGCTTGCTTTTCGGCTATCGTGATACATTGTCAACGACGGAAATAAACGATGTGAATGATATCTCCGAGCATGTTCATTCTTTGCTACTCCACCGTAATGTGAAAAAGAATAGCCTGTTTCGCCACAGAAAATTATTGCCAAAGCTGCTATCACCTTTTTGCGGTTCTTCTTATCGGGAAAATTGCCAAAAATTGATTGATCAGGTGAGTAAACAGTTTTCAAATCATCCTGTTTACTCATCTTATACGACAGAGCAACAGCAATCAGTTGCAGTAATTGCATTAATAAAGCTATTCGTTGAGCTGTCAACTCAGCAATATTTAGGGACAAGCATGGAACTGGCAAAATGGTTGTTGGAGCCGATAAAGAAAATGTTTACGTATGCTTGCGAGAACTTCTCTGTATTGTTCAGTAAAAATGAAAGGGAGCAGTGGGAAAAAGCGTTAATAACGAAGGGGTTAGCGACGGAATACGATGCGCAAACATTCCTGTCAACAATAAAGCACTATAAATTTCCATTTTTGGCAGAACAGGAAAGCCAAAACCTACTCAATGAGTTATATCCCCTGGTTGCATTTGGCGGCGACTGATGCTGTTATACCACGCGTTATCCGCAACCGGATGGTTATTGTGCCGTTATCCGCTTCTGAATGGTTTGCCCGCAACGGGATAGAGTGTTCGCGTGTCACCGCCAGCGACAGCGCTTTTCCACGCCATTTGCACGACGAATATGTGGTTTGCGCCAATCTGAGTGGTCGTGAGGCGATCTGGCTGGATGGTAAGTCATACGAGGCGCAGGCCGGGCAGGTGACGGTGTACAATCCGGCCTCTGTTCAGGCGTCACAGTTCAGCGTGGAACCGGTAAGCTTTATCAGCGTGCATTTGCCTCAGTCGGTGCTGGCCGGGGCGCCAGCGCTGCGCGAAGGGGCGTTCCATCACGCGCCGTTGTTCGCGGCCATCTGCGATTATGCTGCCGCAACGCGTCAGTACGATGAAGGGTTACAGGAACAACAACTGATGTGGTTGTGTGGCGAATTGCTGGATGATTCAGCCAGCCGCCAGCAGGGGGATGCTCAGCTGATAGTACAGGTAAAAGAGTATCTGCGTGCTAACCTGAGCAGCAAACCGCAACTGGCAACGCTGGCACAGCAGGTGGGGCTGAGTAAATACCATCTGGTCCGGCGTTTCACCCAACTGACCGGCATGCCGCCGCTGCAATATCATATGCAGCTGCGGTTGCATCATGCGCGCGAGCTGTTACGACGGGGTGTGCATGCACAGGATGCCGCGCTGCAACTTGGCTTCTATGACCAAAGCCATTTTATCAATGCCTTCCGCAAAGTGATGGGCACCACGCCGCATCATTATGCGCATCAGCTAAGAATAAATTCGCGATAGCCCGAACCGATGACGTAAATTGCGAAGTAACAAAAGATCAGCGCTGAGGCGAGATAAGAATATTTGAGCAGGCGCTGACCCAGCAGTTTCCCGCCCATGCTACCCACCAGGCACAACACACATGTCCAGAACACCCCGGCGATAAAGAAGCCGCTCAGGAACCACGATGTCGATCCGGCATTGCCATGCCCCATGCGGGAAATCAGCGCGCCGCCGACGCTGGCAAACCACAAAATGGCGGTGGGCGATGACATCGCCAGCATGACTCCACGGCTGAACTCACGCAGCAGCGAACGTTGCGGCTGCTGTTCTGACATATTGATGGCGGTGACGGAACGATACGCGGCCAGTAGCATTTTCACCGCAAACCAAATCAACAACGCGCCGCCGCCAATCCATAACACCCAGCGCACGGCGGCAAATTGCAGCACCACCGCCATCCCTGCCAACGCCAGCAGCGCGTAGATTAAATCGCCAATGCAGGTGCCAATTCCCAGCCAGAAACCGTGGAAATAACCGCGCTGCATCGCCAGGGTGATCATGGCGATATTCGCCAGCCCGATATCGAGGCACAACGATAAACTCAACAGAAAACCATTTGAAAACTGCAACATAAGTAAACACGCATCCCGCGCTGGTAAGAGTGGCGCTATTAAACCATGTTGCGGCGGGCGGGTATTGGAAAGAATTGCGCGTGAAGGAGCCGACAGCAATCGACCTCTCCCGTAGCGGCGCGATTTATCTCTTTCCAGCACAACGCTCGGAATCGCGCGATAAATCGCGCCGCTACGAATGAGTGCAATCTTGTGGTGCTGAATGCTGCGAAAAAGTGCACCGCAGGTCTGACTGGTTGTGTTAAAGCGCGAATATTCTGAGCCTGGCTGGAAAATTAAATCTGGCCCGCTTATTGCTTGCTTAATCTTATTGCCCCAGCGTTGTGGCAATCACTTCTTTTTATGCAGACAGCGTTGTCTGCCAGCTGCTGGTTTCACCCTGTCCGGATCTCACCGGAAATCCATTCTTTCTAACTCATCACTTCTTTAAGAGGGTGCTATGGCTATTAGTCGTCGTTCATTTCTTCAGGGATCTGCATTATCGGCATTAGGTCTGGCTGCGGGCGTTGCGCCGAAAATGAGTTTTGCGGCAGACAATAAAGACGCGATTAAAGTGGCGACCATTCTTGACCTGTCGGGTGGCCTGGATATTTACGGTAAACCGATGTCGAACGCCATCAATCTGGCGGCGGATGATATCAATGCCGCAGGCGGCTTGCTGGGCCGCCCGCTTCAGATGATTAACTACGATGCGCAATCCAATATGCAGCTTTACGCGCAGTATGCGCAGCAGGCGGCGTTGAAAGATAAGGTTGCGGTGGTGCACGCCGGGATCACGTCCGCCTCGCGCGAGGTGATCCGTCCGGTGCTGGACCGCTTCCGCACGCTGTATTTCTACCCGACCCAATATGAAGGTGGCGTGTGCGACCGTAACTACTTTTCCACCGGTTCCACCCCGGCACAAACCGTGGAAAAACTGGTGCCTTATGCGATGAAAAAATGGGGCAAAAAAGTCTATGTGCTGGCTGCCGATTACAACTATGGGCAAATCGTCTCTGCCTGGGTGAAGAAGTCGGTACACGATAACGGTGGCGAATTGATGGCGGTGGAGTTCTTCCCGCTTGATGTCACCGACTTCGGTGCCGCCATCTCGAAAATCCAGAGCGCCAAACCGGATATGGTGTGGTCGGCGCTGGTGGGCGGCGCGCACATCTCCTTCTATCGCCAATGGCACGCCGCGGGGATGAGCGGCAAGATTCCGATTGCCTCTACGGTGTTCGGCGGCGGTAATGAACACATCATCCTGTCACCGGAAGAGAGCAACGGCATCCTGGTCGCGGCCAACTATATGCAGGAGATTGCCACCCCGGAAAACCAGGCATTTGTGCAGAAGTTCCATGCTAAATACGGTGCCAACACGCCCAATATCAGCGATCTGGCAATGGGAGCCTATCAGAGCATGCTGGTGTGGGCGGAAGGGGTGCGCAAAGCCGGTTCGGTGGACCGCATGAAGGTGATTGAAGCGCTGGAATCCGGCATCACCGTGGCGTCGCCGAGCGGCAAAGTCACGGTCGATCCCGCCACCCATCACTGCACGCTGGATGTGCATATCGCCGAAGTGGAAAACCATCAGATGAAGATTCTGGAAACCTTCACCGATCAGGCACCGAGTGATACCGCGATGGTGTGCGATCTGAAGAAAAATCCACGCGACACCAAACAGTATCAAATCGAGCTGTAACAGGAGCCACTATGGATCTGTTGATTATCTATGGCATTGAGGTGCTCAATGCCATCGCGGTGCTGATTATCATGAGCCTCGGCCTGGCGGTGGTGTTTGGCATGATGAAGATCGTCAATATGGCGCATGGCGAATTTATGATGCTCGGCGGCTACAGCGCGATTCTCGCTACCAACCATCTCGGTGTCCCCATCTGGATCGCCATGCTGGTGATTGCTCCGCTGGTGGTGGGGGTGTTCGGCATCGTGATTGAACGCGTGATTATCCGCCATCTCTATGGCCGGATGATTGACACCATGCTGGCGACCTGGGGACTGAGTCTGGCGTTGATCGGGGCGGCAACTATGGTGTTTGGCAACACCACGCTGGGTATCAGTTCGCCGCTGCCGAGCGTTACGGTTGGCAGCTACAGTACCAGCGGCTATTCGCTGTTTACCATCCTGTTTGCGCTGTGTCTGGTGGGGGCGTTGTGGCTGCTGTTGCGCTACACCACCCTCGGGTTGTGCGCGCGTGCCACCATGCAGAATGCGCGCATGGCGGCGGCACTCGGCACCAATCCTGGCAAAATCTATAGCCTGACGTTCGGACTGGGAGCGGCGCTTTCGGGCCTCGGCGGGGCATTGCTGGCCCCCATTACCGGGGTCATCCCGACCATCGGCATCAGTTTTATCGCCAAGGCGTTTATTACGGTGATTGGCGGCGGTAGCGCGATCATCGCCGGAACCCTCTCTTCCTCCACCCTGTTTGGCACCATCTCGCAACTGGCGACCTACGCCTGGACGCCGGTATTTGGCGCGGTGGCGTTGCTGTTAAGCGCCATTGTGTTGTTGCGACTGTTGCCGCAGGGCATCACCGGACGCTTTTTCAGGAGGTCGCTGTGATGAAACTGTTTACCGAACGCGTACAAATCATTGTGGTGGCGCTGGTGGTGATGCTGGGGGCGTTGTGGCTCTCCGGCACGCTGGAGTTGTATACGCTGCTGTCGGTCACGGTGTTTCTGGTGATGGGGTTGCTGTCGCTGAGTCTGGCGTTTATCTGGGGTTACGGCGGCATTTTGTGTTTTGGCCAGGCGGCGTTTTTCGGCCTCGGAGCCTATACCTACGCCATCTGCGCCATCAACTGGGGTGATTCCACCTGGGCGGTGGTGTTGGCGGTGCTGCTGCCGACCTTGTTCTCGCTGCTGCTCGGTTATGTGATCTTTTACGGCGGTGTCAGCGATGTCTACCTCGGTGCCATCACCCTGGCGGTGAGCCTGGTGCTGTTTAACTGGGTCAACTCGACGGCGGGCAGTGAATACCATATCGGCCAGGCGCTGTTGGGCGGCTTCAACGGTATTCCGTCGGTGCCAACGCTGAATATGCCGTTCCAGCCCGATGCGATCTTATCGCCAGAGGCGATCTTTATGGTGACGGCAGGGTGTCTGGCGCTGTGCTACGTGCTGCTGAAATTCACCTTACTCAGCCGTTTTGGCAAAACCGTCGTCGCGATTCGTGAAAATGAACAGCGTGCCGGTTTGCTGGGCTATAACGTCCCGGCGCATAAGCTGGCGACCTTCGCCATTGGCGCGGCGATTGCCGGACTGGCGGGTTGTTTGTACGTCAACTGGGGCGCGTTTGTCAGCCCTGGCGTGTTCAGCATCAGCCAGTCGGCGCAGATCATTATCTGGGTGATCGTTGGCGGGCGCGGCACGCTGATTGGCCCGGTGATCAGCTGCATTTTGTTGCAATGGATGGTCACCCGCCTCGGCGCGCAGCAGACGGTGGACGTCAATCTGGTGTTGGGGGTGATTCTGGCGGTCTTCGTGTTGTTAATCCCCGGCGGTATCCTGCCAACGCTGCAACGTTTGTGACGACGTAAACGTCAGTCGACGGTGCAGGCAGCCACGCCACAGGTGAGCGAGGTGAAACAATGAGCGCGGCAGTCCTGTTACAAACCAGAAAAATGGGGGTCAGCTTTGGCGGCGTTCATGCGGTGAAAGAGGTCGATTTCACCCTGCACGAGGGCGAACTGCGCTGCCTGATCGGCCCGAACGGTGCGGGAAAAAGTACCTTCTTTAAGATGTTGAGTGGTCAGGTGACGCCCAGTCGTGGCGAATGCCGCTATCGCGACCGGGTGATTTCCGGGCTGCGGCCGTGGGAGATTGCCCGTCTTGGTATCGGTATCAAGACTCAGGTTCCCAGCGTGTTTGAAGGCTTAAGCGTGCGCGAAAATCTGTGGCAGGCGGCAGCGAATAAAATGGCGAAATCCGCCGTGCCCGCCGCCATTGCACAGGTGTTGCAGGATATTGGCCTGCTGCATCTTGCTGACGCCACTTTGTCCGAGCTGGCGCACGGTCAGCGGCAGTGGGTGGAGCTGGGAATGATCCTGATTTCGCGCCCACAACTGGTGCTGCTGGATGAGCCTGCCGCCGGGATGACACATCACGAAGTCCGCAAAACCGCTGAACTGATCAAAGCTATCAACCAGCAAAGCACCGTGGTGGTGGTGGAACACGATATGGAGTTCATCAGCATGATTGCGCAGCAGGTGACGGTGTTTAATCAGGGCGCGGTACTGGCGGAGGGCAGCTTTCGCGACGTGACCAGCAACCCACTGGTCAAAGAGGCCTATCTCGGCAACGTGGAGATTAAACATGCTTGAAATCAAAGAGATGGTTTCTGGGTATAACAAAATTCCAGTGTTACATCTGTCCGAACTCTTTGTCGGGGCCAAATCCTTTACCGGCGTGCTGGGACGTAACGGCATGGGTAAAACCACGCTGCTGCGTACCATTATGGGTGAACTGCCCGCCTGGCAGGGCCGCATTGCGCTTAACGGCATCGATATCACCGCGTATCAGGCACATCAGCGGGCGGCGGCAGGCATCGGTTTTGTGCCACAGGGGCGGCAAATCTTCCCGTTGCTGACGGTAGAGGAAAATCTGCGCATGGGCTGCGTGAAGCACTTTTCCCGGGCCGGGCAGATTATCGAACAGATGCTGGAGATCTTCCCGCGTCTGAAACGCCTGTTGGCGCAGCCGGGGGGATCTTTGTCCGGTGGTGAACAGCAATTGCTGGCGCTGGCCCGCTGTTTATGTGGTCAGCCGCAACTGGTGCTGCTGGATGAACCCACTGAGGGGATCCAGCCGAATATCTGTGAGGAGATTATTGAGACGTTGCAACGACTCAGGCATGAGATGGATATCTCCATCATCCTGGTGGAACAGGATATTGAGTTTCTCTATGCGCTGTCGGACCAGATTCATGTGATTGAAAAGGGGGAAATTATTCACCATATCGATCCGCTAACCACCTCCAGTGCCAGCATTGCCGAACAGTTTTTGGGTTTTCATGCCTGATGGTCGTCCTTTAACGTAGCGGCGCGATTTATCGCGCAATGTCGTACGCAATAAATCGCACCGCTACGGATCGTGCTGTTGTCTCAACTGACACATTTCACGACCGCCACAACACAGCAGGCGCTTCCACACTTGCTTAGTGTAAAGCTTCACACTCCATTAACCCAGGGTGAAGCATGACTGAGCAATCCTTACTGGCTACACTGGCGGGCGTCCGGCTGCATCTTTTCCATCCCGATGCACAGAGCGTGCGCGCCTTCTGTGCGTCGTTGACGCAACTCGGCTGTCAGGCGCAGCACAGCTGGCCATTACCGGCACAGGCTCCCATTGACGTCCATCTGGTGATTGTGGCGGTTGAGCCTCACTATCAGCAGACCCTGCTACCGTTATTACGCGCCTGGCGTCAGGCCAATATTCCGGTGATCGCGCTGGCCGATTGCCAAAATGCGCGTCTGTTCCCCTTGTTAATTGAACTGCAACCGACCGCCATCGCCGAACGCACCTTGAATCCCTTTGCGTTGATTGTGCAGGTCATCGGCACCCTCCAGGCGACACGCCAGCACGCCCGGCAGCCGGTTAAAGTCAAAAGCGAGCGTCTGGCGCAGGCCAAAGGCATGCTGATGCGCGAATATGGTCTGGATGAATCCGGGGCGTACCGCTTTATGCGCAGTGAAGCGATGAACACCCGCAGCAGCATGGAATATACCGCTGAGCGGGTGATCAACAGCCTGCAAAAATAATCAGTTTTGCGGCGGGCGGATCAGGCTGCTGGGTGTATAACCAAAGGCCTTGCGGAACGCGAGGCTGAAGTGCGACATATCGCTAAAGCCGTGATCCATCGCTACCTGGGTGATATTGCGCGCTTTACCTTCGGCCAGCACTTTGTGGCTCGCCAGCAGGCGCTCCTGCCAGACAAAATTCATCGGCGTGGTGCCATGAGCGGCAAACACCCGGCTGACGGTGCGCGGGGAGACATGATGTGCGTTGGCAATTTGCGCCACTGACAATTCATGCTGGTGCAGGTTTTGCCGCAGATAACTCACCACGCGCGAAAACAGGTCTGGCTTCAGCGCGGCATCGCTTTTCTGCAAATTCAGGCTGACCGAAATCATATTCAGCAGCGTGTTGGCAAACTGCTCCGTCAGAAACGCATTTTCGCGTTCGGCATTAAAGGCAAACGCCTCGGTCAGCATGTGTTTCAGCGAAGTCATACCCGGACGGCTGAGGTCCAGCGTTTTTCCTGCCAGCCGGGCGATAGCCGGTGCCTCTTTCTCAATCATCTGGCGCGGCAGATGGACGATATTGATGGCGACATTCTCCATGGCAAAATCAAACGGGGTGGCGGCATCATAAATCACCACATCACCGGCATGGACGCGTGAATGGTTGTCATTCTGGCTTAAGGTGCCGGAACCGGCGCAAATATAGCCCAGATAGAAATCATGATTGGGATGGCGGCGAATGCACTCTGGTGTGCGTTGCCACACCAGCGCGGTACGCGAGATATGATTGGCGATATCCACATGTCCCAGCATCGAATAGCCGAAACTGCCAGAGAACTCCCCGGCGTGGGTTTGGCGTGCCTCGGCTTTGATCAAACGCGAGCAGACCGCGTCACGCCAGGCGTCAAAGCGATGACGATTTTCCAGGTTATCGGTGGTGAAATTTTCTTTCATGACAACGTCCCCTAAACATGGCGAAAAGGGCGGAAGTGGAAAAAAATAAAGCAATTATTGGGCCATGAAAGCGACAAAAGGCCGCCGCAGCGGCCAGTGAGGAGGTTACAGCGTCGGGTGTTGTTTATGCCAGTCGGTAACGTGCTGGTAGGCCCAGGCACCCTGAATCATGGTGGCTTCGGCAAAGTGCGCCGCCACCAACTGGAAGCCAATCGGCGCACCAGCAGCGGTCATGCCACAGGGCAGAGTGATAGTGGGATGGCCGCTGGCATCGAATGCACTGGTATAGCGCAGCACGCCGTTAAACAGTGCCTGATCAGTACCAAAACGGGTCATGGTGTCCCAGGTTAAACCGGCAAAAGCGGTGGCCGGGGCCAGCAGCAAATCGACTTTGCTGAACAGGGCGGAGATGTCACCACGCAGCGCCGCCCGACTGAGCAGCAGGCGTTGATACTCCAGCGCCGTGACGCGATGGCCGAGATCGAGTAAACCCGCCAGCCCTGGACCGTATTGATCTTTTTGAGCCGGCCAGGTTGCTTCGTGCGCCAGCGCGGTTTCGACGGCACACAACGCGCTCCACTCCTCGGCGGCTTTTTCGGTGTCCGGCATGGTGATATCCACAAAGGTGGCACCCAACTCGCTCAGGGTCGCAATCGTAGCTTGCAATGCGGCGCGAGTCTCATCATCCACTTTGTCCAACGCCCAGCTTTTATCGAGGCCGATGCGCAGGTGGCTGACGCCGCGCGTCATCAGCGCCAGATAGTCCGGCACTGGCTCGCTGCTGGAGGTCGGATCTTTCTCGTCGCGCCCGGCAATGGCCTGTAACATGGCGGCAGCATCGGCGGCGGAACGCGCCATCGGGCCAATATGATCGAGCGAAGCTGCCAGTTCACAGGCACCGTGGCGGGTGACGCGGCTCCAGGTGGGTTTGATGCCCGTCAAACCGTTAGCGTTAGACGGAAAACGGATCGAGCCGCCGGTATCGGTACCGATGGCCCCGAAACACAGGCCCGCCGCCGTGGCGACGCCGGAGCCGCTGGAGGAGACGCCGGTCCACAGCGCGCTGCCCCACGGGTTGGTCGGGCGGGTAATCTCTGGGTGGTGATCGGCAAAGGCGCTTTCGGTTTGCGCCAGTTTGCCGAGAATGACCGCCCCTGCCGCGCGGAAGCGCTCCACCACCGTCGAATCCTCCGCCGGATAGTGATCCTTATGAATGATCATGCCGTGAGTGGTGGGGGCGTCTTTGGTCCAGATCAGGTCTTTCAGCGCAATCGGCACCCCATGCAGCGGGCCACGAAGGATCCCACTGGCGATCTCCTGGTCGGCTTGAGCCGCCTGTTGCAGCGCGCTGTCGCGCATCACATAAAAATAGCTATGCAGTTGCTTATCCAGCGTATCAATTCGCGCCAGCAGGGCGTTGGTGACCTCTACCGAGGTGATGTCACGCGACTGAATCAGGCGGCCAATTTCCAGCAAACTTTTGTAATGCAGGTTGTTCATCGTGCGCTTACCTCACAGAGAAAGTGTTAAAGAACAACCTAAAGCAGACGTGATGGACGGGCTTTGTTAAGCCGGACAATCGTTGTGTCGGGAGTGACAAGGCAAATCAAGCCACCCCGGCCTGCTGGTGTCGCCACTCCTGAGTCCGTCCACCGTAGCCATAGGCGGCCGCGCGGGCGTCAATCAGGTGGATATAGCTGACCTCATGCAGATCCGGGCGTAGCACCGCCAGTGCCTGATACAGCTCACGCACAAAACGCGCTTTCTCTGCCTTGGTGTTAGTTTCATCGGTGATGCTGATATCCAGATGAAAAGCGCTGCGTGCCAGGGTTTTCAGCGTTTCACCGCCGATAAACCACTGGTCATCTGCAATGAACTGTACGGTGGTGGCCATTACCGGGCGGTCTTTTCCCAGAACGGTTGCGGTCAGATCCTGAATGACCTGGACGGCTTGATGCATCAGCGGGGCGTTGTGCTCGCCTGATAACTGTAAAACGATATGCGGCATGTTTTCTTCCTCGTCATGTGAACTGAGAGGGAGTATTCCGCTTTCCTTTCCACCATAAAAGCGGGAAGATTGGTTATCATCCATTAATAAAACCGTTGGATAAGATGAACACCTTCGATATGGAACAGTTGCGCAGCTTTGTGGCTGCGGTAGACGCCGGTAGTCTGACAGCCGCTGCACCGCAGCGTTGTCTGTCACAATCAGCACTGAGCGAGCAGTTGCGTAAACTGGAGCAGCGGGCCAATCAAACCTTGCTGGTGCGCAGTAAAAGCGGCGTGACGCCAACCGTAGCCGGAGAGAAACTGTTGCATCATGCCCGCCATCTGCTGGCGCTGGCAGATTTGGCGTGGCGCGATTTGCAGGGAGTCACACTCAGCGGGGAGATTCGTCTGGGGATCACCGATTATTGCCGACCAGATGCTATCGTCGCGCTACTGGCACGTTATGCGCGTGACTATCCTCAACTTCGCTTGCGCACCACGATGGGCAAAAGTGCCGAAATCGATGCGGCATGGCAGCGTGGCGAGCTCGATCTGGCGGTGGTGATGCGGGTGCCTGGCTTTAGCCGGGCAGGGGACGCCAGACAGGAAAAGCGACTTTTTCGTGAACCGCTGCTGTGGGTGGGTGCCGCCGGATTGTCGTTGACGCAACCGCTGCCGCTGGTGTTGCTGCCGGAAGGGTGCATGCTGCACCGTGCAGCCTGTCAGGCGTTAAGTCGCGAGCATCAGGCCTGGTTTATCCGTCACATCTCATCGGGCGTGCGTGGATTACAGGATGCGGTGGCGGCGGGGCTGGGTGTCGCGTGTCTGAATCGTTCGGCAATGCCGCGCGAAGGCGTAGTGGTGCTGCAACAACCTGTGTTACCGAGCCTGCCTGAAGCGGAATTTGTCCTGCTGAGTCGACCCGCAGATCACCGTGAGCAGGGGCAAATCTGCGTTGCCTTTGGTGAGATTTTGCAACAAACGCTGGCTTACTGATTAATCTGCCCCGAGGAGTAAAAATAATGATTGCGCGATTTCCCCTGGTCCTTATTAATAAAATAACATTGGATTTCGATATTTCTTCTTAGGAAAATGAGCACGCTGAAATACCTGCTTTCAGCGTGCTTTCTTTATCCGTATCTATTTATCTGAATAACAATAAACCTTGTGCAGATATAGCATAACCTCACTATTTACTTGCTTCAGACCGCCTGATTATTATCCCTGCCAATCTGTTATTTCTGTTGTGAAATAAACCATGACGCAAACTTTAAGCAAAGATAACCCCGCTGCGGCGGTGTTAACCCATGATGCTGACGCGATCAATGCTGCCCGCCATCTGGCGGAGCAGGCCAAAGTTGGGGCAGTCGAGCGCGATCAGCAACGTATTTATCCGCGTGAACTCCTTAATCAATTTACGCAACTGGGCCTGGGCAGTATTAGCGTGCCACGCCAGTTTGGTGGGGGAGGATTGTCATTCCAGACGGTGGCTGAAGTTTTTCGCCTTATTTCCGCCAGCGACCCTTCGCTGGGACAAATTCCGCAAAATCATTTTGGTTTGATTCAGTTCATTCTTGGCGAAGGAACGTCGCACCAGCAGCAGCAATTATTGCGCGCGGTGGTCAACGGGCAACGCCTGGGTAACGGTGGCCCGGAGAAAAATACCCGGCATACCCGTGATGTGCAGACGCAACTGGTGACAACGTCACAGGGGCTGCGCCTCACCGGCGAAAAATTCTACTCAACCGGTGCGTTGTTCGCCGACATTCTGGTGACCACGGCGCTTCAGGATCAACAGCAACCGGTGATGGCGTTTATCCCACTGCCGGCGGCGGGGGTGGAGATTGTTGATGACTGGTCCGGTATCGGTCAGCGCACCACCGCCAGCGGCACCGTACGTTTGCAGCAGGTGGCAGTGGATGCGCAATGGGTCATCCCGCTGCCCGCGTCAGACAAACCCACGTTGCGCGGCGCGGTGTCGCAGTTGATTCAGGCCGCAATTGATGCCGGTATCGCCCAGGGGGCGCTGGATGATGCGCTGGAGTTTGTGCGCAGTAGCTCGCGTCCGTGGGTGGATGCAGGCGTCAGCCGTAATGCGGATGACCCCTACATCCTGGCCGATATTGGTCGTATCAGCACCGAACTGACGGCGGCCAATGCGCTGCTGGCGCACGCGGCGCGCGTGCTGGACGCTATCGATCAACCGTCACTGAACGCGGAAAACGGTGCACGGGCGTCGATTGCGGTGGCGGAAGCCAAGGTGCTGACCACGGAGGTGGCGCTGCGTGCCAGCGAGAAGCTGCTCGAATGGGGCGGCAGTCGCGCCACCTTGCTGCGGCATGGTCTGGATCGTCACTGGCGTAATGCGCGCACCCATACCCTGCACGATCCGGTGCGCTGGAAAACCCATGCCATCGGCAATTACTACCTCAATGATGCGCTGCCCGCGCGCCATGCCTGGATTTAAGGAGCGAACATGACGCAGGTTCAGCCTAAACAGCCCGCCACGCGGATTAACGATGTGCAGCAGGCGCTGGCGGTGGCACAGCAACTGGCGGAGCAATTCCGACGTGATGCCGCGCTGCGCGATCGCGAACGTCAACTGCCGCATCATGAACTGGCACAGTTTTTCGCCTCGGGTCTGGGAGCGATTACCGTGCCACGGGCATTCGGTGGGATAGCCATCCCCTCGGCACAGTTGGCGGCGATTGTGGCCATCCTCAGTGAAGCGGATGCTGCTATCGGTCAGGTGCCACAAAACCATTTCTACGCGCTGGAAGTATTACGGGTTAACGGCAGCCCGGCGCAGCAGCAGCGGCTGTATGACGAAGTGCTGGCCGGGGTACATCTGGGCAATGCGCTGGCAGAGTTCAACTCGCCCTCGGCGCACCAGCGCAGCACCCGTGTGACAGCGGGACGCCTTACCGGTAGCAAGTTTTACGCTACCGGCGCGTTGTTTGCTGACCGCATCCCCACCGCCGCGCGCGGTGATGACGACAAAGAACAGCTGGTCTTTGTCCCGCGCCACCAGGCGGGTGTCAGCGTGATTGATGACTGGAGCGGCTTTGGTCAGCGCACCACCGGCAGCGGCAGCGTGCAGTTTGTCGATGTCATCGTTAGCGATGAAGATGTGGTGCCATTTCAGACCGCGTTTGAACGGCCCACTGCCGTTGGTCCTTTTGCACAGATTCTGCATGCGGCAATCGATCAGGGTATCGCCCGTGCGGCCTTCAATGACATGCTCGATTTTCTGCGTAACCGCGCCCGTCCGTGGCCGGACAGCGGGGTTGAGCGCGCCAGCGACGATCCCTTGACGCTGGATCGTACCGGTCGTCTGGCCGCACGGTTATCCGCCGGAGATGCCCTGCTGGCGCTGGCGGGCGATGCGGTGGATCGCGCTCAGCAACACGCCACGGCAGAAAACGTGGCGGCGGCCTCGGTCACCGTGGCGCAAGCGCGTGCCTGGACCACCGAAGTCTCGCTGGAGGCGGGCAACCTGTTATTTGAGTTGGGTGGCTCGCGCGCCAGCCTGCGCGAACATAACTTCGACCGCCACTGGCGTAATGCACGCACCCATACCTTGCACGATCCGGTGCGCTGGAAATACCCGGCGATTGGTAACTACCTGTTGAACGGCGTGTTACCGCCGCGCCGGGGGACGCTATGAGTCAGCAGCATATCCTGCTTAACGCCTTCAATATGAATTGCGTCGGTCATATCCATCACGGCATGTGGACGCATCCGCAGGACAAATCGGTGGATTTCAACTCACTGGCCTACTGGACCGAGCTGGCGCAACTGCTGGAGCGCGGCCTGTTCGATGGCCTGTTTATCGCCGATATTCTGGGCGTGTATGACGTCTATCAGCAGGGTATCAACCTGACAGCCAGTGAGTCGATTCAGCTTCCGGTCAACGATCCGCTGATGCTGGTTTCAGCGATGGCGGGCGTCACGCAGCATCTGGGCTTCGGCGTCACCGCGAATCTGAGCTACGAAGCGCCGTATCCCTTTGCGCGTCGTTTGTCCACTCTCGACCATCTGACCGAGGGACGTATCGGCTGGAATATCGTGACCGGCTACCTCGACAGCGCGGCGCGGGCCGTGGGGCAGCGCGAACTGCTGGCACACGATCGTCGTTACGATCAGGCTGATGAGTTTCTGGATGTCAGCTATCAATTGTGGGAGGGCAGTTGGCAGGATGACGCGCTGGTGGTGGACCGCCAGCGGCGCTTATATGCCGATGCGCAGAAAATTCATCACATCAATCATCAGGGCGAATTTTACCAGGTGCAGGGTTATCACCTCAGCAGCCCGTCACCGCAACGCACGCCACTGCTGTTTCAGGCGGGTAGCTCGCCACGCGGTATCCAATTTGCGGCGCGTCATGCCGAATGCAGCTTTGTCAACGCCAGCTCCCCGGCACTGATGCGCCAGCAGACCCAGCGTCTGCGCCAGGCCGCAGTCGATGCCGGGCGGCGCGCCGACGATTTGCGCATCTTTATGGGTGTCAGCGTGATTGTTGCTCCCAGCGAACGCGAGGCGCAGGAGAAGCATCGCAGCTACCTCGAATACGCCAGCCCGGAAGCGGGCATCGCTCATTTCTCCAGCTCAATTGGGCTGGATTTGGCGGCTTTCGGCCTCGATGAACCCATTACCAGCGGTGACACGCGGGCGATTGAATCGGTAAGCAAAGCCTATAGCGGTTGGACGCGGCGGCGCTTGTTGGAACAACACGCGATGGGTAGTCGCTACCCCCTGATTGTGGGGAACCCGTCGCAGGTGGCGGATCAACTGATCCACTGGATCGACGAGGGCGATATTGATGGATTTAACCTGACGCGCATTCTCAACCCGCAAAGTTACCGTGACTTTATCGATTTGGTCGTGCCGGAACTGCAACAACGTGGACGCTTTAAGACCGCCTACCAGCCTGGCTCACTGCGTAAAAAGATTTTTCAGCAACAGGATCGTCTGCCTGACCGCCATCCGGCGGCGCAGTGGCGACCTGCCGCCAACCGTCGTTAATCCATTTACCTCAGGGAATTATCATGAAAATTTCATTAAAACTGGCAGCCGCGTTGCTGGCCGTAAGCGCACTGGCGCATGCCGCCAATTACAGCGGGCCGTTGAAAGTCGGCACCACCGCCGCCTTTGCGCCACCGCTCGAAACTGCCGTGGCAGAGGCGAAAAAACAGGGACTGGAGGTCCAACTGGTGGAGTTTACCGACTGGACCGCGCCTAATGTCAGCGTGGAAAATGGTGACATCGACGTTAACCTGTTCCAGCACAAACCTTTCCTTGAGAACGCCAATAAAGAGGGCGGTTTCCACCTGGTGCCTTATGCGCCAGCCATTATTAATAACATCGGCCTGTACTCGAAAAAACATACCTCGCTGGACCAGATTCCCCAGGGCGGTACGGTGGCGATTGCCAATGACCCGATTAACGGCGCGCGTGGTCTGCTGCTGTTGCAGAAGGCCGGGTTGATCACCCTGAAGCCTGGCGTGGGGCTGAAAGCCACTGTCGATGATATTGCCAGCAACCCGAAAGATTTGAAGATTATTGAGGTGGAAGCGGTACAACTGTCGCGTTCACTGGACGAGGTCGATTTGGCGCAGGGCTACCCGCATTATCTGCGTCTGGCAAAAACCATTGACCCGGAAAAAGCGCTGCTGTTTGACGGGCTGGAACACCCGGAATATGTCATCCAGTTTGTGATTCGTGACGGTCATCAGGACGACCCGCGTCTGGCGAAGTTTGTGGATATCTATCAGCATTCGCCAGTGGTGCGCGCCAAACTGGATAGCTTTTACGGCAAGCTGTATCAGCCGGGCTGGAGCCAGTAATCATGGTGAGCCTGACGTTACCCGGTGAACAGGATGCTGTGCTGGAGCCTGCGCATGAAGGATCGGGTAAGGCGCATGTACAGATACTGGGTCTGAGCAAACGCTATGCCGGACAGACGCAGGACGCGTTAAAAAACATTAACTTGCAGGTTAGACGCGGCGAAATTTTCGGCATTATCGGACGCAGCGGTGCCGGTAAATCGACCTTGATCCGCTGCCTCAATCGGCTTGAAGCACCGAGTGCCGGGCAGGTGGTGATAGATGGCATCGACATCGGTACGTTGCGTGACCGGGAGCTGGTGCAGTGGCGACGCCGCACCGGCATGATTTTTCAGCACTTCAATCTGCTGTCGGCGAAGACGGTGCGGGAAAACATTGAGCTGCCAATGAAAGTCGCCGGGGTGCCTGCCGCCGAGCGTCAGCGCAAAGTGGATGAACTGCTGGCGCTGGTGGGGCTGGAGCAGCGTCAGCACGCCTGGCCTGCTCAGCTCTCTGGCGGCCAAAAGCAACGGGTCGGTATCGCACGCGCGCTGGTACATGATCCGGAATTGTTGTTGTGTGATGAGGCTACATCGGCACTCGACCCGGAAACCACCCGCGCCATCCTCGCGCTGCTGAAGAAGATTAATCAGCAGCGCCATATCACCATTGTGTTGATCACCCATGAGATGGATGTCGTGCATGACTTATGTCATCAGGTGGCGGTGATTGATCAAGGCGAAATCATCGAACGTGGCCCGGTGTGGCGTGTGTATAGCGACCCGCAACAGGAGACGACCCGACAGCTCCTCAACCCACAACATCAGGCATTACCGGAATATCTTGTGCCGTTGCTGACATCGCAACGCCAGAATACGCAGTCGCGTCTGCTGGTTCGGTTACGCTACACCGGTCAGGGAGCTTCGCCGGATCTTGGTGCGCTCAGCCGTCGGCTCGCAGGTGAGGTTACGTTGCTGTTCAGCGCGATTGAATGGGTGGAAAACAAAGCTACCGGCCAGCTGTTGTTGTTGCTGGATGCGAGCCATGACCGCGCGGCGACACAGCAGGCATTAAACGGCATCGCCGACCAACTGGAGATTGCAGGATATGTCACTGGGCTTTGAACGATTGTGGACCGGATTGTTGGACACGCTGTTGATGGTAGGCGTGTCGTCGCTGTTTGCGCTGGCGCTGGGATTACCGATGGCGGTGATCCTCGTGGTGACCGGACGTGGCGATCTGTTCCCCAATCCCTTGTTGAACCGGTTGTTGGGCTGGGTGGTGAATCTGTTTCGCTCTATCCCGTTTCTGATTCTGATGGTGGCGCTGATCCCTTTTACCCGCTGGGTCGTCGGCACCACCTACGGCGTATGGGCGGCAACGGTGCCACTGACCCTGGCGGCCACGCCGTTTTTCGCGCGTATTGCCGAGGTGAGTTTACGCGAAGTGGACAAAGGATTGACCGAAGCAGCGCAGGCGATGGGGTTCCACCGCTGGCATATCGTCTGGCATGTGCTGCTGCCGGAAGCGCGACCAGGCATCGTCAGCGGTTTTACCATCACGTTAGTCACAATGATCAACGCCTCTGCTATGGCCGGAGCGATTGGCGCGGGTGGACTGGGTGACCTGGCATATCGCTACGGTTATCAGCGCTTTGATATGCAGGTGATGCTGACGGTGATTGTGGTGCTGGTGGCACTGGTCACGCTGTTGCAATTCTTTGGCGACCGTTTATCGCGTCGTCTCAATCATCGTTAACGAATCGTCAGTTGGCTGAGTGTCTCAAGCAGCGCATCCACTTTCGGCAGCAGTTGCTTGCGGCGCGGCCATACCAGCGTCAGCATCAGGCCATCAGGTTGATGGGCGGGCAGGATAATCTCCAGTTCGCCGCGCGCCAGCGGTTCGCGTATTAGCCAGGAGGGCATCTGCGCAACGCCCAGTCCGGCGCGCACCGCCTGCACCTGTGCATCCACATCTCCCATCGCCATACGGTGCGGTACGCTGCGCCATTGCACATGACCATCCTCCGCTTGCAGTAACCAGGGTTTGGTACTGCCATCGATGCGCTCGTATAAAATCGCCGGATGTTGCAACAGAGCGTGGCTGTTGGTGGGACGACCGGCGCGCGCCAGATAATCCGGCGCAGCGCAGAACACCATGCGTTCGCGCCCCATCTGACGGCAGGCGAGTGAGACAGGAATATTCGGCGTATCGCCAATACGCACCGCCACATCAATCCCTTCATCGAACAGATCCACCATCCGATCGGAAAAACGCAGGCTCAGTTCCAGTTCAGGATGTTGCTGGCAAAACGGCACCAGCAGAGGCATCACTGCCAGACGACCATAAGTGTTGGGCACCGCCAGCCGTAATTTGCCAGACGGTATGCTGCGCTGAGCCGCCAGCACTGCCTCGGCCTCTGCCAGTTCTTCCATAATGCGGAGACAGGTCTGGTAGTAAGCATTACCGGCATCGGTCAGCTTCAGACTGCGCGTGGTACGTTCCAGCAGTCGGGAGCCGAGGCGTGTTTCCAGCCGGGTGACGCTTTTGCTCACCGCCGAGCCGGTGATATGCAGGCGTTCTGCCGCCGCTGCAAAGCTGCCGCATTCGACGCTGGCAACAAAAGGGACGATATCTTTCAGACGTTGATCGTGCATTTATTCATGAACTCAGGTTGGGAATGATGTGAATTAATGCCAGAGATGAGAATTCAATTCTTCATTACGCTAATGATTACGCAAACTGAGGAGAAATGAAATGCAGAAGCAGGCGTTAATTGTTGGTATCAGCGGCGTGATTGGTCGTGCGCTGGCCGAGAAACTGTTACGTGAAGGTTGGCAGGTGACCGGGTTGTCGCGTGGGCGTGGCGCAGTGCCAGAAGGATGCCACAGCCTGACCGCCGATCTGACCGATGCCGTAGCAGTAGGTCAGGCATTGGCTGGAGTGAAGCCGGATGCGGTGTTCTTCAGCGTCTGGGCGCGGCAGGCAAATGAGAAAGAGAACATTCGCGTTAACGGTGCGATGGTGCGCAACGTGATTGAGGCGCTGGGCGAGCGGTTGCACGGCGCACATGTGGCGCTGGTGACCGGATTGAAGCACTATCTCGGGCCGTTCGAAGCCTATGGCAAAGGGGCGGTGCCGGTTACGCCGTTCCGCGAGGAGCAGGGGCGTCAGCCGGTCGATAATTTCTATTACGCGCAGGAAGATGAGATCTTTGCCGGTGCGGAGAAATACGGTTACCGCTGGAGCGTGCACCGTCCTCATACCATCATCGGTTATGCCCTCGGCAACGCGATGAACATGGGCCAGACGCTGGCGGTATATGCCACCTTATGCCGCGAGCGGGGCTGGCCGTTTATTTTCCCCGGTTCGCCGGAGCAGTGGCACGGCGTATCGGATGTCACCGATGCCGGACTGCTGGCCGAGCAGCTGGTATGGGCGACGACCGCACCCGCAGCCGCCAATCAGGATTTCAATGCGGTAAATGGCGACGTATTCCGCTGGAACTGGCTGTGGCCGCGTCTGGCGGCGTATTTTGGTATTGAAGCTGCCGACTATCCGCCACAGATGATGCCGTTGGAAGGACGTATGCAGGCAGCAACTGACGCATGGCGCGAGATTGCGCAGCGTGACGGATTGCGCGAGGCGGATATCGATAAGTTGGTTTCCTGGTGGCATACCGATGCCGATTTAGGCCGTCCGATGGAAGCTTTTACCGATATGAGCAAGAGTCGCAAAGCCGGGTTTATTGGCTATCGCAGTACGCTGGATGCGTTTGTTCAGTTGTTCGAAAAGCTCAAAGCGGAGCGGGTAATTCCATAACGTTACATAAGAAGTTGTCACGGATCGCATAACAGGAAAAAAAGCACGAGTTAGCGCAGCGGTATGGATAAAAATTTGGGATAAGTCAGACCGTTGGATTAGAATCGCGGCGGGTGCTTGAGGCTTTCTGCCTTAAGCATTTGCCAACGGCAGAAAGAGAAAAGCCCCAGTTAACATAGGACGTCTTGCAGGACGTTTTACATTAAACTGAGGCCACTTCTAATGCCACACGCATTTAGAGTAGCCTCTTACGGACCTTCGGGTCAAGGAGAAGTAGGCTATGAAGCAGCATATGGCGCGGATTGTCGCCCTGATCGTTATCTGTACCGCCGTTGTAATGGCGGTGCTGGTTTTGAGGAAAGACCTTTGTGAGGTCCGCATCCGAACCGGCGATACGGAGGTTGCTGTTTTCACAGCTTGTGAATCTGTCAAGTAAGAGAGCCGGCGGGGAGCGATCCCCGCCAACTCTTTAGGTTGTTGTTACGGCTGGCCTCAATGCACCCGCTCCTCAACATTTACCTTATCGCCACCCAACGTTTCCCCACCAGTACCGTCAGGACCACAATGCTGGCAATCGCTGCCAGATGCATAAAAAAATCCACCTTATGCAGGTGCACCGGATGGCAAAACGCCAGCAGCGTTACCGCCATGCAGGCGACACCGAATCCGGCCATTGCCAGGCTGCGTACCGGATTTAGCGCCCGGGTGCGGCGCAGGCTGGCAATCATCATCACCATCATCGGCGTGCTGACCACCAGCAGAAAGGTATAACAGTTGGTGCCGTCCCCAACATGCAGCGGCGGCTCGACGCGGGGAATATTCAGGATACTGAGTGCCAGCCACAGCAACCCCAGCGGCAGCAAGGCTTTCCAGCTGATGCTACGGCGTCCGGCAATGCTCATATTAAAGGCGCTACTGATCGCCAGCCAACCGAGCAGGAACGCCAGCGCCAGTTGCACCATTGCCCAGTGCGCACCGGGTTGTGACCAGTCCGTCAGGCTACGTTGTACCAGCAGGCTGGCGAGCACGCCGCACGGCAATGCAATCGCCAGCCAGACCAGCACGCGCCACCGGGTGGGTAACGGACGCTTCACCGGCTGTGCGGCCTGGCTGAGTTTTTCTATCAACAGGTTGTGGTCAGTCATGATGTGCTCCAAAGCGGCGTAAATTGGTCAGCGCGCGATGCAGTAACGATTTCACTGCGGCGACGCTCAGGTTGTTATGCGCAGCCGCTTCCATCAGGCTCATTTCGCGTAAATGAACATGTTCGACAATCTCCCGCTGGCGTGAAGGCAGCTGGCGCAAATAGCCGGCCAGCTCCTCCTGTGAATCCTGACGCGGTGGCGACAAAGGGGCAGGCACGTCAGCCAGATGATCGTCGGCCACCTCCCAGCGTTGATGCCGCCCACGACGGCGCAACGCATCCACGGCGCGTGCCGAAATAATCGCCATCAGCCAGGGTAAGAACGGATACGCGGGATCGTAGGTATGACGTACCCGATGCACCGTTAGCAGCACATCCTGAATGACGTCTTCGGTCAGCGCGTCGTCAGCGAGCTGTTTTCGTACCTGCGATCGAATCACCGGCACCAGCGCTTTCAGCAGTCGGGTATATGCCGACTGGTCGCCCGCCTGCGCCCGTTCCATCAGTGCAGGCCAGTTGTCGCGCTCGGTATCGCTTGTATCCATATTCCGCCTTGTTGGGTCAGGCTTTTTTGTTCGCCGCCTGAGTCAGCGCATCAACCACAATGCCGGGGGTAAGCACCTGCGGCAGTACTTTTGGCGGCCCGCCATTGGCCGGATATACCAGATACATCGGCAGACCGCCCTGGCCGAACTCACCCAGTGCGTCATCGACATCGGGGTTAAATTTGGTGGAATCAGCCACCATGTAGACGGTGCCGGTTTTTGCCAGCGCCTCTTTCACGGCCTGGGTTGATAGCGAGGTTTTCTCGTTAACCTGACAGGTTATACACCAGGATGCGGTGAAATCGACAAAAATGGCTTTACCGTGCCCGCGTTGCTCGGCGAGGGTTTTCGGCGTCCATTTTTCTTTGGTCAGGGTGGCGGCAGCCTGATCGCCTGGCAATGCGGCTCCTGGCTTGATCATCCCCGGCAGAGGGGCCAGCACCGCCATCACCAGCACGGCGGTGATGGCAAACAGCACCTTATGGCCTTTACCGGCAAAACGGCGTTTCTGCGCCATGCCGTATAACCATCCGGCAAAACTCAACACCACCGAACCGGCCAGCAAGGTTGCCAACGCGCCACTGCCTGCCTGCTGTGCCAGGATCCACACCAGCCAGGCATAAGCGCCAAACATCGGAAAGGCGAGGCCGCGTTTCAGAATATCCATCCAGGCGCCAGGACGCGGCAGGAATTTTGCCAGCGCCGGAAACAACGACACCAGGGTAAAAGGGGCAGCAAACCCGAGCGCCAACGCAAAGAAGATCACCAGCGCTACAGCCGGGGGCTGGACCAGTGCATAACCGATGGCACTCGCCATAAACGGCGCAGCACAAGGGGTGGCGACGATGATCGCCAGTGCACCGGTCAGGGCTGAGCGCACAAAGGCACCGCGTCCGATATCGATCGCGCCGACCTGCTGTACCGACAGACCCACTTCAAACACGCCCAACAGATTGAGGGCTGCCGCGAGAATCACCAACGCCAGCAGAGCGATCACCAGGGGGGATTGCAACTGGAAACCCCAGCCCACAGCCGCACCACCGGCGCGCGCTGCCAGCAAGATACCTGCCAGCGCCATCATGGTCACCACCACACCGAGCAAAAACGCCAGTCCTTCACGGCGGGCGCTGGCGCTGTTATCGGCATGGCGTAGCAGACCCAGTGCTTTCAGCGAAACTACCGGAAAAACGCAGGGCATAAAGTTAAGAATAATGCCGCCAATAAAGGCGGCCAGCATGGCGGTTAACATCGCTGGCCTCGTCGATTAGTTAGTCGCGGTTTGCGGGTGGGCGTCGCTGTACTGCTTCACCGCTGCAAGGGCTTTCTCGATATGGGTATCGGGGTTTCTGTCAGTATAACTCAGCAAAATGTCGCCATTTGGCGCGATCACGTAGGAAGTACGATCGGACAGGGTTTTCCCTTTCATCTGCATGGTGGTCTGATATTCCGCTGCCACTTTGGCTCCCGGATCGGCCGCTACCGTGAATTTATCGCGACACTCCAGTTTCGAGAAGTCGCTCACCTGGTCGGTATTTCCGGCAGTGACGCCCACCACCGTCGCGCCCATTTTTTTGAAGTTATCGGTAGCTTCAGCAAAATCATGGGCTTCGAGGGTACAACCCTTGCTGAACGCGGCCGGGAAGAAGTAAAGCACCACCGGACCTTTCTGCAACGCCTGTTGCAGTGAGAAGGTCAGCGGTTTACCCGCCAGCGCGCCTTGCAGTTCAAAGTTGGGGGCTTTGGCTCCGACCGGCAGCGCGGCCAGCGCCGAGGTGGAGAGGCCCAGCGCGGCAGCCATAGTCAGGGTACAAACGAGATGTTTCATGCGTTTCATTATCTGCTCCTGCGGGGTTGAGGGTATTCCGGTTGTGTGACGCTGTTAATTCAGTTCGCTGGAGCTGTCAGGAAAGTTTCGGTGTGAATAAATTTTTTTTTTGCGGGTGTGTCAATCTGCGGAAAAAAGTGCCGATAACAGGGCTGTGATTTTTTATGCGGTAGAAAAGGGAGAAAATTTCAATGCGTGTTACACATAAAATCAGCCTGGTGGCGCTGATGTTGTTTTCATCATCAACCTTCGCGGCACCCATAGACGGGGTGGCTGGTGAGCCATTTAAAGTCGACAACGAAGTTATCTGTCTGAAGGAAATTCAGCAGCAGATGACGCCATATCTTAAATCCTTCGAAGAAGAGAAGGGCGTTAAATATAAATTTATCGTCAAATCCGGGCTGAGTTATCAAGAGATGGCGGGTTTACGTCTGGAAGTTAAACGTATTGATGGCGGATTGAACGATCACATCGCCGATATGGATTATTACTGGGTGCAGGAGCGTGGCAGCATGTGCCAGCCCGCTTATCTTATTCTCGACAGAACAGAGAAATAACTATCCACGGCGATGACTGGCGCGTGGTTGTTGGCAGAACGTTTATTGCTGCAATCGCGCCAGCATACGCAGGCTATTGGAAAACAATGCGTCGGCGATACGTGGTGGAAAATCAGCCGGTAAAATACGCTCTACATGGTGGATCGCGGTGGGTAATTGCGCAATAAAGAAATCAATAATGTCCACCATCCGGTTTGGGTCGAAATTCACCGCTTTGGCGGTTGCGATAAAGTGACGCGGGAATATTTTATCGATCTCCATTTTTTTGCCTTTCGTCGCTTTCAGTCCCATCGCCAGTTTCAGGTCACGGATATTTAATCCCGTGCCGCCCAGCACAGGATAAGCAGAGATAACATCATAGAAAGGCGTCAACCGATAGCTACCGCCTCTTTCAATAAATACCGAGAAGTTTTTCGCATGTCCGTCTGTGGCGCCAATCAGCCATTGGAAGACCTGGAATTTCATAAATGCATCACGATCTTCCAGTGCCTGGCTCGACCCCATCAGGAACGCCATGATATCGGCAATGCCTGGACCACCATCAGATTCATACTTCAGAGCAGAAGGCAGCCCAAAGGTTTGGCACATGTCCTCCTGGGGTAAACGCAGGAGTTGTGTTTTGTGGGCATTCCAACGGCGATCAAAACGCTCCACCGCCAGGGCACGGATATTACCGGCATGAATAATGGTGGCCGCAGGCACATTGAAACCGAGCGCACGGGCAAGGGCCAGACAGGCATATTCATTCTCAACACTTTCGCGCATATCCAACGTTGCGAAGGGTTGTTTAATCTCGCCAATTGGTAATTTAATGATATGTGAGGTGGGGGTGGAGCCGTGCGGGATACTCCAGCCTTCGGCAGTTTTCAACAATGCCGTTTTTTCCTGGGCACCCGCCACCGAAATGCGAAAATCTTCTTCATCCCGGATCATACCGAGCGGTATATCCGCCTGGTATGCCGATAAAACGCGGATCAGTTTCTCTTCATTGAGCGTTTCATACTGTAAACCCTGGTTCGAAGGGAAACTGTCTGTGGGGAGTAACATCACGGCACCCACGCTGTCTTTGCCAACTTCACGTAACAGGTCAAAAGGTTGGCGTGATTTTGCCCTGTAACGGGCAACAATCCGGTCGCGAATCAAGGGACTATCTGGCAGCAGGTTATCAAAATAGTTGATAACGCTCTCTGAAGTGATAACCGGTAATTGCAGCGGCAGCGACAACGAAAGTGGGCGTGCGAGCCGGTTATCCAGCCAACTCTCGGCATACTGGAAGGTATGCGCACCATTGCTTTGTCGGGTGAACACGCCAACACGTTCACCATTCATCCATGCCATCAACGCCTGTTTCACCAGTCATTCTCCTGATCGTAAATCGCTGGTGTTTCGTTTGCCTCAAGCTTCTCGTAGATATCCAGCTTCAGTTCGAGGGATTGCAGGATCTTAAATAGCGTCGCCAGGGTTGTCAGGTCGGGATTATTTTCAAAATGGGAGATGGTGGCTTGTTTCAACCCCACTTTTTTGGCGAGTTGCGTCTGCGTCCACTGATTTTTCTGCCGTATCAACCGGACGTGGTTAGCAAGTTGTTTTGGACTATAAATCATCGTGAATCCTTACAGTATTCAGGATCGGGCTGGACAGATGACGGATTATCCCCTGGTCAGGATATCATCCAAACTATCCCTCCTGGAGGATAAAGTCAAGATTATCCCCTTTAGAGGATAATGATACTTTTATCCCCTAAAAGGGATAAGCGCAGTGAGCACCTTTTACTTATAACCCCAACTAAACTCCCTATGTCCTGTGCAGCGGGGCGCTCTGCTATAACAACACCCGTTATGTTAATGAGCACGGACCCCGTTTATGGATATTCGTAAAATCAAAAAACTGATCGAGCTGGTGGAAGAGTCCGGCATTGCTGAGCTGGAAATCGCGGAGGGCGAAGAGTCGGTTCGCATCAGCCGTTCACCTGCCAATATCAGCTACCCGGTGCAGCAGCAGGCCTATGCTGCGCCTGTGATGCAACCCGCCGCCGCTGTCCCCGTTACCGCTCCGGTAGCGGAAGTCGCTAAACCTGACATCAGCGGTCATATCGTACGCTCACCGATGGTCGGCACCTTCTATCGTACCCCGAGCCCGGATGCGAAAGCCTTTATCGAAGTCGGCCAGAAAGTTAACGTCGGCGACACCCTGTGCATCGTTGAAGCGATGAAAATGATGAACCAGATCGAAGCCGATAAATCCGGCGTGGTGAAAGCGATTCTGGTGGAAAGTGGCCAGCCGGTTGAATTTGACGAGCCGCTGGTTGTCATCGAATAACGAGGCGAACCATGCTGGATAAAATTGTCATTGCTAACCGCGGTGAGATCGCGCTGCGCATTCTGCGTGCCTGTAAAGAGCTGGGCATCAAGACTGTGGCGGTTCACTCCACGGCAGACCGCGACCTGAAGCACGTACTGCTGGCTGACGAAACCGTCTGCATCGGTCCGGCGCAGTCGGTCAAAAGTTACCTCAATATTCCGGCCCTGATCTCCGCCGCCGAAATCACCGGCGCGGTCGCGATCCATCCGGGATATGGCTTCCTGTCTGAGAACGCCGATTTTGCCGAGCAGGTCGAACGCTCCGGCTTTATCTTTATCGGTCCGAAAGCCGACACCATCCGCCTGATGGGTGACAAGGTATCGGCGATCACCGCGATGAAAAAAGCGGGTGTACCGACCGTACCGGGTTCTGACGGCCCACTGACCGAAGACATGGAGAAAAACCGTGCCTTCGCCAAACGCATCGGCTACCCGGTGATCATCAAAGCCTCCGGTGGCGGTGGTGGTCGTGGTATGCGCGTGGTGCGCAGCGACAAGGATCTTGAGCAGTCCATCAACATGACGAAAGCGGAAGCCAAAGCGGCTTTCAACAACGACATGGTGTACATGGAGAAATATCTCGAGAATCCGCGTCATATCGAAATCCAGGTGATGGCCGACGGCCAGGGCAACGCCATCTATCTGGCGGAGCGCGACTGCTCGATGCAGCGTCGTCACCAGAAAGTGGTGGAAGAAGCGCCGGCACCGGGTATCACCCCGGAACTGCGTAGCTTTATCGGCGACCGCTGTGCCAAAGCCTGTGTCGATATCGGCTACCGTGGCGCGGGTACCTTTGAGTTCCTGTTCGAAAACGGCGAGTTCTACTTTATCGAGATGAACACCCGTATTCAGGTAGAACACCCGGTCACTGAGATGATCACCGGTGTTGACCTGATCAAAGAACAGCTGCGCATTGCTGCCGGTCAGCCGCTGTCCATCCGTCAGGAAGATGTGGTGATCCGCGGTCATGCGGTGGAATGCCGTATCAACGCCGAAGACCCGAACACCTTCCTGCCGAGTCCGGGCAAGATCACGCGCTTCCACGCGCCGGGTGGTTTCGGAGTGCGCTGGGAATCGCATATCTATGCCGGTTACAGCGTGCCGCCGTACTACGACTCCATGATCGGCAAGCTGATCACCTACGGTGAAAACCGTGACGTGGCGATTGCGCGCATGAAGAATGCGCTGGCGGAGCTGATCATCGACGGTATCAAGACCAACGTCGAACGGCAGATGAAAATCATGTCCGACGAAAACTTCCAGCAGGGTGGAACCAATATCCACTATCTGGAGAAAAAACTGGGACTTAGCAACCTGTAAACCGGAGGTCAGTTTTGTCAGCACTTTCCTATGTGACGGGCGACCGTCACTCTGCCTGGTCAACCTATCTGACCCAGGTCGAACGCGTATTGCCGTTGTTGGGCGATCTCAGCCACTGGGCAGATACGCTAACCCACCCTAAACGCGCGCTGATCGTTGATATTCCGCTGGAAATGGACGATGGCACGGTACGTCATTTTGAGGGGTATCGCGTACAGCACAACCTGTCGCGCGGGCCGGGTAAGGGGGGCGTGCGCTTCCATCCTGACGTCACTCTGGAAGAAGTGATGGCGTTGTCAGCATGGATGACCATCAAATGTGCCGCGCTAAACCTGCCGTTTGGCGGCGCAAAAGGGGGGATACGTGTCGACCCTGCGCAGCTTTCACGGAAGGAGCTGGAACGTCTGACGCGCCGCTACACCAGCGAGATTGGCAACATGATCGGGCCGCAGCAGGATATCCCGGCCCCGGACGTGGGTACCAACGCGCAGGTAATGGCGTGGATGATGGACACCTGGTCGATGAATGTCGGTGCGACCACGACAGGCGTGGTAACCGGTAAACCGGTGCATCTGGGTGGTTCGCTGGGACGCGTGAAAGCCACCGGACGCGGGGTGTTTGTTACCGGTTGTCGTGCGGCGGCGATGTTGGGGCTGGATGTTGCGCACAGCCGCGTGGCGGTGCAGGGCTTTGGCAATGTGGGTAGCGTCAGTGCGGAGCTGTTTCACGCGGCAGGGGCGAAAGTGGTCGCGGTGCAGGATCACAGCGCGACGCTCTGGCTGGCAAGCGGGTTGGATATCCCGGCATTACAGGCATGGCAGCAGACCCACGGTAGTATCAAAGGTTTTCCACAGGCAGACCATATTGCTGACGAAAGCTTCTGGACGCAGGATTTCGATATCCTGGTGCCTGCCGCGCTGGAAGGGCAAATTACCGCCGAACGCGCCAGTGGGTTAAGCTGCCGCCTGGTGATTGAAGGGGCGAATGGCCCGACGCTGCCGGAAGCGGATGATGTATTGCAGCAGCGTGGCATAGCCGTGGTGCCGGATGTCATCGCTAACGCGGGTGGGGTGACGGTGAGCTACTTCGAATGGGTGCAGGATTTTTCCAGCTTCTTCTGGAGTGAAGAGGAGATTAATCAGCGCCTCGACGGCATTATGCAGGGTGCGATTGATACCGTCTGGCAAAAAGCGGGGGCGTTGCAGGTCACGCTACGCACTGCGGCATATGCGTTGGCCTGTGAGCGTATTCTGCTGGCGAGGAAAGATCGCGGGTTATATCCGTAAAATACCTGGCTAATATTGCGCGATAAATCGCGCCGCTACTGATGAGGAGAGTTGTAGCGGTGCGATTTATCGCGCATTTTTAAGCAGAGTGCAGGACATCTCCCGCACTCGCTCTTCACATCAGAACTGATACACCAGTCCCAGCGCTAACTGGTCGTCATTCGGCAGACCAAGCTTGTTATTGTCGTCGAGCAGGTTGATTTTCCATGCAACAAACGTCTTCATATTTTTGTTGAAGTAATACGTCAATCCGGGTTCGAGGAACTTCAGCAGATACTCATCGCCAACACCTTCAATATCTTTCGCTTTGGTCTGTACCCAGGCGATAGACGGGCGAATACCGTTGATAAATTGATACTGCAAAGTGGCTTCAAAACTTTCGGTCTTGTTCGCGAAACCGCTCTCGCCAGTCAGGCTGTTGCTGATGGCATAGGCGTTACGTGTCTGGCCGTAAAAAGTGCCGAAATACCACTGATTGTTGTCATATTTCGCGCCAACTGCCCAGCTCTCGCCGTGCGCACCATGACCATAAACACCGTCAGCATTTTGCGCATTGGTGCGATCAAGATTGGCATAACCACCGACAACGCTGATGCCTGAGTCCAGCGCATAACCCAGAGACGTGGCCCAGCCATCGCCGTTGGAGGTACTGATGGCATCACGCTCGTTTTTGCCCTGATATTGCAGACCGAAGCTCAGACCATCCACCAGACCGAAAAAGTCACGGTTACGGTAAGTCGCCACGCCAGTAGAGCGGCCTCGCAGGAAGCCATCCGCGCTGCCGGTTGCACCACCAAACTCTGGCAGGACGTCGGTATAGGCAATGGCGTCATACACCAGACCATAGTTGCGGCCATAATCGAAGCTGCCGTACTGGCCCACTTTTAAACCAGCAAAGCCCAGACGGCTTTTGTTGCCCTTCTGCGCATCGCTGCCACCTTCGCTGTTATTCAACTGAATTTGTTGTTCCCACTGACCATAACCGGTAATCAGGTCGTTAACCTGGGTTTGGCCTTTGAAACCAAAACGCATATAGGATTGATCGCCATCGAGGCTATCGTTGTTGGAAATATAATTTTCAGCCTGTACCTTGCCGTACAGATCGAGTTTATTTCCATCCTTGTTATAAATTTCTGCCGCATGGCCCACACCAGAGATTAACAGGGCGCTGGCGATACAGGATTTAATCGAAAGCTTCATCATTTATTCCTCGTTTTTTGCATTTGTCATCTTGTTGGGATAATTCATCTCACTAACTTAATAATTAGCAATGAAATTAAGTTCGAAAAAGCGCCGCTGGCAGGCAGCCAGCGGTGAAGCGCATACACAGGTTTTTGCAAATGAATACAGATGATGAGGGTCGAGAGGTTTATATTTCTTATGTTTTAGTCATCTGTTAAGCGCGTTAACGAAACGTGCTAAATACCGTCCTACCATAGGGGCAGAAATAAAGGTTGCGATAAGATAATTTTGTTTTGGCTGGATAGTATTTACTTATTGCCTGCTCAGGCCTTTTCTTGTGGGCGCTCATATAAAACACCTATCTGGCGAAAGGCATTCCTTCTTACCGGTAAAAAAATAAAGCCGATATATTCATGAAATAACAACGCAGGCGTTAACCAGCGATGAGAATAAGATGAATATACGGCGTCTGAAGTCATTTATTACCATTGTGGATATGGGTAGCATTACCCGTGCGGCGGATGCGTTGCATATTGCGCAACCGGCACTGAGCCAACAACTGGTGGCGCTGGAGGAACACTTTAAACGGCAGTTGTTGATTCGCAGCCAGCAGGGCGTGGTGCCTACCGAGGCGGGAAAAGTGTTGTATGGTCATGCCAATGCCATGCTGCGTCAGTTTGCGCAGGCGGAGGTGGATGTCCTGAGCGCCGGGCAGTTGCTATCAGGACGGGTATCGGTCGGGCTGGCACCGTTCAGTGCCGCTTCCACGCTGGCGATGTCGTTGTTGAGCGAAATGCGGCAACGCCATCCGGGCATTCTGCTGCATTTGGTCGAAAGTGTCGGGCAAGCCTATAGCGAGTTGGTCGCAAACGGGCGGCTGGAGATGGCGCTGTTGCACGGTTGTGGCGGCATCAAAGGGCTGCATTACCAACCGCTGCTGGAAGAGTCTTTGTATTTTGTCGCCCACGCTGATTTTGATTTCGACGATGACGGCGGTCCGTTGCAGGTTAGCCAGCTCGCGGTTATGCCGATGGTACTGCCACCCGCTTACAACTTTGTGCGTCGTGCAATAGATGAAGCCTTCAGCCTGCACCAGCAAACCATCAATATTGTCGCTGAACTGGAAGCAGTAAAAAGCATCGGCAGGGTCGTGGATGCTGGCCTGGGTTGCACCATCATGCCAAAGGCGATTGCCGAGCATATTCAGTCGGAGTCGCGCAATGTGATTATTCGATCCATCAGTGGCCCGGCCATCAGCCAGACGCTATCGCTCTGTGTATCGGACCGCACGCCGTTATCGGAACCGGCAGCGGCGGTACGCGAGCTGTTAATTGAGCTAACGTCGGGGTTGACGCAGGTAGGGAGGATCCTTAGCTGACTAAACAGGCCTGATGCCGCGACAAAACAAACTCAGCGTGTGGGCGACAATCTTTTCACGGTTGAACGCCGGATCGTTGGCAAAGCGTGAGAAGGGCACCAGCACCATACTGAGAATTGACGTCATCAACAGTTGCGGCTCCAGATCCGGGTTGAGTAGACCTTGCTGCTGCCAGCCCTCAATCAGGCTTTTAACTTTATCGCGCTCCGTATGACCGAAGCGATTTTTAATATGCTGGCCTAACCCTCCCTGACCTTCGGTAACTTCCTGCATCCACAGCGGCCCAAACCAGTGATGGGTGGCGATAATATCGGCAATCTCGCGGATAAACGCGCTGAAAGTAGTGACAGGGTCACGCGGCTCATTAACGAAATGCGCCACCAGACGCTGGCGCAGCGGCAAAAAACGTTCCTCAACCACCACATCCAGCAGGGCTTCGCGCGACTTAAAGTAATAATTCAGCATTGCCGGGCTAACGCCTGCCTTACGCGCAATGGCATTCAACGACGTCTCCGCAATGCCGTGTTCCGCATACAACGACAGGGTGATATCCAGCAAATGTTCGCGCTGTTGGACATTGATTGCGCCGCCGCGTGGACGACCGGGACGGCGAGGTTCGGATTTAGCTGATTTTCCCTCAGAAGGGACTTTCTGTGCGGTCATTTTTGCTTACTCACTTGTATCCTGTCAGACTTCGATTAATATTAATTGTGTATTTAATTAATTTCAATCTGGTGTCCCCTATGAAATCCGAATCTTTGGCACAACACGCTGCCAGCGGCGACCCGGCGCGTCAGTCTTTTGGCTGGTTACTGGGCGCATTAATGCTGGTAATGCTGTTATCGGCCCTGGACCAAACCATTGTTTCCACAGCCTTACCGACCATTGTGGGTGAGCTGGGCGGGTTGGATCGCCTGTCATGGATTGTGACAGCCTATATGCTGGCTTCAACCCTTGTTGTACCGCTGTACGGTAAATTTGGCGACCTGTTTGGCCGTAAGCGCGTGCTGCAAATCTCGGTGATTTTGTTCCTGGCAGGCTCCGCGCTCTGCGGGTTGGCGCAGAACATGGAGCAGCTGATTTTTACCCGCGCCTTACAGGGGCTGGGCGGTGGCGGCCTGATGGTGGTGAGCATGGCCGCAGTGGCCGATGTGATCCCGCCTGCTGAACGCGGTAAATATCAGGGATTATTTGGTGGCGTGTTTGGTCTGGCAACGGTGGTTGGCCCGTTGCTGGGTGGTTTTATCGTGCAACACGCCTCCTGGCGCTGGATTTTCTATATCAACCTGCCGCTGGGTTTGTTTGCGCTGCTGGTGATCAACGCGGTGTTTAAGGCCGACAGCAAACGCAAAGCACATGAAATTGACTATCCCGGTGCGTTTTTCCTCAGTCTGGCGCTGGTGGGGATCACCCTGTTCACCAGCGAGGGCGGTTCGGTGCATGCCTGGTCCGATCCACAACTGTGGTGCATCCTGGCATTTGGCGTGGTGGGGTTGATTGGTTTTGTTTACGAGGAACGTCGCGCCTGGGAGCCAATTATCCCGCTGACGCTGTTCCGCAACCGCAGCTTCCTGCTTTCCAGCCTGATCGGTTTTATTGTCGGGATGTCGCTGTTCGGCAGCGTCACGTTTCTGCCGCTTTACTTGCAGGTGGTAAAAGGGGCCACGCCTACCGGAGCCGGATTGCAGTTGTTGCCGCTGATGGGCGGCTTGCTGGTGACCTCGATTATCAGCGGTCGCATTATCAGTCATACCGGCAAATATCGCCTGTTCCCGATTGCCGGTACTTTGCTGGCAACCGTCGGCATGGTGCTGCTGACTACGTTGACGCTGGACGATCCCACCTGGCATATCTGGCTATTCTCCAGCATTCTCGGGATGGGAATGGGGATGGTGATGCAGGTATTGGTGCTGGCGGTGCAGAATACCGTCTCGCCGGACAGCATCGGTGTGGCAACCTCATCGGTGACCCTGTTCCGCTCGGTTGGCGGCTCAATTGGCGTGGCGTTATTTGGCGCGATATTCAGCCAGGTGCTGAAATCAGGCCTGACAAAGCTGGTGGAAAAGGGGGCCGAGCTACCGCGCAGCCTCGACCCGGAAGCCATCCACCATCTGCCAATTGAGGTACAGACGCCGTATTTGCAGGCCTTCGGTGATGCGGTACACGCCGCTTTTATGATGGCAGCGGCCGTGATGTTGCTGGCATTTTTGTTGTCGTTGTTTATGCCGGAATCGACGTTACGACACAAAAACGCCGGATAACTTTTCAGGCCATCGCTTTTGCGGCATAGTAGTGCCGCATCGCGATGCGCCTGGATCAGCAGACAGGCAATAACTGAGCTGGCTAACCCTTATGTTTATCAACTGAGAGGAGCCAGCCATGTGCGCTGCCCGTATCTGGATCAAAAACCCCTTAGCAGTCTTTCTCCCTGAACAACTCGATGGCCGTGGTGGTCTGGTGATTGAAGATTCGCGTATCAGCGAAATTCTTCCTCTCGGCGCGTCACCGTCGCAGCCTTGCGATAATGTGGTGGATGCGCGTGACCATGTGGTGTTGCCTGGCCTTATCAACGCCCATCATCACTTCTATCAAACCCTGACCCGCGCCTGGCTGCCGGTGGTGAACCAACCGCTGTTTCCGTGGCTAAAAACCCTCTACCCGGTGTGGGCGCGTTTAACGCCGGAGGCGTTGCATCTGGCTAGCCAGGTGGCAATGGCGGAGCTGTTGCAGTCCGGCTGCACCACCGTCAGCGATCATCATTACCTGTTTCCGCAGGGCATGGAGCAGTCTCTGGATGTGCAGGTCGAGGTGGTGCAACAGTTGGGTATGCGCGCCTTGCTGACGCGCGGCTCGATGAATCTGGGCGAAGAACAGGGCGGCCTGCCGCCGCAGCACACCATCCAGGATGCTGACACCATTTTGCAGGACAGCCTGCGCCTGATTCAGCGCTATCACCAGCGTCATGACGGCGCGCAAATTCAGATTGGCCTTGCGCCTTGTTCACCGTTCTCCGTCACCACCGATTTGATGCGGGAGATCGCCCGTCAGGCGCAGCAGCACGATGTCCGTCTGCATACTCACCTTGGCGAAACGCTGGATGAAGAAGCCTTTTGCCAGCAAACCTTTGGGATGCGCACCGTCGATTATCTGGAGCATGTGGGCTGGCTGAGCGATCGCACCTGGCTGGCACATGGTATTCATTTCAATGACGACGAAATCAAACGCCTTGGTGCCGCCGGAACCGGAATCTGCCACTGTCCGGTATCCAATATGCGGCTGGCGTCGGGGATTTGCCCGACGGTGGAGCTGGAAGCAGCAGGCGCACCGGTAGGGTTAGGGGTTGATGGTTCGGCCTCGAACGATGCCTCGAACCTGATGTACGAAGCGCGCCAGGCGTTATATCTGCAACGGCTACGTTATGGCGCACAGCAGATCACACCACAACGGGTATTGCGCTGGGCGACCGCAGGTTCCGCCCGTCTGTTGGGGCGCAGGGATATTGGTGAGCTGGCGGTCGGAAAGCAGGCCGATCTTGCGCTGTTTAAACTGGATGAGCTGCGTTTCAGCGGCAGCCACGATCCGCTTTCGGCGTTGATTCTGTGTGGCGCGGAGCGGGCAGACAAGGTGATGGTGGGGGGCGAGTGGCGCGTGTCGGACGGTGAAATTATCGGGCTGGATAGCGAGGCGTTGATGGTAAAACATCGCGCTGCCGCCAGGGCCTTGATTGCCGGAATGTAATCCATGACCCCTTATCGGCGCGATAAATCGCGCCGATACGAGGCGTTACCCTGTCACATTAGCGCGGCGTTGCAGCGTTTTCACCGCATCCGCGGCGGCTTGTCCCAGCTCGCGCAAATCCAGACCCGCAATCAGATCATCCTGCATAATGATGTTGCCCTGGCAGAGCAGCGCTTTGATGCGCGCCCGTCCACCGCAGGCAATTGGCCCAATCGCCATATCATGCAGGCCGAAGTAGCGCGGATCGTCCAGTTGGTAGATGGCGATATCTGCCGCCATGCCCGGTGCGATTTCCCCGGTGTGCAGTCCCAGCACCTGAGCGCCACCCTGCGTTCCCCAGCGCAGGACATCTTCAATGCTGGCGGCATCGCCACCCCCTTCAAACCGGCCACCGGCATAACGCGGTTGCGCCAGCATGCCTTTACGCGCACGTTGCAATTGCCAGGCTGCGTGCGTTTCGCTTTGCATATCGGCCGCTTCGTTCGACGCCGCACCATCGACACCAATGGAAACGTGCACACCAGCCTGTTCCAGCGCCACCAGGTCGGCAATGCCACTACCCAGACGGGCGTTGCTTTGCGGGCAGTGGGCGATGCCACTGCCAGCGGCACCCAGCAAGGCAATCTCCTCAGGCAACAGTTTGACCAGATGGGCGAACCAGACATCGCTGCCAATCCATTCATGTTCGGCGCAGAACTGCAAAGGCGTCATACCAAATTTGGCTTTAGCGGCATCGAGATAATCCACGGTTTCCGACAAGTGGCTGTGCAGACGAATGCCAAGCTGACGCGCCAGACGGGCGCTGTCGCGCAGTTCCTGTGGCGTGGTGGAGTGCAACGTGGTGGTGGGAGCCATCACCACCTGGCGCATGGCGAGGGCATCCGCCTGATGATATTGCGCCACCAGCCGTTCAACATCGGCCATCATGGCATCGAATTTTTCCGGGCGCAGCGCGGTGGGCAGATCACTTTCCAACCCACGGCTTTGGGTTGCGCCACCCCGGCATAAGACAAAACGCACGCCAAGACGCTGCGCCTCTTCAAACAGGATCTGCGCGCCATCGAACGGCATATCCGGCCAGTAAAGGTAGTGGTGATCGGCAATGGTGGTACAACCGGAACGCACCAGTTCCACCAGCCCGATCCGTGCTGCAATGCGGAAGGTGTGTTCATCAAACGCGCCGCGAAAACGGTAGGGCGTGGCCGCCAGCCAGGCTCCGAGGCTTTGATTTAATCCCTGGGGCTCACCCTTCAGCAACGACTGGAACAAATGATGATGGGTATTCACCCAGCCGGGATAGACGACACAGTCGCGCGCGTCGATGACCTGCTCACCGGCCTGGGCGGTCAGGCTACCCATTTCCAGGATCAACCCCTGGTCGATTCGGATATCACGCGCCGGACTGCGCGGCTGCTGGCGGTTGCCGGTGAGAATGGCAGAACAGTTTTTTATCAGCATCTTGCGACCTGCCTTACATCGCCGCCTGGCGATAGAACTGGGTGGTAAAAGCTTTTTGCCACGGGGTGGCGGCATCCAGCAGTCCGGCTTTCACCATAAAGTCGCGTGTGGTTTGCCAGCGTTGTGGCGTCATCACCCCCAGCCCCTGTTTCGCCGCATCCCCACCATCAATCAGATGCAGCGCCTTCATCTGGGAAACGCCAAACGCGAGGATGGCATCGGTCATCTGCGGGTTCTCTTTTTTGATCAGCGCATTCCCGGCAGCAGGATCGGCGAGGTAAGATTTCCAGCCCTCCATCGAGGCTTCCACAAAACGTTTCATCACGTCAGGTTTTTGCTGCAACAGGTCGTCACGGGTAACCAGAATGCCGCCGTAGGCCGGATAACCGTAATCGGCAAACAGGTAAAATTTGCTGTCCGGCTGCGCGGCTTTGATCTGCTGCACTTCCGAGGTGGCGTAAGCTTGCTGGGCGGTATTTTTATCGGCGAGGAACGGTTGCATATTGAAGGTATAAGGGCGCACCTGACCATCGCTGAGTTTATATTTCCCCTTTAACCAGGGCCACCAACTGGCCTGGCCGCTGGCGGACACCAGCACGGTTTTGCCTTTCAGCCCTGCCAGATCCTTCACGTCACCGTGGGTCATGATGCCCTGAGGATCAAACTGGAATGGCGCAGCGATGGCTTTTAACGGGAAATTACGCTGGATGCCCTGCAACACCTGAAGATCGTAACTGACGATCACATCGGCGCGGTTAGCCAGCAGCAGCGTCATATTGTTCAACTGTGGCCCGCCGGATTTTACCTCGACATCTAAGCCATATTTTTTATAGATACCGGTTGCGACGGCCTGGTAATAACCCCCTTGCTCGGCTTGTGCCACCCAGGTGGTTTGCAGCACCAGCTTATCTGTCGCATGGGCGAGGGCAGAGGCAGCGATAAGCGCTGTAAACAGGGACAAACGGAAGGACGACATTGACATAACAAACCCCCAAAGCAAACGCATACATTGTGTCTGTTATCAGGGGATGATGCGGTGTATGAACCTGCTCACGATGCATAGCACCGTCCCCTGACGAGGTACAGCCGAAGCTGTAGAGCAATGTTCCGCATGACGAGGCCGCCACGCTAACCGCTTATACTCTGCATCGAATTTAGCAAAGCCCATGCCATTCTCATGTTTATTGCTTATCCGAATGAATTTATTAAAGAAACGTGATGGCAGGGTGGGTATGTTGGTGTTGTTTTGCTTTTTTGTGATGCATTAGTTGCTGATTTGCACTTTCGTGGTGCGTCTGCGCCCGTAGCGGCACGATTTATCGTGCGTCTTTTGCAAGTGATGCCCAACATCTGCGCGATAAATCGCGCCGCTACGGGCGATGCGGTTTCTGGCATAGTTATTGCCTGTGATAAAAATGAGTAGAAGCTGTCAGCCGCGGTGATTACCCGGTAGGTCATTGCTCGATCGCCCGCCAGACGGGCGCGGGGATGGCCTGTCCGTTGTTGCGCAGGTCATCCGTTATCTGTTTATAACGAGGTGTACCAATGGAAAAGACAACAGCTTACGCCATGCATGAACTCACCAAAGAATCACGCATGGGCGCGCGTGGCAGTGAAGCGGCGCGCGAAGTTCGTATTATCGACCTCTCCGATTTCGACCAGCGCAAGCATGAAATAGCCGAACAACTCTGGCAGGCCGCTACCGATATTGGTTTCTTCCAGGTGACCGGTCATGGCATTCCACTGGACGATATTAACGCCGCCTTTGCCAATGCCGAGCGCTTCTTTGCGCTGCCGGAAAGCGACAAGGCGCGTCATCCCCTCAGTCGCAATGCAGGCTGGGAATACCGCGCACAGATTCGTCCTTCCACTGGCAAACCTGACCACAAAGAGTCGTACCAGATCACCCTGCCGCGTATGGATGGCCTGTGGCCGGATGACAACACCTTGCCCGGCTTTCGCGCTGAAGTGATGAAATTCGAACGTCAGTGCTGGGCGGTGGGGATGCAACTGCTCTCCTGCTTTGCCCTGAAACTCGGTTTCCCGGAGGACTTCTTCACCCGTGCACATGAACCTTCCCGTGAGACTTACCAAAGTACGCTGCGTATGCTGCATTACTTTGCCATCACCGGGGAGGTGGACGGCCCGTGGCGTGCCGGTGCGCATACCGATTTCGATTGTCTGACCTTGTTATTTCAGCGTGACGGGCAGGGTGGTTTACAAGTGTGTCCCGGCAAAGAGATGGAAGACCAGGTATGGACGCCCATTACCCCACTGGAAGGGGTGATTACCTGCAATATTGGCGACATGCTGATGCGCTGGAGTGATGATAAATTGCCGTCGAATTTCCATCGTGTCGCCAATCCGCTGCCTGGTGTTTCCGTACCGGCGCGTTATAGTCTGGCATTTTTCTGTCAGGCAAATGAAGACGTGATAATTGAAGGACCGGAGAAAAAATATCCGGCAATTTCCGCTCAGGATTATCTGGCGCAGCGTATCAGCGCGAACTTTTCCGGTAAATATTGAGCCATAATTTGAGCTAAGTTTTATTTCTGGCCGGCAGGATGGTGATAATCATCCTGCCGATGCTGACTATTTCACCAAAATAAGTTTTAACTATTTACCGCAGGAAATATCCTGGTATTGTGGTGTAAGCTGTAGTAAGTCTAAGGTAAGGTCGTGTAAGTCCGGTTGATTCTGATTTTCCGGTAATCGGTCCTGCGGTATAAACCTGAATCTTTATTGAGCGAGTGCCATGAACCCCTCTGCCATTAGCCAAGCGCTGGTCGCTATAATTTTTCTCTCTGTCGCGGGCTGTTCATCCCATCGTGCTGAGCAGGTTAATAATGATTCAACAGAGCAACAGCCCGATCTTATTCCGGTGATCGCTGCGCTGCACGATCAAATGCATTCCTGGCAGGGAACGCCTTATCAGTGGGGCGGCACGCAATTGTCGGGCGTGGATTGTTCAGGCTTCGTCTGGCGAACATTAAAAGATCGTTTCAATATTCCCATGGAGCGCGTCACCACCCGTGAATTAATTCAAATGGGTGAACGGGTAACTCCGGGACATTTGCAACCAGGTGATCTGGTCTTTTTCCGCATCAAGAATGAGCTTCACGTTGGTTTTTACGATACCGATCAACAATTTCTCCATGCCTCGTCCAGCCAGGGCGTGATGCGCTCATCATTAAACAATCCGTACTGGAAATCGGTATTTATTCAGGCGCGCAGATTACACAAAGAATACAACGCCGAAATTACGCTGAATAAAACAACGTAACAGTTCGGCGCTTCACTTTATTGTGCCTGTGGACAAAGCTTCGGATCAAATACTTGATTCCAGTCTTTTTTCATATCGACCACGGTCCAACCATAGTGTGGTGCCAGAGTCAGACCATTTACCAGCTTGCCGCTGGCGCTGGGATGGGCATCGTAAGCATACTCCCGGACACCGTCGGTATGGTGTATCAACAGGCCAAAAGTTTTGGCTGCCGGATTGCCGGAGGTGTACTGCAACATCGGCACATCCCCATCGCTGTTGCCAAATGCAGCGACAGGACGATGCCCCATGAACAAATGAATGGCAACCGGTTTCATCGCTTCATCATCGTAAAACGCGCCGTTCATGGTCTTGCGTAGCTGAGTTCCGTTGTTTGTCAGCGCAAACTCTGCGAGAGAGAATGATCCAACAACCTGTTCAGGCGGAATGCCATACATCTTTTCAGCCACCTGACGCATAAAATCAATGCCGCCACCAGAGATGATCCAGGTTTTAAAACCATGAGATCGCAGGGTATCGAGCAGTTGGCGCATCGGCAGATAGCCGAGTTGGTCATAGCGGCATCCGAAGCGTGGATGGCGTTCGCGTGCCAACCATTGCGTGACGCGTTGGTCAAATTCATCGGTAGTCATATTGCTGTGGGTTAAGGTCAACAGATGCATGAGTCCTGACTGGCCCGATTTTGCCACCGTTGCCAGATCATTTTTCAAAATCGCGTTTACCAGGGCATCCTTTTGCCACTCTGGATGCTGAGGAGCCAGTCGTTTGATTTCATCAAAGGCAAATTGCAATTGAAAAGTCATGGGCGCTTCTGGCCATAGGGTACCGTCATTATCAAATACGACATAACGCTGTTGTGGCGGAATATAACCGGGATTACCTTCGGTGGTGGCATCGGCCAGCCAGCGTTCAATTGTCTGGCGAGACGGAGTATTGTTCCAGGCGCTAAGGGCGTCGCCAGTGTCTGCGAGCAATCCCGAGGTTGGTAAAAAGAGTGCGAGAAAAAGTAACACTTTGGTCATGATTTTCTCCTGTCTGGTATCAGATTAGGTAAGGGAATAACGCGATAAATAAAGCGTATGCGCTGCCACAGAAAGCGGCAGGCACGGAACAGGGGTTGGCGACAAAACCACAACAGTATGAGAAAAAGTAGTGCCAACAGTAGCCACAATGCATCACTCGCCCAGGCAAAAGGTATTTTTGCGCGCAGGATTTTTTCGCTCCCGACATCCCGGGCAGGGACGAAACGATACTGTGCGCCCGGTAAGATGGCCTGCTGCCACTGCTGGTGCGTGGTATCCCACCAGCGTAGTTGCAGGGGGGGGATCGACAACGATCCTGGTTGTGTTGGTAAATATCGCAGCCGTTCCACCCGTGCGACGCCAACTTGCTCATCACGTCCTCGTGTCAGCACCGTGTTTTGTACAGCCATTTTTTGCGTTTCGCTTCCGGGGATGGCATATAGCAATGTGGGGATTTGTGATGATGTCACATCTGTCGCTTTTAGTGTCACGATCCGCTCCACGACATCACCAACATGCAGTTGTTTATCGGATGTGGCCGGGTAGGTCTGCCATTCTTGCTGTAACGACAGACTACTAGCCGGTAAAAAGCGATCGGGTTGTTCCACTCCACTGGGCCAGCTCACCTTTCTTGCCAGTGCAGTAAGTTGCACAGTCTTTGGCGGTTGACCGGAGGAGTGCAGGGTAATTTCCAGCGCAGGCAGGTGCAGTTCACCCTGATCCCACGCCACCACTTTTCGTTCCAACCGCACACCGCTCCAGCTGATACCCCGGCTCTGACGGCTGACCAACTGATTGGGTGGTGTGGCGTTGAGCAGATTGCCATTCTCCACCGGCATGACTGGCCAATCAGGAGCCGGGTTGAACCAGCTATCCGTCCAGAATGTGATTGCGACGGTTGCGGGCTGGCCGGGGACCAGATGATCAGGGGCGACCAGCTCTCGCGTTACGTCCATTTCCGCATAGGCAACGGGTAACCATAGCAGTAAAAGCGCAATAAAGGCTTTCATGGTGTCTCCTCTGGCGCAGCATGATAGAGGTTTTCCAGCAGGCCGCCGGGGGACAATGAAAGATTGTCATACCATTGCGATAGCTGCGGGCTGGCACTCGCCAGCGGCTTGATATCCTGTTGATTTACACCTTCATCAGCCTTCAGATCTTGCTTAATCGCATCCGGGTCTTCATCAGCTTGTTCGCCCTGACTCGCCTGACGCTCCCGTTCTTTTTTTCTCAACTCCATGATAATAAGTGATATTTTTCTGCGATTTTCGCGTGCCATAGACCAGTCGGGACGCAGGCTCAATGCCTGGTCATAGCTATTTAGCGCTTGCTGCCATTGCTTCATCTGCGCATAACAATTACCGGTCCACAGCAGGTTATCGGCTGAAGCGGGAAGCTGGCGAAATGCGTTAAGTGCTGCCGTATAGTCAGCGGCGAAATAGAAGGCGACCGCCCGGCGCAGGGGATCGTGATAATGTGCCGCCGCTGTAGCGTAATCACCACGGTCAAAGGCATGTTGCCCCTGAATGTCGGGGGGAACCCAGGCATCAAGCCAGGCCGCCTTGCTGTAGGGGGCTGTCATCAGCAATAGCGGCAGTAATACCAGGCAGAGTAGTTGCCTGCGCCACATCAGGAGGAGCGCCATCATCGGCAAAAGCAACCAGTAGCCACTATTCTTCCACTGTAAATCTTTCCGTGCATTTTGTTGTTCGCTGGCGGTTTGCTGGATATGTGCGATCAGCGCCTGTAAATCCTGATTATCGGTTACTGACAACAAGGTCACCGGGATTCCGCTGTCCTGCATTTGTTCAAAGCGTGCAACGTTCAGGCGCGAGTCAATACCCCGTCCAGCCAGAGCCTCTGGCAGGGGGCCGCCCCGCGATGTGCCAGGCACCCAAATCTGTAATGGTAAGGACTGCTGCTGTAACCAGCGGGCGTCTTCACTGCTGAGACTATCGGCTACTAACACCAGAGCGCGGGGCGACTGGTCGTCATTGGGCAGATATTGATTTGCCAGTCGAAAGGCGGCCTGTAGACCAGAGCCCTGTGCGTCAGGTAACTGTTGTGGCTGCTGGGCGTATAAAAACAGTGAATAAAACGCCAGGTCATCAGTGAGCGGAGTAGTGAGAAAAGCCTGCGCGCGATAAACCACCAAGCCAAAACGGCTACCGGGCATCTGCTGCATCAGCGCCATCAGCTTTTGTTGAACACGCTGCTGGCGGTTGGGGGGTAAGTCCTGCGCCAGCATGCTGAGATCCTGTTGCAGAATTACCATCACATTGCTCTTGGGAGTCAAGGCATCAGGTAAAACCTTTTGCCAACTAGGACCAGCCAGCGCGAGGATCGCCAGGGCGAACAGCCAGGGTAAACTCTGCTGCCAGCGGCGTGATTTTTTGACGACCAGTGCATCCGCCAACGATTTATCCATGATGCGATACCAGGCGCTTTTTGCCCGGAAAGTTATCAGGAATAACAATGGGCATAAAAGCAGCGCCAATAATCGCCACGGATAAAGGAAATGAAAATCACTCATGACCGCCCCTCTTTAATGCGTTGTAACAGCGTCACAAGTAATAAAAGGAGTAGCGCCGCAGTAAGGGGCCAATGGAACAACGGGCGGTGCCATGACCACCCCAGTGTTTTGACCTGCTGAGGCGTCAATGCATCGATTTGTTGCCAGACCTGATCCAGTGACTCGCCGCCTTTGGCGGCCTGCCACATCCGCCCACCGGTTTGCTGTGCAATCTGTTGCAGCAGTTCGAGATCAACCTTGTCCTCGCCGCTGCTGTCACTGTCACCAAACGCGATGGTATGCACCAGAACGTGGTGAGCCGCAGCCAGCTGTGCGGCCAGTATCGGGGGGAGTTGAGAGGCGGTATCATTACCATCGGTCAGCAGGATAACCATTTTGCCGGCATCCGTAGCCAGGCTGCTATCCAGTTGTTTGACGGCGACACCCAGCGCATCACCGATCGCGGTTTGCTGACCGATCATGCCAGGACTTAATTGGGATATGCGTGTCAGCAGCGCGTTCTTATCAGCGCTGAGGGGGGCGAATGGCCACGCCTGGCTGGCAAAGATCACCAAACCGATGCGATCATCTTTGCGTTTGGCAATAAAGGTTTTCACTGTTTTTTGTACTGCCTGTAAGCGCGTTATACGTCCATCTGCATCATTTTTTTCCATTGAGCCGGAGACATCCAGAGCGAGCACGATATTACGCATAGGTTGAATCATCTGCTGCGGTGGCATGATATATTCCGGGCGTGCCAGCGCGCACACCAGCAGAAGCCAGATCGGCCAGAATTGCAAACGCGTCCGAATATCAGATACGGCATGTGGGCTTGTGGGCTTGAGTGTCTCGATCAGTTCAGGCAGAAAAGGGACTCGAACAGAATCCTGCTCGGGGGGATCGCCTGGCAATAAGAACTGCACTAGCCAGGGAAGTGGCAACAGCAGCCATGCCCATGGCCAGGCAAAATCGAGACGTGCAAGCCATTCAGACATCAGGTAGTCCCTCCAGCCAGTGGCTGACCTGTTGACGAACGTGCCGGTTCAGTTCTGGTTCCAGCATGGCATCGCGCTGGCAATAGCGCTGACTTAGTTGTTGGCAAGATGCATCGTCAAGCGGTGTCTGTTGCAGAATGGCTTGTGCCGACAGTAACTCGCTGACAGCCGCTCGGGCGTGATGCACCAGCAACACTCGTTTAATTAGCCAAAGCCACTCATCGGCGCTGTGAATATTTTGTAATGTCCGCCGTGCTTCACGTCGCCAGCGGTTGCGGCGATAGCGTACCAACCGCTGGCTGAGCCAGATAAACAACAGAGCGAATAATATCACTGCCAACACGCTCCAACCGGGCGGTAACGGGAACCATGTAGGGAAAGCGGGCAATGCTGGGTGCTGTAAATCCGGTACGCTAAATCCTTTTGCCAGCATGGAAGTCCTCCTGCTGTAGCTGCGGTAGCAACGGTTGTCCAACCACAATATTTCGCACCGCAATACCGGGTCGTTGCAGACGCTGTTTTTGCGTGGCGAGGCGGGCTGAAACTTTGTCCTGCAACGCAGTGCGTAGCGCTGGTGTGAGTGCGAATGCCACTTCGTCGCTGGCGTAATGTGCGGTTAAATTGCCGCTGGCAGGTAAATGTAAATGCAGATCGTCGAGGGTGACCCAGGCGGTCATTTCCGCACGTTGCCTCAAGCTGGCCAGCAAAGCTTCGCTTTGGCGATCCAGATCGTGAAAATCGCTGATTAACGCCAGCCAACTTCCCGGCGGAAGCAGGCTCGTGAGGCGCTGTAGCACCGCGGCCAACCGCACTGGCCCAGTGCGATTGGCGCGGAGGCGCTCAGGCAGTTGCTGATTAAACTGGCTAAGATCGTCAAACAGACGTGGCAGCGTAACGCGTGGTGAACGGCAGGGGTGAACCCGCATTTCGTCATCGTTAAACACTACCGCGCCAAGACGATCGCCATCATGCCAACTGCGCCAGGCCAGTAAAGCAGCGACCGAAGCAGCGGCGACGGATTTAGTCTGATTGCGGGTACTAAAAAACATATCGAGCCGCTGGTCAACGAGTAAAAAAACCGGGCGTTCGCGTTCTTCGTTATAGAGTCGAATCCATGGCGAACGTAAGCGTGCGGTGGCTTGCCAGTCAATTAAACGTACATCGTCGCCGGGTTGATAGCGGCGCAGGCTGTCAAAGTTAAGGCCACGTCCCTGCTGACGTGATGTACGTTCACCGGACATCGCGCCTGGGGGAATTTGGCCGGGTGGGTTGTTGAGCTGATGTGCTGCACTGGCTAACGCCATGAGTGCGGCTTTATCGATGGTCACTCCGCCGCTCATCAGGCCACCACCGCGTCAAGCAGCATACGGACAGCATCATCGGCGAGACAGTTATCTGCGGCAGCCTGGTAGCTCAGCAGCAGACGATGGCGTAACACTGCTGGGGCAATACGGCGGATGTCTTCAGGCAGAACCGCATCACGCCCCTCAAGCCAGGCGTAAGCTCGCCCGCAGCGGTCCAGTGCAAGGGTGCCGCGTGGGCTGACACCAAGGCTGATATAACTGGCAAAAGCATCGCTTACCTGCTGTGGCTGGCGTGTCATCTCAACCAAATTCACAATGTAATTTTCCACCGCAGGCGCGACATAAATGCTGGCTATAGCACGCCAGCATTCAGCAATGCTTTGCTGGTCGAGAGTGATGTCAGTTTGGTGTTTGGCCGGTGTGCTATCAGCCGTCTGGTACTTCGCCTGTTGTTCAGACCGGACCAGTTGCATCACTCGCTGCTCATTCTCTCTGGAGGGATAGTCAACAATGACTTTCATGAGGAAACGATCCAACTGTGCTTCCGGTAGTGGCCAGGTACCTTCCTGATCCACCGGATTCTGCGTTGCCAGCACCATAAATACGCCAGGCAGAGGCCATGTCTTCCCTGCAACGGTAACATGACGTTCCTCCATCGCTTCCAGTAGCGCTGACTGGACGCGGGCAGAGGCGCGATTTATTTCATCTGCCAGGATAATGTTGCCAAACACCGGGCCAGGACGAAACCGGAACTGATCTTCTTCTCGCTCGGCATGCTGTTGATAAATCTCGCTGCCGGTTATGTCGGAAGGCAACAGGTCAGGTGTAAATTGAATACGACGATATTCCCCTTCAAGGTGACCTGCCAGTGCGCGCACAGCTCGCGTCTTGGCAAGACCAGGTAAACCTTCCAATAAGACGTGCCCATCACACAACAAGGCAATGAGCAGCATGCGAACCAATTCGTGCTGGCCGATCACTTGCTCATTCATGCTGGCTTCCAGTGCCAGCAGTTTTTGGCGTAATTCCATCAGGCATGCTCCTGCTGTTGTTGCTGGATCAGAGTGGCGATACCTACCAGGATCGGTTGGGCATAATCAAAAAAGGCTTTGATACCGGGGCAGAGATAATTGAGACCAAGCTCGCCATCACTGCTGCGCACGATGCGATTTTTTGGGCACTCACCCCAGCACAGTTTCAGATAAGGGCACTGTTTGCAGGCACGCGGTAGCGTGTCGCGCTTGCCCATACCAAAGGCTTTTTGCCGCTCGGAAAAGGCAAGATGTGCCAGCGAGTTGGTGTGAATATTGCCCAGTTGATACTCAGGATAGACATAGTGATCGCAGGCAAAAATGTCGCCATTCTTCTCAATGGCCAATCCTTTGCCACAGAATTCAGACGTGACGCAAATCTGTGCCGGTTTGCCCATCGTTTGCGCCACGGCCGTTTCAAACAGATTGACCTGGACCCGGCCCAGATCGTTATTGACCCACTCTTCAAATACCTTGATCAGAAAACGCCCCCAGTCATCCGGGTCAACTGACCAGTCGGTGACGATAGAGTCGAGATCCCCGGGATGGGCACGACGTGTCCCGGTTACCGGGATACTGTCATCGCGCCAGAAATGAGGCGCAGTTTGTTGAAACTCTCGCGGTTCGACGCAGGGATTGAACTGAATATAGGTTGCGCCCAATTCACGGGTAAGAAAGCGGTATACTTCCAGCGGGAAGCGCGCATTGGTACGGTTGACGGTCACCAGCGCATTGAACGGCACCTGATGGCGTTTTAGCGCCGCTACCCCCTCCATGACTTTGTCGAAAGTGGGTTTACCGCTGCGGGTAATCCGATAACGATCGTGTAATTCTGCCGGGCCATCAATGGACAGGCCAACGAGAAAGTGATGTTGCTTGAGAAATCTCGCCCAGTTGTCATTAATCAGGATGCCATTGGTTTGCAGATCATTTTCAATGCGCTGACCGGGTTTTTGGTATTTCTTTTGTAAAGTAATCACTTTTTCGAAATACTCCAGTCCCATCAGGGTCGGTTCACCTCCCTGCCACGAGAACACCACCTGTTCACCGTCCTGGCCATCAATATATTGGCGGATAAACTGTTCCAGTACCTCGTCGCTCATTCCGGCAGAACGCTCCTGGTGCAACAGGTTTTCTTTGTGCAGATAAAAACAGTAGGTACAGTCAATATTGCATCGCGATCCGGTGGGCTTGGCCATCACATGAAAGCGGCGCTGATAAGCCGGTCCTTTGCCGTTGTACTTTTCGGCCGAGGGTAACGGACGTAAAGGAAGCGTCGTAGTGTATTTCATCATTCCCTCCAGATACGGGCGGAGACCCGCCCGTCTTATTGATGATGGCCTTAGTTATTTCCTGGACTGCCTTGTTCAATCAGTGACTGGACATCAGACACGGTGAAGGAACCTGGCTTCTGGCGCGGTGGGAATTCTTTGAAGCTTTGCAGCATTTCCCCTACATATTTCTGCGCACCACCCAACAGGAACAACCTGCTATAGAACCAGTTGTTGTAATCCATACCGGTATCGCCTTTTTCCAGAGGATCCACTTCCAGATCGAACAGCAACGGCGAGCGCAATTTGGTGAAGGGGTAGCGCCATACGTCGATACCGCTGTGCTCCTGAATCATAAAGTGCGCTTTCCAACGGCTATAGCGGATGGCGAGCAGATCGCCATCATCACTCCAGTAGAAGAACTCTTTACGCTGATCCGGTCCCTTGCCCTGGAGGAAATCAAGTTGGTTATACCCGTCCAGATGTACCTTATAGGTCATGGCACTGGTCTTATAGCCTTTCAACAACTCTTGGGTGATGTTGGGATCGCCTGCTGCTGCGACCAGAGTTGGGAACCAGTCATAGCTGGCGAAAATATCGTTGATCACCGTGCCGGGTTTAATATGCCCAGGCCAACGGATCATCGCCGGTACGCGGAAGCCACCCTCCCAGCCGGTATTTTTCTCACCCCGGAACGGGGTCATCCCTGAGTCCGGCCAGGTAGCCAACATTGGACCGTTATCGGTGGTGTAGATAACGATAGTGTTATCCTCGATACCGAGATCTTTGATTTTCTTCAACACTTCGCCGATGGTCTTATCGTGCTCCACCATGCCATCGGCATAGGTACCTAACCCGGTCACACCAATACTGTCCGGTTTGAGGTGGGTTTTGTTGTGCATACGCGTGGTGTTGTACCAGGCAAAGAAGGGTTTACCGGCTTTAACCTGACGTTCCATAAAATCATTGTTCGCTGCCAGCGTCTCATCATCAACCGTTTCCATGCGCTTAACGGTTAAGGCGCCGGTGTCTTCAATTTTTCCGTCGGCCGTACTTTTGATGACCCCGCGCGGACCGAATTGCTTACGGAACGCAGGGTCTTTCGGATAATCTGGATTTTCCGGTTCTTCTTCCGCGTTCAGGTGATAGAGATTGCCCATAAATTCATCGAAGCCATGGGCGGTGGGGAGAAATTCATCGCGATCGCCAAGGTGGTTCTTACCAAACTGGCCGGTGGCGTAGCCCAGTTGTTTAAGAATATTGGCAATGGTGGGATCTTCTTTCTGTAAACCTTGTGGTGCGCCCGGCATTCCCACTTTACTCAGGCCAGTACGAAAAGGCATCTGGCCTGTAATAAAAGCGGAACGGCCCGCAGTAGAACTTTGTTCAGCGTAATAAGAGGTAAATTTGGCACCTTCGGCAGCAATACTGTCTATATTCGGTGTCTTATACCCCATCATTCCCTGGTTATAAGTACTGAGATTCCAGTAACCGATATCATCACCAAAAATCACCACAATATTGGGTTTAGCTTTGTTCTGTTCTGGTGCGGTTGTCTTTGTACTGTTATCTGGTGCTGCATATACACTCCAGGAACAGCACGCCGCAGCCAGCAGAGAAGAGGCAAGCAACGATTTGCAAAAAGGTATTTGTGACATTTCTGCGCTCCGTGACAAGTGGGTTCGGATTTACGGCTTAAAAGTAATGCCTGTCAAAATAGGGTCACCTCCTTGATAAAAAATCAGTCTTACGGACCGCATAAAATTGCGGTCTGGCCAAAATAGACTGGTGCTTAACAAGGAATGTAAAAAATGGGTGGCAGATTAACCCCCCTGTTGAGTACTGGTAATTTATTTCAAATTATTGATAACAAGAAAAATGTATATGCCTGGAAATAAAACACTGGCTTGTTTTTCTATGTAAGATTAACGATAGTCCTTCCTTAAGAAAATTCAAAGGGCCGAGAGTAAATCATGATTTAAATCAATAAATATAATGCTTCGTTGAATCCAGGATTAACCTTAGTATCTTTTCAGCCTGAATCCGCTCTTTTTGCCGGGGGACTGTACCAGTTCTCCGGCTTCACTATCACCACCGTCTCTGGTTGAGCAATAAAGTTTGGTGACATAATCTGGACGCCAAACTCATTGAATACATCCTGAATATTACAATGCAATTCACTTCTGGCAGCAGCCAGCACCGCATCCTTAGGTAAACGCACCTGGAGTTCATAGGCGACATACCAGTCCATCAATGCCAGTTGTCTGACAATCGGCTGTATATGGTGGTCAATAGCTCGGGTTCGGTTTGCAGCCAGTTCCAGCATACTGTGCACCTGCCGCCATGGGGTGTCATAGCCAATAGTGACACTGGTGGTCAGAGTGAGTCCTCCTCCTTTCAAGGGGGCACTCAGGTTAGTGATCTTGCCGCTGACCACCACCGCATTGGGGACGGTGACTTCGTGATTCTCTCGTGTTAAAAGTTTGGTTGCCAACATGCCGACTTCCGTTACCACCCCCTCATTATCGTTGATGCGGATAACATCACCTTTGCGTAGTGCGCGCGAATAGGTTAGCACCAGACCGCTCATTGCATGGTTCATCACACCAGCTGAACCCAGTGTTAGCATCAAACCGAAAAATACACTTATCCCCTTGAATGCCAGTGAATTAGCACCGGGTAGAAAGGGATAAGCGGCAGACAGGGCAAATAACCAAATAACTACGCTGATTAACCGCCGGGTCACTCCCACGGTTTCTGGGTGCAATCCGGGAATACTGAGACTTCCGGTTTCAACCCGGCGTAAAATCAACCGAATCATGCGTGTGAAAAAGGCGGTGATGAGGAAAATAACGGCGACAATAAACAACCCTGGCAGGGCGGAGAGAATGTTGAGTCCCAGACTCTGGAGCAGGGAGAGGGCATAGCCCCCAAGCTCCATCCCCCATTTTCGTGTGTAGGGAAACAGGCGAAGCACCCAGCTTAACCAGAGATAGCTGGCCCCAAGGCAAATTATCGTCAGAACCGTCTGGCAGACGCGTAATTTGAATGGTCCTAAAAAGCTGCGCATCGGAGCAGGTAAAATGTGTTTACGTACTGTGTCGTCAGAAATGTCAACCCGTGAAATCAGCCGTGTCGCACGCCAGCATAAGATGATTAACCCGGCGAGAGCCACTGCACCTGCAACACTTTTTGCCAATGCCTGCCACTGGTACTGCGATGAATATTGTTCTTTTAGCGAGGTGCGTAAAGCTTCAAGACGCTGTCTCACGCGTTCGGCTGCCTCGGTGAGCGTCAGGTCATCTCCTTCATCAAGATCGGACTGTACCAGCAACATAAAGGGCTTGTGATTGATAGAAAACAACACCCCTGATTGGTTATAACGCGTCAATAATTGTGTCTGGACCGGATGCTGCAAATCAGCCTCGTCAAGGCTGCGAAGTTGTAGCATGATGCGCCGCACGCGTTCTTGCGGCGTAGTCAGACCGAAGCTGGCTTGCAACATGACAACCGGTTGGTTGAGTAATGTCAGCGTGCGGGCTTTTTCTTCAGGCGAGGGAGCCTGGCGTGGTTCGGCCCCCCAGATAATAGTTGAGAACAGCAGCAGGCAACATCCCAGGTAAACCCCCCTCCTCATCGTCCATTCTCCCTCAGAACTGGTAGCTGTAGTTCATGCTAAAAAAATAGAGATTGGGATCATGGTAGGTACCCTTCAGTAACGGGGAAGAGACAGACGACGATGCCATATTGACATACTCAAATGCGGCCCCAATGTTGCTGGACGCTGTTAATTGATATTGGGCACCTATGCCATAACGCCAGGCTGCGCCGGAAGGCATGGTCATTGAGGTATCATCCTGATCTTTATAGAAACTACTGTCGTATGCGATACCTGTATTGAAGCGCCATTGATCATCCGGACGAAATTGCACACCGAAAGCGGTATGCCAGGTATCCTGAAGTTTATTTTCTCGTGCCGGGACTTGTCCGTTGACTGTGATTTGATTGCTGCCATATGTGCTCCAGTTCTGCCAGCCAAGATCGCCCAGCAATGACCATTGTGGGTTGAGGTCATGGACCACACTCAACATCAGTTGATCTGGGGCGTTCACTTCGGCGGAAATTGGCAAGCGCCAGGAGAGATTGTTAAGTTGCGGGAAGCGCACCTCAGGAGCCACATTAAAGTGGTATTGCGTTTTGCTGGTATAGGCGAGACCGACACGGGTGGCATCAGTAACCTGCATCAGCAGCCCGGTACGGAAGTTTAGTGCCCAGTCATGGTCGGTGGTCTTAGCATCCTGACCATCAACGTTGCGAGTCAGAGATAAAAAACCGTAGTTAATGCCGAGCCCCAGTCCCCATGAGAGACGGTCATTGATTTTCCAGGCAACGGCAGGACTTAATGTCATCGCCAGCAAAGTGCTTTTTTTAATCAGCTGTTCCCCGGCCCAATTGCCAAAATCAAGCCCTAGCCCGTAATTGCCATAAAGACCGATACCCGCGGACCAGCGGTCATTAATGCGTTGATGGTAGAACATGCTGGCTGCGGGAAACCATCCAATCGTGTTGCCAGGGCTGTTTCCTTTAAGGGCAGCATCACTGTCCAGTGTATACGGAGTATCGCCATAGAGTGCCTGTAAGCCAGTGGTAAGCATGTGATCAGGGAGACGTGTCATACCCGCCGGGTTGGTCATGAGGGTCGAGGCATCCTGGGCGCGAGCAGCCTGTCCTGCGCCTGCCAGACCGACATCCTCAGTGCCGATTTCATACAGATACAGACCACTGGCTTGGGTCAACATCGGTACACCCATGACCAGTAACAATGCAAGACGACGCATAATGCCTCCCGAGGAAGGTTATGGGGCTGTTGGCCCGTCAGGGCAGGGAACGTCAGTAATGTGTTGACGATATTCCTCTTGCTTGCCAGCCTGAAGTGCTTTCGCTGCCAGAATAATCGGGGGATGGCTGACCGTCTTATCCACAAACTGCTTTTTCAGCATCTCATCGGTAATGTTGGCATCAACGTGACAGTGCACTCGGAGATCTTGCAGAATAGTCTGTACACGCAGCGCCCAGGCAAGGTTTTCATAAGGTGCTGCTAATAAGGGCTGTAGAGGAAAAATAAAAAATGCCAAAGTTAAAAACATGCCACGCATTTGATGCTCCTCAATTGACCAATATAATAATTCTGCATATTGAAGACAGTCATGTTAACAACTGGGTTATTGACCAGGGCTATATCACTCGATGCCATCTGGTATTGATTCACCAGTAAGTATGGATAAGACGTTGCTATTCCTGGAAAAATCCCCCGCCCCTGATTGCTCCATTCCGGAGTTGGGAAAATAAACAATTGGTATTATCGGATGTTTCAACAGATTGAAAAGGATAAGTCATTCATGTTGTTAAACAAACATAGAAAGAAAAAATAAAAGTAGCAAGGGAGAGTGAGTCTGAAACTTGCATTTAAGATTCCCGCTGCCTGGTTTAGGGTGTTCTCCATGACGTTCATTTCATACTTTAGCTAATTCAATCAGATTGTTGTATGAATTCACGCTTCGCTTATTTTTGATGTGATATTTTTAGTGCCAGAGAATAGGCTGGTCGTTCATTCTGTTTTTTTTGTGCTTGCGTAAACTTCTTCAATTTACCATTTGAAATTTTCAACAACCGCGTCTAAGAATTTATAGGTGCTTATAACCTGTTATATTTCAAACTATCTTTGAGGATAAATGATGAAAAAAGCCTACGGTGCCATGGTGGCATTTGTTGCCACTTCGTTAATTGCTTTCTCTGCATTTGCTGCTACTGAAATTACCAAAGAAGAAGCCAAAAAGTACGAGGAAATCGGGAAGGTGAGTACGACCAAAGAACATACCTCACCTCATGATGCGATGGAGGAGATCTCTAAGAAAGCCGATGAGATGGGCGGCAAGTATTTTGTTATCACATCGGGTCAGGAAGGGGACAAAGTTCGCGGAACAGCAACAGTCTACAAATGATTTCATTGCGCCCTGGTGGCCAGGGCGCAAAATTTTGCCATCAGAACTGATAAGCCACGCTAACCGAGACGTTACGCGGTTCACCGTAGACGTAGTTGTTCATGTACGTGTAGTAGGTGCGATCAAACAGATTATTGATATTCGCCTGCACCGATACCTGCTTGCTGACCTGATAGCGGGCAAACAGGTTAGCCAGGGGATAGCTACCCTGATAAACGCGTTGCGTGCTGCCATCCGGTGCGGTGTCATCTTCAAACACACGATTCTGCCAGTTGATACCGCCACCAATGGTGAGGTCCTGGAGCATCGGCAAGCGATAGCTGGTGAACAACTTGAAGTCAGTTTGCGGTTGATCCGGGTTATAACGGCCTTCCGAATCGCGCGCGACATAACGTGTTGCACCAAAAGTCATTTGCAGATTATCGGTGATCGCGCCGTTTAACTCGAACTCGGCACCCTTGCTGCGAGCGCCTTTAGTGGCGCTATAGGCCTGTTCGCTGCTGTTGTTGACGTACTCGCCATTAATGGCTTCACCAACGTTATTTTGCTCAATGCGGAAGATCGCCATCGTCGCGGTCAGGCGACCATCAAACCACGCGGATTTCAGGCCGGTTTCATAGCTTTTTCCGGTAACCGGTGACAGGTAGTGACCGCTGCTGTCGCGATAGGTTTGCGGTTGGAAGATGGAGGTATAGCTGGCGTAAGCTGACCAGGTATCGTTGATGTCATACACCACACCCGCATACGGCGTGATGTTGTTTTTATCCATATTACCGCTGCTGCCGTTGGTACTGTATTGGGTGTAACGGGCACCGAGGATCAGTGACAGTGGGTCAGCCAGTGAGAAACGTGCGGCGGTGTAAACGGATTTCTGACGGATCACATCGTCAGCATTCTCATACCAGTCGCTCCATTCAGGTTCCGCAATGTTGCCATTCCAGTGATTATTGAACACGCCAATATCACCGGTAGCGATATCGTAAGCATCCTGGTCGGTGACGCCATCGCTGCTGTAGGTTTTGTTGTGCTGGCGGCTGTAACTGACACCCGCCATAAGCTGGTGTTGGCGTCCGAAGAGTTCAAACGGACCGCTGGCATAGCCATCCACCGAGGTCAGCTCACGTTTGCCACGGTCCATACTGCCGAACCCGTCGGCCCCTTCGCCAGTATCCTGGTCAGGTAAAGACAGATAACCGGTGTACAGCAATTTGTCGCTAAAGGTATTTTCTGCATGGGTACCGTTTAAGCGGAAAGACCAGCCGTTATCAAAGTTATGTACCAGGTCGGCATACACTTTCCGCACGGTGGTGTGGTAATAAGTCCAGTCTGCCGAGGAGTTCAGGCTGCGATCGTAATGAGTCAGTGAACCATTGCTGTAAAACACCGGATTACCACCCCAGGTGGGGTTTTTAGTATCCGCGTCCTGATAGTCATAGGCTAACGACAAGGTGGTGTTATCAGTGATATCGGCATCGATCGTGCCATAGAGGAATTTGGTGTTTTTACGATAACGGTCCAGCCAGCTGTCCTGATTCTGATAACCCGCAATAACACGACCACGTACCGAACCCGACTCATTTAAAGGAGTAGAAACATCAGCAACATAGCGCTGTTTGTTCCAACTTCCGTAGCTGGCCGTCAAATTCCCGGTGAACTCTTTACTGTCGGCGTGTTTGCGTACCATGTTGACGGAGGCTGCCGGGCTACCTGCGCCGGTCATCAGTCCGGTCGCGCCACGTACTATTTCGATGCGGTCATAAATCGCGGTATCCGAGGCAGTGTCACCGTAGTTCCATGAATCCCCCATTGAAGTGGGGATGCCATCATAGGTGAAGTTGGTCAGTAAAAAACCGCGGGAATAGTAGTAAGCGCGTTCGCTGTCATCCTGGCTACTGGTAATCCCGGTGGTATTTTTCAGCACGTCACTAATGGTTTGCAACTGCTGATCCTGCATACGCTGCTGGGTAATCACGCTTACGGACTGCGGTACATCGCGCGGCGTCAACAGCAGCTTGGTCCCGGCACGCGTGGTTTTCACCTGGTAATCTGTCTTGTCCTGCGCGGTAGTGTTGCTATCGGTATTGGCATTCACCACCAGGTCCGGCTGCGTCGTGGTGGTATCCGCCGCCAGGGCTGGGTTGAGAAGGGCGTGTACCGCCATTGCCAGTAATGACACGGTAAAGGTTTTACGGATGCCAGGTGCGCGAGATCCCGCACAAGTTTCCCTGCGATTCAAAGACATAGTATTTCCCGCCAAAAAATAACGTGGTTTGCTGTTGTGTCGCTTCTGATTTTTATTACACCGCGTACGTCATGCTGCGGCATTTAACGCTAAGAAGCGCATAAATTGAGAAAGCCAATGATAATCATTTGCTTTAAAAATTCTAAAAAGGTTTCATTCAAATGTGTAAGTATTTATATAAATGATATAAATCATATGGATATACAAAAACTAAACCTTTTAGTTGCGGACGTTTACGTTTTTTGATCGTGAATTCATCGTTAAAACCGCGCGATTCCCCGCTAAAAATCGCGTATGCGCTGAGATCTGACGCGGTGTAGTTACCCGTTGTTTGCCACACATTTGCTTAGTTTTCGTTAATACGTATGATTCTCATTCTTTCTACGATCCTTCCGTTATGGCGGCTACCGCCTGCCGGAATCCGTTTATCCATTGATGGAGTTCAGAATGAAATCGTTTTTCAGTCCGCGTCAGGCCGCCATTGCCGCCGCAGTCATCGCCGCCTTAAGTCTGACGGCATGCCAGGCTCCGGCCAAAAAAGCAGAAGTGCCTGCCGCCGCAGTGAAGCCCGTGGATACGCGACTGACTCAGCGTGTACTGGGCGACGGTCTGTATGAACTGGCGTATTCTCCAGCAGTGAATGCGTTGTATGTCGCCAGCGCTCAGGGCTTTAAAGACGTGAACGGCGGGATGATCTATCGTCTCGATCCAGTGACCCTGGCGACCCAGGGTGAAACCCACACTGATCTGAAGAACTTCGGTATGGCCATTGAGGGCGAAGGACGCGTGTTCTACACCACCAATTCGCTCGATGGCGGGGTGTCTAAAGTGGATGCACAAAGCGGTAAGGTGCTGGAGCGCCTGATGCTGGGTGGCAAGAAGGATAAAGAGGGCGATGTGCCGGGCGCGCGTGAAATGTTGCTGCATGGCAATGAATTGTACGTAGGCCGCGTGGCGGATCCGGGCTTTATCTCAGTGGTGAATACCAAAACCTTCAAACTGAAAACCACTATCAAGAATGCCGGTAAGTGGGTGACGGGGATCATTTACTCGCCGCTGACCGATCGTGTTTATGCCGCCAATGGCGCAGGTGAGATTGTGGTGATTAATCCGCGCACGCATAAAATCGAGCAGCGTTGGACAGCGGGTGATGGCAAGGAATATCTGTTCCTGAATATGGCCGAAGATCCGGCCACCGGTCGTCTGTTCGTCACCGACGATTCCAAAGGCAAAACCACCCTGGTATTCGACGAACACAGCGGCAAAGTGATCAAACGTATTCCGGGCGATGCGCTGGGTATCAAATTCAACGCCAAACGCAATGAGATCTATATTTCGCAGCGTGAGTCGAAGAAAGTACTACAACTGGATGCCACCAGCTACGCAGTGAAAAACAGCTGGTCATTCGATACCAACCCGAACAGTTTGCTGGTTTCGGCTGATGGTCAGACGTTGTATGTCTCTCTGAAGCAGGCGTTTAATAAAGACAATTCCACGCAGGGCAAAGATAGCGTGGCACGGATTGCGCTGAAGTAAATCTACAAGGGGAGGCTTGAGTGCCTCCCTCTTTTGCAAAATGCTAAAGCGGGGAAATCCTGCGCCAGATCAGATTATCGACCAACCCGCTGGCATTCATTGCTGCTGAAATATCACTGCTAACCATTGCCGCACAAGGAAACGTGGTTTTGTTGGTGGGTAAAAGTCGCTCCTGCCAGTCTTCAACACGTCCTCTGGTTTTTAATTGATCGTCTTCCCTATATTGTGTCAGGCCAAATGAGGCTACCAACTCAGGCCATAAATGACGCAGATCACCAAGAAAAGCATGAGCCAGCGCACGGAAAGGGGTAGGTGATAAATATTCAGAACCACAATAATAGTTTGAAGCGAGTTTTATTAAAAAGTCAGCGATACTCAGGGATAAAATGGCCTTTTGTTGGTTAACACGCAATCTATCACCCGTGCTGTTTAATGCTGGATGCTGACAGGCAGTTGCCAGAAGCGTATCTCGTTTGGCACTGGAGTTATCTTTATCGGCAACATCAAAATATAAGTGTAATGCTTTTTTTAACAGGATTTCATCCGCCAATGCCGTAAGTTCCATTTTTGTTGTTGGTTTATGGTGAACCAGGGCGTTGATATGTGAATGTATAACTGTAAGGCGGATAATATCTGAGCTGGTGAGTGTTTCCGTTACTGTGCCAGGAAGGTTATCAATATTCAGGAGTGCGTCAAGAATATGATATGTTTCCTTATCGAGTTTAAAATGTCGAATCATAAACGGAAATCTTGCACAAATACTATCATTGAGGCTCTTTTCTGCCGGAAGATAAAAAACGCGCATCTCTTCATCAACACCAATCGGAATGATATGGCTGTAATCAAACGCGTTGTGATGTTGCAATGAATGCACAGCATCAGACGACAAATAAAAGCCATTCACCCCGGTTGCTGAACGCCAGCGGTGATGGATGAACACCCAATGAAAATCATCAGGTTCATCAATGCCAAGCGTGCCGGAAATATATTCTCTTGCTGCCTGTGTCTGTGGTATTTCGATGCTGAAGTTTTGCTTGAGTTCAGGATGCTGCTTATACAATTGATAAGCTAAAAATTGATATTTTAGGCGATGATTACTTTTAGCAGAAAATTTCATCAGGTAATCAGCACACATAGACCTGAAATGATCTGGGTAATCTGACAATAAGCGATCACTCAACGGATGCAACATAACTGAGATGAGCTTATCGCAGAAATTACGAATACATTCGATATCCTGATAGTCTGGTTGCGTCAGATGCTGAAGTAACCCATTTACCGCAGCCGGCGGGATAACGGTTCTGCGATTGACGAAAACCTGATCAATGAGTACCTGGACCATTTGTTGAGCGAAATCTTTTTTAACTTTAATATTATTAATGCTGTCAAACATTGCAGGGATATCTCCTTGCGCACCCTCTTGTCGACTATACATTCTCTCCCAATTGTTAAACTGTTGCTTGTTAAGTTTTATATCACCGGCCTCGTAATCATCATCAAAGTAGGCTTCAGAAAAATCACAACGAATGGCGGTAAAATCTTGAATTTTGGGTTTGTAAAAAAAGGTTTTTTTAAAGTCAATGTCAGCGAAGACCAGAGAGTCAGCTGTAATATGATTGAATTCAATATTCATCATGGATTTTCGCATGTTGCGTAAAGAACTATCAATCATGCCGAAATTGTTTTTTCTGACAATCTCTGCGGGTAACGAAGAAAATAGCACAGAGTCCAGGCTGGAATGATTAAAGGAGACATCTGACATAACATCATCAGAAGGAAGAATAAAATCGACACCGCGCCAGGTGTTTTTACTGGCATTGACATGCTTGAACAGCGTGGGGGCGACTCTGATCGGCTGAGTTGATGAGCCGTCAAGCTGTAAGTTCTGCATCTGAAAGTCTGAAAAAGCACCGGATATTTCAGCCGAATGCCTGGTGTTCGGGTAACTGATGCTGCAATCAGTCAATGTTGTCACCACGTTGCCAATGGCACCCGCCAAATTACAATTCATAAAACGGAACCCTCCTGACGCAAAACTATCACGGGGGAAATGTGCAATATGCCTGGAGTTCATATTCTTGCTATTGATTTGAATCTGATTAATGTCCTGCATCGGAACACAAGATTGCGGCCAGGTTTTCATCATGTCGGTGCAAAAATTCTTGTGACTGGCATTGGCTAAGTACATCGCCGTTGCATCAAGAATGTCTGCGAGGTTCAAATCTGGCGCGACAGGGTTCCTGTATTGCTGGGCGGCATAGCTATACAAGATGTCATGGTCTTTTTTATCGCTAACCTGCGTTGCTAAATGGGTTAAATCAGTAATGTAAGGCGATAGTAACTTTTTTATCACTGTTGAAAATTCTGGGCGGCGTTTGGGGCGGGAATCAAGACAGGATGTTATTTCTTCACAATAGGGAAAGTCACTAACATCCATATCTACCTCAAATATTTTTTCCCATATGACGCCCATGTTATATACATCGGTGCTGGCGGTATACTTTCCACTCCTGACCTCAGGGGAAAGGCACGTTATATTCAACATGCCGATTGAACTAAGATGGCTAACTGCCACATTATTATCTACTGTCAATTTTCGGCGCTGAAGTAACTGCCAGATTATTGGCGTGGGATTTAGATGCATATTAAGGTCGCGCGTTCTTAACATGATATTATCAAGATTAAGATAACCATATGATTCTGTATTTAATTCAGGCGTGAGGCGAAGTTTCTGACGAAATTCAGCGATTGCCGCCAGGATTTTGATAAAAACATTCTTTTTATTGACATAGGTAACAACGGCTGAAGGGAAACCGCGCTTAATCCGGTTGTTCTCTTTTTCACACCATTCTCGCAGTGTGGTAAGTCCATCTGTTTCCATCAGCGTAATGATAACGGTGCGAGAGATACCATTGTTGTCGGGGAGGTCCAGTCCGGCGACAGTTATTCTCTCGTCGTCTGCGTACAAAGTCTGAAAAGGTTTAACGATCGAACTGAGATCTTCATGTGATATAGACTTTTTTATATCAAATAATGTGGCTTCAAAACATCGGTGTCTTTCGCCTGTCAGGTAATAGGTTTCAACCGGCAATCCGGCCTTGTAATTAAATATTCCAGTTTGAATCCCCCAGTGTTGACATGATGGAAATAATTGTTGCCCCATGAGTTCCAGTGCCAGTGATTTTTCGTTGCGCGCGTTAAAAATCCGTCTAAGGTGTTCTTCATTGTTATCCATAAAGGCCATAATTTGCGGGTAATGTGTCCTCTTCAGGGTGTTTTTGTCTTTAATAAAGGTGGATAATAGCCCTTGTTTGTATGTGGGGTGTAACTGTTCAAAAACCACCTCCACGGCAGGCTTTAAATAAAAAGATAACGCCCCCGGCCCCGGTTTTTCTTTGTCGAGAGAGAAAAGCAAGGCTTCAAAATGAGAAAGATGATTCGAACCTCTGCTGGCAAAGATATTAATAATTCGCAGCAAAATATTGCCTGATTGTCCGGGGCTTTCAGCAAACCACGCTTTCAGGCATTTAATGATTTCCTGAATATCACTGGAGCTATATCTCAACAGTTGGTGTAACATCTCACCCCTTTTCGATTCGGTAACATTGTTTGTAGTGCCAGAGGTCGAAGGGCGAACAGCGCTATTATGAAGTGCGGTAACCGGTAAGCGTGAAGTAGCAGCATCTTGCGGTGTGTGAGAGGCAGAGGTGCTGAGGGTATTTACAGAGTTAAGCATAGTTATGTTTCGAATTCTTTATCCTAAATGATTCATTCTGAACATTTACCAAAAAAGAATTATTAAAAAAACTGATTTTTACATGAAACACGACATTTGATTTCTGAATAAGAAAAAAATTATGATGGCGTTCATTGACGGAGGGTAAGGGTAATGTCGCAACACTATTTCTCTCAGCAAAACTTCGATATTCGCCTTGAATGGGGAAGCCTTGCTGCTGAATACCTGGCGCAGGATGCAGAATGCGTCATTATCGTTGATGTCATGTCGTTCTCCACTTGTGTTAGCCTGGCGAATGATCAGGGGGCTTTGATTGCGCCCTGGCCGTGGAAAGATGACTCCGCCCGGCGTTATGCCACCGACATTGGCGCGCAAGCCGCCAGTATTGATCGTCGTTTCTCTGAGCACACATTTACCTTATCTCCCGCATCGTTGTTAAAAATCCCTTCTGGCTCAAGGCTGGTGCTGCCATCGCCCAATGGCTCAACTGTCGCATTCAAGGCACGAGAGAAGGGGGTAACGGTGTTCAGCGCCGGGCTGCGTAATTGCCAGGCTACGGCCAATGCCTGTCGGCATTTTCACTCGATCCTGCTCATCCCCTGTGGCGAACGCTGGCCGGATGGCAGTTTACGTCCGGCGATTGAAGATTATGTCGCGGCGGGTGGCATTATTGCGGCCTTGGGTGAACGTTGTCGTTCACCGGAAGCGGAAATGGCGCTGGCGGCGTATCAATCTGCGCGGCAGCATGATTTTGCTGCTCTACGCCAATGCGCATCGGCGCTGGAGTTGATTGAAAGAGGCTTTGCCACAGATGTTGACCTCTGTCTGGCACAGGATAAGAGCCAGGTTGCCTGCCAACTGATTGACAACTTTTTTACCCCTCAGCCAGTCCCGTAGCGGCGCGATTTATCGCGCGTCCTTTTCATGGGCATATAGAAAACTGCGCGATAAATCGCGCCGCTACGCCTGCAACGGTGTTTTAAGCTTCGCGCTCACTTCCTGACCAATATCACTCATCTTTGACGCAAAAAGTTCATCTCGTATGGAATTTGTTTAACTTTCATTTAATATATTAATAACCAGCGCAATTATGAGTCATTTAATTAATGTTGCGTTGCGTGATTGTTAATATTCGAAGCAAATCAATAACAGCGAATCATGATGTCTTTCGCCTCCGCACTGGCGGGGGTGTTGAGTAATGTGAAAAAGTCAGGGAAACAACATGTTGCAGTCAGACGATCTTTCCGTCGGGAAGATCCAACTCTCACGCCGGAAAGTGCTGCTTTCTGGCGCGGTGATCATTGCCGGTGGCCTGGTCACCTCCGCGCTGCCGTCATTTGCGATGGTGCAGCCGTCAAAAAGTTTTGTTCCTTTTATGCAAATTTCCCGCCTGCTGGTAAACCATCAACTGGATGACGCAGTGGGGCAACGCATGCTGGCGCTGCTGGAAAGCGAAGAGCAGGGGTTGCCGGATAACATTAACCAATTGCTGACCATCGCCCGTGCGCACAATGCCTTCAAAGTAGAAGATTTCTTCCCGGCAATCCCGCAGGGCGCGTTGCAGGATCTGGCCCACAAAATCATCTTTGGCTGGTACACCGGCAGCCTTGCCCCCACGCGATCGGCTAAAACCTTCGCCTATGAACAGGCACTCACCTGGCATACCACGCTGGATGTGATCACCATTCCGTCTTACGGCATCAGTGGTCCCAACAACTGGCAGCGTGCTAACACCCCGGTCCTTCCCGTACCGCAATTCTGAATCTGATAAGAAGACAATTATGGCAGCCCCAAATCAGTCACCTGTGGTGATCGTCGGTACCGGCGTGGTCGGTGTGGTGATCGCAGAGCAACTGCTGGACGCCGGTATTCCAGTCCTGATGCTGGAAGCCGGTCCGCGCGTCTCGCGTGCCGAGATCGTGGAGAACTACCGTAATCTGCCGCTGGCAGCCAAAGGTAACCCGATAGAGTGTTATCCCTCGCGCGAATGGGCGCCGCACCCGGAACCGGCGGGTGCAGGCAAAGGCTATCTGCAACTCAGCGGTAATGATTCCTATGCGCAAAGTTATGTGCGTTATGCCGGTGGTTCAACCTGGCATTGGGCGGGTACCTGCTGGCGTCTGACGCCTGCGGATATGCAGCTACACAGTCGTTATGGCGTGGGCCGCGACTGGGCCTTCGACTATGACACGCTCGAACCTTACTACGTGCGCGCCGAGTACAAACTGGGGATCTGCGGCCCGGATGATCCGGCGCTGCAATGGCCGCCACAGCGCTCGAAACCCTATCCGATGCCAGCGCTGCCGTTTGGACCAGGCGAAGCGCGTTTTACTGACGTGGTGCGTGAGAAGCTGGGCCTGCATAACATCCCGACGGCGCAGGCACGTAACAGCGGCACCTCATACGATGATCGTCCAGCCTGCTGCGCCAATAATAACTGCGTGCCGGTGTGTCCGGTTGGGGCCAAATATGATGGCGCCACCGCGTTGTCGCGCCTGGAAGCCAAAGGGGCAACCATTCTCTCGAACGCCGTGGTGTGGCGCATTGAAACCAACGCAAAAAACCACATCGAAGCGGTGCATTACTATGACCAGCACAAGCAAACCCATCGCGTCAGCGGCAAGCTGTTTATCATCGCCTGTAACGGGCTGGAGACGCCCAAACTGCTGCTGATGTCGGCAGATGCCCGCAATCCGAACGGTATTGCCAACAGTTCGGACCAGGTCGGACGCAACATGATGGATCACCCGCAAATCACCATGACGGTGACGCTGGATGAACCCTATTGGGCGGGTGTGGGGCCGGTAGTGAACAGCGGCATTATGGAAACCTCGCAGGGCGATTTCCGTTCCGAGCACGCCGGAGCCTATTTCCGCTTCAACAACTTTGCCCGCAACCGCTTTGTCACCTTTGGCGCGTTACAGAAAGGGCTGGTGGGCAAAGCGCTGGATGAAGAGATCCGCCGCATGACCGCCTGCACCGCTGACATTGTGCTGGCGCATGAGATCCTGCCGGATGCCAACAACCGTCTGACGCTTTCCGACAAAAAGGACTGGCTCGGCTTGCCGAAACCGGCAATTCATTACGACGTTGGTGACTACGTCCGTCGTTCCTATAACGACTACTCAAAGCCGATTGCCGACCGTATCGCGGAGGCGATGGGCGCTATCGATAAGAAGTTTTCCAAACAGTTCAACCAGAGCAAACACATCATGGGCGGCACCATCATGGGCAACGACCCGGCCAATTCGGTGGTGGATAACGTCTGTCGTGCGCATGATCACCGCAACCTGTTCCTGCCGGGCGGCGGGGCAATGGCGAGCACCGCCTGCGGCAACAGTACCCTGACTATGGTGGCGCTGGCGTTCAGGGCCGCTGATGCCATCGTCAAACAGGCACAGGAGGCGTGATGATGCTGAAGTTCAAACTCAATACGCTGGCGTTGATGCTGGCACTCGGCTGTGGCGCAGCCCATGCCGCCAGTGATGATGCGCTGATCAGGAAAGGTGAATATCTGGCGGTGGCTGCCGACTGTACCGCCTGCCATACCGCATCAAGTACACAGCCTTTTGCCGGGGGCAAGGCCATTGCTTCGCCGGTTGGCGCTATCATCGCCACCAATATCACGCCGTCGAAAACCGACGGGATCGGCGATTACAGCGAGCAACAGTTTGCCGATGCGCTGCGTAAAGGCATCCGCGCTGACGGCGCACATCTCTATCCGGCGATGCCTTACACCGCGTATGCCACGCTGACTGACGACGATATTCATGCGCTGTATGCGTATTTTATGTCGGGCGTGCAGGCGGTCGATCACCCCACGGCACAGACGCATCTGCCGTTCCCGCTGAACCTGCGGTTTTCCATGATGTTCTGGAATGCGTTGTTCCTGAAAGCGCCGGGTTATCAGCCGGACGCCGCACAAACCGCCAGCTGGAACCGGGGGCGTTACCTGGTGGAAGGGGCGGCGCACTGTAGCACCTGCCATACCCCGCGTGGTTTCCTGATGCAGGAGAAAACCGCTGAGGCCTTTACCGGTGCACAGGTGGGGTCGTGGTATGCACCGAACATTACCGCTAATCCGGTCAGTGGCATTGGCCAGTGGTCGCAGCAAGAATTGGTGACATACCTGCGAACAGGTCGTCTGGCTGGCAAGGCGCAGGCGGCGGGTAGCATGGCAGAAGCCATTACCCACAGCTTCCAGCATCTGTCGGATGCCGATCTGACGGCGATCGCCGAGTATATGCAGAGCGTGCCGGATCATACCGCCTTCGCTTCCGGCCCTGCGCGATTCACCCAGGGAACGCCCGGCAACAACCTTGTCGCCTTCCGGGGGCAGGCTTTTACGCAACCGGTCAGTGATGAGGGAGCACGGCTTTTCTCGGGTAACTGCGCCTCCTGCCACGGCAGCAGTGGGCAGGGTACCAAAGATGGTTTCTATCCCAGCCTGTTCCATAACAGCGCCACGGCAGAGCGTAATTCTTCTAATCTTATTGCGACTATTCTGTTTGGTGTCGAGCGTGAGACCGCGCAGGGCAACGTGTTTATGCCGCCCTTTGGTGCACAACCGAACGCACTTAACCACCTGAATGATCAACAAGTCGCCACCTTGTCGAACTGGATTCTGCATCGCTACGGCAATCAAGGCGTGACGGTGTCACCTGAGCAGGTGGCTGAAATCCGCGCTGGCGGTCCTTCGTCGCCGCTGGTCCTGCTGGCACAGTTCGGGGTTGCTGGCGCTGTGCTGATCGCGATCATCGTGCTGATTTGGCTGTTATGGCGTCGTAAACGTTAACTCCTTACCACTGGAAAATTGTATGAAGCTCTACTCACGCCGTCGTGTGCTGAAGATGGCCGGCCTGGTGGTCATCACCAGCGCCGCAGGTCATCTGTTGCCGCTCCCGCGTCTCAATGCCGCGCAATCGCTGGCCAATGCATCCGCGCAGGCGGATTTTATCCAGGTTTCTCAATGGCTGACGCAGCAGGAGAACCTTAACAGCGCCGTTGCTCATGCGTTGCTGATTGCCCTGAATCAAACCCAACAGAATTTCATGGCCGGACTGACGCAGCTTAAAGCCTTGCTGCAAAGCCAGCCGGAGCTGCTGCAACAGGAGCAACTGACCTTTGCCGCCAGTGATGCGGCCAGCGAGAAACTGGCGCAAGCGATTCTCGGCGGTTGGTACAACGGCGTGGTCGGCAAAGGCAAACATGCGCTGTACGTCACTTACGTAAATACGCTCGCCAACCAACTGGTGAATGACAAACTGGTGCCACCGAGTTTCTCGTATGGCAAATGTGGCAGCTGGGCGCAACAGCCCTGATTTTTAAGAGCAATGTCGTTAATGAATAATAAAAATTCTGCCGATGTGGTGGTGATTGGCGCGGGCGTCAATGGATCACTGCTGGCAACCCGACTGGCAAAAGCGGGTAAATCGGTTCTGTTGCTGGAATCGGGTCCGAAAGTGGGTCGTGACGAGCTGGTGGCGCGTTTTCGCGCCTCGGCGTTCAAATCCGATTTTATGTCGCCATATCCGTTTTCCGAGCTGGCACCGCAGCCGCGTTACACGCCGGAACCGAATGATTACCTGCATCAACTGGGGCCGCACCCGTTTGCCGCTCAGTACATCCGTATGTTTGGTGGGACCAGTTGGCACTGGGCAGCGCAGTTATGGCGTTTTGTTCCCAACGATTTCCGTCAGCAAACGCAATATGGCGTGGGTAAGGACTGGCCGTTTGGTTATGACGAGCTGGAACCTTACTACTACGAAGCGGAAGTCATTGCCGGAGTGGGTGGATCACCCGATAACGGCTCTCCGCGCAGCAAACCTTACCCGATGGAACGCGTACCGGCCTCCTGGCTGCAACAGCGCGTCACTGCGCGGCTGGCACCGGATTTTACCGTACTGGATGACAGCACCGGGCGTAACAGCCACAGCTATGATGGCCGTCCCGCCTGCTGCGGTAATAACAACTGCATGCCCGTGTGCCCGATTGATGCGCAGTATCACGGCGGTCTGGCGGCACAACAGGCACAGGACAGCGGCGTGCAGGTGATCACCGAAGCGGTGGTCTATCAACTGGAGCATGATGCACAGGGCAAGATTGTCGCCGCCAACTACTACGACTGGAATAAGGTCAGCCATCGCGTAACCGCAGAAACTTTCGTGCTGGCAGCCAACGCCATTGAAACGCCAAAGCTGCTGCTGATGTCGGCCAGCGACAGGTTTCCACAGGGGATTGCTAACGCGCGCGATAACGTGGGGCGCAACCTGTGTGATCACCCGGCCATTGGTGTCACCTTTGATGTGGATGAAGAAATCTGGCCTGGCCGTGGACCGGTCAGCCCGTGCTCCATCGGTCAGTATCGCGATGGCGATTTCCGCCGCGAACATGCGCCATTCCGTATCGATATCTCCAACGCCTCCCAGGTCGCGGCAGTGACCAAAGAAGTGCTGGCGGAAGGCTTCTTCGGTAAGAAATTGCAGGAGGAGATCCGTTTTCGCGCGGCGCGTCGCCTGAGTATCAAAAATGCGATGGAGCAGCTTCCCGATCCAGATAACCGTGTCACGTTGAGCAGCAACAAAGATGCGCTTGGCTTGCCGACACCGGCGCTGTTCTGGAATGTCAGCGATTATGAGTTGAAGGGGACAGAAAAAACCCGCGCGTGCTATGACGCCATCGCGGCAAAGCTGGGGGCGACCAACATCAAACACAGCAAAAGCGGCAAATTTTCCAACCGTCAACATATCACCGGCACGCTGTCGATGGGGATCGATCCGGCGACCAGCGTCACCGATGCCTGGGGACGCGCGCACGATCATCACAACCTGTTTATGGTTGGCACTGGCGTGATGCCCACGGTCGGCACCTGTAACGTGACACTGACTGCGATGGCGCTGGCGCTGCGCACCGCCGATAAAATTTTGCAGGAGACGCAACATGGCTAAGCAATGGAAAGCATGGCTGGCTGCGGGTGTGCTGGCTGTGGTCGCAGGCCAGGCTCAGGCTGCCGATCAACAGGCGCAGATCAAACGTGGCGAATATCTGGCGATTGCCGGTGACTGCGGCGCCTGCCACAGCGAGGAAGGTAAAGCGCCGTTTAGCGGCGGGCATGCTATCGCCAGCCCGTTGGGCACGATCTTCAGCACCAATATCACGCCGTCGAAAACCGCCGGGATTGGGAATTACAGCGAAGCGCAGTTTGCGGCTGCGTTGCGTCAGGGGGTACGCGGTGACGGCAGCCAGCTCTATCCGGCGATGCCGTACACCGCCTATGCGAAACTGAGCGATGAAGATGTGGCGGCGTTGTACGCGTATTTTATGCACGGCGTGCAGCCGGTGGATGAGCAGCCGCAGAAAACCGCGTTGCCATTCCCGTTCAATCTGCGTTTCAGCATGGCGGCGTGGAACTGGCTGTTCCTCGACAAACAACCCTTCCAGCCTGACGCCACGCAATCGGACGAGTGGAATCGCGGTGCTTATCTGGTGCAGGGGTTAACCCATTGCAGCACCTGCCACACGCCGCGTAACTTCCTGATGGCGGAGCAGTCGGCAAAAAATCTTCAGGGGGCTTCGCTGGGTACCTGGTTCGCGCCGGATATCACCGCCGCCACGTTGCAGGGCAAACCGCACTGGACGCGTGAGATGCTGGCTGACTACCTGGCGACCGGCCATGCCAGCAATGGCGCGACGGCGGGTGGACCGATGCTGGAAGCGATCGATAAAAGCTTCTCACGCATGACGCCGGAAGATCGCCAGGCGATCGCCACTTATCTGCTGCCGGCAGAGGCGGCGACCCAGGCGAGCGCGGCGAAACCGGGCCTGACGCCGGTGCAGGGCGATGACACGCCACAGGCCAGCCTCAGCAATGGTGCCGTCCTGTATCGTAGCAACTGCGCCGCCTGTCATAACCTCGCGGGTCAGGGATTGAATGGTCTGCCCGCGCTGCAAAATCATCCGGTGCTGAATAAGCCAACGGCAGATAACGTAGCAATGGCGGTGTTGCAGGGTGTCTGGCCGGAAAAAGGTCAGGGGATGATCGGTTTTGCCGCGTCGCTCAGTGACGCGCAGATTGCCGATATCACCAATTACGTGATGCAGGATATCGGGCACAATCAGGTGCAGATCAGCGCCGACCGGGTGAAAACCCTGCGGGCGGGTGGAGCCGCATCACCCTTAATGTGGATGGCGCGAGCGGGTATGACGCTGGCGGGGGTGGTGATCGTGCTGGTGTTGTGGTGGTGGCGCAGAAGAGGCCGTTCTCGTCGCTAAATCTCAACCTGCCTGCCAGGCGGTGCGCACGTTCGTACCGCCTGGCAGGGTACCGTCGCTGTTTCTCAGCCACACTTTCCGCGCTTTTAATTTGCAAATCCTTCAGAAATTTCCCAGAATTTAAGCTCTATTTAAGTGTTTTTTAAGGATAAACCATGCGAAGTTTTCTGGCGGCTTTGTATGTGGTTCTGTTTTTCTCTGTGGCCCCCGTTCAGGCTGAAGGCACCCTCAGCAACGGATGGAACTGGTTAACCAATGATATTTCCCAGACCTGGGAACAACCGCAAAATTACGATCTCTATCTACCGTTTATCGCCTGGCATGCCCGTTTCGCCTACGACAAAGAGAAAACCGATAACTATAACGAAACGCCGTGGGGCGGTGGTTTCGGTGTCTCCCGTTATAATGAAGAGGGTAACTGGAGTGCGCTCTACGCCATGATGTTTAAAGACTCGCATAATATGTGGCAGCCGATTGTCGGTTACGGTTGGGAAAAAGGTTGGTATCTCGATAATGCGCATGATTTTCGCCTCGGGCTTGGCCTGACGGCGGGTATCACCGCGCGTGATGACTTTGCGAATTACGTGCCGCTGCCGATTGTGCTGCCGCTGTTCTCGGCGGGTTATAAGCGCGCAACCGTGCAATTTACCTATATCCCCGGCACCTACAATAACGGCAATGTGCTGTTCGCGTGGCTACGTATCGGTTTTTAAATCACGGGAAATTATATGGCGATGTCGCGCGTGCAACAGTGGCTGAACCGGCCAGGGCCGACCCTGATCTCGTTGCTAAAACTTCTCCTGGCGGGCATCGTGATCATCGCTGTCATTTTCCTGATTGCGCGTATTTATCAGTCTGAACGTGGTGCGCCGCTACAAAGCTGGCATACCTGGTCAGCGGATGAGATGAACGAAAAAGAGATCGACCACGCTACCTTCGCCGACTATCAGGCGCGGGAAGCGGCGATTTTCGCCGAGATGCAACGCGACATCACCAACACCCTGGACGACGCAGAAAAAACACCTCTCAATCGCTACTACGCACAAAGCCTGGTTTATCCGGCGCGCTTTCAACCAGACTGGAATCGTTCATTTATTCTGATGCCGCAAAGCACGCCGCGCGGCGCGGTGGTTCTGCTGCACGGTCTGACCGATTCTCCCTACAGCATGCGCTATCTGGCGGAAGATTATCGTCAACAGGGATTCGTGGCGGTGGTGCCACGTTTGCCGGGGCATGGCACGGCACCGGGCGCGTTAACCCGCGTCAACTGGGAGCAGTGGCTGGCGGTGACCCGACTGGCGGTGCGCGAAGCGACAAGGCGTGCCGGTACAGCGGTGCCGCTGCACCTGGTGGGATATTCCAACGGCGGAGCGCTGGCAATGAAGTATGCGCTGGATGCGCTCAACGATCCTGCGCTGCGCCAGCCGCAACAGATTGTGCTGCTGTCGCCCATGATTGGTGTAACGACCTTCGCCCGTTTTGCTGGCCTGGCGGGCCTGCCTTCGGTGTTACCGGCTTTTGCCAAAGCGGCCTGGCTGAATGTGATGCCGGAGTTTAACCCCTATAAATACAACTCGTTTCCGGTCAAAGCGGCGCGCCAGTCGTGGCTGCTGACGCAGGCGCTACAACAACAAATTTTGTTGCAATCACGCCATCAGGGGCTGGCTAGCCTGGCGCCGGTATTAACCTTCCAGTCAGTGATGGATTCCACCGTCAGCACCCGCGCGGTAGTGGCATCGTTGTACCGTCATCTGCAAAGTCGCGGCAATCAGTTGGTGATTTTCGATATTAATCAGGCCGCTGAACTGCGCGCCTTATTACGTCCTGATTTGAACAACGCCGTCAGCAACCTGTTACCGCCTGCACCGCGTCCCTATGCGACAACGGTGATCACCAATGCGACACCCGCCACCGCCGACACGGTGGCGCGCAACACGCCGGCCAATCAACGGACGGAAACGGTGCAGCCGCTGCATATCGCCTGGCCGCCTGGGATGTACTCCTTGTCTCATGTGGCGGTGCCATTCCCGCTGACGGATTCGTTGTACGGGCTGCAACCTGCGGAGAAGAACCAATTTGGCATTAGCCTTGGCGCGATTTCATTACGTGGTGAGAGCAATACGCTGAGCGTCGGGCTGGATACCCTGATGCGCGCCAATTCGAATCCGTTTTTTGACTATATGATGGCGCGAATTAACCACCATATTGCCTGTAGTCACCAGCCTGATATCGCAACCTGTTTTGGCGAGCAGTAAAAAAAAGCAAAAATGTTCCGAATAGAAATGGCGGCTGCGCTGTTTACTCTCTGACAAGGTCACTTCGATGCCATTTCGTGAGGATACATGATGAAAACGAACAACAGGGTTCGCTGGTTAATCCTGCCTGCTTTGCTGATGGCGCTACATCTCCCTGCCGCGCTGGCTGCCGGGGACGATAGCAGCGAAAGCAAAACGCCAGATTGCCCGAAAGGCCAGGTATGGGACAGCAAATCCAAAAGCTGTGTACCAGATAAAACCAGCTCGCTGAGCGATGAAGACAAAACCAATTACGCTTACCATCTGGCGAAAAAGGGGGAGTATCAGGCGGCAATCAACCTGCTGGATACGCTGAAAAATCCCAACACCAAAGAGGCCTGGAATTATCGTGGTTACGCCACGCGTAAGCTGGGACGTACCGACGAAGGGATGAGTTACTATCAACGTTCCATCGCCCTCGATCCGCACTACGCCAAAGTGCGTGAGTATCTGGGGGAAGCCTGGATGACCAAAGGCCGACCGGATCTGGCGACGGAACAACTATCCATTATCAAAACCCTGTGTGGCGTGAGCTGCGAGGAGTATCGCGATCTGCAAGCCGCCATTGAAGGGCATCCGGAATCGTGATGTTTCCGCTGCGTGGAGGAGCGAAAAATCACCAGCTCTGAGGTTCGTCAGCAGCTTGCGGCGCATTTGGTCCGTTTGTGGCGGTACGCGATGGTGTTATCGCGGAACCGCGACGTGGCCGAAGAGCTGGTGCAATCCACCTGCGTGCGGGCGCTGGAGCGCAGCGCCCAATTTACCCCGGGAACGCGCATCGACCGCTGGCTGTTTAGCGTGTTGCATTCGGTGTGGATTAATGAACTGCGCGCCCGGCGGGTGCGCATGGGGCAGGGATTTGTCGCCAGTGACGAGTTGATAGCGCCGGATCATCAGCAACATGATGAGGAACGTATGCAGTTTGTGCAGGTGATGCAGCGTGTCGGTCAGTTGCCGGAAGCGCAACGCAACGCGGTGTTTCTGGTGTATGTCGAGGGTTTTACTTATCAGGAAGCGGCGGAAACGTTGGCGGTGCCCGTCGGGACCATTATGAGCCGTCTGGCTGCGGCGCGCGCCACATTGGCAAACGCGGTTAATGGTCGGTCATCGACCCAGGAGAAACGGCTGTGACTGCGATCCGATTTAGTTTTCCTTATCCTGATGAAGCGATCGTGGCCTGGCTCGATGGCGAAATGCGACCGGATGATGCGCAGGCATTTGAAAAAGAACTGAAGCGCAATCCTGAACTCTCCGCCCGAACGGCGGAACTGATGAAAAGCAATCAACCCTTTGCCGAGGCGTTTGGTTTGATGCTGGCACAGGCCCCGGAACCGCGTATGCAGCAGCAGTTGGCTGGCTTGCTGGCACAGACGCCCCCCATCCCAGGGTCGCCCACTGCGCAGGTCAGTCGTCGTGCCTTGATTGCTGCGTCGCTGGGGTTTCTGCTGGTGGGGACGGGTGTCGGCTATCTGGCTCGCCCACGGGTAAAACCGGATGAAAGTGCCGTTATCCGCGAACTGGAGGCACAATATATGTCGCTCTACAGCCCGGAAACCCTGGCGGATGTCGATAACTCACCGCAGATGTTGCAGCACTCGCTGGCGCGCACCGCGCGCGACCTCGACATCCATCTGACGCTGGCGCAGTTAACCTTGCCGGAAGCGGAATTGAAAAGCGTCAGGATGCTGCGTTATGACGATGCGTTGATTTCTCAAATCGCGTGGAATCACAACGATTATGGCCCGATGGCGTTATGCATTTCACGCGAGGAACAGACGCAAACCAGCGCGCTGACCGAAGAAAAACGCCACGGGATGAATCTGGTCTGGTGGCGTAATGCGGGATACCAGTTTGTCCTGATTGGCCGTAGTCCCAGTGCGCAGTTGATGCGCACTGCCACAAGGTTAAGCCATATCCTGTAACGGCGCGATGTATCGCGCGGGTTTAAAAACGCAGCGACAGGCAGGTCAATCCGCCATCCATCTTGCGAATTTCACTGGTATCCAGCGCGATGATGGGCATATTTAGGGTACGCAACTGCGCCAGCGTTGCCGGGTAACCGGTTGGGGTAATCAGCGTATCATTGATCAGCAGGGTATTTCCGGCGTACATTTCGTCGTCTGGAATAACCAGATGATTGTATTGCGCAAATTGCGGCAGGCGCGCAAATTTTTCTGTGGAAATCAGCGTGTTTTTTCCGACATAGTTTATCGCTGACTTCAGATGCAATCCCTCATCCACCTCAACAGACGTGACACTGTAACCATAAGGTTCCACCAGACTGGCAAATTCGCGGATCCCGGCCTCATTGGTCCGTGTGGTCAGCCCGATATAAAACGCCTTATCGATCAGCATGACGTCGCCACCTTCCAGCGTGCCTTTGTCACTCATCATCTTCAGTGGGCGAAAATCCTTCAGCACCGCTTTCATCGACTCGACTTCACCCGCGCGGGCGGGCGCACCAGGATGGGTGATCACCGCCAGTTCCGGGATCACCACGGCGGTATCTTCAACAAAATGTGCATCGGGAAAATCCGCCTCGGCGGGTAACAGCGTTACCTTCAATCTGAGCGTTAACATGGCGTTGAGATAATCCCAGAACTGACGGCGGGTGAGTTCAGCGTCCGGTGCGCCCAGAGAAGCGGTGGTCAGGCCCGCCGCGCAGTTTTCAGCCGGGAGTCGAGCAATAATTTGCGTAAAAGCCATCTGTTTATCCTTAAGTCGTGGGGTGTCTGACCACAAATCTATCCTTTTCAACTGGCTAAAGACAACTTGACAACGCGGTCCGTAGAATGGTTGTATCATACAACCTTGTTTAACCGACGTTGATTAACATGACAGATACCACCCTTATTCAGACCATTCGTGCCGCATCACGCCTGATGGTGCGCGAACTGGGCTTTATGCAAACCACACTGGCGGCGACCAACTATTCCGCTTCGGCGGTGCATACCTTGCTCGAAGTCGCCAACCACCATGCAATCACGGCCGCCCAGCTGGTACACATCCTTGGTCTGGAGAAATCCACGGTCAGTCGGATGCTGGGGAAATTGATCAACGCCGGTGAGCTGGCCGAGTTGCCTTCTGATCAGGATGCCAGGGTGAAGCAACTGGTGTTGACTGAACAGGGCAAGGCCAGTGTCGCCAGAATCAATGCTTACGCCAGCGCGCAGGTGGAACAGGCGTTGGTGCAATTAAATCGGGAGCAGCAGCAGGCGGTTGCCCAGGGGCTATCCGCGTACGCGCAGGCATTACAGGCGCGCCGCGATCATCTACCCACCACGCCGGAGATCGTCATTACCACCGGTTATCAGCCTGGCTTGATTGGCCGGATCGCAGAAATGCACGGCAGCTACTACGCGCGGCAACACGGGTTTGGTCATTTTTTTGAAGGCAAAGTCGCCAGTGGTCTGGCTGAGTTTACCGGTCGCCTGACCTCACCGCGTAATCAAATCTGGGTCGCCAGTCAGCAGGGCCGTATTGTCGGTTCAGTGGCGATAGATGGTGAAGATTTAGGTAACAACGAGGCGCATTTGCGCTGGTTTATCCTCGACGATGGCTGCCGTGGCGCGGGAGTGGGGCGTCAGTTGCTCAGTGCTGCCATGACATTTTGTGATCAGCAGGCGTTTGCTGCGGTTCAACTCTGGACCTTCCGTGGCCTGGATGCCGCCCGTCGGCTGTATGAATCCTTTGGTTTCACCCTGACAAACGAATGGCAGGGCGACCAGTGGGGGCAAAGCTTGCAGGAACAGCAGTTTACGCGTCTGGCTGGTGCATCGGCGGGCGCGGATAATGATGTACGATTGGGCAGGAGGCGGCCTTGACTATCTTTACCCTTGTCGAATTGATCCCCACTATTCAGGTTTAATTATCCAGACACACAGAAACGAAAGGTTTTTGTGTGTCCAGTCGTGGTGTTTATCCTTTCCTGCCAATACGGCGATGGCGCTATCATTTCCCTGCTGAATAGCGATGGTAACCCTCGAGAAAAATATGCAAAATGCCCATTGCGCCATGTGCATAAAAATAGATTTCAATAAAGGTGGTGAGAAATTTATGCCAGTGGAGCAGGGAATGCGCCAGCGTGGAAGATGCGCCCTGGCTATTATAAACGGCAAACCATAATCCGCCGATAATGGCTACCGCCAACAATGAAACAACACCCAGTCCCTGAATGGTGGCGGCAATTCCACCTGACTGCGCCTCCGGGAGTCGCCCTTTCGCCAACGTCAGTAAATCCTGACGGATAGCGCGAAAGTCGGCCCTTAGCCAGGCAAAGTACCAGCTAAATCCGCGTTGGGAAAACATCCACGCCAGCATGACCGCGCCCAGCACAATCAATCCCAGACCAGAAACAATATGCAACCAGGTGATAACCGTTTCCAGCGAGTGGCCGTCTATTGCTTCTCGCTCGGTGAAATTGGAATTAATAATTTGTGCCAGAATCAGGGCGGCCACAATAATATGTAATATTCTAAAGAAAGGGGCATCTTCATGGGGCAGACTGCGCCAGAACGTGACTTTCATACGATTAACCTTAGGAGAATGTAAAGTGATGGCATGAATCATTTCAGATGAAGATTAATCGAACCTTAATATTGGTATTTACTCAGGTTAAGCTGCAACGGAGAGGGTTCAGAGCGGTTCCGAATCTGGCAGGCAGTTGTGTAACTGAACCTGAATAAACTTCTAAAAAATGAATTCCTTTTATTTATCAGTGAAGTGGGGCAGGGTTCGGTCATCAATGATTTCCTGTTTCATTCCTTTACCTTATCTGGCTGGGAATTTATTTTTTCTTCTTAATATTAAGGTTCAATTAATCTTTGGGAGCGATACTTGACTTTATCCTCACCAGAAGTGAAGGAATGGGAAAAACTATGCTGAAATCTCTGTATCAGGAATATTCGTTTTTTTCTATCGGGATTCAGCTCTATATCTATTGTGTAATGATAATGATTCATATTCCCCCCCTATGAAAACGGTGGTTAGATAAATTTTTTCAGCAGTAAGGTGATTTCATGAGAATAAAGCCAGTGTGTTCCCTGAAATGGGCAGTGGGCTCGTCATCCCTGAATAGTGCCACCGAGTTTATTCGCGATCATTATCATCAGCATTTTGGCGCCAGTATTTTCGCACTGTTGCCCTATATTTTGACGCTTTGTGATGGTGAAGGTCATTTGCTGGCAACCTGTGGTGTTATGCCTGCTTCGCAAGGCACGTTGTTCCTGGAACAGTATCTGAATCAACCGGCTGAAATCACTCTCCAGCAGCATGGATTTAGCAATACCGGGCGTGACGGTATCGTAGAAGCAGGCAATTTTGCGGCAGTTGATGGCGCTGCGACACGCGTTATGTATGCCGCCGTCTGCCTGCTGCTCAATCATTACCGCTATCGATACATCATGTTTACCGGTACGCGGAAAATCCGTAATACCTTTTCCCGACTCCATTTGCAGCCGGTCTGCCTTGCTGCTGCCGACCGCTCGCGTCTGAGTGATAACCCGGAGGGATGGGGGCGCTATTACGAGCATACACCTCAGGTTATGGCTGGTGACCTGTCTGGCGGGCAGAAGGCGCTGGCTGAAAGTTCGTTGTTATTCAATCTTTTTGGTGAGTTACCCGCCGCGCCCTGGCAACCCTCTCAGGAGATTGTCTGTCATGCTAATTAATACACTCAGCAGTCATGCATACCATAAACCTGGCGCCACTGCGCTTGTCAGCAGCGAACGAAGCTGGACATGGCTTGATTTTGAACGGGCTGTCCGGGACTTTGCATCAGAACTGCAACAGGCCGGTGTAAGACGGTTGGGACTTGCGCTGGATAACGGTCCGGCATGGTTGATTGCCGATCTGGCCTGCCTGAAAGCTCACGTCGTTTCAGTGCCAATCCCCCCTTTTTTCTCGCAGCAGCAGCGAGAGTGGGTCATGGCATCCGCCGGTATTGATGGGGTGCTGGGCGGCTCGTCCCCGGCAGGTTGGCATTCAGCGAACATCTCACTGGGGATGCTGCATACATGCGCATCTGTCGCCATGCCGCCTCTCCATCAGGATACGGTGAAAATCACCTATACCTCAGGGACTACCGGCAATCCTAAAGGCGTTTGCCTGACACAACGCGGTATCGAATGGACAGCCTCCACGTTGGCTACATTGATGAAGCCATTGGCGCTGAGTCGCCATCTGGTCATGTTGCCACTGAGCACGTTGCTGGAAAATATCTGTGGTGGCTATGTCCCACTGTTGCTCGGTGTGACTACGGTTATCCCCAGTGCGGCTGAAGTCGGTTTTACCGGCTCCAGTCAGTTCAGTCATGACGTTTTTGCACAGGCTTTAGTGCGCTGGCATCCGCAGAGTCTGGTTCTGGTCCCTGAGCTGGTGCGCGTGCTCAGTATCGTACATCGCCGCCTGCCAGCAGCCACGTCACCGCTGAAGTTTGTCGCCGCTGGTGGCGGGAAAGTGGCTTCCGGCCTACTGTACGCAGCCCGACAGGCGGGACTGCCAATCTATGAAGGCTATGGACTTACTGAGTGTGGCTCGGTTGTCACGCTGAATTTACCTGATAGTCAGGCGCTGGGCAGCACCGGGCGCCCTTTACCGGGGATTGAGCTATCTGTGGACTCCGCAGGCAATTTACTGGTTGCGAGTCCGGGAAATGCCGCAGGTTACCTTGGTGAAGCGCCTTTTGGTCCGCTAATTAATACCCGCGATATTGCGGAACAGGATGCCGCAGGGTTTATTCACATCAAGGGGCGGGCGCGTAATGTGCAGATCACCGCCTTCGGTCGTAACTTCTCGCCAGAATGGATTGAGGCCGAGGCGATGAGCTGTACTGCTGTCCGGCGCATCGTCATGTTTGGTGAAGGCCTGAAAAGCAATGTCGCGCTGATTCATGCCTTTGATGGCATGGAAGTGTCTGCTCGCGAACAGTTAATGGCGTTAGCGGCGATATTGCCGGATTACGCGCGTCCCCATCGTCTTATTTTTACCCCGTTAATTTCATCACCCGATCTTATCACCGCAAACGGCCGTCCACGTCGCGATGCAATCTGGACGTTGATGAAGCAACACATACTCAGTACTGAGGAGTACATTTAAATGGCCTTTTATCAACAGTTGCAGGATCAGACGCAACAGGCGCGCGATGCCATGTTAAACAACCCCGTTATTGCACGCAGTGCGCAGGGGGCGGTTACGCGGGAGATGTACATTGCATTTCTGGCACAGGCCTATTATCACGTCAGCCATACGGTCCCGCTGCTGATGGCAGCAGGAAGCCGCCTGCCTGCGGAGAAAGAGTGGTTGCGTGCTGCGATAGCGGAATATATTGAGGAAGAATATGGGCACCACGAATGGATCCTCAACGATATTCGCGCCTGTGGCGGTGATGCCGACAGTGTACGGCAGGGCCAGCCAGGACGGGCTATTGAGTTGATGCTCGCGTATCTGTATTACCGCATTGAACGTGTCAACCCGCTCTGTATCTTTGGCATGGTTCATGTGCTGGAGGGGACCAGCGTCAATATTGCTACACCAATTGCAGCATCACTACAGCAGTCGCTGAGTTTACCGGAAGAAGCCACGACCTATCTGCGTTCACACGGCGCACTTGACCTCGAACATTTGAAGTTTTTTGCCAGCCTGATGGACCAGGTAACGAACGAATGTGATCAGCAGGACATCATTCATACTGCTCGCGAAGTTTATGCACTTTACGGCGATATGCTGAGTGCGCTTGCAGAGGTGCCCCGTGGAACTGCGTAACAAAAATATCATGCTAACCGGAGCCAGCGGCGGCATTGGTCAAGCTCTGGCTGCGCGGCTGGCTGCCAGCGGGGCGTCTCTGTGGCTGGTCGGACGCAACCAGGCTGAGCTGGAGGCGTTGCGCCTCGGAATTCAGCACCCTGAACGGCATACCGTCTGTGCTGTGACCAACTACAATGACGATGAAATCCTGTCACTCGGCCATTGTTTTCATGCCGGACAACGTCTCGACGTCCTGATTAATAATGCCGGTACCAGCCGCTTTGCACTGCTTGAACAGCACAGTTTTGCTGACGTGCGTGATCAGTTGCGGGCTAATGTGGAAATTCCATTATTGCTTACGCGTGCGTTGATTCACCAGTTCAGCGCGGGGGGCACCATCCTAAACGTAGGTTCGATCCTCGGCGAGTTGGGACATCCGGGATATAGCGTCTACTGTGCATCCAAAGCGGCGTTGCACCGCTTTTCCGAAGCCCTTGGCCGTGAACTGAGCGCTACGGGCATTCAGGTTTTGTATGTTGCGCCCCGATCAACTCAGACTCCACTGAATTCACCTGCGGTAAATGCCATGAACCGAGCGCTGGGTAATAAAAGTGATGCACCCGAAACCGTTGCCGAATTTATTTCAGAGACGCTGCTACGGGGCCGACGCAGAGCGCGAATTGGGGTTATGGAGCGCTTCTTCGTCCGTATTAACGCAATTTTTCCGGGGCTGGTTGATCGGGCGCTATTAAAAAAACTACCGCTTATTACCCGCTTTCTGCGGTCAGATGATGTCGTGGAGATGAAATAAATGAAACCTCGTTGCGCAATGTTATCCCTGGCGCTGTTGACGCTGCCAGGTGTCGCCTGTGCTGAAGTGACACTGGCCTCACTACAGCAGGGCTGGTCGGTCTGCCAGTACCGTTCACTGGAAAATCAGAAGCAAAACTGCTTCAGCACACTCAGTCAGCAGGCGCACGGTGTTTCAGATCGGGAAAATGATCCTGCTTTACTGATCTGGAGTGCAATCATTGACAGCAGTTGGGCCGGAGCCAAAGGTGGGCTGGGCGCACTTAGCCTGGTTAAGCAGGCTAAAGCCGATCTGGAGAAAGCGCTGGCGCTGAATCCGGCAGCCTTGCAGGGATCAGCCTATACCAGTCTGGGTGCCCTCTATTACCAGGTACCGGGCTGGCCGATTGGCTTTGGTGATAATAAAAAAGCGGAAGAGATGCTGCAAAAAGCACTGGCTATCAACCCGGACGGCATCGATCCAAACTATTTTTACGGTGATTTTCAGCTCGAACAAGGAAATAAGGCAGTCGCAAAACGGTACCTGGAGAAAGCACTCGAGGCAGCACCACGCCCGGGGAGAGAAATTGCCGACAGTGGCAGGCATGCCGATATTCAGCGTGATTTAAACAAACTGGAATAGGCCGGGACAGATTCCTGTTATGATTTGGTTAAAATCGACCTACAGGAGCGCCCCATGCTGGACATCATGCATTTCCCTCTTTTTCTCGCCTCGGTGTTTTTACTTTGTATTACGCCCGGCCCTGACCTGGCGTATGTGGTGGGGCAAAGCGTGGCGAATGGACGACGTTCCGGGGTGATCTCGGCGGCAGGCGTGGCGCTGGGTAGCTGTACCCATGCGATTGCCAGCGCCATTGGATTGACCGCGCTGATTGCCGCCTCGCCGTTGCTGTTTACGGTGATCAAATATATCGGTGCCGCGTATCTGATTTTTCTCGGCAGCAAAATGGTGTGGGGCACGCTGATGCGGCGACAGGCCGCATCCAGCGCTGACGAGTTGGTCGCCAAAACCACCGCCAGCACCCGCAGCCTGCTGTCGCGTGGCCTGATCACTTCCATTACCAATCCCAAGGTTTTACTGTTTTTTATCGCCTTCTTCCCACAATTTGTGGTGATTGACGGCGCGCATCATGCGCAATCCTTCCTGATTCTGGGCCTGACCTATGCCTTGATTGGTTTCGCCACCGATACCTGTTTTGCGCTGTTAGCCGGTGGGGCTGCCAGCGCGGTCGCGAAAAATGCTGCGATGCAGCGCCTGCTGGATCGGGTGGTGGGCATCACCTTTATTGGCCTGGGGATTCGTCTGGCGTTGACCCGTCGCGGCTAACCTTTTTTCTGGAGAGGCAATTCATGGCAACAGCGGTTATTGGCATCGTCAGTGACGAGTTCACCAATCCCAACAGCGTAAAGATGCTGAATGAAGTGACGCGGCAATTGAACGCGCGGGGTTGTCTGAGCCTGCTGCTCAACGTCGATTCACGCGAGCATTACCTGACGTTACTCAATCAGGCTGGCGAGTTGGGGATCACGGGATTGATTTTCCTCACCGCCCTGTATGGCGAAGAGACGACGTCGATCCCGGCTATCTGGCTGAGTGGTGAGCGGGCGCTGCGCGTGGATGGCTACGCGGCGGGGGAAGAAATAGGTCGCCTGTTATTGGCTCAGGGGCATCAGCGCTTTGGTTTTATGCATGGACGTGAAACCCAGACGCAATCGCGTCAGATGCAGGGCTTTGCCGCCAGTCTCGAGGCCGCAGATAAAACGCTGGATCAACAATTCGTGGCGGGTAACGACGACCGTGAGTTGGCGTACCAGGCGATGATGGCCTACCTGAAAAAAGCGCGTGCATCAGAACGTATCAATGCTTTGTTTTGCGAGAATGATGTGCTGGCTTTCGGTGCCATGCAGGCGGTGCGGGACTTCGGTCAGGGCGTGCATATCGGCGTGGTCGGTTTTGATGATGTCGACGAGGCGCGTTCCTCTGCCTGGCATCTCACCAGCTGGACGCAGCGTCGCGATTTGCTGGTGGCGGAGGCGTTAAATCGCCTGCTGGACAACCGTATCGACAACAGCGGGGCATGGCAACAGGGCGAATTGCAGGTGCGTCATTCGCATCATGGCAAACACGTTCATGGCGAAATGTCACAATGCGGTTGTGCCAGCCGCCATTAATCGAAAAAAATCGCGCCCCTGTCTGTAGCGGCGCGATTTATCGCGCGGGTTTTACGCCAGCGCGATCGGAATTGCGTGATTAATCGCGGCGCGACGGATTTTGTGAATTAAATCGCGTCAATCATCCCGCCATCCACCCGTAATACCGTGCCGGTGATATAACTGGCTGCCTGGCTGGCAAGAAACGCCGCCGTCGCGCCGTACTCTTCCGGCGTACCGTAACGACCTGCCGGGATCCCCTGGCGACTCTTTTCCGCTACCGCATCCGGCGTGCTGTTTTCGCGCTTCGCTTTGATGGCGTCCAGTTGGCTGACACGATCGGTGGCGATACGTCCCGGCACCATCACATTCACCGTCACCCCATCCGCTGCCACTTCGGTTGCCAGCGTTTTTGACCAGCCGAGCAAACTCATACGCAGCGCATTGGACAGCGCCAGATTCGGGATGGGGGCAATCACCCCGGAGGAGGTTGAGGTGATAATGCGGCCCCAACCCTGCTGACGCATGGCGGGCAGCACTTTGTCCGTCAGCGCGATCAGTGAGGATACCATCAGGGCAAACTGCTGCTGCCAGACGGCGGTGGCAGTGCCCTGGGCGCTGGCGGGTGGTGGGCCGCCGGAGTTGTTCACCAGAATATCGATATCGCCCCAGTGCTGACGAATCGCATTCAGCACCGCATCAAAGCTGTCGGGTGCCGCCAAATCCAGTTGCCAGGCGTGCGCAGTGCCACCCTGTTGTTGGATCTGACTGACGGTTTCGCCCAGCTTTTCCAGATTGCGTCCGGTCACTGCAACCTTGACCCCTTCATGCGCCAGTGACAGCGCCATCGCCCGGCCTAAACCGCTGCCCGCACCGCAAACCAGCGCGACCCGATGTTGTATTTGCAAATCCATAAAACCACTCCTGATTGTATTTTCAGGATCATGATGTGCAAAAATGATGCCGGTTATTTACGTGGCTGCTTAATATTCACCTGGTCATAGGCAAATTGCAGATGTTGCTGCATCAGACTGGCGGCCAGTTCCTGCTTGTTTTCCCGCAATGCATCAATGATGGCGACATGTTCTTCGCACCACTCTTTCACGCGGCGTTTGTTGTGGTAGCTGCCGAACTCCATCAGGCGGCGGAGGCGGTTCTGCTGCTGAATCGCCTGCAATACAAACAGATTACCGCTGGCCTCCGCCAGCAACTCGTGGAACGAGGCATCGGTTTCGAAGATATCTTTCGCCGGAACCTGGGTGATATCCGGGTGGGTAATCAGCCACAGATGCTGGGCGCGCAGGCGTTTCAACAGCTGGCGATCAACCCGTAGCTGGGGCGTCAACAGGGCAGCGGGTTCAATCATCAGGCGAAAACCGTAGCTGTTACGCAGCGCGACCTCGGAGTTGAGTGTTTGCAGGAAACGCCAGCCGTGCCCGGCATTGCGTGCAATCAGGCCATCCTCTGACAGCTTCACCAGCGTGCGCGTCAATACGCCACGATCGACGTCATAGCGCTGGGCAATTTCGGTCTGGGTAAAGGATTCCGGCAGAGTACCGGCAATGCGATCCCGCACCAGCAATTCATACAGGGTTTGATCATTACTTTTGGTTTGTTCGATGTTGAGTTGTTGCAGCGCATCGGCACTTTTTAGCAGGAAGAATCCCTGATTTGGCCGGGCTTCCACTGCCCCCAGCCGTGTCAATTCTTTCAATCCGGCGCGAATTGGCGTGCGCGACACCCCCAGCGCATCGGCCAGATGTTGTTCACGTAAATGATGACCTGGATCGAATCTTGCTTCATATATCAGGTCAAGGATTTGCCGGGCGATCCGGCGACTGCTCGCAGTTGAGTCAGGCTGCATGGAGAGCTTGTACCTTAAGTGTATTGTTGTGATCTGAATATACAATAACACGGGAAAAGTTTTGCAGCGAAATAAAGCAGGAACTGCACGATAAGCGTGCAAGTGCACCAGGAAGGGACGTGTTCTTGTCATCATGATTGTATTTGTTGATTCACAAAATCCAATATATTAACCAGGAGACGACGATGCCCAGCTCTTATTTCACCTTAAACCGCCTGCGCGGAATGATGTTCAGCCTGGCGTTGCTGCCAGTGGTCAGCCATGCCGCGGTGGAAAGCGTCAGCCCCGGCAAACTGACCTATGGCACGGCAGCCACCTTTATGCCGTTCGAGTTCGTCAAAGACGGCAAGCTCACCGGCTTTGATATCGATTTAATCACCGCGCTGAGCAAACACCTTGATCTGACGCCCGCGCCGATGGCGATGGAGTTCAAAGGCCTGATCCCGGCGTTACAGGGTAAACGCCTCGACATCATTAACTCGGCGATGTACGTCAACCCGACCCGTGCCGCGCAGGTCGATTTTGTGCCTTATCTCAAGATCGGCAGTCGCGTGGTGGTACGTAAAGGCAATCCCGCCGGGATCACCGGTCGTGATATGTCGCTGTGCGGTAAAAACATCGCCGTCACCCTCGGCGGTGTCGAAGAGAGCCAGGCGCGTGTGGACAACAAAAACTGCGTCGCGGCCAACAAAGCTGCCATCAATGTGCTGACCTTCCCGGCCGCCACGGACTCCGCCGTGGCGGTGGCGCAGGGCCGCGCCGATGCCGAATTCCTCTCCACGCCGGGGACTCTGGCGCTGTTCAGCGAGAAACCCGATGTGTTCGAAGCGGTTGGCCCGGAGTTCGAAGCCGACACCCATATCGCGTTTGCGGTACGTAAAGGCGATGCCGAAACCAAAGCGCAACTGGAGAAGGGTCTGCAAAGCCTGGTGAAAGATGGCACCTACAAGCAACTGATTGAGAAATGGAACTTCCCGGATTCCGTTGCCATTTTTTGATGCGTTTCAAGCCGTTAACCGGAGATAGCTATGTCGATTGATTTAATGTGGCAGTACTTCCTTTCCCCTGAATTTCTTAAGGGCGCCTGGATGACACTGTTAATCACCCTCTGCTCACTGTTGTGTGGCGTGGTGCTGGGTCTGGTACTGGCCCTGCTACAGGAAGCGCCTTTCCGCGCCGGAAAGGGGCTGGCGTTTTTCTACCTGTGGCTGTTTCGTGGCACGCCAGTGCTGTTCCAGATCATCTTTGTCTACAACGTGCTGCCAGGCTTCGGCTTACGCTTCTCCGCGTTTACCTGTGCAGTGCTGGCGCTCTCACTCAACGAGGGCGCGTATATGGCGGAAATCCTGCGCTCCGGCTTACAGGCGGTGAAAAGCGGGCAACGTACCGCAGGCATGGCGCTGGGGATGACCAACGCGCAGATCATGCGCAAGATCGTGTTGCCACAGGCGGCGCGCATTGTGCTGCCGCCGATGGGGAATCAGATGATCAGCATGCTCAAATCGAGCGCGCTGGTGTCAGTGATTGCGGTACAGGAGCTGCTACTGGTGGCGAACCAGACCGCCAGCGCCAGCTTCCGCTACTTCGAAGCGCTGTGCGCCGCCGGTATCTACTATCTGCTGCTCACCACGCTGTTCATGATTTTCCAGTCATGGCTGGAACGCACGCTCGATCCGAAACAGCGCCGTCGTAAAAGCCAGAAAGCGCAATCCCACGACCTGAAACTGCCTAAACCCGCCCGGGAGGTGTCATGAACCATGAACGCAAACCGTTGCTGGAGATGATCGGCATCGACAAAACCTTTGGTCGTCAGACCGTACTGAAAAATTGTTCGCTTAGCGTCAATCGTGGCGAAACCGTGGTGCTGATCGGCCCCTCTGGCTCCGGCAAATCTACGCTGCTGCGCTGTGTCAATTTGCTGTCGCCTGCGGATAGCGGTGACGTGTTCTTTGCCCGTCAGAACATCAGCCGGGGAGAGGTGCCACCGCATCAGCTTCGGCAGCGCATTGGCATGGTGTTTCAGAATTACGAATTGTTTTCGCATCTCACGGCGGCGGAAAACATCATGCTGGCGCCGATGACGGTACTGGGCGTCAACCGTATCGAGGCACGTAAGCAGGCGGAAGCGTTGCTGGCGAAAGTGCGCATCAACGATCGTGCCGACCACTTCCCGGATGAGTTGTCCGGCGGTCAGCAGCAGCGCGTGGCGATCGCCCGTGCGCTGGCAATGAAACCGGAACTGATGTTGTACGACGAACCTACCTCGGCACTCGATCCGGAGATGATCCGTGAAGTGCTGGATGTGATGGCGGAACTCAGCGCCGAAGGCATGACCAGCATGGTGGTCACCCATGAGATGGGGTTTGCCCGCCGTGCCGCCAATCAAATTCTGTTTATGGAAGAGGGCGAAATTCTCGAACGCGCCAGCGCCCAGGACTTCTTTACCGGCCAGGTCAGCGAACGCGCCAAACGTTTCCTCGACCAGATCTTACATTAATAGCGGAGTACCTATGAGTCGTTACCAGGCAGACAGTGTGCGCATGAAGCGGGATCTTGCCGCGCTGGTCGCCATCAATACCGAAAACCCGCCGGGCCATGAACGCGAGGCGGCAGAATGCGTCGCCGGCTGGTTACGTGAGGCGGGTTTTGATCTCTCCTTCAGCGAATACGCACCGGGACGCACCAACGTCATCGCGTTGCTGAAAAACGGCGACGGTCCCTGTTTCGCCTTCAATACCCATCTCGACACCGTGCCCGCAGGCAGTGGCTGGTCGAGCGATCCCTTCACCCTGACCGAACGCGACGGGCGTTTATACGGTCGCGGTGCCTGCGACGCCAAAGGTCCGCTGGTGGCGATGGTTGAGGCACTACGCATGCTGGCGGCCAACCGCCATAGCTGGTCCGGCACCCTGATGGGGGTGTTCACCGCCGACGAAGAGGTGGCTAGCGAAGGGGCGAAATTTTATGTGCGCGACCAACCACCAGCCATCGACTTTGCGGTGATTGGCGAGCCGACCTCCAACGCGACGTTCTCGGCACATAAAGGCAGCCTGCGTCCGCGCGTGCGGGTCAAAGGGGTGACGGCGCATTCCGGGACGCCGGAGCTGGGTATCAACGCCATTTACCAATCGGCGAAGCTGCTGGGGTTAATCGAAGAAGCCCATCATCAGCAGGTGCGTTGCCGCTGCCATGCGCTGGTTGGGAATGCCAGCCTGACGGTGACCCGTGTACACGGTGGCCATGCCGATAACGTGGTGCCGGATAGCTGTGAACTGCTGCTGGATCGCCGCATGGTGCCGGGGGAAGACGAGGCGGTGGTCAAAGCTGAGTTGCAACAACTGTTGGATCATGCCCACGCGCAATCCGGCGTTGAGGCGGAAATCATCGCCTGGCAGCCGACCACCGGCGGTGCCACCGAAACCGACAGCAGCGAAGCCATTGTGCAGCACAGCCTGGCGGCCTGCCGTCGCCACGGTCAGCCGGAGCCCGGCCCGTTTGGTTTTCAGGGCGGCTGCGATCTGGTGCATTTCCGCACCCTCGGTGCGAAAGGTGTGGTGATTGGTCCCGGTGCGCTGGCGGTGGCGCATAAGCCAGATGAATTTGTCCCGGTGGAAGAGTTTATCGCCGCAGCCAGCATCTACCTGGATATCGCGCTGGCGCTGCTGCCTGTGGAGGTCACCGCGTGAAGGCGCAACTGTGGCGCGGCGACCTGCATTACGCCGGGGTGACGTTGCATACCGCCGCGTCTGGCGCGGTACATGCGCTTGATACCTTGTGGTTGCAACTGAGTGACAACGTCACAACAGGGGTGGGCGAGGTGCGGCTCAATATCGCCTATCTGCACGGCTACAGCGAACAACAGGTGTTAGACAATCTGCTGTCGATGCTGACGCAGTGGGACTGGCGCGCCGATGCCCGCACCCTGCTGGCGGCAGTACATGCGGCTGACAGCCCGTTGCTGGCACCGTCGCGCATGTTGCTGGATATGGCGCTGCACGATCTGCTGGCGCGTGAGCAGGGTGTCAGCCTGGCAGCCTGGCTGGGTGCACCGGCGACGATGCCGCGTTTTGCCACCAACCAGACGCTGTTCTGGGGCAGCGAAGCGCAGATGCTGACGCAGGCGCAGGACTATGTCGCTCGCGGTTTTACCCAGCTCAAGCTGCGCACCGGCGTGGCAGATTTCGCCACCGATCTGGCGCGTTTACAGGCGCTGCGTAACACCTTTGGCGATCGCATCTCACTGGCGATTGACGTCAACGGCCAATGGTCGCTGGCCGATGCGCATCACGCGTTGCCGCAGTTGCAAGCCCTGGGGCTGAGCTATATCGAGCAACCGCTGGCCCCGGCTGACGATCGCCATCTGGCCGAACTGGCGCAGTACGCCATCCCGATCATGCTGGATGAAAGCCTCAACAGCGCAGCGGCGATTGATCGGCTGATCGCGGCACAGGGCGCGCTGTGGGGCCATCTCAAGCTGGTGAAGTTAGGCGGCCTGGCCCCAACGCTGGCGGCGGCACGTCGTCTGCAAGATGCGGATATTCCCTTCATGATCGGCCAGATGAATGAAGGCCACGCTGCCACAGCGGCGGCATTGCAGCTGTGCCGCGTGCTGCAACCGGCGTTTGCCGAACTCTACGGCGCGGATGGTCTGATTGACGATCCGGTCAGCGGTCTTTCCTATACCTGCGGCTTGGTTGCCGTAAATGATTCTCCCGGCCTGGGCGTGCAGTTTGCTGCCGCTCGCGCCACTTTCCTCCAGGAGTTTAGTGATGCAACAGCTTAATAATGTGGTTCAGGGCAGTGAATCTGCGTTCAGCGCGGATGAGTACGCGCTGCGTATCCAGCGCACCCGCGAGCGTCTCAATGCTGCCGGTGTTGATGTGATGATCGTCACCGGGCCGGAAAACATTTTCTGGCTGACCGGGCAACAAACCCCCGGTTATTACACTTTCCAGGCGCTGCTGCTGCCGGTCGAAGGGGAACCGGTGTTTGTCATTCGCCAACTGGAATACTTCAACTTTATCGCCAACACCTTTATTTCTGACGCCGCTATTTATCAGGACGGTGATAACCCGGTGGATTTCCTCGTCGGCATGCTGCAACAAAAAGGCTGGCTGAATAAGCGCATCGGGCTGGATAAACGCGGCTGGTTCCTGCCAATCGCCGTGTATGAACTGCTGCAAAGCAAACTCGGCGCCATCGCCGACACCGCCGGGGTGATCGAACCGCTGCGCGCGGTGAAATCCGCCGCTGAAGTGGAAAAAATTGCCACTGCCGCCCGCTACGTTGATGCCGGGATGCGTGCTGGCATGGCGGCGATCCGAAGCGGCAGCGACGAGAACGCGCTGGTATCGGCAATGATGGGGGCGGCGATCGCCGCCGGTTCTGAATATGTCGGCATGGAGCCGCTGGTGTCCAGCGGTCCGCGCAGTGGCGTGCCGCACGGCACCTGGCGTCGTCGCGTGTTGCAGGATAACGAACCGGTGTTCCTCGAAATGGCCGCCGCGCATGATCGTTACCACGCCGCGCTGATGCGTTCGGCGTGGATTGGCCGCCCACCGGCGATTGCCATCGAGATGGAAAAGGTGTGTCAGGAGGCTTTACAGGCCGCGCTGGATGCCATCCGTCCGGGAGCCACCTGCGCTGAGCCGCATCTGGCCTGCCAGAAAGTGATTGATCGCGCAGGCTTTACCGACAACTTCAAAAAACGTACCGGCTACTCCATCGGTGTCTCGTTCGCACCTGACTGGGGCGAAGGCGGCATCCTCAGTCTGTACAGCGGTGTCACCACCGAATTGCAACCCGGTATGACCTTCCATATCCCGCCTGCGCTGCGTATTTACGGTGAATTCACCGTTGGCGTCAGTGAAACCGTGGTGGTGACGGAAACCGGTTATCGCCAGCTTGGCAGTCTCGCTCGTCCATTAACTTTGTTGTAAGGAATTCTCATGAAAGACATTAACGAATGCCGTGAACGCCTGCGTGGCATTTTCAACATCACCGTCACGCCGTTTGATGCCACAGGCGCGATCGACTTCGCTGCGCTGCGCGAAAACATTGAGCGCGTCATTGGTCTGGGTTATGACGGCATTCTGATTGGTGGAACCTACGGTGAATTCCCGGTGATGTCGCTGGCGGAACGTCGTGAACTGTTCCATCAGGTGATGGACTGCGTCCAGGATCGCATCCCGGTGATGCTGTGCAGCGCCAGTTCCGATCCGCGCGATGCGCGTGAGCTGACGACTCTGGCGGGTGACCTCGGTGGCTTGCCGATGGTCACCGCACCTTACGTCAGTGAAATCACCGATGCGCAAATTCTGGCTTATTTCAAAGAGATGGCCCCGTTATCCAAAACCGGCATCCTGGTGTACAACGCGCCGGGTATTGGCATCACGCTGTCGCCAGCCTTGCTGGAGCAGCTGGCTGATGTGGCCGGTGTGGTGGGGATCAAGCAGGGCGATCTCAACCCGACAGCCATTGACCAGATCGCTAACCGTCTGCGCGGTCGCCTGCGCCTGTTCTGTGCTTCGGATCTGGCGTTCTTAGGCCCGATGATGGCCGGTTTTGATGGCATCAGCACCACCAATAGCGGCGCGCTGCCGGAGCTGGTGTTAGCCACCTTCCGTGCCGTGGAAAAAGGCGATGCGGCGACGGCGCGCGATCTTCATCAGCTGTGGTACGACTACCGCGCGCTGGCGCGTCAGCACGGTCAGCCGCAACTGGTCAAGGCAGCGATGGCGCTGCGGGGCTTTAACGGTGGTCGCGTCCGTGCGCCGCTGCTGCCGATCTCTGCCGATGCGCAGGCGCAACTTGCCAGCGTGATGCGTAAGCTGGCAAGCGATGCGCGTACCGGCGTCAGCCTCGCTGACTGAGTGCCGCCAGCAGGAACGCGGTAATCAGCGGGTGTGGGGCATCCGGGCGTGACGCCAGTTCAGGATGCCCCTGTACACCTTGCCAGAATGGATGATCGGGCAGGGTAATCGCCTCAACGATATCGTCGGTATGGGCGTTAACCTGCACGCCGCTGGCCTTCAACTGCGGCAACAGCGCCGGGTTGAAGCGATAACGGTGGTTGTAGTGCATCTCCCCGTCAGCAAACGGCAGTACGCCGCAACGATGACGGTGATCGGCAAAGGCCACAAAGCTATGCAAGGCGGCATCGGGTGCCACTTCTGCGAGGATCGCTCCGGCATAACCCGGCTGCTGGCGGACTGCGGCAGTGCTCATGCTCTGCATACCCAGGCACAGGCCGAGGCTGGGGAGTACGAGGCTTCGGGTCGCTTGCGCCACGCGGATTTGCCCCTGCACCGCCGCCATCGAGGAACCGCCCGGCAGCAGCACGCCATGCAGGCCGTCCAGTTCGTGCAGGTCGATGGATAAGGTGGCAGGCGGCAAAAAACGGATGTCGAGTGTCAGATGCAATGCCGCTGCGGCATCGCCCAGCGCCGCCAGCGTGGCGGGATAGGCCTGGCGATGATCGGCTTCCCGGCCAATCAGACCAATGCGCAGCCCAGGGGGTGTTTCCACGGTTGGCGTGGCTGACCAGCGACCATAGTGGTCGGCGTGCAGCGTCAGCAGGGGGGGCGCATTATCGCGCAGCGTCAGCGCCTGACCGCCATCGTGGCTGTACAGCCGCGTACCCGGCAGATCGGCGATATCGGCGGCGCGCGTGGCGGGTAAGACAATCACCGCGTCTGCCGTGGGCAGTGCGCTGACCGTGCTGACTTCCTGTTGCAGCGTATCGCTGCGATACAGGCCGCTGGTAACGCAGTAACCGGCTCGCGCCACATGTTGATGGCTATCGGGCACATCGCCGCAGAAGTCAGGGCGCAGGCTCCATAACGGCAGCCTGTGTTGGTTAGCCCAGTGGCTGGCGGTGACACCGTAACGAGCTGGTAAGGGTGAATCATCAAGAATGAATATGAGTGACACGGCGATTTCCTGCTGATGTTGGGTGAATAATTGTATTAGTTGAATCATCAGATACAAAAGAGGATTTATGAATATCAGTCAAACGGCCCGGCGTATGCAGCGGGTACGACCTTCGCCCACCGCCACCATTTCTGACCAGGTGCGTGAACTGGAGGCCGCAGGAAAAGCGGTGATCAATTTAGGGGAAGGTGAGCTGGATTTCGCCACGCCAGCAGCCATCAGTTATGCCGGGATTGAGGCGATTATCCAGCAGCAAACCAAATACACTGCGGTGGCGGGTACGGCGGTATTAAAAGCAGCGATTGCCGGAAAGTTTGCCCGTGACAATCAACTGCAATTCGCCCCGGATGAAATCATTGCCGGGAGCGGTGCCAAACAGCTGATTTTCAATGCGTTGCTGGCAACGGTGGATGTCGGGCAGCAGGTGATCATCCCGGCCCCTTATTGGGTGTCCTATCCCGATATGGTGACGCTGGCTGAAGGTGAGCCGGTGATAGTGCCCTGTGATGAACAGCATGGCTGGAAACTGCAACCGGCCGCGCTTGCCGCGGCGCTGACGCCAGAGACGCGCTGGGTGATCCTCAATTCACCCGGCAATCCAACCGGCGCGATTTACAGCGCGCAGGAACTGCGCGCGCTGGCAGCGGTACTGTCCGATCATCCTCAGGTGTTGATCATGGCAGATGATATCTATGAACCGCTGCGTTATGACCAGACGCCATTTGCCACCTTTGCGGAAGTGGCTCCGCAACTGGCGCATCGCACCCTGACGGTGAACGGAGTATCGAAAAGCCATGCCATGACCGGCTGGCGTCTGGGCTACGCCGCGGGACCACGCTGGCTGATTGCGGCAATGCAGGTGCTGCAATCGCAAAGCACCTCCAACCCCAGCAGCATCGCCCAGGCGGCGGCAGTCGCCGCGCTCAATCAACCGGCGGATTTTCTGGTGGGCTGGCTGGAAAAGCTGGATCAGCGCCGCCAGCAGGTGCTGGCGATGGTGGCAGCGGTTGACGGCCTGAGCGCCAGCGCCCCGCAGGGCGCATTTTATGTGTTCGCCAATTGCCAGGGGTTGCTCGGACGACAGACGCCGGACGGCGAGCGGATCGCTGACGATAAGGCGCTGGCGTCCTGGTTGCTGGCAGAAGCGCAAGTGGCGGTGCTGCACGGTTCAGCATTTGGTACGCCGGGTTATCTGCGTATCGCTTATGCGGTAGATGATGCGCTGCTGGCAACCGCCTGTCAGCGACTGACGGCGGCGTGCGGCAAACTGCGTTAGGTGTATTGCGCGATAAATCGCGCCGCTACGGAATTCTGCACGTACCGTTCCGCAATTCTGCACACACCGTAGCGGCGTGATTTATCACGCATAATTAATGGCGATATAATTAAATTCGGTCCTAATCAGTTTCTCGCTGAAATTATCCACAAGTTGAATGATGATTAATTTAATTGTGACGCCTTGCACACATCACAAATAATAACAGGATAAATATCGTTCGTTAGCGGGGGGAGTTATTAAGCTTAAGGGCGCAGAGTATGTCTCTATGCTCAACTGCGACATTCAAAACTTAATAACCAGCCAACTATCTGAAAGGTACTCACATGTCTGAAAATCGTGGAGTGGTCTACATAGGTAAAGGTAAAGTTGAAGTCCAGTCGATTGATTATCCAAAAATGCACGATCCCCGAGGGAAGAAAATAGAGCACGGGGTGATCCTCAAAGTGTTATCCACCAATATCTGCGGTTCCGATCAACATATGGTGCGTGGGCGAACTACCGCCCAGGAAGGCCTGGTACTCGGCCATGAAATCACCGGCGAGGTGATTGAACTCGGGCGCGATGTCGAAAGGTTTGCTATCGGCGATGTGGTGTCGGTGCCGTTCAACGTGGCTTGTGGCCGTTGCCGTTCCTGTAAAGAACAACATACCGGCGTCTGCCTGACGGTCAATCCGGCCCGTGCCGGGGGCGCGTATGGTTACGTGGATATGGGCGATTGGGTCGGCGGCCAGGCGAAGTATGTGCTGGTACCTTATGCCGATTTCAACTTACTCAAGCTGCCGGATCGTGAGCAGGCGTTAGAGAAAATCAAAGACTTAACCTGTCTTTCCGATATTCTGCCGACCGGCTTTCATGGCGCAGTCACCGCTGGTGTCGGCCCCGGCAGCACCGTCTATGTGGCCGGGGCCGGTCCGGTGGGGATGGCGGCTGCGGCGTCAGCCCGTCTGCTGGGGGCGGCGGTGGTGATTGTCGGTGATATGAATGAGGCGCGCATTAAACATGCGGCGCAACAGGGTTTCGAAGTGGTTGATCTCAGTAGAGATACCCCGTTGCATGAGCAGATTGCTGATATCCTCGGCGAGCCAGAAGTGGATTGCGCCATCGATGCCGTTGGTTTTGAGGCGCGTGGACACGGCCATGAAGGCGCGCAGCATGAAGCCCCGGCCACGGTGCTTAACGCGCTGATGCAGGTGACGCGGGTGGCAGGAAAAATCGGGGTGCCCGGTCTGTACGTCACCGAAGATCCGGGTGCGGTCGATCAGGCTGCCAAAATGGGTAGCCTGAGCATTCGTCTCGGACTGGGCTGGGCGAAATCACACGCCTTCCAGACCGGTCAGGCACCGGTGATGAAATATAATCGCCAACTGATGCAGGCTATTCTGTGGGATCGCATTCCGATTGCCAAAATAGTGGGTGTTGAAGTGATTTCTCTGGAAGATGCACCGCGCGGTTACAGTGAATTTGATTCCGGCGCACCGAAAAAATTTGTTATTGATCCGCATTTTTCTTTCTCGAAACCCTAGCCAGAGAACCTATTTTTTGTGTGAGAATGTCATCGGGTAATTGTTAGAAAACTGCGCCAGTATTTAGCAGAGAAATAGGGTGCTGGCGCAGGGTGAGATTCAGGTTAAATAATTTACCTTTCCTGATAATTTATTATTCGCCATCGGTGGAACGGGTTAATTCCTCCCAGCGATCCATCTCCTCATGTAACGTTGCCAGCTTATTTCGCACCAGCGTCAGCGCATCACTGCCCAGTAACAAATGCGACGGCGGATTGTCGCTGGCGATAATGGCCAGCATCGCCTGTGCGGCTTTTTGCGGATCGCCCAATTGTTTGCCGCTTTTCTCCACGCGCGCCTGGCGGATAGGATCAAACAAGGTATCGTAATCAGGGATGCTGCGCGCGCTACGTACCATTGAACGTCCCGCCCAGTCGGTGCGGAATGAGCCGGGTGCCACGGCAGTGACGAAGATGCCAAAAGGCTGGAGTTCTTTGCCCAGCGCTTCGGAAATGCCTTCCAGCGCAAATTTACTGCCGCAATAATACGTAATGCCGGGCATGGTGATAAATCCGCCCATCGAGGTGATGTTGATAATGTGGCCGCGACGGCGCTGGCGCATATACGGCAGCACCGCTTTGATCATCGCCACGGCACCAAACACGTTGACGTCAAACTGACGGCGCATCTCCTCCAGCGAAGACTCCTCCATCACCCCTTCATGGCCGTAACCGGCATTGTTGACCAGCACATCAATCGCTCCCTGGTGGGACTCCACGGCATTGACGCAATCTTCAATGGCGGAGAAATCGGTCACATCCAGCAGGCAGGCGCTGGCATAGCCGGGTTTCAGCGCTTCAAACGTCTGCTTTGCCGCCTGATTGCGTACGGTGCCAATCACCCGATGGCCCTGGCTCAATGCCTGTTGTGCCAGCGCACGACCAAAGCCGCTGCTGACGCCGGTGATAAACAAGGTCTTGGTTGATGACATTAGATTCGCTCCCTATAAACGTGAAAATGCATAATATTCTCACCCATGACTTGTATTGAGGCCGTATCTTCTGCTTTTATTGCCTAATCTTATGAGGGGTGGGTTATGAGCGATAATATCCAGGCGCAGATGGTGACGTTGCTGCGGGCGCTGGCTCCGCAGGAAGGCTATAACCTGACCGCGCTGGAGCAGGTACGTATCCTGCGTTCTGACCGTCCGCTGGCGCGCACGCCGGTGCTGTACGATCCGGGCATCGTGATTGTTTGCCAGGGCAGCAAACGCGGTTATCTGGGCCATCAGGTTTATCTTTATGACGAGCAGCAATACCTGGCGGTATCCGTACCGGTGCCTTTTGTGATGGAAACGGCGGCGTCAGCCGAACGGCCATTGCTCGCCATCTACCTGCATCTGGATTTCGCGGTGGCGGCGGAGCTGATGCTGCAACTTGATCAGCAGGGCGGTACACAGCCGATCCCTGCGCCGCAAAGTATGATGTCCAGCCCGATGGATGCCGTAATGAAAAGCACCGTGTTGCGTTTTTTGCAGGCGCTGCATGACCCGCGTGATGCGGTGATCCTCGGGCCAGCATTGATGCGTGAGTTGTATTATCGCGTATTGACCGGCGCGCAGGGCAGCGTATTGCGCGCTGCGTTAAGTCAGCAGGGGCAATTTGGTAAAGTCAGTAAAGCGTTGCGCCATATCCACGCCTGCTATGCGCAGCCGCTGCAACTGGCGCAACTGGCCGCCGAAGCGGGGATGAGCGTGCCGACTTTCCACAGCCATTTTAAAGCGATAACCGGCGTTGCCCCGATGCAGTACGTGAAATCAGTGCGGCTGCATCAGGCGCGGATGTTGATGGTGCGCCAGACGCTGACCGCGGCAGCGGCCAGTTTCGCCGTGGGATATGAAAGCCCATCGCAGTTTAACCGTGAATTTAAACGCCTGTTTGGCCTGCCGCCCGCCGAGGAGAGCCGCAGGATGCAGCAACATTTTGCCGTGCCGCCGGAACAGCCAGACGCGATATTTATTTCATCGCATTAACCACGCGCGATAAATCGCGCCGCTACGGACCGGTTTGCGTAGCGGCGTGATTTATCACGCCCCGTCCGTCATCCACTGCACAATAATCTCCCCGTATAACGCCTCCGCTTCCGCCAGCCGTGACAGCAGGCAATATTCATCGGTCTGATGCGCCAGGGTCGGTTCACCCGGCCCCAGGATCACGCAGGGCGGTGAACCGAGTGCCGGGAGCAGCAGCGAGGCATCGGTAAAGTAAGGCACAATGCGCGGCGTAAGGGCTTCATTGTGCAGCGGCTGACATAACTGGAAAATCTGCTGTATCCAGCGTTGCTGTGCGGCACTCAGCACCGCTGGCAGATCCACCAGGGTGGTGATAAACACCGTTTCACCCAGGGTGGTGGCCAGGCGCTGGCGGATCTCAGCATGTTGCAGATTCGGCGCGGTGCGGATATCCACATCAAAGACGGTGCGGTCCGGCACCGAGTTGATATTTAATCCGCCCTGAATGCGGCCGACGTTGAGCGTCGGCTGCTTCATTAACGGATGCGGCGCACCCGGTGAGAAATGCTGAATCTTGCCCAATGCCTCGGCTGCGAGGTAGATGGCGTTGATACCAAGATGCGGCATCGCGCCATGAGCGGTTTTGCCACGCGTTTCACAACGCAGCCACAGCGCGCCCTTATGCCCGATCACCGGATAGTTGGCGGTCGGTTCACCGACAATCAACGCCCCCGGCTGGGGCAGCGTTTGGCTGGCAATCAAGGCGCGAGCGCCGTCACAACCGGTTTCTTCGCCGCCGGTGAGGTACAACACCACGCCGCTGCCCGCCATGATGGCATCTTTATGTCGGACGCAGGCAAGAATAAACGCGGCAATCGCCGCTTTCATATCGCTGCTGCCTCGACCATACAGGCGGTCATCGCGCACATCGGTACCAAAAGGATCGAACTGCCATTCGGCGTTACCGAGCGGGACGGTATCCAGATGGCCGGTAAAACCGAGTGGCGCTCCACCCGCTGCACCGGGCAGGGTAGCGATGAGATTGACGCGCCGATCGCCGAAGCTGTGGCGCTGCACGGTAAATCCTGCCTGTTCGAGGTAATCTGCCAGCCAGGCCATGCAGGCGGCCTCGTCACCCGGTGGATTGATGGTGTTAAAACCCAGCAATTGCTGGGTTAAAGCGACGACTGCGCTCATGCGTGTGCCCCGGTGAGCCAGTCGAGACAGTTGATCCACAGCTGGCGAAAACCGGACCATTGGGCAAACTCCGGCGGCAGCCAGTGGGCCGACATGTCGCTGGTCCACACCAGGGTGCGTCCCTGTTGGTACTCACGCACCGCCAGCAGCGGATGGGCGGTGCCCGCCACCGTCGCCAGCAACTGACCTTCCGGCTGCATCTCCACCTCGTTGTAGCCCAGCAGCCACGGCATATCGCCAGGCAGATTCTCCAGCACCGCATGGGGGGTGGTCTGCTCCAGATAACAACCTTCCGGTCGCTCCACCCGGTCATCCCAGGCGAGACAACGTACCGGCAAGGTCTGCTCCACTGCGGTGTTGCGATAACGCGCGCCACCGTTAATGCCCTGGAAGCTGTAGTAACCGCCAATCATCATCAGTGCGCCGCCCTGCGCGACATAATCATGCAGCAGCGTCAGGCGGTTGGCGGTGCGCTGGCTTTTCAGCCAGGTGGCCGGATGCAGCAACAGGGTATTGGCCCCGATATCCGACAGAATAATCACATCCCACGCCTGCAAAGCTTCCAGCGTCAGCGGAAACTGCTCCGGCGCTTCATGTACCGGCATATGGGTGATCTGATAAGCGCTATCCGCTAACGCGGCAAGAAAATCTACCGCGCCGTTGTGCCAGGTGGCGGTAGCAAACTGATCAAAGCCTTTGATATGTGTCGCGGTGCTGGTCCAGGATTCACCTACCAGCAAAACCTTTTTCGTCATGATTTTCTCCATTACGCGCCAAATACCCGCTGCGGGTTGGCGATCATCAACGTTTCTAACTGCTCGCCGCTGACGCCATGACGGCGCAAACGCGGTACGAAGTTTTTCAGGATATGACCGTAGCCGTGCCCGCCGTAACGGGTCAGCATGGTTTTCAGGAACACATCCTGCGATAACAAGATCTGATTGATGTAACCGTCGTCGATCAGGGCACAGATGGCGCGGGCGTTCTCTTCATCCGATGGCGATTGCGCCTCTTCATCGGCGTAGTAATAGCCCATGCCGATCATGTCGTACTCGAGATACGCGCCGCGATCCGCCAGCTCACGCTGATAGGTTTTATCGGCGTGGCTGGGGTTCATATGGCACAGCACGGTATGCCGCAGATCGGCCCCTTCCTGTTCCAGGATGTCCAGCACCTTGTGGCCCAAACGTTCCCAGCCGGGCAGATGTACCTCAATGGGCACGCCGGTCGCCGCGCTGGCGCGCCCGGCAGCACGCAGGGATTTCTCCTCGTCTGCCGTGAAGCGGCTGGACACGCCAATCTCGCCAATCAACCCGGCCAGCACTTCGGGTTTCTCCGCCAGGCCACCCAGGTCATAAATCAGTTTCTCGGTGAGTTGTTCCACGCTGGTGGTTTTCACCCACTCCGGGTGCGAGGGTTGCAGATACAACCCGGTGCCCATCACGATATTCAGGCCGGTCAGACGCGCGATGCGTTGCAGGGCTTTGGGATCGCGTCCAATGCCGATATTGGTGGGATCGACCACGGTTTCCCCGCCCAGCGCGCGGAACTTGATCAGCTCCTCGATCGCCACGTCGACGTCAAACAGCTGGCAGTTATCTCGGCTCATTAGCGGATTCAGTGACAGATCACCGAGATTTTCGATGCGAACCGGCATCTCGGCGATATGGCGATCGCTGCAACAGCAGGGCGGTACCCACTTACCCGAGGCATCGAGCAAAATATGTTCATGCATCAAGGTGACGCCCATCTGATCCAACGGCAACGGGCCGAGGACGGTCATCACGTAACCACTCTGCACGCCGAGCGGCAGGGGGGCGGGATGACGGAAAATCGAACCTTTCATCAGCTATCCTTTGGCGGTGGCGCGGGCCGGGTTGAGAATGCGCGTGTTAATCCAGATGGCGAGCAGGATGATCGCGCCGGTGGCGATTTGCGTGTAGAACGGCGAGATATGCGACAGGATCAACCCGTTCTGGATAATGGCGATGGAAAGTGCACCGAGCAGCGTGCCGATCACCGTACCAAATCCGCCAAACAGGCTGGTGCTACCCAGCACCACCGCCGCAATCACCTGCAATTCAAAGCCTTCGCCCTGGTTGGAGGAACCGCTACCGAGGCGGGCTGTGATGATCATCCCGGCCAGCGCGGCGGCCATACCGCTGATGATGTACACCCGCATCACCACCGCTTTGGTGTTGATGCCGCTGCGACGCGCCCCTTCCGCATTCGCGCCGATGGCGGTGACGTAGCGGCCAAAACGCATATGGTTCAGCACCACATGACCGACAATCAGCACCACAATGCCAATCAGCGCTGGCATCGGAATACCCACCACCCACGCACGCCCCATAAAGGTGAAGGGGCTGTCGCCAGGAACCGGAATCGAATAACCCTGGGTGATCAACAGCGCCACACCACGTACCACCGCGAGGGTGGCGAGGGTGACGATAAACGCCGGGATCCCTTCATACGCGATAAAGAATCCATTGATCGCCCCGACCAGCGCGCCCATTGCCAGCCCGCCGATCAACACGCAATACCACGGCCAGCCCCAGCTGTTGAGGGCAATGGCGGATAACGCGCCCACCAGCGCCAGCGTCGAACCGACCGAGAGATCAATACCGCCGGTGGTGATCACCAGCGTCATTGCGGTGGCGACAATCAGTAACGGCGCGCTCTGGCGAATGATGTTGAGCCAGTTAGGCGTAGTAAGAAAATTGCTGGTGATCAGCGAAAACACCACGCAGCAGAAAACGAAAAACAGCGCAATGCTGACCACGCCTGAATGGTTGTGTAGCAGGCGTTTGGGTAGCGAATGCTGAATCATGCGTGTACCGGAGAGGTTAACCATACTCATACTCGTTCCCTTAGTGGGCGTGGGCAGACGGCGCGCTGAACTTCTCACCGACGATCAGGTTGACGATTTCACTCAGGCTGGTGTCGGCCACCCGACGATCCGCCACGTTGGTGCCTTCGTACATCACCATGATGCGATCGCACACCAGGAACAGATCCTGTAACCGGTGGGTGATCAGGATGACGCTGACGCCACGCGCGCTGACGCGTTTGATCAGCGCCAGTACTGCCTCCACTTCGGCCACTGCCAGCGCGGCGGTCGGCTCATCCATGATCAACACTTTGGGGTTGAAAGCGGCTGCACGAGCAATGGCGATCGCCTGGCGCTGTCCTCCGGAGAGATTACGCACCAACAGCCGGGTATCGGGAATCGAGATCCCCAAACCCTTCAGCATTTCGCGTGCATCGGCGTGCATTTTTTGTTGATCGAGAAAGGGCACACCCAACAGGCGTTTCATGGGTTCACGCCCCATAAACAGGTTACCCGCCACGTCTACCGTGTCGCACAGTGACAGATCCTGATAAACCATTTCGATATGGCAACGACGGGCATCGGCCGGATTGGCAAAACGCTGCTCCTCGCCATCGATGCGAATGGCACCGCTGGTGGGGACCACCGCGCCAGAAAGCACCTTGGTCAGCGTGGATTTACCGGCACCGTTGTCGCCTACCAGACCCAGCACTTCGCCGGGGGCCAGCTCCAGATTGACGCCGCGTAGCGAGCGAATCGAGCCGTAGGTTTTGGTGATATTGACCATCTCAACCCGTGCCGGGGCGGCACGTTGCTGCTGTTGCATCTCAACACTCCCCTTGTGAATCAAACGGAGACGTTGCATCAGCGGGCGTATCACGCGGTAAAGGTTCACATCTTGTAAACCGGTTTACCCGATGCGCGTAATACGTGCCGCTGACCAACGCATGTCTTGCAGAGATATTTGTTCGCCAGGAGAAAGATAGCAGAGACTGTGCCAGGTGAAAAAATCACCTGATTAAATGCTGTCTAACCGATTGTTTAAATGGATGAAAAATTTTTATTTTTCGAGTAAACCGGTTTACTAAACAGCAGGGATTTTGCTGATGCTGAGCCAGCAGGGTGCAGCGATGCGCCATTTTAGCGCACAGGGTTTAACCGGCTGATGGAGTCACGGGCGATCCATTCCACCGGAAAGCGGGTTTCCTGTGCAGCGGGAAGATCGCCGTGCAACAGCGCCAGCATCTGCTCCACGGCGGCACGCCCCATTTCGCGTGCAGGCTGGCGGATGGTGGAGATGCGCGGTTGCGTGAATTCGGCATAGCTGGCGTCATCGAAACCCACCAGCGACAATGCATCCGGGGCGCGTAAGCCCTGTTCACGTAACCCATCCAGCAGGCCAAGCACCAGGTAGTCACTGGCGGCAAACACCGCAGTGGGACGCTGTTCGGCGGCAAAGAAGTGGTGCAGCGCCTGGGCACCAAAACTGCGTTCATATTTGCCAAACAATACCCACTCCGGCACCACTTCCAGCCCGGCTTGCTGCATGGCGGCGCAAAAACCCTGGTAGCGTTCGCGCACGCTCATCAGCGCATCCGGCCCACCGACAAAAGCGATATGACGATGGCCGGCAGCGATCAGTTGTTCGGTTGCCAGCTTGCCGCCCTGCACGTTGTCGGCGAACACTTTGGGTACGCTGCTGCCAGGGATATCTTCGTCGAGTAACACAATTCGCTGCTGACGCTGCACCTCTTTGCGCAGCAGGCCGTTATCCGGGCGGTTGGTGGTAAACAGCAGGCCATCCACCTGGCAGGTATCCAGCCAGCGGATAAACTGGCACTCCTTGTCGGGATTGTTGCGGGTGATGCACAGCACCAGGCTGTAGCCATGCTGTGAGGCGGCTTCTTCGGCGGCATCCGCCAGTTCAGCAAAGAAGGGGTTGGTAATATCGGGCAGCACCAGGCCCAGGGTTTCGCTGCCGCCTTTGCTCAGGCGACGCGCCAGTGAGTTGCCACGATAATCGAGCTGGCGGATCGCATTTTCGATACGTGTGACGGTATCCTGCGGCAGCACCAGCGAATGATTAAGATAACGCGACACGGTGGCTTTGGATAAGCCAGCCAGTTGCGCGACATCGGAAAGTAATACGCGTTTTTTTGTCATGAATGCACACCTTTTATCGGCACAGCATTAACACATTTTTCCCTGCCAGCGACAGCGTTTTAATACAAAATATTTACTTGACATTGTTTGGTGTTCAGAGAATGTTAATAGCCAGTTTACCCGATGTCGTTTTTCCTTTAGCGCTTTTCACTCGCTCACTGAACGGAGTTCATGACGGAAAAGTAATAAAGGCCGCCTGTGCAGGCAGCAAAGTTATTCTTTGCTGTTAAAGATATTTGTCCCGCAAAAAACTTACCCACTTGGGGTGCAGACTCTTTTTGACGAGGGCAACGATGATGTTATTTAACACCAGCAAGAAAAATGTGTTTTCCTGTGTTGTGCTTCTCTCTTCATTAATCACCACTTCCGCGCTGGCGGCATCAGCAGATTATGCGTTGGTGCAAATCAACCAGCAGGCGCTATTTTTTAATCTGATGAATAAAGGTGCGCAGGAATCGGCCAAGGCCAGCGGTAAAAATGTCGTTATCTTTAATGCCAACGATAATCCGGTTTCACAAAATGATGCCATCGAAAACTATATCGAGCAGGGCGTAAAAGGCATTATGGTGGACGCCATCGATGTCAATGGCATTATGCCAGCGATTAAAGAAGCGGCGGCGAAAAATATTCCGGTGATTGCCATCGATGCGGTATTACCGGCAGGCCCACAAGCGGCGCAGGTCGGGGTGGATAACGTCGAAGGCGGTAAGATCCTCGGTAAATATTTCCTCGGCTATGTCGACAAAAGTATGGGCGGCAAAGCACGAGTCGGCGTGGTTGGCGCGTTGAACTCCGCCATCCAGAACGCTCGCCAGAAAGGCTTTGAAGATACGATTAAAAGTAATAAAAACATCAGCGTGGCGGATGTGGTCGATGGTCGCAACATCCAGGATGACGCGATGACGGCAGCGGAAAACCTGATCACCGGCAACCCGGATCTGACCGCCATTTACGCCACCGGTGAACCGGCGCTGCTGGGCGCGATTGCGGCGGTAGAGAACCAGGGCCGCCAGAAGGATATCAAGGTGTTTGGCTGGGATTTGACCGCGCGCGCGATCAACGGCATCGACCAGGGTTATGTGGTGGCGGTGCTGCAACAAGACCCGGAAAAAATGGGTGAGGAAGCGGTGAAGGCGCTCAACGCCCTGACGTCGGGTAAGACGGTAGCCAAACAGATCCAGGTTCCGGCGACGGTCGTTACTAAAGAGAACGTGGGCAGCTACCGCTCAATGTTTAAATAAAACCCTGACGTAGCGGCGCGATTAATCGCGCAGCTTTTTCCTGCATCGCGCACAGGATCGCGCGATAAATCGCGCCGTTACGGTTGCGGGATACGAGAAAGAAGGGTTTGCAGTTCTGCGCGTGTCGGGAAGGCACGCCAGGTGCCGCGTCGGCTGACGGTAATGGCGGCGGCGGCAGTCGCGTGGTGTAACGCCTGGCTATCCGGCGCGGTCTGCCGCAGCAGGCTGGAAGCAAGCAGCACGGCGAGGAAGGTATCACCTGCGCCGGTGGTATCAATAACCTCCGCCTGAATGGCTGGCACCTGCCAGTGCTGTTGGTCACGTTGTAATTCGGCACCGGATGCACCAAGGGTGGTGATTAGACTACCGTGTGGTGGCAGCCTGGGTTGCAGCAACGCCGCTTCGCCCTGGTTAACTACGGCGATATCGACCCACGGCCAGCAATCCACAAACGCCGGGTTGACCGGGGAGGGGTTGAATACCGTGGTCATGCCACGCGATTTTGCCAACTGGAATAGCGCCAGCGTGGTGGGTGCGCTGAGATTGCCCTGTTGCAAAAAAATATCGCCGGGTTGTGCGGCCTTTAACCAGTCGCTGACCCGTTCCGGCGTCAGGCTATTTGCCGCGGCGTTGCTGGTCATAATGGCGTTATCACCGTTAGCGGTGGTGAAAATAACCGAGTTATCACTGAAGGGAACACTGGCAACGGCAGGTAATAACAGCAGATTTTCATCACTGGCGCGCTGGCGTAACCATTCACCCTGTGAATCTTCGCCGGTCGCGGTGATTAATGATGTGGTAAGACCACAGCGGGATAATATCATGGCCTGATTGGCACCTTTACCGCCAACATCGCTATGAACTTTATTTCCCAGGGCGGATTCGCCCTCGGCAGGAAAATGATCAACCTGCCAGAATTCATCGACGGTAATATTACCGCATACGTAAATATGCATGGTTTTCTCGAAAAGGTGATTAAGATGGCAGTTATCTCAGCAGAAAAGGGTAATGCAATACAAGCGATATTTTCGCGTCAAAAAGCAGTGATTGGCGTTATTCATTGCGATGCTTTCCCCGGCACGCCAAAATATCGTGGTGCGTTAGTGGGTGATATTATTGATCGCGCGTTGCGTGATGCAGATAATTATCTCTCCGGCGGCGTGCATGGTTTGATTGTTGAGAATCATGGTGATATTCCGTTTTCTAAACCCGAAGATATTGGCCCGGAAACCTCGGCGCTGATGGCGGTGATTACCGAAAAGATTCGCAGTCGCTTTGGCGTGCCGTTGGGTATTAACGTGCTGGCGAATGCCGCTATCCCGGCGCTGGCAACGGCACTGGCGGGCGGGGCCGATTTTATCCGGGTTAACCAGTGGGCCAATGCCTATGTGGCCAACGAAGGATTGATCGAAGGGGCTGCCGCGAAAGCGCTGCGTTATCGCAGCCAGTTACGTGCCGAGCATATCCGGGTGTTTGCTGACAGCCATGTCAAACATGGTAGCCACGCCATTGTTGCCGATCGTTCCATCCCCGAGCTTACCCGTGACGTGGAGTTTTTTGAGGCGGATGCGGTGATTGCTACCGGGCAACGCACCGGCGACAGTGCCACCCTGAGCGAGATCGACGAAATTCGCAGCGCCACCTCGCTGCCGCTGCTGGTGGGGTCGGGCGTGACACCGGGTAATGTGTGCGAAATCCTCGGACGAACTCAGGGGGTGATTGTCGCCAGTGCGCTGAAGCGGGACGGCGTATGGTGGAACGAAGTGGAACTGGCGCGCGTGAAGCATTTTATGGGCATTGCGAAAGCGGCGTTGGGGGAATAACCATGTCATTCACTGACCGCTTATTACAGGAGCATCAGGGGTTATGGCAGGCGATGCAGCAGCATCGCTTTGTGCTGGATATTGAACAGGATCAGCTGGATAGCGCGGTATTCAATCGTTACCTGGTGTTTGAAGGCAACTTTGTCGCCACCGCGATTGCCATCTTTGCGCTGGGTATCAGTAAAGCCCCGGATATCCGTCAGCAGCGCTGGTTGATCACCGTGTTAAACGCACTGGTGGATACGCAGATTGCCTGGTTCGAAGAGGTGTATACCCGGCGCGCTATCGATCCCGCCAGCGTACCCGCAGACGTACCGGGGGTGAAACGCTTTGACGCCGGGATGTTACACACAGCGCAGCAGGGAAGTTATGCCGAGATCATCACCATCATGTTTGGCGCGGAGTGGATGTATTACCACTGGTGCGCGCGGGTGGCGCAACAACATCAACGCGATGCGGATATCCGCCGCTGGGTCGAACTGCATGCGGAAGAGGCGTTTTACCAACAGGCCAGTTGGTTGAAAGCGGAACTGGATGCCTGTGCGCTGACGTTATCGGAAAGCGAACAACAGCGACTGTCGTCGCTGTATGCCGATGTGCTGCGCTGGGAAATCGATTTTCACAGCGCCGCCTATGGTGATTAAACGAGGTTAGCCGGGAAGTCGGCGGGCAGCTCGCTCGCCGCACAGGCAATCACGCTGTCGTCATCAGGACCGCAGTCGCGCACAAAGGTAATGGTGGCAAACTCGTCAATGACGGTGGTGGGATAAACCGGTCCCTGTTCGCGATACGCCGCCATTTCTTGCAAATGGTCGTTCTGGAAATAGACGGTTTTTTCCGGATTCAGCATCACCCATTGCGGGAAGAAAATGGTGCCGTGGAACACGCGGTCAGCAAGGTTAGCAATCAGGCTGACGTCGGTGCCGGTCGGTTCCGTCCAGGAAATTTTATACACCTCAGCCGCCACCCGTACGATATACGCCTGTTGACCTTTCACCCAACGGTTACCCACCAGCCCGCTGTGAATGCGGTAATCCAGCGTGGTGGCATTTTTCACGTAGATCTCATAGTTCCAGCCATTGTCGTAGGTGTAGACCAGATGTTTACCGATAAAACCGCTCAAATCTTCTTTATTGAAATTGCTCATTGTTGATCTCCTTCAGTTGATGCACCTACGATATCGCTGTAAAAATTGAATGAATAACGCTAATTTTGGATGGTTTTCATCTAAAAATTGGATGTGTTTATGTTCAGAACCACGCTGGAGCAGTGGGCAATCCTCGATAAGGTGGTGGAACTGGGGGGATTTAATCAGGCGGCAGAGGCGATGAACCGCAGCCAGTCCTCCGTCAGCTACAATCTTTCGCTGTTGCAGGAACGTCTGGGCATTGCGCTGTTACGTATCGAAGGGCGTCGGGCATTGCTCACCGCACAAGGCGAAACCTTACTGGCGCAGGTGCGCCCGTTGCTCAATGCTTTTCACGCGCTGGAAGTGCGCGCGGCCAGCCTGCATAACGGAGCGCGCACCCAACTGGAACTGGTGGTGGATAATATTTTCCCGCGCCAGACGTTGTTCCGGGTGTTGCAGCAGTTCCAGCAGTGCTATCCGGCCACACAAATTCAGCTTACCGAAGTGCTGGAATATGACGATCCCCTGCATCCCGCCGTTCCCGATGCGGATGTGATGGTGATGACGCGACGTGAAGATGTCTCCGGGCGGGGACAATGGCTGATGAACGTCGATTTTCTGGCGGTGATCCACCGTGATCACCCGCTGCTGTCGCTGCCGCAGCCGCTCACCGAGTATGATCTGTCGCGCTATCCGCAAATTCGCATCGGCACTTCGCGTTCGCAGGCACCGCATGCCTCGGTGGGGCAATCCGAGCAGTGGTTTTTCTCCACGGTGGATACCGCCATTGAGGCGGTGATGCATCAGGTGGGGTACGGCTGGCTACCGCAGGGGCGCATCGCCGAGGCGTTGCAGCTTGGCGTGCTGCAACCGTTGCCGCTCAATCACGGGGGCCGCCGGAGTACGCCAATGCATCTGATTGTAAAAAAGGAGCTGATTCCGCTGGATGATCAGGTGATCGCCTTGGTTAACCTGTTCACCCGTTATTGTTCAGGGCAGGGTGCTGTCACCGGCACCTAAGGCACGTTGCATAATCACCGTGTCCAGCCAGCGGCCATGTTTGAAGCCGACCGAGTGTAAGGTGCCGGTCACGGTAAAGCCGGCAGAGCGGTGCAGGGCGATAGAGGCGCTGTTCTCGCTGTTGCCGATCACGCCAACCATCTGACGATACCCCTGTTGCTCGGCCCATTGCAGTGCCCGCGCCAGCAGCTGACGGCCAATGCCGCGTCCGGTGAAGCGCTGGTCGATATACACCGAATCTTCCAGACTGAAGCGATAGGCAAAGCGTTCACGCCAGCGCGACAGGTAGCAGTAGCCGAGTACCACGCCATCTTCCACCGCCACTAACCACGGCAGTCCGGCGGCCGTGATTTTGTGCAGGCGCGCCAGCATGGTGGCATCATCCGGGGGATCGGTTTCAAAGGTGGCGCAACCATGCAGGACATGGTGGGCATAAATTTGTTGGATGCCTGGGATATGTTGTTCTTCTGCCTGCAAAATTTCCATCGTTACCGCTCTCGTTTGTTATCTGCTTTCAGGCTACCCTGTTGGCTTACTCAATGGCAGCGCGACCTGCTTATGCGCGCTATAAGGAATTTTTAGAGATGGCCAGTCTCAATCTTGATCATCTGGACACCTTCCGGTTAGTGATTAGCCGGGGAAGTTTTTCCGGTGCCGCCGATGTGCTCGGCCTGTCGCAACCGGCGGTCAGTCTGCAAATCCGTCAACTGGAGCAATCGCTACAAACCCGGCTGATTGAACGCACCGGGCGTGGGGTGCGCGCTACGGCGGCGGGGCTGGCGTTGCTCGAGCATGGCGAACATATTGCCAGCGCTATCGCTGCCGCGCTGGCGGCGGTGACGCAGCAGGCGGAGGAAATCAGCGGGACGGTGATCATCGGGACGGGCGCGACCGCCTGCATTCATCTGCTGCCGCCCTTGCTGCAACAACTGCGCCAGCAGCACCCGCAGTTAAAAGTGGATGTGCGCACCGGCAACACCGCGGCCATTATACGTGCGGTGGAGGAAAATCAGGTGGATATTGGCCTGGTGACGCTGCCGGTCGCCAGCCAGAGCGTGCATGTCAGCGCGTTATACGATGAAAAGTTCCGACTAATAATGGCGCGCGACAGTGCAGCGGCGGTCGAGCCTGCGGAACTGGCCCCGTTGCCCCTGATTGTGTTCGAACCGGGTAGCGGTACACGCGCAGTGATTGATGGCTGGTTTCGCGAGGCCGGGGTGCGCGCCACGCCGGTGATGGAGTTGGGTAGCATTGAGGCGATCAAGCGGATGGTTAGAGCCGGGCTGGGTTACAGCCTGGTGCCGGCTATGGCGCTGGCACAACCGGAGGATCGGGCGGGATTGTGCGTGCTGGAACCGCAGCCCGCCTTACAGCGTACGCTGGGTACGGTGATGCGCCAGGACCGCATTGTCAACCGTGGCATGACGGCGGTGCTGGAGCTGTTACGTCATGCATGTACAGGCCCGTAGCGGCGCTATTTATCGCGCAATCACTCGCGCGCTGACGTTAAAACCCGCGCGATAAATCGCGCCGCTTGTATCTTGAAGTTGTAACTGGTTAGCTACCCGTTACACGAAACGGAGGCAGCTTGTCGCGCCGCTTAAGACTCGATCTTGTGTCGTAGCTTAAAGCCCTCCGTTTCTCCTTTCACGCCAGCATCTACTCTGAACGGTAACCAGAAGCTCTGACTTCGTATGTACAAGGCAAGATGGCGTGATGGTTCATGTGAAAGGGAGCTGTCTTATGATTTATCTCGGTATTGATGTCAGTAAAAACAAACTCGACCTCTGCCTGTTGCCCGGCAACGGGAAAAAGAAAACCAAAACCCTCAAAAATCATCCCGACGCCGACCGGGAGATAAATGACTGGTTAATCAGGCAAAAATGCCATCCTGAACAGGTGATGGTGGTGCTCGAAGCGACCGGCATTTATCACGAAAACGTCGCCTTTGGTCTTCATGAAAATACCCCCGTCACAGTCTGCATCAGCAATCCTCAGCGGGTCAGGGAGTTCGCCCGTGGAATGGCTATCCTGACTAAAAACGACTCCGTTGATGCTTACATCCTGGCCCGTTATGGCGAGCTGAAACAGCCTGATGCCTGGGTGCCCCCCTCCCCGGAGGTCCGTAAACTTCGGGAGCTGGTGCGTCTGCGGGACTCACTTCAGGCTGATGTCCAGCGGGCGGAGAACCGACTGGAAAAGGCCCATTCAACCCGCACAGCGCCTGAAATCATTGACTCGCTGGAGAGAACCCTGAAAGCCCACAGGGACGAGCTGAAGCGTATTGAAGCGCTCATCTCAGACCACACAGATAATCATCCGGGTCTGAAGGAAGACCGTGAGCTGCTGGAATCGATAAAAGGAATAGGCAGCGTGGTGGGCACGACAATGCTGTCGGTGCTGCGCTCGTGTCCGTTCCGGAGTGCTTCACAGGTCGCTGCGTGGCTGGGTGTGGTACCGGTGGAAAAAACGTCCGGTAGCTCAGTCAGGGGGCGTGCACGGATGTCAAAAACAGGCCCGGCAGACGTAAGGGCGAAACTGTATATGGCGGCGATTGTAGCGATCAGGTGGAATGCCCCGGCGAAGGCGCTGTACCAGAGGCTAATCGCGAAGGGCAAAGCCAGCAAGGCTGCGCTTGGAGCGGTGATGCGCAAGCTGGTTCATCAGTGCTTCGGGGTGCTGAAAACGCGGATGAAGTGGGATGAAAATTACGCAGCTACCGCTTGACGTTCAAGACGGTAGCTACAAAATGATGCTGGCATCGTAGCGGCGCGGTTTTTGCGGCTAGTTGCCCTCACCCCGGCCCTCTCCCGCAAGACGGGAGAGGGAGCTTTACCCTAGATTGGCAGGCGGTACATCTTCTGTTGCATCAACTCTGCCTGGCGGCTGTTCATCACCGGCCACGCCTGGTGGGGGAACAGATACAGACGTACGCTGGCGAGATGGAACAGCGGCGTCAGCAGGCTTTCATCCCACATTGCCAACCGTTCCAGCATCAGCAGCAGGATATCGATTTCATCCAGCAGGTCCGGGTGCGGCGGAGTCTGTAGCGATTTGAGGCGGCGTTTCAAAAACAGCCCCAGTTCGTGAAACATCTGTCCACTGTCGAGCTGATATTTTGCCAGCAGATCCTTATGGCGCGCGTAGTAGTCAAAACTGTTTACCCCCAGCCACACCTCGGTCAATAACATGCCGGCAGCGGTCATATCAGGTTGCGGATCGAGGCGCAGACGCGGCAGCACCACGTTCAGCTTATCCAGCATCAGGCCGATATAGCGCTGACGTCCGAGCAGAGAAGAACCATTTCGCTCCGTCTCTTTGATAAAGCGCAGCAGCTCACGCAAACCGATACGTACCGCACGACGCGCGGTCCAGGACGGGCGCTTGTTACGCATAATCGCCGTCAGGATCACCGCAAACAACACCCCGGTCATTGAGGCGATGGCGGTGTTAAACAGCGCCACCAGGTCGGGGCGCAGATGGTGACCGAGGCCGATAAAACCGGGGATCTGGATGGCGACGCTCAGGCCGATCATATTGGTGGTGGGACGGGCAATCATCATTCCCAGCAGAATAAGGCCGGGCGCCAGACAAATCATCAGCGCCTCAAATGAGGTGGCCTGGGGCAGCAGAATTGCCACATACACCACGCTGATAATGATGGCGACGATCACGCCACGCACAAACAGCTTCATCGAGGTGAGCGGGGTATCGAGACTGGCAAAAAAGGAGCTGAGGATTGCCGCCATTACTGGCGCGGAGGCCCCATCACGCCAGCCAGTCGCCATCCACAGCAGACAGGAGCCGAAGGTGGCGCAAAACGCGGTTAACGCCGAGAGGCGAATTAAACCCTTGTCATAAAAGCGATGGGTGCGTTTGCCGCGTGCCAGCGAGGTGTCGCCGGACAGGTCGCTGACCAGCCCTCCCACACTTTGATACGCCCCGGCAATGCGAACAAAATCCGTCAACCTCTCCAGCACGCCAGTCAGCAACAAACAGGATTCAGTGGGTAATTCCCCCTGTCGCCAGGCTTGGTTGAGTTCCGCCTGACAGGCGGCCAGCGCTTGCTGAATGTCGTGGGTGTCGCCTACCGCTTCTCCATCATGCAACCACAGCAAAAACTGGCGAAAGGTTTGCGCCACATTTTCCGGGAAGGTGATGTTCAGTTCTGCTAAGCGTTGCAGGCGAATCTCGATGGCGATCAGTGTCGGGATCAGATACGACAGATGTTGGTACTGCACGCTGACGAGGCGAATCAACTGGCGTGCGGCATTCCCTTCATACACGCAGTGGGTGATCAAAATTTCCACCTGCTGCGGGTTGGTCGCCATGCGGATCAGAATATCGTCACGTTCCGGTGATTTTGCAGTCGGGATACCGGAGAGCAGGTCGCCGCACAGCTTACGGGCGTTGAGATACCACTGGCTGACGCTTTGTTCCAGCAGGCTACGCATCGACACCGGAAACAACAAACCGTGCACCAGGCTGCTACAGACGATGCCGAGGGTAATCTCCTCAATACGTGACAACACCGTACTGGTGATCCCCAGCGGGGTGGTGACTTCCGGGAAGCCCATGATCGCCGCGCTGTAACCGGCCAGCATAAAGACATAGCTTTTCGGTGTGCGGTCGTGCAGCGACAGATACAGGCAGACGCTGACCCACAGCGAGACGCACAGGCTGAACAGCAGCGGGTGTTCAACCGTCAGCGGAAAGATAAAAAAGATAAACACCCCACCCAGCAGCGTACCGAGCAGACGGAACACCGATTTGGAGATGGTCGAGGCGGAATAGAGTTGCGACGCAACAAACACGGTGGTCAGTGCCCAGGCCGGTTTGTCCAGATTCAGTTCCAGTGCAAAATACAATGCCAGAAAGGCGGCCAGACAGGTTTTTACAGCAAAAAAAACGGCGTTTTTTGAAAACCACGGCATGACAGTAATAAGACCAGGAGACGCTAAGTGCGGCGTATCCTGCCAGAATAAAAAAACTGCTCACCTCGATAAATACGACAAATTGTTTCGTAATAAAAAAAGATGTTTTTACGGGGTGATCTATTGAGGGCTAATTATTAAATTTCCCTAATGCGGGATGGAGCATAAAAGGCAGGAGAATGGGCCGATTAGACGCTATTTTGTCCATCTTGCAGCCTTTGTGGGGTTTTAAGCGTCCTCGGTCATCAGTGTGGTAAATGTGATCTGGATCATGTTTTTCCGTAAAAGCGCCTTCAGCGCGCCATAACCATAAAATAATTTCGCGCTGAAGGCGGCGTTTCCCTGCGCCAGATCAAGCCATTACGGGTAAAAATCCGTTTTGACTTAAAATCTGTTGGGCGACAGGGGATTGCAGAAAATCTGCCAGTGACTGTGCTGACGGCTGACAAAGCGCCCAGGCGTATTCGGCCCGAATGTTACAGGCTGGCGGAATGGTGAAGATGTGCAGCTCAGGACATGCGGCCAGGCGCGGTGCGTAGCTGGTGTAACCGATAAACATATCCGCATGATCCTGAGCCAGCAGCCATCGGGCAGCCAACTCGCCGGGTGGTACGATCAGGCTTTGTGGCCCACCGACCAGGCAACGGGCTTTGTTCTCCAGTAAGCGACCCATGCCGTGCTGCCGCTGTTCAATGGCGGCAAATAATTGCCAGGTATAGTCGCCGGAAGGATCGCTATGCGGGGTGGAGGTGCCAAGTCGCAGGTCAGGGCGAGTCAGCACGGTTAACCAATCTTCCCCCGGTCTGACCCGATCGCGCTTCACCGTCAGGCACAGGCTATTGGCGGCAAAGAGGCCGGTTTGTTGCGCCAGCCCGCATTGCCGCAAGTGCTCCGCATGGGCGGTGTTCGCAGAGGCGAACAGGTCACAGCTTTCCCCGGCCAGGATACGTTCACGCAGCAAACCCGCCGGGCCGAAATCAGTGTCGACCGGTGATCCCCAGGCCGCCACTAACGCTGGCCAGACGGGCCGCAGGCTACCTGCTGCCAGGACGCGCAGCGTTGTCATGATAATGTGTCCGGTAAAATTGTTGATACCAACGATCGGCTTCCTTCTGCATGTTGATGTCGCGGAATTTTTCCGGGTAGAGTTTCTTCGCCATCCACAATTCACCCAGCCCGATGGCTTCCGGCATCGGATAACCCCAGGCTTTGGCATATTCCGGCATCAGCCAGACACGGTGGTGCTTCACCGCATCGATGCTCTGCCATTGCGCGCTGTGCGTGATCTCATCCACCACCTGTGGGTAGCGGTCCTGCACAAAAATGACCTGCGGATTCCAGGCAATCACCTGCTCCATGCTCACCTGTTTGAAACCCTGAATGGTGGCGGCGGCGACATTCAACGCCCCGGCGTGAGACATCATTAGCCCGGTATATTTTCCGGCACCGTAGGTGGTGAGATCCGGGTTCGCCATATAAGCCCGCACCCGTTGTTGCGCGGGCACGGAACGCAGACGATCGGTGACCTTCTGACGACCGGCGAACGCGGCGGCAATCAAGGCTTTGGCCTGCGCTTGTCTGTTGACCACTTCGCCAATCAGCGTGATGCCTTCCTTAATCCCCAGATTGTAGGCCTGCTCCTCATCCTGCATGGCGGGGTTGATTTTGCCTTGCTGACCGGCGTCGTCATGGCGCAGCGAGATGGCGATCACCGGAATGCCCAGCGCGGAAATTTTATCGATCATCTCCTTCGGCGCGTAGTTGGTGACAAACACCACCTGCGGGTGCAGCGCCACCAGGCTCTCCATATCAACATGAGTGAGATCGCCGAGCATCGCTTTGTGATTCAGTTCCGGCACCAGCGTGGCGTAGCCATCGCCGAGTTGTTGTTTCCAGTTGGCGAGAATGCCGACGATTTTGTCGGTGGCATTGAGTTGCACCAGCAAATTGAGGGTTTGATGTTGCAGTACCACCACGCGGTCAACCTGATCGGGAATGGTCACCTGACGGCCAATCTGGTCCGTGACCACCCGGCTGGCAAAACTGGATAAAGAGGTAAGCAATAACACGCCCGCCAGGGCGTAACGGTAAAAAGGGCGATTCATAATAACTCCTGGTTTCGATATGTGCGGAAGTATATAGCGATGGAGGTGGAGGGGATATACAGCATTGCCCTTTTAATTTTTATCGATACATAATAATTTACACAACGATAATAATAACCTTACAAAACAATATCATAAGTAAATATTTTATTAATCCAGGCAATGGCAAGGTAATGGAAATTAAATCGCGTAACACCCCGCTTATCAGTCTGATTAGCGTCAGCATACTGATGGCGATTCACGCCCAGGCGGCGGAACAACCCGCTCTGACCGTCACCGCAAACCCGAATAACACCCCGTCATCAGTCGAGAAAAAAGCCACGTTAGGTAATGCAGGCAGCCAGGAAATCCGTAATACGCCCTGGTCAGTGCAAACGGTTTCACCGCAATTAATGAAACGCCAGCAGCTAAAAAGTATCAGCGATATTTACCGCTATATGCCTTCGGTGCAGGGGGATGGTGCCCGACCGCAAACGCGCGGTATGCAAGGTAGCGTGGTGCAGAACAGCATGATTGACGGATTGAATGTCGTCTCCACCACGGATTACGCCGCCGCGCAGTTTGACCATCTGGAAGTGCTGAATGGTCTGGCCGGTTCGCTATATGGACCGGCTAATCCGGCGGGATTATTTAATTTTGTCAGCAAACGTCCCACCGATTCCCCACAACATAGCGTCACTATCGGCGCGGGAACCGGCATCAGCCATTTGCTGGCGGGGGATTTTAGCGGTCCACTGGATGATAACGATCGGCTGCGTTATCGCCTCAATCTGCTGGATGATGAAGGCAGTGGCTACGTCACAGGCAGCAAAAAGCGCCGCCAACTGGTCAGCTTCGCGCTGGATGCCAACCTCACCGATCAGACGGTGCTGGAAACCAATTTTAGCTACTACCATTTTTACGACAAAGGGCTGCCGGGTAAATTCGCGCTGGGTAGCGGTCTGACCCTCCCGGCAGCGCCGGATCCGAAAACCGCCCATCTCGGTCAATCCTACGCCGGGGACAATAACCACACCCTGACGGCGGGCGTGCATCTGAAACACGATTTCGATGGTAACTGGCAAGGCGAGGTGGCCGTGCTGCGTCAAATTGCCGACCGTGAATCAACAGCGGTGACCAATACCTTTACCGATAACCAGGGGCATTACACCACCACCACCTCATCCGCCACTGCCAGCCGTTTTACCATCAACAGTTACCTGGCAAACCTCAATGGTGAAGTAGATACCGGCTGGATCCACCAGCAAATCGCCGCCGGGGTACGGGGGTTCGTCTGGAAAAATATGAACCCGAAAGCCGGTGGCACCAGCACACTGGGCAGCGCGTCGTTGGATAATCCCCAGGCATTTGCCGAGCCGGACTATCCCGATTTTACCGATCGCTATCACTCGGCCACCGCCACACAACATGCGTTTTTGCTCAGCGATAATCTGGCATTTTCTCCGCAGTGGAGCCTGTTGCTGGCGGGCAGCGAAAGCCTGCTTAGCTCGGCCAACTACAGCAAAACCGGCAGCCGCAGCAGCGAGTCGTCAAATAGTGGTTTTAGCGGCTCAGCCAGCCTGATGTATAAGCCGGTTGATCCGCTGACGCTGTATGTCAGCTACGCCGACAGCCTGCAACAGGGCGACACCGCACCCGCACCCGCCAACAACGCAGGCAACATCCTGGCGCCGTATCGTAGCCGTCAGGTTGAGGTGGGGAGCAAGCTGGCGGTCAATAAATTGCTGCTGACCGCCGCACTGTTTCAGATCAAGCGTCCTTATGCCTATACCAACGCCAACGGTGACTATGCGGTGGACGGTGAGCAGCGTAACCGGGGCATTGAGCTGATGGCCGACGGCGATGTCACCGAGCGTTTACACGTTTATGGTGGCATGACCTGGCTGGACCCGCGTCTGCTGAAAACCGCCAGCGCGCAGACGGAGAATAAACAAATCGTCGGTTTGTCGCGCTATGTTGCCAGCCTGTTTGCCGCTTACGACCTGCCAATGCTGAGCGGTACCGATATTCACGGCGGCATGCATTATGTCGGGCGTCGTAGTACCGACAACCAGAACGAAGGTTGGGTCAGCGGTTACACCACGCTGGATGCGGGGGCGGCGTGGAAGACGCAACTGTTCAACACCGCCACCACCTTCCGCCTTGATGTCACTAACCTGACCAATCGCCACTACTGGACCAATATCGTGCCGGGTGGGCTAAACGGCTACAGCGGTTCTGGCTATGCCAGCGCGCAACTGGGCGAACCGCGTATGGTTCAGGTTTCCATGCAACTCAATTTCTGATCGGGAGCAAGGCCATGTTAAAACCTTTCTGCGGGCTGGCGCTGCTGGTCATCAGCGCCGTGGCTCAGGCCCAAACGGTGACGGACGATGTGGGTCAGCAGGTGGCAATTAGCCATCCGGTGACGCATATCGCCGATGCCTGGTTCGCTCACCATTCATTGCTGATGACGCTGGGAGCGGGGGACCGGATTGTGGCGACGGTGAATCATCCGACCGATCGCCCCTGGATGTTTAAGGTGCAGCCAACGTTGTTTCAGGCGTTACAGGCGCACGGTAAAACCTTCGCCAGCGAAGCGCTGGTGGCGCGTCATGTCGATGCGATTTTCGTTCCGGCCCATGATCCTGATGCCCAGTCTTACCGGCTGGCGGGGATCCCGGTGCTGGAGATGCAATTTGATGACTTTGCCTCGCTGCGCCGCTCCCTCACCACCACCGCGCAGGTGGTGGGTACGGCTGAGGCCGAGGCACGCGCGGTGGCGTATAACCACTATCTGGATCAGCAAATTACCCGCATTCAGGCGAAAACCCAGGGACTGAGCGCCAGCCAGCGCCCCCGCGTGCTGCATATTCAGTCGCTCCATCCGTTGAAAGTGGATGGCCGCGCTACCCTGATCGATAGCTGGATCACGCTGGCGGGCGGGCGCAATGTCGCGGCGGGCATTGAAGGCAATATGAAGCCGATCTCCCCAGAGGAGGTGATTCGCTGGAACCCGGATGTGATCATTATTGGTGCCGGTGCGGGAACCTTGGCGGATTCCGATTACGCTGCGCTGTTTGGCAGCGTTAATGCGGTGAAAAATCATCGGGTGTGGCAGAATCCGGCAGGGGTGTTTCCGTGGGATCGCTATGGCACCGAGGTGGCGCTCCAGATTCAATGGGCCGCAGCCAAATTGCATCCTGAGCTGTTTCCCGATCTGAATATCGTCGACGCCACGCGCGATTTTTATCGCCAGTTTTATGCGTATCCATTGAGCGCCGCTGAGGCCGGACGCATCTTACAGGCGCTGCCGCCTGCAACCTAAAACCGCAGCGAATAAAATGCTACAGCAAATGAATCAACAATTTTAAGCGTGAAAGAAAGCCGTACCTGTTGGAGCAATAATTCAGCAGTTAAATAAAATTACAAGTCATATCAAGCTGTTCCCTTTACATATCTCTACAATCAACGAAATAAGCACCGGGGATGGCGGCATCTCTCCCCGGTTGCGTAGCAGCGCGATTTATCGCGCTGTTTTTTTAGGGTTAAAATCGCGCCGCTACCTTGTGTCTTTTAACGGAGTCGCCTTAATTCTTAAGGTTAACTTAATGTTGAGATGTGGCTCACATCAGGAAGCAAAATAATATCTGGCAATGTCACGAGCAAATAGAGTTTTTCCTTTTTTTACTATGCTGGTTAGCGGGAATGTTTATTATTCTCACGGGGAGTGATACTAATAATTATTATCATTTCGCTTTTAGCCACTTTTGGGAGCACTCTACTTGCTGGCCACGTTCATTATCGCATTGCGCGAAGGCCTTGAAGCCGCATTAATCGTAGGCATTATCGCCGCTTTCTTACGCAAAAATGGCCGTTCGCTCACCGCGATGTGGTTGGGTGTCGGTTGTGCGGTGATCCTCTCCCTTGGCGTGGGTTTTGTGCTGAACCTGACCGAAAACGCGTTACCGCAGGCGCGTCAGGAAATGATGGAGTCCATTATCGGCCTGGTGGCGGTGTTTTTTGTCACCGGCATGGTGATGTGGATGAACAATCATGCGCACAACCTCAAGCGTCAGTTGGAAACCGAAGCAGCAGAAGCCATCAGCCATTCCAGCGCCTGGGCGTTGACCAGCATGGCGTTTCTCGCGGTACTGAAAGAAGGCTTCGAAACCAGCGTATTTCTGCTGGCGACTTTTTCCGCTTCACAGTCGGCTGCCTGGGCGGCGGTGGGTGCCGTATTGGGGTTACTGGCCGCCGTGCTGGTAGGATGGGGCATCTATGTCGGTGGCATCCGTATTAACCTGTCGCGTTTCTTCCGTCTTACCGGGTTGTTCCTGATCCTGGTGGCGGCCGGTCTGATTATCTCCGCGTTACGCAGCGCGCATGAAGCGGGATGGTTAAATACCGGACAACAACGCATTGTTGACCTGAGCTGGCTGGTCACTCCCGGCACCGTACAATCGGCGTTGATTACCGGCGTGCTGGGTATTCCGGCAGATCCGCGGCTGGTGGAATTCGCAGGCTGGATTATCTATATCGTGGTGGTCGCGGCGATGATCTACTGGCCTGCCCACTTAAGACCGACACCAAAAAGAGCCGCACAGTTCACCACTGTGACCGGCGCGGGCCTGACAATCACCGCGTTGTTACTGTTCTTTGGCTATCCGGCACCGGATGTGGACATTCCCGATCAAATTCCGTTGGTCAGCCGCACCTCGCAGCAACCGGTCGGCCATATCAGTAGCCAGCCAGGCGCGGGCAAACAGTTTGCCGTCACGCTTGAGGGACAGGCAGCGGAAACGCTGGTGGTGCCTGCCGATCAGCTCAGCAACGTCAGCACCTCGGGGCGTCAGGAGTGGCAGGCGAGTTTCAGCTATGAACCCGCCGATGCCAGTTCACCGCTGACGCTCGACCAGGTCATGGCCGCCTATGGCAACCGCATCCCGGTGGGCTTAAGTCCGTCACAACATCCCGGTCCTTATGACGCCAAATGGACGGTGAATTGCCGTGTTGATGCCGCCATGAGGCGTGGCGTGTTGGTGAGCGCGGAATCTCAGGCCGGCACCTTTATCACGTTATCGGGCGGTGGCCTCCAGTCTCCCCGCACCATCAGCGCGCGGGCGCGCACCGCAGAAGCCGGGTGCGACTGGCAGATCAGCCCGACCTGGTCACAGGATATTGAACAACGCTTGCGAGATGCGGTTGTTGCTCATGATATCTGGCACTTCTGGGCCGTTATTTTACCTTCACTTTTTGCCATTCTGGCCTTCACCTGCTTTTTCTCAGCCAGTCGCCAGTTCCGGCGACTGAAAGGTGTTCGTGCCCGAGGACGCAGCAAACAGGGACTGCTGGACAGTTCAACTCACCAACTGCCTGAAAAATAAACAGGAAGGCACGATGAAGACAAAACCGTTCTCTACAAAATACGCGCTGATTGCAGCAGGGATTTCTGCGGCTTTAATGCTGTCCGTGGATGCGCAGGCGGCTACGGCAGCGCCGGTGAAAAACGGCGCTTCACAGGTCAACATCACCATGACCAGTGAAGGCGATGGCACCTGCCATATCGACCATACTTCGGCGAAAGCGGGTCCGGTCACCTTCACCGTGGTCAATAAAACCGCGACCTCACTGACTGAGTTGGAACTGTTAAGCGACAACCGTATTCTGGGCGAAAAAGAGAACCTCGCACCGGGCCTGCCTGCGGTGAAATTCACCGTCACGCTGGACGGCGGCACCTACCAGATTTATTGCCCGGGGGCGAAACAAGAGTTGACTAACTTTACCGTCACCGGTAAAGCGGCGGCAGCTCCGACCGGCAGCGTCGCGACGCTGTTGGAAGAGGGCACCAAAGGCTACGCCAGCTATGTTAACGGCGTAGTGGATGCCATGGTGGTGGCGGTCGATCGTCTGAAGGCCGACATTGATGCGGGCGATCTGGAAAAAGCCAAAGCAGACTACGCCAAAGCGCGTCCGTTCTACGAACGTATCGAATCTGATGTCAGCGGCTTCGTGTTACCGGGCTTCAAAGCCACCGATAATGCAGGCAACCTTGACTACTTAGTTGACATGCGTGCGTCCAACATCGACCCGAAAGTGGGCTGGCATGGTTTCCACGCCATTGAGCGTGAGCTGTTCAGCAAAAAAGCGATTACGCCGGAAACCAAACAACTGGCAGCTGAACTGCAAACCAACGTACACAAACTGGATGAGCAGGTTAAGCAACTGACTTACAAACCGGAAGACCTGGCAAACGGTGCTGCGGATCTGCTGGAAGAAGTTCAGAGCAACAAAATCAGTGGCGAAGAAGAAGCCTTCAGCCATCTCGATCTGATCGATTTCGCCGGTAACATCGAAGGTGCCGAGCAGGCATTCGCCTTCCTGAAACCGGGTCTGGAAAAAATCGATCCCGATCTGACCAAGCGTGTCACCGAGCAGTTCGCGGCAGTGCGCGCGTTACTGGAAACTTACCGCGACCCGGCGATTCCGGGTGGCTACAAGTACTACACCGCCGAACTGAAAGCCTCAGAGGGTGCAAAACTGAGCCGTGCTGTACAGGCGTTGCAGGAACCGTTGTCCAAAATCGCTGAAAAAGTCGCAACCAGCGGAAAATAATCGATGAAAGATAAGTCCAAACCGGCCAGGGAGGCCGGTAATTTCACCCGGCGAGATTTATTGAAAGGGGCGGTCGCCAGCGCCCTGACGATTCCGGCTGTCAGTTCGGCGCACGGACAGATTGAAGCGCAGCATAATCCCGAAGATCGTGTTGACCTGTCGCGCGAACATGCTTTTTATGGCACCGGTGGACAGGTGGGTATCGAAACACCCCCGCAGCGCCATATTATGTTTATGGCGTTTGACCTGACCTCGCAGAATCCGCGCGATCTCCAGGTTTTGCTGGCGCGCTGGTCATCCGCCATCGCGCAGATGATGCGCGGCGAAACCATTGGTCAGATTGAACCCGCGCGCAACAGCGGAGTGGGGGGCGATACCGGCGAAGCGATGGATCTGGGGCCCGCCTCGTTAACCGTCACCGTCGGTCTGGGGCCGCGTATTTTCAGTGAAGCAATGGGCCTGGCAGGGAAGAAGCCGCCGCTGATGCGCGAGTTGATTCAGCTACCCAGCGACAACTTTGATCCGGAACTGACCGGGGGCGATCTCTCGATTCAGGCCTGTGCTGATGATCCGCAGGTGGCGTATCACGCGGTGCGTAACCTGGCACGTATCGCCAAGGCGACGGGCACCGCGGCGACACGCTGGTCGGTGTTGGGATTTGGCCGCGCCTCCGCAGGTAAGGGGCAATCCACGCCGCGCAACCTGTTTGGTTTTAAGGATGGTACGCGCAATATCACCGAGAAAGCCGATTTCAAACGCCATGTGTGGATTAATGAGGGTCCGGCCTGGCAGCAGCAGGGCAGCTATCAGGTGGTACGTAAAATTCGTATGCACATCGAGAACTGGGATGTGGACCGCGTCAGCGATCAAAATAATATCTTTGGTCGCCATAAGCTGTCCGGTGCTCCGCTGAGCGGTCATAAAGAGTTTGATCAGCCTGATTTTGAGGTCAAGGATCAAAGCGGTGAACGGGTTATTCCGGCTACGGCGCATATCAGCCTGGCGGCGCATGAGAATAATCAGGGTATTCGTATCCTGCGACGTTCTTATAATTATACCGATGGCTTAAATAATCTCGGCTTTCTTGATGCGGGATTGCTGTTTATCAGTTATCAGAATGATCCGGCACATTTTGAAACCTTACAGGCTAAACTGGGCGCGGCAGATGCGTTGAATGAATATATTTCCCATATTGGTTCAGCCATTTTCTTTATTCCACCGGCACCGGCTGAAGGTTCATATATCGGGGCGGAATTATTCACCTGATTAAATGCACATCGCCAGGGGAATGGTGCCTGGCGATGTGCCTGCTGTGTGCCAGATTGTTCGGTAATCCACGTTTTAACCGTAAGCCACTTTGTCATTAATATGATACAGGGTTGCAGTCGCTGCCATCACATGCTGACCATCATTGCCCGGTTGATGGGAATCGACATTGGTGATGTGGTAGCCCACGGCACCCGCTTCCAGCGCCTTTTTCACAAAGGCGTCATTAAGTTCTTCCATAGAGGTCACCCAACTGACGCTGGTAACCCCAACCGGGTGGATCGAGGCAATTTCACGGTGAGATAATCCTGAACGGACCAGTACCGGGTTAATTGTCTTTTCAGTAAAAATAGAAATGATGTCGTTAACTAAAGCTTTCATATCTGACTCCTCAACGTGACTGGTAAGCCAGTTATACGTATGACGATGGGTTGTTGTCGTTTAATCTTCGTTGATAAATATCGACGGTTGCGCACGGCAGGTAATCACCACCGTTAGGAATAATAAATACCTTTTAGCCGACTGAATTTTAGCTTTAACTGCTAATTAACACGCAGGCAAACTTCTGCCACAACTCCATTAACTTTACGCGAATTTTTTTTCATTTGATTACATTTGTGTCGCGATGCGGTCGCCCGGTAGAGATCTTCGCACCAGATTATAAATAACATGTTAAGGATTGGTTTACTCTGAGCCTGCCTGACGAGAAGCCGGCAATGACTTCTCTATGCCACATCATAATAAACATTCTTCACGTCCGATTAGCCCAAATGAATTTGGGCTTCTTTTTGTCGCTCCCTGAAAAAACCTTGTTCGTCTGGTTAACCCCTTTGGGTGCATACACTTTGCGTTACAAATTGTTATGATATAACATCTCCATTTTAACCAATGGAGAGTCTGGTTGTGGTAAGCAAAATTAAAAAAATCGTGTTATCTCTGGGATTAATCGGCCTGAGTTCATCGGTACTGGCGCATGGGGATCATGCGCACGGTAAGCCACTTACGGAAATGGAGCAGAAAGCGGCAGAGGGCGTATTTGCCGATAAGGACGTTAAAGACCGCAACCTCTCTGACTGGGACGGTGTCTGGCAATCGGTTTATCCGTTACTGGTTAACGGCGATCTCGATCCGGTGCTGCGTAAGAAGGTGGAAAAAGATCCCAGCAAAACCTTTGCCGACGTCAAAGCGTATTACCGCAAAGGCTATGTCACGCAGGTTGATACCATCGGCATCGAAGACGGAGTGATGGAGTTCCATATTGGTGCGCAGTCCAGTTCCTGCCACTACCGCTACGACGGACACAAAATTCTGACCTATGCATCCGGGAAGAAGGGCGTGCGCTACCAGTTCACCTGTCAGGATGCTAACAGCCCGGCGCCGAAATTCGTTCAGTTCAGCGATCACATCATCGGCCCGAGAAAATCGTCGCATTTCCATATCTTTACCGGCAACACCTCCCAGGAAGCGTTGTTGAGTGAGATGGATAACTGGCCCACATACTATCCCTGGCAAATGCAGACCGCCGAGGTCGTGGAGGAGATGCTGCACCATTAAAATGCGTTGATTAGCCAATCGCAGCATATCTGTAGCGGCGCGGTTTACCGCGCAGGTTTTCCGGCATCGCGCACACAATTGCGCGATAAATCGCGCCGCTACACCGCCTGCCACACCGTAGCGGCGCGGTTTACCGCGCGTGGTTTAAATTCGAAACGGTAATAAAAAACGTCATAACTTGCTGATGTTTTTTTATTAACCAATTTCACATTTCTTTATCATTTAGTGCTATCTCCCCGACAAAAGTACGGAATCTGATAAAAACCTGATAACAGTTTTGAAACTTAAACGGTAGGATGTTACCCGTAACTTTAGTGCTCCTTTCTTCTCAACATCAGGTATCCCATGAAACGACATTTTCCAACTGAAACCGTTTCTGTCAACAAAAATGGAACCGGTTCCAGTCGCAGGGAATTTCTCTTTGCGACCCTGGGTTTAACGCTGACCGGTGTCGTCGCAAGCCTGCCGGGCAGGGCGTTTGCCGCTAGCGTTGTCAGTGGTAGCGATGCGGTGAAGCAGTTCGTCAGTCTCTCTCAGGCCATCACAGAACATAAGCATCTGGATACGGTGCTGGCGGCGCGTTTTTTTGCCGCTTTTAGCCAGCGCGATGCGCAGTTCGCTCCCCGCCTGACGCAACTTGCGTTGTTGTTACAACCCGGTATGTCTGCGCAACAACTGCTGGCGAAAGCCGACAGCGCAGGTCTGCACGATTTCCTCTATCAAATCGTCACCGCCTGGTACACCGGAACCGTAGGGGATGACTATCACGGCACGCTGGTCGCCTATAAGCAGGCGTTGATGTACCAAACCGTCAGCGATGGTCTGGTGGTGCCGACTTATTGTGGCAACGGTCCGATCTGGTGGACGGCCCCGGTGCCGGAAGAACGCAATGGGCTGATTGACTCGCTGTAAACACTCCTTATAAAAAACGAAGAAAACCATGAAAAAACCGATTTTCTCTGCGCAGGGCGATGCCTCCGCAGACATTGTTATTGTGGGCTCCGGTGTGGTGGGTGGTTTGATGGCCAATGAACTGGTCAGTCAGGGCTATTCCGTACTGGTACTGGAAGCAGGTTTACGTATCGATCGTGCACAGGCGGTGGAAAACTGGCGCAACATGCCCTTTGCCAATCGCGCCGGTTCCGATTTTCAGGGGTTATACCCGCAGTCAAAGTTTGCCCCGGCACCGCTCTATTTCCCGCCGAATAACTATGTCAACGTCACCGGCCCTAACGCCGCCAGTTTTCAACAGGGCTACCTGCGTACCGTCGGCGGCACCACCTGGCACTGGGCGGCATCCTGCTGGCGTCACCATCCCAGCGATTTTGTGATGCAGTCGAAATATGGCGTGGGGCGCGACTGGCCGATCAGCTATGACGAGCTGGAACCCTGGTACTGTCGGGCGGAAAACGAAATCGGCGTCGCGGGACCGAACAATGTGGCGATGCAATCCCCGTCTGAACGCAGCCAGCCTTATCCGATGGAGATGGTGCCGTTTGCCCACGGTGATAACTACTTTGCCAGCGTGGTGAACCCGCATGGTTACAATCTGGTGCCAATCCCCCAGGGACGCAGCACCCGTCCGTGGCAGGGGCGTCCTACCTGCTGCGGCAACAATAACTGTCAGCCGATTTGCCCGATCGGGGCGATGTACAACGGTATTCACCATATTGAACGTGCGGAGCGCAACGGTGCGGTGGTGCTGGCGGAAGCGGTGGTTTACAGAATCGATACCGATGACAACAACCGGGTGACGGCGGTGCACTGGAAGGACAGTTCTGGTGCCTCACACAAGGCCACCGGTAAAGCCTTTGCCCTGGCCTGTAACGGCATCGAAACCCCGCGTCTGTTGTTGATGGCGGCCAACGGCGGTAACCCGAATGGCATCGCCAACGCATCAGATATGGTGGGGCGCAACATGATGGATCACTCCGGCTTCCACTGTTCCTTCCTGACTGAAGAACCGGTCTGGCTGGGACGTGGCCCGGCGCAGAGTAGCTGCATGGTGGGCTATCGCGATGGCGATTTCCGTCGTGATTATTCGGCGAACAAAATGATCCTCAATAACATCTCACGCGTGGTGGCGGCAACGCAGCAGGCGTTGAAAAAAGGTCTGGTGGGCAAAGCGCTGGATGAGGAAATTCGCTATCGCTCGATTCACAGCGTGGATATCTCCATCAGCCTCGAACCTTTGCCGGACCCGGAAAACCGTCTGACGTTAAGCAAAACCCGCAATGATCCTCACGGCCTGCCGTGCCCGGATATTTATTACGATGTCGGTGATTATGTGCGTAAAGGGGCCGAGGTGTCGCATGCGCAACTGGAACATATCGGGCAGTTGTTCAACGGTAAAGAGTTCACCATCAGCAAGGGCCTCAACGCCAACAACCATATTATGGGCGGCGTGATTATGGGTAAAAGCGGTAAAGACGCGGTGGTGGATGGTAATTGTCGCGCCTTTGACCATGAAAACCTGTGGTTGCCTGGCGGCGGGGCGATCCCTTCCGCGAGCGTTGTGAACAGCACCCTGACTATGGCGGCACTGGGACTGAAAGCCGCGCATGATATCGCGCAGCGTATGAGGACACTGGCATGAAGAGATTAATTGCCAGCAGCCTGGCGGCCCTGGTGACGTTTGGCGTTCAGGCCGCATCGCTCGATACCCATCTGTTGCAGCAGGGCGAGCAGGTTGCCATCGCTTCGGACTGCCAGGCGTGCCATACCGCACCCGGCAGTAAAACCGCGTTCAGCGGCGGCTATGGTATCGCGTCGCCAATGGGGGTGATATACGCCACCAACATCACCCCATCGCAAAGCGGTATTGGTCACTACAGTGAAGCCGAGTTCGCAGCGGCGGTGCGTCATGGTGTGCGTGCTGATGGGGCGCAGCTCTATCCGGCAATGCCTTACACCTCCTACAGCATGATGACCGACGCCGATGTGCACGCCCTGTATTACTACCTGATGCATGGCGTACAGCCGGTGGAAAAACAGAATCCACAAACCCATCTGCCTTTCCCGTTCAGTCTGCGTTTTAGTATGCGTTTCTGGAACATGATGTTTGCTGACGACAAAATGTGGCAAAACGATGGCAGCAAAAGCGCTGAATGGAATCGGGGCAATTATCTGGTTAACGGACTGGCGCACTGCAATACCTGCCATACGCCGCGCGGTTTTATGATGCAGGAACAACAGGATCGCCCGCTGGCTGGTGGTCCATTAGGAAGCTGGTATGCGCCGAATATCACCTCAGACCCGATCAGCGGCATTGGCGGCTGGAGTGATGACGAGCTGGTGCAGTATCTGAAAACCGGACGTGCGCCAGGGAAAAACCAGGCAGCGGGCGGTATGGCGGAGGCGGTGGAGCACAGCCTGCAATACCTGCCGGACAGCGATCTGCACGCCATTGCGGTTTACCTCAAAGGCACGACGCCACTACGTGATGCGGGGGAAACGCAACCGGCCTTCAGCTACGGCGCGCCGATGGATGTGGAAAACAGCCTGCGTGGACGCAACCCGAATAATGCTAACCACTCGCTGACCAACGGTGCCGCGCTGTTTAGCGGCAACTGCGCCAGCTGTCACCAGCCGGATGGGGCGGGGAGTGCCAACCAGGCTTATCCCTCGTTATTCCATAACACCGCAACCGGCATGCGCAATCCCAACAACCTGATTGCGGCGATTCTGTTTGGTGTTCAGCGTGATACCACCGACCATCAGGTATTGATGCCGGGCTTCAGCTCGCCATCCTATGTTGATAAGTTGAGCGATCAACAGGTAGCCGATATCAGCAACTTTGTGCTGAAAAACTACGGCAACCCTGACGTCACCGTGACGGCAGGCGATGTGGCCTGGGTGCGCAAAGGCGGTCATCCGCCACTGCTGGTCCGCCTGCAACCGCTGGTGGTGCCGGGCATCATTGGGGTGATTATCCTGGTGCTGGCCGGGGTGGCGCTGAGTGTGGTGCTGCGGCGTAAAAGTAAAAAACAGTCGTGATTAACAGGGCCAGGCTGACCACCTGGCCCATTTTGTTACGGCGGTGTGTTACAGGTGTTGTGATGTGTCGCAAGATTAGCGCGATAAATCGCGCCGCTACAAAAAATAACGGTTTAAACATGGCGTAGTGGCGCGACTTATCGCGCTGATTTCATTGCCTCATCACGCTGCGTGTAACACCTTTTGTTAACACGTTTTGCAGTGATGTCGGTCGCAAAAATATTTTCCAGACTCTCTTTAATAGATGGCAGTGCTAAGCATCTATTCGAAGGGGGCGTTATGCAGGACTCTATTCCCGGAACACGTTGGTATCGCGTTATTGCGCCGATTTTAATTGTTTGCATCATCTCCTTCATGGACCGCGTCAACATCAGTTTTGCCTTGCCGGGTGGCATGGATCAGGATCTCGCCATTACCAGCCAGATGGCGGGCATCATCAGCGGTATTTTTTTCATTGGTTATCTCTTCTTGCAGGTGCCGGGTGGGCGCATTGCGGTTAATGGCAGCGGCAAGCGGTTTATCGCCTGGTCGCTGGTGGCATGGACGGTGGTGTCGGTGGCGACCGGTTTTGTCACTAACCACTATCAACTGCTGGCGCTGCGTTTTGTGTTGGGTGTATCTGAAGGGGGAATGCTGCCGGTTGTCTTAACGATGGTCAGTAACTGGTTCCCGGAAAAAGAGTTAGGGCGTGCGAATGCTTTTGTGATGATGTTCGCGCCGCTGGGCGGTATGTTCACCGCACCGATTTCTGGATACATCATCAATGCGCTGGACTGGCGTTGGCTGTTTATTATCGAAGGTGGGCTGTCGGCGGTGATCCTGCTGGTGTGGTGGCTGGTGGTAAGTGACCGCCCCGAAGAAGCACGCTGGTTGCCGGAGCGCGAAAAGGAGTGGCTGCTGCGCGAACTGCATCGGGAACGTGCGGCTGCACGCGCTGTGGCACCGGTAAGCAAAGCGCCGTTAAAAGCAGTGTTTCGCAATCCGGGTCTGATGAAGCTGGTGGCGCTGAACTTTTTCTATCAGACCGGCGATTACGGTTACACCCTGTGGCTGCCCAGCATCCTGAAAAACCTGACCGGTTCGAATATGACCGGTATCGGTCTGCTGGCGGCCTTGCCCTTCGTCGCCACGCTGCTCGGTATCTATGCCATCTCATGGCTGAGCGATCGTACCGGTAAGCGCCGTCTGTGGGTGATGGTGTCGTTGTTCTGCTTTGCTGCGGCGCTGCTGGCCTCGGTGGTGCTGCATCATAACGTGGTCGCCGCCTACATCGCGCTGGTGGTGTGTGGTTTCTTCCTCAAGGCCGCTACCAGCCCGTTCTGGTCGATTCCCGGGCGTATCGCTGCGCCGGAAGTAGCGGGAAGTGCGCGCGGGGTGATCAACGGGTTGGGTAATCTGGGGGGCTTCTGCGGGCCGTATCTGGTCGGGATGATGACCATGCTGTACGGACAAAATGTGGCGGTGTGCTGGCTGGCCGGATCGCTGGTAGTAGCGGGGTTGATTACCACACAATTACCCAAAGCCTGTGACCGTAATCCGTCTGTCGGACGTGATGGCAGCGAGCAGGATAATCTGGTTACCCTGAAACATTAAGTCAGTGGCCGCGCAGGCGTTGTGCTGTGCGGCCTCCTCAATGCTTACCAGCCTTTGATAATGTCGCCTTTGTAAATCTCGTTGGCTTTTTTCAGCACTTCGGGTGACTGGAAGGCTTCCTTCAGCTTCTGAATATTCGGGCTGTCTTTGTTATCTTCACGCGCCACAATGGCGTTCACGTAAGGCGACGCTTTGCCTTCCATAAACATGCCATCGCGCGAGGCTGACAGGTTCGCCAGCGCGGCGAAGTTGTTGTTGATGATCGAAACGTAGACCTGCGGATCGTCGAGAGTGCGCGCCAGTTGCGGCGTATCGACTTCAACAAACTTGAGGTTTTTCGGGTTAGCGGTAATGTCCAGCGTCGTTGGCAGCAGGCCCGCTTCCGGTTTCACACTAATCAGCCCCTGCGCCTGTAACAGCAGCAGGCTGCGGCCCAGGGTGGTGGCTTCATTGGAAATGGTGATGGTCGCGCCATCCGGCAGATCTTTTAATGACTTGATCTTGCGTGAGTAACCGGCAATCGGGAACACGAAGGTATTGGTGATCACGGCAAAATGATAGCCACGCTCTTTGGACTGCATTTCCAGATACGGCAGGCTCTGGAAGGCATTGGCGTCGACATCTTTGTTGAACAGCGCTTCGTTAGGCTGGACGTAGTCGTTAAAAGCCACCACATCGACGTCGAGATGATATTTGTCATGCGCCACCTGCTTAACGGTGTCCCACAGCGCCTGGTCTGGTCCGGTGTTGATCGCCACCTTGACACTGTTGTCGTTGTCTTTATTGCAGGCGCTGAGCAGCGTAACGGATGCGGCCAACAGTACGGAGAGTAATTTTTTATTCATAACGACGTTCCCTTCAGCATATCTGGATAATCTGGTGCACATTTCTCGCGTAGCGGCGCGACTTATCGCGCGGATTTTGACCTTTTCCGCATGATTACGCGATAAATCGCGTTGCTACATTGCGCATGCACTATAATCTACATCCAGACGTCTGTACATCCAGACGGAGATCGTTTGCTGAAAATTGCAGCGCCGCGGGAGGTAACCGAAACCGCCTGTTTTGAAAAGCCGCTGTCTTTTTTTTGTTGGATACTGTGCTGCCTTAACCTTGTTCAATTTCCAGGGACTCACGATGTTTCACCTGATCTTCAGCATTCCCGGCTGGTATGTTATCGCGCGCTTTATTGCGCCCCTGGCCTTGCCACTCGCGGTGAAGCTGGTGTTTTCTGCCGTGGTGCTGCTCGCCACGCAATACCTGTTTTTCAGTCGCTTCACCTCCGGCAGTATCATGTCGCCAGAAATGCCGCGTCCGGTGATCATCCTGTTCAACTGGGCCTTCTGTGCGGTGCTGTTCCTCGCCATGTTGCAGGTGGTGATGGATGCGGCGGCGTTGCTTGCGCTGTTGTTGGGACATCCGCTGACGATAGCTCCCGCGCTGCGTTATGGCGCAGGGGGCGTAGCCATGTTGCTGGCGGCGGTCGGCGTGCATCAGGCGATACGCGTGCCGCCGGTGAAGGATGTGGTGTTTAACATCAAAAACCTGCCGCCAGAATTTGAGGGCTACCAACTGCTGCAACTGACGGATTTGCACATCAGCAAGCTGTTCAATGCGCGGTGGACTACGAAGATGGTGAAAAAAGCGATGGCGCTTGATGTTGATCTGATTGTGATCACCGGCGATGTCATTGATGGCACGCTGAAAAATCGGCGCGCTGATGTTGAACCGCTGCGCGGCCTTAACGCCCCGGATGGCGTGTTTGCCATCACCGGCAATCACGAATATTTCTTTGAGCAGGCAGCCTGGACCGATCACCTCGCTTCGCTGGGGCTGAAGCCGTTGCTCAATAGCCATACGGTGGTGGCGCGTGACGGAGCCAGTCTGGTGATTGCCGGGGTGACCGATGCTTCAGCACCGGGCAGAGGTGCTCCTGGTCCGGATTTGGCGCGTGCGCTGGTGGGCGCGCCGGAGCGTGCCCCGGTCGTGTTGCTGGATCATCAACCGCGCAATGCCCGACAAAATGCGGCGCAGGGGGCTGATGTGCAGCTTTCCGGGCATACCCACGGCGGGTTAATCGCCGGGTTTGATCGCCTGTTTGCCAAACCCAATGGCGGCTATGTTTCGGGCCTGTATGCGGTGGAAGGAATGCAGTTGTACGTTAACAACGGCACGGCGTTGTGGCCGGGGATGGCGGTGCGCTTAGGTCGTCCTTCCGAGCTGACGCGCATCACGCTTCAGCCTGCGAAATAGATTAGGCATTTTTCAGCACCACCACGGCATAGCGACAGAGCTGCGTTGTGGTGTTGCTGAAGATGCAGTCACTGGGATCCCCCAGTTCGAGGCAGTCACCTGGCTGCATTTCAAAGGTATGATCCCCTTCCTGAAAACTCAGCGTTCCTTCCAGCACCCAAATCAACTGACGCCGTGACAGATAGGATATCGCCGGCATTGGCACGCTCACCCCGGCAGGTAAATCGACACTGACCAGATCCACAGGTATCTGACCTGGTGAGACATGACGGCGAATATAACCGGTCTCCGGGTCCTGCCAGACCGGTTGCTGCGCCTGTCGGATCAGGGTGCCGGTCTGCACTTCGCTCAGGGCGATCAACTGCGACATACTCATATCAAAAGAACCGGCAAGTCGCGCCAACAGGGTCGCCGTCGGGCTGCTCTCACCGCGTTCAATTTTGTGGATCATGGCGCGGGAAACCCCAGAGTTATCCGCCAAATCGGTCAGTGACCAGCCGCGTTTTTCCCGCTCGGCTTTTACTTTTTGTCCAATACGGATATTTATGCTGTCTTCTTTACTGGATTTTTCGTCTGACATAGTGGATAAATAATATAGTGAACGAAGCATCTACTTTAGTGACAGAACCATGAGGTGTCCAGAATGAATATACGCCCGGCAGTGGAGCAGGATGCGGCAGTGATTGCCGACATTTATAACGACGCGGTGCTGCACAGCACGGCAATCTGGAATGAGAAAACGGTCGATGTGGCGAACCGTGTGCAGTGGATGGCTGACCGTCAGCACGCCGGTTTTCCGGTGTTGGTGGCGGTTAATGCTGATGAGGCGGTGCTTGGCTACGCCTCCTATGGTGACTGGCGTCCGTGGGATGGTTACCGCTTTACCGTGGAACACTCGGTGTACGTGCTGAAAACTGCGCGTGGCAAAGGCGTTGGGGAAGCATTGATGCATGCGCTCATCACCCACGCCACGCAACAGGGAAAACATGTGATGGTTGCGGGTATCGAGTCGGAAAATACAGCCTCGATCGCTTTGCATAAAAAACTCGGTTTTCGCGATGCCGGTCGCGTCAGTGAGGTGGGTAACAAATTTGGCCGCTGGCTGGATCTGACCTTTCTCCAGTTGCACCTCGATCAACGGGAAAAGCCCTGACAGTCAGGCTGTCAGGGGCAAGGTTAACCCTGTATCTGGCACCCTTAATTGCTGCGTTTATGCGTGATTATCCGCAGGTCGATATTCAGTTGCAGCTTCTTGATCGCTTTATCGATCTGGTTGACGAGGGGGTTGGTCTGGCGATTCGTATCGGCCAGTTGCCTGACTAGGATCTGGTTGCCCGGCGTATCATCGACCACGATTATCGTTTATTGGCCTGTGCCATGCCTCGTTATCTGGCGGGGGTGGGTATGCAGGTGTTGCCGGATTATCGTTGTCCGGTGATCTCATTGTTTGCTGTTACGCTTAACGCCAAATACGTCAATACCAAAACACGGTTGTTTATTGGCTATCTGCAACAGGCTCTGGCCCCGCATACATTTTCCGATACACCGCCGGCGTTAAACCGGTGACATTTAATGAATGTTCGCCGCATCACATCGCTACTGCTGTACCCGCAAAGCGCGGCGATAGATTTTACCGGTTGATTGGCGGTCAGCAGCTCGCGCGCGAGGGTGATGCGGGCTTCCTCCAGCCACTCACCGGAACTGACGCCCATTTCCTGATGAAACAGGCGGTTCAGATGACGGGTGCTGAGTTGGATATGCGCGGCCATCTGCGCAACACTTTTTACCGTCGCCAGATGCGATAATGTCCAGCGTTGCAGATCCTGCAATGCTGAACGACCGTCCAGAGAGGTCTGCTGTTTACGTACGAAGTGCCCTTGTCCGGCAGGCCGCCTGAAAAACATCACCAGATTCGCCGCAACATCCAGCGCCACTTCACGCCCCACATCTTCTTCAATAAAGCGCAGGGCTAAATCCATGCCCGATGTCACGCCTGCCGCCGTGCGCCATCCGCGACATAGAGCGCATCAGCGTCCAGCGCAATGGCCGGGTAGCGCCAGTTTCAAGGAAGAGATCATCCAGGCATTCTATGACGGTATCAAACATCGTCCGCAAACCACCTTTGGCAATGTGAAAGCCGACGTCCTGAAGGATAAGGATCCCGCGTTTGAGCCGATGAATTTCTGTCACATTATCCGGCAGTCGCGCTGGCAGGGATAAACGTCTTAATTACAACATACGGAACCGCGTTCTGGCATCCGCTCTCCGGCAACAATGCGGCCTGTTTGGCCGCTCTTTTACTTTAGTGGTAGCGCTTCCACGAGCTGTGCTTTTGCTTCCCTTTTCCACATCAGCGGAATAATGTCGAATATTTATCTTCAACTCGCGGAATTTATTTAACTTTATGTATTTTAACAAGTAAGCGACTTTTCTTAAAAATATCGCACGGAATTATAATGTAGCAACCTTGTGATAACGTTTACACTAATGCTGTAGTTTCTTTACAGTTGTCACGTTTTTTCCTTCAAGGTTAATAAAATGTCACGGGCTTCCCGAGTTCTAAATTTGTTAACGCTACTCTTTTCAGTGGTTTGCGCTGCATGGCTGCTGATTGGTGGTGTCTGGTTACTGTCGCTGGGCGGCAGTGCTTATTACCTGATTAGCGGCCTGGCAATGGCAGCGTTTAGCTGGCTATTGCTGAAGAGAAAGCGCAGTGCGCTTTACCTCTACGCTGCGATTCTGTTCTTTACCGCTATCTGGGCCTGGCATGAAGCCGGGAGCGATTACTGGACGCTGGTTCCACGTCTGGATATCTGGGTGTTGCTGGGTATCTGGTTAATTCTGCCTTTCAGCTACCGTCAATTCTCTGTCAGCAACAACAAACCGTTGGGTGCGATGCTGGTCGCGCTGCTGGTTAATGTGGCGTTGTTGGCCGGTTCTGCACTGCACGATCCCCAGGAAATCAACGGTGAGCTGCCGCTGACCGATAAAGCCCCGGCAACATCCACCGTTCCGGCGGAAGACTGGTCAGCCTATGGTCGTACCCAGGAAGGCGTCCGTTATTCACCGTTGCAACAGATCAATGAACACAACGTCAAGGATCTTCAGGTTGCGTGGCAGTTCGAAACGGGTGACCACAAAACCGCGAATGACCCTGGCGAGATCACCAATGAAGTGACCCCGCTGAAAATCGGCAACATGCTGTACCTGTGTACCCCACACCAAATTCTGATTGCATTGGATGCTGCCAGCGGCAAAGAGAAGTGGCGTTTTGACCCGCAGTTGAAGTCAGACCCGACTTTCCAGCACATCACCTGCCGTGGCGTGTCGTACCATGAAATGCCAACGGCCGCAGCGAGCAACGCCAGCCAGCCTGCCATCTGCGCGCGCCGCATTTTCCTGCCGGTAGATGATGGCCGTCTGTTTGCGCTGGATGCTCAGACAGGTGAACGTTGCCAGAGCTTCGCCAACAATGGTGAACTGAATCTGCAACATCAGCAGCCAAATGCCTATCCGGGTGGCTACGAACCGACATCTCCGCCGATTGTCACCGACAATATGGTGATCATCGCAGGTTCAGTCACGGATAACCTGTCAACCCGCGAGCCTTCTGGCGTCATTCGTGGTTTCGATATCAACAGTGGCAAACTGGTGTGGGCCTTTGATCCGGGAGCTAAAGATCCCAATGCGCTGCCTGCGGATGGTGAAACCTTCACCGCTAACTCACCAAACTCCTGGGCACCTGCCGCTTATGATGCCAAACGTGACATTATCTATCTGCCGATGGGCGTCTCCACACCGGATATCTGGGGTGGCAACCGCACGGCGGAGCAGGAGCGTTTTGCCAGCGGCCTGTTAGCGCTGCACGCGTCAACCGGCAAGTTGGCCTGGTTCTATCAAACGGTGCATCACGACCTGTGGGATATGGATCTGCCGTCGCAACCGACGCTGGCGGATATCACCGATAAAGACGGCAACACCGTTCCGGTGGTGTATGTACCGGCGAAAACCGGCAACATCTTTGTACTGAATCGTGAAACCGGCAAGCCGGTGGTTCCGGCACCGGAAACCCCGGTACCACAGGGGCCAGCGCAGGGCGATCATCTGAATCCGACCCAACCGTTCTCTGAACTGACCTTCCGTCCTCAGCAGAAATTGCAGGGCAAGGATATGTGGGGCGCCACCATGTTTGACCAACTGGTGTGCCGCGTGATGTTCCATCGTCTGCGTTATGAAGGCCCGTTCACGCCGCCGTCAGAGCAGGGGACACTGGTATTCCCTGGTGACTTCGGCATGTTCGAATGGGGTGGCATTGCGGTGGATACCGACCGTCAGATCGCAATTGCCAACCCGATGGCGATGCCGTTTATCTCGAAACTGATCCCGCGTGGACCGGGTAACCCCATCGAGCCAGGTGCCGATGGTGCCGCTGGCTCAGGTTCTGAGTCTGGCGTGCAACATATGTACGGTGTGCCCTATGGCGTGGAGCTGAATCCGTTCCTGTCGCCGTTTGGCCTGCCTTGTCTGCAACCTTCGTGGGGCTTCGTCTCGGCTATCAATCTGCAAAATCACCAGATTGTCTGGAAAAAACGTATCGGTACGGTACGTGACAGTGCTCCAGTGCCGCTGCCGTTCAAAATGGGTGTACCAATGTTGGGTGGCCCGGTGACCACCGCAGGCAATGTGTTCTTCGTGGCAGGTACGCTGGATAACTACCTGCGCGCCTATAGCGTGCGAAATGGTGAGTTGCTGTGGCAGGCGCGCCTGCCAGCCGGCGGGCAAGCCACGCCAATGACCTACTCGGTTGATGGTAAGCAATATGTGGTGATTATGGCGGGCGGTCACGGCTCGTTTGGCACCAAATTGGGTGATTATGTGATTGCATATAAACTGCCGTAATCAGTAATCGTCAGACGGAAAACGCCCCCATTTGGGGGCGTTTTTATTATTTATTATTACTGTTCTGCATATTTTCGAACTGTGTGGTGAGATAAGTACTGGTATTATTTAATGCGTTAAGCATGGTATCCAGATGAGTAAATTGGCTTTTATAACGGGCTATGGTGTTATCTATTTTTTTACTGGCGTTATTATATTGATCGGTCAGCGCATTTAGCTTTTTACTGATGCTATCCGTCGCTCCTTGCAGAACACCTTTGCTATTCAGCATTGCTGCCAATCCGGTTCCCAGCCCGGTCGCCACGCCAGTGGTTTTACCATCTCCGGTGAAGATATCCCGCACTGCGTCCGGTGTGGCAGAGATAGCATTACTGAGCTTGTCGGCATCAAGCCTCAGTTTGCCGTTCTGTGGATCGGTGGTGATACCCGCCTGGGTGAGGGTTTTAAACGTTGCCGACCCCGAGCCATTGGCCAGAATGCCTTTTAATTGCGTCTGGATTATTCGCAGTGTGCCATCACCTAATAGCGCACCATTTTTTGTATCTTGATCCTGACCAGCATCGACGGTGTTTTTCCCGGTATATAGCGTAATGGTGGTCAGGCCAGGTTAAAATTTGAGCTAAAAGGCAGGAGGGAAGGGCGTAATGGGCTATGCTTGGATACAGCAAGCCTTCATGTAAAACCAAAACGTGGGTAAGGGTGCAGGAATCGTTCGACTTCCTTTCTTATTAAGTTGGATATTAAAATGCATAAATTAATAATCCGAACATTAGGATATCATTTGCTCGTTGTGGTTTTGTGGTGTCATGCCAGTGAAATAAATCTCTATTCAGTCAATACCGGTTCTTTTGTTTACCATCTGACCGGGAATCACGGGCAATACACGGAGAATTTCGAAAATAACTTTTTTTCTGTTGAGCGTAAACTCTCTGAAGATTCGAAGTATAGCGTGTTACTTGGCACAATGAAAAATAGTTTCGACGATCGTTGTCTTGCGATGGGCGTGAGAAGGGACTGAGCCTCCTGGGATAACGGCTGGGTGTTCAAAGGCGTATATGGATATACCGGCGAGTTCTTTTTCGATGCATTTAAAAATTGTGGTGATCACGGTTCTTATCATGATTTTAAAAAGGCAACTGGCATTGGATTTTCACCTTATATTTATCATGGCTTTCAATATAATTTCACTTCTTATTTTGGCATCGAAACGGGGATTATCATTCCCAGCGTTTTCGTTATCACTGTGCAGTGGAGTTTCCGGTAACCCCGCTTCTGGTGACATAAATGTCATGATTTAGTCATGCGATGAACAGAGGTGGTTTTTTATAATGACTATAAATCAGGAACAGAGTGGAAAATAAGTTCCACACCGTTTTCTGAGTAACCACCACCCAGGTCAGATATCAACCACTTATTGGAATTTAAGTTGTTGGCTGCATGGGGAATTTTAAACCGGAGATCCACTATGAAAAAAATCCTTGTATCGCTTGTTGCCATTATGACCTTTAGCTCATATTCCTGGGCAGCAGAAAAAATAAATATCCACGACATGGTAAATAATGCGCAGGCTCCAGCTCACCAGATTCAGTCTTCCTCTGATAAAAGCGCCCCCCAGGGAGAAAGCATGAAAATGATGGATATGGGCGCTCATGACCAGGCTGCTATGTCTCATCAAATGATGCAAAACAACGGCGCTATGGCACACCAAAATATGGCTAAAATGCACAAAAAAATGATGAAATCACAAAAAGGAACAACGAATTAGACAACAAGGCCGTTCTGAATTCACCGAGGTTATGAGAAAGGAAACAGCAATCCAGCGGCACACAGATTCTTTAACATAACCAACCGGTAGATTTTGTCTATCCATGTTGATAATGTCACCCTGATTTTCCGGTTTTGAATGTCACTTGCTGCTGCTTTCTGATGAAAAGGAAAGGGGAGTGAGGTCGTTTTTCAGGCCGGGTTTGAAGGGTGATAGCGCAGCCAGAATCGGTGGCTTGAAGTAAATGATAACCCCTTCGGATCAGGTGATGCTGTGATGTTGCTGGGCTATAATCATCATCCCTGTACATTAGAGAAGATTGCCAAACTGAAGCCTGTCCAGTTAATCTGAGGTTAACCGGATGAAAATGTGCTTTCGCAATGAACTTTAATCCCCGGATTAACCTCTAAATATCCATAAAAGACTTTTTTGAGTATTTTTTATACAGTTAGGGTGCTGCAAACGTGAAGAAAAAAAAACTATATCTCATAGACCAAATTTTAACGCTTTACTCGCGATTTTTTAGCAGGGAAACAGCACCTTCCTTACACGATCTTAATCCCAAAACTGTGGTGATCTATTCCACCACTGCACTGGGCGATTTTCTGATGAATACACCGGCTATTTGGAGCCTTAAAAATCGCTTCCCTGCCAGTCAATTCATTTTGGTTTCCAGTAAGAAGAATAAGGATTTAGTTAGCCGCTATCAGTGGTTTGATAAAATCTATATATGGGACAATAAGTTACTGAATTACCTGCCATTGTTCTTCAAGTTGCGCCGACAGAAACCCGACTTATCGGTGATATTACACGGCCATTTTCCGTACGATGTTATGAGCGCAGTATTAACTGGCAGTAAGGTCATTGTGCGCGACCATTACGGCAGCGAGTCGCCACTTCTTAATAAACATCTGGACCATTACTCGGGTTATTTCGACGATCACACCATTAAACGCAAACTTAAATTGATTGAGTCGCTCGGTGCGCAGTCGCATCAGACCCGGATGCATCTGCCGGAATCGGAAAGCAGCGTTACGAGATCAGGTGACCACCTGCGTATTGGATTTCAGTTAGGTGCATCTAAAGATATTCGTCGCTGGCCGCTAGCATCATTCTGCCAGTTGGTGGCAGCGCTGCTTACTCGTTGGCCTGACTGTGAAATCATCGTGACCGGTGCGCCGCATGAGCAGCATCTAGAACAGGAGTTTATTGATAGCCTGCCGCTGCATTACCGAAAAAATGTTACGCCGATGGCGGGTAAAACCAATCTCAGCGGCTTGATTAACTTGATCCGCAGCCTGGATCTGTTGGTAACGGGTGATACAGGACCGATGCATATTGCGGTCGCTGCGCAGGTTCGTACCGTCAGCCTCTTTTCTACCGCCAATCCACGTTATACCGGCCCCTGTCAGGACAGTGACCGTCATATCATTATTCACCGCCCGCCTGAAGATGACTCGCAACATCCCATGACTTCGATCACCGTTGAAGAGGTCGAACAGGCCATAGTGAAACTGGTGGGATAATGACTAACACGCCACAACCCTGCACGCTGGCAGCGGTGATTGCTCTAATCGAATATCATAACAAGCCAACCGCACTAGGTTGGTTTAAGAAAGTTGATCATCCCAACTTTTACCTGCAACAGTTACCCCTGAATGAGTTTGAATTTGCAGATCTGATGAATGACTTTTTTATCACTTTTGCAGTCAGTTCAAAGCATTATGATGATGCACGCTATTTTCCGGCAACACGCCTGCAATTCCCTTTGTTTGCCCGTCGGAAGGGGCTTTCTTATCACCCCTTGACGGTTGCACTGCTATGCAAAGCGGCCAGACTTGGACACTGGCCAGAGGTGGTTACTGAATGATGGTTTGCAGGAATGCGTCGTAGACCTCATCCGTACTAAGCGAGCTGACATCGCGCGAGGCTGGTTGCAATACCTTATGCTTCACCTGCCAGGGATGCCAGCATGCCGGGTCACTGTCACCAAATAGCGCGACAACCGGAAGTCCCAGCGCAGCGCCAATGTGCATCGCGCCACCGTCACTGCTTACAAGGCCGCGAGACAAGGACATGGACGCAATAAGCTGTGGCAGGGTGGTTGTCGCCACCGCTTTCACCGGCAGGTGCGTGCAAAGTGCCATAATTTCGCGAGCTTTGTCGTCATCACCCGGATGGCGTGGATTGTCTCGGCTACCGGGTGACCACAGCAGCATAATCTGACAACGATGCCGGGTAGCAATTTTGTCTGCCAGTTCAGCGAACCGGGCGGCCTCCCATTGCTGGCTTGGCTTGCGGGCGCTAATTTGTAATGCATAAACCGGGAGAGAGGGATCGATGGCGTAGCTGTTACGCAGGTTGTTTGCACTCTCAGCATCCGGTAAAAGCGTCAGTTTACCTGGCGCAGTGGCGCTGAGATTAAACGGTCGTCCAAGACTGAACAGGATTTCACTGATATGTTGCTGAGACTGACTGGCCGGTGGAAGCAGGTCGGTAATCAGCGGGTGTGACTCTTCGCCTAAAGCAATGACTCTGCCGGGACGTATGATTTTTACCCATTTCAGTCCATGCTGGTCCCAGCGGCTTTTTGCGAGGACCACCGCATCATACTTCTGCTTTTTCAGGTTAATCATCAGCATCAATCGTTGGAACAGGCAGTTCAGTCGACCCTGACCTTCGTCGCGGTGATGTAGTTTGGTGTAATACCATAGTTGTCGTATATCGGGATTATTTTTTAATACCGGTGCCGCATAATTATTGGTTAGCACATCGACCTGATGCTGGCCCGACTGTGCGAGCGCACTTAAAAGCGGCGTCGTCAGTAGTGTGTCGCCAATATTATCCCGACAAATAATTAAAACCTTCATATCTGGTATCCTCTGCGCACAGACTGCTCTGGCTGGTCGAAAATTAGGCGCGCACCGTTAACATCTTAAGAACGTTAACATGACGGCAAAAGTTAACATATTAGTCAGCAAACAGCGAGGTTGGTTCAATAGATCGGATAACCGGAAAAGGCGGATGGCTTAATTTGAACTTTAAAAGGTTTGCGTTTTGTATGAGAAAAGAAAGCGTTTTTATATATAGCTTAAAATAACAGCATAATGACCAGGGCATATTATGAACTGACTAAAAACAGGCATTTTCAAATATCCTAACATCCGCATCTCCGGTCAGCTTTGCCTCTATAACACATGTCTATCCATTATTGAGATGTCGTCTCAGTGGCTAAGTTAAAGTGTCACCTGTGACATGAAGAGAGTCTGGCTGTTCAGGGTATTTTTCCAGGGTGGGCTACCCAGGTATTCTCGGCCATCATCAGCTTTCTGACGGTTTCTTTTGAGATGCTCAGCCCGAAGCCTGCGTTCAGTAACCGCCAGGCTCCGGTCGGACTCATGCCACGGCAGCGGGTGCGGATAAGCTTCACAGCCTGAGTTTTCAGCTCTTCCTTCAGCTGATAGTTGCCGGGTTTTCCCCGGCGCAGATTTACCACGCCGTCACGACCGGATTCACGGTAGCGGCTGACCAGACGCCGGCACTGGCGGAGAGAGACTTCCATCGACTGCGCAGTTTCCGCCGCTGTGATGTCGCCTGCCAGATACATCTCAATCAGGTCGGCCCGCAGCTGTTCCTGCAGCGTCATCACTTTTTTTTCCTCACTCATTCATCCTCCCTGTGGCATTGTGCCCGCTGAAGCGGGCAGGGGAAGGGCATCAGCGTTTGAGGTCGGGGACAAAGTCCTCCGGGCTGATCAGCACCGGATTGATTGCCCTCAGTGCTTCAAGCGCGCGTTCCTGCGCCCGTCGGCGCGGCATTTTTCTGCTGCGTGAGCGTTTACCCTCAGCTTCCAGTGCATCCTGTTTTTCCTGCGCCAGCCGCAGCACGGTACCGAGGCGTTTGTTATCGACGATCTCACCCTGATCCACGCAGGCCAGCTTGTCAAAAACCTGATAACGCAGCTCACGGTGGGCATACCGGAAGCTGATCCTGCCGTCAGGATATTCGAACACGGTGATTTTTTCACCCGCGATGCGGGTGTTGGCATCAGAGGGTTCAATCAGATATAGCATTTTATCGTACTGAAAAGTCAGCGATTTTGATAACTTCCTCTGGTCCTGCCAGGCAAAAATATCGTCCAACTCGTCCGGTGTCAGACCGGCCGGACGGTGCAGATCTTTCGGATACTTGGGAGGTCGCGCAAAACGGCGGTTAAAGTCGTCGATAAAGCCCGTAATCCAGCGGTTCGCCTCGCTGATGGAGCTGATGTTGTGCAGCCGCAGCTCCTTCACCAGCCGATCCTGCAGTGTCTGGTTGGCGCGCTCCACGCGGCCTTTGGCCTGGCTGCTGTTGGCGCAGATGAGCTCTATGCTCAGGTCGCGCAGTGCACGGCCAAACTGTGTGGTGCCGCTGCGGCGTGCGTCCGTACCGTTAACCCTGAAAACGGCGTGCTTGTCGCTGTAGAATGCGACGGGTTTTCCATGTAAATCAATATACTCCCGCGTTGCTGTCATATAATCAAATGCTGACTCCGAATCGCAGAAGCGCAGGTGCATCAGGCGGCCGGTGGCATCGTCAACGTACACGAGCAGGCAGCACTTCGGTGCCCGATCCTCAAACCAGGCATGATGAGATCCGTCCAGCTGCACCAGTTCGCCGAGACAGTCGCGCCGGTGTCGTGGCTGATAAATGTGAACCTGACGCCGTGAATGTGGCCGCCAGAGTCCGTCTGAGATCATCCAGTTGCGGACAGTCTCAACGGAAACCGGAATGCCGTGTCGTTCAAGCAGCTTCTCGGTGGCCAGCGTCGGCCCAAAATCCGCGTAGTGTTGCCGGATGAGTTGCAGAGCGGCGCAGCGTAAATCTTCGGGAATGCGGTTGTTGCCGGGACGTCCGCGGCGGGCAGACACAATCGACGCCGCACCGTGTTCACGGTAACGCCGCAGAACACGCTGTACCTGACGAACCGTGAGTTCGAGAAGGCGTGCGGCTTCACGCTGCAGCAGAGTGTGGTCGTGAACGCGCTGAATGATGCCGAGCCGGTAAAGATCTTTATCTGTCATGGTCACCAACATAAAGTCTGCATCCTGAGCTGAGCCTGAGGAGATCTAAGGTTAGTTCAGGGACGACATCTGTGAATTGTTCCGTACGACATTAGCGCTTTGGAGTAACATTGAGTTCGTATAACGTGAATTATGTTAAATTAGATATCCCGTTAACCCCGCAACGCCACCCCATCCCGTAGCGGCGCGATTCATCGCGCAGGTTTTACGTCACCATCGCTGTGGATGATGCGCGATAAATCGCGCCGCTACGGAAAAACCGGAACACACCTGGCAGCGCTACGCAAAATCTCCCGCCCAATCCTCCTGCGCTTCTCTCAGAATTCACGTAGCGACGCCTGCTGGGTTTTAATGGTCCAGATAGAGATAATGCATCCAGCTGGTCATTCGCAGCAGCACCTTCCGCATCACCGATACGTGTGTAAAGTGATCTGAATAAACAGCAACCTGAGCAAAGATGCCATCGGGTAATGCATCCACATCAGCATTCGGTTGCAGTTCAATCACTGCCAGGACGCCATCAGAGCCAGGTGTGATGGTCAACGATTGTAGCGTCCCCTGTGCCTGATAGCTGCCGCCAGGGACTACCGGAAGAATGCTGGTCAATTTTCCGGGAAAGACCTGACCCGGAATTGCCGTAAATACCACTTCAGCTTCATCCCCCGGCTCCAGACGTAGCAATGAATTTTGTCGAAATTGCGCAATGATCTGTCGTTTTTGCTCAGGAATAAAAATCATCACTGGTCGCAGTGGCAAGGCTGCGGCATAGGTGCCGGGACGGATCAGCACCTGCGTAACATAACCATCGCTCGGCGCCCGAACGATGGTTTGGTCCAGGTTGTACTGCGCTTCTGCCAGTTGCGCGCGCAGGCTGACAATTTGTGATTGTTCTCCATTAACCGTGCTATCGAGTTGGCTTTTGATTTGCGCCTGTTCCGCCACCGAACTTTTTACCAATGCATCCTGGGCTAAGTAGTTCTGGCGCGCATGATCAATATCACTTTCCGAAAATGGATTAACCTTTGCTTTGCTTCCCTGTAAATAACGCTGGTAGTCTTTCAATAAACGGTCGCGTTCTGCTGATACATTGCTCGTATTCGCAATGGCCTCATCTAATTGACTCTTCAGCGTCTGAATATTTGAAATGGCCGTCGCTAAATCTGCCTTTAATCTGTCCACCCGCGCCTGATAACGCGTACTGTCCAGGCGAAAAAGCATCTCTCCTTTTTTAATTTCAGTGTTCGTTTTGTTGGTCACTTCTTTAACAATACCGGTGACCTGCGGCGTAATAGGAATAGATATCACCGCTTTTTGTGCCAGAGCAGTATAGGGATGGTTATAGTTCATCAACAGGATGAGTGCGCCTACCAGAAAAACGCCACCCAATGCGGCTGTTGGCACCGTCCATTTATTAATCGGTATTTTGAATAGCTTAAAAATGGCCCACGCAAACGCCACATAGGTCAAAATAATCAGTAAATCCATACGATTACTCCGCAGGAGGAGCGTTACTTATACCCTGTTTTCGCTCCAGTTCAGCAACGCGTGACTTAAGTAGTTCCAGCGAATCATTTTGACTTTGCATTCCCCAACCCCGTTCCGGGCGATACAAGGTGGCCCAAATCCAGAGCAATGGCCAGATAACATGAAGCGTAAAAAGACTCACCCAGCCAGCCACATGTATCGCATCGGCATGAGGATGATTTCGTGATTTTGCAATAAGATAAGGGATATCGTGCAGGATGATTATCCCGTAAAAAATAATAAGGAATACAAAGATCAGAACGCCCAATGCAAAGTAGTTTAGAAACATATCTGCCTCGATATGAAACCAGTCTGCTGATAAATATAGACGTCACAACCGGGACGAGAAAGAAAGATAATAAAAAAATCACCCGCTACGCTTATTATTGGCACTGAGTTTAACGGGTTAAATCATTAAACATATCCCATCATTCTTAACATTGACTGCGCCTGATTCACCGCTTGCGATCGATGAGACACTCCTAACTTTTGATACAGATTCCGGATGTGCGTTTTAATGGTTGTTGCCGCGATCGCCAGCTCACCGGCAATCTGTTCATTACTGTAGCCAGAATAGATCAGTCCCAGCACTTGCCATTCCCGCTGCGTTAATGGGCTGGTGCGAATGAGTTCCGGAACATCAGGATGATTTAACAAACGGCTGACAAAACCCTCATCAAAATGAGCAAATTTATGGCGGTGATGTTTATTCAGTTCATCAAGGATACGTCGCGCCCGGTGGTTATCCAGTTCATCCAGAATATTGAGCTGAATCAGTTGCCGCAACTGTTGCGCCATCATCTCCCCCTCAATAACAAAATGGCTGACAAACCCCGTGCTGCGTGCCAACTTCAGGGCTTCAATTAAGGTTCGCTGCGCATCAACTTTGCGATCGGTTTGCCAGTAGATTTGATTCATCAGCAGCAAATTGCGATTCAAATCACTCATCAATCGTAGTGCGCGCGCGTTGTCATTCAATTCATCCAGCACCACCTCTGCCTGCGTCATATTACCCAACATGATCTGTGCCCGCGCCACGTTGCGCCACTGGCCTTGCAGAAAATGATTATTGGCGAACGCCGGTTTCGCCGTCTGACGCATCCAGGTATTGGCGCTTTGTTTATCCCCGGTCATCTGCCAGTAAATCACCCGGACTTCGTCAGCATTAGCGATCCAGTCACTGTGCCAGTTACCGTTATTCAGCAGGTTTTCCAGTCGATTCAGGTGACTGCGGGCATTATCCAGATTGCCCCGCGCCAGCGAACATTGTGCCAGCAGGCCCAGACACTGAATTTGTTGCTGCTGCTGATACCCTTTCAACACCCGGATACCCGCGCGAGCCGCCTGCTCGGCCTCATCCAGCCGCCCCCATGCCCACATCAGTTGCGCGCGGATGCGCAGCAGGAACTCATGTAACGGAAATTGCGCCAGATGTTGTTCATTCACCAACACAAACGCCCGCTCCTGTGTCTCATACGCGCCCTGCAAAAAGCCCTGAGCAAACAGAATTTCACTCTGTTGAATCAGGCTCCAAAGCGCGTAGTGCCAGGTCTCGTCACGTCGCGCCATTTGCTCCGTCTGACGCATCAGCTTCAGTGAATTAACCAGGTCGCCTTTACAATGCATCACTTCACCCAGCACCGACGTGGCAACAATACGGCTGTAATAACAGCTTTCAGGCAGGCTCTCCAGCGCCAGCATCGCCAGATGTTCCGCTTCCTCGGCGTTGCCATTGTTGATGGTGACCTGGGCGCGAACCGCGTTAAATTCCCCGCGTAATGCTTCGTCGATATCGCGACAACACGCCGCCTCAAAGCGTGCCAGCAGGCTGTTAACCTCATAAAAACGATGCTGACTTTGCATCAACCACGCCTGTAATAACACCAGACGAGGATTCTCCAGCAACGTCTCCCACGGCAAGGTTTTGAGCGATGCCTCCAGCAGCGTTAATTCGCTCTGATTAAACAGCGTCCAGGCATGGACGAGTAACACATCACGCAACATCCCTGCATCACCGGACGCCAGCGCATGATGAATGGCTTCGCGCGGGTACCCCTGCGCCATCCAGCTTTCTGCGGCGGCGCGATGAATAGCGGGCAACTCGGCGGCGAGTTCCCACTGACAACGCAGCCGCAAAAAACTGCCAAACAATGGATGATAGCTAAACCATTGCCCGGAATTATCCATACGTTGTAAAAACAACCCCTGCCGCTCGATCTCTTCCAGCCGCATCTGTCCGTTCTCTTCCCCGGTGACGCAAGTAATCAGCGCATCGTTCATGGAACGCAGCAGCGCACTTTTCAGCAGAAAATGACGCGTGGCGACGTCAACGTTGTCGAGCACCTCCTCCACCAGATAATCCGAGAGATGGCTGGCGTTGATGCCGGAAAGGCGACGCGCAGAATCCTGGGCGGAGCTGGCCCCCTGACGGGCGGAGAGCGCAATCAACTGTAAGGCAGTGGCCCAGCCTGCTACGTCATCACACAGTTGGTTGCTCTCTTCACAGGCGAGCGGTGCCGTCAGACGCCCATCAAAAAACTGCTTCGCCTCCTGATGGGTAAAGGCCAGCTGCTGGCTGCTCAGTTCAATCATTTGTTCACGTACCCGCAGATTGGCGATACCCAGTTGCGGCAAATTACGTGACAGCAGGATCACCGTGAGATTGTCGGGTTGATGGCGCAAAAAGAAGCGCATTGCCTCATGAATGGCGGGATTGGTGATGTGATGATAATCATCGACGATCAGCCACAGCGGTTTTTGCCACTCCGTCAGCTCAATAAACAGTTGTGCAAATAATGCATTGAGGTTCATGTACTGACGCTTTTGTGCCAGTAACTCGCTGCGGGGACAGCCCCCTTGCGTAGCTTGTTGCAGCGCGGCAATCAGATAATCAGCAAAAGGTTCGGGATGATTATCCCCCTCGTCCAGTGAATACCACCCCAGATTGCTTTGGTCCGCCGCCCACTGTGAAACCAGCGTGGTCTTACCGTAGCCTGCGGGACTGGTCACCAACACCAGCCGATAATTACCGGCTGCGGTGAGTTTTTGCAGCAGGCGGTCACGCGTGACGGTGCTTTCCAGACGGACAGGGCGACTGAGTTTCGAGGGTATTAACATAGACGCATGCATCTCCCTTACATTTAGCGATTATTTTTTTACGCTTCGAAATTATTATTCACACAACTTCGATTATTCGCGGAGTGATTGCAAGCAAACTCATTAAGTAATCTTTACAAAAGCGGCAGTTATCACATTCCTGACACACTTTCAGATTCCCCTCACCCTCTCCACCCTGCTTATCCTCCCTGGTGAATTTACCGCAGGAGGAGGAGCGTATAGCCAGCCACAGGCACACTGGCGGGCAGACTTTATTCGCTCTCACAGGACATCCGGTTATGACACAGCTTTTTGATCGTTCACGTTTTATGCAATCCCTCACCCGCCAGTGGCAACGTTTTGGTTTACGCGATGCGCGCGATATGACGCCACATCAGTGGTGGCATGCCCTGAGTGGTGCACTGGCCGATATGCTGGCTGATCTTCCCGCTCACGCCCGCAGCACGCCTCAACGTCACGTTAACTATCTCTCGATGGAATTTCTGCTTGGGCGTCTGACCGGGAACAACTTGCTGAATCTGGGATGGTATGACGCCGTTAACGATGCGCTGAAACAGTGGGACATTAATCTGAGTGAGGTGCTGGAATGTGAAACCGATCCGGCATTAGGCAACGGTGGGCTGGGCCGTCTGGCTGCCTGTTTTCTTGACTCGATGGCCACCGTGGGACAACCGGCAATCGGCTATGGCCTGAATTATCAATATGGCCTGTTTCGCCAGCGTTTTGTCGAAGGTAAGCAACAGGAACTGCCGGATGACTGGCAGCGCGATCGCTATCCGTGGTTTAGCCATAACGCCGCGTTAAACGTCACGGTTGGCATTGGTGGCAAGGTGATCAATGCACGTTGGCAACCGGCATTCCTGTTGCAGGGTGAAGCCTGGGATTTGCCGGTGGTCGGTTTTGAAAATGGCATCACGCAACCGCTGCGTCTGTGGCAGGCAAAGCATGCACAGCCTTTCGACCTGCAACGCTTTAACGATGGCGACTTTTTACGTGCCGAGCAGCCCGGCATTGATGCCGAGAAACTGACCAAGGTTCTCTACCCCAACGACAATCATGCAGCAGGCAAAAAGCTCCGTCTGATGCAGCAATATTTTCAGTGTGCCTGCTCGCTGGCGGACATCCTGCGCCGCCACCATCAGGCCGGACGCCCCATCGCCACGTTGCCGGATTACGAAGTGATTCAGCTCAATGACACCCACCCCACACTGGCGATCCCTGAGCTGATGCGTCTGTTGCTGGATGAGCATCAGATGGATTGGGAGCAGGCCTGGCAGATCACCCGCCGCACCTTTGCTTACACCAACCACACGCTGATGCCGGAAGCGCTGGAGTGCTGGGACGTGCGTATGGTACGCGCCCTGCTGCCGCGCCATATGATGATCATCAATACCCTCAATACCCAGCTTAAAAAACAGGTCGATGCGCGCTGGCCGGGCGATGACGCGTGCTGGGCAAAGCTGGCGCTGGTGCATAACAACCAACTGCGGATGGCAAACCTCTGCGTGGTGGGCGGCTTCGCAGTGAACGGCGTCGCGGCGATGCATTCACAACTGGTGGTGCAGGATCTGTTTCCTGAATATCACAGCTTGTGGCCGGAGAAATTCCATAACGTCACCAACGGCATCACCCCCCGGCGTTGGATTAATCAATGCAACCCGGCACTGGCGCGGCTTATCTGCGACACCTTAGCGCAACCCTGGATCAACAATCTGGATGCGTTGCAGGGCCTCGAAGCCTTTGCCGATGATGCCGACTTCCGCGCGCACTATCGCGCCATCAAGCAACACAATAAAGTTGAGCTGGCGCATTGGGTTCTGGCGCGCACCGGCATCGCTATTAATCCTGAAGCGATGTTTGACGTACAGATTAAGCGTCTGCATGAATACAAACGCCAGCACCTGACATTGCTGCACATCATCGCGTTGTGGCAGACGCTGGTCAGCGATCCGCAGGCGAATCTCGCCCCGCGTGTGGTGTTGTTTGGTGCCAAAGCTGCACCGGGCTATGCGCTGGCGAAAAACATCATCTACGCCATCAACAAAGTGGCGCATGTTATCAATCACGACCCGCGTGTCGGTAACCGGTTGAAGGTGGTGTTCATCCCCGACTACAACATCTCGGTGGCGGAGCGCCTGATCCCTGCCGCCGATCTTTCTGAGCAGATCTCCACCGCCGGAAAAGAAGCGTCCGGCACCGGCAATATGAAGCTGGCGTTGAACGGCGCTCTGACCATCGGCACGCTTGACGGGGCAAATGTCGAGATTGCGGAACAGGTTGGCAGCGAAAATATTTTTATCTTCGGTCACACCGTTGAACAGGTTAACGCGTTGAAAGCACAGGGTTACGCTCCCGCCGTGTGGCGCAAGAAGGATCGTCAGCTCGATCAGGTGCTGAAGGCGCTGGAAGATGGCACCTTTAGCGATGGCGATACCCACGCGTTTGCCGAATTGCTGCACAGCCTTAACGCGCAGGGCGGCGATCCTTACCTGGTGCTGGCTGACTTCCGTCACTACCTGAAGGCACAGGAACAGGCGGAAACGTTGTGGGCCGATCAGGAGGGCTGGACGCGTGCCGCGATCCTGAATACCGCGCGTTGCGGCATGTTCAGCTCCGATCGGTCGATCCGTGATTATCAGCAACGTATCTGGCAGGCGGAACGCTGAGGAATCCGATGAAACCACACAATCTCATCGCGCTGGATTACATCGATGCCCACGGCCAGTCGCAAACTATTTCCGCCGATACCCGCCAGCGCCTGCTGGCGGCCATGCAACCCGCTGCTGCTGAGCGATCGCCGTTACCCGCCGTGAGGGTGTTTCAGCACGGTCAGCCGCTGGAGTTATCACCAACCCTGACCGGTCCGGCGCTCTGGCGGCTGCAAAGCGAAAGCGGCGATGAGTGGTCAGGACAATGCGTCCCGGACCAATCGCTACGATTACCCGTTTTACCAGAGGGATATCATCAGCTTACGCTATCATCAGCTGGCAACAGCTTTAGCTGCAAGATTATCGTGACACCGTCACGTTGTTATGAACCGGGCGAACTGTTGAACGGTGAATCGCTGTGGGGAGCCTGCGTCCAACTCTATACCCTGAGATCAGAGCATAACTGGGGCATCGGTGACTTTGGCGATTTGAAATTGATGCTTCAGCAAGTGGCGCAGCGTGGCGGTGCCTTCATTGGTCTGAATCCTCTGCACGCCCTGTTTCCGGGGATGCCGGAGAGCGCCAGCCCTTACAGCCCCTCATCACGCCGCTGGTTAAATGTTATTTATATCGACGTGAATGCGGTGGACGATTTTACCCGGAGCGAGGATGCACAACGCTGGTGGCAATCCCCCGCGACCCGGCAGATATGGCAGGACGTGCGTGCCAGCGACTGGGTGGATTATCGTGCCGTCACGCAACTCAAACTGACCGCGCTGCGTCTCGCCTGGACATATTTCCGCCTGCGCGACCTGGCCGATCCCGACGTCAATGCCTTTGAAGCCTTTGTCACCGCTGGCGGTGAAAGTTTGCAACTTCAGGGGGTGTTTGATGCGCTACATGCGGCGTTGCTGGCGCAGGACGAGGGTAATTATGGTTGGCAGGTGTGGCCGCAGGTCTGGCAGCATCCTGACAGCGCAGCGGTACGCGCCTTTCGTATTGAACACAGCGATGAGGTGAATTTTTACCTGTGGCTCCAGTGGCTGGCCGCCCGACAGTTTGCCGCCTGCTGGGAGGTGTGCCAGCAACAGCAAATGCCAATCGGGTTATACCGTGACCTGGCGGTGGGGGTGGCACAAGGTGGCGCGGAAACCTGGGGCGATCGCCATCTGTATTGTTTACAGGCCAGCGTTGGCGCTCCGCCGGATGTTCTTGGCCCGCTGGGTCAGAATTGGGGATTGCCGCCGATGGACCCGCAGGTGATGCAGGCGCGGGGCTATCAACCCTGGATTACCCTGCTGCGGGCGAATATGCGCGACTGCGGGGCATTGCGCATTGATCATGTGATGGCGCTGCTGCGTCTGTGGTGGATCCCACGCGACGGCAACGCGGCCCAGGGTGCCTATGTCCACTATCCGATTGACGACCTGCTGGCCATCCTGGCGCTGGAGAGCCAGCGTCATCGCTGTATGGTGATTGGCGAAGATTTGGGAACCGTGCCGGACGCGATTATTGGCAAACTGCGTGACGCCGGGGTGTATTCCTACAAAGTGCTTTATTTTGAGCAAACCTCGGCAACGGGTTTCCGCCCACCGCGCCAATGGTTGCGTCAGGCGATGGCGGTCGCCACCACCCATGATATGCCGACGCTGCGTGGCTGGTGGCAAAGTGATGACCTGACGACCGGCAGCAAATTGGGACTGTATCCTGACAAAATTATCCTCGCCGGGTTGCATCAACAGCGGCGAGCGGCAAAACAGGCGCTGATGCGCAGCCTGCGCCGCACTGGCTACCTGGCGAAATTTACCCGTCAGACCGTGATGAACACCACGCTGAACCATGCAATGCACGGCTTTCTGGCCGACAGCAGCAGCGCCTTGCTTGGACTGCAACCCGAGGACTGGCTGGATATGGCCGCACCGGTGAATATACCGGGCACCACCGATCAGTATCCCAACTGGCGGCGTAAATTGCGCGTCACGCTGGAAACGCTGTTTCGCGATGCGCAGGTCAATGCTTTGCTGGCGGATATCCACCAGCGGCGGCAGATCAGTTAGTTTGCGCGATAAATCGCGCCGCTACGGGCCGTTACGTAGCGGCGTGATTTATCACGCAGTTTTCGACGTAGTGCGCACTTTGGCTGTAGCGGCGTGATTTATAACGCGATTATTGCACGCATAAAAAAGGTGCGCCGTAGCGCACCAGGTGGGGCAACTCAGCACTGCCGGGGTAACATCACCCCTTGCCTTTAACACTGCTGATAAACGTTGGCCGTGCGGTGGTTGATCCCAGCCGTTCGGCCTCATCCAGCAGTTTGAGCGCTTTATCAATGTTGCCCTGCTCAACCGCCTGGCGGATGTTCTGATTAAAGTAGCTCTCGGTATCATTCATAATCGGCGCGCTTTGCGGTGCAGGTGACGTTGTCACGATGGCCGGCGTTGCCGCCTGGGTACTGCCGACCATCACCGGTGCCGGGCCAGACGAACCAAACAACGGCCCCACCAGGATTGACGAGCCAGAACTGGTTTTGACTTTCAGCTTCAGCGTACCGGTGCCGGTGTGGCGCGCGATCGGATCAGGAATATCAGGTATCGCGTTGCTGGTGCCTTTGGCAAAAGCCTTGGCCGGGTCCAGTAACGTGGTGGTTTGGGTGAGATCGTTCTCGGTGGTAAACACCAGCAAGTAAATCTTTTGCTGCCCGGGCACTGGCGTCAGCTTCATCAACCCTTCCAACCGGTCTGGCGTCATCACCCCCGGTTGCTGGTAGGTAAAGAACTTACTCGGAAACCAGGCGGCGGGACGCAGGTTTTCATCCAGCACCAGCACGTTTGGTGCGAACACCTGATTGTTTGCCACTTCGCTGGTTAAGGTGACGTTGAGTTCACCAATATTGGCTGGCAGGCTATAGGCCGCGACCGCGCCCGTCACACCAGCGGCCCCGGTCGGGGTAGTGACGTCAGACAGCTTAGTGACCTGGGTGCGTGATGCATCCACCGGCAGCCAGCTCATTTGGTGTAGGCTGGCTGAAGAAAATTTCGGCGCCGCAGAGAGATCCTGTGGCACCAGAGTGATATCGGCGTACGCGGGCAGGCTTTGGCCCGCCATTAGCGCGGCACTCAGGCAAAGCGCCGCCAGTGTTTTTGTCATTTTCATTGTTTTGACCTTATTAGGCAGATCAGCAGCGACGGAACCAGGCAATGGCCGCCGCTGCCGAATAAACGATCGATAAACTAGCGAATTACCACCAAATCTCCATCTGCGCACCAAACGTCCACTCGTCGTTATTACCGCGACTGTTGGTCAGGATGCCGTTACCGCTGCTATCCGCTGCGGCAAAGGAGGTGATATCGCCAGAGGAGTCTTTGGTGTAGCCCCACTTCTCATCCCATTTGGCGTAGGTCGCGAACAGACGCAGTGCCGGACGCGACCAGATGCTGTCGCCAGCCTGCCATTGTTGCGCGAGGGTAATTTTGTACTGACCGTTGCGCTCATTCGCCTGTTGTGACTTGACGTTGTCGTAGCCCACTTCCAGCAAGGTGCTCATGATCGGCGTCCATTTGTACATCGGACGCACACCCACGGTGTACCATTCGGTACCACGGTTATTGTCGAGATCGATGTCCTGGTACATGGCGACGTACATCAGATCCCAACGATCCGCCAGCGAAATCGCCCCGTGGTCGAGGATCCGGTACATATTACCGTTATTATTCAGGCTGGTGCCCTGTGGCAGCCCTTTGCCTTGTGAGGTCATGGCATCGGAGGCGTATTGCAACACAAACTTGTTGTAGCCCTTCAGCATGCTTTGGGTATGTTCAGCTGTGAACATCCAGCCATCTTTTGACGCGCCATTTTCCAGATGGTAGCCATCACGCTCATTGGCTCGTCCGTAATCAACACCCAGTTCCAGTACGCCATTCGGGTTAGTTTGCAGGCCCGCCAGACGGATATCGAACACATCGTTGGCCGTGGCGGTGGCGTAATCACGCGTTTGATCGCTGGAGAAGGTGTAAGAACCGCCGGATTCTGACGAACGCGTGGCAGCGAAGGAGAGTTTGCCGAAACCGAGATCAACATCTTCCAGACCCGCGCCCGGACCGGAGATATCCCAGTAGTAGAAGTCGATCATATGGACGTCATGGCGTTGATAGAAGCGCTTACCGGCCCACATGGTGGCGCCTGGCAGGGCATCAATCAGGTTTTTGCCTTTGACGTTGGCTTCACGGAACGCCGGGGAGGTCGCTTCCCAGTCGTTTTGCTGTGATACCGAATAGGCCACGTTAGTGTCGAAATAGAAGCTCTTATCGCCCTCTTTCCACACTTCCTGGCCCAGTTTCAATTCAGCGTAGGTTTCGCATTCGTTACCCAGACGGTATTTGCTTTGCGCACCGGTTGCCTGAAAACATTGTTGTTCACCACCACTGCCGGTCCAGCCGATGCCGGAACGGGCATAGCCGGTGAAATCCACCGCCATCGATGGGGCAGAGAGCGTACCCGCCGCGATGGCAACCGCGAGAGGGAGTTTGCGCAGAGTTAACATGTTTTTATCTCCTGAGGTCATTGCTTTTCTTGTTTTTACGGGGCTAAACACCAGGCTCCTGATGTAGCCTGCGACAGGCGCTGCCATCTTCACGGAACAGATGGCAACGTTCTGGCGGCAGGCCAATGCCCATCAGGGCGCCCTCTTCTACCAGCACCACGTCTTCCTGGCGGTAAACCAGGTTCTGACGGATGGCGGGGATTTGGATGTGAATTTGCGTTTCAAAACCGAGTTGCTCGACCACCTGCACCTCACCTTCGAGGGTGACATCGGCGATATCGCTGGAAATCAGATGTTCGGGACGAATGCCTAACGACATGTTGCTACCCACCTGCACCCCGGCACTGTCCACCGGCAACCACACCAGTTGATCGTTGGGCAGCCGTACCTGAACCTGCTCAATCGAGGTCGCGGTGACTTTCACCGGCAGAAAATTCATCTTGGGGGAGCCAATAAAACCGGCGACAAAGCGGTTGGCGGGATAGTGATAAAGCTCAAGTGGACGACCGACCTGGGCGACGCGTCCGGCGTCCAGTACCACGATTTTGTCAGCCAGCGTCATGGCTTCGACTTGATCGTGGGTGACATAAATCATGGTGCGTTTCAGTCGCTTATGCAGACGGGAAATCTCAATGCGCATCTGCACACGCAGTGCCGCGTCGAGATTGGATAACGGTTCATCCAGCAAAAACACGCGGGGTTCAGCCACCAGCGTACGACCAATGGCGACACGTTGACGCTGCCCGCCGGAGAGCGCTTTGGGGCGGCGGTCGAGCAGATGCGCCAGTTGCAACACCTCCGCCACCTGATTTACCCGTTGTTGAATCTCCGCCTTTTTCACCCCGGCCAGTTTCAGGCCGAAGGACATATTTTCCGCCACGGAAAGATGGGGATAGAGGGCGTAGGACTGGAACACCATGCCAACGCCACGTTCGGCAGGCGGTACATCATTCATGCGTTGATCACCAATCAACAACTCGCCGCGGGTGATGGTTTCCAGCCCGGCGATCATGCGCAGCAGCGTGGATTTACCACAGCCTGATGGGCCGACAAACACCACGAACTCCCCTTCACCGATCTCCAGATTGATATCTTTCGATACCTCGGTGTCGCCCCAGGTCTTAGTGACATTGCGTAACGCGACGCTCGCCATGATGCTTTTCCTCTCAGCTTGCTAATCCTTGCCCGTATCACGGCGGGCAGACTCCGGCGACCACTATGGGCAAGGCTGACGTGGGTAACATCCTCCACACCGGGCGGATTTATGGGGGAGGAGACGGGAGGAGGAGATCATGGCCGACAGGCAGGGGTGACGGGGCCGCCAGGCATTTTTGTGATCGGCAATACAAACTGGCAGCGCCATTTTTGTGCGCCAGACCGTGATAACCGGGCAGTTTTGCAACGGCGATCACATTGGACGCGCGACAGGCGTAGAGGGGAGGAGGATGAGAACGCGACCTGAATCCACACAATGTGGCGACAACAGAAATTTTCGTTACCGCTAACAGGATGGAGTTATGACGATGAAAACCGGCGCACGCATTCTCGCCTTATCAGCCCTTTCTGCCGTTTTATTTTCGGCAACCGCGATGGCAAAAATCGAAGAAGGAAAACTGGTCATCTGGATCAACGGCGATAAAGGCTATAACGGTCTGGCTGAGGTGGGGAAAAAGTTTGAGCAGGAAACCGGCATCAAGGTGACGGTGGAACACCCTGACAAAATGGAAGAGAAATACCCGCAGGTGGCAGCGACCGGTGACGGCCCGGATATCATCTTCTGGGCGCACGACCGCTTTGGCGGCTATGCCGAATCGGGCCTGCTGGCGGAAATCACCCCGGATAAAAATTTTCAGGAAAAACTCTTCCCGTTCACCTGGGACGCGGTGCGTTTCAATGGTAAGTTGATCGGTTACCCAATTTCAGTTGAAGCCCTGTCGCTGATTTATAACAAGGATTTATTGCCCTCCCCGCCCAAAACCTGGGAAGAGATCGCCGCGCTCGACAAGCAAATGCGTAAACAAGGCAGAAGCGCCCTGATGTTCAACCTCCAGGAACCCTACTTCACCTGGCCGCTGCTGGCGGCAGGTGGTGCCTACGCCTTTAAATACGCCGACGGCCATTACAACGTGAAAGACGTGGGTGTCGATAACGCCGGGGCAAAAGCCGGTTTACAGTTCCTGGTGGATCAGGTCAAAGCCAAAACCCTCAATGCCGATACCGACTACTCCATCGCGGAAGCGGCGTTTAACAAGGGCCAGACCGCCATGACCATTAACGGCCCCTGGGCGTGGAGCAATATTGATAAAAGCGGCATCAAATATGGCGTCACCCTGCTGCCGACACTGAATGGCAAGCCGTCGAAAGCCTTTGTCGGCGTGTTGAGTGCCGGGATCAATGCTGCCAGCCCGAACAAAGAGCTGGCGAAAGAGTTTCTCGAAAACTATCTGCTGACCGATACCGGACTGGAGGCGGTGAATAAAGACAAGCCGCTGGGTGCCGTGGCGCTCAAATCCTTCCAGCAGCAGCTCGAGAAAGATCCGCGTATTGCCGCCACCATGAGTAACGCCCAGAACGGCGACATTATGCCGAACATCCCGCAGATGGCGGCCTTCTGGTACGCGATGCGCACCGCCACGCTTAACGCCCTGAGTGGCCGTCAGACGGTTGACGCCGCGTTGAAAGATGCCAAAGCACGTCTGAATAAGTAATTTCCACTCGCCGGGCCGGAGCAATCCGGCTCGTCACTGGCTGTTAAGGAAAACCGGATCATGTCAGGAAAACCGCAAACGGGAAGCACGTTGCTGAAGGGCCTTCTCGTCGGGATCTGTTGTCTGCTGGTCGGCTACCTGTTGGTGCTGATGTATATCCAGGGTGAATATCTGTTTGCCCTGATTTCACTGGTTATCAGTGCGCTTGGTATCTGGATCTATGCCAACCGCCGTGCGTATGCCTGGCGCTACGTTTATCCCGGTATCGCCGGGATGGGTTTGTTTGTGCTGTTCCCGCTGGTTTGTACCGTCGCCATTGCGTTTACCAACTACAGCAGCACCAACCAACTGACGCTGGAACGCGCGCAGCAGGTGTTGCTGAGTCGCCAGTATCAGGACGGTGCTGGGTTAAATTTCAACCTGATTGCAGCAGGTGACCGCTGGCAGCTGGTACTGACCGAGGCCGATAGCGGCCAAACCTACGTTTCAGCGCCGTTTGCCTTCGGGGGTGAACAGTCACTGAAACTCACGGTCGCCACGCCGCCTGCCGGTGAACGTGCCAATTTGCGTGTTATCACCACCCATCGTCAGGCGCTCAGTCAAATCCATGCGGAACTGCCGGATGGACGTCAACTGGTGATGAGTTCCCTGCGCCAGTTTTCCGGTACACGCCCGCTTTATCTGCTGAGTGATGATGGGCGGTTGAAAAACCAACAAAGCGGCCTGTTCTATCGCGCCAACGGGCTGAGCGGTTTTTATCAGAGCGTCAATGCCGACGGTAGCTGGGGCAGCGAGAAACTCAGTCCCGGGTTTACGGTAAATACCGGCTGGAAAAACTTTATCCGCGTCTTTACCGACGAAGGGATCCAGAAACCATTCCTGGCGATCTTCGGCTGGACGTTGATCTTTTCGCTGCTGACCGTGGTGCTCACGGTCGCCGTGGGGATGGTGCTGGCCTGCCTGGTGCAGTGGGAAGCGTTGCGCGGCAAGGCGGTCTACCGCGTGATGTTGATCCTGCCGTATGCCGTTCCGGCATTTATCTCGATCCTGATCTTTAAAGGATTGTTTAACCAGAGCTTCGGCGAAATCAACGTGATGCTGAAGGCGCTGTTTGGCTTTCAACCTGCGTGGTTCAGCGATCCGACGCTGGCGCGCGCCATGCTGGTGATCGTCAACACCTGGCTGGGCTATCCCTACATGATGATCTTGTGCATGGGGCTGTTAAAAGCGATCCCTGACGATCTTTATGAAGCCTCAGCGATGGACGGGGCCGGGCCGTTGCAGAATTTCTTTTTGATCACCCTGCCGTTGTTACTGAAGCCGTTAATGCCGCTCATGATCGCCAGCTTTGCCTTTAACTTTAATAACTTCGTGCTGGTGCAATTGTTGACCAATGGTGGCCCCGACCGGCTTGGCACCACCACGCCGGCGGGTTACACCGACCTGCTGGTTAACTACACCTGGCGTATCGCCTTTGAAGGCGGCGGCGGTCAGGACTTTGGTCTGGCGGCGGCGATAGCCACCCTGATCTTCCTGCTGGTGGGCGCACTGGCGGTGATTAACCTGAAAGCCGTGCGGATGAAATTCGATTAAGGAGACGTTATGGCGATGGTACAACCCAAATCGCAGAAATTGCGCCTGCTGCTGACGCATCTGGTGTTGCTGGCTTTTATCGCGGCAATCCTGTTCCCGCTGCTGATGGTGGTGGCGATCTCGCTGCGTGCCGGAAACTTTGCCACCGGGAGTTTGATCCCGGATCAGGTGTCGTGGGAACACTGGCGGCTGGCGCTCGGTTTCAGCGTCGAGCACGCCGATGGCAGCGTGACGCCCCCGCCCTTCCCGGTGCTGCTGTGGCTGTGGAACTCGGTCAAAATTGCCGGTATCAGCGCACTCGGCATCGTGGCGCTCTCCACCACCTGTGCGTATGCCTTTGCCCGTATGCGCTTCACCGGACGCGCCAGCCTGTTGAAAGGCATGCTGATCTTCCAGATGTTTCCGGCGGTGTTGTCGCTGGTGGCGCTTTACGCGTTGTTTGATCGTCTGGGCCAGTACCTGCCGTTCCTCGGCCTGAATACCCACGGTGGCGTGATCTTTGCCTATCTGGGGGGCATTGCCCTGCACGTCTGGACCATCAAAGGCTATTTCGAAACCATTGACGGTTCGCTGGAAGAGGCCGCCGCCCTGGATGGCGCGACGCCGTGGCAGGCGTTTCGTCTGGTGTTACTGCCGCTGTCGGTGCCGATTCTGGCGGTGGTGTTTATCCTCGCCTTTATTGCAGCCGTTACCGAGGTGCCAGTGGCTTCGTTGCTGTTGCGCGACGTTAACAGTTACACGCTGGCGGTGGGGATGCAGCAATATCTCAATCCACAGAACTACCTGTGGGGCGACTTCGCCGCTGCGGCGGTGCTTTCCGCCATCCCGATAACGCTGGTGTTTCTGCTGGCGCAGCGCTGGCTGGTCAGCGGTCTGACCGCCGGGGGTGTCAAGGGTTAAGACTTCATCATTGTGTTGCCACTGCTTCCTCAATGTTCACTGCCATTGAGAGTTGAGATGCTTCGGCGGCCTGCGGGCCGCCTCTTTTATTGTCACTATATAACAACAAATTGATGGAAAATTCATTTTTGTCACTATATAGATACGTTTTATCGCCTCACTTCAGCAATGCATCGGTCTTTCTTTTCTTCGGCCTTTTCACATCGGTATTCATGAACAGGTTGTTAGTTGCGCCGCTGCGGGTCAGCGAGCGTCCAATGGCAGCCTGCAATTCAGGGAAGTCAGCAAAATGCGTCAGTTGGGTGCTGATGACATCGGCAAACTCCTCCAACACTCGCTCGGGATGAATGATTTTTAACTCGCGGCCAAATTTAATCAGACTGTCCCGATCGGGAAATTGTTTGTTTTTATTCAGTTTTAACGCCAGCTCGTTATCGTTGGTTGGGTAAATCTGCGTATTGACCACATCGTATAATGGCGAGAGTTGTGGCATTGCTGCCCCTTCCGCCTGATAAACCAGCGAAAAGTTTTTCAGATGCGCATCGCCGTTGCCCACCATGCAACTGAATAACACGTATCGCCAGTACAACTCGACCTGTGCCTGGTCGCGGGTAAACAGGCTGACAATTCTGGCACCGGTTTCATATGAACCCGTGTATTTATGGTCTGAAGTCTTACCTGCCAGCACGCAGAAATCTTCCATTGCCAGCCGCTTTTCTCCCTGGATATCAAAGCGCTCCATGATGAACAATTCCTTGTTATCCGAGAGCCAAAAATCCGCCACCGGCAAGCCACAGGCGCGCGCCAGAGACATACAGATAAACTCGTTCTCCGCCAGGCGGGGATTCTCTTCATCACCGGTTTTCGCAATCAGATTGGGATACAGCACCGTACCCCGGCTTTCACTGCTGATCATCACTTTCGGCTGCACACCGGAGATGGTGGTTTGCAGTAGATATTTGTTCAACAGATACTGGAAGGCGCTCTCTTTATGATCCCAACGCAGTAAATCCTCCAGCTTCTCCGGTGTGGGACGCGGTAAATTGATATCGCTGACGTAGGAAAGCGCGCCAATCCCGGTATCTTGCTGCAACGCCAGAAACAGCATGTCGGAGATGCTACCCACGTAGCGACGCAAGCGCTCCGCAATATGGTAACGCACGTACCCTTCCGGGATATTCATCTCAAAGATGTTAAACAACCGGCTGGCGTTATAACCCATACGATTATCCGGCAACATGGTCAGCGATACGCGACGGCTGGCGGGACTGGCATAGGTGAAGTTATAACTGCCGTGTTCATGCAACAGCCTGCCACTGTATTCACCGCCGTTATAGACCTCAATCTGACGAATGGGTCGGGAGAGCTGGCTCAGATCAGTCATCATCAAACAACGCCTCCAGCTCATCCAACTGCGGTAAACCCGCGGTTTGTACCGTCAGCATCAAATCCATCGCTGTGAGATAAAGGGTAAACGCCTTGAGCGAGCCAGTGTAGGCACCGTTCTCGATCTCTGAAACCAGCGTGCGATGAATGCCCGCGCGTGAGGCCGCGACCTGTTGGGTCCAGCCTTTGGCTTTGCGCCGTTCGCGACATTTCAGGCCGATGGCTTTCATACCTGGCAACATAACCCCTCCGAATGTACCCATATAGTGACAAAATATCTATTAATATAATTTTGTCACTATATAACTACAAAATCCATTTAAAAGAAAAGCGTGATAAATCGTGCCGCTTGTATCTTGAAGTTGTAACTGGTTAGCTACCCGTTACACGAAACGGAGGCAGCTTGTCGCGCCGCTTAAGACTCGATCTTGTGTCGTAGCTTAAAGCCCTCCGTTTCTCCTTTCACGCCAGCATCTACTCTGAACGGTAACCAGAAGCTCTGACTTCGTATGTACAAGGCAAGATGGCGTGATGGTTCATGTGAAAGGGAGCTGTCTTATGATTTATCTCGGTATTGATGTCAGTAAAAACAAACTCGACCTCTGCCTGTTGCCCGGCAACGGGAAAAAGAAAACCAAAACCCTCAAAAATCATCCCGACGCCGACCGGGAGATAAATGACTGGTTACTCAGGCAAAAATGCCATCCTGAACAGGTGATGGTGGTGCTCGAAGCGACCGGCATTTATCACGAAAACGTCGCCTTCGGTCTTCATGAAAATACCCCCGTTACAGTCTGCATCAGCAATCCTCAGCGGGTCAGGGAGTTCGCCCGTGGAATGGCTATCCTGACTAAAAACGACTCCGTTGATGCTTACATCCTGGCCCGTTATGGCGAGCTGAAACAGCCTGATGCCTGGGTGCCACCCTCCCCGGAGGTCCGTAAACTTCGGGAGCTGGTGCGTCTGCGGGACTCACTTCAGGCTGATGTCCAGCGGGCGGAGAACCGACTGGAAAAGGCTCATTCAACCCGCACAGCGCCTGAAATCATTGACTCGCTGGAGAGAACCCTGAAAGCCCACAGGGACGAGCTGAAGCGTATTGAAGCGCTCATCTCAGACCACACAGATAATCATCCGGGTCTGAAGGAAGACCGTGAGCTGCTGGAATCGATAAAAGGAATAGGCAGCGTGGTGGGCACGACAATGCTGTCGGTGCTGCGCTCGTGTCCGTTCCGGAGTGCTTCACAGGTCGCTGCGTGGCTGGGTGTGGTACCGGTGGAAAAAACGTCCGGTAGCTCAGTCAGGGGGCGTGCGCGGATGTCAAAAACAGGCCCGGCAGACGTAAGGGCGAAACTGTATATGGCGGCGATTGTAGCGATCAGGTGGAATGCCCCGGCGAAGGCGCTGTACCAGAGGCTAATCGCGAAGGGCAAAGCCAGCAAGGCTGCGCTTGGAGCGGTGATGCGCAAGCTGGTTCATCAGTGCTTCGGGGTGCTGAAAACGCGGATGAAGTGGGATGAAAATTACGCAGCTACCGCTTGACGTTCAAGACGGTAGCTACGCTTGTTGTTGCTGGTTGTAGCGGCGCGATTTATCGCGCATTGGTAAAATGATTACGAACGCAAAAAATCCTGCCAACGACGTGTCAGATAATTGTGTTCATCCATCACCGAGTTCCACACCGCGATATGGCTCATGCGTTGTTCATAGCTGCCGCCGTCACGGCTTTCGCCTTCGGGTATCAACGGCGCGCCCCATGCGTCGTAGAGCATTTCTGCGGCGGGTTTGCCGCCATACCAGAAATCCCACTCGGCGGTAGAGAGATGCGCGCGGCTGCGCTCCGGGTTAGAGATGTAATAGCCCTGGCGCGCCATCACCGCCCCCGGCCAGCCGGATTGCCACCAGTTCAGGTAAGCGTAGGCCGCGTCTTTAATTCTACCGGTGGCGCAACGTGACAACGACATGCCGCCATACCATGCGCGATAGCCTTCGCGCGGATGCGCCATCTTATAACCACGTTGGTGGAAGTGGTGACGGAAGTAGATCGGTGCCCACAGGCTCTGCACCTCCACCTGACGGTTTTCAATCAAATCACACGCCTGCTCCTGGGTGGCCCAGAATGCGGCGAAATGCCCGTGGCGATTAAGGCGCGACAGCGCCTGCGTCAGCACATCAATCTCTTCCAGCGTCAGGTTGCCGGTGTTGGCAAACCGCGCCAGCCCCGCGCCCTGCATCGCCAGCGCCGCATCGAGTCCCCCCATCGCGGCATCTTCCTGCAACGCGACCTGGCCAGTAAGCGCCGGATGGAGCAACCACCCCCAGCTCTCCTCTGCGCCCTGCAAGGCCGCAGGCAGTCGGTCAACGTGATAAGCGAAACTATCGGCATTGTGGGTCAGCGGCAGCATACTGATGTGATCGCTTGGCTGGCTGCCGAGGTGCAAATCACGTTGCACATATAAGCGTTGCGATGGCACGCTGCCATCGGCCAGCACCCCATCGGTGTTGAGGGTGCCGGTTTTTGCCAGGGCATTGACTTCGTCCCACCAGGTCAGCCGCTTAATCTCCAGCGGTTGAATGGCGCGTGCAGGCCAGACAAAATCGATGTTGTGGAACCATTGGTCGTACAGGTCATAACTTTCGGGATGCATCACCGCGATGCGCTGCGCATCTTCGACGCTGCGCAGCATATATTCAATTTTGATGCCGAGATCCTGCTCCGCGCGCACGCGCAGCATCTCCAGCAGCGTGACGGAGGTTCCGAGCACGCGTAAGGTCAGTTGGTCGTTGACCACTGCCGCAGAATTCATACCGTTATGGCTCCTCAAACGCCCGCAGGTAGCGGCTGAACGCCTGTTGCAGGCGATCGGCCTCCAGACCGCGCAAAATAAACACCAGCTTTGAACTCTCCAGCTCACCGGGCCAGTCGTGCAGATGCACCGGCGGATGTAAGGTGTGTTGCACACCGTGGATAACAATCGGCGTGCTGCTGTCGCTGACGCGTAAAATGCCTTTCATCCGCAGCACCGTGCGACCGTGGCAATGTAATAGCATTGACAGCCAGATAGCAAATGCTGGCCAGTTTAACGACTGATGCAGAGTAATCACGCAGGTTTGCGTAACCGGATGTGAAACGCTGTGCGTCGTCGGGGCCAGCCGGTAGCCATCATCCGCGCAGGCACCCAGCCAGCGAAAACGCTGTTGGCGTGAACCGCTGCGTAACGGCAGGAGAAACAGGCTATGCGGGTCGTCCAGCGCCGTACGCGTATCGCTAAGTTGTGCCAGTGGGTTGAGCTGACGTAGCCAGTCAACCAGCAAGGTCTGCTGCGATGGGTTGATGCGATCGCTTTTGCTTATCAGCAATTTATCTGCCGCGCTAACCTGCGCCAGCCATTCAGGTTGTACATCCGCCTGCATACGCGCATGTTCCGCATCCACCAGTGTCACCAGCGTGCCCTGAATGAAATGATGCTGGAGTTGTCGATCGTGCAGCAGCGTTGAAAGAATCGGCGAGGGGTCGGCGAGTCCGGTGGTCTCCAGAATCACCTGCTTAAACGGTGGCAGCAGGCCACGCGTGCGGCGTTCAAACAGATCGAGCAGCGCGGTTTTCAGCTCGCCACGAATCTGGCAGCAGACGCAGCCACTCGGCAGCAGCACGGTATCCGGTGCCACTTCATTCAGCAAATAGTGGTCAATACCCACTTCGCCGAACTCATTGACCAGCAACGCGACCTCATTCAGGTTTTGTTGTGCCAGCCAGCCTTTCAGCAAGGTGGTTTTACCGCTGCCAAGAAAGCCGCTCAGTACGTGTAAGGGTAACTTTTCCTGATAATCCATCCGCTCTCCTTACAGCGCGTTCAGCCAGTTATCATCCAGTGGATCGACAGGACGTCGGATCATCTTTTCCGCTTCCTGCCACAGTACATCCAGAGAATTCACCAGCACTTGTTGTCCGGTTGGGCTGGCTAACAGCCAACTGTTGTGAAACTCAGTTAACGTCAGTCGCCACGGCTTGAGCGCGCGGTTCAGCAGCGCCAGTTGTTGCAAACGTAGCTGACGTTGGGGGATATCCTGGCGCAGTGGATCGCTCCACTGCGGCCCGTTATCCAGCAGGCCGCAGACTCCACACATCATTACCTCCGTCAGGGCATCACATCGCCAGAATTGGGTCCCAGCGTCTGGCCGACAAACAAGTTGCCGCCGGGTTCACTGGCGAGCAGCAGCGCCACCGGCGCCACTTCTTCAGCACGACCAAAGCGTCCCAGCGGCAATTCAGCCGCTTTGGCTTGCTTCCATGCCTGATTGATGCCATCAATCAGTGGCGTCTCAATCGGGCCGGGGGCGATGGCGTTGACCAACACGTTATCCGCCGAGACTTCCAGCGCCAGCGATTTGGTAAAACCAATCACACCGGCTTTGGCGGCGGCATAGTGACACAACTCCGCGCCTCCTTTGATTCCCAGTTGCGAGGCGATGTTAATCACCCTGCCCCAGCGCTGCGCCTGCATGGCGGGCAGCGCTCGCTGAGTGGCGAGAAACACGCTACGCAGATCCACCGCCATCATCTCTTCCCACATCGCCAGGGTGATCTCCGTGCAACGCGCCTGAGTTAACATCCCGGCGTTATTGACCAGCACATCAATACCGTCAAAACGCGTGAGGCAGGCGTCTACGCCAGCGGTGGCACCCTTGATCTCACCAACATCCGCCACCACCGCGTGACACTCCGCACCGAGCTGCTGGCATTGCGTCACCTGCCACGCCAGTTTGTCGGCGTCACGATCGGTCAATATCAACCTCGCCCCCTCACGGGCGAACAGGACGGCAATCGCCGCTCCAATGCCGCTGGCCGCGCCTGTAATCACACAACGTTTATTCTGCAATTGCATAGTGGCTCCTTAATCCGGCCAGCGCACCGTCAGACCGCCATCAACAATCAGGCTTTGTCCGGTGAGATAGCTGCTCTCTTCACTGGTAAGAAAGGCAATCACTTTGGCGATCTCTTCCGGTCGCCCCACCCTAGCCAGCGGAATAGCGCTGGCTGCTTTTGCCAACCCTTCCGGGCCAAGAGAGTTCTGCTTATCCAGCGATTGCGGCGTTTCGATCAAGCCGGGAATGATGGCGTTACAGCGCACGCCGCGCGGTGCAAGTTCCACCGCCAGCGAACGACAGATGCCCGGCACTGCCGCTTTGGCGGCAGCATAATGAGCATGGTCTTGCCAACCGTAAACGCCACCGGCGATGGAGGAAACCGCCACCAGACTGGCTCCGGCGTGCAGATGCGGCGTGGCCGCACGGAAACAGCGCATCACGCCGGTCAGATCGACGTTTAACATGTCATCCCAGCGTGCGTCGCTCATCTCTTCAATCGGCGCGCGACGCAGGATACCGGCATTCGCCACCATATAATCGAGACGACCAAAGTGCTGCACACCCTGCGCGATAAACGCATCTACCGAGTCAGTCGAGGCCACATCCAGCGGTAACCAGAGGGCATTGCCCCCGGCGGCTTCTACCTGCGCCGCCGCTAAGGCTGGATCGTGCGGATCGGCAGGATAGTAACCGGCGATAACGTTAACGCCACGCTGGGCGTAGAGCGTAGCCAGCGCCAGGCCAATTCCGCTGGCGGCGCCGCTGATAGCGGCAACCGGTTGAGTTGAGGACGTAAGGTGCATAACCATTCCTTAAGCGGTGGTGACCGCTGAACTGACACCCGCGCGTTGTGGTGCATGTGCGCGAGCGAAAAACATAATGATGCCGGAGATAAAGCACGGGACAGCACCGAACCACAGCGCAGCATCCTGCCAGTGTCCACCGCTACTCAGGACGCTGGTCGTACCGACACCGGCGATAATCGCGCCGACCGGTCCCATCGCACCAATCAACGCACCGGCCGTGGCACGGATGGCGGTCGGGAAACTTTCACTGATAAAGAACAGCGCTGCTGCGTAGGGGCCAATCAGGAAAAACAGGCCGATGCTGTAAAGGGCAACGATAGTGGCGAAGTTATCCGGGCAGTAGAGCATCGCGGCAAAGGAGACGCCACCCAGCATCCAGCCAACCGCAATGGTGTTGCGACGGCCAATACGATCGCCGAGCCAGCCGTGCACGAGGTAGCCGCAGTAGCCCACGAGGTTAGAGAGAATCAGGATCAGCAGCGAGTTGTTAAAGGAAACTTCATGGGTTTTGGTGATCACCGTGGTGCCGAGTACGCTAAAAATCTGGATGGCAAACCAGTTGATTAACACCGCCCCGCCTAACACCAGCGTGGCGCGCAGTGACGGGCCACGGAAGGCAGCAGCCAGACCGGCGTTGTGCTGTTCTTCATATGAAACCTGATAATCATCTGCAACCTGGCGGGCATCGCGATCGTTACCCTCAGCGCGCAGTTGCTGGATCTTTTTCTGGACCTGGAATTGCGGAGTTTCTTTCAGTTTCAACGCCAGGACCGCAATCACCAGTGACGGCAGCGCGGCAAAGATAAAGCTGCCCTGCCAGCCGATGATCGGCATCAGAATCGCCGTCAGCGCCGAGGCCACCAGCGCCCCTACCGGCCAGCCGCCCTGCACCAGGCTGTAAACAAAACCTTTGCGTTTATTGAGTTTCGGGTCGTCGATGGCGGTGTAAAGCTCAGACAGGTAGGTTGCATTGACGGTCTGCTCGGCATAACCCAGCCCCGCCACCGAACGGATCGCGGTCAGCGCGCCTTTACCCCAGGCACCACCGACAGCGGTCAGCAGCGAGCAGATCGCCGCGCCCCCGACTGTGACCACAATCCCCATGCGGCGACCGAGACGGTCGACCAATGGGCCAATTGCCAGTGCAATCACCGCTCCGCCGACCGCCACCCAGGTGGCGATTTCCGCCTGCTCAACCTCGCTCCAGCCGAAATGGCCGCCGATTTCCGGCAGCAGGGTGCCAAACAGGATGAAATCATAAACAGCAAAAACCCAGGCGAAAAAAGCAATCCAGGTGGCAAATTTTACGTCCCTGATGGTCAACTGCTGCGGCTGCCAGCCATTTACGGAGATTTTCTTAAAGATGCTCATAGCGCTATCACTCTGTCAGGGGTTCATATTCCGTAGCGGCACGATGCACGATTTATCGCGCTGTCCTGCCATTCTCGCGATAAATCGCGCCGCTACGGGACGGTATGCGTACTTAGCGCGGTTGGCGCTGTTTAAAGTCGTCGGCAATCTCATCGAAGGTGACGAAACGGACGCCTTCGTGGCTACGGATGTACTGGATCAGACGCTCCAGCATCAGCAACACCTGAGGGCGGCCAGACACGTCGGGATGGATGGTCATAGTGAACACTGCGTAGTCGTTCTCGCGGTAAACCCAGTCAAACTGATCACGCCACATCTCTTCCAGATGACGCGGGTTAACAAACCCGTGGCTGTTGGGGGATTTTTTGATAAACATCATCGGCGGCAGATCGTCGAGATACCAGTTGGCCGGGATCTCCACCAGATCGGTTTCTGCACCGCGTTGTAACGGCTTCATCCAGCTATCGGGGTGCTGGCTGTAGTCGATTTTGGTCCAGCTATCGCCGACGCGCACATAGTAAGGATGGAAATCGTTATGCATCAGGCTGTGGTCATATTTGATACCCTTCTTCAGCAGTAACTCGTTGGTGACGTTGCTGAATTCCCACCAGGGGGCGACATAGCCGGTCGGACGTTTGCCTGCCAGTTGGGTCACCAGTTCGATGCTGCGATCCAGCACCGCCTCTTCCTGCGCTGGCGTCATGGCGATGGGATTTTCATGGCTGTAGCCGTGAATACCGATTTCATGACCGGCATCCACCACCGCTTTCATTTGCGCGGGGAAGGTTTCAATCGAGTGGCCGGGAATAAACCAGGTGGTACGCAGATTCTGCTCGGCAAACATCTTCAGCAGACGTGGCGCGCCGACTTCACCGGCAAACAGGCCGCGAGAGATATCATCAGGGGAATCTTCGCCGCCGTAAGAACCCAACCAGCCGGCAACAGCATCGACGTCTACACCAAATGCGCAAAGGATTTCTTTGGCCATATCTGCAACTCCATAAATGTATATTTGAAAATAATATCCATTTGTTCATTGCAATGGTTATGCCAGGATCTTGCCGCTGGGAGGAATTGATCACCTGATAAGATAGAAAAATACCGGTTAACTACGTGTTTTCAATTCGTTACATGATGATCGTCAGCATCTGAAAGAAAACGCTGCGAGTCTCTCCAGCTCGCCCTTAAGATGTATATTTATAAATATGATCCGTTATTGTGCGAGCTGCACCATAATTGTGCTTCGCCATTACGCGACTTTGCAGCCCGCCCGGATGTGATAATGTAGCGCGATGAAAACAGGGCCGATGACATGAGAATGCTGACAAACAACCCCCCGGCAGCGACGGAAGAAACCGGTTCTGCGCGCTATGAAGTGATCCGACAGGTTTTGCATAACGTATTGATACAGAAGCGAGTTCCGCAAGGTCTGGTATTGCTGGAGGGGCCGCTGGCACAGTTATTTGGCACCAGCCGTGTCCCGGTACGCCGCGCCCTGAGCCTGCTGCATGAAGAAGGGTTGATCGCGCGCTTTGAAGGTCGCGGCTTTATTGTGGCGCAAGAGGACGAGGAACCAGAACCGTTACGCGCCGGACTGACGCGTGAACTGCTGGGTCTGGATGAACAAGAGGCGCTGGTGGATACCCGCAGCACCGGCGAAAAGGTGCTGGATAACCTGCAAGTGGTGCTCTCGACGGCAATGGTGTTTGGCTGCTATCAACTCGACGAACAACTGGCCGCACAGCACTACAACGTCAGCCGCGCGGTTATTCGGGAAAGCCTGATGCGCCTGCGTGATAAAGGTTTGGTGGAAAAAGAACCCTATTCCCAGTGGCTGACCGGTCCCCTGACCGCACGCGAAATTGCTGACCATTTTGAAATTCGCGCCAGCCTCGAACCCACCGCGCTCCGCAAAGCGGGTCGCCTGCTGCCGGTCGAGTGGCTGACTGCATCGCTGGAAAAAGCGCAACGCTATAAAGGTCAGCAACTCAGCGCCGCCGAACTGGAGTTGCTGGAGGAGGATTTGCATGTACGTTGCCTCGAACCCGCAGGTAATAAACTGATGATGCAAATCCTGCGGCAAAACCAGTCGCCGTTTATCGTTACGCGCATCTTTTATGATCTGCTGTCTATCCCGGTGGAAACCGCGATGTTGGAAGAACATTGTCTGGTGTATGAGATGCTGCTGAAAGGTAACTGGGAGCTGGCTGCTGGCTGCCTGCGTGATCATCTGGAACGTGCACAGGTACGCACCCTGCAACGTCTGAAAGTGTTGTCGGTGCTGCCGGTGCCAGCACTGCCCTCATTTATGGATCGAATTTAATAAAATCCATTTTCCCATTACGTAGCGGCGCGATTTATCGCGCAATTTCGTGCGTGGAGCCAGAAAACCCCGCGCGATAAATCGCGCCGCTACAGATATGATGTCGCTTATGCGATTTTGCGCATAGCATTACCGGTTTTGTCATTTGTGATCGCTGGGTGATGCACATAGCATTGATTTTTATTGCCTTCCTGACTTAAACCCCTGAAGAAATGCGCAAACTTGCCAACCGCTGCCTGTCGTTAAATGATTTCGAGAAGTACGCCAAAAAACATCTGCCACGCCCGTTGTTCGCCTATGTTTCCGGTGGTGTCGAGGACAACCTTTCCCGCGACCATAACCTCACGTCGTACGCACGCTACAGCCTGATACCGGACAATATGGTGGATGTGTCACAGCGCAATACCGAAGTTACGCTGTTCGGTCATCGCTATGCCGCTCCGGTGGGGATTGCGCCGATGGGGATCAGCGCCATCACTGGTTTTGAAGGCGATCTGACGCTGGCAAAAGCGGCGGCGACGAAAAATATCCCGTTTATTATGAGCGGCTCCTCGCTGATGCGGCTGGAAGAAGTCGCGGAGGCCAATCCAGCGATGTGGTTTCAGGCATACCTGCCAAAAAGCTATGAAGAGATTGATCTGCTGATCGACCGCGTGGCGCGGGCGCGTATTCCGGTGCTGGTGGTGACGGTGGATACCCCGGTGAAAGCTAACCGTGAGAATAACGTGCGCGCCGGGTTTGCCACCCCGTTCAGACCCAGCCTGCGACTGGCATATGAGGGCCTCACCCATCCCCGCTGGCTGACCGGCACCTTAATCAAAACCCTGCTAAAACGCGGCATGCCGTGGTTTGAAAACAATCAGGCGGTGCGCGGTGCTCCGCTGTTTTCCAAACATGCGGTCAGGGATTTCAGCGGCCGCAGCCATCTCACCTGGGAACATATTCAACATATCCGCCGTCGCTGGTCTGGCGCGATGGTGATTAAAGGCATCCTCAGCCAGCGCGATGCGCAACGCTGTAAAGAGATTGGCATTGACGGCATTGTGGTGTCGAACCACGGGGGACGGCAGTTGGATACCAGCATCGCGCCCATCCATGTATTGCCGGAAATCGTTGCTGCCGCCGGTGAAATGTCGGTGATGCTGGATAGTGGTATCCGCCGGGGCACCGATGCCATCAAAGCATTGGCACTCGGTGCCGAAGCCTGTTTTATTGGGCGGCCATTTAACTACGCCTGCGCCGTTGGTGGCGAGCAAGGCGTGCATCTGGCGATTGACCTGATCACCAGCGAAGTCAGCCGTGATTTAGGTATGCTGGGTGTTGCCACGCTGGCGCATCTTGATAGCCGTCATCTGCGTTTTATTCAGTGACGGCGTCACGTTTACCATCCCATAATGCGTGACCAGACGCGCGGCTGGTCGCTTTCTGCCTGCCACACCTGATAATGCTGATGCATGGCGGCGGTGGCGCAGGCGTGGTTGGGCAGGATACGCAGACGAGAACCCACCGGAAAATCCGCTGGTGTCAGCGTACCGTTCTCAGGCAGGCTGATGATGCCGTGTTCCTGATTGGTGGTACTGAGGCATACATCCAACGGGGCACCCTGCATATCGCAAACCAGCCCATAACCATAATCGACCGGCCCCGCCGCGGTGCCGCGATCGCGTGACATCGCCATCCAACCGGCATCAACAAACACCCAGTTCTTTGCCGCGTTATGGCCGATCACGGTGGTTACCACCGACAGAGCAATATCCTGCTTCTGACATACCCCCACGTTATGCATCACCAGATCGAACATGGTGAAGACCCCGGCACGCACCTCGCTGATGCCCTCCAGCTCCTCGGCATAATGCGCGGTCGGCGTTGCGCCAACGCTGAGAATCGGGCAGACAATGCCCGCCGCCCGCACCCGCTGTGCCGCCAGACGAATGGCGTCACACTCCGCGCGTGCAGCAGCGCGAATCGCTTCTTCGCTACGGCAGTTGTAAGATTCACCGGCATGGGCCATCAGTCCGGCGACGGTCGCACCGTTTCCTTCCAGTTGCTGCGCCAGTTGTAACAACGTCTCGCTGTCAGGTGGAATACCGCCGCGATGGCCATCACAGTCGATTTCGATAAACACCGAAAAGGTCAGTTGCTGCTGGCGGGCGAACTCGGTGACCGCCTGGGCTTGTTCTGGCGTATCCAGCAGAATATGTAGCTGGACACCCTGACGCATCAGCTGCGCCACACGCGGCAATTTATGCGGCGCAATCCCTACCGCATACAACAGGTTGCGGTAACCGGCAGCGGCAAAGCCTTCCGCTTCTGCCAGGGTGGACACGGTGGCAGGATGGTCCTCCTGCGGCAACAGATACGCGGCAGCCTCCACCGAACGCAGCGTTTTCAGATGCGGTCGCACCTGGCTACCCAGCTGCGCCACGCGCTGGTACAAACGGTCGATATTGCGTTGATAACGCGCTTCATCGATCAATAAAAATGGGGTTTCAAGTTGCGTAAGCCACTCGGGAAGCGATTTCACACACGTCTCCTGCGCGATTAGTTAGCCAGCAAGGTGCCGAAACGACTGATATCGACGTTACCACCACTGATTACAATGCCAATGCGTTTCCCACGGAAACGCGCTTTATCGGCCCGCACCGCGGCCAGCCCCAGGCAGCCGGTCGGTTCCACCACCATTTTCATGCGCTCGGCAAAGAAACGCATTTCCGCGATCAGCTGTTCATCACTGGCAGTGAGAATATCGTCGACCAGGCTTTGAATCAGCGGGAAAGTGTAACGACCAAGATATTGGGTCTGTGCGCCATCGGCGATGGTCTTGGGCGTCTCGATGCGGATGATTTTTCCGGCGCGTAACGACTGCTGTCCGTCATTTCCGGCTGCGGGTTCCACACCATAAATAGTGATACCCGGACTGAGATGACGTGCTGCCAACGCGCTGCCTGCCAGTAATCCGCCGCCGCCGAGTGGTGTTAACAGCACATCCAACGGGCCGGTCTGCGCCAGCAATGCCTGAGTGGCGGTACCCTGTCCGGCGATCACATGTGGGTGATCATAAGGAGGGATCAGCGTCAGGCCGTGTTTTTCCGCCAGATCGCGACCAATCTGTTCCCGGTCTTCGCTGTAGCGATCATACGTCACCACCTGAGCGCCATAGCCTCTGGTCGCGGCCAGTTTGGCCGCCGGGGCATCCAACGGCATCACGATGGTGGCTGGAATGCTGAGTAATTTTGCCGCCAGCGCGACACCCTGCGCATGGTTGCCGGAGGAGAACGCCACCACCCCGGCTTTACGCTGCTCGGGGGTGAACTGTAATAACGCGTTGAGGGCACCGCGAAATTTAAACGCTCCCATGCGCTGAAAGTTTTCACACTGGAAGAAAACTTCGGCCTCTAACGCCTCGTTCAGACTGCGCGAGGTCATGACCGGCGTCGGGTTGATATAAGGCTGGATACGCTGTGTGGCGGCTGCGACGTCATCATAAGTCGGCAAAGTAAACTCAGTCATGCGGTTAACCTTTTAGGTGAAGGACTTTGCATTGAAATGACAAAATATATAAAATTAGACAATTAATCTAGCCATTTTGGAGAGCCACGATGCCCGATCAGCAAAATGCCTTGCTGCTGGCGCAGCTGACCACCATCGCCGAAGGACTGAGCGCCACTTTTGCCCCGTTTTGCGAGGTGGTGGTGCACGATTTACAAAATCCAGAACACTCCATTCTGGCCATTTATAACAATCTTTCCGGACGGGAAGTCGGTGAACCGACTACCGAACTGGGTCTGGCGCGTATTGCCTCGCCGGAATTTCCTTCGCTTCTGACAAACTATGCGAATCAACTGGCTGACGGACGTCCGGTAAAGAGCACCTCGATTGGTCTGAAAGATGCCGAAGGGAACTATGTGGCGGCGCTGTGTCTGAATGTTGATATGACGCTGTTTCGTGGTATGCAAAGCGCACTGGCACAGTTCACCCAGATTGCCACCCGCGATATTACAGAGCAGTTGGAACCGGCAGGCACAGAAGCTTTACGGCAGCGGATCGAACAGTTCGCCGCGCGTCTGGCGACCACGCCGCGCGCGTTAAAAGCGGCCGATCGTAAGACGCTGATGCAGGAACTGCGCACCAGCGGTTTACTTGAGGTAAAGCGATCAATGGAGGTGATTGCACAGCAACTGGGCGTTTCGCGTGCTTCGGTGTATCTCTACGCCAAAGAATAACGACTATTTTCTGCCGGGTAGCGATACACACAGTAATCCGGCAGCAATCAACCCCACTCCGGCGAGGCTGCTCCAACGGAATGGCTCGTCAAACATCGGCAACGAAATCGCGGCAAGCCAGACCAGCACATAACTGATGCTGAGTAAGGGATAGAGTCGGCTCAGCGCCAGGTGACGCAATGCCAGCATCCAGCACAGCATCGACAATGCGTAGGCACTTAAACCGATAAACAGCAAGATCAACGGCAACGGTTGCTGCCAAAGTTCACCGTCAAAGATGGCCTGCCACCCGGGAAAATGCAGCATCCCGGCGCGCAACAGGAGTTGCGCCAGCGACACCAACATCACGCTGCATAACGCCAGTCCATACCCTTTCATAAGTGGCTTCCCATCAGGGCAACGCCTGCAACAATCAACAGCGTGCCGATTATCTGCCGCAGGCTAAAACTCTCGCGCCAAATCAGCCGGGCAGCCAGCGCCACCAACACGAAATTGAGACTGAGCATCGGATAAGCGACGCTAACGGGCACCAGACGCAACACCACCAGCCACAGCAGCATCGCGAGACCAAGCAGCAATATACTCAGCGCGATCCACATCAACAGGCGCGCTTTACCTTCGCGCCTGCCGATCCAGGCCGCCTGCTTCTGACACAACTGCGCGGCACAACTCAGCAGGCTTACCAGCAGGATCAGGAGAAGATTCATGGCTGCTGATCGTAGCCGTAATACAACAGCCGTCCCTGACGATAAACAAAATCAGGTTTCGGCAGGCGTGCATCCGGGTTTGTACCGGTCGAAGACATGATCATGGTCAGTGACACCTTGCCCTGTTTGCGATGCTGTGCCAGCCAGTCGGCAAAGGCATCCGCAGAGACATAGCGATGCGCGGCATCGGGATAGCTCAGACCATATCCCACTTCACCCTTGCGTTCATAGAACAGAATATCAGCGCGCTTCATCTCCCAGGCCACCGCAGACGCAATGCCGGGATCATTCGCCAGGATATAGCGACTGTCAGCCAACTGCCCGGATACCGCCGCCACGAAGTTTTGTGGTTGTTTGCTGTCACGGACCCGATCCGGGATAGCAAAACCAATCACCAACGCCAGTACCAACGGGCATAAGGCAGCCAGTTGCCAGTTTTTCTGACTCAGAGCACCAAACAATGTCCAGCCGCCAAACGCCAGGATCCCAAGCATCAGTTTGTAATGTTCAGTGACGCCAAATGGCGGACGATGCGCCAGCCCCCAGGGAGCCAGCACCACCGCTAGCGCCACGGCGGCAACGCCACCAAAAAACATATTGATCCACGCGTTGGCCTTCATGGCTTTGATCACCTGCGGCGTCATGCTGTGAGCATAGTGCGCCATCAGCAGCGCCAGCGGGGCAAAGCACGGCAGGATATAGGTCGGCAATTTACCTTTCGCAATGCTGAAAAACAGCAGCGGCAGCAACGTCCAGCTGAGTAAGTAGCTCAAACCAGGCTGCTGTCCACGCTGACGCCAGCCCTGAATCAACGATCCTGGTAACAATCCCAACCACGGCAACGATCCCGCCAACAAAATCGGCAGGTAATACCAGAAAGGAGCTTTGTGCTGAGCATCCGACTCGGCAAAACGTTGAATATGCTCAACCCAGAAGAAATAGTGCCAGAAATCCCCCTGCTGATGATAAATCGCCAGCGACCACGGGGCACTCGCCAGCACCGCCACCAGCACCGTCAACGGGCCAAAACGTAACAGCTCACCAAAGCGGCGTTGCGCTACCGCCCACGGCACAATCGCCAGAACCGGAACGGCCAACGCCAGAAAGCCTTTGGTCATAAAGCCCATAGCGCAGGCGATACCGAGCAAGACATAGCCCAGCAAACGCTGACGTGACGTGCTGGCCTGCACAGCCAGGTAATAGCTCGCCATCGCGGCCACCATCCATAGCGTCAGCATCGGATCGAGTACCGCATAGGTGCCTACGCCGTAGACCAGCAGCGAGGTCAGAAAGATAATACTGGCGCTTAACGCCACCGTACGGCTGGCAAACAGGCGGGTACCCATCCAGAACACCAGCAGCGCGGTAAGGGTGGTGCTGAAAATAGACCCCACGCGCACGGCAAAATTAGTGTGACCAAACAACAACTGTCCGAAGTCATTGATCCAGTAACCGGCAATCGGTTTTTCAAAATAACGCAGACCGAAAAAATGCGGCGTCACCCAGTTACCGTTGGCGAGCATTTCACGGCTGATCTCCGCATAGCGGGTTTCATCAGGTTGCCATAAGGCGCGGAATTCAATAGGGATAAGGTAGTAAAGCGCAAATACAAACAGCAGCAGCGCTGTTTTAGTACCAGTTCGCATCCGTGGTTACCTGTATTGTTGTTGCTGGCAGCCGAGCCAGCCTTCACGTCCGGGGATCTGTCCGCGTACGACGTTGCCGATGGGCAGTGTATTGAGATCTTCAGGCAATAACTCACTCAGCGGGCAAAATTGAATGCCCTGTTTTTCCGCCCGGCTAAGCAATTGGCTAAACGCCTGATGTCCGACAATCCCTTCCACCTCGGCATGAATGGTATAAACCGCCATTTCGTCGGCCTGACTCAGCTGATTAAGCAAAAAGTCGTTGAACTCGTGGACACTCACCCTGGGACCAACCACCTCGTCCCAGGTGGGTAACGTGACCGGAATCTGCACCGTTCCCAGGCTGCCGTCACTCAGGCGCGGCAGAAAGGGGCCGGTACCCCGGCAGTCGCTGTTATAGCGGAAACCGAAGCGTTGTTTAGCCTCAACAACCCGGCCATCAGCACGCCATCCGGCCACAGCCGAACAGGTGACAGTGTCACCTATGATTACCTCCAGCGCCTGCTTACCCCGGGCAATTTCCTCTATCAACCGCTGCTCCGGCCAAACCCCCGCCCAGGTCTGCCAGGCAAAGTGGTCCCAGGCGTGCAGACCCACTTCGTGGTGATCGGCAGTGGCGCTGATAATCTCCTCCAGTCCACGACCGATCTCCTTACCCGGCCAGGCCGTACCGGCCAGCAGGATATCCCAGCCATATAAGGAGGCAGCGCGCGAGCGCAGCATCTTCCAGAGAAAGCGCGGCTTTAGCAGGCGCCACAAGTGACGCCCCATGTTGTCCGGCCCGACGCTGAAAAAGAAGCTGGCCTGCACCTGATGCAGGCTGAACAGCTCCAGCAGCGCGGGTACGCCTTGTTGCGTACCGCGCCAGGTGTCGACATCAACGCGCAAGCCGACTTTTTTCATCATTGCTCAACCTGTAACTCGACGGTGCGCAGGAAGAAATCCAGCGTGTTGTCGATGGTGGTATCCATCTGCACTTCCGGTGTCCAGCCCAACAAGCGACGGGCGTTTTTGATTGACGGTTTACGGTGCTCAACATCCTGGTAGCCTTTGCCGTAATAGCTGCTGCTCTCCACTTCGCGGAAACCGGCAAACGGCGGGAACTGATCACGCAACGGGTGGCGCTCGAAACTTGCCAGCAACTTCTCAGCCAATTCCTTAATGCTGGCTTCGTTTTCCGGGTTACCGATATTGATGATCTGGCCGTCGCAGTTGTTCTGCTTGTTCTCGATAATGCGGAACAAGGCTTCAACGCCATCACGGATATCGGTAAAGCAACGTTTCTGCGCCCCGCCGTCAATCAGTTTGATCGGCGAGCCTTCAACCAGGTTAAGAATCAACTGGGTGATGGCGCGTGAGCTACCGATACGCGCGGCGTTGAGGTTATCCAGACGCGGTCCCATCCAGTTAAACGGACGGAACAGCGTAAAGCGCAGACCTTCTTTTTCACCGTAAGCCCAAATCACCCGATCCAGCAGTTGTTTGGAAACGGAATAGATCCAACGCTGTTTGTTAATTGGCCCCACCACCAGGTTCGAGTTATCTTCATCGAAATGGCGGTCGGTACACATGCCATAAACTTCTGATGTCGATGGGAAAATGATGCGTTTTTTGTACTTCACGCAGTCACGGATGATTTTAAGGTTCTCTTCGAAATCCAGTTCGAACACGCGCAGCGGATTGCGGGTGTACTCAATCGGCGTGGCGATGGCCACCAGCGGCAACACCACGTCGCATTTCTTGATGTGATATTCAATCCATTCCGAGTGAATGCTGATGTCACCTTCAACAAAATGAAAACCCGGATGGCCGAGGAAACGGCTGATGGCATCGGAACTGATGTCCAGGCCGTAAACTTCAAAATTATCATCCTGCAACAGACGTTCGGTCAGGTGGTTACCGATAAAACCATTCACGCCGAGGATCAGCACGCGCGTACGACGTTTTACGGCGGCGACCGGTTGTGAATACAACAGCGCGCTGGGCACCATACCGAGGCTGAGAGCCAACTGGCTGCCATTCATATAGACGCCGTTATCGCTCTGGCCAGTGACCACTTCCAGCGCGCCATCTCCGCAGGCTATCAGGAACGGATCGACGGATAACACCGTACCCGGTTTTGAACCATGAGCGGTTGGGTGCACACGCCCTTTCCAGACGATAAATTTCACCGTTCCGGCATAGGCAAACGCCCCCGGCCAGGGATCGGTCACTGCACGTACCAGGTTATTGATCTCGGTCGCCGGACGCGACCAGTCAATACGGCCATCTTCCGGCGTGCGACGCCCTACCACCGTGGCATCGTTATCATTCTGCGGGACAGCCCGAATTTCACCGCGCTTCATGGCAGGCAAGACGTCTTCCAACAATTGTGCCGCGCTCTGTACCAGTTTGCGATGCAGCGTCAGCACGTTGTCCTGCGGGTCAATCGCTACAGGGGTTTGTGCCACGATATCGCCCGCATCCGCACGCTTCACCATACGATGCAGCGTCACACCGGTTTCGGTTTCGCCGTTGACCAGCACCCAATTCAGCGGCGCGCGGCCACGGTATTTCGGCAGCAGCGAACCATGCAGGTTGTAAGCACCAAGACGGGCGCAATTGAGGATGGCGTCACTCAGCAGGTTGCGATAATAGAAGGAAAAAATAATCTCCGGTGACATCGCTTTGATACGATCGATCCACAACGGATGATTCACATCATCCGGGGCATACACCGGGATGCCCTGCTCTGCGGCAATGCGCGCCACTGAGCCAAAAAAGTGATTTTCACCGGCGGTATCGGGGTGCGTGAAGATGGCACTGATCTCGAAGCCAGCCTGTAGCAGCGCATTAATGCCGGCACAGCCCATGTCATGGTAGGCGAAGACGATGGTTTTCATTGTTCAATTTCCTGTACAGATGCATTTTTATGCGAAGGGATAACACGTTGAATAAAGTAGCGAGGGCGGGCACGGACATCGTTGTAAATACGGCCGATATATTCACCCAGCAGACCCATACCGACGAACTGTGCGCCGATAAACATAAACAGCACGGCGAACAGCATAAACACACCATCACCGGCCCAGGCTGCACCGAGGAATAAGCGCAGCACCACCAAAATCAGTGAGAAGGCAAAACCAGCCAGCGCAATCACACTTCCCACCACGCTTAACAAACGCAGCGGCGTGGTGGTCAGGCAGGTCACCAGGTCGAACATCAGGTTGATCAGGCGCATAAAGCTATATTTCGAATCACCAAATTCGCGCTCCGCGTGTTTCACCGGTAGCTCGATGGTGCGTCGGGCAAACGTATTTGCGAGGATCGGGATAAAGGTGCTGCGCTCATGGCAATTCAGCATGGCATCAACAATGTGGCGACGGTACGCACGCAGCATGCAACCGTAATCACCCATAGCTTTGCCGGTAACGCGTTGAATAAGTTTATTAATCAGGCGCGAGGCGCGACGACGAAACCAACTGTCCTGGCGATTCTGGCGTACCGTACCGACCACGTCATAGCCCTGCTGCGCTGCCGCCACCAGATTAGGGATCTCTTCCGGCGGATTTTGTAAATCAGCATCCAGCGTAATGATGAGGTCACCGGTGACATGGCTGAAGCCCGCCATAATTGCCGAGTGTTGGCCGTAATTGCGATTCAGCAACACCCCCACCACATGACTGTCGGGCATATCGGCGGCATCAGCAATCATCTCGCCGGAACGGTCACTGCTGCCGTCATCTACCAGCAAAATTTCATAATCCAGTTTGAACAAGTCGCAAGCGGCATGGGTACGACGTACCAGCTCAGGCAGACTCTCTTCTTCGTTGTAGACCGGGATCACCACGGACACTTTACGAATCGGTTTTTCTTCCAGCATTTCAGCCTCCGGCCAGCGCGTGCAGCGCTTTGACGACACGGGTAACGTCGTCATCGGTCATATCAGGGAACAGCGGAATGGAGCAGATACGGTCGCTGTTCCATTCGGTATGAGGTAAAGAAAGTTGCGGGTATTGCTCGCGATAATATTTGTGGGTATGCGCCGCGCGGAAATGCAGGCCAGTACCGATGTCTTGTGCTTTTAACGCTTCCATCAATCCATCACGGCTGATGCCGCATCGGGCTTCATCCACACGAATGATGAACAAATGCCAGGCATGCTGGTGCGCCCAGCTGGGCAGCGACAATGGCAGGAAAGGTGTATCGGCCAGTTCGGTCAGGTAACGCTGAGCAATCGCACGGCGGCGTGCGTTGATGGCATCCAGTTTTTGCAATTGCACCAGCGCAATCGCGGCACTGATATCCGGCAGGTTGTATTTGAACCCCGGGGTAATGACCTCGGCCTGCGGGCGGCGACCGTGGGTGTGGCGATCGTAAGCATCCACACCTAAGCCATGAAACTTGAAGCTGCGAATGCGATCGGCAAGCGCGGCATCATCAGTCACCACCACGCCACCCTCAGCACAGGTGATATTTTTAATGGCGTGCAGGGAAAAGATCGCCGTGCCGCGTTGCCCGACCTGATGACCTTTGTAGTGTGTACCCAGCGCGTGGGCCGCATCATCAATGATCGCGATACCATGCTTTTCCCCCACGGCACGAATCGCATCAATATCGGCGGGTGCACCCGCATAATGCACCGGAATAATGGCACGGGTGCGCGGCGTAATCGCGGCTTCCACCTGCTCCGGCGTCACCATCAAGGTATCGCGGTCGATATCAATCATCACCGGCGTTGCGCCCATCAAGGTGATGATGTTGAGGGTGGAAACCCAGGTCTGCGACGGCGTAATCACCTCATCGCCCGGCTTAATTCCCAGCGCCATCAGCGTCACATGCATTCCGGCGGTGGCAGAACAGACGGCAACCGCGTGCTGATTGCCGGTTAACTGGCAAAAGGCTTGTTCCAGTGCGGCGTTTTGTGGCCCGGTGGTGATCCAGCCAGATTCAAAAACCGCTTTGACTGCTGCTAACTCGTCTTCGCCCAGTGACGGGCGCGAGAACGGAAGAAAGGACATAAATTAGATTCCTTAATGTTTAAGGCCTTTTGCTTAAAATTGGCTGGTTAGCTGCCAGAATTATCTAGTGTAAACAACGTTTTTCACGGGCAATCAATCTCATTATTATCTGCATAAACACTTAGTACAGCATGATGAACTAATCAAATTTTTCTCACATTTTGAAAGCATTAGACACATTGGGTTGTTTCGCTAAAAAACAAAATACGGCGGAAAACTTAACGGAACATTAAATGACACGAAGAAGTGAGACTGTTTCTGTCTGGTGTTGAGGATTGGTAGAACATCACGGCAGATATTCTGGTTGACGGGGATATGCCTCTTTGATGCGGGATTCACAATCTTTAATTCCCTGCAAATCCTGAAATTAAAGGATTAACTATACTCTTCTTAAGGGAAAACTAAGGTAATGGCATTATGCTGATTTACTTAGTTTTTTACTTAATTTCAGGCATGGAGGTGAACTGTGAAAACTGAAAATGACCGTCTCTCGCAGGCCGCACTGCGCCGTCATCATATTGGCATTAAAACCAAAGGGTTACGCTTTCGTGGGGCGCTCTATGTCTTCCGCTATAACGCCGGGCATTATGATGTTTTCCTGAATAACGCGTACGTGATGCAGCTTGAAACCAGCAACGTGCAGGAAGCGATCCAGATGTTTAAGCGTCAGCAGTAATTAAATAGCGCGCGACTAATCGCAATAAAATCAGACAACTGCCCTACACCCGCAAATTTATGAATGCAGCACTGAAAACTTTGTGCAACTTGTTGTAATGGCTCATTTACCCTCGCCTTGTTTATCTCTGCCGGCATAAAGTATCCGGAGAATACTGCGAGGATATACACATGGAATGGTGTTATTGGTTGATGCTGGGCCTGAGCATCGGCAGCTTTATTAATGTCGTGGTCTATCGTTTGCCGCTACGATTAATGCAACCGGATCAACAACTGAGCTTGTTGTTTCCCCCATCACACTGCCCGAATTGCCTTAATTCGCTCCGCTGGCGCGACAATATTCCTCTCTTAAGCTGGATGTTGCTACGGGGTAAATGCCGCAATTGCCACCAACCGATAAGCATAATTTACCCATTGATTGAATTGCTTATGGCTGTCATCAGTCTGGTTCTGAGCAAATTTTTACCGGATATCCCTTTGTTGTTGGCGACATTATTTTTCTGTGGCTCCTTGTTGGCATTGTCGCTCATCGATATCCGGTACTATTTATTACCTGATGCCGTCACGCTGCCGTTATTGTGGGTCGGCTTATTATTACACTGTCTGGCGCTTATGCCCGGTTCGCTGACGGATGCGGTGCTGGGCGTGGTGATTGGGTATATCTCACTGGCGGGGCTTGCACATGGCTATCACTGGCTGCGCCACCAGCACGTACTGGGAATGGGAGATGCGAAATTGCTGGCGGCGATCGCGGCCTGGACAGGCTGGGAGGCTTTACCGATTGTGCTCATTATTGCCTGTAGTAGCGGCATTTTATTTGCCTTAATTTCCAGAATTTTGTGGCAGCAACGCCTGAATCAGGCCATCGCTTTTGGCCCGTGGTTATCGCTCGCAGGCATAAGTCTTTTTATTCACTCGATTATTTAATACGCACGTCATACAACCACATTAAAATAATCGGACAATTCTTCAGCAAAGCCCTGATTCGTATATAGAAGTAATAAACAATTCTAAACAAAATTAATCATTGCCCCCCAGGGTAAAAGGCTCTATATTGGCGGCGCTTTTTTCACAGGTGGTAGTTTTTTGTTCAATTAACCAATCGGCGCGCATTTCCTGCCCCCGGTTGAGGAGAGATATGATGACGGATAAAGTCCGTATTGATAATTTTGGTGCCAACTCATTCCACGGAAACAACGACGCGTTCTTAGCCCGTCAGGCTGAGTTCGAATCGAATGTCAGGAGTTATCCACGTAAATTGCCTTTAGCAATTGCGAAAGCACATGGCGTGTGGATTACCGATGTTGAGAATAAACAATATCTTGACTGCCTGGCTGGCGCAGGAACTTTAGCACTGGGTCATAACCACCCGGAAGTTCTGCAAAGCATCCAAAATGTCATTACCAGCGGCTTGCCGTTACATACCCTTGATCTGACGACTCCGTTAAAAGATCAGTTCTCTGAAGCCCTGCTGTCTCTGCTGCCGGGTCAGGGTAAAGAGTATTGCCTGCAATTCACCGGCCCTTCCGGTGCCGATGCAGTTGAAGCCGCCCTTAAGTTGGCGAAAAAAGTCACTGGCCGTAGCGGCGTTATCAGCTTCTCTGGCGGTTATCACGGTATGACCCACGGTGCACTGTCAGTCACCGGCAACCTGTCACCGAAAGAAGCGGTTGACGGTATGATGCCAGAAGTTCAGTTCATGCCTTACCCGCACCTGTACCGCTGCCCGCTGGGCCTCGGTGGTGAAGCGGGCGTGAAAGCTCTGACCTACTACTTCGAAAACCTGATCAACGACGTTGAAAGTGGCGTGCGTAAACCGGCTGCGGTGATCCTCGAAGCCGTTCAGGGTGAAGGCGGCGTGAACCCGGCTCCGATCGAGTGGTTGCAGCGCATCCGTAAAGTGACCCAGGAACACGGCATTCTGCTGATCCTCGACGAAGTGCAGGCTGGCTTTGCCCGTACCGGCAAATTCTTCGCCTTCGAACACGCAGGCATTGAGCCAGACATCATCGTGATGTCAAAAGCCGTAGGCGGCGGTCTGCCACTGGCGGTTCTGGGGATCAAAAAGCAGTTCGATGCCTGGTCACCGGGCCATCACACCGGCACCTTCCGTGGCAACCAGCTGGCAATGGCTACCGGCCTGACTACGCTGAAAATCCTGAAAGAACAGGATATCGCGGGCAAAGTTGCCGAACAGGGCGAATGGCTGAAAGCGCAGCTGGCAGAAATGCAGAAGCGCTACCCGGTAATCGGTCACATTCGTGGTCTGGGCATGATGATCGGTATCGAGATCGTGAAACCGCACGAAGCGGCTGATCATATGGGTGCTTACCCGGCTGATGGCGAGCTCTCTGCCCTGTTGCAGAAGAAATGCTTCGAAGCGGGCCTGATCCTGGAGCGCGGCGGCCGTCATGGCGCGGTACTGCGTCTGCTGCCGTCGCTGCTGATCAGCAACGATGAACTGAAGATTTTCCTTGATAAATTTGAGCAGGCGCTGCTTGGCGCTGGCATCAAACCAGTTTGATTCGGAAGAGTTAGATGACTGAAGTAAACCCGATTCTGGCCGCTTCTGCACAAAGCATTGAAGCGTACCAGCAGGCGATTGCGCAGAGCAGCGCCGCCGTGGTGCAGTGGCTCAAGCAGCCTGAAATGTACCAGGGCAAAACCGTTGCTGAACTGCGTGAGCGTATTACGCTCGACTTCAATCCGAATGGCCTGGGTAACCAGGCCGCGATTGAGCGCGCGATTGAATACTTTCTGAAAGACAGCCTGTCGGTGCATCATCCGCAGTGCGTGGCGCATCTGCATTGTCCGAGCCTGGTGGTAAGCCAGGCGGCGGAAGTGCTGATCAACGCCACTAACCAGAGCATGGACTCCTGGGACCAAAGTCCGTCTGCCACCATCATTGAGATCAAACTGATTGAATGGTTACGTGCGCAGGTGGGTTATCCGGCCGGTGACGCTGGCGTGTTCACCAGTGGCGGTACCCAAAGCAACCTGATGGGCCTGATGCTGGCGCGTGATGCATTCTATGCGCGTCAGGGTCATTCCGTTCAACAGGATGGCATCACTGGCGATCTGCGTAAGATTAAAGTGCTGTGCTCGGAAAACGCCCACTTCTCAGTACAGAAGAACATGGCGCTGCTGGGCCACGGTTATCAATCTGTGGTGCAGGTGAAGTCAGACCGTTTCGCCCGTATGGATGTTAACGACCTGAAAGCCAAACTGGCACAGGCCGAAGCTAACGGCGAGCAGATTCTGGCGATTGTTGCCACTGCTGGCACCACCGATGCGGGTGCCATTGACCCGCTGCGTGAAATCGCCGGCATTGCTGCTGAGCACAACATTTGGGTTCACGTCGATGCGGCATGGGGCGGCGCACTGCTGCTGTCTGAGAAGTATCGCGATTACCTGGATGGCCTTGAGCTGGTGGATTCTGTCACCCTGGACTTCCACAAGCAGTTCTTCCAGACCATCAGTTGTGGCGCGTTCCTGCTGAAAGATGAGCGTCATTATGAATTGATGCGTTATCAGGCGGCCTACCTGAACTCTGAGTTCGATGAAGAACAGGGCGTGCCAAACCTGGTTTCCAAATCACTGCAAACCACCCGTCGTTTCGATGCGCTGAAGCTGTGGATGGGTCTGGAAGCCCTGGGTCAGAAACAATATGCCGCGATTATCGATCACGGTGTGACCCTGGCGCAGGAAGTTGCGCAATACGTAAGCGACCTGCCGCGTTTTGAGCTGGTCATGCAGCCGCAGCTGGCAAGCGTTCTGTTCCGTTTCCGCCCTGAGCAGCTGGCATCCAGCGGCGATGAGGCCGTAGCGTTGTTTAACCAGCGCATCGGTGATGCACTGCTGGAGTCAGGTCGCGCTAACGTGGGTGTGACTGAGGCTGATGGCATCACCTGCCTGAAGCTGACGTTGCTGAACCCAACGGTGACGCTGGAGGATGTTAAAATCCTGCTGGCGCTGGTGGAAAAGACCGCGGATCAATTGCTGAGCGCATAATGTTTGCGTAAAGCGAAAAAGCCGATAACTGGCAACGGTTATCGGCTTTTTTTATCTATACGATTTATCGCGCCTTTGTACCGCCCTAGCCAAAAACTGCGCGATTTATCGCGCCGCTACGAATGGAAGCCATTAACGATTCCGCGCTAAAAACTCACCCAGACGCGCCAGGCCCTGCTGCAACTTATCGGTGGAGGACACCGCATGGCACCAGCGAACCCAACCATTGCCTTCCGGACCAAATGCCGCACCGGGTGCCAGGCCGAGTGAGCTTTCCCGTACCAGTCGTTTGGTCAGCAGGGTGGTATCCGCGAAGCCCTCAATTCGGAAGAACGCATACATCCCCCCGCCGCTTTCTGGCACCGTCACACCCGGCAATTCTCGCAGTCCATTGACCAAAAATTGATAGCTGTGCGCCAGCTCGGCACGCAAACTGATAATGCCGCTTTCACCGCTCAACAACGCCGCTTGCGCCGCGCGCTGGCAGGGTTCAAACAGGCAACTGGTGTTGAACTCAATCAACTTGCCCAACGCTTCGATAATCAATGGTGGCGCGACCACCCAGCCCACACGAAATCCGGTCATCAGCCAGGCTTTGGAGAAGGTATTCACCGAAATCAGGCGATCGTCCGGTGTGGCGTAATCAAGGAACGACGGTGCATAGTGACGATCGCTGGCGTAGATCAGCCGTTGATAAGCATCATCACTGAGGATCCAGATGCCGTGTTTGCGGCAGTGCGCGAGAATGGTTTGTACTTCTTCGTCGGTGATCGTCCAACCCGTCGGATTACCCGGCGAGTTGATGATCAGCATCCGTACATCAGGATGCAACGCACTCAGCAATTGATCCATATCCAGCGCCCAGGCCCCCTCCTTCACCGTCAGCGCGACACGATCCACGCTTGCGCCGAGGATCTGCGGGATCTCCACCACATTCGGCCACACCGGGGTGATCGCCACCACTTTATCTCCCGGTGACAGCACCGTTTGCGCCACCAGCATCAGCCCGTTGATACCCGCACTGGTGATCGCCAGTTGTTCGCTGTCGATGGGGCAACCATGTAACTGGCTAAGATAATCTGACAACGCCTGGCGCAAATAAGGCCGCCCAAGATTCTGGATATACCGTGTTTCCCCCTGTTGCAGCGAGGTGATTGCGGCGTCGGTGATATATTGCGGTGTCGGTTTGTCCGACTCGCCAAACCAGAAGGCGAGCATATCGGGACGATCCATCCCTTCATTGGCAATTTCGCGGATAAGCGAGGGCGAAATCTGGCTGATAGTGGCGCGCGAAACGAGGGGAAAAGAAGACTGCATGAAAAAACCTCCAACGATGATCCCTGTTTAACTGTTATTTCAATACATAGCACCTGCCTGGTATATCACGCCGGGGAAAAGTTCAGGAATAGCAATTTCATCTGGCTGTGTTCAACTCACGGACATAATCGATAAAGGCCTGGAGCGGTGCCGGAATTAAACGACGGTCGTTGTAGTAGAGCCACAAGCCGGAAAAACTCAGCCACCACTCGGTGAGTATCGCCTGGAGCTGCCCGTTCACCAGAGCCGGTCGCAGCCAATCTTCAAACAGATAAACAATTCCGGTACCGGCAATCGCCGCTTCCACCGTTAAATCCATCGCCGCCCCGATGCTACAGGTTAACGGCCCTTTCGGCTGAAGCCGCACGGTTTCATCCGCACGGGCAAATTCCCATTCGGCCATCACTCCGGTGGCATAGCGCCCTAGCAGGCAACGATGCTGCATCAGCTCGCGTGGATGTTGCGGTATGCCATATTGCGCCAGATATCCCGGTGCCGCCGCTGCCGCAAAACGCTGGATACGTGGGCCAATCGGGAGCGCTACCATGTCCTGCTCGAGATGATCGTCATAGCGGATGCCCGCATCGCAACCGTCGCGAAAGATGTCCTGAACATTGCTTTCGGCCACCACCTCCAACTGAATATCGGGATAGCGCGCCAGGAAGCCAGGGATGATCGCAGGCAGCACCAGACGCGCAGCACTGACGGGGACGTTCAGGCGCAAGGTGCCACCCGGTGTATCGCGAAAACGATTAAGCGCATCAAGCGCAGCATCCACTTCATTCATTGCTGGCAGCAGGCGCATCATCAATACCCTGCCCGCTTCGGTCAGCGCCACGGTGCGCGTGGTGCGGTTGAACAGCCGCACCCCCAGTTGTTGTTCAGCGCGGCGTACGGCATCACTAAGGCGCGAAGGATTGCTGCCCGTCATGCGCGCCGCTTCACGAAAACCGCCTGCTTTTGCCACCGCCACCACGGCATGCAACAAAGCAATATCTAACGACATTCTGCGTCACTCCGTACACTGTGTTCTGATTTAACCGGATAGTTGCACAGCCAATACGCCATTACAATCATCTGACAGCCTAAGAAGGAGGTTCCCATGTCTCATCCTGAAATGACGTATTCCCTCGGCCATCGTCGCGTTAACCGTCTGGGTTATGGTGCCATGCAGCTTGCCGGGCCAGGAGTATTTGGCCCGCCAAAAGATGAAGCACGCGCCGTACAGGTGCTGCGCGATGCTATCGACGCTGGCGTCAATCATATCGATACCAGTGATTTCTATGGCCCCCATGTGACCAATCAGCTGATTAAAAAAGCGCTGCATCCGTACCCTGAGGATCTGGTGATTGTCACCAAAGTTGGCGCGCGCCGTGACCAGCAAGGGGGCTGGCTACCCGCGTTTTCCCCCGCTGAGCTAACGACGGCGGTGGAAGATAACCTGCGCAATCTGGGGCTTGAGGTGATCGACGTGGTGAATCTACGTGCCATGTTTGATGTCCACGGTCCGGCGGAAGGCTCACTGGAGACGCAATTGGCAACGCTGGTCAAACTGAAAGAGCGCGGCCTGATCCGGCACATCGGTTTGAGCAACGTCACACCAAAACAGGTGGCAGACGCCCAGGCCATCACCCCTATCGCCTGTGTGCAGAATCTCTACAATCTTGCTAACCGACAGGACGATGCCCTGATTGACCAACTGGCTCAGCAGGGCATCCCCTATGTTCCTTTCTTCCCGCTTGGCGGTTTTTCCCCATTGCAGTCGGAGCAGCTGAGCGCCGTAGCAAATGAGCTGAATGCCACACCATTACAAGTTGCGCTGGCGTGGTTATTGCAACGCTCACCCAATATTTTGTTGATTCCAGGCACCTCTTCGCCTGCGCATCTGCAACAAAATCTGGCCAGTTCGGCGCTCAGCTTGTCCAAAGAGATTGTTTTGCGACTGGAGGGATTAAGTAACAACTCAGACTAACCCACTGATAAATAGATATCCTTTAACCTTTCCTGAAAACAGCGAGGATCATGCTCCCGGCGGATCCTCGTTAATGCCTGCGCGGAACGGCGGTTAATACTGCCCGGATCATGCACCACATCGGTAATATACCCTTTCAGCTGGCTGATAATGGTATTCCTGATTTTTTGCTTCGTCTGGTCAGAATCAACCGTAAACTCAAACATATCATTGAGTTTGTGCTCAATAAGCCAACCGGCATAAGAAGGATTAATTTCCGGCAGTGCCCTGACATTGGTGGTGATGACCGGACAACCACAGGCCTGCATTTCCAGTACAGAAAAACCATAGGTATCCTGCCAGGTAGGCAGCAGCCCGACATCGGTCTGTTTGAGCAATTCAATTACGGATGTATTGGGTAAAGAAGAAGCATGATGGAAAAAGGACCACTTATTGATCAGAGCCTCGATTTGATGATGGAAACTATCATTATCCTGATAATGGTGATGAGCAATATTATGTCGTCGCCCGAGATCACCAATAAGATTCACCTTTATTTTTTGTGGATCAATCAACCCCTCATTGGCTAACTCAGTAAATGCCATCACCACTTCCGCCCCACCTTTGCGATAAAACTCATTTCCAATAAAACTAAAGGTGATCAGCGTATCTGTGGCTTTGCGCACTTTGTCGGTCAACAGGGGCTGTGGAGGATGCATAACGCACAGCTTGGCGGCGATACTGTCTTTCAGCGTTGGGAAGGCATCCAACAGCTTGAGTTGAATACGGTGAGTCGCTTCAGAAATGGCGATCAGACGGACACATTCCTTGCGAGCAGCCAAACGCATTAAGGCATGGAGTTCCGGGTTTTGGGTTTTCGCGACGCCTGCAACCGGTAATACGCGCGGGATTTCAGTCTCGAATGTCGATACCCATCGGGAGGATGTACGGGCCACTTCATTAAAAAGATGAATAATATCCCCATTATCAGAAATCATGCCGGGGAAAGGCTGAAAGATGAATATCTTATTCTTTTTAAAAACTTTCTGCCGCAGGGTATTGATATAGAGATAGATGTTTTTCTTCTTTAGGTTTACATAATTGTTTTCAGGATCAACCATTATGTTCCTTTTCTCTGGGTAGCCGTCGCTACTGACTACAATATTCATCAATCCTCCTAAACACGAAACGAGTTCGGTGGAATTAAAAATGTCAGTAAGACAGTTATAAAATAAATTCTTCGCGAGTAAAGTTGTTTGATGAAAAATAGGATTAGTAATAGCGCGGCGTTTAAGAAGCATTAAAAAACTGACATTATTAAATCGTGTCAATGTATTTCAATGCTGGATGTACCAGTAATAATTAGAAATACCCGTCGCCGGGTATTTCCAGCCCAATTAACGACCTTTCTTTTTACGACCGGGTTGGGTAAAGCGTTTGCGCGCACCAGGATTGCTGCCCGGTTTTTCACCGTTCTTTGGCCCGCTGGCAGTCGGTTTTTTCGCACTGCTCTTTTTCGCCTGCGCTTTTTGCGTCGATTTGTCTTCCGAAGAGGAATCCTCGATCAACTTAAACAGTTCAATTAACTCATCGTCCGTTAAATCACGCCATTCCCCCAAAGGTATTCCCTTCAGATTGACGTTCATGATGCGGGTACGTTCCAGCTTAGTGACTTCATAACCAAAATGTTTGGTCATGCGGCGAATCTGCCGATTAAGCCCCTGGACCAGCGTGATACGAAACACAAAGGTCGACTCTTTCTTCACCTTACATTTCTTGGTCACGGTGCCGAGCATGGGGACACCGGCACCCATGCCGCTAATAAACTCATCGGTGATCGCTTTATCCACCGTCACGACGTACTCTTTCTCGTGATTATTCCCGGCACGCAGGATTTTGTTCACCAGATCGCCATGATTCGTCAGGAAAATCAGCCCCTGGGAGTCTTTATCCAGTCGGCCAATCGGAAACACGCGTTTGCTATGGTTGACGAAGTCGCTGATGTTATCGCGCTCGCCCTCTTCCATCGTGGTAATGATGCCCACCGGCTTGTTCAACGCAATCAGCACCAAATCTTCTGCGTCACGCGGTTCAATCAGCTGACCATTCACTTTAACTTCATCACCAGCAAACACCTGCGCACCCACGCTGGCGCGTTTACCGTTGATAAAAACATTGCCCTGTTCGATATAACGATCGGCATCACGGCGTGAGCAAATACCGCTCTCGCTGATGTATTTATTAAGGCGGGTGGATGAGTTGGTCAGCATGGTTCCTCCGAAAAAAGAAGCGGACTATACATCAACCTTTGACATTCTGTGAGTGCTTTGCGCAAAAGTTGTAACACAAAAGCTAACTGTGGTCTGTGGCCTGAATCGGCCAGACGGATTGGGCTTTGATTTCTTTCAGCACAAACATGCTTTGCATCTCTTTAATGCCCGGCAATCGGCGAATTACCGACATCGCAAAATCGGCATAGCGGTCCATATCTGCCGCCACTACCTGCAACAAGAAATCGGCATCGCCGCCAATGCTATAGCAGGCAACCACGTTCTCCAGCGCAGCCACTTCCGCCTCAAACTTCCGCGCTTCTGCCTCGCTATGGCTGTCGATAGTGACGCGCACAAACACCATCATATTGAGGCCGATCTTCTTGCGGTTCAGCACCGCGCGATACCCCTGAATCACGTCATCTTCTTCCAGCTTGCGCACTTTGCGCCAGCAAGGCGAAGGCGACAGGCCAATCGCATCGGCGAGGTTCTGATTGGTGATGCGTGCATCCTGCTGCAACTGCGTAAGAATTTTGATATCTGTCCTGGTCAAACTCATTCTGGAAATATCCTTTCTTTTAAATATCGCATTAGGGTTAATTCTGCCTTAACTTAAGGAAATCTTCTGCTAAACAGCAAGCACTTTTCTCTGCGCGTCGCGCACAATATCTGCCACAGCAACCGCAGGAGAAAAGTATGAAATTTGACGCCAATGTGCACCGTTGTACCCTGGTGATTGACCAGCAATTGCCCGCCGGGCTGGCGATGAATGCTGCCAGCGTGATTGGCATCAGCTTTGGCAAATGGATTGATAATCTGGTTGGGCCGGATATGCACAGCCAGGACGGTGAGTACTATCCGGGGGTGATATATGCGCCTTTGCCGGTGTTACTGGCGCAGGGGAATTATTTGCGCGAATTGCAGCAAAACTGTGCCAATGATGCGGAGATTTTCACCATGCCGTTCAGCGCCCTGGCGCAGTCCTGCAAAACCTATGATGAATATGGTGAACGCATTGCTTCAGCGCACAGCGATCATATCGAGCTGGTGGCGATCGGCTTGATCGGACCAAAGAAAAAAATTACCCGGCTGACGGGAAATCTGAAGCTTTATCGTTAGACTGTCTCTCTCCGGGAGAAGACATCTAAGGAAACGCCATGCAAATCAGCTCGCTGCAACAGCAGCCCGCCCTTATCACGCCGCTCACGCAACTGTTATTTCGCGAATGGGCGGCCTATCCCAACTGGAACAATCCGGGACAGATCGAGGCGCGTTTGCAGGCACGCAATCTGCCCTCGGTCAAGACCCTGACACTGGTGGCAAGCGCAGCCGATGGCGCTTTGATGGCATCCGCCAGCCTGATCCAGCATGAGTTAACCGATGTTGTCGAGCGTGAGTTCTGGTTGGGTGAGGTGATTACCGCCCCTGAACATCGCGGCAAAGGGGTCGGCAGCGCGCTGATCAGCCGGATGATTACGGAAGCCCGCGCGCGGAATATCTCCGCGCTGTGGCTGTATACCCCGGACCAACAGGCGCTTTACCAGCGCTTCGGCTGGCAGGACGTGGAACAGCGCGAGGTGGATGGTGACCGGGTTTCAGTGATGATGCTCCGGCTGTAACGCCGCCAGCCCATCGCGCGCAATCAGCGTGCGGAGCGGAGCGAACAGCGGTTCCGGCAAGGCTTCCGGCGCAAACCACTGCCAGCCTTCGCATTTCTCAGGTTCGAGACACTGTGGCTCCCCCTCCGCATGCAGCGCCACCATAAACAGCGTGATGTAATGCTTTTGGACTTCCGGGAACACATCGCTGACAAAAGCGCCATTTTGCAGGCTGTGCAGCTGTAACCCGGTTTCTTCCAGCGTTTCCCGCCGTGCGCACGCCTCCGGCGTTTCACCAAACTCCAGGTGACCGCCAGGCGCTGACCAGTCGCCCGCACCGTGGCTACCTTTGCGCCGCCCCAGCAACAGTTTCCCGTGACGGAAAATCAGAACACCCACACCAATTTTGGGAGACATACACATCACCTTTATGTTCATACATTGCGGCGCGCTTTATCGCGCCGCAACGGACAAATAACGATTACTCAACACCTATCGGCTGATATCCCTGCCACTCTGGCTGAAACGGCTGGCCGTTTGCATCCGGGGTCAGGTGCACATATAAGTTCCCTATCTTATCCAGCAGCAGGCAATCATCCACCTCTTTCAGATTGTCCTTGTGTTGCTGATCTGCCCCTTTCAGCAACCGCTCCAGCGCGCTGGCTTTTGCTTGCGCGGCATCCTGCGCTACAAACAAGTCAAAGGCATGCAGTTCCGCCAGGGTTGAAGGATGGTAGGCACCGGCATTCACAAAGAACAAGTGCTCGCCACCGGTTGCCGGTTCTGGCGACAGCGACACGCGATAGCCATCCGCCCAGGTAATACGTGCGTAACCATCGATATGAATTTTATCCGCGTCACCAAACCAGGCTTCACGTAACGCAGGCCAGGCATCCTGCGGCTGGTCAGCCGCAACAAATTGAATATCATGGACTTCAATATTCGATTTCCCGGCATTACCACCAACATAAAACATAAACAGGTTCATGCATTTTTCCTTGTGTTGTAGGTCAAGTGGTATGCGTTATAAATCATGATATACAGCGATACAATTGTTTCATCAGGTCATCAATTGAGGGCGCAGACGCAGTGCCATCCCCATCAACAGCACGATCCCGACACTCATCAACGCCCAGGCGCTATCAAAGGAGGCAGCATGATCACGTACCATGCCGGCGATCAACGGCATCAATGCCGCCAGCAGATAACCTCCGCCCTGCACCATCGACAGCAGCGCACCCGCCTGCTCTGCTGTCCGGGCATGATCGAGAGTGACGATCAGCGACAGGGGAAACAACGCGCCAATACCTAACCCCAGCAGTAACGTGGGCAGCCAGGCCTGTTCGCCGCCCAACATCATCAGGCTGATCAGGCCAGCGAGGATAAGCAGCAGCACCATTAACAGGGGACGGCGACGATCGGGAAAACGATGGATCAGCGCGGAAAGTACAAAACCAGCCACCACCTCCGTCAGCGTCAATGCGCCGAGCAGAAAACCGCTTTGTCGGGCGCTCCAGCCATGTTGCTGATAAAACGCGGGCAGCCATGCCAGTACCAGCGTGTAAGCACCGGTACCGATACCGAAGAACACCAGCAACAGCCAGGTACGGCGCTGATTGATCGCCTGGACGCGGGGTTGTACTTCAACGGGCGCGTGAGAACGCAGCATTTGACGCCAGAGCAGCAAAGCCAGTAACGCTGGCACTGCCGGCAACGCCAGCGTCAACGCTAAGCCCGAGCGTGCGGCCAGCGGTGCGGCACTGGCGGCCGCCAACGCCGCACCGGCCATAATCCCGGTGGTAAATAGCGCCATCAGCGTCCCGGCATGGCGCGTAAAACGCCGTTTAATCAGTGCAGGCATCAGCGCCTGAATCAGTCCAATACCGATCCCGGCCAGCAAGGCACTGGCGATTAACATCAGCCCCTGCTGGCTGACTCCGCGAGCCAGACAGGCCAGTACCAGCAGGATTAATCCGCTGGCAATCCCTTTGACCTCCCCCAGCCACCGCAGCAGCAAGGGTCCCGCCAACGCCGCCAGGCCCATCATAATCACCGGTAAGCTGGTGAGCAGGCTGACCTGGGTCGCCGTGAGATGAATATCTTGCTGTATCCGGGTAAAAAGTGGCCCGATTGCGGCCATCACCGGCCTGAGATTAAGACCGACGATAAAAACCATAAAGGTAAACAAGCCGATTGCAGGTAAGGTACGTTTCACAGTGCTTCTCCATTGCTGATTTATCTTAACGTTAAGATAAATCGCGATGACGGAGTAGACCATGCGCACAAAACAACACGGTAACCACAACAAGTGAGGGGAAAAGTGGCGGATCATGTCGATTTCGTGACACAACAATGGGCCAGCGCCATGCCGGAGCTGGATGCATCGTCGATGGCCGTTTTTGGCCGGATGCTGCGCATTATGAAACATCTGGCGAAAACGCGAGGCGAGGCGCTGGCCCCGTTTGGTTTTCACGAGGGGGAGTTTGATGTGCTGGCGACGTTGCGCCGTGCAGGAAGCCCCTTCTGTTTATCGCCTACCCAACTGTATAAGTCGCTACTGGTCACCTCGGGCGCGATGACCCATCGACTGAATCGGCTGGAACAGGTCGGGCTAATCACCCGCGTGGCCGATCCACAAGACAAACGCAGCACGCTGGTGGCATTAACTACCGCCGGGCAGGAGAAAATTGAGCAGGCGTTGCAGGTGCATACCCAAACGCAAAGCGCGTTACTGGCCGTGCTGCAACCGGCACAACAGCAACAGCTTTCGGCATTGCTGAGTCAGTTGCTCACTGCCTGTGAACAGGAAACGTAAAACCTTGTGTCAAAATATGAATTCACGCACACACTTTTCCGTTATCTTATTTGTTTGCCAGACTTTTTAACGGAATAGATATGCAGAACAAATTCGCCCCCTCGCAGGTTTTTCTCCATTGGCTGACATTTCTGCTGGTCGTCACCGCGTATTGCACCATGGAATTTCGCGGGTTGGCGACGCGAGGTTCCTGGCAGGGGTTTGCTATGATCATTGGTCATTTCAGCGCGGGAAGTTGCGTGCTGGTGCTGATGCTGTCGCGTGTATTATTGCGTTTTCGCCATCGCAGCCCAGCCATCGTGCCCAAACCGCCGCACTGGCAAACCGGGCTGGCGCATCTGATGCATCTGGCGCTGTATCTGTTTTTTATCGTGCTGCCGATTCTCGGCATTGTGTCGCGTTTCTATCTTGGCCGAACCTGGTGGTTGTTTGGCATCCCGATGCCCGTCAGCAGCGATCCCGATCCTGATTTCTCGGATACCCTCAGTGGCTGGCATGAAACCCTCGCCCCTTACGGTTACTGGCTGGTGGGCTTACACGTTGCCGCCGCGCTGGTGCATCATTACCTGATCAAAGACAACACCCTGCTGCGTATGATGCCCGCACGTCGTTCACGTTGACTGGCCGCGCCCGGCAACCTGACTGGCCGGGCGTCCAAAGTAGCGTTGAAACGCCACGCTGAAATTGCGTGGATGCTGATACCCCACCTGCCACGCCGCCTGGGCGACCTGATACCCTTCCTCCAGCAACTGATGCGCCTTCTGCATGCGTAACGCCAGTAATTTCTCTCCGGGGGTACAGCCGAAATGCTGCTGGAAGCCTTTCTTGAGCTGGTAATCACTGAGTCCGACAGCCAACGCCAGCGTTGCAAGGGTAAAGGGTTCCGCCAGATGGGTTAGCATCCAGCTATGCGCCTGCTCAACGCGTTCAAGATCCTGGGGATGGCGTTTTTTTTGCGGAACAGCCTGCGGTTGCAACTGATGACGATGCAGCGCCAGCAAATTTAACGCCTGGATTTCACGCAGCAGTGGATCGGTCGGCACGTTATTAAGTTGGGCGGCAGTGGCGCCACCAAAAGGGCTGAACAGATGACGTTTCAGTTGCGGCTGGTGCAGCAACATTTCTGCCGTCTCGGCTCCCAGATAACGTTGCGCGCTGTCGGCGTTGAGCACCAGACGGAGCTGCTGTACCCGCTCACCGGCCCGATAAAGGCGTTCGCCGCTGCTGTGCTGAAAGCTGGTGACGGTAAGATGCCCGGCGTTAAACAGCACTTCACAGCCGCTATCGGCACGAAACCGCGAACTGCCACACAAGCCAAAGGTCAGCACCAACTGGGGGAACGAACTTCCAGGGCGCGAAACTTCGGCCAGCGCGGCGAGAGGTTGATAGTCGGACTGCACCAGCCGCATGCCACCAGACAGCGTGAACTGACGCGAGCGAAAAATACCAATACCGGGTTGATGTTCAACCCAGGGCGTGTCGTCGCCGTTTGGCTGGTTTTGCATGCTTTCGCCCTCGCGCAGAGTCAAATCACCGTTTTGCAGACCAACGAGCATAAATGTCTGCTGTCTGAAACGCTAGTCTGTTGCTATCACCTTCGCTCTGGAGACAGCCATGACATCCCCGTTACCTTTTCTCGATAACCTGCTGGCACAACATGCCCTGAGTGGCGCTGTGGCGCTGGCGTTTGAACAGCGATTATTCGATTTCCTGACCCGGCAGGCGGATGCCACGCAGGTGGCAAATCATTTTGGCTGGCAACCCGAACCGGTGGAGCACTGGCTGCGCCTGCTGTGGAGCGGGGAATTGTTGCAGCGCCGTGGGGCGGAATACCACACGCCGCAAACAGCACAACCGTATCTGTGCCATAGCGGAACACGTTATATCGGTGACGCCTGGCATTATCGTCAGCAACTGTTGCAGCAGTTTGCCCGCAAACTGCCTGACTTGCTGAAGCGCAGCACCCCCGGCTGGCAGGACCCGCTGGAGATTGAAACTGCCTGGGCTGATGCAGCGATGAGCCAGATTGCCCAGGAGCAGCGGGCACTGAGCGGCGCGACCGCCTGCGCCATTGCCAGCACGCTGGCTGATTTTCAGCGTCCGGCGCGCCTGCTGGACATGGGCGGCGGGCCAGGCCTGATCACCCTGGCGTTGGCTGAGCGTTTCCCGCAGCTGTCCGGTGTGGTGCTTGATCTGCCCAAAACCGCCACGGTGGCTCAGCAAAATATTGAACGTGCCGGATTAGGCGGGCGCTTTAGCGCCTGTTCACAACTGGCGGAAAGCGAGCAGGTCGACATTATCTGGTGCTCCTCCTTGTTGTATTTTGTCGAGGATCGCCAGGCGATGTTGCAGCAGTTGTACCGCCGCCTGAAACCGGGAGGACTGTTGATCAGTGCGCATGCCGAGGTGCCTGCTGACCCGGTGGAAGCACGTCAGGTGCTACCGTTCTTCACACCATTGATGATGCGAGGTTACACCGTCACGCTGCAAGGCACGTTGAGCGGGGAATTACAGCAGGCGGGCTTTATCATTGAGGCGATTCAACGGATGCAACCCTTCCCGATGTCGCCGCTTGATATCCATCTGGCGCGCAAAGCGAGAATCTAAATGTGTAGCGGCGCGATAAATCGCGTGGTGTATCAGGCACTTTGATGGCCTGTTTAAACCCGCGCGATAAATCGCGCCGCTACAACACGCATCAGGCGAGATGAAAACGTCCGACGGTCTGGGCCAGTTGCGCAGCCTGATCTTCCAGCGAACTGGCGGCAGCCGACATCTGCTGCACCAGCGCGGCGTTCTGCTGGGTGGTGCCATCCATCTCATTGACCGCGATAGTGACCTGGCTGATCCCGCGCGCCTGCTCATCCGACGCGGTGACAATTTCGCCGATAATGGTGCGCACCGAATGCACCGCCTGGGTCATCTCCTGCATGGTTTTCCCGGCATCACGCACCAACTGCACACCGCTGTCGACACGCTGGCTGGACTCCTCAATCAACGCGGCAATCTCTTTCACCGCATTGGCGCTGCGCTGCGCCAGGTTACGCACTTCAGAAGCCACCACCGCAAAACCGCGCCCCTGCTCGCCGGCCCGCGCCGCTTCTACCGCGGCGTTCAGCGCCAGGATATTGGTCTGGAAAGCGATGCTGTTGATGATGGCGGTGATGTCGCCAATCTTTTTCGCGCTATCGTCAATTTGCGCCATAGTCTGCACCACTTCACCGACCAGCGCCTCACCACGGCTGGCAATGTGCGTCGCGTTGTCGGTCAGGGTGGTCGCCTGATGCGCATTGGCGGCGTTATGTTTCACCGTCGCGGTAATCTGCTCCATGCTGGCAGCGGTCTGCTCGAGGGCAGCGGCCTGTTGTTCCGTACGTGACGCCAGATTCAGGTTACCGCTGGCAATTTCACCCGCCCCCTGGCGCACCGAGGCGCTGGCATCCTGGATCTGGCCAACGATATCGCGCAGCTGGTCCTGCATGGTATTCAGCGCATAGAACAGGCTGCTGGTATCGCGGTTTTTCACGGCAATCGCGTTATCCAGTTTGCCATCCGCCACAGCCAGCGCGATGGTGGCGGCTTCCAGCGGCTCGCCGCCAATCGGTTTCAACACCTTGCGGCTAAACAGGATACCCAGCAAAGCGCTGACCAACAGGATGCTGATGACCATCAGCACGATGGCGTTGATCAATTGGCGATTGGCTGCTGCCATCACTTCGCTGACCGGGGCCACCACACCGAGATACCATTTCTGATCGCTGTTGCCGATGACGATCGGCTGCCAGGTCATGAGGGCATTTTCACCGAGAATGGCGTCATGCCCCTCACTGACGGCGCTGCTGAAGTGGTTGGTATTACCTTTCCACGCTTTGGTGGTCTGGCTTTTATCCGGGTAAGAAACCACATTCCCGGCACTGGAGAGCAGCATGGCGTAGCCCGTGCCTTCCCAGGGTTTGATTTTATTCACCCGGTCCTGCAATGACGCCAGCGAAATATCGGACGTCACCACGCCCCAGAGTTTGCCCTGGCTGACAATCGGAGCCGCAACTGAGGTGAGCAGCGTCGGCACGCCATTGTAGGCGTAGCTGTAAGGCTCAATCAGCGTGTCTTTCTGGCTTTTCTGCGGCAGCAAATAATAGTCACCCTGGCCTGGTGTAAAAATCGAGGTGAGCGGATGCATGGCGAAATTGCCGGACTGATCGCGGTCAACAAACCAGGCATAGCGGCCTTTCGGAGCCTGTCCTGCCTGACTGGCAAACTCGGCATCACGCCCGTCAAAGGCGTTCTCTTCCATAATCACCGAGACAGAAAGGTAGCTGGGATTGTCACGCAGCGTAGATTCCATCATCTTGTCGATGACTTTTCGATCCTGCACACCCGCGCCCGGCAGCGCGATAATGCTGTGACCGAGGTTATGCGCCACATCACGCGCATAGCTGAGATCCTGCTGGATTTGCAGCGCCTGGCTCTGCGCTATCTGTTGCAGATAATTTTCGGCCAGGGATTTTTGTTCGTGGCTGGATTGCCAGTTAAGCACACCAATGGTGACGGTAAAGCCAAGGGTAATGGTTAAGGCACCCGTCAGCAGCATTTGCGTGCGGGTACTCATCTTCTTCTTATCAGACAGTCGTTTGGCCATGCTGGCGCTCCTGGGGTCGACACTTTTTCGGTAAAAAGAACCACTCCCTGTGCTCTCACATTCCTTCAGGTAATCTATCGGCGCGTTGAGGGGGAACTTGATGGGTCAGCAGGTCTGATCAGTAAGTGAGCAGCATGGTAGCAATGAAGTTAAAACACCGGTGGTTAAATTTACATCATCATTGTACAATGAATGGGTCAACTCGAAGGAATAAAACATGCGTACCATAACTTATAGTGAAGCCAGACAGCATCTTTCGGAAACGATGATGAAAACGGTAGAGGATCGTGCCCCCATTTTGATCACCCGTCAGAATGGCGACGACTGTGTCTTGATGTCGTTGGAAGAATACAATTCATTGGAAGAAACAGCCTATCTTCTGCGTTCACCCGCCAATGCCAAACGATTGATGAACTCGATTGAGAGCTTGCGTAATGGAAACACCATTGAAAAGGATATTGATGAGTGAAATTAACATGGTCGCAGGAAGCGTGGGATGACTATCTCTACTGGCAGGATACAGACAAAAGAATGGTCAAAAAAATCAATGAACTCATCAAAGACGCCAAAAGAACGCCTTTTGAGGGTAAAGGAAAACCAGAACCCTTAAAGCATAATTTGGCAGGATTCTGGTCACGAAGAATCACGGAAGAACATCGTTTAGTCTATGCAGTGAACGAGGGAGCACTTTTAATTGCCGCCTGTCGTTATCACTACTGACGTTCAAGGCCAGGCATACGCCCGGCCCCGGCCATTTATTTAAAACTCTCACTCGCCGCTTTCGCGATGGCGATCTCATTCGGGTTAGCCGAACCGCTCACGCCCACCGCACCCAGCGTGTTACCGCGCCACTCCACCGGTGAGCCGCCGCCCAGCGGGATCACGCCCGGCAGTGTGGCAATAGCGGGTTCTTTACCGTTGGCACGATCCATATATTTGTCGGTCGGGGTGCGATACAGCGCCGCAGCGCGTCCTTTCAGGATCGACGAATCGATACAACCAACCGGCGCATTGTCCATACGCTGAAATGCCAGCAATTCCCCGGATTGATCCAGTACCGCGATGCAGACGTTGGCATTCAGTGCGTGCGCTTTTTCCTGCGCAGCTGCAATCAGCTTCTGTGCATCCGCCTGCGTCAGGATGGTTTGGGTGGTGACAGCCTGGGCACCCGCTGCACTAAACAGGGCAGCACTCAGCAGCGCCAGAGACAGGATCTTTTTCATTTCAATCACTCCATAATAAGGGAGCCAGATCGCGGCTCCCGGAAGTTAACCGCGTCGACGACGCAGGATATAAACCAACCACAGCAGTACCACCAGCACGATAACAGCGCCAGCAATAGTTAGAGGTTGCGCATAGCGAATCAGCCAGCTGCCGCTTTCCCCGTGCAACGTTTGCCGCACGTCATCGGTGGAAATAGTGTGTTGCGGATTACCAAAGTTGGTGGAGACATAATTCGCCACCTTCGCCAGTTGTGCCTGACTGAACTGGGTGCGGAACTCCGGCATAAAGGCGTGACCTGCCGGGGTTTGACGGTCCACCCCTTCGGCGATAGTCATGATCAGGTTGGCCGGATCACTGGAAAGCACCGCAGAGGAACCCACCAGCGACGGGTAAAAACGCTGAGCATCATGCGTACCGCGACCATCACTGGCGTGGCAGGTGGCGCAGGCACCGTTATACAACTGCGCACCGCTCATGGCATCCGCCGAAACGTAATCGTTGATGTCGTCTTTCATCCCGGTTTCGATTGCCGACAGCGGCGTGCTGGCGGGCGCCACAGCAGGGGCTTTGCGATCGCTTCCGCCAATCGCGGGCACCTGTTTCAGGTAGCGGGCAATGGCCTGGAGATCGCTGTCATCGAGTTTTGAGAATGAATTCTGCACCGCCGTCCCCATCTCGCCCGCGGCAATCGCTTTGCCATGCAGCGCGCCGGTACGCAGGTAGGTTTCAATTTCCGCTTCGCTCCAGTCACCAATCCCGGCCTGTGCATCTGGCGTGATATTCGGCGCACTCCAGCTACCCACCTTCCCACCGGACAGGAAACGATCGCCCTGCTCCGCCATCATGCTGTTGCGCGGCGTATGGCAGGTGGAACAGTGCGCCAGAGTCCGTACCAGATACTCGCCGCGTTCGGCGCTACCTGGTGCGGCCGTACTCCCCGGCACCGCGCTTTTATCGAGGAACATCAGGTTCCACATCGCCATAACCGGACGGAAAGAGAACGGGAATGGCAGATGGGTTTCCGGTGCCGGATGGTCATCCGCGGGCACGCCCAACATCAGGTACGAGTAAAGCGCATGGATGTCATCATCTGACATGCCAGCAAACGCGGTGTACGGCATCGCCGGATAAAGATAATGATTACCCGGCGCTTTCCCTTCACGCATCACTGCGGTGAAATCCGCCAGGCTATAACCACCAATCCCGGCGCTTTTCGATGGCGTGATGTTCGAGCCGTAAATCATCCCCATCGGCGACTGTATGGCGTAACCACCAGAAAAAGGTTTACCGCTCTCCGGATTGCGATGGCAGGCGGAGCAGTCTCCGGCAATCGCCAGATATTCGCCGCGTTTGACCAGATCCGGTGAGGCGTCCTGCGCCAGACTCAGGCTGCTGACCAGCAGCAGGCTGGTGAGGCTGAACAACTGATGTAAGCGCATCGTTCACACCTCCCTGGCAATGGTCGCCGCCATGCGGATCGCCAGTGCGATGCCGGTCAGCGTCGGGTTAACGGTCGCCGACGTCGGCATCACGCCGGTGGTGGCGAGGAACAAGTTGGGGTGATCCCAGCTACGACAATCGGCGTCAACCACCGAGTCCTTGCGGTTATCGCCCATAATGGTGGTGCCCATAATGTGGTACTGGTTACGCCAGCCGGTCGGCGCTTCAATCACTTCACCGTTAAACGCCTGCAAAAAGTTGGCAAAATCCTTGTATGCCTGCGGTCGCATGCCACGCACATAACTGTCGAGGTGATAATTGACCTTCAGCATTGGCAGGCCAATCGAATCTTTGCGATCGTAATTCGGCACCACACGGTTGGTCGGGCTGGGTAGCGTTTCACTCATGGTGCTGATGTTCATTATGCGTGAAGCGCGATCGCGGATTGCGTCATCCAATGCCTGGCCCATCATGCCCTGCTTCAACAACGGCACCGTGACATCGACGTTGGGCACCAGATTACGCAGTGAGTAACGAATGGCAGAATGCTGCGCGCGACTCGCTTCATCGCGACGATTGGCGATAGTGCCGTGCTGCACCGAACCACGACCGGTCCACAGTGGTTCATCGGCGAGGAAGGTCAGACTCAACCCGGTGTGATCCATCAGGTTGCGGCCCACCTGATCCGAACTGTTGGCGACGTCGTTCATCAACAGCAGCTTCGGTGTTTCCAGCCCGTGGGCGGCAACGATAAACACTTTGGCGGTCAACCGGCTGTCCTTGCCATCCGGCTTACGCCAGGTCAATGCGACAATTTTATTGCCTGCGCCCTTCTCCAGCTTCCAGGCCACCGCTTCGGTGATCAGTTTGACCCCCAGCGCCACCGCTTTGTCCACATGCATATCGCCGGAATACATGGCACCAATCGGGCAGATTGGTTCGCAGTTGTTATTACCGGCGCAAGCCGGACGACCATCATAGGGACGAGAGACACGGGCGTGCGGTTCATGCACCACCTGGTAGCCCATCGGCCCCAGTTTGGCCTGCATGCGCTGCACCATATACGGTTTTGCCTCGGGCGGCAGCGGATACGCCGCTGAACGTGGTGGATAGTGACCGCGTCCCTGGCCGCTCTGATCCTCTTCGCCGGTACCGACCACACCAATTTCACGTTCGGCTTGCAGGTACCAGGGTTCCAGCTCGCTGTATTCAAACGGCCAGTCACGACCCACGCCGTAAACGCTTTTTAGTTTGAAATCATTGGGTAACAAACGCCAGCAGGCAGAGGCCCAGTGGCGGGTACTGCCTCCGGCGACGCGCAGGTAGCTGGTGACATACTCGAAATCATCATCCCCTTTGGCATCGATATAGCCTTCGGTGTAGGAGTTGGGCGCCCACGGCAGATTGGGATACGGTGCGCACCAGTTCCGCTTGCTGGCGCCGTTGCGGTAATTCTCCACCACTTTCCAGCGCGGGATATAGGGTCCAGCTTCCAGCATAATCACCGACTTACCAGCTTTCGCCAGTTGGTAAGCGGCATTGGCGCCGAGGGCGCCCGAGCCGATGATCACCACATCAGCATCAAATTCGCTCATTTTGTCTTCCTGCTCACGTTCTTGTTATGTGTTGTTGTGCTGCGCCAGTAACGCCTCGGCTTCCACGAGGGTCTTGGCTTTGCCCTGAATCATCAGCAGCCAGGGGGCTTCCGGTTCTTTGATGGTGCTGGCGGCCAGCGGCGAGCGATCGCCCCAGGCACGAATTTCCGCAGGCATGGTCGGTGCGGTAACGCCGGGCGGGACTTCAGCCCAGTAATCTCCTCCGGCGCGCGCATAAGTAGGACGAATAGTGTGATCCTTCGTCGGTTCATACATTAACGCCGACAGGAAGGTCACAAAGTGCGCGTCATCCACCGCTTTGGTGGTGGAAGGATGGCCGGTGTAGCCGAGATACCACGGCGAAATTATCATCAGCGCGGTTTTCACTTCGTCATCGCTTAATTGGGCGACGATCTGCTCACGGTCTTCGCTGTGCAGCGCATTCAGACGCGCCATCAGGCTGGCGAGCTGCGCGGGAAACGTGCTGTCCTGTTGGCACAACAGCGTCCACAAGCGTTCGGTAATCCCGATATCCAGGCCGCGACGTCCGGTCAGCAGTTCACTGGCGCGCAGCAGCAGCGCCGCGCTGCTGTCTGTCGGAGCGGCCAGCAGTGGCTGCATGGGGATGGCAACAATCACCGGCGTCGCCATCATCAGTTTTAAAAAGTGTCGTCTTTCCATCGTCAGTTTCTCGCGCTAGCCCGCACTCAGGGCCGACAACGCCCCTTTGGCCGCTTCAGCATCAACGTTACCATCCGGGGTACTGACGCCAATCGCGCCAACCACCACGCCATTCAGTTTGACCGGCTCACCGCCAGGCAACGGCACCACCGCCGGGTTACCCAGCATTCCGATATTTCCGGCGGCGATCTTCTGCTGGAAACTGGCGGTAGGCACACCAAATGCGGCAGCGGAATGGGCCTTCTTCGGTGCCAGTTCGCTATTTGCCAGGGTTGCGCCATCAAGACGGTCAAAGCTGATCAACTGGCCAAAGGGATCAACCACCGCCACCACGCCGCCAATCTGGTGGCTGCGGATGATTTGTTCGGCTTTGTTCACCAGCGCCTGAGCCTGCTGGTGGGTAAGTACGGATACCTGGTTAACCGGTTGGGCAGCCTGCGCAGCGGCACAGAACAACCCGGTACACAGCAGTGCGCCTGGAATCAGTTTCATGGTGTAGTCCTGAATTAATGGGTTAGAGGGGATTAACTATTAAGCGTGCTCAGCGACGTGCGAGACGGCGTTGAATCAGATGATCGAGGCTCCATTTGCCGCCCCCGTGCAGACACAGCAGCAAGAACGCAGCCGCACAGGAGATGTTTTTCAGCCACACCATCAGATGCGCATGGCTGTAGCCTTGATAGAACAGAAAACCGGCAACCACCGAGAAAACCGCCATAAAAATCGCGGTGAAACGGGTGAGGAAACCAAGGGCGATCGCCGCGCCACCGCCCACTTCCAGCAGGATCACCAACGGCAGGAAGAAACCCGGCACATGGTTGTCGGCCATCAGTTGCAGGTTGTCACTGTAGTGCGAAATCTTGTCCAGACCGGAGGTAAAAAACAGACCCACGGCCATCACCCGGACGAGGACAGAAACGAAATCTTTGGACTGATTCATGATGTAACCATTCTGATATGTAGTTGTTAACGAACCAGACAGTACATTTTAAATCTTTACTAACTTTTACCAATTTGTGCGGCTGAAAAAGCTGCTGCTTTTTTGCGCGAGCGCGCGGGTGGCACAATTTTGCCCACGGGGAAGTAAGAAATTGTTTCTTTTGTTACAGATGCTTGAGGGCATAGTTTGAAGCCGATCACACTATGAACTCAGGGTTAAGGTTGAGGGTGCGTGGTTACGTAACAGCGTCATCAGAAGCGTTGCCGCGCGATCATCCAGCAAAAATGGTTATCCACTGTGCCTCTGCCGGTGTCACCAAAAAGTAAACAAGTTGTTAATGCAGTATGGCGACGCGTTTGCCGGGTTTTTACCCAAAGCCAGGAGCAGAAAAAGTGGCATAAATTCCTGTCAGGAATGAATTGATAACTAACACAGAATATTTTTTATCGGTTTCCGATGCCAGGATGACGCTAAACCCTATCGGAGAACCATCATGACTTACCGCTTTCTCGTGACCACCACGAGCCTCGGCCAGGGAGGCCGTACGTTACTCGCTGACGCAAAATGCACCGTGGATTACCTGGATAACGCCAACGATGCGGCGGAAGTTGAACGCCGCATGAGCAGCGTGCCCTATGACGCGGTGATTTCGCGTACCGTTGAGCTGAGCGCCAAAGCGATAGCCGCCTGTCCGACGCTGAAAATCATCTGCAAACATGGTGTTGGTGTCACCAATATCGATGTCGATGCCGCTACGCAGCACGGCATTCCGGTACTCACCACGCCAGCTACCAATGCGCAATCCGTGGCTGAACTGACGCTGGCGTTGATGCTCAACTGCGCGCGCCGCCTGCCATTTTTCCAGCAGGAGGTGGCCGCCGGACGCTGGACGCGCAGCGGTGATGGTGAAGAGTTGCAGGGCAAAACCCTCGGCCTGGTGGGCTTTGGTGAAATTGGTCGTCGAGTCGCCCGTGTGGCGCGCGCCGTGGGGATGAATGTGGCCTTTTTCGACCCGGCCCTTGCCGCCGACGCGGATGTAGCAGACGCGCAGCGTTGTACATCGCTGGATCAACTGCTGCCGCTGGCGGATGTACTGAGCCTGCACTGCCCGGTGACACCGAAAACCCGCCAGATGATCAATGCACATTCGCTCGCCCTGTTGCCACCAGGCGCAATCCTGATCAACACCGCACGCGGTGAGTTGGTGGATGAAGCGGCGTTGGCAAGCGCACTACAAAACGGACAACTGCGGGCCGCCGCACTGGATACCGTAGCGGAGGAGCCACTGGCTGCCGATCACCCGTTCCGTACCCTCCCGAATCTGATTATCACCCCACACATCGGCGGATCGACCCCACAAGCGCTGGACGCGGTGGCGCAAAGCGCAGCACGCCAGTGCCTGGCCTGGCTCGATAATCAACACATTTACCTTCCCGCCTGCGTGAATCCGCAGGTGCTTAACCGGAGTTAACTTATGACGATGCGAAGTGACTGGCCGATTGGCTATTTTATTGGCGAACGCGGCCCACAGATTGATGACGCGACACTGGCGGCATTCCGCCAACTGCCGGTCCCCAATATTGGCGACTCGATGGGCCGTAGCGTCGGCGCGCTGGGCCTGACGGCCTATCACAACGATCCGCAACTGGTGCTGTGTGGCCCGGCCTTGACGGTGAAGGTACGTCCGGGCGATAACCTGATGATCCACAAAGCGATCGAGCTGGCTCAGCCCGGTGATGTGATTGTGGTGGATGGATCCGGCGATCTTACTCAGGCACTGATTGGCGGCCTGATGCGCACCTCAGCGGTGGCGAAGAAAATCGCCGGTTTTGTCATTGACGGTGCGGTGCGCGACCTCAACGAATGGGCCGAAGGTGGCGTGGCCGTGTGGGCGCGCGGTAATACCCTGCGTGGTCCCTCTAAAGACGGTCCGGGTGAAGTCAACACCACGGTGCACTGCGCCGGTCTGGTGGTATCACCTGGCGACTTGATCGTGGCTGATGCCGATGGCGTGATTGCCATCCCGCATGACGAGCTGAGCGTGCTGCTGCCGCGCGTGCAACAACATGCGCAGCGTGAAGAGAAGATCCGCGCCAGCAATATGACAGGGACCAACGATCCTGAGCGCTTTAACGCGATCTTACGCGCCAAAGGTTGCCCGTTATAACGTCCTGATTGACCGATCGCGGCGCGATAAACCGCGCCGCTACACCTGCACGAACATTATAAAAACGGGAGTACCCTACCGTGCTTAAGAAAATTTCACTGAGCGAGTCGTTACCGCCGCCGATCACCTGGCGTGATAACTTCACACCAGAAGAAGGGAAAGCCTTTGGCGCGCAGCTCTCCGCGCGACTGGAGCGGTTACCTGCCGCACGTCCGTTATGGCTGATCATTTTCGCACTGGCGCTGGGTGGCTGGTTTGAAGTCTATGATGTGTTTCTCACCGCTTATGTCGGACCAGGTATGGTGCGTGAAGGGATCTTCACCCACGGCAGCCATAACTTTTTCGATCCCAGCAGTCTTGGTGCCTTTGTGGCCGCAATGTTCCTCGGCGTGTTTCTCGGTACCCTGTTGATTGCTAACCTTGCCGATCGCATGGGTCGACGTAAGGTATTTATTATCGCGCTGCTGGTGTACGCCATTGCCAGCGGCATTATGGCGTTTCAGCATCATCCTTATGCCATCGTGTTCTGGCGCATTGTCTCCGGGATTGGTGTCGGTGCGGAGCTGGTCACTATCGATGCCTACGTTTCGGAGTTTATTCCTGCCCGTCTGCGTGGTCGCTCCTACGCCTTTGTCCAGGCGATTCAGTACACCTCGATTCCCACCATCGCCTTTTTATCCTGGCAACTGGTGCCGCTGGCGCCATTCGGCCTGACCGGCTGGCGCTGGGTGGTGTTGTTTGGCTGTATCGGCGCGGTGGTGGTCTGGCTGATCCGTATGGGCCTGCCGGAAAGCCCACGCTGGCTGGTCGAACAGGGGCGCTACAAGGAAGCGGAAGATATTGTGCGACGTCTGGAAGCGCGCGTGGCGAAATCCACCGGCGCGGTTCTGCCGCCAGTAGAGATGGCAGAGTTGAAACCGGTAGAGCACGTCCCGGTCATTAAAAATGAGATGTGGCGTCCCCCTTACCGTCGCCGCACCATCATGCTGCTGGTGTTTAACTTCTTTCAGTCGATTGGCTACTACGGGTTTGCCAGTTGGATCCCTACGCTGCTGGCGGCGAAAGGCGTAACCTTTACCCACAGCCTGATGTACTCGTTCCTGATTGCTTTCGCCAGTCCACTGGGGCCGCTGCTGGCAATGACCTTCGCCGATCGCATCGAACGTAAATGGCTGGTGAGCGGTTCAGCGCTGGCGATTGCGCTGGTTGGCACCGTTTTCTCATGGCAGTCGCAGCCGGTAATGTTGGTGACCCTTGGCTTGTTGCTGTCGCTCGCCAGTACCTGCATGACCTTCTCCTATCGCGCCTATCAGGCTGAGCTGTTTCCGACGCGTTTTCGTGCCAAAGCCATTGGTATGGTTTATTCAGTCAGCCGGATCAGCGGCATGTTGTCTGGCTTTACTATCGCCTGGGTACTGCATGAGATGGGGGTGGGTTCGGTGTTTATGGTGATCTCGATTGCGATGGCAATCGTGGTGTTTACCATTGGCATTTTTGGCCCGCGAACCCTCAATCGCCGTCTGGAGGAGATCAACACCTGACACGGCGTGGTGGCAAAAGCTGCGCAAATTGTCTGATTTGATCGCAATTAAAACATCAAGGGGATACTTGCATCCCCTTTTTTGATCCAGCGCAATAACCTCCCCCGCGTCTCCTGTCAGCTTATTCCTCACAGGGTCTTCACACCCACATAACAAGAGGATACGAAGATGACAACTAAAGTGACTTTGGCAGGCGTGTTAGTGGTATGGCTGGTCTATGTCGCGTGGATGGTGCATTACTACGCGGGCACCTTTTCGTTGTTTACGCATTGATGACAGCGATAACGCACACTCCGTATCGGCGCAATAAATCGCGCCGATACATCTTTGATTTTTTTGGAGAGGATTAAAGAAATTTACATCTTTTTTATTATTCCATGATTATAAATATATTAACCTTCTAAAAATACGAATAATCTCATTAGCTTCCCCCCTCCAGAGATAATAGGAATTGAAAATATAAAAAATGCAGTTATCATGCTTCCTCTGCTAATTAAGCTATCTCATCTGAATAAGGAAGTTTATGAAAAGCATAAGCACTGAGCAAACAAAAGGAAATCATCGAGATCTGGTGAGAAAAATTATTAAATGCATTTCAGTCGTATTAGCCATATTCTTTGGTGCTTATCTTCTCAATGGTGCTGGAGTTGCATTTCCAAGCTGGTTCGCTGCTCCGACAGCGATCGCAAAATTTATAGTGATGATAATTGTATTAACATCACTTGTAAAAACAATGATTTTAATCGCGAACTTTTTATATAACTGGATAGGGACACCAAAGGATCGCTAAAATCCAATCAGCATCACGTATCTTTAAAATGTCCTGCTAATCTCAGCCGCCGCATATTGCGGCGGTGAAACAGTGACTCCGGACTCACCATTAATTCTCCGCCACATCCCGGCAAAAATCTCCCCGAGCATTTTGTTGCCAAACTCCGACAGATGATTGCTATCACGGTACAACGGCACCTCACCGCGCGCGCCATAACAGAAATGGTTATCACACAGCGCCTGCGTGGCATCGAGTAACGTGACATTGGGGATCTCCGCCACCACCTGATGCAACATCCTCAACGCATCCTGATTACGCGCCAGATATTCCTCACGCGGTAACTGGATAGCGAAAGGCTTTCCGCGCATCGCATCGCGTGTCATGCGGTAAATAACGTCGTAATCAAATTCCGGTACCGGCGTCATGATGAATACTTTGCGGTGCGTAGCCAGTTTCTTCACTGCTCGGGTGAAATGTTTCTGGAAACTTGTCAGTGAACTGACTTCATTGGCGAACGTATATTGTGGGATATCGTCGCTGCTGCCATTTTCACCATGTAAATACAGTGAAAAGCGATTGATGATCAACACCGAGGCCTGGGGATATTTCTCTTCAATGGTGGTGAGGGCATTTTTAACAAAATCCCCGCAATCAGGTCGTCCCGGTCGGTTAATATCAGGCACCGTCGGACAACCCGACTGCGCGATAAATACCACCGCATCAGAGGCTGCATTACCGCTGGCGACTACCGAAGATAAAAGCGCATTAGCATGGCTGTCGCCCAATACCACCAGATTAACTTCATTGCCCTCGCCGAAAGTACATTGCGGAGACTGCTTGCTGTTCACCACCAGACACCCGCGCGCAGCGGTAAAACGTTGTTTTGCGTATTGACTAATCTGGCTAACGCTCTGCGGCGCGCGGGCTGGAAATCCCTGTTGTGCGACGATTAACAGGGCGGCCAGCAGCACCAGCGCCGCATTCCCCAAAGCCACTGGTGTTGTTGCACTCAGTAAACCCGCTTTATTCTCTACCAGCGCCCAGGATAATCCCCCTAACACCAACGACAAGGTGATTAACACGGCCTGGCTGACCGGTGTAACCGGCAAATCCGCCAGATGCCAGAACACCCACAGCGGCCAATGCCACAAATAAATGGAATAGGATGCTTTGCCAATCGGCTGTACCACGCGGTTATTGAGCAACGGACTATCGTTCGCTGTAACGTGAATAATTAACGCGGTCAGCACTACCGGGATGAGAGTCATCAAGCCAGGCCATGTGGTTCCTGCATCAATCCACATCGCGCTGGCAATTAACCCCAACAGCGCAGGCAATATCACCCAACGTTGCCCGGTCAGCCGACTGTTGGGTGCCAGATATACCAGCCCCCCCGCCAGCATCTCCCATGCGCGGGTTGGCAACATAAAGTACGCCAGGGTGTCATGCAAATGCGTCACCACCAGCGCCAGGGTAAATGACAGCAACGCACCAATTGCCATCACCCAGCCAAACTGACGCCGCAGATAACGGGCGGTAAACATCAGCGCCAGCGGTAGCAGCAGATAAAACTGCCACTCTACGCTTAACGACCAGGTATGTAGCAGCCATTTATACATCGAACCGGCATCAAAATATCCGGCTTCTTTAAAATAAACGAGGTTAGAAATAAAGCTCAGGCTGGCGGCAATATGCCCGGAGAGGGTTTTATATTCATCGGGCGGAATCAGGAAATAACCCACCATCAGCAGGATGGCGCACATCGCCATCAGCGGAGGAATAATACGGCGACAACGGGATGCATAAAAACCTGACAGCGAAAACCTTTGCTGTTGCAGACGCGAAAGAATAATTCCTGTCATCAAATAACCGGAAATGACAAAGAAGATATCCACGCCAAGAAATCCCCCGCTGATACCACTGACACCAACGTGATACAGCAGCACCAGGATCACGGCGTAAGCACGCAGGCCATTAATATCAGCACGGAAATTCATACGGAATCGTCCATACAATTTGTGTATTTTAAAATCGTAAATTTGCCACCGATGCGAAGCAAGAGAGTTATTTCATTTTGTTTCCGTGGGTTTATTTTTGCCGGAACTGAATTCCTGAGTTTTATCTAAAGATTTCATCAGCAAAACCAGATGGCGATGGATTATACGGCGCGGCGGTGATTTTTTTCACATCATGAGTTGTGAGGAGATAATCGGAAAAGGTCGCAATGTTCCCCATCGCGGGCCTGATACCCTATCGCCCCGCATGGCTGCGCAAAATGCCAGCCAGTAGCCAGGCCAGGGTTAACTGGCTAGTGAGCCGAAAATACTCTATTAATTGGCTCATTAAGTGAGCCGAATAAGTCATTTTATCGGCTCATCCAGCGAGCTGATTAAAAAAACTTTCGGCGCGCTGGCTTAGAGGCGCAACTACAGCGATTTATTACCTGGTTTAATGACAGCCGCACAGATGTGCTGCTCGATCCACTCTTACGCGCCGGGTTATGTCATCTGTGGTTTGTCACCTTACATCCCTTTGATGACGGGAATGGGCGCATTACCCGTGCATTAACCGATTTGGCACTGGCACAGTCGGATAGCCAAAGTATTCGTTTGTATGCCATGTCAGCATCAATTCTGGCGCGACGCTCCGACTATTACCGTATCCTGCAAGAGACGCAGCGCGGAGGAATGGATGTCACAGCCTGGCTTGTGTGGTTTCTGGAAGTGTTGAATGACAGCCTTGAACAGGCATTGTATGCAGTAACGCGCACGCAAAATAAAGCGCGTTTTTGGTTGGTTCATCGTGCCACCGAATTTAGGTCTGGAAAGGTTGTCAGGAGGCGGTCGCAGCACCCGGTATCAGATCAAATATTCAGATTGATACCAAACGTAGCGGCGCGATTTATCGCGCAATTTGATGCAATGTAAGAAAAAACCGCGCGATAAATCGCGCCGCTACGGGGGAAACAATCACGCCGTCCCTGAAGACGGCGTGGTGTTAAATCAGGCGGCTTTTACCGCGCGGGGTTTCTTTTCAGGTGCATCCGCCGGTGCCTCTTCGGCCTCATCGGCTTTGGCGGTTTCGGCTGACGCCGTCTCTTCCGCGTTTACCGGCTCCGGCAGCTTGCTGGTACGCAGGATATGCTGCACTGCGTCTTTCTGCTCTGCCAGTTGCAAGCCCAGCGCCTCGGCCTGGCCTTCATCCATTTCAGGATTGTTTTGCAGCAACCAGTCAGTAAAGGCATCTGCCATGTCGAGCATTTTGTCCCAGGCATCTGCGTCTTTTTTATTGGCAAACGTCATTTTCTCTTCACCCTTTCTGACCACAACATATTTGGTTTCGACTGCCATGATGCACCTCGTTAACTGTATTTATATACAGTATATTCCGAATTATCGTTGCCAGGCAATGGTTTTTTGCCTGTCAGGCGATCAATTCCTGCAAAAAATCCGCGAGTGCTTTGCGCGGATCATCCTCTTCAGAGACGATCATCTCAATCCCCCACTGCCCCAGTACCTCTTTCGCCACCGGATTATTGCGGTTGGTAAACAGGTAAGATTTCGGTCGCGCCGATGCCAGTCCAGTACGCCCCCACATCTTGGTCAGGCGATAGAACAACAGACGGATGTTGAAATCGCTGATGCTGTAGCCCACAAACAACACCGAGTTCCCCATCACATCATGAGTCAACTTAATATCCAGCGGCGAATCGAAGTACAGTCGTTCAAAATAGCTGCTTTCATCAAGGACAATCGAGGTGTCATCGTCAAAATCACCATGTAATTTGATGATATGCCGCTTATCTTCAGTGAGCGACACCAGATCGGCGGCATTTGCGACCTTACTGTAGGGCACGCCATGCGCCTCGTGCGCCATCTCCAGCCAGCGATCGTAATTGGTCGTGTAGATGCGCGAAAAATTACCCTGGGTGATCATGGTATGGATTTCTGAGCTGCGCACATCAATATCCGGGCGATGCCATTCACGGTCCATCCAACTACGCAACGGGCCGAGCGACCCTTTACGCTGCTTGTAATATTCCGCCAGCGACAGATGCGTACCGTAAGTATTGAAAATTTTCGGATCGTAGCCCAGTTCATTGGCGAGATGCGCAATCAGCTCATGCCACTCCGGCAGGCCGAGGTTACGCGAAATCCCGGCCCCGGCAAACAGAATCAGCTTGCCAGCATCGTAGGCGCGTTTCAGTTCCGGTTTCATGCCAATCCCCGTGACGTTTTCAAAAATGTGGCGAAGCGATCCAGCGCCAGGCGACGCATGGAAATCTCGTTTTTCAGCTCGCCCATCTCGGCAAAGGTTTGGCTGTGTCCTTCCGGGATAAACACGCAATCCCACTGAAACTGGCGCGGTCCCGCCGCCTGCGCAGCAATGGTGCCACGGACTTCACCTTCAAACAGGTACATTTTGCGTCCATCGCAATAACCCAATACGGTTTTTGCGGTCACGCTCTGGCTCTCCAGCCCTTGCACCAGCTTGGTAAAACGTTCCGCCTCGAGGCGATTCCAGAAGATACGGGTCAGTCCGGCCGGTAAGCCGTTTAACCCGTCGAGATACAGGCCAGTATGCTCAACAAACAGCGGGCGACCGATAATCGAGAACGCCTTAGTGAGCTTATCGCGCACCAACTCGACTTCATTTTCGGTCTGGATCTCTTCGATACGGCGCGCGATGGGGATCACCTCGACACCGACCGGCTCAAGGATGGTGCGTACTTCAGCCAGTTTATGCTCATTAGCCGACAGGAAGCGTATTTTCATTGCAACCAGTTGATTTTAAATGGGTGGATTGCAGCAGTTATGATTGTATGACGCAGGATAGCTGCTTTTTGTGACGGCGGTTTTAGTCCCGCCGTGTTTGTGAGGATAGTGCAGTTTATTTTGAATGCAACTGTTTGACCAATAAGTAGCGGCGCGATTTATCGCGTTTTTTCAGGTAGTTCCTGCACATGATGAATATTCGTTACAGCACCCTCGCCAGAAAGCGCTTCGTCCTTTCATGACGCGGCTGATTGAGCACCTGTTGGCTGCTGCCCTGCTCGACAATCCGGCCATCCACCATAAACACCACGTTATCCGCCACTTCACGGGCGAAACCGATCTCATGGGTGACGATCACCAGCGTTGTGCCGGACCGCGCCAGTTTCTTGATCACATCCAGCACCTCACCCACCAGTTCCGGGTCAAGCGCCGAGGTGGGTTCATCAAACAACATCACGCGCGGATTAAGCATCAACGCACGGGCGATGGCGATACGCTGCTGTTGACCACCAGAAAGATGGCGCGGCCAGGCATCCGCCTTATGCCGCAGGCCAACGATATCCAGCAGCTCGCCAGCACGGTCTATCGCTGCGCGGCGCGTGAGCTGGCGATGCGCTATCGGCGCTTCAATCAGGTTTTCCAGCACCGTCAGGTGGGGAAACAGATTGAAATTCTGAAACACGTAGCCCACGTTAATACGCTGACGCAGAATGGCTTTCTCTTTTAATTCATAGAGTTTATCGCCGCGACGCTGATAACCAATGTAATCGCCATCAATCTGGATAAACCCTTCATCCACCCGCTCCAGATGATTAATGGTGCGCAGCAGCGTCGATTTTCCCGAACCGGACGGCCCGAGGATCACGGTGACGGAACCGGGAGCGAGTTCCAGCGACACATCATCCAGCGCCTGATGTTTGCCAAAAAACTTGCTGACATGGGTGATGCTGATGGCACCGGTGGCATGGAGATTACGGTAATCAATGGCTTCGGACATGGGAGAGATCCTCAGTAGTGGCGCGGTTGCGCCATTGACGCCAGCGCGAGGGTTGCGGTTCGCGGGTGACGCTGCGCGCCAGCCAGCGTTCAACGCTGTGCTGCAATAACGACAACACGGTGGTGATAATCAGATACCAGGCAGCCCCAACCATCAGCAACGGGATCACCTGCTGCGTGCGGTTGTAAATCATCTGGATGGTGTAAAAAAGTTCAGGCATCGCCAGCACATAAACCATCGCCGTGCCTTTGGCGAGGCTGATGATTTCATTAAATGCAGTGGGGATGATGGCGCGCAGCGCCTGCGGCAGAATGATGCGGAACGTACGACGCGAAGAGGACAAACCCAGCGCCGAGGCAGCTTCAAACTGCCCGTGATCCACACCGAGAAAGCCACCGCGAATGATTTCGGCGCTGTAAGCGCTTTGTACCAGCGTCAGGCCGATCACCGCTGCCGGGAACTGCCCCAGCACGTTGATGGTCTGGAAATGCCCCCACGACAACGCGGTAAAGGGAATGCCGAAGGAGAGCGTGTCGTATAAGTAGGAGAAGTTATACAGAATGATCAGCACCACAATCAGCGGCAGCGAACGAAACAGCCAGATATAACCAAACGCCAGCCAGCTCAACAACCACGAGGATGACAGCCGTGCCAGCGCCAGCAGGCCGCCGAAGATCAGGCTGAACACGGTGCCAAACAGCGTCAGCAACAGGGTTTGTCCCAGCCCGCTGAGGATCACCGGATCGAAAAACCAGCGGGCAAATACGCCCCATTCCCAGCGCGGGTTAAACGCCACCGACTCAATCACCCCGGCGAGGATAAACAGCGCAACAATCGCTCCGAAGGTGCGCGCCGGATAGCGCGCCGGGACCACAGTTAAAGGTTGTGCAGATTTCATGCAGGCTCCTTGCTGTGCACATCAATCACTTTCAGGAAGCGCAAGCGCCCGTCATGTGGCGGCTGGCCGTAGATCTCCATATCGTCACGCAGTTCAAACTGCGGCTGATAACCGTGGCCGATATACAAATGCACCGCTTCCGGCTGGCGGAAACCGGTGGTGAGGAAAATACGTTGATAACCGGCGCGCAGCGCGCGCCGTTCCAGTTCCTGCAAAATCAGCAGCGCCAGCCCCTGACGGCGCAGGTCGCTACGTGTCCAGATCCGTTTGAATTCAGCGGTGTGGACGTCATAGGGTTTGTACGCCCCCATGGCAATGATCTCGCCGTCCCGTTCCAGCACAATAAACAACCCATGCGGCGCTAAGTACCATTCGGTCTGTTCCACTTCTTTGCTATTGCGGAAGAAATCACCGTAGCGCGCCTCATATTCGCCGAATAATCCGGTGAGAATTGGCTGTAACTCGGGCGCTTCCGGTGACACTTCACGGAAAACTTGTTGGCTCATGCCGCCTCCTTAATCGCCCAGACCCGCCGGATTCACTTCCGAGCGGTCGATATGTTCGACACCCTCACCCCAGCGATTAAGTACCTTGAGATAGTCGCCGTTCTGCATCACGCCATTCAGCGCGGTGCTGATCGGTTCCGCCAGACCGCTGCCTTTCTTCACCGTCACCGCGATGTGCGCCGCTTTCGGCCAACCACCGTCGACGCTGCCGACTAAACGCGTCTGTCCGGTCAGGGCCGCTTTCCAGGCACCAATCACGTTGGGGCCGAAGTAAGCGTCAGCCCGGCCCGATTGCAGCGCGAGGGTTTGTGCCGCGTCATCTTTGGTGTAGATCGGCGTGAACGGTTTCAGACCTTTGGCCTGATTGGCTTTGTCCCATGCCAGCAAAATCGCTTCCTGATTGGTGCCGGAACCGACGATGATGCGCAGCCCGGCGATATCTTCCGCTTTGGTGAGGGATTTTATCGGGCTGCTGGTTTTGACATAGAAACCGAGCGAGTCCTTGCGATAAGTGGCGAAATCGAAGCGTTCTTTACGTTCTTTGGTCACGGTGATGTTGCTGATGGCGGCATCGTATTTACCGGAAGCCACGCCGAGCGGCCAGTCCTCCCATGAGGTTGGCACGATCTTCAGCTTCAGCCCGAGGCTATCCGCCACCAGCCGGGCAATATCCACTTCGCTGCCCAACAGGGTTTTGTTGTCATCGCTGAACACCGTCAGTGGCGGTGAGTTCTGCGCCGCCACCGCCACGGTAAAGGTGCCGGGCGCGGCGAAATGGTGTCCGGCGGGGATCTGTGCCACGGCAGCACTGTTTTTGCTGGTGTTGATCGGGGTTTTGTTCGCTTCAAGGCTGACCTGCTGGCCGTTCAGCGCCACCTCTTCGGCGAGGGCGGCAGCGCTGCTGGTCAGTAATAACAGGGCGATGAGGGAGATCTTCTTCTGCATAGCATCAACTCGCTTTTATTGTTGTGTGAACTGATTAACCGGATCGGACAGACCGAAGCTGGCACGCAGCGTGGTCCCAGGGTATTCAAGGCGTGACAAACCGCGTGCCTGCAAAATCGGCACGACGCGATCAACAAAACGTTCGAAGCTATCCGGCGTACCGCCGTTAATAATGAAACCGTCAGTTGCTGCACTTTCGAACCACAGTTGCAGGCCATCCGCCACCTGTTCTGGCGTACCGTGGAACAGCGGGCGCGGCGTGGCCGCCTCCAGCGCCGCCTGACGCAGCGTGTGGCCGTTCTCGCGGGCTTTACGTTTGATTTCATCGGTGGTGCTACGGAAGCTGTTCTGACCGATATCGCCGATATCGGGGAAGGGTTCATCCAGCGGGTATTGCGAGAAATCGTGGTGGTCGAAGAAGCGACCAAGGTAATTCAGCGCATCCTTAATCGACACCAGCGCGGCGGTGGCTTGATACTGACGCTCCACATCCTCGGCATCATCACCCACAATCACCCCAACCCCCTGGAAGATATGCAGATCCTCGGGCTGGCGGCCATTGGCGACCAGCTGCTTTTTCACATCGCGGTAGAATGCCTGGGCCTCTTCGCGCGTCGGCTGATGGGTGAAAATGGCGTCAGCGTGTCGTGCTGCCAGCTTTTTACCATCTTCGGAGGCACCGGCCTGAAAGATAATCGGACGCCCCTGCGGCGTGCGCGCGATATTCAGTGGCCCCTGCACCTGGAAGAAATCACCGTGATGGTTGAGAGTATGCAGTTTGGTGACATCGAAGAACTGCCCACTCTCTTTATTGCGCACAAAGGCATCCTCTTCCCACGAATCCCACAGCCCTTTCACCACCTGTAAATATTCGTCGGCGATGCGATAACGCAATGCATGCTCAGGATGCTGCTGGCGCGAGAAGTTTTTCGCCGATCCTTCCAGCGGCGAGGTCACCACGTTCCAACCCGCACGTCCCCCGCTCAGATGGTCAAGGCTGGCGAACTGGCGCGCCACGGTAAAAGGTTCGCTGTAGGAGGTGGAGACGGTGCCCACCAGGCCGAGATGCTGGGTGACGCCCGCCAGGGCTGACAGCAGCGTCAGGGGTTCAAAACGGTTAAGAAAATGCGGAATCGACTTGTCATTGATAAACAGGCCGTCGGCAACAAACAGGAAATCCAGCTTGCCCTGCTCCGCTTTGCGCGCAATCTGTTTGGCATAATCAATATTGATGCTGGCATCGGCCAGCGCCGCCGGATGACGCCAGGCAGACATGTTGCCGGATGCACCATGCAGAATGGTGCCCAGTCGAAGTTGTCTTACAGTCATAATGGTCCCTCTTTAGCCATAGCGAAGCCTGACGGCATCGCGCAGGATGCCGCTACAGGTGAATATCGGGTTGAAGAATGGGTTAATTCAGAATGGCGTCACGACATCGGGCATTGAGATGTTGCAGCGCCTGCTGCGCCAGTTGCGTGAAATAACTGGCAGCAGGGGCGATCAGCGCTTCATCCGGGTTAAATCCACCATGATGCAGGCCAAAATCGCTGGCGCTGCCGATGCTGACAAAAGCGCCGGGGATCTGTTGCAGATAAAAGGCAAAGTCCTCACCACCGAGATGCAGATCGGCGTTTTGCACGCGATAGCCTGCCTGCTGCGCCACATTACTGGCGAAAGCAGCCCAATGCGCGTCGTTCTCCAGCACCGGTGGCCCGGCGTGCCAGCTCAGGCTGGCGCTGGCTCCGGCGGCAGCCGCCACGTTCTCGACCAGGCGGCGCACCCGTTGTTCCAGCTGCTGCCGCACTTGCCGGTCGTGGGTACGGGCTGTTCCACCAAATTCGACCTCACCCGGCAGCACATTCCAGGTTTTTCCGCCATCGATGCGGGTAACGCTCAGCACCAGGCTATCGAGCGTATTAAAGCTGCGGCTGGTCAATGATTGCAGAGCCTGAATAATCTGGCTGGCGACCAGGATACTGTCCACTCCCTGTTCCGGGTGTGCGGCATGTGCCCCGGTGCCGCTGACGCGAATCACAAAGCGATCGGCATTGGCATAAAAAGCGCCAGCGCGCGTGGCGAAGGTGCCGGTGGGCAAGCCAGGCTCGTTATGCATCCCAAAAATCGCCTGCACATCCTGCAACACCCCGGCTTTGATGAATTGCCGTGCGCCGGTGGCGTTCTCTTCACCGGGTTGAAACAGGATACGGATACGCCCCGTTAGCTGCGCCTCCTGAGCCTTCAGTTGCAGCGCCGCACCCAGCATCACCGCGCTGTGCACATCATGACCGCAGGCATGCATCACACCGGTATGACGCGAACGAAACGGCAGGCCAGTGGCCTCATGAATCGGCAAACCATCGATATCGGCGCGTAGCGCAATCACCGTATCACCCTGACCGATCTCCGCCACCACACCGGTTTCCAGCGCATAATCCAGCAACCGTATCCCGGCGGCTTGTAGCCAGCCGCGCAGACGGGCGGTGGTTTCCACTTCGTGACTGGAGAGTTCCGGCCAGCTGTGCAGCTCGCGTCGCCAGTCAATCAGCTGTTGTTGCGAAAATTGCGTCATAGGATGTCTCCGGGGATGTTGCTCAGGCCGCGACCAGACGATGGGTTGCCAGCAGTTCAAGGGATTTCAGGCGGGCTTGTTCTTCCACCACCGGCGAATCAATCACAAACTCATCAATGCCGAAGTTCTGATGCAGCGCCTCCAACTGGGCGTGCACCTGTGCGGCGGTGCCTTTCAGTAACGATGGGGTACGGGGTTCAATCACGTAATTGCTGTATCCCCCCTGACGCACATAACGTTCCGCTTGCTCCAGACTGGCAACGTTCACGCTCTGACCGCCCTGCACATTGACGTGAAAGAAACGCAGATTACTGACCAACAGATCAGCCGCTGCCGGGGAATCCGCCACCACCACCTGCACCGCCACCAGTGCGCGTTGACCGTTGCTGAGTTGGTGATAACGTGCCAGCACCCGCTCCATCAATTCACGGTCGCCATTCAAATGCGCGGCGAACACCAATTGCCAGCCAAGATCGGCTGCCAGCCGGGCGCTCTCTTCGCTGGCCCCCAGCAGAAAGCGATTGGCCGGGCGGGTGGGTTGCGGCGTGGCGACCAGTGATTCTTCATCATGTTGTTGCGTTGCGGGCTGAAGCCAGCCATCCAGCAGCGCCAGTTGTTCGGCAAAACTGCCTTTTTCAGCGACATGGACACCGAGTTGCAATGCACGCGTCGACAGCGGCAGACCTCCGGGCGCTTTACCTACGCCAAGATCGATCCGGCCCGGTGCCAGTGAGGCCAGCAGGTTGAAGTTTTCTGCCACTTTATACGGGCTGTAGTGCTGCAACATCACACCACCGGAACCCACGCGGATATGGCGCGTCTGACCGATAATCCACGCCATCAGCAACTCGGGTGACGGGCTGGCTAACTGGGTAGAATTATGGTGTTCCGCCAACCAGAACCGATGATATCCCCAGGCTTCCGCCTGCTGCGCCAAATGCAGGGTACGATGCAGCGCGCCAGTCGCACCCTCTCCTTCCGCTATCGGCGATTTATCCAGCAAACTCAGTCGGTATGACATGCGCCTTATCCTTTTCCATCGTGAATATGGCGGCTAGTGTGGAACGGGGAATAACGTTCGTAAAACAACAAAATCGACAAAGTGAATTAGAAAAATAGAAATAGCCCTGAGCACGCAGAGGGAAGTATCCCTCCCTCTGAATCAGCACTCACCAGTTATTTGATACTCCCGGCTAGCGGGTTTTCAACCAACTTGATTCGGCCCCAGTGTTTATCTTAAATACTTCTTTAAACGGAAAGTAATGATCTAATGCATCCTGATATACCTGATCAGCAGGTATCAAACGGATAAGTGATGCCGGGTATCTATTGGGTAACATGTAAGCGTCGTAATAGTCCGGCCGCATTTTTTTAACCACCCCACTTATCAGGGATGGTCCAGCAAAATCAAAAAAGGCCTTCCGGTAGTTGATAAATTCAGTGTCAGATACCTGCGTTTTCACGCCATTAACTTCCTGATAAAACTTTCCATTATCATCCTGGTAAGGTCGAGGAGAGCTAACCATTTCCTGGTATTTTTTCATACCTGATCGCCTTTCAATTTCGGCAATAATCTCATCTCTCACCAGGCTTTTCTCCAGACTGGCAAAGTGACTGCCGTTATAAATTTCCTCGTTGGACATTACGTGATTACTTAACAGGAAATCACCTTTGGCGGCATAAAGGGTGTTGGTCCACTGAATTTGATCATCACAATCCATATAAACACCATCATATCTGTACCTCAAAATATCAGATGCTAATGAACAGTTGGGATAATCACCGTTGACGGCCTTATCATAAACAAAACCTGATGCTGTCTGTTTAAAATCTCTATAGAAAGGCTCCTCTCTGATATTACTTACCTGAATGGCAGAACCCTCTGATTTTAATCGTTCCTTGATAGATTCGTACACCGAATCTGAAACATCCAGATGCAGGATTGACGCATACTCACCACTTCGCTTTTCATTAATAAGAAGGTTATTAATAATGTTTTCAGGAATAGCATTTCTCAGCCAGATATAATGTATTTTTTTCGGCACCATAAACATCTCATGCTGCGGTGGTAACTCTGGCAGATTGCCTAATACCTGAATCCTGCGGGTCTGGCGTGGCTCTGGAATCAGACCTGAGCTTTTGGCTTGCTTGAATTGTTTTATCGTCCCCGATTCAAATTCTACCCCGTTCCACCATTGCGGATTGCCTAACGGAGCATCCTGATAAAATGCCGTGGCTCGCCACGTTTTTAACGTTGCATCATAGGCCACCATTTGCTTATAACCATCCTTATCAATAAAATAGCTGAGTACGTTGTCGGGAAATCCATCTATCGGAAGATCTACAAATGTCTGAGGCAGCAGCGGTGGCATTGTTATCGGTTCTTTTGCGCCTGAAACTGTTAGCTGTAATCCGGAATGAGACTCTGAGTAAATAAACTTACGATAGCCCTCTGTGGTTCTTTGCCAAAAAATATTTTCCTGCGCACCATCCTGCTCAAGATGTAACCAGGCTTTCTTGCCATTCAATATACCGGCTTCAGCCCAGACGAGTTTACGGCCTTCATGGGTTGTATTCTGAGTATCAACAAACAGCCCCTTAAGGTGGCTGCCATTAGAGGACAACAGAGTGTTTCTCTCACGCAACGCAGGATTAAATTCATGAAGTGGAATATCCATAAACGCTTCATCTGCGGCATAAAAATGCGACCAAATACCGCTAACATCATCATACGTCACCTTAATATCCGGCAAGGATTGTTTTAATACTGACATTTCACTTTGAGTCAGTCCTTCTGGTATCCGGGTTTTAATCGTCCGATACCCATCTGATGTCTTTTCAAGGTTATCCAGCACCACCTCTCTTCCTGCTACATCTTTACCGAAATAGATCTGGTAATAGCTTACTGACTGACCTTCAATATTTTTTTGCACTTTATACAATCCAGGCAGTCCTTCTTTCGTTCTCACCACCCCCTCATCAATAAAGGAAAAATAAGACAAGCGCGAGCGATAATTGGCTCCTTCTGGCTGTTTGAAATTCAAAAACTCCAGTGCCCTATCCGGTAGTAACGTAAATACTCCGCCGGGCAGGCCGATCTGATGACCTGATGCATCTATTATTTTTCCTGTTTCATGGAACTCATTACTCGTCACATCCCAGCGCCAGGTATTTCTGCCATTTATCTGTTGCATACTCCCTTTAATTATTTTGGGTGCATATTCGATTGTTCGGCTGGTGTCAAAGTTGGTGACATACACCTTTTCATAGAGTTTCTTATTCAGCAACGCTGCTGAAGGTTCGAGGTCCTGGAGACTGTTCAATTCAGATACCGAAAGTCTTTCCAGTTTTCCATTCATCTCGATAAATCCATCTTCCGCGCGCGCCTGGAGTTTACCGGTGTTGCCGTCAATATTCGGCACTTCATACCATTCATCATGTGCGACAATATGGGTATCACGCATATAAGTGCCAGATGAATCAACCTCCCGAACATAGAGCCAGCCTTTCTCTTTATCTCTAAAGAGATTTACAGGCATATCTTCCCCTTCCGACGGAACCAGTCTCGAGTAGAGCTGCGATTCTTCATGGGTCATCAGACGTAAACGGTTTCCTTCACTGAGGTAACGTTCCTGTTCTAAACCCAGTACCTCTTCGGGAATGGTCCGGATAAATAAGTCCCCGGTACGTTCCAACGGAATGGGTCCTTCCGCTGCTTCTCCCACCGTTAGCGCATCATATAACCACAGCGTGCCTGACTTTTCATGCAACATTGCATTAACAAAAGGCAGCGCGTTATTTTTTCTCAACTGATTGATAATTAGCGTTTGTTCCAGGAACCGCTGCCCTGACAGATGGTCACTGTTCTTTGAAGTGCTGGCCTGCTGAGCTTTGCCGGTTTTGAAAATACCTCTGCGCGTACGTAGACTGGACAGAACTTGCACAGTTCCTGCAATTTCATCCTTGCTCATTGGCTGGTCCAGCAGCATCTTACCGCCCCTTCGCAACATGCCAATCATGCCTGTCGTCGTAATGATATATCCCTCGTTACTGGAAAAAACGGCGCTATAGATAAAATCCATCACGGAGGTAATGGTCGCTCCCGCACTATCATCCTCTGGCAAGCTATCATTCATCACCGCCCTGAAGAGGTTTTTGCGTGACTGGACGTCACCCATGGCATCTCGCCAAAGTTCCCTGATCATCGAAAAGGGCGCTTCCAGCACGATGGCACCAAACTTCAGGAGAAAACCAATTTTCTGCTCTAACGTCAGATCGTCGAGAGTTGTCGTTCTGATGGCATCGTCATCCACTTGCGCAGAACGAAGAGCGTAAAACCCGGTCTCACCCCCAAAGCCAACATGAAGATGCCACTTTACCGGGACCGCAGGAAGAGTGCCTTGTGGATCAAGGATGGCTGGTTGAGCGACATAGCCGATGGTGGCAAGAATATTTTCCTCATACGGAAAGGTGACGCCCCCGAGGCGAAAACCATGTGCTGAAGAAACGCCATGTTCCGTTGTCACACCATAAAGTCCGGCCTGAGACAACAACTTCAGGAAAGAGATCCCATGCTCTTTTCCAGGTTGCATCTGGAAACCGTTATCCGTTTTTATCACTCTGATGGCTGTCAGATTGAGATCATCAAGTCGTTTTCTCATTGCCTCTGGATTCTTCGCATGACGACTCAAATAACGGGTTGATGGTATCGGAATAAAGTATTCGCCATTTCGTCCAATTCTGACCGGAAATAACCTTTCATCAATGAGACACCACATATCCTCACCACGGTGAATTAGTCCATCTCCTCCCGCAGTGACTGACCCGGTAATTTTCCCCCGCGCGGTATAAAACTGCTGAAGGAACTGACGCAGATGCTGATCCTGAGGCGCGACGGTGATGGTGGAGGGAGTATCTGCTGTTGCCGGTATTCTGATGAGTTCTATCGGATCCAGACCTTCAGCCGTCAGCGACATCGGCAATATTTTAGACACCGGGAATCGATATTTGACAACCTGAAATACCTTACTGCCATGTTGCTCAGGCGATTTCATATTGAAATACGCGAAATCCTGATCTGGCCGTAACGGTGTGCTCTGAGTCCCCATTCTGGGTGTCGCGTTCAGTGCATATTCATCCAGATTAATTTCGGTATGGTTCTGAAAAACAAGACTGCCATTCGCCTGCATGTGTAGAAAGAAAGGCTGAGTACGCAATTCTGTTGGTTGATTAGGGGAAGTCCAATTGGCCGGCGACAACGTAGACTGATTCAGCCCAATAAGTTGCATTTCTGCTGCTATTTTTTCCGCATCTGCTGGCCCGTTGACGGATGTATCAGCCATCACCCCCCATCTTGTGGGCAGAATAAAAGGAGCGGCAATCAGACGTTCGCTTATGTGAATGCCTGAGGTTAACCATGTATTCATTATGTCTGACAAACTGTTGTTCACACCACTGTCGGCCAGATCAGCGATTTCTATACCAGGTTTCACATCGGACCTAATCACCTCTAGCCGGTCTCCCGGCATCAGCGTGTTGGCAATAATCTCCATCCCACTCTGTTCTCCAGCAACAATGCCAAAAAACGCCAACGGCAAAATATCAGCGGTAACCTGCTCTTCAATAAAATGCCGTCCACTACCGCCGGGACCAAAACGGGTGATCATAGTTCCCCCGCCCGGAAAGGTCTCAGGGAGCGTATCGTTTCTCTGCCCTATCGCCGGAGTACACACCGCATTTTCGCCCGGTATTTTCTCCCGGATAAAAGACATACAGGAACCAGCCGGTACCACAAAGGCTGCTGATGCCCGATTTTCATTTTTGTCAGGTGATGGGGCGTTGTGCTGAAAACCGATAAGCCTGTCATAGATATAAAGGCGAAAGTCACGATCGGGATGCCCGATCGCTTTCTCACTGGAGGAGGCAAAACTGACGCCAGTTTCGGGTAAAACCTGCTTATCCATTAACTGAGTACTGTTGTTATGCTCCTCGAATCCGGAGGAATCTCCATGTGATGGCTCAATGGTCGTGACCTGTTGTACCACCGAGCGGCCAGCCAGATATTGCGCCACCGGATCGGCCAGTGTCGCCACCTCCCTTGCCATCAAGATGGCAAACAGGTCGCTCTCTCGTGATGTCCCTCCAACCTGGCCCGCCAGGAACGCCCGGCAAGCCAGGCGGAAATGATTTTCATCATCCCTCTCGTCCAGCGCATTTCTCTTCGCCGCTGGCCGAATAATTTCTATCAATTGGGATAAGATCGCTTCGTCAATTTCCAGATGTACGGGTAAATCTTTCCAATAGCATTTTACGATGATACTTGCCGTCTCACTCACGCGAGCCAAACGTGCCGCTATAAGATCTGACAGACCAGCCGCAGGTGCAGAAGATGGGGTAAGTAATTTCGTCAACAACTTTTGTGCGTCAGGGCAATTAAGTAAATCGCAAGCTTTAGGAATATCAATATAGAGGGCAATTGCTTCATGGGTTGTGGCGCCAATAAATGCGGCAAATCGGGAAAACGTTTTCCCTGCCACCGCAGGCACATCAGGGGCATAACGCCTCAGTAATAAATAAACATCATCCGCCGCTAGTCTGAAAGTTTGTCTGCTATTTTCTGCCAGACTACGGCTATAATTACTGTTAAAGCGTACAGCCGATGCCATGACACGATCAATTCTCTTAGCCATTTCACTGGTATTGTTCGCCACTTTAATCATTAACGCAGCAGCAGAAGTTAATATACCACCATCAACTTTCATTTAAACTCCTTTTATATTTTACATTTTCAAAATCAATTAACCAATGCAAACAAAACAGCAGCATTAATTACGCCAACACCCGTGCGCGATATTAAAATAGCGAAGTGTCGAGCTTAATTAATTTTAACGCATACGAAGGAATAGCTCTTGATTAATGCCTGAACAAATGAAGATATTATCGTGAAGTTAAAATGAATATAATTATTATCATTTCTTCTGGCAGTCTGGAATTTAGATGCAGCGGCCGCATTTATTACGCGTCACTGGCGTTAATTCTGCGCGATAAATCGCGCCGCTACAAAGCGAACGATCGGTAGCGGCGCGATTTATCGCGCATTTTTACCCACCCCGCCATTTATTTTTTCCGGCAAAGCTTAGTGCATTTCCTTTGTTCAACTCCGCGCCGCGGCATTCGATGATGAAAACCGCCCGTCGGGTAATTGATAACAAAGGAATTCACCATCATGAAGCAACGTTTTCACTTGCAGGCATTAACTTTCGCCCTGCTGACCGGGATCTTTAGCGCGCAGGCAGCCGACACGCCGGTAAAAGGCGGGACGCTGATTTATCTGGAACAACAACCGCATACCAACCTCTATCCCCCCGCTGGCGGATTCTACCCGAACGGCGGCATTCTCAATCAGATTACCGACAAACTCACCTGGCAAAACCCAAAAACTTTGCAGGTTGAACCGTGGATAGCCGAAAGCTGGAGCAGCAACGCCGATAAAACCGAATACACCTTTAAAATTCGTCCGGGCGTGACCTTCTCCGATGGCACACCGTTAGATGCCAACGCCGTGGCAAAAAACTTCGATACTTACGGGCTGGGTAATAAAGCGCAGCGCTTGCCGGTGTCTGAGGTGATCAACAACTACGATCACAGCGAAGTCATTGATCCTCTGACGGTGAAGTTTTACTTCAAAAAACCGTCACCGGGCTTTTTACAGGGCACCGCCACCATCGGCTCAGGGCTGGTTTCCCTGAGTACCCTGCAACGCAGTTTTGACCAGCTTGGCGATGCTCGCCATATCATCGGTTCCGGGCCGTTTGTGGTCAGCAATGAACAACTGGGCCGTGAAGTGGACCTGGTGGCGCGCAAAGATTATCACTGGGGGCCAAAAAACATTCAGCAGCAAGGCCCGGCCAATCTCGACGGCATCAAAATTATTGTGACGCCTGAAGATAGCGTGCGTATCGGCGCGCTGCTGGCCGGACAGGCCGATTTTATCCGCCAGGTACAGGCGTATGACGAAAAACAGGCCACCGCACAAAACTTCCCGATTTATGCGGCCCCCACGCGTGGTGTCAACGACAGCATCAGTTTTCGCCCGGATAACCCGCTGGTCAGCGATGTGAAGGTGCGTCAGGCCTTGCTGCATGCCACCAATGCGCAGCAAGTGGTGCAAACCCTGTTCTCTCCCAATTATCCGCAAGCGACGTCCGTGATTGCTGCCTCAGCGGCGGGTTACGTCAACCTGAGTGACAAGCTGAAGTACGATCCGGCACTGGCGAAACAGCTGCTGGAGGAGGCAGGCTGGCATACCGACAGTGATGGCATCCGTGAAAAAGGCGGTCAGAAACTGGCGCTGACGGTGTATGAATCCCCGCCTCAACCACAAAACAAAGAAGTGCTGCAACTGGTGGCGCAGCAGTGGCGTCAGGTGGGCGTGGTGCTGACGGTGAAAGCCGGTGATGCGGGCAGCAAAACCCTGGATAACCTTGATCCGCTGAAAACGCCGCTGACGGTGTCGGAAGTGGGGCGTGCCGATCCGGATGTGGTAAAAAGCATGTTCTATCCCACCAATCGTGATGCGCTGCTGCAAAAAGGCGGATCCAGCGACAAGGTGAAAAATTTCCGTGACGACCAACTGAACAGCTTGCTGGTCAATATCTCGGCGGAAGTCGCACCACAAAAGCGTCTGCAATTAACCGCAGACGCCCAGCGTTACCTGCTGGACCACGCCTATGTCATCCCGATTTTTGAAGAACCGCAGGTGTTTGCCGGTGCGCCCTGGCTGAAGGGCATCAGTTTTGAAGCCGTAGGCCGTCCGTCGTTCTACGGCGCGTGGCTGGAAAAACACTAACGGGGGCTGACGATGCGACACTCTCTGCTGCACAGGTTGGGACAAAGTCTGCTGGTGCTATGGGCGGCGTTTACCCTGTCGTTCTTTCTGCTCCAGGTGCTGCCGGGCGATGCGGTTCTGATTAAGTTTCAGAACCCGGACCTCGGCCTCAGCCCGGCGCAAATTGCGCAAATGAGGCTGGCGTACGGGGCCGACAGCCCGATCTGGCAGCAGTATCTCCATACCCTGCTGGCGATGTTGCGTGGTGATTTTGGTTATTCGGTACAGGCTGGGGTCGCGGTGAGCGCATTGATCGCCAGTAATCTGCCAGCCACCCTGAGCCTGGCACTACCGGGTTTTCTGTTGGCGGCATTGCTGGCGTTTGCCCTGGCGGCGTTGTCACGTCTGCCGGGCCTGCGTGGGCTGCGAACATTTTTGCAATCAGTCCCGGCGTTATTTATCTCGTTACCCACCTTCTGGCTCGGCATCGCCTTGATCCAGATGTTCTCCTTTCAACTGCGCTGGATCCCGGTCATCAACCCTTCCCCTCTTCAGGGCTTGATTCTGCCGGTGATCACCGTGGCGATCCCTATCTCCGCGCCGCTGGCGCAGATTTTGTTGCGCAGCATTGATGAAGTCGCTACCCAACCCTTTGTCGCGGTGGCGCGCGCCAAAGGGGCCAGCGAAAACCGGGTGTTATGGCGTCATGTGCTGCGCAATGCGCTGCTGCCGGTACTGAACATCGCCGGTTTACTGCTCGGCGAATTGATTGCCGGGGCGCTGATTACCGAAACCGTGTTTGGCCGCAGCGGGCTGGGCCAACTGACGCAGCAGGCGGTCAACAATCAGGATGTCGCGGTACTTCAGGCGGTGGTGATGATCTCAGCGCTGGGGTTTGTGCTGATTAATTTGCTGGTGGATGTGTTGATGCCATTGCTCGATCCTCGTTTGCAACCTATTCCAGGAGGCCACTGATGAGTCTGGTGGATTACGCAGCCGCACGCCGTGGCGAACGCGTGTCTGGCCCACGCGCCAGGTTATCGCTACAACCGGGTTTGTGGCTGGCGTGGGGGGTGATAACGCTGGCGCTGTTAGCCGCCCTCGCGCCGGGACTGCTGACCCATTTCAGTCCCACCACAGGCATCGCCGGCGCGCAGCGATTGCCGCCGCAGGCCACTTACTGGCTCGGCACCGACCAACTCGGACGCGACCTGTTCACCCGCATCGTGTATGGCGCGTCGCAGTCGCTGGCGGCAGCCTTTGCCGCCGTGGCAATGGGGTTTGTCGGCGGCACCACGCTGGGGGTGATTGCCGGGGCCGTCGGACGACGTACCGAAAGCGTGCTGATGCGGCTGGTGGACGTGTTGCTCTCCATCCCTTCCTTGCTGCTTTCCCTCAGCATCCTGATTTTGCTGGGATTTGGCACAGTTCATGCGGCACTGGCGGTAGGTATTGCTTCGGTTGCCAGTTTTGCCCGCCTGGCGCGCGGTGAAGTGGTACGCGTCAGACGCAGTGAATATGTCGAAGCCGCATACGGCAGCGGCGGCAGTTTCTGGCGCGTGTTATGGCGGCATATTTTACCCAATTCGCTGACGGCGGTGGTCGCCTTTGCCGCTCTGCAATTTGGTCAGGCGATTCTGGCGCTCTCCACCCTGAGTTTTCTCGGTTATGGCACCCCACCACCGACACCGGAGTGGGGATTGTTAATCGCGGAAGGTCGCAATTATCTCGCCACCGCCTGGTGGCTGACCCTGTTTCCCGGCATCGTGGTGGTCGCCGTGGTGCTGGCCGCCAACCGCATCAGTCAACAATTGGCCGGAGGCGCAAAATGAGCGCATTGCTGACCCTTGAAAACCTCACCCTTAGCTATCGCCAGCAGGGGTTATGGCGTCCGGTGGTACATAACGTCAGCTTCAACTTGCAGGCGGGCGAAATGGTGGCGCTGGTCGGCGAGTCCGGCTCCGGTAAAACCACCACGGCTCAGGCGATTATTGGTTTGCTGGCGGAAAATGGTCGCCGCGACCACGGACGGATTCTGCTTAACGGCACTGATATCAGCAACTGGTCCGCCAAACGGCTGGATAGCCTGCGCGGGGTGCGCATCAGCCTGGTGCCGCAGGACCCCGGCAACTCGCTCAACCCGGTCAAGACCATCGGTGAACAGGTGGGTGAGATGTTGCAACTGCATCTGCGCATCAGCCGTCAGGAGCGGCAGCAGCGGGTGATTGAGTTACTGAGCCGCGTCGGCCTCAGCCATCCCGAGCAGCGTGCCGCCCAGTACCCGCATCAACTCTCCGGTGGGATGAAGCAACGGGTGTTGATCGCAATTGCCCTCGCCCTGCGCCCGCAAATTATCATCGCCGATGAACCGACCAGCGCGCTGGATGTGACGGTACAGAAGCGCATTCTCGATCTGCTGGACGTGCTACGCCGGGAATCCGGCACCGCCGTGCTGTTCGTCACTCACGATCTGGCGCTGGCCGCGGAACGGGCGGATCGTTTGCTGGTGTTTCGTCACGGTGAGATTCAGGAACAGGGTGACACCGCGCGGGTGATCCATGCTCCGCAGCATCCCTACACCCGCCAGCTTTTGCAGGATGCTCAGCTTAATCGCCTGGCGCAGGCTCCGCAGGTGAACGCGGCGTTTTCCACCCCGGCGATACAGCTTTCCGCCATTGGTAAACAGTTTCAACTGGGACGACGGCAGCAGTTTCATGCCCTGCGCGAGGTCAGCGTCAGCGTGCCGCGTGGCACCACCCACGCGCTGGTGGGTGAATCCGGCTCAGGTAAAACCACCCTGGCGCGCATTCTGGTCGGTTTTGAGAAAGCCGACAGTGGCCGCGTTGTGATTGATGGCATTGACGCCAGCGGCCTGAGCAGCGAAGCACGTCGCCAGCTGCGACGCAAAATTCAGTTCGTTTATCAGAACCCGTACGCATCGCTCGATCCGCGCCAGACGCTGTTTGCCATCATCGAAGAACCGCTGCGCAATTTTGAGCGTCTGAGTCGTGACCAACGCCGTCAGCGGGTTGAGGCGGTGGCGCAGCGCGTGGCACTGCCGCTGGAGCTGCTGACACGCAAAGCACGCGAATTGTCCGGTGGACAGCGGCAGCGGGTGGCGCTCGCCCGCGCGCTGATCCTCGAACCGGCCATTCTGGTGCTGGATGAAGCCACCTCAGCGCTGGATGTCACGGTGCAGGCGCAGATTTTGCAACTGCTGCAACAGCTCCAACGCGATCTTGGCCTGACCTATCTGTTTATTACTCACGATCTCACTACGGTGCGGCGGCTGGCGCATAGCGTCACCGTGCTACGCGCCGGAGAAGTGATAGAACAGAGTGACGTTGTCACCTTGTTCACTGCCCCACAGCATCCCTACACCCGGTCATTGATCGAGGCGATTCCCGCTTTCCGTCCGCTGATTAAGGAGTCTGCATGACGCGCAAACGCATTGGTTTTTTTACCCGTCTGCTGGATGAAGGCAGCGCCCAACAGCGCTACTGGCTGGCGACCGAACAGATTCAACACGCCGAGCGCTGCGGCTTCGACAGCGCCTGGATCGCGCAACACCATTTTCATGAGCACGAAGGTGGGCTGCCTTCCCCGCTGGTGTTTCTCGCCTATGTGGCAGCGCATACCCGCACCATCCGTCTTGGCACCGGCATCATTACCCTGCCACTGGAGAATGCGCTGCGCGTGGCGGAAGACGCGTCGGTGCTGGATTTGCTCAGTAACGGGCGTCTGGAGGTCGGTTTCGGCTCCGGAGGCACGGCGACCTCGTTTCTGCCGTTTGGTCTGACAATCGAGCAACGCGCGCCTTTTTTTGCCGAACAATTGCATAGCGTATTGAGTGCCTGGCGTGGCGATAGCCTGGCGCATCCCGATAACCATCTTTATCCGGCGGCCACTTCATTGCCACAGCGGGTGTGGATCGCCACCTTTTCGGTGGAGGGAGCCGCACGCGCCGGTCAGGCGGGGCATGGTTTGATGCTATCGCGTACCCAACCGCGTCCCGTCGAACAGCCCGATTTGCCGCTGGATGCGTTGCAAAACCCGATGATCGACGCCTATCTGGCGGCGCTACCGGCAGGGATTGCGCCACGTATCCTCGCCTCACGCACCGCCTTTGTCGCGGATTCCAGCGGCTATGCGCGGCGTCTGGCGCAAGCCGGTTTGCAGCGTCAGGCCGACCAGTTTCGCGCCAGTGGACATCACCTGTCCGGTGATTCACTGGATGACCATATTCGGCAGTTTGACGCCCATCTCGGCGATGTCGCAGCGGTGCAGGCCTCACTGGCGCAGGACAGCGTGCTGGCGCGCGCGACCGATATCACCTTCCAGGTGCATTCGATTGATCCTCCCCACGCCGATATTTTGCGCTCGATTGAACTGATTGCCGACCACATCGCGCCACAACTGCGCAATGCTTAACAGGAGAAAGAGATGTCTCAAGTGAATGATTTGCTGGCGGCACTGGCCGATATCGATCCCGCGTCGGAACTGGCGCAGGCGCGTGCCCAACGCGATGCTGCCACCCGCCATACCCAGGGCAGCTATGAGGTGCTCTTTGGTCAGCATGACGACGATTTCCCGCTGCCGGCGCGTTTTGCACTGGCGGCACAGGTGGCGGCCTGGCATGGCGAAGTGGCTTTGCAGGCGCATTACCAGCAGCAGGCTTCGGGCGCACAGCATAGCGCGCGCGATGAGGCGGCGCGTGCTTTTGCCGAACGCATGAGTTTCCGTCCTGTCGAAGCAACACCGCAGCATATTGCCAACCTGCACAGCGCCGGCTGGACACCACGCGGCATCGTCACGCTGGCGCAGTTGGTCGCCTTTGTCAGCTTCCAGAGTCGGCTACTGGCCGGGTTCCGCTTACTTAACGGCGACAGTTTAGCGTCCACACAACACGCGGTAGCCGGTATCTGGCATAACGCCCCGCGTACCCATAGCGGGAAAACCGCCCTCACGGCTTTCACGCAGCAGGAACTGGGCTGGGAACCCTGGCTGGCGGCTAAACCGTTGCCTGAATTTACCACCGAAGAAAAAGCCACGCTGGCGCGCTTTGGTCACAGCGATTCTGATTACTTTCGCCTGTTAGGTCGCAACCTGCCACTGCTGGAGCAGCGTACCCTGACCGATAAAGGCATCTTTTATACGTCCGGCGGTTTAGCGCGTGCGGAGCGTGAGCTGGCAGCCACGGTGGTGAGTAAAGTCAATGGCTGCATCTATTGCGCCTCAGTGCACGCACGTAAAGCCAGCCAGTTAGCGAAAGATGATGCAGCGGTGCAAAAGTTGCTGAATGTGTCACCTGGCGCGGAGTTATCCCACGGTCAATCGCCGCGCTGGCAGGCCATCATTGATTTCAGCGCCGCGCTCTCCGTCACGCCCGCCAGCGCCAGCCAGGCGCAGCTACAGGCGCTGCGCGCGCAAGGGCTGGACACCCTGCAACTGCTGGATCTGGTGCAGTCCACCGCCTTCTTCGCCTGGGCCAACCGTCTGATGCTCACCCTCGGCGAACCCTTTCTCCCCGCTGATGCTCAAGGATAATCATGACGGCTATTTCCACAGAACAACTGATCCACTGGCGACGTGAACTGCATCAGCACCCTGAATTATCCAATCAGGAACACGCCACCACCGCACGAATTACCCGCTGGCTGCAACAGGCAAACATTCGCTTGTTGCCGCTCGGCCTGAGCACCGGGGTGGTCGCGGAGATTGGTCAGGGCGACGCGGTGATTGCGTTGCGCGCTGATATTGATGCCCTGCCGATTGAGGAATTGACGCAGCAACCGTGGCAATCCCAACAGCCGGGCGTGATGCATGCCTGTGGTCACGACCTGCACAGCAGCGTAATGCTGGGGGTGGCGCATCAGCTCAAACGCATTGAAGCGCAACTGCCTGGCCGGGTACGCATCCTGTTTCAACCCGCAGAGGAAACCTTCAACGGTGCACAGCAGCTGATTGATGCCGGCGCGCTGGAGGAGGTGCAGGCGATTTTTGGGTTACACAACGCGCCAGATTTGCCGGTTGGCACGCTGCGTACCCGTGGCGGTGCGATGTACGCCAATGTCGATCGTTTTCAGATCAACATCAGCGGCAAAGGCGCCCATGCCGCGCGCCCGCATGAGGGCATTGATGCGATCGTTATCGCCAGCCATATCGTCACCGCGTTGCAACATCTGCCCAGCCGGGTATTCAGCGCGCTGGCATCGGTGGTGGTCAGCGTGACGCGTTTTACCGCTGGCAATAGCTGGAATGTGTTGCCGCATCAGGTGGAGCTGGAAGGGACGGTGCGTACCCATGATGCCGCCATTCGCGCAGAGATTCCGCAAAGAATCCGCAGCCTGATTGCCGGTATCGCCGCAGGCTTTGACGGTGACGCCGAGCTGGTGTGGCAACCTGGCCCACCTTCGCTGATCAATACCCCGGCGTGGGCAGAGGTGGCGCTGCATCTGGCGCAACAGCAGGGATATGACATCCATACCGCGACACCGCAGATGGGCGGCGAGGATTTTGCCTTTTATCTGCATCAGGTGCCGGGGGTGTTTGTCAGCATCGGCAGCGCCAGCGCACACGGGTTACATCATCCCGCCTTCGACCCGGATGAAGCGATGCTCGCCCCGGCGGTGCAATATTTTACGGCCCTGGCACAGCGGGCGCTGGCTGAGGTGCAGCAAGCGCAGGAACTGGCCTCGTGACGGTGAGAACAAGGAGAAAACCGATGGCGATAACCGTTCCGCTGCCACGTCTCGATCATGTGGTGATCAACGTGGCGGATCAACTCGATGCAGCCAGCACGCTGTTTCAGCGGCTGGGTTTTCAACTGACCGAACGTGGACACCACTCGCTCGGGTCCAGCAATCATCTGGCGGTATTTGGCGAAAATTATCTGGAGTTGCTGGGTTATGAAGCGGCGCGCGGAAATCTGCGTCAGGATCTCTGGCAGTCCCCCCTCGGATTGAGCGGTCTGGTGTGGAAAAGTGAGGATGCTGACGCAGTGTGGCGTTATCTGGAGAGCCAGGATATTGATGGCGAGCCACCCGCCAGTTTTTATCGGCCGGTGACGCTGCCGGATGGTTCAGCGCAACAGGCTCGCTTCCGTACCGTACGTTTACGCAGCGATCTGGTGCCGAATGGCCGCAGCTTCTTCTGCCAACACGAAACACCGCAGGCGGTCTGGCAACCGGCATGGCAGCAGCACCCGAACGGGGTCAGCAACATCGTCGAGTTTGTGGTGGTGGCGCAGGATCCGGCAGCCGCCGCGCTGGTGTATAGCCGGCTGTTTGGTGCCGGACGGCTGGTGGCCTGTCAGGAAGGGGCTTTTGTGCTGAAAGCCGGTGCCGCAACGGTGCGCTTCGCTGCCGCCGAGTACGTGGTGAAGCGATTTAACAGCCTGCCGGACGATTACGATGGCAGCACACGCATGGCGGCACTCAGCCTGCACACCCAGGACCTGAGTAAGGTGAAAGCCTGTTTGCTGCTGGGAGACGTGCCCTTTCGCGAGGAGGAGAACGCGGTGAGGGTGGCGGCCGAACACGCGTTCGGTGTCGCGTTACGGTTTCAGCACTAAACACCTTGCGCGATAAATCACAAAACATTGCGCGATAAATCGCGCCGCTACGGGGGGGGGGATGACGTGTAGCGGCGCGATTTATCGCGCGTTTCTCAGGCTGCCGCCCGCTCTGCCCCCAGCAGATCGAGAATGCGGCTGCGCAACGCCACCAAATGTGCATCGTCGCGACGGCGCGGCCAGGGTAAATCCACCGTGATGATATCCAGCACTTTCGCCGGACGCGGGCTGAACACCACCACGCGATTCGCCATGACCAACGCTTCTTCCACATCGTGCGTCACCATCAGGGTGGTGAATTGCTGCTCCTGCCACAAATCGACGATCTCCTGCTGCATACGCAGGCGGGTTAATGAATCCAGCTTACCCAGCGGCTCATCCAGGATCAGCAGACGGGGATGATTGACCAGCGCCCGCGCCAATGCAGCACGTTGCGCCATACCGCCGGATAACTGGTGCGGCCAGGCACGGGCAAACTGCGTCAGGCCGACGCGATCCAACATCGCATTGATACGCTGTTCCCGCACCGTGCGACCCTCACCACGGATTTGCAGGCCAAGACCGACATTGTCGTACACCGTTCGCCAGGGATAGAGCGTGGGGTCCTGAAACACCACCACGCGCGACGGATCGGGCGCGGTGATGGCGCGCCCCTCTTCTGCCAGCAAGCCGCTGACCGGTTGTTCGAGCCCAGCCAGCAGACGCAGCAGCGTCGATTTGCCACAGCCCGACGGCCCGAGCAATGCCACAAATTCTCCGGCGGCAACGTGCAGATTAATATTTTCCAGTACCGGTAACGCCCTGCCTTCAAGGCTGAAATGGTGGCTGACTTTTTCTATCGCAATATTCACCCCTGACAGTTCACCCGCCATATATTTGCTCCCACTGTTCAGAAAAATAAAAAATAATTAGCACGCACCTTCTCGCCCACAAAATAGCAATTTCGGCAATCAATACCCCCGAAAAACATAAAGGGAATTTGCATGAAGACATGCGGGATTGTTATTTGGTGGTGCAGTCAGGCTTTGCCATAGTGCCTGAAGTGATTTTTTTACATGGAAGGAATGATGGCAATGCACAATATCTCTCTCACTCGCCGCAGCTTATTACGTGGATTAGGTTTGCTGGGTGCCGCTGGCGCGGTAAATCCGACGGTATTTGCGGCGGATAACACGCTGAAAACCGTCAAACTGGCCTGGGGGCAAACCGCTGTCTGTCAGGCTCCCATTTCCGTCGCGCTCAAACAAGGTTTCTTTAAAAAATATGGCCTGAATGTTGAGCCGGTTAACTTTAGCGGGCCAACCGATGCGCTGTTGCAGGCCATCGCGACCGGACAGGCGGATGGCGGCATCGGCATGGCGCTGCGCTGGCTTAAACCGCTGGAGCAGGGTTTTGATGTCGATCTCACTGTCGGTACCCACGGCGGTTGTATGCGTCTGCTGGCACCGCAAAACAGCGGTATCCATCAGGTGAAAGATCTGGTGGGCAAATCCGTGGCGGTGAGCGACCAGGCCAGCCCGATCCGCAACTTCTTCGCCATTCAACTGGCGAAACAGGGCATCAATCCTGATACCCAGGTGAACTGGCTGCAATATCCCTCTGACCTGTTCGGGGAAGCCCTGCGCAAAGGTGAAGTGCAGGCGCTGGCGACCGACGATCCCCAGGGCTGGTTGCTGAAAAAGCAGCATAACCTGGTGGAGGTGGACAACAACCTCAACGGGGAATACGCCCACCTCACCTGCTGTGTGCTGGGCCTGCGTGGCTCGCTGGTGCGTGACGATCCGGCCACCGCGCGGGCAATCACCCAGGCGATTGTCGATGCTCAGCAGTGGACCGCCGACCACCCCGATGAAACCGCGCGCATTTTCCAGCCGTTTGTCCCCGGCTCAGTACCGGTAGCGGATATTGCCGCCATGCTGCGCGAGCATACGCACCATCACCACTCCACTGGCGCGCAATTGCGCAGTGAAGTCGCGGTGTATGTCGATGAATTGAAGAAAATCAATGTAATCCGGCCAGATACGGATGCGCAGCGCTTTGCCGAGCACTACGTCCCGCAGTTGCTGACCGAGTCCTCCAGCCACCAGCACGCCAGCACCCTGGCGTCGATGAGTAACATGTCCAGCTAAGGAGACAATGATGGCCAGTGAAACGCTGACGATAACCCGCAGTCAGGCAAGCGTACGCCGGGTGCAGCCCGCCATCTGGGGTGCGCTGGTGTTGTGGTGGGCGCTGGTAGCGCTGATGGTGGCGGTGCCAGATAAGCCAGTTGGCTTCGCTGCGCCGCGTTTTGTCGATCAAACCCATGAACTGTTTGCCGCTCTGGCGGGGTTACTCAGCGTGCTGGCGATTATTGCCGGTCTGTTTCCCCGGTTGCAGGCACTTTCCCCTCTCAAGCGCAGCGGCTCCTGGCTGATGGTGCTGGCAGTGCTAATCGGCGTGTGGGAGATCGTCACCGCCAAGCTGGCGTTGTTGCCCGCCCCCTTCTTTGCGCCACCGCGCGCGCTGATTGAGGCGTACGCCACCGACTGGCCGCGTCTGCTTGACAGCGTGCTCAACTCGCTGCGCCTGCTGGCATTGGGGTTTCTCTACGGTAGCCTGGTTGGCTTTGTCACCGGTGTCGCCATCGGTTGGTCGCGTGGGTTGGGATATTGGGTCCATCCGATTTTACGCTTCCTTGGGCCGGTGCCCTCAACGGCGCTGTTGCCGCTGTCACTCTATTTCTTCCCGTCTAGCTTCTCGGCGGCGGTATTTTTGATTGCGCTGGCAACCTGGTTCCCGGTGACGGTGCTGACCTGGTCGGGCGTCGCCAGTGTCGATAGTCGTTACTACGATGTGGCGCGCACCCTGGGGGCAAACGCGTGGTTCCTGGTGCTGCGGGTGGCAGTCCCGGCCGCGTTACCTCATCTGTTCGTGGGTTTGTTTATGGGATTGGGCGCGTCGTTTTCGGTGTTGGTAGCGGCGGAAATGATGGGGGTGAAATCAGGCCTTGGCTGGTATCTGCAATGGGCGCAGGGCTGGGCGGCTTACGCCAATATGTATGCCGCGCTGATCGTGATGGCGCTGTTGTTCTCCTCACTCATCTCCCTGCTGTTCCTGATTCGTGACCGCACGCTGGCGTGGCAGCGTAGTGCGGTGCAGTGGTAACCCCTGACTACATGAGGTCGACTAGTAACGGCGCGATGCGCCAGGTATCGCGCCGTTACGGTCAGACCAATACATTCGAGGTAATCCCTTTGGCGAACAGCAGCGGATCGGTTTCTGGTCGCAATACGTTGATGGCTTTCAAATCCCGCGCATAGATATCAATCTCTTGTACAAACGCATTGCCCACCGAGTAATGGCCGTGGGTATGGGTTTTCAACACGCTGGCGATTTCCTGTGGCGTGGTGTTGAGCGCTTTGCCGTTAAACGCCTGAGCGACGACCTCCGGGTGTTGTGCGGCGTAAGCGTGGGCCTGCAAAATCGCGTGGGTGATCGCCGCAGCGACGTCCGGCTGATCGCGGATCAAACTGCCACGCGTCCCCACCACGCAGCAACTCAGGTTGGCGTATTCATCCATCAGGTTGGTCGCCACCTCGCGATAACCCGGCTGCTGGGTTAAGCGCCACATAATCGGGTCGGAGCCACTGGCGGCCTGAATCTCGCCTTTTTGCAACACCATCGGCAGCAGGTCCTGCGGAAAGACGCGCCAGTTCACATCGGTAGTGGGATCAACGCCGTGCTTTTTCAGCAGCAGCGAGAAAAAGTTCTTATCCGCGCCAGCCATATCGGTCACCCCAATGGTTTGGCCTTTCAATTGTTCCAGCGAACGCGGGCCATCATCACGCGTCAGCAGGCGCATACAGCCACCGTGGGTTCCGGCGGTCAGCTTGACATCAAAACCCTGCTCCAGCGCCTTTAGCCAGCGCAGCGCCATGCCAATCGCCGCTTCAGCCTTACCGGTGGCGATCGATTCCAGCAACAGTTCAGTCGAGTTGCCAAAGTTGACGAACTCCACTTCGAGGTTGTGCGCTTTAAAGAATTGATGCTGGTCGGCCACCACCACCGGCGCGAGGCAGATGGCGTTCAGATTGACCGCCATGCGAATGTGGGTGGGTTTAGCTAACGCCCATTTTCCCGCCCCGCCCTGCAATAAATCGCCGGACATGTGCATTCCGGCCATCGCATCGTCGGCGAACACCTGGCCTGGCGCCAACATAGCGGCAGCGGAATAACTGAGAAAATGGCGGCGTGAAAGTGAATAATTAACTGGCATGGTTTTACTCCCAAAAATAAATGCAGGTTGAGATGTTGTTGCTGTAATAATTCTTTTCAGGAGCAGGCAGGTTAATCGTAATTAACCGTGGCAACCAGCCGTAGAATTATGCCGATTACGCATGTGGTTATCCGCTTTATTGCTTTTACATCCCCGGCATAAAAATAAACAATCAGACCTTATTAAAAATATGCATGAATAAGGCGGCACGTAATGGCGGATAATATTTCTCTGCTCAACGAAATTTTACCGGTGATGACCCGTTCGTTAGAAAGCCAGGCAGCCGCCGTGGATGAAAACGGCGATTTTCCCCACGCCATTTTTGCGCTGCTGCGCCAGCACGGTTTGTTGCATTACGCGTTGCCGCTGGAAGCCGGTGGCAGCGGTGCGACGTTGCGTGAATGTCAGGCGGTTATCGCTGCCGTGGCACGCGGGGAGCCTTCCAGCGCGCTGATTCTGATCATGCAATATCTCAATACCCGCCGTCTGGGCAAAGACGCTGACTGGCCTGACGCCGTACGCCAGCAGGTTGCCGCCAGCGTTCGGCAGCACGGGGCGTTAATCAATGCGCTTCGGGTGGAACCCGAGCTGGGCACTCCGGCGCGTGGGGGCTTGCCGCGTACCCGGGCACGACGTACCGCCGAAGGCTGGCGTGTTAGCGGTGAAAAGATTTACTCCACCGGCAGCCACGGTTTGCACTGGTTTCTGGTGTGGGCCAGCAGCGATGATGCCGATCCGCTGGTCGGTGGCTATCTGATACCCGCCAGCGCGCCTGGCATCCGTATTATCGAGGAGTGGGATCATCTGGGTATGCGTGGCACCTGTAGCCATCGGGTGGTGCTGGATGAGGTGTTGATCCCCTTCGATTACGCAGTGAACGTCGCCCCCTGGAGCACACCCAAACCGGGATTGAGTGACGAGGAGCAGATATGGATGGCAACGCTGCTTGGCACCCTGTATGACGCCATCGCCCGAAGCGCGCGCGACTGGTTTATCGCTTTTCTGCAACAACGCGTTCCGGCCAACCTTGCCGCGCCACTCGCCTCCCTGCCTCGTTTTCAGGAGATAGTGGGACGAATCGACACGCGGTTGTTTACCAATGCCTGTTTGCTGCATAGCTGCGCGCAGGGAGAGATCGCCAGCGCGCATGCCTCCCAGGTGAAACAGGTGGTGACGGAGAACGCCATCCACGCTGTACAACTGATGGTGGAGAGCATCGGCAACCACGCCTTAAGCCGCCAGAACCCGTTACAACGTCACTTACGTAACGTGCTGTGTGGCCGTATCCATACGCCGCAGGATGACGCTATCTTCACTTCGGTGGGAAAAGCCGCCCTGGGTGCGGCGACATCACATCCCCGGTAGTGGCACGGTTTTGTAACAGCGCGATGAATCGTGCCGCTACGCATGGAGGCAACCTGGCATGAGATAAAAAACAGTGATATCAAATATCATAACTATCAATTTCACTTATATGAAAAACAGGCTCATGCTAATCCCATCAAAACACATGAGAGGTGATTACCATGAAAATGAATGCCATTGTCTGGCCGGAAGGCTTTATCCCCGGTTTTACCGATAACTACTGTTCTAATGAAGTGATTGTTGCGGGTCTGTCTGCCGCAGACATTTGGCCGCTGCTGGTGACACCGGCGCTGTGGCCGACCTACTACAAAAACTCCGCCAATGCTCGTTTCTACGACAACAAAGGACCGGTACTGGCACAGGATGATCGCTTCTACTTTGAAACCTTTGGTTTCCCGGTTGAAGCCCGCGTAACGGAATACGTTGCGCCGTCAGCCGGTGAAGCGGGACGTGTTGCGTGGCATGGCTGGGCTGGCGAAGAAGGGGCGGCAGATCGCCTTGATGTGCTGCACGCCTGGCTGGTGGAAGATTTATCTGACAACCGTGTGCGCATCCTGACCCAGGAAACGCAAAACGGTAACCCGGCGAAAGAGCTGGCTAAAGCCCAGCCGAACCCGATGATTAATGGTCATCAGGACTGGCTGGATGGCCTGGTGGCCGCCGCCAGAGCGCAAAAAGGTCAGTAATATTCATTCGTCGCGGCGCGATTTATCGCGCCGCGACAGAAGACGCCGCAGAGGCGTCTTTTTATCAGAAGCGGTAAGTCGCGCTAACCGAGAAGTTTCGCGGTTCACCGTAGACAATGCCGCCGCTGCCGACGTTGGTGTCGTACTCTTTGTCAAACAGGTTATTCAGGTTGGCCTGTAAGCTAACGTTTTTGGTGACGTCATAACGGGCAAACAGATCCACCAGCGTATAGCTACCCTGACGGGCACGCCAGGTGCCATTGCCGTCCGGCCCACTCACATCACCCCAGGTTTTTGATTGCCAGGTCGCGCCGCCACCCAGTGTTAACGCGTCCAGTTGCGGCAGGCGATAGCTGGTGAACAGGTTGAACGAGGTGCGTGGCAGCTGTGAGTTGTAGGCATCGCCATTACGATCTTCCGCCAGATAGGTGGTGCCGCCGAAGGTCATCTGCCAGTTATCGGTCAACGCACCATTGACTTCAAATTCGACGCCTTTGCTGACCACGCCATTCTTGCCTTCATAAATGGTGTTGCCGGTGCTGGCATTTACCTGCCCGGTGCTCACCGCAACATTGTCCAGCTCAGAACGGAATACGGAGAACGTGGTGGTCAGACGGCTGTTATACCAGTCCGATTTCACGCCTGCTTCGTAGTTTTTACCGATCACCGGGGAGAGGTAACCACCGGAAGCATCCTGATAATCCTGCGGCTGGAATACCGAGGTGTAGCTGGCATAGGCTGACCAGTTATCCGAAATGTCATAAATCACACCACCATAGGGGGTGATGTTGTTTTTCTCCATCTCTGCACTCATGGTCTGGCGGTTCCAGTTGGTATAACGGGCACCGAGGATCACATGCAGTGGATCGGCCAGAGAAATACGTGTCGCAAGATAGGTCGATTTCTGCCGCACCAGTTGGCTGTCGCTGGACTCGGTACGCGGGTTCCAGTCGGTTTCCGGGTACTGTCCGTTGAAATCGCTGTAGTCACCCAACTGGGTTGGAGAGATATTGTCCCAGGCGCTGTAGTATTTGTTGTCCTGGCGGCTGTAGCTCACGCCCACCATCAACTCATGCTGACGACCAAAGAGTTCATACGGACCGCTGGCGAAGGCATCCACCGCATCGACTTTACGTTTTCCGGTGTTATAACCGGTGCCACCGATGACTGGATAGTTGGCATACGGCGAGGTGCCGATACCGGTGGATTTATCGAAATAGCCATCGACATACAGCATCTTACTGTCGAGGAACATCTCGTTGTGCGTGCCGTTCAGCGTGATGTTCCAACCGTTATCGAAGTTTTGTTGCAGATTAACAAAGACCTTTTTGTTCTCTTTGTCGTTATAGGCCCAGTCCGGCGCGGTGTTATAACCACGGCGGGTACGAATCTGCGTGCCGTCGGTGTACCAGCGCGGCGCACCACTCCACATCGGTGAATCAGTGTTAACCTGGCTGAATTCATAACCGACCGAGAGTTTGGTGGAATCGGTCAGATCGGCGTCCACCACGGCATAGACAAACTGTTTCTGGTTATTGTAACGCTCGATAAAGCTGTCACGGTCCTGATAACCCGCCACCACGCGACCACGCACGCGGCCATCTTCGCTCAGCGGTGCGGAGAGGTCAGCAACATAGCGTTGCTTATTCCAGCTGCCATAGCTGGCTTCAAGGCTGCCGGTAAATTCTTTGCTGTCGGCGTGTTTGCGCACCATGTTGATGGCGGCTGAAGGGTTGCCCGGACCGGTGAGCAGGCCAGTCGCGCCACGCACCACTTCCACGCGTTCATACAGGGCCATATCAGTTTGCACATCGCCGAGGTTCCAGCGTGAAGCAAACGCGGTGGGAATGCCGTCGATCATGTAGTTATCAATCAGGAAGCCACGCGAATAGAACAGTGGGCGGTCCATATCCTGACTGACACTTTTGATACCGGTGGTATTTTTCAGCACGTCATTCAACGTTTGCAACTGCTGATCTTCCATACGTTGCTTGCTGATAATGCTGACTGATTGCGGAATATCACGGGCGGTCAGCGCCATTTTGGTACCGGCACGGGTCACAGGCACGCTGTAATCCTGTGCGGCCTGCTCCTGCTGGTCGGCATTCGTGGCACTGGCATTAACCGTCAGCGTTTGTTCTTTATTGGCCGTATCTGCCGCATGGGCGATACCCGAGGTAATCAACATCGCCAGCATTGACAACCGCAGCACACGCTGCGAAGTCCGGGCGTGTTCCCTGACGCGCTTTTCTTCGAAAGACATAATATTCCTCAATTTTTTGTTATTAATGACGACATGCCCGCTGGCGTCTGCTGGCATCCGGCCATAAATAGCTGTTGAAGAATAACGGTCAGGAGGAAATAAGCGCCTGACTGTGCCGTCCCGGCACGTACAGTGCGACAGTAAAGATGTCGTTAAGAAAGCAAATGAGAAATATACGCATTAAGATTTCCATTGCAAGTAATTGTTTCCAGTTGCGTAGAATTTTTTCGTGGAAAATCACTTATTCTTCAATGATTAAGGAAAGATGAGAGTTTCTGATGGCAATCATCACTCAAGGAAAGCTCCGTAGCGGCGCGATTTATCGCGCTTTTGCCTCAATGCGCAAACGGCTCGCGCGATAAATCGCGCCGCTACGGATCACGAGGATCGTATTACCAATGCCAGCGTTTTTCCGCTAAATCAACCAGTAAACGTGAGGCGGGGGAAAGCTCGCTCAAAGAGCGGAACTGCCAGCCAAAGGTTCGGGGCATGGTGACCAGCGGCAGGGGAATCTCCACCAGCGAGGCATCTTCGCCCTCGCCTTTCAGCAAACGCCGCGAGAGAAAACTCAGCAATTGCGTACTGGCGATGACCTGACGCAGCGGCGACAAGGTATTACTTTCCATTTGTACGCGCGGGGACGCATAGCCTCCGCTGCGTAAACGTTGCTCCAGCCACTGACGCGTCGCCACCTGCATGGAAGGCAACAGCCAGTTAAATTGATCAAGCTGTTCCGGTGTCGGATGGATATTCGCCAGCGGATGCCGTTTGCTGGCGGCAATCACCACCGGATCGTCAATCAGCGGGCGGGTAATAAACTCGCTGTTGCCATCCGGCAAATAACCGAGGATGAGATCGATCTTGTTTTCCCGCAGCATTTTTTGCAGCAAGTCGTTCATCCCCACGGTCACTTCCAACCGTGCCGTTGGCGCTTTATGTAGCAAATCACGACTCAGCATTGGCAGCATAAATTCTGCCGCTGTGGCAGCCACGCCGAGGCGGATCACCCCCGCGGTCCCTGCCCCCAACGCCTGTAAATCCTGGCGCGTCACCTGCATCATGTGCACGACTTTTTGAGCACGTTCACAAAGTAGCAGTCCCGCTTCCGTCAGTTGCATGCCACGCCCGACCTTCAAAATCAGTCGGGTGGCGTAGAACTTTTCCAGCCGCTGCAAACATTTGGTCAGCGCAGGCTGAGTGATACCAAGGGATTGCGCCGCTTTACCCAGATGCCCGGTCTCCTTCACCGCCAGCAGATAATGCAGATCTTTCAGCTCCATTCATTCCCACCAGGAATTAATTGATAAAAATCAGAGAATATAATTTATCACTCCGGACTGCCAGGATGGAAAGACATTAACAACAGAGCAACAAATAACCTGCCATGTTCAGAAGGAAGATAAGGATGAAGCATTCGCTGCAAGCGCTGATCGCGGCGCTGACCGTTACCGTCGCCGCACCGCTACTGGCACAGGATACCCTGCCGGTTAAGCTACCCACCCAACAAGATAGCCGCCTGCAACAGGTGACCACCTCCCCACGGGTGTGGAATGGTATCACCGTCAGCCACGATGGCCGCATTTTTGCCTCCCTGACCCAATCGGAGGGCAGTGGTATACAGCTGGCTGAAGTGGTGAACGGTCAGCTTAAGGCGTATCCCGATGCGGCCTGGAATCAATGGCAGAGTACCGATCCTGAGCATCATTTCTATCACGTTAATGCCCTGCGGATTGGCCCGGATGGCGATCTCTGGGTGATGGATGCCGGTAACAAAGGCATCGGCACCGGCGATCACGCGGTAGCAGGCGCAGCCAAACTGGTACGCATCAATCTGCAAAGCGGCAACGTGGTCGGCAGCTACGTGTTTAACGCTCCGGTACTGAAAGCCACCAGCTATCTGGATGATGTGCGTTTCAATGGGGATTACGCCTATCTGACCGATCCCGGTGCGGTGGGGTTGGTGGTGTTAAATATGAAAAGTGGTAAAAGCTGGCGCGTGCTGGATGATCATCCGCTTTCTATCGATCATCAACCAATCTATGCCGACGGCAAAAAACTGTTCCTGCGCGATGGTCGGGAAAAACGTGTTGGCCTCGATCAGCTGGAAGTCTCACCTGATGGCAAATGGCTTTACTATCAGGCCATTCCCGGACCGCTGGCGCGCATCGAAACCCGTTATCTGAATGACGAGAAACTTTCACCGGCTGACGTGGCACAACACGCGGAGAAAGTGCGCGACACCTGGAGCACCGGCGGCACGGCGATTGACGCCGCGGGCAATATCTATGCCTCGGATATCAATACCCGCAGCATCAAACGCATTGCGCCGGATGGTGCCGTGACCACGGTGATTCAGGATCCACGCCTCGTTTGGATTGATGCGATGTGGATTTCTAAAGGGGCGTTGTGGATGCCTTCGGCACAAATTAACCGCACGCCTGCCACCACCGGGGGGAAACCTTCAACCGTAGAATATCCGGTGAAACTTTATCGTCTGCCATTACCGATTGCGCCTTCACCGCGCGATCACGGTTAATTTATGCGCCCGGTTGCAGTGGCCGGGCGTGTTTTATTTCTTCGCGATATGGTTGAGGAGCGCAAATAATACCGCGATAAATCATAACCTGAAGCGATTTTAATTTTATTAAAAATAAGAAGTTGCACGCATTTTTCCCATAAATGCATCTTGCTCTCGTCAAAATAATTTCCGGATAATAATGTCCGAATGATGAGGGGGAAAAAGGTGTAACTGAACAATAAATAGTCGTTTGTTTTTATTTATACCCGAATATACCCAAAATAATTCGAGGTGCAGGAAGGCGGCAAGAGAATGAATCCCCAGGAGCTTACACGAGTAAGTGACTGGGGTGAATGAACGCAGCCAACGTGCCTGCAACTTGAAGTATGACGGGTATTAACCTCTGAACAGGACACCTGCCATGCTGTTAATCCTCAGTGTGCTTATGATCGGCTGTTTTATCGGCTTATTAATGAGCAAAAAACTCTCCGCCTTAACGGCATTGATTATTATCCCAACAATTTTTGCGCTGTTATCCGGCCAGGGTGCGGAAATGGGTACCATGGTGATTAAAGGATTACGTACCGTTGCCCCCACCGGTGTGATGTTGATTTTCGCCATGCTTTATTTTATGAGCGTCACCGATGCCGGAATGTTTGATCCGATTATTAAACGCATTGTATCCGCCGTTGATGGTGACCCGGTCAAAATATTTATCGGCACCGCCCTGCTGGGTTTTATTGTGGCGCTGGATGGTGACGGCGCAACGGTATATATGATTGTACTGGCAGCTTTTATGCCGATATATGAACGCGTTGGCTTATCAAAACTGAGTGTGGCCTGCCTGCTATTACAATGCACCGGCCTGGGGAATATGTTTCCCTGGGGTGGCCCGACAGCGCGTGCCGCTACGGCAGTGCATGCCGATGTTGCCACCTTGTTTGTGCCAATGCTGCTGCCGCTGCTGGCCTGCGTGGTCTGGACCTTTGTCATGGCCTGGTTGCTGGGCCGCCGCGAGCGCACCCGCATTGGGTTTCACAGCGGGAACTCAGCAACGCTGAGCGGATTGCAGTTTGAAGAGAAACCCTGTGTGGCCTGGCGTTTCTGGTTTAACTGGGCGCTGACTATCGCGCTCATGACCTTGCTGGTGCTGGATGTGGTGCCGATGGCCTATTTGTTTATGCTGGCAACCGCCATCATGTTCGTCGTGAACTATCCGCAACTCAGTCAGCAGCAGGAGCAAATTACGCGCCATGCACCGGCCATCCTCGCCGTGGCCGGGTTGATCTTCGCGGCTGCGGTGTTTACCGGCATCTTCTCTGAAACCGGCATGGCCGATAGCCTGGCAACCGCGATAGTGAACGTGATTCCGCCTGCGCTTGGCCCTTATCTGGCAGTAATTACCGCGTTAATAAGCATCCCGGTCACCTGGATGGTTTCCAACGATGTGTTTTATTTCGGTATGTTGCCAGTGCTGGTTCAGGCGGCAGGACATTATGGTATCTCGCCAATTGAAATGGCTCGCGCCGCGTTGGTGGGACAACCGGTGCATATTCTCAGCCCGCTGGTCGCTTCAACCTATTTATTGATTGGCATGCTGAAACTGGATTATGCGCAAGCTCAACGCTTTACATTACGCTGGTCGTTTATAACCTGCCTGGTGTTATTGCTGGTTGCGCTGATTACCGGCTGCTTTCCGTTTTATCGTGATGCCTAAAATATCCTCGCTTTGAACGGTGGGATATCAGGTTATAGTTTGCCATCCTGATGTCCCGATATTTTTCAGGACTAATCTGGCTGCGCCAGAATATTTTCTTTTGTCTTCATTTCCCGTAGAATGCCCTTTTTTGATTGAGTCATACCATTACTAAGGGTTTATTTATGAGCGATGCACTGAAGGCATTGAACAATCTTCGTACACTGCGTGCCCAGGCGCGTGATATTGAGGTTGAAGTTTTAAACGAAATGCTGGAAAAGCTCAGCGCGGTGATCGCCGAACGTCGTGAAGAAGCTGCGGCGGAAAATGCCGCACAGCGCGAGAAAGAAGAAAAACTGGCGCTGTATAAAGAAATGCTGCTGAACGACGGTATTGATATTAATGAACTGGCGCAATTAACTCAGGGCGAAAGCAAACCTAAAGCAAAACGCGCACCGCGTCCGGCGAAATATAAGTTTACCGATGAAAACGGTGAAGAGAAATTCTGGACCGGTCAGGGCCGTACGCCTTCCCCGATCAAAAGCGTACTCGACGCTGGCGGTTCGCTGGATGATTTCCTGATCTAATATTCAGGGAAAACGCCTTGCTCCATCGTGGGCAAGGCTTGCGCTTCTCTTCCAGGCTACGTAGCGGCGCGATTTATCGCGCGTTGTTTTCCATCGTAAAGGTCAAAAGAGCGCGATAAATCGCGCCGCTACGGTTACATGCAGTTAAATCAACACTGCACAGGCACGAGCAATGCGATGCCCTGCCTCGGTGACACTCGCAATATCCGTGGCAATCGACAGACGAAAATACGGCGACAAACCGTAGGCACTGCCGGCGACACCGGACACGCCACTTTCCAGCAGGTAGTTCAGCACATCATCTTCACTTTCCAGCCTTTTGCCATCCGGGCGGGTTTTCCCCAGCAGACCAGCACAGCGACAGAAAATAAAAAACGCCCCTTCCGGGTTAAGCACCTCAATACCCGGCACCTGACTCAGCGTTGCCATGATGGCATCACGTCGTTGCTGATACGCTTCGCGCTGCGGCGGCAGAAAATCCAGCCCCCCGTTAAACGCAGCGACCGCAGCGGCCTGGCTGATGGCGCTGGCACCGGAGCTGTTTTGCGACTGCACCACGGTCATGGCGCTGATCAATTTTTTCGGACCGGCGCCAAAACCGATGCGCCAGCCGGTCATGGCATAGGTTTTCGATACCCCGCCGACCAGCAAGATGCGTGGTGTTAAATCCGGCGCAACGTGCAGCAGGCTAACGTGTTGACGACCATCAAACAGAATATGTTCATACAACTCATCCAGCATGATCAGGACGTCGGGATGATCGCGTAGCACTGCCGCCAACGCGGTCAACTCTTCGTGGCTGTACACCATGCCTGAAGGGTTGCCGGGGTTATTCAGCACCAGCCAGCGTGTCTTGTGGGTGATTGCCGCAGCCAGTTGTTGTGGTTGCAACTTGTACTGCTGCTCTAGCGGGCACGCCAGCAACACCGGCTCGCCGCCGTTAAAACGCACGCTGTCCGGGAAGGTCGGCCAGTATGGCACCGGCACAATCACCTCATCGCCCTCGTTGAGGGTGGCAGCAAAGGCGTTGAAGATAACCTGCTTAGCGCCATTGGCGATGGCGATCTGCTCCACCTCATACGACAACTGATTTTCCCGCGCCAGCTTCTGCTGTACCGCTTTGCGCAGCGGCGTGGTGCCGGGCGTAGGCGTATAACGGGTTTCTCCCGCTTCCATTGCCACTACAGCCGCCTGGCGGATAGGGGCCGGGGTATCGAAATCAGGCTCCCCGGTGGTGAGGTCGAGAATATCCACGCCCTGCTCTTTAAGCTGGCGCGTCAATTGACGCGCCGCAGCATTGGCGGAGAGAGACACGGATTGCACACGCTTTGATAAGGTGACCATGCTGTTCTCCAGTCGTTACACCACAGGCAGGCCGAGGTTTTCGCGCAGGGTGGCAAATTCATACTCATCACGGAACAGGCCGCGACGACGCAGCTCCGGGATCACCAGTTCAACGAACAGGTCAAGCTGCTCTGGCATGATCGCTGGCATGATGTTGAAGCCATCCGCGCCCCCCTGCTCCAGCCACAGCTGGAAGTCATCGGCGATATCTTCGGCGGTGCCGACAATCACGCGGTGTCCACGGGAACCGGCAGCAACCGCGGCCAGCTCGCGCAGCGTCAGGTTTTCTCGCTTCGCCATATCGGTCATCAGCTTGACGCGACTCTGGTTACCTTCGCCCAACGGCACTTCCGGCACCGGACCATCGAGCGGATACTGGCTCAGATCCATGCTGAAACGCAGGGAGAGCTGACGCAGACCGTTTTCGATATCCACCAGGGTGTTCAACTCTTTCCACAGCGCTTTGGCTTCTTCACGGGTGTGACCGACAATCGGCATCACGCCCGGCATAATCACCACATGGTCCGGGTTGCGTCCGGCTGCAATCACCTGATCTTTCTGCGAACGGTAGAAGGTCTGCGCTTCTTCGAGGCTGGCTGCCGCAGTGAAGATCACTTCGGCGGTTTCCGCCGCCAGCTTCTGACCATCGGCAGAGGATCCGGCTTCGATAATCACCGGACGCCCCTGCGGCGAACGGGTGATGTTCAGTGGCCCCTGAACCTGGAAATGCTCGCCTTCGTGGTTGATCGGCTGGATCTTGTCATCAATAAAATATTGGCCGGTGGCTTTGTTTGGCTGCACCGCATCTTTTTCCCAGCCTTCCCACAATTTGTAAGTCACTTCGAGGAACTCACGCGCCCGCGCATAGCGCTCGGCGTGATTCGGCATATCGCTGCGGCTAAAGTTGCGCGCAACGTCGGTGGAGAAAGAGGTCACTACGTTCCACGCCGCGCGACCTCGGCTGATATGGTCCAGCGAGGAGAAGCTGCGCGCCATAGTGAACGGGTCGCTAAAAGTGGTGGACGCCGTTGCCGCCAGGCCGATGCGTTTGGTATTGACCGCGAGGGCTGACAGCATGGTCAACGGCTCAAGGCGTGCCATAGTGGAAGGCAGGCGGTACATACTGGTCGCCAACGCATCGCCAACAAAAAACAGGTCAAATTTGCCTGCTTCCGCTTTTTTCGCGATGGTGATCAGCCAGTCGATATCGGTCGGATCGCCGAGTTGCTGCGTCAGACGCCAGCCACTGACGTGTTGACCAACGGGTTGTACAAAAAGGCCGAGTCGCAGGCGACGAGATGAAGTTGCGCTGTCCATAAAAGATGTCCTGGTCTGTAAAAGAGAAAATGTACGCCGCAGCGCACGCTTAAAATGCGTTGTCGGTTGCCAGCAAAGCCTGTTCCAGCGCCTCAGCGGACAGGCTAAACGGCAGACGTTCGGCACTGGCGGCCGGGAATTTAATTTGCTGCGCGATGGCACGAATACGCTCAGCGCGATCGCCGCTTAGCGGAGCCAGCGTCAGCGGCATATCGTATTGACGCAACAGCGCCAGTAATTCAGCATCCGGTACGCCATCATGTTCGATGAGCGACTGAACCAGCAGGCTGTAGCCGACCTTTTCGCCATGCAGCCAGTGATGCAGCTCCGGCTGGTGGGTCAGGCGATTATGAATGGCGTGAGCAAAACCTGGGGTGGGCAGCACGTCGCGTACGCTGTTCGCCAGCCCGGCCAGCACGATATTGGCATCAATGACTTTTACCAGCGCCGGGGTGACCTGCTGCTGCTGATTGGCGGCCACCGCCTCCGCGCCAAACTGACGAAAGGTATCCAGCGCGCGTAACGCGGTCATCACCTTGAGATCGAGCGCCAGGTCGTCGGGGTTGTGGCGTTGATAAGGGCGGAATTCGTAGTATTTTGCCAGCGCATCAACAATACCCGCCTTCAGATAACGGGCGTCGCTGCGCGCGATCACTTCACTATCTACCAGCACCAGTTCAGGCATTTTGCCAAGCGGCTGGCTGCGCACATGCCCGCCCTCCGGGGTGTAGATAATCGCGACCGGCGACCAGGCGGCACAGGTGGCGGCCAGCGTGGCGAAATTAATCACCGTCAATTCCGGCATCTGGCTGCCAACGGCTTTGGCGGCATCCAGCACGCGACCACCACCAATGGCAAACAACAGTTCCGCGCCTTGCTGCTCAACATTGTGTTGCAAGGTGGCGATGGCGTCATCGGTGCATTCACCGTGCAGATATTCCAGTTGCCAGCGAATGCCATGCGCCTCAAGGCTGGTGGTTAATTCTGGGTTCACCGCCTGCCAGGCGTTGGGAGAAGTGAAGATACGGATATGTGTGGCGTAAGGTTTAATAAACTCACCAGCGCGTGCGCGCAGGCCCGCCTCATGCGCATAGGCGCGCGGAGATTTAATCGCTAACACGGCGTTACCCTGATAAAAAGAAAGGCTATAACGGATAAAATTGAGTTGTTACAGAGAGTTAATGCGAATTTGTTATAGCGCTGTATGCTTTCTGCATACTACGGTAAATAAGGATTTAAGCAATAAAAAAGCGGTGATTTCATTTTCACAAATATGCATTAGCTTAGTTATTTTTTAGATATAGCGCGCATAGCCTTTGCTGTTAATCTCATTACCCTTCACGCGTGCCTTAATTATCATGCGCGTTGCCATAAATTCGTAGCGGCGTGATTTAGCGCGCGAATCGCAGACCAGCGCGATAAATCGCGCCGCCTTAAACGCCAACAGGGCGGTTTTTCCGGGGAATACTATGCAACTCGATTTTCGCCAGGTCAGAGAAGACGAAGTTGAAACTTACCAGGCGCTGATGCATGCCGCTTACGCATCCACCAAAGCACTGGGAATAAAATTCGATGCCGCCAGCGCCGATCTTGAAAAAACGCTGCGTCATCTGCAAAGCCACGGGGTGTATGGGTTATACGCCGATGGCGAAATGGTTTCTTCCATTACCATCCGCTACCCGTGGGGACCACTACCCGGTCCGTTTGGCTTGCCGCATATTGGCTGGTTTGGCGCGCATCCCGACTATCCCGGTCAGCAATATGGTCGCAAGATTCAGGACTGGCTGGAGCAGGAGATCATCATTGGTCAGTTGCGTGCGCCAGCGGTGTCGCTGGGGACCGCCATCAGCCATCCGTGGTTAAAGGAAATGTACCTGAAGCGTGGCTTCCAGCCGATGCATACCACCGACCTGGGTAAAGGCCATATCACGCTCTATATGAAGAAAGTGCTGGATGAAAGCGCACATGATGCCTGGCTGACGCGCCAGGCAGCACAACAAGGGAACAAGGCATGAGTACCATTGATGAAACCGCGCTGGGAGACTATCTCGTCGCTTTCCGCCAGGAATTGCACCGTTTTCCAGAACTGTCTAACCAGGAATTCGAAACCACCGCGCGTCTGCGCCAGCAACTGGAACACCATCAGATTCGCATTCTCGATTTGCCGCTGAAAACCGGCCTGGTGGCTGAAGTCGGCCCGCAACAGGGGCCGTTGATAGTGCTGCGATCCGATATCGATGCCCTGCCGATTGAAGAACAATCTGACGTCAGTTTCCGTTCCGAACGACCGGGCGTCATGCATGCCTGCGGTCATGATTTCCATAGCTCAGCCGCGCTGGGCGCAGCAATTTTGCTTAAAAAGCAGGAAGCCACCCTTCCCGGCCGCGTTCGTATCTTGTTCCAGGCGGCGGAAGAGACGGGCCAGGGTGCCCCGGACGTGATTGCCACTGGCGCATTGCAGGATGCCGTGACCATTTTCGGCATCCATAACGATCCTTCATTGCCGCCCGGCGTCATTGGCAGCAAAGCCGGACCTCTTACCGCCGCCGTGGACCGTTTTGATATCACCATTACCGGCACCGGCAGCCACGCTGCCAAACCGCATGAAGGTAACGATCCGATCATCGTCGCCGGGCAGATTATCGCGGCGACGCAAACTCTGATCAGCCGTAACGCCCCGTCAGCGGATAATGCCGTGGTGTCGATTACCCAGGTTCACAGTGGCAGCACCTGGAATGTGATTCCCGACAGCGCCTGGCTGGAAGGCACGGTGCGTTCGTTTTCGCAAACCACCCGTGAACGGCTGGAGCAGCGTTTTCGCGAAATCGTGCATGGAATCGGTGCCGCCTTTGGCGTGGGTGTGAAATTTAACTGGCATGCGGGGCCGCCGTCGGTGGTCAACGATGCGTACTGGGCCGATTTCGCGTTACAGCAGGCCAGCGCCAGCGGTTTTGAAGCCCGCGTAGTGGAAGCCAGCCCGATTGGCGAAGACTTTGCCTTCTATCAGCAGCAATTCCCCGGCGCCTTTATGATGATTGGCACCGGTGAGCCTTATGCGCTGCATCATCCGGCATTTCGCATCAACGATCAGGTGTTGCTGCCGACGTCGCGTTACCTGGCAAATCTGGCCGTAGCCGCATTGCTCAGCCAGGAGCCACAGCCATGACCCTGTCCCGCGCATTGGCAGAACGTATTGTTCACAGCCAACCCGATCACCTGGCGCAGACCAAAGCGCGCGAAGGCATACGTGATTTCCTCGCGGTGAGCTGGCCGGTGCTACGCGGCCAGGTACCGGACAGCGGCTTACCGGCGCTGCGCACCGTTTACGGCGATGGCAGCATCCGTTCCCAGGCGTTGTTACTGGGCTATGCCAGCCATGCGCTGGATTACGATGATTTCCATGCTGATTTTCGTGGCCATCCCAGCGTGGTGATCCTGCCGGCGTTGTTTGCCTGGCATCAGCACCAGCCACAAGCCACGCCTGAGCAGTTCCTCGATGCTTACGCCATCGGCGTGGAAGTAGCCGGACGGCTCGGTCTGGCGGCCAGTCAGCAACATTACGCGCTGGGATATCACAACACCGCCACGCTTGGCACCCTCGCTGCGGCTGCCGCGCTGGCCCGTTTTCTGCGGTTGGATGTCGTCGCAACCGCGACCCTGTTGGGCATCGCCGCCACCCAGGCGAGCGGCTTACGGGCGCAATTTGGTTCTGCCATTAAACCGTTGCACGCCGGATTTGCGGCGGAACGGGCTGTTGCAGCGGCGCAGCTGACGCTGGCCGGAATCGATGGCAAACAGGATGGCGTGCTTGAGGCTTTCCTCGCGGCCAGCAGCAACGGTCAGGCACAGCCGGAAAAGCTGTCAGAAAACTGGGGCGCGCCCTGGCGTATCATCACCCCGGGGCTGGAGTTCAAACCTTTCCCGACCTGCGCCGGGACTCACAGTGCCGCCGAGGCTGCGCGCTTATTAAGGCAGGAGTGGCTGACAAGCGGGCAACCGCTGGAGGCATTGCTTGATAACATCGTCGATATTAGCGTCGCGTTCCCGCCGGGTGGCGATATTGCGGCGTCGATACAAGTGCCAGCCAACGGCATCGAGGCACGCTTCAGCCTCGAATATGTTATCGCCGCAATGTTGATGTATGACGACCTGCGTCTGGAGGATTTTGCCGAAGGCGACCTCAACCATAACGTGATGCCGCTGGCGGCAAAAGTACGGCGTACGCCAGATGAATCCGCCCCACCGGATGCAATTAACCCGGCGCTGCGCTTTCATGAGGTGACGTTGTCACTGAAAAATGGCACGCAAATGCGTCAACGTCGTACCCGGCAGGAATCGCTGGCCGATGCGGTGGATGTGGCGGGCAAACTGCGTCTGGCGCTGAGGCAGGAAACGGCAGAACGCCAGGCTTTGTTGTGGCAAAGCAGTGAGTTAAGGACGTCAGCAGATTTGCAGGCGTTGGCAGACGTGTTGCGGGGATAGATGCCTGTCATCAAGTAACAGCGCGATAAATCGCGCCGCTACGTAATACGCGATTTATCGCGCGCCGTTACGGATGGATTAGCAATACGGCGGAATAAATGCCTGTACCGGCGTGAGTTCCCCGGCATACTTCCTGACCTGCACCACGGTAATTTGCCCGCTACAGCCCTGAGTTAATGACGAGGTGCCAATATCCAGCGTCAGCACGTTGGGATTCCCATGACGACACAATGGCCGTGCAGCGGTGGGATCAACCGGATCGTACCAGGCTCCCGTCGGTAGCTGGACCACGCCCGGCATGATGGTATCGGTGACGCGCGCGCTGGCCAGCACATGTCCCCGCTGGTTGTATAACTCGATAATGTCGCCATCATTGATGGCTAACCGCAACGCATCCTGCGGATTCAGGCTGCATACTTCCCGGCCATCACGTTTCCCGCTCAGACTGTAATCACCAAAATCCAACTGGCTATGCAGACGCGTGGCGGGTTGATTGGCGATCAGCCAGAACGGATGTTCATCGTTCGGTTGTTGCTGTGGTTCGCGCCATACCGGGTGTCCGGGGCAGTTTTCATAATCAAAACTGGCGATGGTGGCCGAGTAGATTTCGATTTTTCCACTCGGCGTCGGCAGCGGTGCCGCATCCGGGTCGGCGCGGAATGCGTTGATCATGCGCCCGCCGTCCTTCAATTGCGGCAACTCCACAACGCCCTGTTGCCAGAACTGCTCAAAGGTTGGGACCGTGACCTGATGCGCGGCAAGCTTTTCCTGCAACTGCTGGTAATGATGCTGCAACCAACCGCGCGTATCGCGTCCTTCGGTAAACGCCTCTTCCCGGCCCAGCCTGCGTGCCAGTTCACTGAAAATCGCGTAATCATCTTTCGCCTCAGCATAAGGTTGCGCCACGGGTTGCATGGCGAAGAGATGGCGATCGGTCGGTGCTCCACCTATATCTTCGCGCTCCAGCGTCATGGTGGCGGGTAACACAATGTCGGCGTGTCTGGCGCTGGCCGTCCAGGCAATTTCATGGACAATCAGCGTATCCAGCTGACAAAACGCCTGGCGTAAGCGCGCCAGATCCTGATGATGGTGGAACGGATTGCCGCCCGCCCAGTAAGCGAGGCGGATATGGGGATAGGTCAGGCGACGGCCATTGTAATCAAACTGCGTGCCGGGGTTGAGCAGCATATCGGCGATGCGCGCCACCGGGATCAGGCGGTCGATACCATTTTTTCCCTGCGGCAACGCCGGGAAGCTGACCAGGTTATGATGCTTACCATAGTGACCAAGTGCACCGAGGGCGTAGGTGTAACCGCCGCCGGGCAAGCCGGGTTGCCCCAATGCCGCCGCCAGCACCAAACCCAACCACACCGGCTGTTCGCCATGTTCGGCACGTTGCAAGGCGTGCGCCACCGTTACCAACACACGTTTACCCTGTAACTGACGGGCAAATTGGGCGATAAACGCCGCATCAACACCGCAAATCGCCGCCGCCCACTGGGTATCACGTACCGTGCCATCCTCTTCGCCGCGAATATACGCCACCATCTGCGGCCAGCCTACGGTGTAGCGGGCGAGGAAGGCTTCATCGGTCAAGCCTTCCGCAATCAGTACCGAAAGCACGCCAAGGATAAACGCCGCGTCAGTACCAGGATGTAGCGCCAGCCACTCACCCTGAGCTTCATCCGGTAAATCACTTTTTAATGGGCTGACGGAGATAAAGCGCGTGCCGCGTTGTGCCGCCTGCTGCATAAAGCCACGTTCGGTGTGTTCGCTCAGGCCACCACTGGCAACCTGTGAATTTTTCAGCGCCAGACCGCCAAACGCCAGCACCACGTCGCTGTGTTGGGCAATCTCTTCCCAGCTTACGCCGCGGCGGGCAATCTCGTTCATATCGCCCACGATATGTGGCAACAGCACGGACGCCGAACCGGAGCTGTAGCTGTTGACCGAGCGTACGTAGCCACCCAGGGTGGTATTGAGAAAACGATGTACCTGGCTTTGCGCATGGTGGAAACGCCCCGCGCTCGACCATCCGTAAGAACCACCAAAAATGCCTTCCGGGCCATAGTTGTCGCCAACCCGTTTTAATTCGTTTGCCACCAGGGTATAGGCTTCTTCCCAACTGACGGCAACATATTCATCGTTACCACGGCGTTGATCCGGTCCGGGGCCATTTTCCAGCCAGCCACGACGTACCATCGGACGCGCCACGCGCGCCGGATGGCTGAGGGCGTGACGGAAATTTTGTAACAACGGGCTGGGATCGGGATCGCGGTGGAATGGCTCAATGGTGAGTTGATCGCCCTGCTGTTGAGCATGGAAAGCTCCCCAGTGTGCGCTGTGCATGACTGGTTTCTGCGTCATCATTGTTCCTGGCTAAAAAAGAAAAACGGTGCTTAAAGCACCGTTGCAATAAAGTTTCTCACGCGCCCGTTTTCCGGGTCGTCGAGTACCTGCTGGGTCGGACCGGCGGCGACAATTTTGCCACCTTCCATAAACACAATGTTGTCGGCCACTTCACGGGCAAAGCCAATTTCGTGCGTGACGATCACCATAGTGATGCCGGAATGCGCCAACTGTTTGATCACCTGCAACACCTCACCCACCAGTTCGGGGTCGAGTGCGGATGTCGGTTCATCAAACAACATCACACCAGGGTCCATCGCTAACGCACGGGCAATCGCCACGCGTTGCTGCTGACCACCAGAAAGATTCTGCGGCCATTCATCTTCACGGCCCGACAAGCCCACCTGTTTCAGCAACGCCAGCGCTTCGCTGGTCGCCTGCTGGCGACTCTGCTTTTTGATGCGCATCGGGGCATCGATGATGTTCTGCAACACGGTACGATGTGGAAACAGGTTAAACTGCTGAAATACCATGCCAATTTCCGCACGCTGACGCGCAATCGCGCTACTGCTCAGCTCGTGCAGTGCCTGACCTTTCTGCTTGTATCCCACCATTTCGCCGCCGATACGGATGGTACCGCCATCCAGCTTTTCCAGATGGTTGATACAACGCAGCAGCGTCGATTTCCCGGAGCCGGAGGGACCCAGGATCACCGTCACCGACCCCGCCGGAATATCGAGGTTAACTTCATCCAGGATGGTGACACCGGAGAAACGTTTGGTCACCTTACGCAGCGCGATTGCCTCAGCCATTGCTCACGCTCCTTTCGGTCTTGGTGGCAGAAAAACGTGGCAGCGACTGCCACAGGCTGCGCTTCTCACGACGTGTCACGCCGCGACCAAAATAGCGCTCGACATAATATTGTCCAATCGACAGGACCGAGGTCATCAGCAGATACCATAAAGTTGCGACCAGCAGCAGCGGGATCACTTCATAGGTGCGCTGATAAATAATCTGCGCGGAAAACAGCACGTCCTGAAGCGAAATGACTGAAACCACCGCCGTGGTTTTTAACTGACCAATAATTTCGTTACCCGCTGGCGGCATAATGGCGCGCATCGCCTGCGGCAGAACGGTATGGCGGAAGATCTGCGCCGGACGATAACCCAACGCACGGGCCGCTTCCAGCTGACCATTACCTACGCTCTGGATGCCCGCGCGTACAATTTCTGCCGCATAAGCGGATTGATGCATCACCAGCGCGATCACAGCCGCACTGAACGGGCTTACCAGCGAGTTGGACTGCGCGCTCCAGATCTCACCCAGTCCCGGAATCCACAGCGAAATTTTGGGATAGAGCGCCGCAATGTTGTACCAGAGAAACAGCTGCACCAACATGGGCACACCGCGGAAGAACCAGGTATAGGCCCAGCTCACCGCGACCAGTACCGGATTGGATGACAAACGCATCAACGCCAGTACTGTACCGAAGGCAAAACCCAGCACCACGGATATCACCGTGAGTTGCAGCGTCATCAAGACGCCCTGCAAAATGGAGGGGCCGGTGAAGTTCTCCGCAATCACCCCCCATTCAAAACGCGGGTTGTTGATCATGGAGTGCGCCATCGCCACGACGCACAACAGTACCACCAGCGCACTCAGCCAGCGTCCGTAGTAGCGTTTGCCGACGATCTTCAGATCGTCGGTGTGGTCCTGAAAATCACTCATTTAAAGATCTCGTCATTGCGTTTAGCTTCGGTCACAGCACCAAATCCAATCCCCCAGTTGTCGAGGATTTTCTTGTAGCTACCATCTTTGATTAATGAGTTCAGGGCCGCCTGGACAGCCGGTTCCAGTTCAGACTCTTTCGGGAAGGCAACGGAAACCGGGTAGTCGGTTACGCTGATCTCACCACTCATGGTCAAAGGTTTGATGACTTTAACCTGCCACAGCAGACCTTCGTACGGACCGAGGAACATCGGCACGCGTCCACTCACCACCGCCTGAACACCAGCCGGACGGTCCGGGAAGACCGAAACTTTGATTGGCGGTTTGCCCGCGGCTTCACAAGCTTTGCTGGCTTCTTCCAGACGGGTTACCTGAGTGGTGCCAGAACCCGCACCCACTTCTTTGCCGCACACGGCATCAAAGGATTTGAAAGGGGCGATATTGGCGTCTTTCTGCGAGATGATGCCAAGCAGGCTGGCATTGTAGTAGCTGACGAAATCTACCTGCTTAGTACGCGCTTTAGTCGCGTTGATGTTGGAGAGCGCGACATCATAACGACCGGTTTTCAGGCCAGGAATGATGTTGTCGAAGCCACCGGTATCTTGCCAGTGCACCGGGATACCGAGGCGCTCACCTACCGCATTCATAATGTCGATTTCACGACCGGCCAGAGTTTTGTTGTCTTCTTTATAGAAGGTGGTCGGTGGCGTGTTGGGGTTGGTTCCGGCAACAATGTAGCCACGTTTCACGATATCCGCAGGTAACAGGCTTTTCAGCGCCGGATCGGCTTTAACATGGACTGAGCTGTCGGTGGGAACAGATTGTTCAGCGGCAAACGTGGTGTGCGCACTCAGAGCAAGTGCGAAAAGGGTCATTCCTTTTGCGAATTTCACTGGAACCTTTCTCCTGATATTTAAAATGTTTCCCCAGCGGGAAAAGGCATTGGAGGTAGCGATGTATTGTTCACCTCATAAGCCACATTTATTTTGTGCCTTACGGGTTTATTCATCCTCGTAATGTCCCGGGGTCATTTTCTGTGAATATATGCAGGGATCACAAATGCGAAAAACAGATATCTATTGCCGAAATCTGGCAATAGACTTTTTCAGTGAGTCGGAGGAGACACGAAGTTGTGGTCAGCAGCGGAATTAAAGGGATTTTGGCAGAGAATCAATGGGCTACAAATGCAGCATTCACCTCTCTTTTTATTCTTAGACATAACCATGTTTTCTAAGCGATTGCAAAACGCGCGAGGGCAAACGTCCATCACCTAATAACCGTGAGTGCCTGATAAAATTTCTCCGCAGCACAATTGACTCAGAACAGCGCGATATTTATCAGCAACGCCGGGAATTTTTCCATCCTTCAGTATGTTGTAATTAAATACCCCTCCCCTGATGCGAATCGAACGAATGTTAACCAATTAAGGAGAAACCAGGGAGATTCCTTACTCAATATATACAATGATAATTATTCTCATTATCATGCGCATTTGCTTACAAACGTTAACATATCAGGGAGAAATCTTAAGTGAATGTAACCAGATGTAGCCAAAAGCGACCTATCGCGCTGTTTTTGGCCAGCCTGCTGAGTACGTCAGCTTATGCTGCCAACGAGGAGCCAACCGATAAACTGGCTGACGATGAATCAATGATCGTCACGGCGGAAGAGGAATTGAAGCAACAGCCGGGTGTTTCAACCATCACGGCGGAAGACATTCGGAAAAGTCCGCCGGTTAACGATTTGTCCGACATTATTCGTAAGATGCCCGGCGTGAATCTCACCGGTAACAGCGCCAGTGGCAGTCGGGGCAATAACCGTCAGATCGATATTCGTGGCATGGGACCAGAGAACACCTTAATTATGATTGATGGTGTCCCTGTCACTTCGCGTAACTCAGTACGGTATAGCTGGCGCGGCGAGCGAGATACACGCGGTGATACCAACTGGGTGCCCGCCGAAATGGTTGAGCGCATTGAAGTCATCCGTGGTCCGGCAGCATCACGCTACGGTTCAGGAGCGGCGGGTGGCGTGGTGAATATCATTACCAAACGCCCGACTAACGACTGGCACGGCTCATTGTCATTGTTCACCAATCAGCCGGAAGATGATAAAGAAGGTGCGACTAAGCGCGCCAACTTCAGCCTGAGCGGACCGTTAGCCGGAGATGCGCTGATCATGCGTTTGTATGGCAACATCAATAAAACGGACGCCGACGCTTACAACATCAATACCGCGGAAAACGGTTCCTATGCGGCAGGCCGAGAAGGTGTGCGTAATAAAGACATCAACACGGTGTTTTCCTGGAAAATCACCCCGCTACAAATTGTTGATTTCAGCTATGGCTACAGCCGCCAGGGCAATATTTATGCGGGTGATACGCAATACAGCAACGGCAATATCAGTCCGAATGGTTTGGTCGAGTCACTTTATGGTGATGAAACCAACCGCATGTATCGTCAGAGTTATGGTGTAACTTACAACGGCATCTGGGATTGGGGTACGTCTAAGCTCAATTTTAATTATGAGAAGACCAACAACACTCGCTTGCAGGAAGGTTCGACCGGTCGCGTTGAAGGGATGATCAACAGCAATGACTACGCAACCAGCCGTCTCGAAAGTTATCGCGCGGGGGGTGAGATTAACTTCCCGGTTGAATTGCTGGTTGATCAAACCATGACATTGGGTGCCGAATGGAATCGTGATGAATTGAATGACCCCGCTTCCATGACCGCGACCGATGTATCAGGTGTGATTATTGATGGCGTTTCGGGTGACCCAGCCTCACGCAGCAGTAAAAATAGCGCCACCATTAGTTCGCTTTATTTTGAAGATAACATCGCCGCCACCGACAGTACTGAGGTGATTCCCGGCCTGCGTTTCGATTATCACAATAAATTTGGTGCTAACTGGAGCCCGAGCCTAAATATTTCTCAGGGGCTGGGTAATTATTTCACCCTAAAAGCGGGTATCGCTCGCGCCTTTAAAGCACCGAATCTGTATCAATCGACGGAGGGTTATTTACTCTCTACCCGTGGCAACGGCTGCCCGGTGGGGATCTCTACCGGAAGTTGCTATTTGTTAGGTAATGAAAATCTCGATCCTGAAATCAGCGTCAATAAAGAAGTCGGGATCGAGTTCCACAATGACGGTTACACCGCCGGTATTACCTGGTTCCGCAATGATTATAAAAATAAAATCGTCGCGGGTGACGAGGCAGTGGGCTACACCTCAAACGGATACAATGTGTTGCGCTGGGAAAACGGTGGCAAAGCTATTGTTGAAGGTCTGGAAGGCAACCTGACGATTCCGGTGATCGACGATACGCTGGAGTGGCGTACCAACGCTACCTATATGTTCCGTTCGGAAAGTAAGAAGACCGGTAACCCATTGTCGGTGATCCCGGAATTCACCATCAACTCGCAATTGGACTGGCAGGTCACGGACAAACTGGACGCCAATATCAACTGGACACAGTACGGTCGTCAGAAACCGCGCCAGTACGCTGAGATTCGTAACGAGTCCGGTGCCATTTCTAATCGTGAAATCAGCCCCTACTCTATCTTTGGTCTGAACGTAAATTACGCTATCACCAAAAATCTGCGTGCCAACGCGGGTATTAACAACCTGTTTGATAAGCGGGTTTATCGTGAGAATGATGGCGCATCCACCTATAACGAGCCAGGTCGGGCTTATTATGCTGGGGTGACGATGTCGTTTTGATGAATGCCACCACCCTGTTGGATATTGACAGGGTGGTTGTTCTGAAGTGGATAGTTATTTGCCAGACGGGTGCGAAATGATGTTGAGTTCAATGGCGAGACTGATGGCATGTTTAGCGTTATTCACACCGAGTTTTTTCACAACTTTACCCATGTGAAACTTGACCGTACTTACCGTAATATCCAGCATACGTGCGATTTCAGGGTAGGTTTTCCCGGTACTGCTCCAGTAGAGAATTTCGTTTTCGCGGGCTGAGAGTGTATTTTCTATACGCTCATGAATTACGTTTTCTTCACGATAAAGATGGAAAAGCAACTCGTGCATGTCGATTAAAAGACCCTGAATATCATTTTTATTTTTTCTAACATTCTCATCGACTTCAGGCATGATAAACTTATTAATATATAGTGATAATAAGGCAAGATTATTGTGAGGATCATGGAGAACGAATGTCTGACCACTTACAACATCATATGGCTTGACTGAATTAAATATCTTTTTTATTGTCCACTGCGAATTAATCATCAAATTTTCGTCCCAAACAAGAGGTGAGACGCGATTCAATGCATTAATCATAACAGGATCGATACTTTGATACTGGTTCTTTACATAAATTTCAGAAAAATAATCTGCTAAATTGCTGATAACAACGATGTCATCAATCTTCCTCTTAGCCATTACTATAAATGCGTAATCTATATCTCCATATTGTGACAGACGCTTCTCCAAGCTTTTCTTAATATATTCATTCTTTTCCGCATTAGAGAAGAAACCATTACTCATTTCCTTGTCCCTCTACATTTATTATCTTACAATAGTTTTCTCTGACTCATGGAGGGATAGTAACTTAACGCCTACTACAACACAATTAATTGACATAACCGAGCATGAAGGTTGGAACCAGCCTGAAGCCGACTGGCCCAATTTCCTACCAAAAGTGTGTAGTTACATCAATGCAAGCATGGCATTGAATCATCATCGTTAAGGCTCACGCCAAACGGGGTGGAGTTCAGGAAAACCTTCAATATTCAGGCATGATGAGCTGACACGATAACCACATCGTTCAAATAAGGCTAATGAGCTTAATGTCGTACATTCGGCATAACACCCGACTTCCTCGCGTTTAAGCAAGGTGTTTAGACTACCAAGCAGAATCGTTCCGATCCCTTTCCGACGATGCAGATTCTCAACAGCAATAAGGAATACGTAATAATGACTCTGCAACCTGGGATGATGACGGTCAAGTCCGCTCATAAATGATGCTATGTTTTTATAATCAACCCCACACTCCTGCTTAAGCAAACTATCGAGTCGTTCATTTTCTTCTTTAGTCATTTCCATCAACTGCGGATGAAAATATACCAGGACGCCAACGTCGTCCTCAGCCAGAAGAATGCCGCCATTTTTTTGAGCAAGATCCACATAAATACGGAAAAATTTTTTCATTGTACCCAGACGTCTTGACATGTTCTCATCAGTAAAGGCGAATTTGAGTACTGGATCGTGATAAAATTCTGAAGCCAACAACTCACAGACTTTTTCCAGTTCGGAAGTTTTCGCATGTCTACATTTCATTGTTCATTTCCCTAATAATTTAATAATCATTCCATTATGTTTTATATTCAGACCAGTGCGCGCTTATTCTTTAACTCATTAATAAGACTATCAATTGCTGCTCGTGTCACATGCGGCATAATAACGATATGTGCTAACTTTCCTCTGCCACTGAGTTGGAATTGATTGAAGATCTCTTCTCTGGGACGGCTAAAAATCACCACCAGCGATTGCGGTCCACGCTCAACACAAAATGAAGGATGAATCGCTTTTACCGATTGCATCTGTTTATAAGCATAAGCGGCAAGTTTCTCGCAGCGTGCTGCAATAGCAGCCTGCATCGTGGGTGTCACCGTATTTATGGCGTACCAGAGAATTAATGCGGCCAAACCATTGCGCGTCCCCCCCAGCGTGGTATCCGGTGTATCGACATATTCAGGCAATGTCGCCGGAAGCATGCGATACTTTTCCTTGCTCATGTAAACGCCTGAAGCAAAGGGCGCACCAAACCATTTATGGGTACTCATCACGATCGAATTCACAAACGGTAGGCGAAAATCAAAAAGCGGCCCTCTCTCTGACGTTAGCCGCTGTTCACTGGCTAACTCCAGGTAAGGCAGATACGCAGCCCCCAATGCCCCATCGATATGAATCCAGCAGTCCGAATGATCACAACCATGCCGTTCCAGAATGCCTGACACCTGCTGCCATACCCGCACGGCGTCATCGAATCCGCCCAGAAATGTCGTACCCACATTCAAAACAATAATCGGTGGATGCCCTCTGGAGACGAAGAAATCGACCAACGCCGACAATGCTCCCACATCCACCGCACCATACTGGTCCACCGGTACGCCATTGGGCCATTGACCATCTGGGGTGACAGGACACTGTCCCGGAAAGTATTTATTACCCGCTTCCTGAAAAGCGGTAATATCCAAAACATTTGCACATTTTTCTAGTGAATAATGTGCTTCCTGAGAATAATAAAGCACCGGTTCACGCATCGTATTCTGACATATTCCCCCGGCTCTCGCCCGTGAGCTGAAATATTCACGCGCACTCCATAATGCGTACATATTTCCCTCCGTGGCCCCCATTGATAACACGTAGCCCCAAAAGGAATCCTGAGTCAAAGGCGAGCGCGGAACCGCATGCCAAAGCTTGCAAAAGTAGTCCAGCACCTCTTGTTCCAACTCGCGTGTATTCAATAAGGTCGAGTTGGCTTCGTAAGGGTCACCGAGATTATTCAGGTGAACATCGATAAATGGTGCCAGTGCCGAATAGTCGAAGTTTTGATTAAGGGGATAACCTAAAGATAATTTCTGACGACCGATGACTTCACTGTAAATATTTCTCAACCGCTTCATCACATTTTGCTGCGCCAGTTCTTCAGGACAGGCTAACAAATGAGGGTTGTAATTCCCGCACCTTCCAACCTCACTCGAAATGAATTTATTTACGTCAATTAATTTTTCCATAAAAATACTCCATAAACGCGTACTGACGTATCACCCAGACAACCATTGAAATACACCACTGACTGTCATCCTTAAACAAATCGTTTTTATCCTGCCATATTCCGAAATGATTTGTCGCGTTAATGGTAACAACTCAGACCAAATAAATATATCTGGCTCACAGATGATATATATTCATTTCTGAATATATAATAGTTTTCGTGAATTTCGTTATTTATGTATTCAGGTATAGCAGTTATTTCCCTACCCCGCCTCCACCAGCAAACGTCCCAATTCCCCCGCCAGTTCTGAGTTCGCCTGCCCGGCCCGCTGCACCAGCCCTACCTCGCGGTAAAACGTCTCCGCTCCCATCTCCACCACCCGCACCGTCTTCGGCCAGCGCTGAGTCGGTTGGGTTTGTGGCACCAGCGCCACCCCCAACCCATTCGCCACCAGTTTTACAATCGCCTCCAGCTCATCCACTTCGCACAGCTCCTGCACATCGATACTGCGCTCCCGCAGATAACGGTCCACCTGGCGGCCACCAAATGAAGTACGGTCATAACGAATAAACGGATGTGTCGCCAGCAATTGTGCTGCTTCGTCCCCCGTCACCTGACGCGGCACAATCAATCGGTAGGGTTCGCGACGTAAGGTGGTCCAGTGCAAATCGGTTTGCAACGCAAACGGCGGGCGGATCACTGCCGCCAGATCCAGCTCCCCGGCGTCCACCAGGTTGACCAATTCCAGCGACAAACCCGGTACGATGCGCGTCTGGCAACCGGGAAACTGCTTATGAAATCGCGTTAACGCAGTGGGCAACAGCGAACGCTGAATAGACGCAATTGCGCCCAGGGTGACGCGAGCTGCCGGACGGGGCAGTTCGGCCTTATCACCGAGATGCCGGTATAGCGTCAGCAGCTCATCCACCTGCGGCAGCAATTGTTGACCGCGCAGGTTAAGCCTGGCGCTGCGCCCGCTGCGGTCAAAAAGATCAAAACCTAACTCGGCTTCCAGTCTGAGCATTTGCGCGCTCACCGCTGCCTGGGTCAGACCAATTTTGTCACCCGCTGCGGCAAAGTTGCCCTCCTGCACCACCACCATGAAGGTTTTTAGTTCCCGAATCATCGATGACACTCAAAAATTATTTGTATTAACCCCAACTATATATTGTTTTTATTCAAACAAAACCATTCGTATGATTTTGAGCAGACGCTGCACCAGCGGCGCACCGCCCCCTCTTTTTGATGCTGGAGACACTATGAGCCTTTCCCCTTTTCACCTTGCCATCCCGGTTTACGATCTTGATGCAGCACGCACCTTCTACGGCACCATTTTTGGTCTGGCAGAAGGTCGCTCCAGCACCCAGTGGGTCGATTTTGATTTTTATGGTCATCAGTTGGTGATCCACGAGCACCCCAAAACCACCTCCCAGGAAAACGTACATTCCAACCCGGTCGACGGACATGATGTGCCGGTGCCGCACTTCGGCATTATTCTGCATTGGGATGAGTGGGAAGCGTTGGCTGAGCGCCTGCGCGGGTTCAACACCAAATTCGTGATCGAACCCTATATTCGCTTTAAAGGGCAGGTCGGCGAACAGGCCACGATGTTCCTGTTCGACCCGTGCGGTAACGCGCTGGAATTCAAGGCGTTTAAAGATATGAGCCAGCTGTTTGCCAAATAAGTTTTTGGTGTCAGCCCGCGTGCTTAACGGAAAAAGTGCGCCAGGGCAGCGGCCAGCGCCAGCGGTTGTTCATCCGGGATGAAATGGCCACTATGAGCGATAGTGATCCCGGTGACATCGTCGGCAAACTGCCGTAGCGGCGTCGCCATATCGGGGATGGAACCCTGATCGGCGCTGATTGCCAGCAGCGGCAGCGTCAGTTTGCCCTGCTCACGCAGCGCCCGATTCTGCTCCGCCGATTGCGTCACTACCCGATAGGGTGCCAGTCCGGCGCGCAACGCGCCATTCTGGCGTAGCAAACGCACATATTCAGCCATGTCAGCGTCGCTGAATACCATCGGGCTGGCGGTTTTACGCCGCAGAAACCACTCCAGATAAATCTCCTCGCGCCCACTGATTAAGGCTTCCGGTAAATCAGGCAATAAATGGAAGGCAAAGTGCCAGGTCTTCCAGGCTTTATCCGGCGTGGCTGGAAGCGCCTCGGGCAATGTGATCCCCGGAATGCCCGCGTCCAGCAGCGCCAGTTTGATAACTTGCTGGCTGTAGCGCATGGCATACGGCCAGGCGACCCAGGCTCCTACGTCATGTGCGGCCAGGAAATAGCGCGGATGACCAAGCTGTTGCATCAGCCCCTGAACCTTAGCCGCCAGTGCCTGAGTATCGTAACCAGCCGACGGTTTGTCGGAGTCACCCTGTCCGGGCAAATCCGGCGCGATAATAAAATACCGATCGGCCAACTGCGCCATGACCTGATGCCAGGCGTACCAGCTTTGTGGGAAGCCAGCCAGCAGCAGTAAAATTTCTCCCTGCGGATTGCCGCCGCTGACATAGTGCAGACGAACGCCCTCCACGGTGGCGTAGTGATGCGCAAAACCGGGCAGATTCGCCACCGGCTGGGACCAGGGTTGGGCGATAGCATGATCGGACATGTAAACCTCCAGTTATTTAGGAAATGATTATTTCCTTATTAGGTAAAAAATTTTAATCCAACAGCGTCAGGGCGCTGGCTATCAGTCGCTCACGCGCCGGTAAATCCTGCATTTTTCCCGCCACGCGCATCCCCAACACCAGACAGAGCAACACGCCTCCCACGGCTTCAGCGTCAAGTTGTGGATTAACCGAACCATCCTGCTGCCCCTGCTCCAGCAATTGCAGCATCGATTGCTGGTTGCGTTCGAGCGCCGCACGCACCAGTTCAGCAAGCTCTGCATCCAGTACCTGGAGCTCGATAGCACTCCCCACCACCAGGCAACCGCGCCGCCCTTCAATATCACTGGCGGATTCAAGGTAAAAACGCAGCACTTCAGCAATACGCGACCGGCCATCCGGTTGTTGCGCCAGCCGCTGGCGCAGCGCCTGATTACGTAACGAGGTATAGCGCGCAAACACCTGCAAAAACAGGCCGCGTTTGTCGGTAAAGGCTTTGTAGATACTGCCGGCGGTAAGTTGCATCGCTGCGCTGAGATCGCTGATTGACGCGCTGTGGTAGCCCTTTTCACGAAATACCAGCATGGCACGATCGAGCGCGGCATCGGTGTCAAACTGACGCGGGCGACCGCGTTCACGGGGCTGTACAGACATCTTCTTACCATTTAGGAAATAATTGATTCCTAAATGGTGCCACAGTTTTGTTTTGAGGGGAAGCACGATAGCTCGCGGCTGATTTCATATTCTAATCACCTTGCCACTTGCCCTGTTTAAATTTACAGTATCGACCTTACCCAATCCTTCACCTAAGAAAACCTTATGCGAACAACGGATACGTTACGCCTGCTGCTGCTGGCAGCCATCTGGGGAGCCAGTTTTTTGTTTATGCGCATTGCCGTTCCGGCATTAGGTGCCGTCAATACCGCGTTTCTGCGCGTGGTGTGCGGCAGCATCGGCCTGCTGGTGATTATGGCTGTGCTGAGAATGCCGCTGCGTTTCGACGGCAAATTGCGCTGGGCAATGCTGCTCGGGGTGATCAACTCCGGGCTGCCGTTCCTGATGTATTGCCTCGCTGCGCGCGTGTTGCCCGCTGGCTATTCCGCCATCCTGAACGCCACTGCACCGCTGATGGGCGTGATCATGGGTGCGGCCTTCTTTGCCGAAAAACTGACGTTGAAGAAAGTGATGGGTATGGTGGCGGGGTTTGCCGGTATCCTGCTAATCAGTACCACCGGTGAAGCGCATCTTACCCGCGCGTTAATCCTTGGCATTCTGGCCTGTCTGGTGGCAACCACCTGCTACGGCATCGCTGGGTTTCTCGCCAAACGTTGGATCACTGCACGCGGAGGGATGGATGCCACCAAAGTAGCGTTTGGGAGCCAACTGGGGGCATCCTGCTTTCTGCTGCCATTCTTTGCCGTTACCGCGCCGCAGACCGCAGCCAGCCAGTGGCAAATCCCGGAGGTCTGGGCTTGCATTCTGGCGGTGGGCTTTATCTGTACGGCGCTGGCTTACATTCTTTATTTCCGCTTGCTGGCGGATATCGGCCCACTGCGTACCCTGACCGTGACCTTCCTGATCCCACCCTTCGGCATTTTCTGGGGTTGGCTGGTACTGGGCGAGGCGTTAAATGAAGGATTTACCGCCGGAGCGTTGCTGATCGTTTGTGCGGTTTGGCTGGTGGTCAAAGCTGACCGACCAACCCCGCAGGTCGCCAGCGTAAAATAACCCGACTACTTTTTGCTGGTCGGTTTCATGCTGCGATTCAAATCCTGAATGCGCTTCATGGTTTTGACGGTGCGCGTCGCATTGGCCGACGCCACCGACAAAATCAGCATTTCCAGACACACCAGCACCGCGCTATGCAACGGCATACGGCCATCTTCGCCGCCGCGTGGCACATTGATCACGACATCCGCTTCTTTGGCGAAAACAGAATCCGCGGCATTGGTCAGCAAAATAATCGGGATCCCCAGACGTTTTGCTTCCTTGATGGTGGTAATCCCTTCCCGATGCGCCGATTTTTGCGCCATCATGATCAACACGTCACCACGTTGTAAGGCGATAAGTTGTTCCGCCAACGCAATACCGGAGCGATTTATCGAGACTGCCGGAATACCAATACGCACCAATAAGCGGCGGCTATAATCCGCCAGCACACCTGAGGCATTAATGCCAAACAAGCCAACCTGACGCGCCTCAATTAATAATGCCACCGCGGCGGCAATGGCCTGACGATTATGCGGTTCAGCTAACGCATCACAGGCGCGTTTATGTCCATCCAACACAAAATCGATCCCGGAGTTAATATCGCAGGAAAGCTCACTGACGGTGGTGGCCATTTTTTCTTCGGAATTCATGACCGGGCCAAACCAGACTTCCAGCGTTTTTTTTAAATCTCGTAATCCGGCAAAACCTAATGCCTGCACCGCACGGACTACCGTGGCGTCTGAACTGTTGGTCGCTGCCGCAATCTCCATTGCCGTGGCTTCCACCACCGCCTCACGATTTTCATGGATATAGCGCACCACGGTTTGTAGTTGTGGTGAAAGTGAAGCAGCCCGCGCGCGATAGCGTTCACCCAGAACATCGACACGATTTTTTATTTTATTTACTGACGCCATATTATGTCCGATCTGTTTGTTTTAAATGAGATTGTTGCCGTCTGGCGCACTCCCCACGGCCACATCCGTAGTGACACCAAAGGAATTTCACAACAAAAACTACAGGGAAATGTGACGGAAAACCATCGTCTTATATCTTTATAATTGATATTATTCAATAGGTTATTAATAAAATGACCGGTTCAAAAATGTCGATATTGTCGCTGTAGCGACTCGGGTATTTTTTAAATTTACTACTACATTCTCTCATGGTTGAATGATTCTCAATTACATCATAACACACCAAATTCGCTGAGAAAGAGAGGCGATCGTTGAATTCTAAGGCGTTAATCATCCGGCCATTACGTGGGGTAATGGCCCTGTTTTTACTGCTGCTGAGTAGTCACGCGTTGGCAAAAACCATCACCGATATTGATGGCAATCAGGTCACCATTCCTGACAATCCACAGCGCATCGTGCTGGGTGAAAGCCGTATGCTGTACACGCTGGCAATGCTGGAACCGGGTGATCCGTTCAAATATATTGTCGGCTGGCCGCAGGACCTGAAAAAGTATGACAGCCAGACCTGGGACATCTTTGCGCGTCAGTTTCCGCAGATGCTGAAGATCCCGACGCTGGGTTCCGGTGGTATCAATGATATAAACCCGGAGCAGGTGCTGGCGTTAAAACCGGACGTGGTGATCCTGCCAAGCCTGGCACGCTATGACGACGGCGATTTGCGCCTGGCAGCGATGCTCAAGGCGGCGCACATTCCGGTGGTTAAAATCGACCTGCGCGTACATTTGCTGAAGAACACCACGCGCAGCGTCGCGATCTTTGGTGAAGTACTGAACCAGCAGGCGCGAGCCAACGCCTTCAATGATTTCTACCGCGCACATATGCAGGTGATTCAGCAGCGTCTGGCGAGTTATCAGGGGCCAAAACCGACGGTGCTGCTGCAACTCCATCTCGGACGCCGCAACGAATGTTGCGTCACCGCCGTAAAAGGCAGCCTGGGTGAGTTGCTGAACGCGGCCGGAGGCGACAATATCGCCAGCAAAACTGTGCAAGGCGTGTTTGGGCGTCTGAGTGAAGAGACGGTGATCGCCACGCAACCGGATTACTACATCGCCACGGGTGCAGGGGATAACGATGCGCAAAGCGCGCTGAAGTTAGGTCCGGCAGTGGCTCCGCAAGCAGTGCAAAGCAGCTTTAACGCCATGACCGCAAAACAGAACGGCCTGCGTGAACTGAAAGCACTGCGCAACGGTCATGCGGCGGTGATTTGGATGAATTTCTACCTCAGTCCGTGGCATATCGCCGCCACTGAGTTTATGGCGAAGACGCTGTACCCGGACCTGTTTAAAGATGTCGAACCTGAGCAAACCCTGAAACAAATCTTCCATGACTATCTGCCGATTCCGTATAGCGGCACGTATTTCCTGCAACCACAGCCATAAAATGCCTACCTTCTCGTAGCGGCACGGTTTATCGCGCAATCCTGTGCATGATGCAGGAAAAAGCCGCGCGATAAATCGCGCCGCTACTGCCCGTGCAGAATTGCGTATCTGCCTGCGATAAATCGCGCCGTTACGGAAAACATGCCACCGTAGTCTATGCTTGTTTCTCACAGGCTAATCCCTGACCACCCCGAAATTTATAGCTCGCATTACCGTATTAGAAACTGCGCGACGTCGTTGACAGCTCACTTCTGGAACCAGCGAGGCGATAAAATGGAGTCCAATACCTTTAACAAAAGTTGGGGTGCTGAGTATGCACCTGACGGCAGCGTGCGCTTTCGCCTCTGGGCCTCCGGCCAGCGCAGCGTCAAACTGCGTCTGGCGGGCGATGATCATGTGATGGAAGCCAGTGGCAACGGCTGGTTTACATGGCAGGAGAGCCATGTGACGCCAGGCACGCCTTATCAGTATCTGTTGGCCGATGGCACGCTGGTGCCCGATCCCGCCTCACGCGCGCAACAATCCGATGTGAATGGCCCCTCGCTGGTGATTGATCCCAACCACTATCCCTGGCAGCACCCTGACTGGACCGGACGCCGCTGGGAAGAGAGTGTTTTCTACGAGCTGCATATCGGCACTTTTACACCGCAGGGCACGTTTCAGGCGGCGATTGAAAAGCTGCCGCACCTGGCGGAACTGGGCATCACCATGATTGAGCTGCTGCCGGTTGCGCAGTTTGGCGGTAACCGTGGCTGGGGTTATGACGGCGTGCTGCTCTATGCCCCCCATTCGGCCTACGGCACGCCCGATGAGCTGCGGGCGCTGGTGGATGCCGCGCACGGGTTGGGTATCTCAGTGGTACTGGATATCGTGCTTAACCACTTTGGCCCGGAAGGCAATTATCTGCCGCTGTTATCACCGGATTTTTTCCACCAGCAACGGATGACGCCCTGGGGGGCCGCAATCGCCTATGATGTCGCGCCGGCACGTCACTACATTGTCGAAGCGCCCTTGTACTGGCTGACAGAATTCCGCTTTGATGGCCTGCGCTTTGACGCCATCGACCAGATCAAAGACCCATCCGGGCAACACGTATTGCTGGAAATCGCCGAGCGTATTCGTCAGGAGATCAGCGACCGGCAGATTCATCTCACCACCGAAGACAGTCGCAACGTTATTTTTCTGCATCCACGCGACCCGGACGGCAGCGCGCCACTGTTCACCGCCGAGTGGAATGATGACTTCCATAACGCGATTCATGTCCTCGCCACCGGTGAAACCCATGCGTACTACACCGATTTTGCCGACCAGCCGGAAAAACTGCTGGCCCGCATCCTGACGCAGGGCTTTGCTTATCAGGGCGAAGTCTCTCCCCACAGCGGCAAGCCACGCGGAGTGGACAGCTCCGGGCAACCGCCGGTGGCTTTTGTCGATTTTATTCAAAACCACGACCAGGTCGGCAACCGCGCCCAGGGTGACAGGCTGCTTACCCTCGCCGGAAAGGCTCGCACTCAGGCATTGTTTGCCACCTTGCTGCTCGCACCACATATTCCATTGCTGTTTATGGGTGAGGAGTATGGCGAGACGCACCCTTTCCTGTTCTTCACCGATTTCCACGGTGATCTGGCAAAAGCCGTACGCGAGGGGCGTGCCCGCGAGTTTACCGGTCATGCCGGGCATGAGGCTGACAGCGTGCCGGACCCAAATGCCCGCAACACCTTCGAAATGTCGAAGCTCGACTGGTCGAAAACCAGCGGCAGCGAGGGACAAGCGTGGCTGGCGTTGACCCGGCAACTGCTGGCGTTGCGTCAACAATATATCGTGCCATTACTGAATCACACGCCCAAGGGCCGGGTTATCGCCATCGCGCCAGGTTTGGTTGCGGTCAGTTGGCATTTTCCCGCAGGGACCCTGTCGCTGGCGCTGAATATCGGCGAGCAAGCACAGCCGCTGCCAGCGCTGCCCGGTACTACCCTGTTTAGCTCGACTCAGGTGACCGCTTCGTTGCCACCCAATTCGGTGATCGTACGGCTGGCGCTGGAGGATCAACCATGACCATTCCAACCGCAACTTACCGCATTCAGTTTCGTGACGGCATGACGTTTGATCGTGCCGCCAGGTTGGTGCCTTATCTGAAAAAGTTGGGCGTGAGCCATCTGTATGCCTCCCCCATTTTCACCGCAACCACCCATTCCACCCACGGTTATGATGTTACGCGGGCCACGCAAATTGACCCGTCATTAGGTGGACGGGCGGGTTTTGATCGCCTGGTGCAGGCACTGCAAAACGCCGGTCTGGGGCTAATCCTCGATATCGTGCCCAATCATATGGCGGCTTCGCTGGAAAATCCGTGGTGGCGCGATGTCATCGCGCACGGCGAGCACAGCCGCTACGCGCACTTCTTTGATATTGACTGGTCGCGCCCGCTGACGCTGCCGTTTCTCGGCACACCTTTTTCCGAAGCGTTGGAAAAGGGAGAAATCAGCGTCAAAGCCGATCCCCTCACCGGTCTACCCGCTTTCGCGTATTACGACAATGTTTACCCACTGACACTGGATAGCTGGCAGGGGCTAAATCTTCAGGACAAGGTGGACCTTGCAGCGCTGCACGAACGCCAGCCCTATCGGCTGATGAGCTGGACCGATGCACCGCGCGATCTTTCGTATCGGCGTTTTTTCGAAATCACCGGGCTGGTCGGCGTGCGGGTCGAAGACCCGGAAGTATTTGACGCAACCCATCAGCTGATTCTCGAACTGGTGCACAGCGGTGCGGTCAACGGGTTACGTATCGATCATATTGATGGTCTGGCCGACCCCAAAGGTTATCTGACACGACTGCGTCAGCAGGTCGGCCCGGCGTGCTATATCACGGTGGAGAAAATTCTGGCCGGCGATGAAGCGCTGGCCGCAGACTGGCCGGTATCTGGCACCACCGGTTATGAATTTATCGCCGCCCTCGCCGATGCGCTGGTCGCCGGCCCTGGCATTCAGGCGCTGCGCCACGCTTACAACGCGGTAACCGGCAAGTCACTGAATATGGACGCTGAATTACGCGCGGCGAAAGCGCTGATGGTCGATCGCAATTTCGCAGGCGAATTTACCCGGCTGCTGGCACTGGCGCAGCAACTGGTCGCCACTGACTCACTGGAGAACGATCTGCGTGAATTGCTGCTGGCCTTCCCGGTATATCGCACCTATGCCACCGCCGCGGGGTTACCCGCGACTGATGACCTGCTGCTGCAAAAAATTGTGGCACAAATCGGGGCGGATACCCCGCTAACCCGGCTTTTTCGCGGTGCGGCGCCGGATGACGCCACCGCGCTGTTTCGCACCCGCTTTCAGCAACTTAGCGGCCCGCTGATGGCAAAATCGGTAGAGGACACCCTTTTCTTCCGTCAAAGCGTGGCGCTGGCGTTGAATGAAGTGGGTGCAGAGCCACTGGCAGGTGACTTCTCGCCAACCCGTTTCCACCGCGCAATGCAGGCACGACAGCAACAACAACCCGCCGGACTTTCCAGCACCTCTACCCACGATACCAAGCGCGGCGAAGATGCCCGCGCCCGTTTGTATGCCCTCAGCGAAGCGCCAGAGCACTGGGCAGCCGCGGTGGCGCGCTGGCGACAGCTGCATCAGCCATTCGTCAGGCAGTTGCGCGATGGCCCGGCCCCGGAACCGGCGGTGGAGTGGCTGCTGTATCAGGCGCTGGCCGGGGTGTGGCCGGTAACGCTGAAACCCGATGACACGCCAGCATTACAGGCGCTGGAAACACGTTTTATTGATTTTGTCGAAAAAGCCCTGCGCGAAGCGAAACTGCGCACCGACTGGGCGGAGGACAATCAACACTATGAACAGACGGTGCTGGCCTACGCCCGTCAGTTACTGTCGCCCGACAACCCGGACTTTTTGCAGGATTTCACCACCACGCTCCAACCGTTTATTCATGCCGGGCTGGCAAACAGCCTGAGTCAGACGCTGATCAAGCTGGTCGCGCCTGGCGTGCCGGATATCTATCAGGGTAGCGAAGCACTGAATTTCAGTCTGGTCGATCCCGACAACCGTCAGCCACCCGATTTTGCCCGGCTACAAAAGATGCTGGCTGAGTCGCCGCCCTACAGCTGGCTCAATGGCCAGATAAAACAACAGGCGATCGCCGCGTTACTGTCTGTGCGCCAGCAACATGCGCCGTTGTTTAACGCCGGTGCTTATCTGCCGCTGGCAACCTCACGCGACGATGTGATTGCCTTTGCGCGCACCGACGCAGACGCAGCGCTGTTGGTGGTGGTACCGCGTCTGCCGTTCACGGCGTTTCAGGGGCAGTTGCCGCATCCACTGCCGCGGGCACCGATTGATCTGCCCGCATCGCTGACTGCACGCCGCTACCGTGACGTGCTGCAAGGCGGCGAAATTGACGTGGGCGATACGTTGATCAGCGCTGAGCCTTACCTGGTTTTATTTAGCAGCTCACAATAACTGCGCGATAAATCGCGCTGCTACCGGATTCATACGACTCGTAGCGCGTGATTTATCGCGCATATCGAAATCAGGTGTTTATTTACAGGAGAGGGAACCATGTCACACACCAAACCTGGCGTTATTACCGCCGGTTACAGCTATCCGCTGGGGGCCAATTTCGATGGTGATGGGGTGAACTTTGCCCTGTTCTCCGCGCACGCTGAGCGCGTCGAACTCTGCCTGTACGATGACAGTGGACAGCATGAAATCGCCAGATTTGACCTGCCGGAGTACACCCATGAAGTCTGGCATGGTTATATCCCTGGCCTGCAACCTGGCGCGCTATATGGTTATCGCGTACACGGTCCGTTTGATCCGGAAAATGGTCACCGTTTTAACCCGCATAAGCTGCTGCTGGACCCCTACGCCCGTGATCTTTCCGGTGATATCGCCTGGAACGAGGCGCATTTCGCCTATGATTTACATCACGACGGCGAAGACAAGGATCTGACGTTTGATACCCACGACAGCGCCGCCTTTACACCAAAATGTCGGGTTATCGATCCCAACGAATTCGACTGGCACGACCAAAACCGCCCCGTTATCCCCTGGTCGCAGGCCATCATCTATGAAACCCATGTCAAAGGCTTCACCCAGCTTAACCCGGCCATTCCTGAAGCGCTGCGTGGCACCTATGACGGCATGTCGCATCGCGCGTCGGTGGATTATCTCAAAAGCCTGGGCATCACCTCGGTCGAGTTATTGCCGGTGCACTGGTTTCCCGACGACCAGCATCTGCTGGATAAGGGACTGAAAAACTTCTGGGGTTACAACACGCTGAACTTCTTTTCCCCTGCGGCGCGCTATTTTGGCCCACGCGGTATCCAGGGGTTTCGCGATATGGTACGCGCGCTACACGATGCCGGTATCGAGGTGATTCTTGATGTGGTGTATAACCACACGGCGGAGGGAAACGAACTGGGACCGACCCTGTCGTTTAAAGGTATCGACAACTACTCCTATTACCGCACCCTGGCGGATCAGCATCGTTACTACGTTAACGACACCGGCACCGGTAATACCGTCAACACCTCACACCCACGGGTGTTGCAGATGATTATGGATTCCCTGCGCTATTGGGCTGAATCGATGCATATCGATGGTTTTCGCTTCGATCTTGGCACCATTCTGGGACGTGAACCCGGGGGGTTCGACCCACGCGGCGGCTTTTTTGATGCCATGACCCAGGACCCGGTGTTAGGGAAACTGAAACTGATCGGTGAACCCTGGGATATCGGCCCTGGCGGTTATCAGGTTGGCGCGTTTCCCCCTGGCTGGGCGGAGTGGAACGACAAATATCGCGACACGGTACGTGAATACTGGAAAGGCGACAATGTCTCCAGCGATTTTGCCGCGCGTCTGCTCGGATCCGGCGATTTGTATGATCAACGTGGTCGCCGCCCGTGGGCCAGCATCAATTTTATCACCGCCCATGACGGCTTTACCCTGAATGACCTGGTGTCGTACAACGAAAAACACAATGAGGCCAACGGCGAAGAGAACAACGACGGTCATAACGACAATCGTTCGTATAATTACGGCGCAGAAGGCCCAACCGACGACGAACACATCAATGCGGTGCGTGAACGCCAGAAGCGCAATTTTCTCGCTACCCTGCTGTTTTCCCACGGCACCCCCATGATGCTGGCCGGTGACGAGTTTGGCCGCAGCCAGATGGGCAACAATAACGGTTACTGCCAGGACAGCGAAATCTCGTGGGTTCACTGGGAAAACCTGCCCGCCAGCGCCGACGCGCTGCGCGAATTTACTCGCCAGCTTATTCGGTTGCGCGCCAGTCAGCCGCTGCTGCATCGCGAGAACTGGCGCGACGGCATGGTGATTGAATGGTTCAACGCCGGTGGCGGCCTGCAACAGTCGGAGCACTGGGAAGAAGGCACGACCCTCGGCATGTATATTGGCCGTCCCGACCTGCAAACCGTCGAGGGTATCTGGCATGACGTGTTGATGCTGTTTAACCCATTTGAAGGCAACGTGCCCTTCCGTATCCCACAGTTTGGTGAAGGAGGCTGGGTGCTGGAACTGAGTACCAGCGACAATTATCAACCCGGATTAGTGATCACCAAAGAGAAGGATTTCGAGCTGGAAGGCCGCAGCCTCGCGCTGTTCAGACGCCCCTGAGACGTTGTGGAAACACCGCAATCAGCCAGTCAATAAACACCCGCAACCGCTGCGTCACATGGCGGTTTTGCGGGTAAACCACATGAAACGGATAGGCGGCCGGTCGCCAGGGTTTGAGGATCTCCACCAGCGCTCCACGCTGCTGCGCTTCCGCAGTGGCATAGGTAAAGGTCTGGATAATCCCCAGCCCGGCCAATGCCGCCGCCAGATGTGCGTTGCTCTCGTTGACACCGATACGGTGCTCGCTCTTGATCTCGGTTCTCTCCCCATCACGCATAAAGCGGAACGGAAACGGACGCCCGCTTTGTGGTGACAGGTAGCTGATCAACCGGTGGCCGTTTTTTAACTCATCCGGGTAAGCTGGCACGCCAAAAGCTTTCAGATAGCCGGGTGTGGCGCAGGTAATCATGGTGGCATCGCCGATATGGCGGGCGATCAACGATGAATCGCTCAGCGGCCCACCGCGAATCACGCAATCGACGTTGTCGCTGATCAAATCCACGGCGCGATCCGACACCCCCAGATCAATGCGGATATCAGGATAACGCGCGAGAAAATCGGGGAGCGCCGGAATCAGCACATCGCGGGCGGTTGAGCCGCCAACATCAATGCGCAGATGTCCACGCAACCGGCTGCTGACCACGTTAAACGACGCATCGATATCCTCCAGGTCGCGCACGATACGCAGCGCTTTTTCGTAGTAATCGCGCCCTTCCGCCGTCACCGTGACGCGGCGCGTGGTGCGTTGCAGCAAGCGAATCCCCAGATGCGCCTCCAGCTCCTGCACCAGCTTGCTCAAGGTGGCATTCGGCATATCGAGTGAATCCGCCGCGCGGGTAAAATTCCCCGCTTCCACCACGCGGGCAAACGCCCTGATCGCCAGCAGTTGATCCATTGCGTCCTCAGTTATTATCCATGTATGTGAATAGTCATTTTAATTTTACACGATTTATCACTAAACGCGGCAAGGTTACATTGCGTCCATGCACTACACGACACGTTAAATCATCAATCTGGAGAGACAAACATGAACGCATCACTGAAAGGTAAAATTGCATTGGTTACCGGTGGCACCAGCGGTATCGGTCTGGCGTCAGCACAAGTCCTGGCAGCACGCGGCGCGCAGGTGTTTATTACCGGACGCCGTCAGGCAGAACTCGATGCCGCCGTCGCCAGCATTGGCGCAGCCGCTACCGGCATTCGCGCTGATGCGTCGGTCCTGAGCGATCTCGACGCCGTATATGCTCAAATCGCCCAACAGGCTGGCCGCCTTGATATCCTGTTCGCCAACGCCGGTGGCGGCGATATGTTGCCGCTCGGCAGCATCACCGAAGAACATTTTGACCGTATCTTTGGCACCAACGTACGTGGCGTATTATTCACCGTACAAAAAGCGCTGCCGTTGCTGAGTGACAAGGCGTCGGTGATTCTTACCGCCTCCACCACCTCGGTGAAAGGCACCGCCGGATTCAGCGTCTACAGCGCCAGCAAAGCCGCAGTGCGTAACTTTGCCCGCTCATGGGCGCTGGATGTGAAAGAACGCGGCATCCGCATCAACGTGGTCAGCCCTGGCCCGATTCGCACCCCAGGGCTAGGTGAACTGGTTAGCGAAGAGCAGCGTCAGGGCTTGTTTGATGCGCTGGCCGCGCAGGTTCCGCTGGGCCGTCTCGGTGAACCGGAAGAGATTGGTAAGGTGGTGGCGTTTCTGGCCTCCGACGATTCCAGCTTTATTAACGCCACCGAACTGTTTGTTGATGGTGGTATGGCGCAGATTTAGTTGTCATTACGCGGTTAAATACCCGCCATCCACCGGTAAAATAATCCCGGTAATAAACGACGCCGCCGGACTGCACAGGAAGGTCACCGCCTGTGCCACATCGTCCGGCTGGCCCCAACGTTTCAGCGGCGTGCGTGACAGAATCGGTTGCGCACGTTGCGGATCATCCTGCAACGCCTGGGTTAATGGTGTTGCAATCCACCCCGGCGCAACGGCATTAACGCGGATTCCCTCCTCCGCCCAGGCAATCGCCAGTGATTTGGTGAGCTGCATAATCCCGCCCTTGCTGGCGCTGTACCCCGGAACCAAACCGCCACCAAAAAAACTCAGCATCGACGCAGTATTAACGATACACCCCTTGCTTTGCGCCAGCTTTTCACGCGCGGCACGACAACAGCGCATTGTTCCGCTGAGGTTAATATCAATCACTTTTTCAAACACCTCCACCTCATGTTCCCTGCCCCGGCTGATGATCCCGGCACAGTTCACCAGCAGGTCGAGTTGCGGTAACGCGCTGAACACATCCATGATCGCCTGATTATCACGCACATCCAGTTCCTGAATGCGAACCCGTTCGCTGACGGCTAACTGATGCTGCTCGCTGCCGACGCCCGCCGCGATCACCTCCGCACCGTGGCTGGCAAGCTGGCTGACAATACCGGCGCCGATGCCACTGGTGCCCCCCGTGACCAGCGCGGTTTTCCCGGCAAACAATGTCGGGTGAAAAGTCATCATGCGGGTTCTCCCTGTCTAACGAATAAATTGATCGACAAAATCGCTACCCAATCCGACCGCGTCGTAGTGCTCACGGCACATCGCGATTTTGGTGAAAACATCCTCGAAGCCGATATGCTCTCCCCAGGGATCGACGTAATACATACAGCCATGAACCTGGAACAGGGTGATCATCTCTTCCACGTCCGGGTCAACCACCAACGTATGCGTCTCGCCCGGCGGTTCGAAGACGTAGCCGCCTTCCACCGCTTCCCAGTCATGTTCGAGATAGCGCCAGCGTCCTTTCAGCACAAAAGCATGAACCGGGGCAGGATGACGGTGACGACTCAGCACCCCGGACTTGCGTACTTTCAGCAAGTTCATCCAGTAACCGGCAGACCGGTTGAGGCATAGCGGGCGAAACCAGACGTTTTCTGCCTGGGGCACCCAGATACGGTCGTCCAGTGGTACCGCGTTCGGGATGACCAGGTCCGGCACCATTTCGGCGGGCTGGCTGAACTGATAAGGCATACGACGCAGGGTTTCTGCGTCCGGTGGGGTGTCATTACGCTTCATCGCTGACTCCGCTTTTATTAACAATTAAGTTACATAGATTTAGTCGCTGATAACGGCTGTTGGCAACAGGTCACAGGTTGAAATGTGGGCACCATCACGAAAATCTGACATGTTATTATTAAATATAACATCAGCGTATCCGTCTGAGTACAGGATCGCTATAGCGCGCAAATTCCGCCATTTGTGATCGATATCTAAACAATAAACTCTGCCTCTTGCCGCTTTTACCATGTCCATGATTATTATTCTGACATGTCAGATAACAACAACAGGATATCGCTATGCCATCGCATCAGGTTGTGGGCAGGAAACGTTGGTTTGTTGCTTTTGTGTTACTTGTAGGCGGTTTTATCAACTATCTCGATCGCGCCAGCCTGGCGGTAGCCGCGCCATCGATGATGGCGGACCTGCATCTCACCAACACCGACATTGGGTTAATGGGGTCGGTGTTTTCCCTGTTTTTTGCCTTTAGCCAGTTTCCGGCAGGCTGGCTGGCGGATCGCTTTGGTCCTCGTAAGGTGTATGCTTCGGCGGCGTCCTTATGGGGACTTTCGACCATGATCACCGGGTTATGCACCAGCCTACCAGCGCTGCTGGGTGCCCGTGCCTTGCTGGGGATGACCGAAGCCCCCGGCTGGCCGACTTCCGCCAAAATCACCTCGATCTGGTTTCCACGCAAAGAACGGGCGCTGGCAAGTTCCATCTGGGATGCTTCCTCACGGTGGGGACTGGCATTCGCCCCACCGCTGCTGGTGTTGATGAGTCTGCATTTTGGTTGGGGAGCGCTGTTTTATCTGGCGGGTAGCCTTGGGGTAATTTTTGGCCTGATCTTCTTCTGTCTCTATCGCCATCCGGAGCAACATCAGGGGCTTGGTGATGCCGAGAAGCAGTACATTGTCGCGGGTGGCGGTGGCAGCGTCTCCAACATCCCCCGCGGCAAACGCGTGAAATGGCGTGAGTTGTTCCGCTATCAATCGATGTGGGGAATGATGCTGGGTTGGTTCTGCTACATTTGGCTGTTCAATATCTTTGTCACCTTTCTGCCGCTGTATCTGATGAAAACCCAGCATCTCTCCCTGAGCAGCATGGGGGTGTACGCCAGCATTCCTTATCTCGCCGGTATTGTGGGTGCCGCGTTGGGCGGCTATGCGGTGAAATGGCTGATCGATCAGCGCAAAGTGGCCGAACCACTCAAGGCGAAAAAAGTGGTGATTATGGTCGCGGCCTTAATCAGCGGCGCAACCACCGTGGCCGTGCCTTTTTGTGATTCGCTGATCGGCGCACTCAGCATGATGACAGTGGCGATGTTTTTCCTCTCCGCCGTCTCCTGTACCTGCTGGGCGATCCCTGGCGATGTCGCGACCAATGATATTGTCGGTTCCGTATGCGGCATCCAGAACTTCGGCGGCTTCTTTGCCGGCGCGCTTTCACCGTTGGTCACTGGCTATATTGCCGATGTCACCGGTTCTTACGCGCTGGCCTTTATCAGCGGGGGCGTCATCGCGGCCCTGACCGGGTTGTGTTACTGGCTGCTGGTACGTAAACCGATTGAACATCGCGATGCGCCTGTCGCCCGTGACAGCGTGCCGGTCAGCAATCTTTGAAAAAATGATTATGTCCCCACCTTGATGATCGGGGACCTGATTTTTAGGTTAAGCGACTGATTTTAAAACAATTGTCATATACTCATTACAGAGATATAATTTTGCTGCTTTCAACATATGCACTTCGTCCCCAAGGCAAAATATATCCATGAGCCGATATCATGTTTCTGGCAGTGAAGGTCAGTTCGAAGCACATTCTGACGGACAAGTTCTTGCTAATAAATTAGGCATCACAGCACCTGATGAAATCGATGGTGCTGAACTGGTCCTTTTGGAACAACTTTATCGTTTTATTTTTGAGCAGCACTTTCCCTTACAACCTGTCACTGTTGCTATGTTGAAAAGATGGCATCGCCTTTGGTTAGGTAACGTTTATGAATGGGCCGGAGAGGAACGAACGGTCAATATCAGCAAAGGCGGTTTTATGTTTGCGCCCACAACGCAGCTGCCAAAGCTCCTCCATGAATTTGACACTAAATACCTTGCCCGCTACACCCCTTGTACATTTATGGTTGAAGAGCAACTCATTGATGCCATTGCCATTACTCATGTGGAGTTGATTCTCATTCATCCATTCAGGGAGGGAAATGGGCGCATGGCAAGACTTCTGGCCGATGTGATGGCTGTTCAGGCGGGCTACAAACCCATGAATTATCGCCACTGGGAGCAGAATAAAGCGAGATACGTTTCAGCAATCCATGCTGGCATGTCGATGGACTACGAGCCAATGAAACACTGGGTGAGACTTGCCTTAAAGAATGACTAAGCCGACAAGAAGAGATGCGCGTACTTCTTCCGATAAGACTCAAGTGAAGTTTCAATCTTAGAAGAAGGTTGTCCTGTTTCAATGGCAGTCGACGTCGTTACGGAGCGAACAATGTCCTTACGAGACGGTTTCGCATATGTTTTTTTATTATCGCTCATCACGACTCCAGAGTGATTTCATGCATTGGACAGCGTTTATTTTATATCTATTGAAGCACGGTTTCCACGAACTTATGCAGATGATAAAAGCAGCATGCGGGAATTGAGCCTGACCTGTCCATCCACAAAAGAATCAATTTGTAATCCCCTCAGCATTTGGCGGACTGGCGGAAGGATTGCAGAGATATATCAATAATTGAGGTGATTTACCCCGGCGGTAGGCAAATCTGATGTTTTGCCGGGAGCATTCTTGTTATCCCTGCGGGTGAGGAAATCACTTAACGAAAGGGAATCAGATGAAAAAATCACTTACCGCCGTTGCTGCATTGCTGATGGTTTCAGGTTCTGCGCTTGCTGCCACCCCGGCCAGTTGCGTGAAGGTGGACCAGCAGCAAATCGAAGCTTTATTTGATAAATGGAATGCAGCGTTAAAAACGGGCAACGCGAAGCAGGTTTCCGACCTGTATCTGGAGGATGCGGTGCTACTGCCGACGGTATCAAACCGGGTGCGTCTGACTGAAGCGGAGCGTATTGATTACTTTGCGCATTTCATGGCCAATAAGCCGAGCGGCAAGATTGATAGCCGTACCATTCGCATCGGTTGTAACAAAGCGGTTGATACCGGCACCTATACCTTCACTTATGCCGACAAGCCTGCGGTTTCCGCCCGTTATACCTTTACTTATGCCTGGACGGGTAGCGAGTGGAAAATATCCACCCACCACTCGTCCGCCATGCCGGAGGGATAACCCCGATCAATTGCGCCAGTTCTGCTGGCTTACGCCATTAATATCATGCACCAGACCGGGATGCAGATCCCTGGGGGAACTGCATCCCAACTGCGCCAGGGTGCGATCTATTTCGGCAATCATCGATTGCAGCGTGGCATTCACCAGCGCTTCACCTCCCGCCGCCACGGCATACAGCAGTGGCCGCCCGAGCAACACCGCATTGGCACCCAGCGCCAGCGCTTTCACCACATCAGTCCCCCGCCGAAAACCGCTGTCGATAAGGATGGAGAAATCTGGTCCCACCGCTGTGCGAATGGCTGCCAACACCTGCATCGGACTGAAGGTGCCATCCAGCTGACGGCCACCGTGATTGGACAATACAATGCCATCGAACCCCAGTTGTCGGGCAATCAGCGCATCCTGTTCGGTCATAATGCCTTTGATATACAACGGCCCCGACCATAACTCGCGCACCCAGCGCAGGGTTTCCCAATTGAGGGTGGGATCCATCTGTTGGGCAAAATAGGTGGCAGCGTTCAGACCACGTTGATATTCCGCAGGAAGATAGGGTTTGAGATTACCAAACCCCGGCATTCCGGCCGGACGTAACGTGCGCCATACCCAACCCGGATGGCTGGCGACATCGGCCAGGGCTTTGACGGAGAGTTTAAGTGGTCGGCGGTAGTGTGATTTATCGCGCTCACGGTTACCGAAATGCACTGCATCCACGGACACCACCAGCGCGGAACATCCCGCTGTCTGGGCGCGTTCAATCAGGCTGGCGGTGACCTGGCGGTCTTTCAATACGTACAACTGGAACCAGCGTGGTCCCTGACTCACCGCAGCGCTCTCTTCCAGCGAGGCAGTGGACACCGTGCTCTGGATATATCCGATCCCATTTTGTGCTGCGGCGCGCGCCAGCATTAAATCGGCCTGGTAACGCAACATGCCATTGTAGCCGGTTGGTGCCACCAGTAACGGCGCCGCCAGTGAGTCATTGGCGAGTGACGTTTGCAGGCTGCGCCTGCTGGCATCTTTCAATACCGCCGGTTTAAACATCCAACGGGCGAAGACCTCACGATTGTGGCGCAGCGTTTGCTCGTCATCGGCACCACCATCAACATAATCAAAGGCAAATCCCGGCAGCGCACGCTGCGCTGCCCGGCGTAAATTTTCCCAGTTAATCACCATATTGGCGAGTTAATCCCTGTTGGTTAGGTGGTTGAGACAGAGTAGATGGGGGGTACCTGTGTTGTCGATAGTTTCGACCCTCTCACGTCATATTGTTGTCATCTGGCTGGCGCGATAAATCACGCGCCTGTTAACGCTCTCACTTACAAATTTTAACAATTCGCCCAGGCCAGTTTTCCACCCCGGGGAAAATGCATATAACAAATTGATTTATCAGGATTAACCTTAATGGTGTGATGGACATCAAAGTTCCACCTTCTTTGCCAACGTTGGCAATAGCGGTTGCCAACGTTGGCAATAGCGGTTGCCAACGTTGGCAAAGAAAAACATAATCGCAACATCTTGTTATCAGCACCGTTGATGTGGGAATGATTTCAGCCAGCAACCACCCGATTCCGATTTGGGGATAATCCCCGGCTGCTTTATGCTGTGTGGTTCGATGCTTCTGAACCCAGCGTAATGTGCCCATGAATAAAAACAACGACGATAAAAAACCGCAAAAAGCCACGGCGGATGACGTTGCCCGCCTGGCGGATGTGTCTAAATGGACGGTGTTGCGTGCCTTCAAACCAGGGGCGTCAATTTCGCCCGAAGCACGCGAGAAAGTGATGGCGGCAGCAAATACATTAGGATTCAGGCCGAACCTGCTGGCGCGCGGCCTGAAGCAGAGCAAAACCAATATTATTGGCATCGTGGCCGATGAATTCAGCAACCCGCATACCCTGCGCATGTTGAAAGAAGTGACCCAGCAGCTCAATGAACGCGGGTATATGTCGCTGCTGCTGAATATTGAATCGCCGGAAAATTATCAGTCGGTGTTGCAGATGGCCGGGCAGTTACAGGTCGATGGCATCATCTATCTCGCCACCATCGTGAGTGACGAGTTGCTGGTGATCGCCAAATCGTTGCATCACATTCGCGCAGTCCATGTGTTCCGTAACACCGACGCTGCTGATGTCGAGGTGATCAACGTTGATGGTTTCAGCGCCGGTCAAACGCTGGGCCAGTTACTGCTCGATCAGGGTTACCAGCGTTACGGTTATATGAAAGGCCCGGATACCGCGTCCAGCCATTTGCTGCGCATGGAAGGGTATATCGCCAGCCTCGACGCCAGCGGACAGTCGCTCGATACGTTGCTGATCGCCGGCAGCTATGATCGCGATCTGGCCTATCGCACCATGATGGAGTATCTGCGCACGACTCCGGCCAGTGCGCGGATCGATGCGCTGTTCTGTGAAAACGATGTGCTCGCCTTTGGCGCGATTGAGGCGATGCGTGATTTCGACCCACAGCTCCACATTGGCATTGTCGGCTTTGATGATATTGATGAAGCGCACGCTTCAACCTGGCAGTTGACCAGTTGGGATCAACGTGCCGATCGACAAATTGCCGAGGCGATCAGTCGGCTGCTGGATAATGTGGTGAACCAGGATGGAGATTGGCGATACGGTGAATTACGTCTGCGCCAGTCACATTTAAAACCTGTGTAATTTATTTGGTCGTCATTGAATCAATGACGACCCATATTTAAGGAGAATAATTAACCTCAACTCGTTATTTCCGCATCATATCAAAACTTATAAATAACACTGTCTATTGGATAAACTCGTCTGAATCATTTCAGTGAGCGTGTTTTCATGTAGTCGGTGACTCTTATTCTATGGAGCATCGTATGGAACGTCGGCATTTTATTAAAGCAGGATTAGTACTGGCTGCCACCGGGACCGCCGCGTCGGTATTTAAACCCGCTGGCGCAGCAGATAACGTATTAAAAGGTGGCAAGCTATGGCGCGCAAAAGAAACACCGCCCCCTACCCCCGCTGACCCCAGCAAAAGATTATTTCTCACCCAGCACGAATCGGCGTTGGTGACGGCAATTTTTGATCGCCTGATCCCGGCGGATGAACTGAGTATCAGCGCATCCCAGGCGGGGTGCGTGGTGTTCCTCGATAACCAACTCGCCGGTTCCTGGGGCAAGGGTAGCTGGCGCTACAGCACAGGTCCGTTCGAAAAAGGGAGCGCCGCTCAGGGTAATCAGTCCCCCCTTACCCCGGCGGAAATCTACCGCACAGGTCTGGCCGAAATAGATAACCATTGCCAGAAGTTGTTCGGTAAGTCATTTACCGATCTTGATGACAACGCCAAAGACAGTTATCTGGAAAAGATGGAAGCGGATCAATTTAATTATCCCTCCATCGCGGCGAAAGATTTATTTAATCAATTCTTAGCCAATGTTCAGGAAGGTTTTCTCGCTGACCCGATCTATGGTGGCAACCGTAATATGGTTGGCTGGAAAATGATTGGTTTCCCCGGTGCGCGTTACGATTATCGTGATTATGCACCGCTGAAGGGGCAGAAACTAAATATTGAACCCATCAGCATTATTGACCTTCTGAAAGCATAAAAAAGGCAAAGAAAATGAATTACACCAGACCCAAGGCTGATGCCGTTATTATCGGCCTCGGCTGGGCCGGTTCGCTTATGGCTGAGGAACTGACCCGTGCCGGATTAAATGTGGTGGCGATTGAACGTGGCCCGTGGGAGCAAACACAAAGTAACTTTTCACCGGCGATCGCCGCTGACGAATTGCGCTACGGCGTACGCCGCGAAATTCTCAAGCCACCGAGTGTGGAAACACTGACGTTTCGCAACGACAGTAGCCAGAAAGCGTTACCCGCGCGTGACTGGAACGCTTTCCAGATGGGGTTCAGCGTCGGCGGAGCCGGTAAACACTGGGCTGCCAATGCCTGGCGCTTTAACCCTTCCGATTTTGAGATGGCAACCCGTCTGCGCGACCGCTATCACAACATGAAACTGGCCGATGGTCTGATCGTACAGGATTGGGGGATCAGCTATGCCGAGCTGGAACCTTTCTACGATCGCATCGAAAAAATTGCCGGTATCTCAGGTAAAGCCGGGGTGATCAACGGCGAAAAACAGGCGGGAGGCAATCCCTTTGAAGGCAGCCGATCCAGTGAATACCCCACCCCTCCGCTGATCCGTTCGCACTGGAACGACAAGTTTCATCAGATCACCGAGAAGATGGGTTATCACCCGTTTCCGATTCCGGCAGGCACCATTGGTGCGGCTTACACTAACCCGCTCGGGATCAACCTCGCCCCTTGTACCTATTGTGGCTACTGCGGTTTTTACGGCTGCGGCAACTGGTCAAAATCATCACCTAACATTTGCGTCGTCCCGGCGTTGATGGACCGCACCAACTTCACGCTGCTGACTGAATGCACTGCGCTGTATATCGACAAAGCCGCGGATGGCAAAACCGTCACCGGTGTTACTTTCCGCGACTCTGACGGCAACACCGGCTTTCAGCCTGCCGATATCGTCTGCCTGTCGGCTTACCAACTGGATAACGTGCGTCTGCTGCTGCTGTCGAAAATCGGCAAAGCTTACAATCATGCGACCGGTGAAGGCACGCTGGGCCGCGCCTACAACTATCAAACCATGTCGATGGGTTATCTCTACTACGAGAATGAACAGATGAACCCGTTCATCTCCACCGGTGCACTCTCGACACAGATTGATGACTTTAACGGCGATAATTTTGATCACAGCGGCCTCGGTTTCCTTGGCGGTGCCGGTATTCAGGCGCTGTCCGATCAGGGTACGCCGCTCAGCATGACGGACCGCCTGCCACCGGGCAGCAAAATGTGGGGTTCGGCATGGAAGAAGACTTTCCAGAAAAGTTACCAGAACTACGCCAAAATCCAGGGCCAGGGCACGTCGTATTCCCATCGCGATTCTTACCTGTCGCTCGACCCGAACTACACCGACGCCAACGGCCAGCCGCTGCTGCGTCTGACATTCGACTACAACCAGAACGACCGTCTGATGGCTCGCTTTATCCGCGATCGTATCGACGATATCTGTCGTGTATCGGGTGCCAGCTCGTGGGAAACCGAAGCCTTCCCGGACAAACACAACTCCCCATTCCGCGCCTATGACAGTTCACACACCATCGGCGGAGCGGTAATGGGTAACGATCCGGCCACCTCGGTACTCAACCGTTATCAGCAGCATTGGGATGCGCACAACCTGTTTGTGCTGGGTGCCTCCTCGTACCCCAACAATGGCGGCTATAACCCGACCATCACGCTCAGTGCGCTGACGCTGTGGACGGCACACGCCATCGTCAATGACTACCTGAAAAATCCAGGTTCACTGGTACGTTAAGGAGAACATGATGGCTAAAACATTGAAGCGCGTGGCGCTGGCTGTCGGCGCGGTCGTGGTCGCTGGGGCGCTGGGCTATGGCGCGCTGGTGGAGTACGGGCTGCATAAAAGCTATCCGCAATCGATACAACCCGAATCCGGCGCTGCGTTACAGGATCAGATTAAACGGGGCGAATATGTCGCGCGACTGTCAGACTGTACTGCCTGCCACACCAAAGAGGGTGGCCAGCCGTTTGCGGGGGGTTATCAGTTAAACACGCCATTTGGCGTCATCCTGTCGTCAAATATCACCGCTGATAAACAGACCGGGATTGGCGGCTGGACTCAGGAACAGTTTGACCGGGCGGTGCGCCACGGTGTTGGCTCGCATGGTTATCTGTATGCGGCGATGCCTTATAACGCGTACGCGAAACTCACCGATCAGGATCTGACCGATCTCTGGGCTTATATCCGCACCATCCCGGCGGTGAACAACAAGGTGGTGGAAAACCAACTCCCCTTCCCGTTTAACCAACGCTGGACGCTGGCTGGCTGGAATCTGTTGTTCTTCCACGATCAGGTGTTCCAACCTTCCGAGCAGCATAGCGCGGAGATCAATCGCGGTGCTTATCTGGTGGATGGGCCGGGTCACTGTGCCTCCTGCCATACGGCAAAAAATCTGCTGGGTGGCGACAGTGCTGCTTATCTGCAAGGCGGCGCATTGCAGGGTTGGAATGCCCCGGACCTGACCCCTAATCCGCATACCGGGTTAGGCAACTGGAGCACGGAGGATATCGTCAGCTATCTGCGTTCGGGCGCTAACCGCGAAACCGCGTCATCCGGGCCAATGACTGAAGCGATTGAAAACTCTACGCAATATATGAATGATGCCGATCTGCATGCAATTGCCAGCTACCTGCAATCCTTACCCGCTTCGGATAGCGCCAAACCCGCGCCGGTAGCCAGCAGCGATAACGCGATGGTGGTGGGGAAAAAGGTCTTTGAATCACAGTGCGGTGCCTGCCATGTCTCCGACGGTTCAGGTATTCGCCAGATGATCCCGCGTCTGGCTGGCAACGCCCAGGTGAATTCAGCCGATCCGTCAAGCCTGCTTAACGTGGTGCTGAATGGCAGTCAGGGGCCGTTTACCCATGCGAATCCCACCGCAGCAGGTATGCCCGCTTTTGACTGGAAACTGTCAGACAGCAATATTGCCGACGTAATGACCTATATCCGCAACAGTTGGGGCAATGCGGCACCGCCGGTAGCGACGGAAGACGTCAGCAAGGCACGCGCAGCGTCAGGCGCAAAGCCGTGGCTGGGAGGTGCCAATAAGTAACGCTTCCCCGTCCGTATGGACGGGGAATACGCAAAACTTGTAGCGGCGCGGCGGGGATCTACCTGAGCTGCGCCCTGTCATTATAAAAGCGTCGATAGGCCAGGTAGACCGCGATGATGGTAGAAAGACTGGCGGTGCCAATTAACATAAAGGTCACCATGATCTGGTATTTGATGGCTTTAACCGGATCGATCCCGGCAAAGATTAAACCGGACATCATGCCAGGTAAACTCACCAGTCCTACCGTTTTTGCCGCATCCACCGTCGGGATCATCGCGGCGCGAATGCTCTCGCGGATAAGCGATGCGGAAGCCAGTTTTACCGAGGCACCCAGGCTCAACATCTCCAGAATTTTTTGCCGGTTGTCAGCGAAACGCTGGTTCAGGTTGCTGTAGCATAAGCCCACCGCCACCATAGCATTACCGGCAATCATCCCGGAAATAGGGATCACCTGCATTGGCATAAATTCAATTGCGCCGCTCAGCACCAGAATCACCAACGTCAGCGCCGTGCCGCTGGTGATGGCGACAAAAGAAATCACAAAGGCATGATCGATATTACGGCTGCGTTTGCGCGCGTTCGCCGCCGCATTGACGCAGATAAATAACACCATCAACACCGTTAACCCGTCATTATTGACGTCAAAAATCGATTTCAATACATAACCGACCACCACCAGTTGCACGATGGCGCGGCACACGCTCCAGATGATGTCTTTACTCAGCCCCAGCTTCTCTTTCTGGCTAATCAGCACCGCGATCAGCACCAGGACCAGCGCCATAAGCAGTGATGAGTTGGTGATATTATGCTGACTCATGGTCGTTCCTCTCTGGTGCGTGCAGTTTCAGCACCCGTGATGCCTGGTGGATTTCCTCAACGTCATGGCTAATCCAGATCACCGCCACCCCTTTGTCAGTAACCATCTCGCGGATCAGTCGATGGATCAGTTCTTTATTGTCTTCATCGAGGGCGCTGGTGACTTCATCCAGTAGCAACACCTGCGGCAGAAACTGCAAATTACGCAGCAAACCCACCCGCTGTTTTTCACCACCAGAGAGTTGATCGATTTTTTTATCCAGCGTTTCAGCGGGCAAATTGACTTTTGCCAGGTCGGTAATGAAGGCGTCACGGTTGGGTTTCTGTTGCCGAATCTGCCACGGCAGCGCCAGATTGTCATAAACGGTAGTGCCGAACAGCACCGGAGTCTGGAAGCAGTACGACACCTGTTGCCGATACGTTTCGGCTTTCAGTTGCGTGATATCCTGGTTTTGCAAGCGTATCTGCCCGCTGCTGGGGGCCAGCAGCGATGCAATTATCTTCAGCAACGTGCTTTTCCCACTGCCTGAAGGACCGGTCAGCAGTAAAAAATCACCGGGGTTGAGTTGCAGTGAAACGGGTGCCAGTAACTCGCGACCTTCCTGTGAAAACGTAACGCCTTGCACATCCAGCAAGGGAAAATCGTTGGCCATCGTTATCCATCCCTAACAATATACATTTGCAATGACGGGCTACCGGTCACTGACCAGACAGCCCTGCGCATATTACCAGAAAGGTGATGAGGATAAGCTTAAGGTGCGGCGCCATATTGCAGGAATACCAGACGACCCTCGCGATAGACCCGCTGAGCCAGGGGCAAATCGTCGGGCATATCACCCCCTCGCTCCAACAACAGCACCAAAGATACCGGACCGCGCAATTGATGGGAGGCGAGCCACTGACGGAAATCCGCCCTGGAGACAAAACGCGACTGAGAATCGGGATACGCCAGCCCGTAAAGCAGCTCATTTTTCTTCGCGTAGAAATGGATATCGTTGCGCTGTAAATGCCAGGCGATGGCGGAAGCAATGCCGGGATCGTTACTCAAAATATAACGGCTGACCGCGAGTTTATCGGCTATTTTGCTGACAAACACCTCGGGTTGGTTAGCATTCTGCACACTTTCGGGAATCGCTTTGCCTACGCACAACGCCAGCGCCAGCGGGCAAAGCGCCGCCAGTTGCCAGCGTTTAAGACTGGCGATACCGGCCACTGCCCAGCCCGCAAACGCAACGAGCGCCAGGGTTAGCGTCAACATCTCATGCGATTTAAACAGCGACTGCCCCCCTATTCCCCAGGGAGCCAGCACCGCCACCAGGGCAAACAGTCCGAGGCAACCAAACAGGATATTGATCCAGGCGTTCAGGCGCAGAATCCGGTTCGCCCTGCTGGCAAGGGTGTGACCGTGATGCGCCATCAGAATCGCCAGTGGCGCAAAACAAGGCAGGATATAGGTGAGCAACTTACCTTTCGCAATGCTGAAAAACAGCAACGGCAACAGGGTCCAGCACAGCAGATAGAGACCACCGGGCAGCGTTTTTCTTTCCTCCCAACCACTGCGCAGTGCACCGGGCAGCAGTGCCAGCCACGGCAGCGACCCGGCGATAACAACAGGCAGGTAGAACCAAAACGGTGCCTGATGTTGCGCGTTGGATTGTGCAAAGCGCTGGATATGCTCCACCCAGAAGAAGTAGTGCCAGTAATCAGGTTGCTGATGATGAATAGCCAACGCCCAGGGTGCACAGAGCAGCGCGGCACTGACAATCGCCACCGGGCCGAATATCAGCAACTCGCGCCAACGATGATGCCAGAGAGCCCAGGGAACGATAGCCAGTACCGGCACCGCCAGCGCCAGAAAGCCTTTGGTCATAAAGCCCATGCCACAGGCCAGGCCCAACAGCACGTAACCCAGCAGCCGCTGTCTGTGATTCACCGCCCCGGATACAAACCAGTAGCTGCACATCGCGGCCACTAACCATAACGACAGCATTGGATCGAGCACCGCATAGGTGCCAATGCCGTATACCAACAATAAGGTGAGGAAGATTAAGCCTGCGGTCAGCGCCACCGCGCGCTGAGCATAAATACGCCCTGCCAGCCAGTAAACTAACAAGGCGCTGAGTAACGTGGCAACCACCGAACCGATGCGCACCGCAAAACGGTTATGACCAAACAACCACTGCCCAATGTTATTAAACCAATATCCGGCGATGGGCTTTTCGAAATAGCGAATGTCGAAAAAGTAAGGGGTAATCCAGTTGCCACGTTGCAGCATTTCCCGACTGATCTCGGCATAGCGCGTTTCATCAGGTTGCCAGAGGTGGCGAAATTCGAGCGGAATAACGTAATAAAGGAGCAGCAGAATAAAAAGCAAACACGATTTGGTGGTAACGGTCATGCACATTTCCCTGTGAGTCATTCACATCGCACTGGCCTTCCCGGCCAGTGCCTGTATCCATATCGGGAATAAGACCCTGGTTTTGTCGTTCGGTTTCACTGACAGAATATAAAAATGCCAGCACAAACAATGAAGCCTGGATTATGTGGAAGTATCGACGGTTGGCGCCATGCTTAATCTGAAAACCACAATCGCCACCACCACACCAATCAGGGTGTCGAACGCTCTGGCAGCGAACAGAGAACTCACTTCGCTAAAATCACGGCCCCCGGCAGCAATCGTCAATGCATTGGCGGTGATAAACACCGTGGCGACGGCGTATTGCAGCACCACGCCCATCTCAATAGCGAACTGCAACATCCCAACCGTCAACGCGATCCATAACCCTTGAGGATTGAGCGTCAGAATGCTCCACGCCAGCACCAGTCCAACCAGCGTACCCAAAAGCCGGTTAAAGGCACGCCGGGAGGTTCCCGGTAAACCATCCGGCTGGTTAAGCACCACCACCACCGCCGCCATTCCCCAGTACGCATGTTCCAGCCCGAGGATGATGCCGATCGACCCGGCCACCAGCGTGCCAAAGGCGACCCGTGCCGCGGTACGTCTGGCGTTTTCTTTGATTACCTGATCCGCAGCCGGGCTGTTGTTGGCTTCGGCCCGTTCTAACAGGCATCCCAGCATATGCGCCAGCCACGAGATCGCGCCACCACACAGCACCCACAAGCCACTGAACCAGGGATCGACGCTACTGCCCGGCATGCCAGTGCCGCTGGCACAGGCCAGAGCAAACATATAGGCACCCGGCGGGCCAATCTGCTGTCGGTTGCAGATCAAAGTCGCAAGAGAGGCAATACCGGTCACGGTCACCACACCGAGCCACGGATAAGGCGCGACGAGAATCCCCAGGGTGACGATAACCGCCAACGCCACCGCAATGATCACCAGCAGACGCGCGCGTCTGCCCCAGGGGAGGCCATCGCCATACAACGCCGTAAATCCCCCGATGGTCGCCAGCAGACCCGCCTGAAGGTGTCCGGCGTAATAACCCAGCACCACTGGCAAACCGCAGCATAGCCCCGCGCGCAGTGCGAAAGGCAGACGGTGCCGCAGAGCGGCTGAAAGTGGCTTGCTCATCGTTTTCTCCGCGATAGCGAGTTAGCACTCCATTTGTAGCGGCGCGCTTTGTCGCGCCACAACTGTCTGAGCTAAACGATAATACCGGACGATCAATTCTAACCCGTTGATTAATGGTAGCCCGTTGCACTTTGCCTGCCATGTTAATTTTTTGTTGTTATTCTTGTTACCCGTATCACATAAAGTAAAAAACATAAAACCTGAAACAGATCCCGCAATTGTCTCATCCCGGCCCGCTTCCTATAACTAACCGTCGATTGACCCTTAGCGATATAAAGACAGGCGGGACTCTTTATGCAAACAAGCTTAACGATAAAAGAAAAAATCAGTTACGGACTGGGCGATATGGCCAGCCATATCGCGATTGATAACGTCATTATTTTTCTCACGTTTTATTACACCGATGTGGTGGGGCTTCCGGCGGTGTTTGTTGGCACGCTGTTTTTACTGGCGCGTGTCGCCGATGCGGTGATCGATCCCGCTATGGGCATGGTGGCGGATCGCACCCGTTCACGCTGGGGACGATTTCGTCCGTGGCTGCTGATGCTGGCGGTGCCGTTTGGTGTGAGCTGCATGTTGATTTACGCCGTGCCGGAAAGCCTGTCGCTGACGGGAAAAATGATTTACGCCGCGGCGACCTACAGCCTGATGATGTTGATGTATACCGCCATCAATATTCCTTATTGCTCGATGGGGGCGATTATCACCGCCGACGATACCCAACGTATCTCATTACAATCGTGGCGCTTTTTCCTCGCCACCCTCGGCGGCGCGATGTCCACCTTTTTGATGATCCCGTTAGCCACCTGGCTCGGCGGTGGTAACAAACTGGAGGGCTATTTCGCCGCCATGTCGATTATGGCGACGCTGGCAACCCTGATGTTTTTTATCTGCTTTCTGAATACCCGTGAGCGCGTCAACGCGCCCGCCAGCCACGGCCACTTTCTTGCTGACCTGCGTGATTTGTTACGTAACGATCAGTGGCGCATTGTGGCTCTGCTGGTGTTCTGCAACATCTCATTCGGCGTCGTGCGTCTCGGTGCCATGATGTACTACGTCACCTATTTTCTCGGTAACGCCAGCCTGTTTATGTGGCTACTGGCGGCACACATTGTCGGCAAAAGCGTTGGTAGCGTGCTGGCAAAACTGTTGACGCGCAACGTAAGCAAAATCACCGCCTTTACCCTCAGCGCCATCGTCACCGGCGTGTTAAGCATCAGCATCGTGTTTCTGCCCGGCAACCTTGTGCTGCTGGTGGGCATGACCTTTATCGTCTCCAGTTTCTATCAGGTCACTACCACGCTGATGTGGGTAATGATGTCGGATGTGGTTGATTACGGTGAATATCGTCAGGGCAAGCGCCTCGACGGCACCGTGTTCTCGACGCTGCTGGCGGTGTTGAAAATGGGGATGGCAATCAGCGGGGCGATCGTCGGCTGGACTCTCGGCCTGAGCGGTTATGTTGCCCAGGCCGCACATCAGCAACCCACCGCAATGATGGCCATCGTCGCGCTATTTTCAGTCATCCCTGGCGTGCTGGCGTTATGCAGCGCGCTGGCGATGCGCGGTTACAAACTTACCGACGCCACCATGCGAACCATCAATCAAAACAAACTGGCAGCACAGCCCGCCACGACCGGCCCCACCGTGCTGCAACCACAGGAGTTGTCATGAGCGAATTACGCGCCGAATCCCAGCGTATTATCTGGACCTTTGACCGTCAGACCCTGGTTATCGAACCCTGGGGGGCAAATAGCCTGCGGGTACGTGCGACCTGCCAGGCGGCACTGATTGACAACGACTGGGCCTTGTTAGCGCCAACGCCTTGCGAGGTAGACATCCAGCGCGAGCCTGAATCGCTGCGTATTCGTAACGGCAATATCACCGCCGTGGTCAATATTCGTGGTCAGTTGGCCTTTTACAACCAACACGGTGAACTGTTGCTGGAAGAGTTCTGGCGTCAACGCAGCACCGTCGGCATAGGTGCGACCGAAAAGAGCCAGGACAAGTACATCAGCGCATTGAAACTGGACGCCCGCACCTTCCGCCCGATTCCCGGCGGGAAGTATCAGCTCAGCGTGCGCTTTGAAGCGCGGCCAGAAGAGAAAATTTACGGCATGGGCCAGTACCAGCAGGATTGTCTGGATCTGAAAGGGTGTACGCTGGAACTGGCACAGCGCAATTCGCAGGCCAGCGTGCCGTTTATGGTTTCCAGCCTCGGCTATGGCTTGCTGTGGCACAATCCGGCAATCGGTGAAGTGACCTTCGGCAAGAACGGCACGCGCTGGCAGGCCGAGGTGACGGACCAGATGGATTACTGGATCACCGCAGGTGATACCCCGGCGGATATTGTGCGCCAGTATGGCCGTGCCACCGGCACCGCACCAATGATGCCGGGCTTTGCTACCGGTTTCTGGCAATGCAAGCTGCGCTACCGCACCCAGCAGGAAGTGCTGGAGGTGGCGCGTGAATATCGTCGCCGTCAGTTGCCCCTTTCGGTCATCGTTATCGACTTTTTCCATTGGCCGAATCAGGGGACCTGGTGTTTTGATGTCCGTGACTGGCCCGATCCACGGGCGATGGTAGCAGAACTGAAGGCAATGGGGATTGAAACTATGGTTTCGGTCTGGCCAACGGTGGACAGCCGCAGTGAAAGTTATCGTCTGATGAAATCCAAAGGCCTGTTGGTAAACAGCGAGCGCGGCGTCTCGGTGAACCTGGATTTTATGGGCAACACCACCTTCTTTGATGCTACCCATCCCGCCGCCCGCGAGTTTGTCTGGCAGGAAGTGAAGCAAAACTATTACGACCACGGGATTCGCACTTTCTGGCTGGATGAGGCTGAGCCGGAATACCGCGCCTACGATTTTGATAACTATCGCTATCATCTCGGTCCGGTACAGGAAGTGGGCAATATCTATCCGCAACTGTTTGCGCGTGGTTTTTATGAGGGGTTGCAACAGCAGGGGGAAAACGAAATCGTCAACCTGGTGCGCTGCGCCTGGGCAGGTAGCCAGCGTTACGGCGTGCTCGCCTGGTCGGGTGATGTTCACTCCTCCTTCCACGCGCTGCGCAATCAGTTCACTGCCGGACTGAATATGGCGATGGCCGGTATTCCGTGGTGGACCACCGATATCGGCGGCTTCCAGGGCGGCAACATTCACGATCCGGCGTTTCACGAATTGCTGATTCGCTGGTTCCAGTGGGCGGTGTTCTGCCCGGTGATGCGACTGCACGGCTACCGCGAACCGCAGATTGAACCAGCCGAAGCCTGGCGTGACGGCATTGCACAGTGCAACAGCGGCTCGCCCAATGAGGTGTGGAGTTACGGCGAGGAGAATTTCGCCCTGATGAAAAGTTGCCTGCTGCAACGTGAACGGCTGCGCCCCTATATTGACGGGCTGATGCGCGAAGCCCATGAGCTGGGCGATCCGGTGATGCGCCCGCTGTTTTATCACTATCCTGAGCAAGCCGAGAGTTGGCAGGTGGAAGATCAGTATCTGCTGGGCCGCGATCTGTTGGTGGCCCCGGTGCTGCACGCAGGGCAGCGTGAACGCGATCTCTGGTTACCGGCTGGCGATCAGTGGATTGCGCGCAATGGCGAGCGTTACCAGGGTGGACAGCGTATCACCGTTGCCGCCCCGCTCAGCGCCATTCCGGTGTTTTTACGCGTCGGCGGCAGCGCTGACGTGCTCGAAAACCCATAGCGCAATAAATCGCGCCGCTACCGTGCGTAGCGGCGTGATTTATCACACGTATTTTTACTCACCGCCGCTACGGTTTTTCCGCCAGCTTCGTCAACACCGCACGCCAGCTAAACGGCACCACATCCAGGTAACGCAGATGATGGGCGCTAAGCTGGGCCGGTAGATCGGCCTGCACATGACGGATAGCCTGACTGAGGGTGCCCGCCAGTCCGACATCCTGAAGCGTTTTCACCACTTCCTGCATCTCTTCGGCACGGCGCACGCCGTGTTCTGCCACCCGGCTGATCAGATAATCTGGCAGCTCTGCCTGCCATCCCAGCGACGGGAAACTGGCATGCAGCGATTCCAGCACCGCGTCTTCCACGCCATAACGTTGCGCTGCGCCGAGGCACTCGGTGGTTAACGCTTCCAACCCTTTAATCATCACGCTGCGACACATCTTGATGGCAGAAACCGCACCGATCTCTTCGCTGGCGGCGCGCGCCTGACATCCGAGTTCACTTAACTGCGCGGCAATCTGCCTCGCCTGCGTGCCGCCGAGTAGCAGTGGCGTCGCGAGCCGTTTTGGCGGAACCGGGGCCATCACCGCCACATCGATATAACGCCCCGCCCCCTGTGCCACGGCTCGCGCCGCCGCGCGTTTCGTCTCCGGTGCTACGGAGTTGAAATCCAACAGGGTTTGCCCCTCGCGTAACAGCACGGCAGCCTGTTCGGCGACCGCTAACGCGTTACCGGCGGTCACCAGCGACAGCACCAGCTCCGCCCCTGTCAGCGCCAGCGCAAGGTTGCCCGCAGGCTGTACACCAACCTGTTCGGCCTGCGCCTTCAGCGCATCACCTTCCGCACTAAGAAACTTTTTGTCCCACACCTTCACCTGTGCGCCCTGGCTTGCCAGGTCCTGCGCATAGATCCGTCCGGCCTCACCAAAGCCGATAATCGCGATGTTAGTCATTGACCTTCCCCTGCCAGAGTGAACCCGGTACCGCTACCGCACCGATAAACAGCAGTCGGGCGGTGCGAATCAAACCGCTGCGGATAACGTTGCCGGCTTCATCACGCTGCAACATCACGCTGAATTCGCCACTCGGATGTTCCACCGCCAGCCGTTGTTCACGGCCCGCCTCCAGACGCGCAATGCCCTGCGCAACCGACCCCGGGATCAGACAAGCCGTTGCCACGCTCACTGCGCCCAGCACCCCGATGGAGGCGTGGCAGCGATGCGGAATAAAGGTGCGCGTCGATACGCAGCCGCCGTGATTCGGTTCGGCTATCAGCGTCATTTTTGGCACGGTACGCGCAGCAACATCGCCCAGATTCATCCGCGGTCCGGCCTGTAGACGGATCGACTCCAATCGCGCTTTGAGTTCGTCATCATTATCCAGTTGTTCGCGGCTTTCACGCCCGGTACGCCCGAGATCGGCAGCACGTACCAGCACCACCGGCATACCGTTATCGATACAGGTCACGGCGACACCGGCAAAGTGATCCTGCGCCTGGCCGGTAGGCAGCAGTGCGCCACAACTCGAACCGGCGATATCGGTAAAATTCAGCACCTGTTGCGCCGCATAACCCGGAACGCCATCAATCTGAACATCGCCTTCATACTCGACCGCGCCATCCGGCGTGGAGAGTTGCGCTTCGGCGATCTGCCCGGTATTGACCATAAAAATGCGCACGCGCGTTACCGCACCCTGGACCGCCACCACGCCTTTCTCGATGGCAAACGGGGCCACCGCCGCCAGAATGTTGCCGCAGTTCTGCCCGTAATCAACCAGCGCTTTATCGACATTCACCTGGGCGAACAGGTAATCCACATCGGCATCTGCACGGGTTGACGGCGAAATGATCGCGACCTTGCTGGTCAGGGGATCGGCACCGCCGATCCCGTCGATCTGACGTGCATCAGGCGAGCCCATCACCGCCAGCAGCACCCGATCGCGCAATGCCGGGTCGGTTGGCAAATCCTGCGCCAGAAAACAGGCAGCTTTCGAGGTGCCGCCACGCATTAACACACAGGGGATCAGCGTCTGTTTCATAGTTAGCTATTCTTCAGTTCAGCCAGCGTTTCGACATAGCGCAGTCCCTTCGCCGCCAGTTTTTGTCGCATCTGATAGATATCCAGTCCCAGCTCACCTGCGGCCAGCCGCTGGCGTTTGCTCTCCTCCACCTCAATGCGCTGCGCCGCCGCCTGCGCAACGGCCGGAATGTCGGCACGGGGAACAATCACCACACCGTCATCGTCAGCCACCACTACATCGCCAGGATGGACTAACTGACCGGCGCAGATCACCGGCACATTGACCGAACCCAGCGTCTCCTTGACTGTGCCCTGCGCATAAACCGCGCGTGACCAGACCGGGAATGCCATTTCACGCAAGGTTTGGCTATCGCGGATGCCGATATCCCCCACCAGCGCGACCACGCCTCGCGCCTGCAACGAGGTCGCCAGCAGATCGCCAAAGAAGCCGTCATAGCAATCTGAGGTGGGAGCCACCAGCAACACGTCACCGGGCTGGCATTGTTCCACCGCAACGTGGAACATCCAGTTATCCCCCGGCGATACCAGCACCGTCACCGCGCTGCCCGCTATGGTGGTGCCCTGCTGCACCGGACGGATGCGCCTGTCCAGCAAGCCCTGACGCTGCTGCGCTTCGTGTACCGTCGCCACGCCGAAGCGCGCGAATTGCGCGATCAACGCCGCATCGGCACGCTCGATATGCCGTACCACCACGCCTTTCTGATTGACATCACTCATGCCAGATCCTCCGTCACGCGCGGGAACAGGCTTTGATAACCCTCACCGTGGCTGAGTACGCGTGAGGAAGCGATACCGACATTACGTTTTGCCTGCACGCCACGTTGCAGCGCCACGCGGGTGTAGTACTCCCACAGGTGCTCCTGACCGGCCATGCATTGAATCGCGGCGTATTTCTTTTCCCACACCGAGGTGATGTCCAGCAGCACGTCCGGTTTCCAGTGGCACTGCTCGGGCTGATGCGGTTCAAAACAGTAAACCGGCGGGGCGCCAATAATCGGTTCTCCCGGACGGTAACCCTCCGCCTGGGCAATGATGCGTGCTTCCTGGGTCAGATTGGCCGCCAGCGGGTGGTCATAGTTATAGGGATCAGCCACAGAATGGGTCAGGACAAAGTGCGGCTGAACCTTGCGGAACACATCAGCCAGACGGAAAAGCGTCTCTTTATCGGCACGCAGCGGGTAATCACCAAGATCAAAAAACTCAATCGAGGCACCGAGGATGTCTGCGGCTGACTGCGCTTCGCTGCGCCGGTTCGCTTTGACGATCTCCTCCGTCATATTGCCTTTACGCCACAGTTTGGCGGATTCACCCCGTTCGCCAAACGAAAGACAAACCACATGCACGTCATAGCCACGTTCAGCGTGCAGCGCGATTGCGCCACCCGCGCGCCAGACGAAATCGGCGGAGTGAGCACTGACGACGAGGGCACTTTTTTTAGCGGTGTTTTCCATCTTGTATTCCTGCTGTTGCGTTTTTTTTCATCCTGACATGCAGCCATCCGCGCGAATAATGCCTTTCATTGCGCGAGCTATGATTTTTATTTATGTTGTGATTTTGATCGCCGCAGGACGTGAGGCTGAACCGAAAATGACCCAGCAAGATAATGATATTAAAATCATGCAACTACGTGCTTTTTGCATGATTGCAGAACGCGGTACGGTGTCAGAGGCTGCGGAGAAATTATTTCGTACCCAGTCGGCGATCACCCGTTCTATTCGTGATCTTGAACACACTTTAGCGATGCCGTTGTTTGAACGTCATGCCAGCGGCATGCTGCTGACCGAAATGGGAAAATGCGTGTTGCCGCGTGCCCAGCGCGCGATCAACGAATTGCAGCACATTCCCGCGGCGCTGGCACGGCTGAAACAACGCGACCACCAGCGGGAAGAGGCAGAACCGATTTGGTTATTTAATGTGCGACGCCTTCAGGTGTTTCTCCGGCTGTATCGCCTGCACCATACGCAAAGCGTGGCGAACTCTCTCAACATCAGCCAACCAGCGGTGAGCGCCGCCCTGAAGGTGCTGGAAAAGGGTGCCGGACTGACGCTGTTTCAGCGCACGCCAAAAGGGATGATGCCTTCTACCGCGGCGCGCGAGATGGCCCCCTTTATCAGTCGCGCGCTGAATGAAATCCGTCATATCCCGGAAGATCTCGCCGCTGCAACCGGGATTTTGCGTGGCACGGTGCACGTTGGCGCGCTGCCGCTGTGCCGCAGCACCCTGCTGCCGCTGGCGATAACCCGGCTGGTGGCGGCGCATCCGGGCATTAAAGTGGTGACCAATGAAAGTGCCTTCGACGCCTTAATTACCGAGCTGCGCGCCGGGGATATTGATTTCATTCTTGGGGCATTACGTCAGGACGAGCAGGTGTTGGATATCCACAATCAGGTGTTGTTTGCTGAATCGCTGGTGCTGCTGGTAAGGCCCCAGCACCCTCTGGCGGGACGCACCCTGACGGCCAACGATTTGGCTGATGCGCAGTGGATATTGCCGCGCGATAACACCCCTTCCCGTCACCTGCTGGACGCGGCCTTCGCGGCGTTGGGAATGGCCGCCCCCACCCCGGTGGTGGAGAGCGGCGATCTGGCGATTGTGCGCGGTCTGCTGCTAAATTCCGACATGATAGCTGCCGTTTCCTCGCACCAGTTGGAGTACGAACTGCAAGCCGGAATTTTGCAGCCGCTGACGTTTGCCTTACCGGACACCCGCCGCGAGATTGGCTTAACCCTGCGCCAGGGCGCACTGCATGCCCCGGCGGCTGAAGCGCTGATTCAATACATTGTTGAGGTGGCATCGTAGCGGCGCGATTTATCGCGCGGGTTTGCCGACATCATGCACAGCATCGCGCAATAAATTGCGCCGCTACGGTTGTGTTCGGCCCGTTGCGGCGCGGTTTGCCGACATCGCGCACAGCATCGCGCAATAAATTGCGCCGCTACGGTTGTGTTCGGCCTGTTGCGGCGCGGTTTGCCGACATCCTGCACAGCATCGCGCAATAAATTGCGCCGCTGCGGTTACGTTCTGCCCGTTGCGGCGCGGTTTGCCGGCATCGCGACGCGACGAGCGGGTTACGACTCCACTTTGTTAATCCCCAAACGTTTCATCCGCGAAAGCAAGGTGGTTCGCTTGATGCCCAGACGCTGGGCTGCACCACGCGGTCCGGCCACCACGCCATTCGTCTCACGCAGCACCCGCATAATCAGCTGATATTCATCCTCTCCTTCGCGCGGCTCGGTGACGGGCGCGGCGATTTTTTTGGCGGCCGGAGTGTCCAGCATTTCCGGCAGCGACAGGTGCAGCACATTGCCGCGCGTCATCAGCACCGCCCTTTCAATCACATTCTCCAGTTCCCGCACATTTCCCGGCCACTCCATGCGTCGCAGCATACTCAGGGTTTCCGCGGGAATGCTGTCAATATTACGATTCAGGCGGTGAGCGATTTTGAAAGTGAGCGATTTCACCAGCAGCGGGATATCTTCCGGTCGCTCACGCAATGGCGGTAATCGGATGGGAAAAACGTTCAACCGATAGTAAAGGTCGTTACGAAATTCACGGTCAGCCACCATTTGCTTCAGGTCACGGTTAGTCGCCGCAATCAGTCGCACATCGACCGTTTGCAATTTGTTGCTGCCAAGGCGTTCAAACTCCTTTTCCTGTAACACGCGCAGCAGTTTCGGCTGCAACTCCAGCGGCATATCCCCCACTTCATCAAGGAATAACGAGCTTTTATCCGCCAGTTCAAAGCGACCAATTCGCTGGGTATTGGCCCCGGTAAAGGCCCCCCGTTCGTGACCAAACAAATCGCTTTCCAGCAGCCCGGCAGGCATCGCGGCGCAATTCATTTTTACCATTCGCCGACGATTGCGTTGGCTCTGGTTGTGAATGGCGCGCGCAATCAACTCCTTTCCGGTGCCGGTTTCGCCAAGGATCAACACCGTGCTGTCGCTGGCAGCCACAATCTCGACCTGTTTCAGCACATCGATCATCACTTCGCTGCGGCCAATAATTTCACCAACATCAGGGCTCCCGGCATTGATCGACTCCGTGGCCCACGAACCTTTATCCGTCAGGCTCTCCTTTAGCCGATTGATTTCCTGCCATGCCAGCGCATTATCGAGCGCAATCGCAATGCGTTCAGCGATTTGATGCAACAACTCAAGGTTGGCGGCGCTAAAGCCCCGTTCACCGCATTGCGCCAGCTTCATCACCCCCAACATATTGTCGCCAAATTTCAGCGGCATCAGGCACAACGTCTGCGCCTGATTATCCCAAAGCTCCAACAACCTGCGCTCATAGGAGGCCGCTTGTTGCTGCGGGTAAAGATTCAGCAACAACATTTCACCACTGGCAAACACCTGTTCGGAGAGCGTGCCCGCTTCAGGCACTTCACTCAGATCATGGATAGGTGACGCTTCATCGACAAAATGGGTGGAATAAATGGTGAGCCACGCTTTACGGCTGCTGCGCACCACGATGCTGATGGAATCAATGGCAAAGTGGTGATGGATTTCACGCGCGGTTTCCTGCATCACCTCGTCAAGATCCAGTTTCGACAGCACTGCATTGGTCACCGCCACCAAAATGCGAAAGTCATCCCGTTCACGACTCAGCACCTGGCAATGGTGATCGATATCCTGGGTGCTGCGAATCTGCTGGGCGCACAACCCCACCACCTGCGTCAGCGTATGCAGACGTTCCAGCTCCTTCTCGCTCCAGCCCTTGTTGCTGTCGCGAATAAACTCACAGCCACCAAAGATCTCACCACTGGAAACCAGCGGTAGCAGGCAGTAGCGCCCAAAAGGTGCGTAAAGCGGCAGGCTAGCCACTTGCGGCCAGGTCGCCTCAAATTCACGCCAGGGACAAATCAGCGCTTCAGGACGGGAAAGGATGCGTTGCATCGGTCCCGTCGCCAGTAAGCTCTGCTGATCCGGCGTGAGCGTCTTATCTCTGCCATAAAAACTGACTTGCCGGTGTTGCGGATGATAAAGCAACACATTCACGCGGTCCGCCAATGCCCCTTGTTTAACCAAGCGGGTCAGGCAATCAGCAAGCGCACTAAAATCGGGCTGTTGCAGCAGAGTCTGGGTGATATCAAACAATCCCTGCTGCCCGATATCGCTCATCGGGGTATATGCCATGTATGTCGTCCATTGAAAGACCTCCCGCTAAATATGGAGGTGAGTCCATCGTCCAATATTGATGAGAATTAAAGTTTATGTGGTTTTCTTTCGGGGAGACCAGGCATAGATCAACAAATTCGTGGCAAGGGTTCTGCATGCGGGAGTTCCAGGCTACGTCTGACGCCATAAAGTCCGTTCATTCTGACGCCGGGCTTTTCAGTCACGATGCCGATAATTGCGGCACGCTCACCCAAAGGATGGCGCTGCAATGCAGCGACGACTGCCGGTGCCGCTTCGGCTGAAGCCGCTATCAGCAGTTTTCCTTCATTGGCAAAATTCAGCGCATCCAGACCTAACAATTCGCAAACACCTCGCACCGCCGGGGAGAGCGGTAGCTGACTTTCGTGGATTTCCATCCCGCAGTGGCTGGCAGCGGCGAACTCATGCAGCACCGCATTGACGCCACCGCGCGTGGCATCACGTAACGCCTTCACGCCGCTGATGCCGACCAACGGCGCAATCAACGTGGACAGTGGCGCGCAATCACTTGCCAAATCCCCATCCAGCCCCAGCTGTTCACGCAAATTGAGGATTGTGGCTCCGTGGTCACCCAGGGTGCCACTGACGATCAACACATCGCCAACGTCAATCTGTGCCGCGCCCCAGCGTAATCCGGCAGGAATCGCGCCAAGACCGGCGGTATTGATGAATAGCTTATCGACCGCGCCACGCGGCACCACTTTGGTGTCGCCGGTAACGATGCTGACCCCCGCGTCTCTGGCCGTCTGCGCCATGCTGGTTACCACGCGTTCCAGCGTCACTAACGGCAGCCCCTCTTCAAGGATAAAACCACAGGAAAGCCAGCGCGGCTGCGCGCCACTGACGGCAATATCGTTGACCGTGCCGCACACCGCCAGCTTGCCGATATCCCCGCCGGGGAAAAACAGCGGATCGATAACGTAGCTGTCGGTGGAAAATGCCAGCCGATCCCCTTTGCCGGTCAGCTCGCTTAACCCCAGCCGCGCCTGATCTTCCTGCTCCGCCAGCCAGGGATTGTCAAACGCCTGGAGAAACAGGTCGGCGATCAGTTGCTGCATCATTCTGCCGCCACTGCCATGCGCTAATTCAATTGATTTCATCATTCACTTCCTGACTTCTGTACTGATACCAGGCCGCGCAGGCCCCTTCCGAGGAGACCATCAGCGCACCAAAGGCGTTTTGTGGATTGCAGCCCTTGCCGAACATCGGACATTGATGCGGTTTACAACGCCCGGTGAGCACATCGCCACAACGTGCGCGCGGGTCGTCACTCACCTGCTGCTGCTGTGGCCGGAACCTGACCTCCGCATCATAGGATTGATACGCCTGCGTCAACTGAACACCGGATTCCGCAATCACCCCCAGTCCGCGCCATTCAGACGCCCCTCGGAGGCAAAAAACCTCGCGCATGGCTTGCTGCGCCAGCAGGTTTCCCTCATCCGGCACCACACGTTTGTATTGATTCTCCACCCGGCTTTGCTGCTTGATTTTTTGCTCCACCAACATCAACACGCCCTGCAATAAATCCATCGGCTCGAAACCCGCCACCACCAGCGGCCGCCGGAAATGCCGGGGGATAAACTCATAGGCGGCAGTGCCGATCACCATGCTGACATGACCCGGTGCCAGGAAGGCGTCGATGCGGTTATCCGGCTGCGACAGCAGGCTGCGCAGGGTGGGGATAAGCGTAATGTGCTGGCAAAAGAAGAAGAAATTGGTGACCTGTTGCGCTTTGGCCTGTTGCAGCGTGATGGCTGTGGCGGGCATGGTGGTTTCAAAGCCGAGAGCGAAAAACACCACCTTACGGTGTGGATTGAGACGCGCCAGCGTCAGGGCATCCATCGGTGAATACACCACCCGCACATCCGCCCCCTGCGCTTTGGCCTGCATTAGCGATCCCTGTCTGCCCGGCACGCGTATGGCGTCGCCAAAGGTGCAGAAAATCACTTCAGGATGGCGGGCAATTTCAATGCAGCTATCAATGCGCCCCATCGGTAACACGCATACCGGACAGCCCGGACCGTGGATAAAATCGATGTTGTCCGGCAGCAACTGATCGAGGCCAAAGCGGAAGATGGCGTGGGTATGTCCCCCGCACACCTCCATAATCTGCAACGGATGCTGCGCATCGTAATCCAGCAATGGCGCCCGCTTATGCAGGGTTTCAATCAACTGCATCACGCGGGCGGGGTCGCGATATTCATCAACATAACGCATCAGCCACGCTCCTCACCGTACAGCAAGGCCCCGACATCAGGTTCCATGTCGAACATGTTTTGCAGCGCATCGAGGGTGTCACGCGCCTCCGCTTCATCAATGATGCTCATGGCAAAGCCAACGTGCACCAACACCCATTGGCCCACCGTTGCATCGCCCACCAGCGTTAAATTGACATCGCGCTGCACGCCGCACACATCCACTTTCGCGTCATTACCCTGGCGCTCAACAATCTGGCCCGGAATGCCTATGCACATCGCTCGCTCTCCAGCCAGTTAATCCACGCTTCCATGCCTGCGCCGCTGGTGGCGGAAACCAGCATGATCTGGATATCCGGGTTAACCTCGCGGGCATAGGCCAGACATCGGTCAACATCGAATTGCAGATACGGCAACAAGTCAATTTTGTTGAGCAACATCAGCGAAGCCGCAGCAAACATGTACTTATATTTTAGGGGTTTATCCTCACCCTCCGTCACCGAGAGCAGCGCAACTTTGTGGCGTTCACCCAAATCAAAACTCGCCGGACACACCAGATTGCCGACGTTTTCAATAAACAACACCCCGTTGTCTGCCAGCGGCAGACGCTGCATCGCCGTCTGAACCATTTGCGCATCCAGATGGCAACCTTTGCCAGTATTCACCTGAATCGCTGGCGTACCCGTGGCGCGGATGCGTGCGGCATCATTTACCGTCTGCTGATCTCCCTCGATCACCGCGCAGGGCACCTTGCCCTGTAACCGTTTCAGGGTTTCGGTCAGCAGGGTGGTTTTACCGGAACCAGGGCTGGACACCAGGTTCAGCACCAGTTGACGCTGCGCAGTAAAAGCGGCGCGATTCGCCTGCGCCAGCTGATTATTTTTATCCAGCACATCAAGCTCCAGCTCCAGCATCTTACGCTGGCTGATACCCGGTGCATGGGCTTCGGCCACGCCGTGCCCATAATGCAGATCGCCATGCTCACTGAGGTTGATGCCAGAAATCCGCTGCACCCGACGTGGTGCCGGCGCAAACGGGGCGCTGCGAAACGCCGAATGCGGGTTACGCTCATCGCCTTCGATATACAGGTTGCCTTCACCGCAACCACAGGTACTACACATGATTGATCTCCTGATCGATTTCCAGCCGCTTAATTTGCACGCCATCATCCGCCACGATGCGCAGTTGATGACCGCCACATTGCGGGCACCGTCTGACGCGCTGCGTAAGCAGCGTGATGTACTGCTGGCAATCGTGACACCAGCACTCCGCTTCCTGCTGATGAAGATGAAGTTCACACCCTTCAGCCAGGGTGCCCCGGCACGTCAGTTCAAAGCAGAACTGCATCGCGCTGGTCTCCACGCAAGAAAACGCCCCGACCTCCAGCCAGACCGCAGTGACACGGCGTGCGCCATGTTGCCGGGCGTGGTTATCGATCAGTTCGACTGCGCGTTGACAGAGGGTAATTTCGTGCATGCTGCCTCCTGGGTTCACTGAGGGCTGCTAATGCAAAGACGATGCCAGCGCGGCGGCGTGTCGATGTCAAAGATGACGAAATGACATGTCACTGACGGATTATTCGTGACAGAGATTTATATATTAACTATAAAATTCAATATTTTAAAAACATGGCACGAAATGTGCCTTAGGGGAATATCCGCACAAACAGAGTGATTTAATAATGGATATTAGGGAACTGAGTGACAAAGCAGCCTACATCGCTGATAAGCATCAACGCTTGCAGGCACAGTGGAAACAATACGGTAACGCCTTAGTTCAGGGGATAACCCTGTCAAAAGCCAAACTGCACCACACCATCGCCTGCACACCGGGGGATGAGTTGCGCTTCTTCTTATTTGAACACTTCGTCATTCATATTCAGCCAGGCGAAGGCTTTAACAATCACCGTATCGAGTACTTTCTCGCGCTGCCGGATGACAGCGATAAGATATTGATTGGTCATGCCAATATCGACAATGACGGTTGCATCGACAACACCTTCAGCAATCGCGATCGCGAGAAGGTACTTACCCACTATCTGGAACTGATTCAGCCGATTTACGACAGCCTCTATCTGGCGGTCCATGAAAACACCCCGGTGTCGATGGAACGGCTACAACAAGCCGCCGTGGCGTAAAGAGGTTGAGGGTGTCGAAACTGTCGAAGCGACAGGTTATCGGCATGATTTCGTCATTAATGACGACAGTCACCAGAGGAATCCGTTGGTGAACCGTTTTGTAATCGCTGATTCAACATTATGCATTGGTTGCCATACCTGTGAAGCGGCCTGCGCGGAGACGCACCGGCAACAGGGTTTACAGTCGATGCCGCGTTTAAAGGTGATGCGCAACCGGGACGAATCCGCCCCGCAGTTGTGTCGCCACTGCGAAGACGCCCCTTGTGCCAGCGTCTGCCCGGTGAATGCCATTAACCGTGTGGATGGCGCGGTACAGCTGAACGCTAACCTGTGCGTCAGCTGCAAACTGTGCGGCATCGCCTGCCCGTTTGGGGCTATCGAATTTTCCGGCAGCCGCCCGTTACACATCCCGGCTGACGTCAACAGCCCCAAAGCGCCCGCCGCCCCTGCCGATCCCCTGCGCGTTAGCTCGTTGCTGGACTGGGTTCCTGGCATTCGTGCTGTCGCGGTGAAATGTGATCTGTGCAGCTTCGATGAGCAGGGTCCGGCCTGCGTGCGCACCTGTCCGACGAAAGCGCTGCAATTGATCGACAACACCGATATCGCCAAAGCCAGCAAACGCAAGCGTGAACTCACGCTGGCGGGTGCGCTGGGTGATTTAAGCCTGTTCAGCCAGCCAGAGGCACGTAAATGAATGTTTTTTTTCTGATCCACTGGGCACTGACCGGTCTGATGCTCAGTGCGTTACTGGCGGGCATCACCGCGTTTAACCGGCCCATCAGTGGCGTTATTGCCGGTATCGGTGGCGCGATAAGTTGTGCGTTGCTGCTGGCAGCCAGCGTCCAGGGCCTGCTCGGATTCAGCGCCACCCTGCCGCTGTGGCGCTGGCAGCTACAACTGAATAGTTTTAACAGCATATGGTTAGTGACAGTGTCACTCTGCGGCCTGTTTATCTGCCTGTTTAACGTAAGCTGGCATCGGCATTCTCAGGTTAAAGCCAACGGTTTGCTGGTCAATCTGATCCTTGCCGCTTCGGCTGTTGCTCTGCTCGCCGCTAACCTCGCCACCCTGGTGGCGATGGCCGAAATTGTCGCGCTGGCAGGCTACTTCCTCACCGGCTGTCGTAAATCCGGTCAACTCTGGTTTGCCCTGGGTCGCCTCGGCACGCTTCTGCTGGTCGCTGCCTGTTGGTTGCTGTGGCAACAGTTTGGCACGCTGAGTTTTGACGGATTACGCCTGGCGCTCCAGGGTGCGGCGCTCTCTCCGCTGGTGTTGCTGTTAAGTTTGCTCGGCTTTGGTCTGCTGGCGGGCATTATTCCGCTGCACGGCTGGGTACCCCAGGCGCATGCCAATGCCCCGGCTCCGGCCGCAGCGCTGTTTTCCGCCGTGGTGCTGAAGGTAGGGTTATACGGCATGATCAGCGTTTCACTGATAGCCGACGTGTTGCCGCTGTGGTGGGGGGTACTGGTGGTGGTGCTCGGTATGGTGACCGCCTTTACCGGCGGGCTGTACGCCCTGATGGAGCACAACATCAACCGCCTGCTGGCTTATCACTCGCTGGAAAACATCGGCATTATCCTGCTGGGCGTGGGTTGCGGCTTTATCGGGATTACGCTGCACCAACCGGCGCTGGTGGCGTTGGGGATGATCGGTGGCCTCTACCATCTGTTTAATCACAGCCTGTTTAAAACCACGCTGTTCCTCGGCGCTGGCGCGGTGTGGTTCCGCACTGGACAGCACGATATTGAGAAACTGGGCGGGATTGGCAAGCGTATGCCGCTGATTTCGTTGGCAATGCTGGTGGGTTTGATGGCAATGGCCGCCCTGCCGCCGCTTAATGGCTTTGCCGGTGAATGGGTGATCTATCAGTCATTCTTCCAGTTAGGCAACCAGGCTTCCTTTATCGCGCGTGTCCTTGGGCCGCTGCTGGCGGTTGGACTGGCGATCACTGGCGCGCTGGCGGTGATGTGTATGGCCAAGGTCTATAGCGTCACCTTCCTCGGCGCACCCCGCAGCCCGGAGGCCGAACAGGCCGCCAACCCGCCCGGCCTGATGAATATCACCGTCGTTCTGCTGGCGTTGGGTTGCGTGATTGCCGGTGTCGCTACTCCCTGGTTGCTGCCGTTGCTGCAACATGCCATCCCACTCCCGCTCAACACCGCGCAGACGCTGGTATCGCAACCGCTGATCGCCCTGCTGCTGATTATGACGCCGCTGCTGCCTGTGCTGTTGCTGGTGCTGTTCCGTGGCGATCGCCTGCCGCACCGCACGCGTGGCCCGGCATGGGTTTGTGGCTACGACCACGAAGCAGCGATGGTGATCACCGCATCGGGTTTTGCCCAACCGGTGAGAGCCGCCTTTGCGCCCCTCCTCGCCTTACGCAAACACCTTAATCCGGTGCGATGGGTGCCTGGCTGGCGGGGTGACGGGATCGCCATCACGTTCCGACGTCTGGCATTTATTGAACTGGCGATTTTGCTGATCGCGGTCATCGCCTGAGGAACCACTATGACGACGTTATTTTTTGCCCTTATCCAGGCGTTGGCCTTGTTCCTGGCTGCGCCCTTGCTCTCCGGCATTTCGCGAATGGCCCGCGCGCGCTTGCATAACCGGCGCGGTCCTGGCGTGTTGCAGGAGTATCGGGATCTGTTCAAGTTACTCGGTCGCCAGAGCGTGGCGCCCGCCGCTGCGGGTTGGGTTTTTCGCCTGATGCCGCTGGTGATGGTCGGCGTGATGTTGACCATTGCCACTGCGCTGCCGGTGGTTACCCTCGCCTCGCCGTTGCCGCCGGTTGGCGACCTGATCACCTTGATTTATTTGTTCGCCATCGCCCGCTTCTTTTTCGCCATTGCGGGCCTGGACACCGGCAGTCCGTTCACCGGCATCGGTGCCAGCCGCGAGACGATGCTCGGCGTGCTGGTCGAACCGATGTTGCTGCTCGGCCTGTGGGTGGCGGCTCAGGTGGCAGGCAGTACCCACATCAGCAACATTGCCATGACCGTCCATGCCTGGCCGCTCAGCCACAGTCTGACGCTGTTGCTGGCGCTAGCCGCCTGCGCCTTCGCCACGTTTATCGAGATGGGGAAACTGCCGTTTGACCTGGCGGAAGCCGAGCAGGAGTTGCAGGAGGGGCCACTTTCCGAATACAGCGGCGCAGGCTTTGCCGTACTGAAGTGGGGCATTTCGTTAAAACAGTTAGTGGTGCTGCAAATGTTTGTCGGGGTGTTTTTGCCCTGGGGGCAGATGCACGCCTTTAGCTGGGGTGGAGGGGTACTCGCCGTGGTACTGGCCATCGTCAAACTGATTGCCGCTGCCCTGCTGATCGCGCTGTTTGAAAACAGCATGGCACGCCTGCGGATGCTCGAAACGTCACGTATTACGTGGGCCGGTTTTGGTCTGGCCTTTTTAGCCTTCGTCTCCTTGCTGGCGGCGTAATTGCAGAGAACTTATTTCATGTCTGAAGAGAAAATCGGTCAACACTACCTTGCTGCACTGCACCTCAAGTTCCCCCACGCGGTGCTGGAGGAGAGCTGGCAGACCAAAGATCAAATCACCATTACCGTCAAACTCAACATGCTGCCGGAAATTGTCGAATGGCTGTATTACCAGCAGGGAGGCTGGTTATCGGTGCTATTCGGCAATGATGAACGCCAACTCTGCGGCAGCTATGCGGTTTACTACGTACTGTCGATGGAGAGCGGCACCAAATGCTGGATCACCGTCCGGGTGGCGGTAGACGCCCATCGGCCAGAGTTTCCATCGGTGACGCCACGCGTCCCTGCTGCCGTCTGGGGTGAGCGCGAAGTCCGCGATATGTATGGCTTGCAACCGATTGGGCTGCCGGACGAACGTCGTCTGGTGCTACCGGACGACTGGCCGGATGAACTCTACCCATTGCGTAAAGACAGCATGGATTATCGCCAACGTCCGGCCCCCACCAGCGACAGCGAAACCTACGAATTCATCAATGAACTGGGTAGTAGCAAGAACAATGTGGTACCCATCGGACCGCTGCATGTCACCTCCGATGAACCTGGCCATTTCCGCCTGTTTGTTGACGGTGAGAACATTATCGATGCCGATTATCGCCTGTTCTACGTCCATCGCGGCATGGAGAAACTGGCAGAAACCCGCATGGGATACAACGAAGTCACCTTCCTCTCCGATCGCGTGTGCGGCATCTGTGGCTTTGCCCACAGCACCGCCTACACCTCTTCGGTGGAGAATGCGATGGGGATTGTGGTGCCCGCGCGCGCGCAGATGATCCGCTCGATTTTGCTCGAAGTGGAGCGTCTGCACAGCCATCTGCTGAACCTCGGTCTGGCCTGCCACTTTGTGGGTTTTGACTCCGGGTTTATGCAATTTTTCCGCGTGCGTGAGTTGTCGATGAAGATGGCGGAGATCCTGACCGGCGCACGTAAAACTTACGGGTTGAACCTGATCGGCGGAATTCGTCGTGACCTGATGAAAGACGACATGATACAGACGCGCCAGCTGGCGCAGCAGATGCGCCGCGAGGTCTTTACCCTGACCGACATTCTGCTCAGCACGCCCAATATTGAATCGCGCACCGTAGGCATTGGCCGTCTTGATCCGGGTATCGCACGCGATTTCAGTAACGTCGGTCCGATGGTGCGCGCCAGCGGCCATGCTCGCGACACCCGTGCCGACCACCCGTTTGCCGGTTACGGCCTGCTGCCGCTGGAGGTACATACCCTTGCCGGTTGTGACGTGCTTTCGCGGCTTAAAGTGCGCATCAATGAAGTGTTCACCGCGCTGAATCTGATTGATTTCGGCCTTGATAACCTGCCTGGCGGCCCCCTGATGGTGGAAGGGTTTACCTACATCCCGCAGCGTTTTGCTCTTGGTTTCTGCGAAGCGCCGCGCGGTGACGATATCCACTGGAGCATGACCGGCGACAACCAGAAGCTGTTCCGCTGGCGCTGCCGTGCGGCGACCTACGCCAACTGGCCGACGCTGCGCTATATGTTGCGCGGCAATACGGTGTCCGATGCGCCATTGATCATCGGCAGTCTCGACCCCTGCTACTCCTGCACCGATCGCATGACGGTGGTGGATGTACGCAAAAAGAAAAGCCAGGTGGTGCCGTACAAAGAGCTGGAGCGCTACAGCATTGAGCGCACCCATTCACCGCTGAAATAGTCGGGAGTCATCATGTTTAGTTTTATTAAAAACGCGCTCAAAGGCGGTGTCGCGACCGAATCTTATCCCTTGCGACCCATCGACGTGGATGACAACTTCCGCGGTAAACCCGAGCACAATCCGCAACAGTGCATCGGTTGTGCTGCCTGCGTTAATGCCTGTCCTTCCAATGCGTTAAGCGTGGCAACCGATCTCGAAGCCGGGCAACTGGCGTGGAGCTTTAACCTCGGGCGCTGCATTTTCTGCGCCCGCTGTGAAGAGGTGTGTCCAACCGCCGCAATTACCCTGTCGCAGCAGTTCGAACTGGCGGTGTGGAACAAAGCCGATTTGCTGCAACAGGCACTTTTTCCGCTGTGCTATTGCCGGGAATGTGGTCACCCCTTCGCGGTACAAAAGGAGATCGACTATGCCATTGCCTTGTTGCGCCATAACGGCGACCAGGGGGCGGAAAACCGGCGGTCGGCGTTCGAAACCTGCCCGGCATGTAAACGTCAGCACAGCCTGGCCTCATCCGGCAGCGCCGTGTTTCACCGTCAGTTGCGAGGAGCCAACGGATGAGTAACGTATCAGGTCCACGCGACCATAACGGCCTGCCACTGCCGCTCTCGGTGGAAGAGTCGATTGCCAGCATGAAGGCTTCATTGCTGAAAAAAATCAAACGATCAGCCTACGTTTATCGCGTTGACTGTGGCGGTTGCAACGGTTGTGAAATTGAGATTTTCGCCGCACTTACCCCGCTTTTTGACGCCGAACGCTTCGGAATCAAAGTGGTCCCCTCACCGCGCCATGCCGATATTTTGCTGTTCACCGGCGCGGTCACCCGCGCCATGCGCTCACCAGCATTACGTGCCTGGGAATCCGCCCCGGACCCGAAAATTTGTATCTCCTACGGGGCCTGCGGCAATAGCGGCGGTATCTTCCATGATCTCTACTGCGTCTGGGGCGGCACGGACAAAATCGTGCCGGTAGACGTGTATATCCCTGGCTGCCCACCCACACCCGCCGCCACCCTGTACGGCTTCGCCATGGCGTTGGGTCTGCTGGAGCAGAAAATCCATGCCCGTCCGGCAAGCGAACAGGATCTGCAACCCGCACGCATCCTGCATACGGCGATGGTACAGCCGCTGCGCGTTCGCATTGATCGCGCGGCGCGCCGTCTGGCGGGTTATCGCTATGGACGACAAATTGCCGACAACTTCATGCACAAACTGACCGACGGCGATGGCGCAGTGCAGCAATGGCTGGCGGAAGAGAACGATCCACGTCTGACGGAGATTGTTACGCATCTGGAAAATCTGGTGCAGATGGAGCGCGTGTAATGAGCGAGTCCGTGGTGTTTTGCCAACTTAGCCGCAAATTTGTCGATGAAAATGACGCAACGCCAGCAGAAGCACAACAGGTGATGTACTACAGCCTGGCCATTGGACATCACCTTGGCGTGATTGATTGCCTGGAAGAGAGCCTGGTGTGTCCCTGGGCGGCTTATCTGGCGTGGATTGCCACGCTTCCGGCGGCAAGCCAGGCCAGCCGTAAGATGGCCGGCGTGCCGCGCTACGGGGAAATTGTGATCGACCACAGCCATGTGGTGATGCTGGCGCAGGCATTTGATGCCGCCAGAGCGTGTCAGACGCCGCAGCAACAGCAATGGAGCCAGGCACTGCTGGCGATGCTCCAGGCCATTCAACAGGAACCGGCTATCTATCTGATGGTCAGGAGGCGTGATGACTAAGGTTTTATTGTGTGTCGGCAACAGCATGATGGGTGATGACGGCGCAGGCCCGTTGCTGGCGGAGAAATGTCGCGCCGCCCCCTGTGGCGACTGGCTGGTGATCGACGGCGGCAGCGCGCCGGAAAACGATGTGGTCGCCATTCGCGAACAACGGCCCGATTTGCTGCTGATTGTTGATGCCACCGACATGCTGCTGTCCCCCGGTGAAATCCGCGTTATCGACCCGGATGACATCGCCGACATGTTGCTGATGACCACCCACAATATGCCGCTCAATTACTTGATTGATCAGCTTAAAGATGATGTCGGTCAGGTGGTGTTCCTCGGCATTCAGCCGGATCTGGTGGGCTTTTGCTATCCCATGACCGAGGCGGTGAAGAACGCGGTAGACCAGGTCTATCAACAACTTGGCGGCTGGGTGGGTGACGGAGGGTTTTCGGCACTCACCAGCGAAGCGTGATGACCCACAACCCGTCGCGGCGCGATAAATCGCGCCGCTATGACATGTGCCGACAGATGTCATCGTCAAAAGTGTCAATGCCAACAAGGCCGACAAGTAACTCATTGTTATTAAACAACTAAAAAACTGGCACGGTTTGTGTATAGCTCCCTGACAATAACAAGTTCAATGCAGGAGTTTATGATGAACCGCTTCATCATTGCTGATTCAAGCAAGTGTATCGGCTGCCGTACGTGTGAGGTAGCCTGTGTCGTGTCCCATCAGGAAAACCAGGATTGCTCGGCGCTCACCCCGCAGACCTTCCTGCCCCGCATTCATGTTATCAAAGGCGTGAATGTCTCTACGGCCACCATGTGCCGCCAGTGTGAAGATGCCCCCTGCGCCAACGTCTGCCCGAACGGCGCAATCAGCCGTGATAAAGGTTTTGTCCATGTGATGCAGGAACGCTGCATTGGCTGCAAAACCTGTGTCGTCGCCTGTCCTTACGGTGCGATGGAGGTGGTGGTTCGCCCGGTGATTCGCAACAGCGGTGCCGGACTGAACGTCATGGCGGAAAAAGCCGAGGCTAACAAATGTGACCTCTGCCACCAGCGTGAATCAGGTCCGGCGTGCATCGACGCCTGTCCGACCAACGCCATCATGTGCGTCGATCGCAACAAACTCGAACAGATGAGCGCAGAAAAACGCCGCCGCGCCGCGTTAGATGCTCCCTCATCGCTGTCGTTTTAATCCTGGCTTTTCAACTTCTTACAGGTTGGCTATAGATGAAAAAAGTGACTACCGTCTGCCCCTATTGCGGTGCAGGCTGCAAACTGAAACTGGTCGTCGAGAACAACAGAATTCTGCGTGCCGAAGCGGCCGATGGTGTGACCAACCAGAACGAATTGTGTCTGAAAGGCTACTATGGCTGGGACTTCCTCAACGACACCAAACTGCTCACGCCACGTCTGACGCAGCCGATGATCCGTTATCAGAAAGGGGGCAAACTCCAGCCGGTTAGTTGGGAGGAAGCTATCCGCTACACGGCCAAACGCCTGAGCGAGATTAAGCAGCAGTTTGGGCCGCGCGCCATTATGACTACCGGTTCCTCACGCGGCACCGGTAACGAAACCAACTATGTGATGCAAAAATTCGCCCGTGGCGTGCTAAACACCAATAACGTCGATTGCTGCGCACGCGTGTGCCACGGTCCCTCCGTCGCCGGGCTACAGGTGACGCTGGGGAACGGCGCGATGAGCAACTCCATCGGTGATATCGAAAACTCCAAATGCCTGCTGGTAGTGGGCTATAACTGCGCCGACTCTCATCCCATCGTGGCGCGCCGCGTGATCAAAGCCAAAGGTAATGGCGCGAAGATCATCGTCTGCGACCCACGCCGCATCGAAACCGCCCGTATTGCCGATCAACATTTGCAAATCAAAAACGGCTGCAATATGGCGCTGGTTAACGCCTTTGGTTATGTATTGCTGGATGAGCAACTTTACGACAAGGAGTATGTCGCTAAATACACCGAGGGGCTGGATGCCTATCGCGAGACCGTTAAAGGTTACGCCCCGGAAGATGTCGAGCATTTGACCGGTATCCCGGCCCAACAGATTCGCCAGGCAATGCGCACCTACGCCGCAGCACCTTCCGCCACCATTATGTGGGGCATGGGGGTGACGCAGTTTGGTCAGGCGGTGGATGTGGTGAAAGGCTTGTCCAGCCTGGCGCTGCTGACCGGCAATCTGGGCCGCGAACATGTCGGCGTCGGGCCGGTGCGCGGTCAGAACAACGTGCAGGGTGCCTGCGATATGGGCGTCATCCCCAACCAGTTTCCCGGCTACCAGGACGTGGTTGATCCAGCGGTGCGAGCGAAGTTCGCCAGCGCATGGGGCATTGATCCGGCAGTGATGGATGACAAAGTTGGCGTGCGCATCACTGAAGTGCCGCATCTGGCGCTGGAAGGCGAGATGAAGGCTTACTACATCATGGGGGAAGATCCGCTCCAGACCGAGGCGGATTTAGGCCTGGTGCGTCAGGGTTTTGAAGCGCTCGACTTCGTGGTGGTGCAGGACATCTTTATGACCAAAACCGCCGAAGTGGCCGACGTGCTGCTGCCCGCCACCTCGTGGGGTGAGCACGGCGGCGTGTTTACCTGTGCCGACCGGGGTTTCCAGCGCTTTGAGAAAGCCATCGAACCGCAATACAACGTCAAACGTGACTGGGAAATCATCAGCCTGATCGCCACAGAAATGGGCTACCCGATGCACTACGACAATAACCAGCAGATCTGGGATGAGCTGCGCGATCTGTGCCCGCTGTTCTATGGCGTAACCTACGAAAAAATGGGCGAGATGGGACACGTTCAGTGGCCTTGCCCGACGCTGGACCATCCCGGCACCCCTTATCTCTACAAAGGGAATAAGTTTGATACCCCAACCGGTAAGGGGCAGTTGTTCGCCGCTGAGTGGCGCGCCCCGGCGGAAGTGCCGGATAAAGACTATCCGCTGGTGCTTTGCACCGTGCGTGAAGTGGGGCACTACTCCTGTCGATCCATGACCGGTAACTGCGCGGCGCTGCAAACCCTCGCCGACGAACCCGGTTATATGCAAATCAACCCGCTGGATGCCGAAGCATTGGGGATAAAAGACCAGCAACTGGTGTGGGTCAGCTCGCGACGCGGCAAAGTGATCAGCCGCGCCGACGTCAATGAACGCATCAACAAGGGTTCGGTGTATATGACTTATCAATGGTGGATTGGTGCCTGTAATGAGCTGACTCAGGACAATCTTGATCCGATTTCCAAAACACCGGAAACCAAATATTGCGCGGTCAACGTCAGCGCGATTGAGGATCAGGCGTGGGCTGAACTCTATGCGCAGACCACCTATAACCAGATGAAAGCGCGCCTGCGCGAAGCGGCAGAAGCGTAACAAGGGCTTCGTCGCGGCGCGATTTATCGCGCGGGTTTTTCCCACATCGCGCAATAAATTGCGCCGCGACGGTATGAATTCCTATGCATAACAACGGCATTGCATTACGTATTCGCGGCAAGGTCCAGGGCGTCGGTTTTCGCCCCTGGATCTGGCAACTGGCACAACAACTCCAGCTCAAAGGCGACGTCTGCAACGACGGCGCGGGCGTGTTGGTGCGTCTGACCAGCCCGGCAGCCACGTTACTGGCGGCGCTGCATCAGCACTGCCCGCCGCTGGCGCGGATTGATAGCATTGAACAACAGACAATGTGCTGGATAAGCCTGCCGGAGAGTTTCACCATTCGTCACAGTGACGAGGGTGCCATGACCACGCAAATCGTCCCCGATGCCGCAACCTGTCCCGCCTGCCTGCGCGAACTGCATGATCCCACGGACCGACGTTACCGCTACCCCTTTATTAACTGTACCCACTGTGGTCCACGCTACACCATTATCCACGCCATACCTTACGATCGTCCCGCCACGGTAATGGCCGCGTTTCCCCTGTGCCCGGCCTGTGAACGAGAGTACCGCAACCCACTGGACCGCCGTTTTCATGCTCAACCGCTGGCCTGCGCGGATTGCGGCCCGCAGCTAATCTGGCACCACAACGGGCAGCAGTGTGAGGGAGATTCGGCACTGCAACAGGCCGTGACGCTGCTGAAAAAAGGTGGGATTGTCGCCATTAAAGGACTGGGTGGGTTTCATCTGGCGGTGGATGCCCGCAACCCGCTGGCGGTGCAGCGCCTGCGGCAGCGTAAGCAGCGGCCAGCAAAACCTTTTGCGGTGATGATACCGGATACGCTGGGCTTACCGGATTCGGCCACCGCGTTCCTCACCTCACCAGCCGCGCCGATTGTACTGGTCGACCGTCACCTGTTAAGCGGGTTGAGCGCCGGGATTGCGCCAGGTCTGAATGAAATCGGTGTGATGCTGGCGGCCAATCCTCTCCAGCATCTGTTGATGGCGGATTTTGGCGGCCCACTGGTGATGACATCCGGCAATCTGAACGGTTTGCCCCCTGCAATAGAGAATGATCGCGCGCTGGCGGAGCTGGCGGGTATTGCCGATGGCTGGCTGCTGCATAATCGCCCGATCCTGCAACGCATGGATGATTCTGTGATGCGCGCCAGCGGTGAAATGTTACGGCGCTCGCGTGGGTTTGTGCCCGATGCCCTGCCGCTACCGCCCGGTTTCAAGCCCCTGCCGCCGATACTGGCACTCGGTGGCGATCTGAAAAATACCTTCTGTCTGGTGCGTGACGACCAGGCGGTGCTCAGTCAGTACTTTGGCGATTTAGCGCAAAGCGGCGTCGAAACCCAGTGGCGTCAGGCATTGCAGCTAATGTGCGAGATCTACCACTTTACGCCACAGCAGATTGCGGTTGATGCGCATCCGGCCTGGCGTAGCGCACAACTGGGGCGTGAGATGGCGCTACCGCTCTCAGAAATATTGCATCATCACGCTCACGCTGCCGCCTGCCTGGCCGAACATCACTGGCCGCTGGAGGGTGGCAAGGTGCTGGCGCTGGCCCTTGATGGTATTGGCTATGGCGATGACGGTCAGCTCTGGGGGGGGGAATGCCTGCGGGTGGACTACCGGGAATGTACGCACCTCGGCGGTCTGCCAGCCGTGGCGCTTCCGGGTGGCGATCTGGCAGCGCGGCAGCCCTGGCGTAATTTGCTGGCACAATGCGAAGCCTTTGTGCCGCACTGGCAACACTATGCGGAAACGGCGGTGGTTCGTGCCCAGCCCTGGCAGCCGTTGGCGCGGGCTATCACCCGCGGGGTCAATGCCCCGCTCGCCTCCTCCTGTGGTCGCCTGTTTGATGCCGTGGCAGCCGCCCTGGGCTGCGCACCCCTCCAGCAAAGTTATGAAGGCGAAGCCGCCTGCCTGCTGGAGACAATGGCCCTCGACCACGGTCCTTGCCCGCATCCCGTGACGTTGCCGCTGGTGCAGGGATGTCCCGATATGGCTACCTTCTGGCAGCAATGGCTGGGATGGCAGGCCAGCGCCCCGGCGCGTGCGTGGGCGTTTCATGATGCCCTGGCTCAGGGGCTGGCCGAGCTGGTTCGTCAGCATGCCAGTCACCTGGGCATTTCCACCCTCGTTTGCTGTGGCGGGGTGATGCATAACCGTCTGCTACGTGAACGCCTGCGCTGGTGGCTTTCTGATCTGGAGATTCTGTTTCCGACACAGTTGCCTGCGGGCGACGGTGCGCTTTCACTCGGCCAGGCATTGATTGCCGCCGCGCGTCTTATACCTCATACACAAGGAAAAAATGATGTTGTTGCGTGTTCTTCGTGAAACCCCGCGCGCTGGCGCTTTATTGGGCGCGCTGGTGGCCGCGAATTTTGCCGCCTGGATTTGGGCATTGGTGGTGTTCCAGCAAAGCACCGCATTGATGGCAACCTGCCTGCTGGCATGGTGTTATGGACTGCGCCATGCGGTTGATGCCGACCATATCGCTGCCATCGATATTGTCACGCGTAAAATGATGCAGCAGGGAAAACGTCCGACAACTATTGGCGCCTGGTTTTCCCTGGGTCACTCAACCATCGTTATTCTGGCATCGATTGCCATCGCCGCCACTGCCGCCGCTTTCCAGAAAAATATGGCCTGGTTCCATGAGGTGGGAGGCGTGATCGGCACCGCAGTGTCGGCCTGTTTCCTGCTGGCGATGGGGCTGGTTAATCTGGTGATTCTGCGCAGTGTCTGGCGTAACTTCCGCCAGTGGAAACGCGGCGAGCCGCTCACCGCCGATGCGCTGGAAAGCAGCGGGGGTGGCCTGATGAGCCGCTTATTCAACACCACCTTTAAGCTGGTGAATAAAAGCTGGCATATGTACCTGGTCGGTTTTCTATTTGGCTTAGGCTTCGATACCGCCACAGAAATCGGCGTGCTGGGTCTTTCGGCCGCTACCGCCTCTTACGGCATCTCAATGTGGTCGATCCTTATCTTTCCGGTGATGTTTGCCAGCGCCATGATGCTGGTGGATACCCTCGATAACCTGATGATGCTCAATGCCTATGGTTGGGCGTTTAATAAACCGCAGCGCAAACTGTATTACAACATGACCATTACCGGCACGTCGGTGGTGGTGGCGCTGTTTATCGGTGGCGTGGAGGCTCTGGGGCTATTGATCGACAAACTCGGATTGCAGGGTGGTATCTGGCCGTGGATTGGCAAACTGAGTGACAACCTGGGTAATGCGGGCTTTGTGGTGGTTGGGTTGTTTGTCGTGTGTTGGGGCATTTCAATGCTTAATTACCGCTTGAGGAACTATGACGCGTTGTAATCTGTTAACGGTTTAATCCCTCTGCTATCAGGCAGCCAACGAAGTAACAATTTGTTAGCTGCCATGTTCATCTATTACAAACCCTTATCTTTTCCCCTCATTTTTTGACAAAAAATGCATTTTTTCCCCTGCTAAAGCCCGCTTTTGCCGAAAGGCCTTACATTTAACAATTGTAAAATGTTAATGATACAAAGTAGCAACATAAAAATTGACTGCCTGTTTCAATGTCCTGAAAAACAACCTTTGTTTCAAATTTGTTCAACTTAATTAGGAAGCAATATGAAAAAAAGAGCCAAAACACTGCCGGGGGTGACACGACGGCAGGTGTTGACGTGGACAACGTTGGGTGTCGCTGCCACGGTGACACAAGCGGCGGATGCCGTGTCTCTCAAAGGTACACCGGGCTGGACGCCCTTTTCTGACAATCCTCCCGAATCGTTCGATCAACAAGGCTGGCTGTTCTTTACCCCTGAAGAAGCACAAACCCTGGAAGCGATCGTTGACCGTCTGATCCCTGCCGATGAACTCAGTATCGGTGGCAAAGAAGCCGGCTGTGCCGTGTTTATTGATCGCCAACTGCACGGTTTTTACGGGACATTTGAACGGCTGTACATGCAAGGCCCATTTCACCAGGGCACACCGCAGCAAGGTGACCAGTCTCCGCTGATACCACAGCAGCGCTATCGCCAGGGCATCGCAGCGCTCAACCGCTACGTGCAACAGAGCGCACAAAAGAACTTCGCTGAACTTCAACCGGAGCAGCAGGACCATTTGTTGCAGGCAATGGAGGCAGGCAAGGTGCATTTCGACGGCTACGATGCGCAATCCCTGTTTAACGATGTGCTGACTAACACTATGGAAGGCTTTTTTGCCGATCCGATTTATGGCGGCAACAAAGACATGGTTTCGTGGAAGATGCTGGGATTCCCTGGCGCGCGTTACGACTATCGCGACTATATCGAACGCCATAACGAGAATCTGGGATTAGAACCCATCAGCATGATGCAATGGAAGGCCAGGGGATAACAGCATGAAAAAATTACCAAAAACGGATGTCGTGGTCATTGGCCTCGGCTGGGCTGGGTCGATCATTGCGAAAGAACTGGCCGATGAAGGCCTCGAGGTGATCGGCATTGAACGTGGCCCCTGGCGCGATACCGCGCGTGACTTCAACGTCGCCACCGTGACCGACGAACTGCGCTATGTGATGCGCGAAGAACTGATGCTGCGCACCCGGCAAAATACCTGCACCATGCGTAACAATCCATCACAGACCGCACTGCCGATGCGCACCTGGGGATCATTTCACCCCGGTAACGGCACGGGTGGCGCAGGCAACCATTGGGCAGGCATCACCTTCCGTTTCCAGCCGGAGGAATTTCGCCTCAAAAGTCATCTGACCGAACGGTATGGCGCAAATGCCATCCCCGATGAACTGGTACTCCAGGACTGGGGAACAACCTGGGAGGAGATGGAGCCGCATTATATGCAGTTTGAGCGGGTGGCCGGTACATCGGGCTATGCCGCCAACCTCAATGGTGAAAAACGTGCTGGCGGTAACCCGTTTGAAGGTATGCGTTCCGGTGATTACCCCACGCCGCCACTGCGTCAGCCTTACGGCCCCACGCTGTTTGCCGAAGCCGCAAAGAATATGGGATATCAGCCCTTTCCGGTTCCCTCATCGTTGGTGTCAGAGGCCTATACCAATCCCTATGGTGTGACGATGGGGCCCTGTACTTTCTGCGGTTTCTGCACCAACTACGGTTGCGCCAACTATTCCAAAGCCAGTGCCATTACCACGGTACTTCCGGCGTTGATGCGTAAGGAAAATTTCACCGCTTACACCAACTGCGAGGTGCTGGAGGTGCTGACCGATTCATCCGGTAAGAAAGCCACCGGGGTGACCTATATCGACTCCTCTGGTGATAAGTGGGAACAACCCGCCGACCTGGTGATTGTCGCCGCGTTCACGTTTGAAAACGTGCGCCTGATGTTGCTGTCAAATATTGGCGAAGCCTACGATCCCGTCACAAATCGCGGCACCACTGGCCGCAATTACGCTTATCAGACCGCAAATGGCGTAACGTTGTTTTTCGACAACAAAAACTTCAATCCCTTTATCGGCGCAGGTGCCGTCGGCATGGGGATTGACGAGTTCAACAACGACAACTTCGACCATAGCGGCCTTGGCTTTCTCGGCGGAGGCAGTATTCGCGTCACGCCCATCGGTTCTGCGCCGATTGGTTACCGGCCAGTGCCGCCGAATACACCAAAATGGGGTTCCCAGTGGAAGCGTGCGGTCAAAGATAACTACCTCAGCACCATGTCGATCGGATGTGAGGCGAGCAGTTACACCACGCGTACCAACTATCTGTCGCTCGACCCCAATTACAGCGATCCCCACGGGCGTCCACTCCTGCGTATCACCTTTGACTTCGCGGAGAATGATCTGAAGATGGCGCAATACTGCACCGGTAAGGTGGCAGAAATTGCGCAATCAATGAATCCGCGCCAAATCGTCGCCAAACCGATGTCCGGCCACTGGAACAGCGTTCCCTACCAATCATCCCATGTGGTGGGCGGTTTCATTATGGGAACCGATCCCAGCACCAGTTCGGTGAACAAACATTTGCAGGTCTGGGATGTGCCCAATTTGTTTGTCGTCGGTGCATCGGCCTTCCCGCAAAACCCTGGCTATAACCCAACCGGTACTGTCGGTGCGCTGGCATTTAAAGCGGCTCACGCCATTCGTCATTACTATCTCAAACGCCCCGGGGAGATGATCACCGCATGAAAACGCTCACGTCTCTCTCACTCGCGGCGTTACTGGCTACGGCCAGCTTCGTTGCGCAGGCACAACCGGAATATGATCAAATCAGTCGTGGCAGCTACATCGCTACGCTCGGCGATTGCACGGCGTGCCACACCACCGATGCCAAACAGCCTTTCGCCGGTGGTGTAAAACTCCAGACGCCTTTTGGCACCCTGGTGGGAGCCAACATCACGCCGGACCCCGCAACCGGTATTGGCAACTGGAACTATGACGACTTTAAACGCGCCATGACGGCAGGCATCGGTCACGGAGGCAAACGGCTGTATGGTGCGATGCCGTTTACGGCTTACACCAAAATGTCCGATGCGGATCTGCGCGATCTGTGGGCCTGGATGCAAACATTGCAGCCGGTTCACCATGAGGTAGAAACCAATCAACTGCCGTTCCCCTTCAATATTCGCAGCAGCCTGATGGTGTGGAACTGGATTAATTTCGACAAAGGAGAATTCCAACCCCATCCCGACAAATCAGCACAATGGAATCGTGGGGCGTATTTGGTTGAAGGCCCAGGCCACTGCGGCACCTGCCACACCCCCAAAAATCTGCTTGGTGGTGATAAAGGCGGCCAGTTTCTCACTGGCGAAGTGGTTGAAGGCTGGTATGCCCCCAACCTGACCAACAGCGACCATAGCGGGCTGGGGAAATGGACAACGGAAGACATCGTCAGCTACTTGCGTACCGGCGTCAACCGCTTCGACATCGCCTCCGGACCGATGGCCGATGCGGTCAGTCATTCAACACAACATTGGCGTGATGACGATCTTCAGGCCGTCGCGACCTATCTGAAAGGTGGAGATAAACAAAGCGAAAAAGTCCCGCAACCCTTGCCTGCCAGCGATGAGCGCATGCAACTTGGTGCGCAAATTTATGCGGCCAAATGTTCGGCCTGCCATAGCCCGGGTGGACGCGGCGAGCAAAATATCTTCCCGCAATTGAAAGATAACCCTTTGCTTAACCAGCCGGATGCAACGTCGTTGATTCGCGTGGTCGCAGCGGGCAGTCGTGGCGTAGACACCGACATCCGCCCGACTGCACCCGCTATGCCCTCTTTTGCTGGCGTGCTGGGTGACGACCAGATTGCAGCGGTGGTGACGTATATCCGCAACAGTTGGGGTAACGCCGCAGCACCGGTTGATGCCACGGCGGTTCAGAAAGTGAAAGACAACCTGCAATAACCTGTTGGGGTGGCAGGGAAGCCACCTTGTTCGCGGCAACATGACTGGCAAAATTGCGCCAAATCAATTCCCCTGCAAATCACGCGAAATTCTTCTGGTTGGTTTTCATCATCAGGATTAGCCTAAAGTTGCATTTAAAATACAACTTATAAAGGGCTATGATTATGTTCTGTGTGCAATGTGAGCAAACCATTCGAACCCCAGCAGCCAACGGCTGTTCGTACGCGCAAGGTATGTGTGGCAAAACCGCCGAAACCTCCGATTTACAGGATCTGCTGATCGCCACATTGCAGGGACTGTCTGCCTGGGCCGACAAAGCCCGTACCTATGACCTGATCGATCACGACATCGACCATTTCGCCCCGCGCGCCTTTTTCTCTACCCTGACTAACGTTAACTTCGACTCCCTGCGTATTGTCGGCTACGCGCGTGAAGCCATTGCCAAACGTGAAGCCCTGAAGGCGGCCTGCCTGGCGATTGACCCGCGAGCCTCTCTCGACCATCCGCTGGCGGATTTACAGTTGGTCAGTGACGATCTCGGCACATTGCAGCAACAAGCCGCCAGTTTCGCGCCCAATCGTGATAAGGCGCTGATTGGCGACAATATTCTCGGTCTGCGTCTGCTGTGCCTGTACGGCCTGAAAGGGGCGGCGGCTTATATGGAACACGCCCATGTACTGGGGCAGTATGACAACGCCCTTTACGCCACTTATCATCGCATCATGGCGTGGCTGGGCACCTGGCCTGCGGATATGGATGCCCTGCTGGCCTGTGCGATGGAAATCGGCCAAATGAATTTCAGCGTGATGCGTATTCTCGATAGCGGCGAAACCAACACCTATGGTCATCCCACGCCGACGCAAGTCAACGTCAAAGCCGTCGCTGGCAAATGTATCCTGATTTCCGGCCACGATCTCAAAGACTTATACAACCTGCTGCAACAAACCGAAGGCACTGGCGTTAACATCTATACCCACGGTGAAATGTTGCCCGCGCACGGCTACCCGGAACTGCGCAAATTTAAGCATCTGGTCGGCAACTACGGCAGTGGCTGGCAGAACCAGCAGGTGGAATTCGCCCGCTTCCCTGGCCCGATTGTCATGACTTCCAACTGCATCATCGACCCGATGGTCGGTGCCTATGACGCGCGTATCTGGACACGTAGCATCGTCGGCTGGCCAGGCGTGAAGCATCTCGAAGGCGATGATTTCACCGCCGTGATCCAGCAGGCACAACAACTCAATGGCTTCCCGTATAGCGAGATTGAACATGTGATCACTGTCGGCTTCGGTCGTCAAACCTTAACCGGGGCGGCGGATACCTTGATCGACCTGGTCAGCCGGGAGAAATTGCGCCATGTATTCCTGGTGGGTGGCTGTGACGGTTCGCGTAGCGAACGGAGCTACTTCACCGATTTCGCCACCCAGGTGCCGCACGACTGCCTGATTCTGACGCTGGCATGTGGCAAATATCGCTTCAACAAACTCGATTTTGGCGACATTGAAGGGCTGCCCAGATTGATCGATGCCGGCCAATGCAACGATGCCTACTCAGCGATCATTCTGGCGGTGACGCTGGCAGAAAAACTCGGTTGTGGCGTCAACGATCTGCCGCTGTCGCTGGTGCTGTCATGGTTCGAACAGAAGGCGATTGTCATTTTGCTGACGTTGTTATCGCTGGGCGTCACCAATATCGTCACTGGCCCGACGGCCCCGGCCTTCCTGACACCGGACCTGCTGGCCGTGTTGAACGAGAAATTTGGTCTGCGTCAGGTCACCACCGTTGCGCAGGATATGCAGCAGTTACTGAGCGCCTGAGGAGATCAACATGACCATGCCAACTCCGCAATGCCCGTGGCGTATGCAGGTGCATCACATCCACCAGGAAACACCGGATGTCTGGACGCTATCGCTGTTGTGTCACGATTATTATCCTTATCGTGCCGGGCAATATGCGTTAGTCAGTATCGCCAACAGCGCGACCACCCTGCGTGCCTATACCCTCTCCTCCACACCCGGTGTCAGTGAATACATCACCCTCACCGTGCGTCGTATTGCAGGCGGTGCTGGCTCGCAATGGCTTACCGGTGAAGTCAAACGCGGTGATTATCTGTGGCTCTCAGATGCTCAGGGGCAATTTACCTGTGACAACGAAGCGCAGGACAAGCTGTTGCTGCTGGCTGCGGGTTGTGGCGTGACACCGATAATGTCGATGCGTCGCTGGCTGGCAAAGTACCGTCCGGCTGTCGATGTGCGGGTCATTTATAACGTCCGTTCGCCGCAGGAGGTGATTTTTGCCGAGGAATGGCGCGACTACGCGGTCACGCTGGTGGCAGAGCAGTCGGCCAGCGCTGGTTTTGTCTCTGGCCGCCTGAGCCACGCGCTATTAAATGAAGTCCCCGACCTCGCCGGACGCACGGTATTTTGCTGCGGCCCGGCACCCTATATGGCGTGGGCGGAAGAGGCGGTGAAACAAGGCGGCGTGACGCGCTTCTTTAAAGAACAATTCTTCACCCCGACAACATCGGTGGCGGCGGCGACCGAAGGGCTAAAATTCAGCAAACTCTCCGCCGGTAAGACCTTTTTCGCCCCGCAGGGCAGTTCGCTGCTCCAGGCGCTGGAGAGCAACAACGTGCCAATCATTGCAGCCTGCCGTGAGGGCGTGTGTGGCTGCTGTAAAACCCAGGTGCTGGCGGGCGAATATCACGTCAGCAGCACCGCAACCTTAACCCAACAAGAAATTGATGACGGTTTTGTGTTGGCGTGTTCGTGTCAGCCTGAAGGAGACATGGTGCTGGCCTGATCGACTGATACGTCGCGGCGCGATTTATCGCGCCGCGACCGTTGGCATTAATCCACCAGATCCTGCAACTCACTGGCGGTGACGCGACTCGACAATGCCGTAAGTTGACCAAATAGCGGGTCCCATTCCTGTATGTCCAGTTGCGCAATGAGATTTTCACGCGCAAAAGGATCAGCATTCACCAGCTTGCTCACTTCTTCACGGCTATCTGCGTTGAAAATCAAAAAACCAGCGCGTAGCGGAGTCTGCTTCAGCGGCCCTGAAGCGATAAGTTTCCCTTGTTTAATCAAGTCCTTCAGATAAACCACATGTTCCCGAACAAAGCTATTCCACTCGGGACCTGCCGGATGGTCCATTCTCACAATATAGATACTCATGATTCACCTCTGCTTATTTGCTGATTAAAAGCGAGTGTAATAAGTACTATTGATACTTAAAATGACCTGATATTGCGCTCTGAAACAACCAGGAGTTGTTAATGTTGGACAAAATCACCGGGATGCGCGTATTTGTCGCCACCGTACAACAGGGATCTTTTGTTGCTGCGGCGGAAAAGCTGGCTATGTCACCGCAGATGGTGGCCCGGCACATCGCTTCAATGGAAAAGCAGCTGGAAACACGTTTACTCACACGAACAACACGTCAGCAGAGTCTTACCCCGACTGGCAACCAATATTTCAAACGCTGCCTGACGATTTTACAGGCGATTGCCGATGCCGATAGTGAAGCCAGTGGCAGTGCTGACGTTGCCAGCGGTACCTTGCGGTTGAATGCACCTGTCACCTTTGGACGCTACGCCCTGACTGACTTTCTCACTGATTTTCTGGCGCGCTATCCCCACATCAATATCGAACTCACGCTGTCGGACGACGTGATCAATCCGGCAGCGGCAGATTTTGATGCGGTGATCCGCATTGGTGAACTGGATAAAAACTTGCGACTGGCCGCGCGGCCCTTAGCCGCCTATCGGCTCATTACCTGCGCTGCGCCAGAGTACCTGGCGAAACAGGGCTGGCCGCAACACCCCGCCGATCTGGCACATCATCAATGCCTGACATTCGCGCCCTGGCAGGCAGGATTGAGCGATTGCTGGCCGTTTATCAGCGAGGGATTACTTTATGACGTTGACGTTAATTCCCGGCTGAAGATTAACGATTGGGGCGCCTTGCTGGAGGCCGCTATCCGGGGAGCAGGCGTGGTCATGGGTTATGATAAAGCGCTGGCCTTGCCACTCAAACGGGGGCAATTGGTTGCTATTCTGGCTGACTACCCATGCCCGGAACAGGCAATGCATCTGCTCTGGCAACCTGCGCGCGTCAACGAAACCCGTTACCGGGTGTTTATTGACGCGTTATGCGAATACTTTCACTGACTGCGCGATAAATCGCGCCGCTACCGGATATCGGTTCTCACCCCTGATATCCACACTGGCGTGAAAGCGCCAACGCCGCTTCACGCATCTTTTCACCCAAACTTTCAACCAACCCCGTCCGGGCTTCGCTGCTGAGAAAACTGGTAGCGATGCCCGCAATCGCCTTGCCGGTATGATCATAAATCGCTGCGCCAACGCAGGTCATCGCGGCGTGAATCTGACCGTTATCAATCGAAAAATGGCGCGCGCGGATCGCGATCAACTCCTGACGCAACTCATCAAGGTTACTCACGCCGGCAGCTGTCATGGGCTGAGGGAAACCGTTCGCGAACAATGCCGCCAGCGCGTCGTCGGGCAGTTCGGAAAGCAGCACCTTGCCGGTAGCGGTAAAAGGGGCAGGCAACCGCATACCAATACGGAACGTATGGCCGAGGGGTTTTTCTGAATTTCGGCAACTGATGTAGACCACTTCATCGCGGTCGAGCACAGTCAGCGTGATGGTATAGCCATTCAGCTCGCTGTCGCTGGCAAAGTATTCCCGGAACAGCGCCACGATATCCATCTGTGACAAAAAACCGTCAGCCCAGCGCATCAGATGCGGTCCGAGGCGGAACGCTCCATCGGCGGTCCTGACTAACAGCCCCAGTTCCGTCAGGACATTCAACTGCCCATGCGCGGTACTTTTTGGCAGGGCCAGTTGACGCGTGATATCCGCCGCAGAGAGTGCGCCGCCCTGCGCGGCAACCAGATCAAGAATGGTCACCGCCCGACGCAGCGCAGGAACAGTATCAATATTTTTGCGCGTTTGATCGCTTTTTGTTACGGAATCCCCTGACATACTGCCCCCTGTCCAATGTTCACTATACAGATCTTAGTTCAATATATTGAACTTATCTCAAGGGGGAGTCGATGATCAAACTAAAAAACCCAACATTGTTACGCGACCGTTGTCTGGTAAATGGCGAATGGGTCAGCGGCAGCAAAGGTGAAGTGATTGAAGTAGATAATCCTGCCACCGGAAAAATTATTGCCACCGTACCTGCTCTCTCGGCGTCCGATACGGAGAACGCAATTCGCGCAGCACAAACGGCGTTCCGCAGTTGGAGCAAAATGGCGGCCAAAGATCGCACCGCCGTGCTGCGTCGCTGGTTCACGCTGATGGTCGACAATGCCGACGACCTCGCGGCCCTGATGACCGCAGAGCAAGGAAAACCGCTGGCGGAAGCTAAAGGCGAAGCGCTGTATGCCGCCTCCTTTGTCGAGTGGTTCGCCGAGGAAGCCAAACGTGTGTATGGCGAAACCATTCCGGCTCCGACCAATAACAAACGGATTGTGGTGATCAAACAGCCGATTGGCGTCTGTGCCGCCATCACCCCGTGGAATTTCCCGGCCGCGATGATCACCCGCAAAGCCGCGCCCGCCCTGGCCGCAGGTTGCACCATGATCGTCCGTCCCGCCGAAAAAACACCGCTGACCGCGTTGGCGCTGGCAGAACTGGCGCAACAGGCTGGCATGCCGGCCGGCGTGTTCCAGGTGATCACCGGCGATGCGCGTGAGCTGGGCGGCGTGCTTACCGCCAGCGATATCGTCACCAAACTCTCCTTTACCGGCTCGACCCAGGTTGGCCGCCTGTTGATGGCCCAGTGCGCACCGACCATCAAAAAGCTGTCGCTGGAGCTGGGGGGTAACGCCCCTTTTATTGTGTTTGAGGACGCCGACCTCGATGCCGCTGTCGAAGGGGCGATCGCCTCCAAATACCGTAACGCCGGTCAGACCTGCGTCTGCTCCAACCGCCTTTATGTGCAGGACGCGGTTTACGACCAGTTTGCGGAAAAACTCGCAGCGCGAGTAGCGGCGCTGAAAGTGGGCGAAGGTCATCAACCGGAGGTGCTGATTGGGCCGCTAATCGATGGCAACGCCGTCAAAAAAGTCGAGGAGCATATCGCCGATGCGCTGGCAAAAGGAGCACGACTGGTGACCGGTGGTAAGACTCATGCCCTCGGCGGGACATTTTTCGAACCGACCGTGCTGGCGGAGGTCACCCAGCAGATGAAAATCGCGCGCGAGGAAACCTTCGGCCCGGTCGCCCCACTGTTCCGCTTTCACAGCGAAGAAGAGGTGATTGCGATGGCGAACGATACCGAGTTTGGCCTTGCCGCCTATTTCTATACCGAAAATGTGCGCCGCACCTGGCGGGTAGCCGAAGCGCTGGAATACGGCATGGTCGGCCACAACACCGGACTGATCTCTAACGAGGTCGCGCCGTTCGGTGGCGTCAAACAATCCGGCCTCGGCCGTGAAGGTTCCCATCACGGCATTGATGAGTACCTGGAAATTAAATACCTGTGCTCAGAAATCGCCTGATTCGAGCAGCCAACAAAGAGGAGATGAGATGACTATCAATCCATTTGAGTTCCGCACCGTACCCTCGATTGAGATGAAGTGGGGAGGTGCGCAGCAACTCGGCACCAGCATCGCCAGTCGTTTTACACAACGCAACGCCTGCCTGATCACCGACGCCGGGTTGGTTAAAGCCGGTCTGATTGCGCCGATCGTCGAGAATCTCACCACTGCCGGATTTAGCGTCAGCGTGTTTGATCAGGTGGTGGCGGATCCGCCGGAGGCGATTGTCCACGCCTGCGTTGACGCCGTGAAACAGGTCGGTGCCGATATCATTATCGGCCTCGGCGGTGGCTCCTCGCTGGATATCGCCAAAGTCGCGGCGGTAATGGCCGAAGGTGATCAACCGTTAGCCGAGATGTACGGCATTGGCAAGGTAACCGGTTCCCGACTGCCGCTGGTGCTGATCCCCACCACCGCTGGCACCGGCTCTGAAGTGACCAATATCGCCATCATCACCACCGGTGAAACCACCAAGATGGGCGTGGTTGCGCCACAACTGTATGCCGATTTCGTGCTGCTCGATGCCGAACTCACCGTAGGTCTGCCGCAAATCCATACCGCCGCCACCGGTATCGACGCTATGGTGCATGCCATCGAGGCCTACACCAGCAAGCACAAGAAAAATCCGTTGTCCGATGCTCTGGCGCGTGAAGCGCTACGACTGCTGGGGGCCAATCTGATCACCGCCTGCCAGGATGGCAGCAACCGCGCAGCGCGCGAAGGGATGTTGCTCGGCGCGACCCTTGCCGGTCAGGCGTTTGCCAATTCCCCCGTTGCCGCGGTGCACGCCCTCGCCTACCCGTTGGGAGGGCACTACCATGTCGCGCACGGTCTTTCCAATGCGCTGATGCTCGGGCCGGTGTTGAGTTATAACGCCAGCGCCGCAGCACCGCTGTATGCCGAACTGGCGGAAGTGCTGGGCGTGGCCGGCAGCGGCGATGCCGCTACCCGTGCCAGCGCCTTTGTCGAACATATGCTGCAACTGATGGAGCGCAGCGGCGCACCGCGCCGCTTACGTGATGTTGGCGTCACCGAGGAGAGTTTGCCTCGCCTGGCAAGTGATGCCATGTTGCAAACCCGTCTGCTCACCAATAACCCGGTAGAGGTGCTGGAGCAGGACGCGCTGAATCTGTACCGCGAAGCCTTTTAAGTTCTTTCCCCTAAAACAAAAAAGTACCCACGACTAACCAGAGGAATGCCCAGTATGAAAGATATACGACTCTACATGCTCCAGTCCGGCACCCTGAAATGTAAGGTTCACAACATCAAGATGAACCAGGGTTCGGGGGCCGATTATGAAATCCCGGTCCCCTTCTTTCTGATCACCCATCCTGATGGTCACACCATTATCGATGGCGGTAACGCGATTGAAGTGGCCACCGATCCGCGCGGTTATTGGGGCGGGATTTGTGATGTCTACTGGCCGGTATTGGGCGAAGACCAGGGCTGTGTCGATCAGGTCAAAGCGCTCGGCATCGACCCGGCGGATGTGAAATATGTGGTGCAGTCGCACCTGCATCTTGACCACACTGGTGCCATTGGCCGCTTCCCGAATGCCCGGCATATTGTGCAACGCGCCGAGTATGAGTATGCCTTTACCCCGGACTGGTTTGCGGCGGGCGGCTATATCCGCCACGATTTCGATCGTCCCGGCCTGAACTGGCAATTCCTGAACGGCACCGATGATGATTTCTACGACATCTACGGTGATGGCACCCTGACCACTATTTTCTCGCCCGGTCACGCGCCCGGACACCAATCCTTCCTGGTCCGTCTGCCCAATAGCAAACCCCTGCTACTGACCATAGATGCGGCCTATACGGTGGATCACTGGGAGCAAAAAGCGCTGCCCGGCTTCCTCGCCTCGGCGGTGGATTCGGTGCGCTCGGTGCAGAAGCTGCGTGCGGTCGCCGAACGGGCAGATGCGATTGTCGTCACCGGCCATGATCCGGATGCCTGGGCCGGATTTAAAAAAGCCCCCGAATACTATTCCTGAATCCCGAGGGGCGTTAAGCCCCTTTTTGCTGCCTGCTAAACGAAATTCATACGTTAACTTTACCTCTCCAGCGGCCAAACCCAGCGTGGCCACGCTTTCCCTCTCTCGCAGATTGTCAGCCAGCTCACAATATAAATCTAACTCATACCCCTAAAAGCCTTTTTTGACAGACACTGCCCCCTGCCATGCTTAAGGTGTGATCGGATTGTTAAATTTCTCTCACCATGACAATAGCCGTCTGACACGGCATAACAGAGAGCGTACCCATGAACACAAACAACCTGGTCGATATCAAAGCATGGATCGACGCCCGGCCGATTTCACGCTTCCAATGGCGTGTGTTATTCCTCTGCCTGATCATCATCATGTTCGACGGTTACGATGCCGCCGCTATGGGTTTTATTGCTCCGGCGCTGATTGAACATTGGGGTATCTCCCGCGCGGCGATGGGACCGATCCTTGGGGCGGCAATGTTTGGCGTCGCCATCGGCGCGCTAATTGCCGGACCGCTTTCCGATCGCTTTGGCCGTAAACGTATCATTCTGCTCTCCTTCCTGGTGTTCTCGGCGTTTAGCCTTGCCTGCGCTTTTGCCGGTACGCCGCTGCAAATGGCGCTGCTGCGCTTTCTCACCGGGCTGGGACTGGGGGCGGTAATGCCGAACTGCGTCACCCTGCTGTCGGAATATATGCCGGAACGCCGCAAAGGGGTGATGATCACTCTGATGTTCAGCGGCTTTAACATTGGTTCCGGTCTGGGTGGCTTTATCGCCGCGGGCTTGCTGAGTATCTGGTCGTGGCAAGCGGTGCTGGTATTTGGCGGTATCGTTCCGCTGTTGATGTTGCCGTTTTTTATCTGGCTGTTGCCGGAATCCGCCCTGAATCTGCTGGTGCGCAAAGCACCGCGTCGCCAGATTGCCGCGCTGCTGAACCGGATGGGCGGCAGCTTCAGTCATGACAGCAGCTTTGTGCTGCACTCACCTCGTGTGAATGGTCACAGCCCGATTTCGCAACTGTTCCGTCATGGTTTTGCACGCGGCACCATTATCCTGTGGCTGACCTACTTTATGGGGCTGTTCGTGATTTACCTGCTGAACGGCTGGCTGCCAACCATTATGCGCTCTGGCGGCATTTCGCTGGAGCAGGCGGCGATTCTGGCCGGGTTGTTCCAGCTCGGCGGGCCGTTAGGCGGCATTATTGTCGGTGCGCTGATGGATAAGCTGCACGCCAAATATGTGATTGGTGTGGTTTACCTGCTCGGCTGTCTGTGCCTGGTGGCGCAGGGGATGTTCGGCTTTAGTGGTGTGGCGCTTGGGGCCTTCATTTTTGTCATCGGCATGTGCATCAACGGTGCGCAAAACGGCCTACAGGTTTACTCACCGGCTTATTATCCCACGGAAATCCGCGCCACCGGCGTAAGCTGGATGCATGGCATTGGCCGTACCGGAGCGATCCTCAGTTCTTCTGTCGGTGGACTTCTGATGGGCGCTTTCCCTGGACAGTCGGCGATTTTCTTTGTCCTCGCCCTGCCCGCCCTGCTGGCAGCGCTGAGTATCATGTTGCATCGCAACCTTCCTTTAACCCTAAAAATCAAAGGCGCCGGACTTGCCGACATCCCCGCGCTGTCACAAACCCTAAATAACCGATAGTAGCGGCGCGATTTATCGCGCCATTACGAAACAGCGGATTAGAACGTCACCACCGTTTTCAGCTCACCCACCCAGGCATCCTGAGTTTCGCTCAGGCTGCCTGGGCGGTGCCAGTATTGAATGCCCGGTTGTAACTCCAGCCAGCTCACAGGACGGAAGCGATAATAAAGCTCAGCGTTTACCGCATGGCCCGGCACCGGGCTGTACAACGGATCATAATAATCACTCACCCCTTGCAGGCTATTTTTCTCCTGCTGATTGCGGCTGTAGTGATTGCTGATATCGATATACGACACGCCCACACCAATCCAGTCTTCCGGGCGGGCATCAAACAACCCACGATAACGCAGGGTCGCCGCGGTGACGTAGTGGATATAATTACTGCGCTGGTCGCCAAATCCCGCATTGATGCCACCACTTAAGCCGCGATTAGCGTCATCTGCATGGCGAGTGAGTTGCTGATTAAATCCGCCGTAAAAAAACCAGGTACGGTTATATTCTTTATAACCTTCAGGATCATTCGCCCCGGCATTTTGTGTTTTACCGCTGTAAAGATCGGATTGTTTGGCGTTAGTAAATTGCGTACCTAAATTATAAATACCGGGTAATTGATGAATGTGGGTTTTCCACTCCACTTCCAGCGGCAAAATAAACCCTTTGCTACCTTTGGTTGACCAACTCCAGGCATGGCTGCGATCGGTAGCCGAGGGATTTTGCTCCAGAATACCCGCTTTCAGGGTCAATTCAGGGGTGACTTTATACGCAAACGTGGTTCCCCAGGTGTGAATATTCCAGTTGTTCCACAACATTGAGTTGGCTGATTTACCACCGCACAACATCAGCGTCTGAAAATCACAGGGCGCAATTTGGTCGAATGTCTGGACTTTATTCATCATCCCGATACGCCATTGTAACCGGCGATCGTCAAATGTTCGGCTGAAGGTTAACCAGCCCAGACGGGTAATTGAACCGGTTCCGGCACTTTCCTGGGTGGCATCATTAATATTCACCCGCGCATCCTGCACCCGTTTTGTCAGCAGGCTGTCATCGTGATTACGGTTAACAATATTGCCTTCAAGGGTGGCATCGGGAATACCGGTAAAGCGTTCTAAATCCTGGGTAAACGTGATGGCAAATTGATCAATATAGGCGAGGTGGTGATCGTGATTGTAGCCCCCGGCGATGTTGTACGCATTTTCATTGAGATACTGAAAATTATAGTTAAAGCCGTTATCGCTCAGAATGGGACGAATTCCCAGCATATCACCCAGTAAACCTTTACCCGGTGCTTCAAATCCCAATACCGTACCATTCCACTGCGGGTCTTCAGCGTGGGTATTTAGCGCAGTAAAAAGTAATCCAGCCAGAATTGTCGAACGAAAAACCCTCATGCTTTTTATCATGATTATCTCTTCTCTCTTTTTTAGGGCGTAGTTAACCCGGCAGATAAATATCTGCCTGAGTCAATTCACTGTCGGAATTTTGAGCAAAAAAAAACCTAAATCGCCGGACTCTGAATAACGAGAGCCAGGTGATTTAGGTTTTGCCTGTAAAACAGTAACAATCCTGAATGGGGAGCATCATCATCAAAGTACGACGCACAGGCAAGCGGTTATCGAAACCTTAATTAAATAATGTGAAGGAGATCTTATTAACATCGCTTTCAGGTCTGCGCATTAAAGCACATTCCGTAGCGGCGCAATTGGGGTTGTCCACATTACGGGTGCATATCCGCGCCAAAACCCTGTGGATAAACTTCTCCGGGCCGCGCCCCGCTTACCCGGAGAAATAGCCGGTCATTTATTGACCGGCTTGCCGCCACTTTTCCTTAACGCAGAAAGGCTTCCGTTAATCGCGCCCAATAGGTTGCGCCGGTCGACAGGCAGGCATCATTAAATTGATACAACGGATGGTGCACCGCGTAGTCTGCTTCGCCGGTGCTGGTGCCCAGCCAGATATAGTTTCCTGGTACGTCCTCCAGCATAAAAGCAAAATCCTCGCTGCCCATCAGCGGTTTGACCTCCGCGTAATCGGCAACACGGTCGGCACCGAAGGTATCCCGTGCCACCTGGGTCGCGAAGTCCGTTTCCGCCACATGATTGATGGTGACCGGGTAGCCAAAATCAGGCTGGATAGTGGCGGTCAGGCCAAAACTGGCGGCCTGCGCCTGTACCAGTTGTTCAATCCTCGCCTTCGCCTGCTCACGCACCTTCGCACTGAAGGTACGCAGATTGAGTTTGAGTAACGCGCTGTCCGGGATGACGTTATGGGTACTGCCACTTTGCAGGCTTCCTACCGTGACCACCACCGCATCCTGTGGATCAACATTGCGTGACACGATGGTTTGTAACGCCATCACTATCGCCGCCCCCGCCACGGTGGGGTCAAGGGTGTTTTCCGGTGTCGCGCCATGCCCCCCTTTACCGTGGAGCGTAATGGTCATGCTGTCGGAGGAGGCCATCAGGGGCCCGGGTTTGGTAAAAAAATGTCCGGCAGGCAACAACGGAAAATTGTGCAGACCAAACACCGCATCGCAGGGGAACAAACGAAATAAACCGTCATCCATCATGCGGCGCGCCCCACCGTATGACTCTTCCGACGGTTGGAAGATCACATGTAATGTGCCACTGAAGGGACGTTTTTCCGCCAGATAACGCGCCGCCGAGAGCAGCATCGCGCAGTGCCCATCGTGGCCGCAGGCGTGCATTTTGCCCGGCACCTGGCTGCGCCACGGAATATCGGCTAACTCCTGCATTGGTAAGGCGTCCATATCGGCGCGTAATCCCAGCCGTTTGCTGCCGTTACCTGCCTTCAGCGTACCCACTACGCCAGTGCCACCCAGGCCACGATGCACGTCATAACCCCATGACGTCAGCAGTTCGGCAATGCGCGCGCTGGTACGAACCTCTTCAAAACCCAATTCCGGGTGCTGATGAAAATCACGGCGGATCGCAATCATCTCGTCTTCGAATGCGAGAATTTCTTTAATCAACATGTCAAACCTCAGCTTTTAGTCATCGGATAAAACCGGTTGCTCACGCCATGCCAGCAACGCCGACAAGGACACCACTGCACTCAACAGCAGATACCACGCCGGAGCCATAGCATCGCCAGTGACATTCAATAACCAGGTCACATTAAATTGGGCAAAGCCGCCGAACAGGGTGACGCCAATGGCATAGATTAACGCCATACCCGAGGCGCGCACCGGACGCGGAAAGGCTTCGAGGATCAGCAGGAAAAAGGCTACCGCCGTGATATTCGCCAGAATCTGATCAAGGCTAATCAGGGCGATAGTCAGTGCAAAAGGTGCGCCGTGGTGCAGGCTGGCAAAGATCGGCCATACCAGCAACAGCGATCCGATGCCGCAGCCCAACAACAATGGCTTGCGGCGCGGCAGGCGATCCGCCAGTTTCCCGGCAAAGAACGGCACCACCAGCGTTAATGTCGCGGCCATCAGGCTAATCCAGTACGACGTCCCCTCCGGCATGTGCAGGGTATGCACCATATAGGCGGGCATGTAATAGACGATGATGTAAAACGTGGTGGTACTTTTCATCACCAGCAGAATACCCAGCAGCATAGTGCGGCGATGTTCGCGCCACAGACGGGCTGCCGGTGTTCCCTCGGCGTGAACAGCCGATGGCGTATGGGTTTCATTCAGGTGGCGACGGATATAGATCCCCACCGGCATAATCGCCAGCCCAACGATGAACGGTATGCGCCAGCCCCAGCTATACAGGGCATCATGGCTTAAGCTATGAGTTAATAACGCCCCCATCGCCGCCCCGAGCAATGCCGCACCGCCCTGGCTGGCCATTTGCCAACTGACACGAACGCCTCGCTGTGACTTGCCTCCCGCCTCCATTAACCAACTGGTCGCGGCGCCCACTTCGCCACCGGCGGAGAAACCCTGTAGCAAACGCCCGCAAACCAGTAAGGCCGGGGCCAGCATACCGACCTGTTCATAGGTCGGTGCAAAGGCGACCAACGCCACGCCCAGCGCCATCAGCGCCATAATCAACGTCAGGGCCGCTTTACGCCCATGCTTATCGGCGTAGTGCCCCAGCACCAGGCTGCCGAGCGGTCGCATAAAAAAACCGACGCCAAAAGTCGCCACCGCCAGGAGTAACGAGGCGGAATCACTATCGGTGGGAAAGAAAAGGTGTCCAATGATGACAGAAAAGAAGCTGTAAACAGCGAAATCATAGATTTCGAGACCATTGCCGAGGGTCACGGCAAACAGCGATTTTGCATGAGCTCGTCGGCTATCCATAGCGGTAGCGCTGAAAGGAAGCGATACCGCAGCCTCCGCTTCGGCAGGCGCACATTTGACTTTATTCATACGCATATCCTTCCAGTAACGTTCAATAAACGGTGGAAGGTGCACTATTGTCATAAATAAATTACATTTCAATCATGAGAAATTGTTATGCCCTGAGTTATCTGTCCTGAATGCTGATGGTGCGTTTTCTGCACCATCTCGTGAGTGAAGCCCGAGGAAAACGTGAAAATAAAACTCAATCAGCTCGATGTGTTACTGGAAGTGGCGGCTCAGGGCAGCATTGGCAAAGCCGCCCGCACTCTGCACCTGACACAACCCGCCATCAGTAAAACCATTCAGGAGATGGAAGCGGAGATCGGCATGCCAATTGTCGAGCGATCTTCGCGCGGCGTAGTGCTGAATGAGTACGGGCAGGTACTGCTGCGTCATGCGCGCGATATCGATCGCTCGTTGAGTCAGGCGCGTGAAGAGATTGACCACCTGCTGGGTAAAGCGATGCGCCAGCTTCGTGTCGGTTTCACTTCTGCCGCCGCCTGGGGGCCATTTACCACCACGTTACTTCAGTACCAGCAACGCTTTCCCGGCGTAAAACTGATCGCGATGGAGGGACGTCCCCATCAGCTTTATGATGCGCTGGAGAATCACCGTATCGACCTCGCCGTGATTTCTTCCACTGATGGGATGCGTATTGCCCCGATGTATTATGAAATGCTCTATTCCCTGAGCAACGCCATCATCGCCGGTAAACAGCATCCGATTACCCACACCACGTCATTGCGCAATTTGCTGAGCTACACCTGGCTGGATTGGGATGAGCCGGGCGACCATTCCATTCTGGCGCAGGTTTTCCGCCGCTATAACCTGCCGCTACCGGAACGGGTGATCCACTGCTCATCACCCACCATCATGGCGCGTTTAATGGAAGAAGCGGAGATGGTCAGCATGTGGACCTCGGTAAGGCTGCGCTTTCCTGGTTATCAGGAAAGCTTGCGCCCCTTGTCCTTGAAGGAGGTACTTCCGGCCACCGACATCGGCATTCTGTGTGCCAATATTGGCCGTCTGTCGAGTGCCGGGCACAGCTTTTTGGAGCTGCTACGGGTGATTAGCCGTGACTGGTTGCAGCAAAGTGATGCCCACGAAATGGTGGTAAATCAGGGCTGAAGGCACGACTCAACAAAGGAAGCAAACTGGCGTGCTTTCGCCGTCGCCATGCGCCCACCAGGGAAAACGGCCCATAAATCAATGTCGGGCAATTGCCATTCCGTCAACACACGCAGCACCGTGCCGTTGATAATTTCCTGCGAAAACATCCAGTCTGAGGCGATGGTGATACCCATATCGGCCAACACCGCCGCCCGGATACCCTCGGCGGCACTTAAATGCAAACGGCTTTCTGCGGTCACACTCTCTTCCTCACCCGCGCGGGTAAAGCGCCACAGGTTGTTGAGCTGGCTGAACACCAGCGTCTGATGTTGCGTCAGGTCCTGTGGATGTTGTGGATAACCACAGCGTGCCAGATAGGCAGGTGTCGCCAGCACAGAACGTCGCGTGGTCGCCAGCTTGCGCGCCACTGCGCTGGAATCATTCAAGGTTCCCATGCGCAGGCAGATATCAATCCCTTCCGCGATCAGATCAATCGGGCGATCGTCCAGCACAATATCCACCTTTAATTGCGGATGCTGGTCCATAAAACGAGCCAAATGAGGAATAACATGCAAACGGGAAAACGTCGGTGCGGCGGCCACACGCAAGACACCCGATAAGCCTTTTCCCGCCCCACGGGCCGCCATCTCAGCCTCTTCCGCCTGTTGCAACGTAATACGTGCCCGTTCGTAGTAGCGCTGTCCGGCCTCGGTAGGGGTCAGCCCGTGAGTCGTTCGCAGTAGCAAGCGTACTTCGAGATGCTTCTCCAACTGCGCGATGGTTTTTGAAACCGCCGGTTGACCGATGTTCATAATCCGTGCCGCTGCTGAAAACGATCCTGCATCAACCACCTGAACATACATCTGCATCGCCTGAAATCGATCCACCCTATTCCTCCTGGGAATATCCATTATCGTTTTTTGCTGTCTGCCATTACCGGGTGACATTAGCAGATACTTGTCTGCAACGACAACGGGATGCAGTCACCGCATCCTGACCACGGGAGAAAACCGATGTACGAACTCTATGCCTTCGCCACACCTAACAGCATCAAGCCCGCCATTATGCTGGAAGAGATCCAGCAAGCCTGGCAACTTCGCCCGGTCAATGTGCGTCAAGGGGAGCAAAAACAGCAGGACTTTCTGGCCTTAAACCCGAATGCAAAAGTGCCGGTGCTGGTTGATCACAGCAACGATATGGCCCTGAGCGAATCGGCTGCAATTTTGGTTTATCTCGCCGAGAAACATCAACGCTTATTACCCGCTGCGGGTGCGCCACGCGCTCGTGTGTTCGAACAACTGTTTTTCCATGCTTCAGCCGTCAGTCCGGCTTTTGGTCAGGCGGGCTTCTTTAATCGTCTTGCCAGCGAACCCCAACCCCTGGCGCAGCAGCGTTTCAATACCGAAGCCGCGCGTGTCACTGGCCTGCTGGACAACCTGCTCGCTACGCAGCCGTTCCTCGCCGGTGAAGCGTACAGCATCGCCGATATCGCTCACTACGGTTGGCTTTGGCGACGTGAATTTGCTGGCGTAAGTCTCGACGGATTGCCGCATCTGGCCCGCTGGTTCGACACCCTTTCTGCTCGCCCTGCCGTTCAGCGGGCGACTGAAAAACTTAATGCTGTTATTTAATTACGCTAACTGAAAAGGAACTATGCCATGTCTCGCTTTGAAAACTATCGCCATGCCTTTGCCAATGCCCACTTAACCCGTTCTGCCAGCGGTGTGCTGGAAGTTAAGTTTCACACGGACGGCGGCGCGTTACTGTTCAACGGCCACACCCACGAAGAATTTGTCGAGTTGTTCCATCAGATTGGTGCCGACCCGGACAACCGCATCGTGATCCTGACAGGCTCAGGTGAGGCGTTTATGGAGAGCATCAGCCCGGAAGGCTTTGATTTCTTCACGCCACGCGGCTATGACAAAATTTATCGCGAAGGGAAGAAAGTCTTGATGAACTTGCTCGATATTGAAGTCCCGGTGATCGCTGCACTGAACGGCCCGGTTCGCCTGCACTCCGAATATGTATTGCTGGCGGATATGGTCCTGGCAACGCCGGATACGGTGTTTCAGGATAAGCCGCACTTCGAATTCGGTATCGTTCCCGGCGATGGCGTTAACCTGTTATGGCCAGAAGTTATCGGTAGCGTACGTGGTCGTTATTTCCTGCTCACACGTCAGGAACTGGACGCGACAACAGCGAAGGAATGGGGCGTGATTAATGAAATCGTACCACGCGACCATTTGTTGACGCGCGCACATGAACTGGCGGAGTCGCTGGCGACATTGCCGCCGTTGACCACCCGCTACACGCGTATCGCCCTGACGCAAAAATTACGCCGCCTGATCGATGAAGGCGCGGGCTATGGCCTGGCACTGGAAGGCATCAGTGCAGCGGATGTGGCGTTACAGGCCAATTCCGGCGTCTGATCATCACGCAGATTTTCCCCCCACCAGCACAGGCCAACCTGTGCTGGTTTTTACGTTTGCAGGAGTTAAAAACATGAGCCAGAAAAGAACATTTCTGATTACCGGTGCCAGTAAAGGTATTGGCTTTGCACTTTCACAGCGTTTGGCGGCCAGTGGACATCAGGTGATTGGCATTGCGCGCAGTGCGCCAGCCCAACCCTTCCCCGGTCACTTTGTCGCGCTGGACCTGGCAGATAGCGCGGGATTCAAACAAGCCCTGGGGGACATCACTGCCCAATTCCCCCTTGATGGCGTCATCAACAATGTCGGCCTGGTTCGCCCGCAATATCTGGCAGACGTCACCCTCGATGCACTGGATGAAGTATTAAAAGTGAATTTACAGCCAGCGTTGCTGGCAACTCAGGCCGCATTACCCGGTATGCAGTCGCGAGGTTTCGGACGGGTAGTTAATATTTCCAGCCTGACGGTACTTGGCGTGCCGCAGCGCACCTCATATGCCGCGGCCAAAGCCGCGCTGGTCAGCTTTACCCGGAGCTGGGCGCTGGAACTGGCAACCCAGGGGATTACCGTAAACGCCGTGGCACCAGGCCCCACCGAAACAGAACTGTTCCGTGCCAGCAATCCCCCAGGCAGTCTGGGAGAACAGCGTTACCTCAGTAGCGTACCGATGAAGCGTTTCGGGCAGCCGGATGAGATCGCCGCAACCATTGCGTTCCTGTTATCTGAAGAGGCGGGATTTATGACGGGGCAGACGTTATATGTCGATGGGGGAGCATCAATTGGGGTAGCGCAGATTTAAAGCCAGCGACAGCCAGTAACGGCGCGATTTATCGCGCCGTTTTCGTTGTTACGATACCCAGACAGGGAAATCGGTATAACCGCGTGCATCGCCGCCGAAGAAGGTGTCACGATCCCAGGCAGTGAACGGGTGCCCCTGACGAATACGTTCTGGCAGGTCCGGGTTAGCGGTAAATAAGCGACCAAACGCAATCAGGTCAGCGTCCCCGTTTACGAGCATCGCCTCTGCCGCCTCCGGTTTAAATCCGCCAGCCGCAATGATCATGCCGCTAAAGAACGGGCGCAGTTCACGACTGGCGACCGGTTCCGCATAGCTGCCGCTTTCACGATCTTCAGGTCCCACAATCCGTGGTTCGATAATGTGTAGATACGCCAGGGAGAAATCGTTCAATTTTTCCACCAGATAACGAAACGTGGTGGCCGGGTCGCTGTCATGCATATCGCCATAAATGCCACTCGGTGAAATACGTACGCTGACACGCCCACTGCCCCAGACATCTGTCAGCACCGCCACCACGTCAAGTAAAAACCGGGCGCGATTTGCCAGGCTTCCTCCCCACTTATCGTTACGCTTGTTGCTGCCATCTAACAGGAACTGTTCCGGTAAATACCCGTTGGCGGCATGCAGCTCCACACCATCAAATCCTGCCGCCAGTGCGCGTTGCGCCGCACGTCGAAATTCGTCGATGATGGCAACGATAGCGTTTTCATCAAGTGCCCGTGGCTCAGGGAATAAGCGGCCCTCATAGTTGCCCTGTGCATCTTTGCCGACGCCATAGGTATCGCGGGCAACCAGGGCAGAAGGCGCAACCGGTGGTCTTCCGGCGGAAAGTTCGGGCAGCGACTGGCGGCCAGGATGCCAAAGCTGCAACACAATCTGGCTCCCTATAGCGTGCACCGCCTCAACCAACCGTTGCCAACCGGCTTGTTGTTCGTCACTGAAGATGCCCGGCGCATCGGCGTAGGCATTCGCAAACGGAGAAATGGCAGTGGCTTCTGCAATCAACAACCCCCCTTCGCTGGCACGCTGGCGATAATACTCCACCATCAGTTCACCGGGAACGCCGCCGACTTCCGTGCGCATCCGTGTTGTTGGTGCCATCACCACACGATGTTGTAGACGAAGTTTTCCAGCGCTAATTGGGGTAAATAAAGTTTTCATTTTTGCTGCTCTCTTTGGCTAAAGAGAGCAGCCTAAAGTGCCTGCACTGATTCAGAAACCGGGCAACAGGCATAACCGCTATTCTCAACTGGAATGTGTATTCTCTGTTCAGCCCTGTGGCGAAACTATGCTGAATCAAAACATTGCAGATATAGTTAATGCACTATGCAGCGCATCGTTAACTTCAGGGAAATGACGAAATGAGCTGGTTTACCCCGTGGCCGCAGTTATATCGTGTGTTGATTCTCTTTGCCTGCCTGACCCTGATTTTGTTCGGGCTTCATCTGTCGGCGCACCTTATCAATCAGGTGCTGCTGGCGTTGCTGCTTTCCATCATGCTGGACCCGCTGGTGAGTTGGCTGGAGCATAAACGGATTCCGCGCATCCTCTCTTCGCTGGCGATCATTCTGGTGCTGCTGCTGGTGATTGTTGTCACCATTATTAAGCTCACGGTACTGACGCCGGACCTGATTCTGCTGAGCCGTCAGACGCCCCTGTTGTTAACCACCCGCTTGCAAGAGATCACCCAGGCGCTGGACCAGGTGGGTATTGCGCTGGCACCGGATGAGATGCTGGCCTTTATTGATGTTGGCGCGGTGGTGAAATGGATCACCGCTTTCCTCACCCAGATTCCCGGCGTGCTGTCGTGGTGGGTGATGGTGTTTCTGATGTTGTTGTTTATGTTGTATGAACTGCCACTGCTGAAAAATGCGCTGGAAAAACGCGCCCACGGCAAATCGGCGGCGCTCTACCGTGCGTTGGATGATGGCATCCAGAGCGTGATTGTCTATGCGCGGGTCAAAACCCTGACCGGCATCTTTGGCGGCATCATCGTCTGGGGGGGTGCACAACTGCTGGGGTTGAAATTTGCCTTCTTCTGGGGTGTGTTGATGTTTGTGTTCAATTACATCCCGGTGCTGGGTTCATTTATGGCGGCGATTCCGCCGGTGGTGCAGAGCTATATCGCTTTTGATCTGGAAGTGGCGCTGGCGATAGCCGGTTTTTTTGTCCTGTTAAATCTGACGCTCAGTTCAGTGCTGGAACCGCTGATGATTGGTAAACGTCTCGATATGGCGTTGACCAGCCAGTTGCTGGCCTTTCTGTTCTGGCAGGCGTTGCTTGGCATCACCGGTGCTATCCTCGCCATTCCGCTGACTTATCTGATCAAAAAAGTCCTGCTGGCCAGCTATCGGCAACAGCAGGACTCGGCGTTATCAGATCAATGACTGCGTTTTAACGCCACGCCAGGAGCGCGTCAGACGTTTTTCTATTTCCACGATGATGAAGATAGCGATACTGACGATTAACGAGATAAACCAGTAATTAATCGGCAACGGACGGGTACCGAACAGCGTGTTCATCAGCGGTACATAGATGATGATGGCTTGCAGGACGATCAGCACCAGCGTCACCATCCAGATACCTTTGTTTTTGACCAGGCCGCCGTCAAGGGAGAAGCCTTCTGAGTTGCGGCAGTTAATCATATAGGCCCATTGCGCTGTCACCAGCATTTGCAGCAACACGGTGCGGATAAATTCCTCACTGTAGCCGCGCGGCTGGAGCCAGGCTTCCAGCACGAAGGCGCTGATGGAGATCAACAAACCAACAAACACGACACGCCAGATGGCGTAACCATCCATCACATGCGCTTTGACATTACGCGGTGGGCGGCGCATCGCATTGGCTTCTGCCGGTTCAAACGCCAGGCCAAATGACAGGGTGGCGGAGGTTGCCATGTTCATCCAGAGAATCTGTACCGGGGTAAGCGGCAGCAGGTTACCCATCAGGATGGCGATGATAATCAACAAGCCCTGTGCCAGGTTGGTCGGCATAATAAACAGGATGGTTTTCTTCAGGTTGTCGTAAACCCGCCGTCCCTCTTTCACCGCTGCCGCAATGGTAGCGAAGTTGTCATCAGCCAGAATCATATCTGCCGACTCTTTCGTCACCTCGGTTCCTTTGATACCCATCGCAATACCGACGTTGGCCTGCTTCAGTGCCGGAGCATCATTCACCCCGTCACCGGTCATCCCGACAATTTCACCGCTGGATTCCAGCGCCTTCACCAACCGCAATTTATGTTCGGGACTGGTGCGCGCAAAGATGTCATAGGTTTTTGCCGCCTGCGCCAGCTCGGCATCATTCATATGCTCCAGCTCGTAGCCGGTCACCGCAGAGTTGCTGTTGCCAATGCCCAGCATCTGCCCGATCGCCATAGCGGTTTCCTGATGGTCGCCGGTGATCATCTTGACGCGAATCCCCGCCTGCTGACATTCGTGAATCGCCGAAATGGCTTCCGGACGCGGTGGGTCCATCATGCAGCCCAGGCCCAACAGCACCATGCCGTTTTTCAGCTCGTCGTGGTCGAGCGTGGTCACGGGCGCTGACGTTGGTTTCCACGCCGCCGCAACGGTACGCAGCCCTTCACTGGCATAGGTGGTGATGGCCGCTTCCCAATACGCCAGATCGAGCGGCTCAACCCCCTGCGGAGTTTGTTGTTGCTGGCACAGTTTCAGCAACACATCCGGTGCGCCGGTCAGCAAAATATACGACTGGCCGTCGGCGACACAGCTCACCGACATGTATTTATACAGGGAATCGAAAGGTAATTTACTGACCACCTCAACCGATTGTTTTTGCGTGATGCCTTTCGCCGCCAGCACTTTCATTGCGCCTTCGGTCGGACCGCCAACAATCACCCAATGACCATTGGCATCCTGCTGCAACTGGCTTTCGTTACAGGTATCTACCGCGCGTAAAAATTGCTGGAACAAGGGATCGGTCGCCGAATTTAATCCGCTACCGCCTTCCGCAACAATTTCGCCTTTCGGTTCATAGCTGTTGCCGCTCACACGCCATTTGCTTTTTGCCAGCACCACCGCTTTGACCGTCATTTCATTCATGGTCAGGGTGCCGGTTTTGTCAGAGCAAATCACTGACATCGCCCCGAGGGTTTCCACCGTCGGCAATTTACGGATGATAGCCTGTACGCGCGCCATCGACTGCACGCCAAGGGAGAGGATAATCGAGATAATCGCCGGTAAACCCTCCGGCACCGCCGCCACCGCCAGGCTGATAACCGACAGCGCCAGTTCAGGGAACGGAATGTCACGCAGCAACCAGGCAAAAATAAACAGCGCAACCATCATCAAGACAATGATGAAGAAAATGGCTTTACCGAGTTTGTCGATCTGCACCAGCAGCGGCGTTTTGACCTCTTTCACTGAGCTGATCATCTCATTGATATGACCCAACTCCGTATCGCCGCCACTGGCGACCACCACGCCGGAAGCGGTGCCAGAACTGACGGTGGTGCCAGAAAAAGCAAGGTTGAGGCGATCGCCAAGGGATTTTTCTCCCTCCAGCGATGCCACGCTTTTTGACACCACCGTGGATTCGCCAGTAAGAATCGCCTCCTCGACGCGCAGGTTATGCACATCAAATAAGCGCAAATCTGCCGGGATTTTATCGCCGGGACGCAGCATCACCACATCCCCCGGCACGATATCCTGGGTGGATATGGTGGTTTGTTTGCCATCGCGCACCAGAATCGCTTCACTGGCTAACATATTCTGAATGCTTTTCAGTGACTTCTCAGCGTTACTTTCCTGAACAAAGCCAATTAAGGCATTGATCACCGCCACACCGATAATGACAAAGGTATCAACCCAATGCGCCATGACGGCGGTAATAAGCGCGGCGGCAAAGAGGATATAAATTAATACGTCTTTAAAATGTGCGATAAATTTCAATAACGCTGACTTCTCCGCTTTTTGCGGCAGCGCATTAGGACCGTATTTCTTTAAACGATCACTGGCGTCAGTTGATGATAAGCCAGCCGGTGAACTTGCTAAGTTCTGGAAAGTTTCCTCTGTGGAGTACTGATACCAGGGTTGTGCACCCTTATCCTGACCTTGAACATTTTCCATATTGACCCCTAGCCACTAAGCTATTGTTAAAATGAGTTTTTCTAAAAAAACACACATAATATGAGGTAATTAGATTTGTAAGACACCTGCTGACATCATTATCCGAAAAAGTGATCTGACTAATGATTTGAATGAGATAAATTAAATCTAATCTATATTATCAGAATGGCAATGTTACTTTGTCTGCACCATCAGCTTCCGGCTGCATGCGTGCCCTGCCGGGATCATTAGATAAAAAAATAAAGGTAAACAGTAATGGAAATACAAACAGTTAAGTTGGTTTGTGGATTCGTTATCATGGCCGTTGTTGCCACCACGCTGGTCGGTTTGCTGACCTATGTTGTGGTATCGCATATTTCATGAAGATCGTTTATTTAATCCTTGCGAGCTGTTTAGTTCATGGCGTGGTATTTACGGGATGAGGGAAAATAATGATAAAATACAAGGCTCTACTTTTACTTGCCTGTACGTTGTTAATTGCGGGGTGCGATGACAAAAAAGAACCGCCGCCTCCCCAACCCCGCGTCGTTAAAGCGTTTACCATCACCTCCGGCAGCGCCAGCAATGTGCGCGTCTTCCCGGCGCGTATCCAGGCGGGTGATAACACCGAACTGGCGTTTAAACGCGCAGGCCGTGTTGAACAACTCGATTTACGTGACGGGATGGTGGTAAAAGCGAACCAGATTCTCGCCCGATTAAATGACACCGATGCACGTTTACGCGTGAAAGACCGGCAAAATAGTTTCCAACTGGCCGATCGGCAATATCAGCGTTTCCGTACCCTTTCCAATCGCAGCGCGGTGTCGCAAGCGGATATGGATGTACAGAAATCCAATCGCGATGCAGCAGCCACCGCGCTGAAAGTGGCTCAGGAAGAGTTGCAATTTCTCACCCTCAGCGCGCCGTTTGATGGCGTGATTGCCCGCGTCAATGTGCGTAATCATCAGGTGGTTGCCGCCGGACAACCCATCGCCTTGCTGACCCGCGCCGACGTGCTGGATGTGATTTTCACCGTACCGGAGAGTTTATTCACCGCCCTCGATATCCAGAACGCCAGTTATCAACCTGAAGTGCAATTCAATGCCCTGGCCGGTAGAACGTTCACTGCCAGCTACAAAGAACACAGCACGCAAACCGATGCCGCGACGCTCACCTGGCAGGTGGTGCTGACCATGCCCCGTCCGGCAGATTTACCGAATGTGGCCGGGCTAAGTGGCACCGTGCGTATTCAGTTGCACAACCTGCCGAACGCACCACAGCAATCGCAGGTGGTGGTACCCGCTGCGGCAGTATTCAATCCGGATCGAAGCCCAACCAATCAGCCACATGTCTGGCTGATTGTTGGTGAAGGCGACAATTTACACGTCAAAGATCAACAGGTTGAAGTGGGCAACATCAGTGCCGAAGGCATTGAAATTATCAGCGGCTTGAAAACAGGCGACCGCGTGGTGTCTGCCGGAACGGGCGAGCTGCGTGAGGGTGAAGCGATCCGTATCTGGACCCGTGAGCGGGGGTTATAATGCGGATTATTGACAACTTTATTAATAAACCTGTCCGTATCTGGATGGTGATTTTGCTGCTGGGCGTCGGCGGGATTTACGCCCTGCTAAACATTGGTCGTCTTGAAGACCCGTTGTTCACCATCAAGGCGGCGGTGATCGTCACGCAATATCCGGGTGCGTCGGCGCAGCAGGTGGAAGAAGAAGTCACGCTCCCGCTGGAAAATGCCTTGCAACGCTTGCCTTCACTCGACAACGTTAGTTCGATCTCCAGCAATGGTCTGTCGCAGATCACCGTCTCAATTCACACCAGTTATCTTGCCAACCAACTGCCACAAATCTGGGATGAACTCCGGCGACGGGTGGGTGACGCGGCGCGCCAGTTCCCACCTGGCGTCAATGAACCCTTCGTCAATGACGATTTTGGCGATGTCTATGGCTACTTCTTTGTTATTTATGGCAAAGACTTCAGCAACGACGAACTGCGTAATTATGCCGACCAGTTGCGGCGCGATCTGGTGTTGGTGCCCGGGGTCGCGAAAGTTGCCGTCGCCGGGGTGCAACAGGAACAAATTCGCATCGCCCTCTCCAGCACCAAAATGAGCAGCTACGGCATCACGCCCGCGCGCGTGGCCGACTTACTCAGCCGCAGCAATGTGGTGTCTAACGCCGGGAGTATCCGTCTTGAGGGAGAATCGATCCGTTTCAACCCCACCGGGGAGTTTCAGTCTCTGGAGGATTTAGCCAACCTGCCGATATCCCGTCCCGGCACCACGCAAACGCTCCATCTGCATGACATCGCCACCCTGTCACACGATGTCACCGACACGCCGGACAACCTCTACCATGCCGACGGTCATGATGCGCTGGCGATTGGTGTCTCTTTCGCCCCCGGCGTTAACGTGATTAACGTGGGCGATGCGCTGACACAAAAGCTTCAGGATTATCAACAGGACAAACCCGCTGGCATCTCGCTGAAAGTGTTTTATGACCAGGCACATGAAGTGAAGCAGTCGGTGGATGGCTTTATCCTTAACTTCCTGATGGCGCTGGCGATTGTAGTCGGTACGCTGCTGATTTTTATGGGACTGCGCAGCGGTATTGTCATCGCTGCCTCGCTTACCTTTAACGTGTTGGGCACGCTGCTGGTGATGTACCTGTTTGGACTGGAACTCCAGCGCATCTCGCTGGGGGCGCTGATTATCTCCCTCAGTATGTTGGTGGATAACGCCATTGTGGTGGTGGAAGGCATCAAGATCGACCAACAACGCGGTAAACCGTTACAACAGGCCACCGCGCAGATGGTCAAGCGCACGGCACTGCCACTGTTGGGAGCCACGGTGATTGCCATCATTGCGTTTGCACCGATCGGCCTGTCACAAGACTCAACCGGGGAGTACTGTAAATCGCTGTTCCAGGTGCTGTTGATTTCTCTGCTGCTCAGTTGGATCACGGCGCTGACGCTGACACCGGTGTTTATTAAATGGAGTGAAGCGCGCCGTAAAGAATTGCAGTTACCACCACAGGATGATCAATCTCCCTATCAGGGTGTGGTGTTCCGCATTTATCGCAGCACGCTGGCGAGCTTAATTCGGCTACGCTGGCTGACCATCACCGTGATGGTGGCCTGCCTCGCTGCCTCTCTTTATGGTTTCACCTTTGTAAAACAAAACTTTTTCCCCTCCTCCAACACGCCGATTTTTTTCACCGACCTCTGGTTGCCCTATGGCACGGATATCAATTTTACCGCCGCGACGGCGGCTGAAATCGAGCGTTTTATTAATCAGGAGCCAGGCGTTGATGCCACCGTCACCACCATCGGTCAGGGTGCGATGCGCTTTACCCTGACCTATGACGCAACCCGGCAGTACAGCAATTACGCTCAGATTATGGTGCGGGTCAAAGATGGCCGCCAACTGGAGCGGATTGCCTTAGCCACCGAACATTACATTCAGCAGCAATATCCGCAGGTGAATGAGCGTATCAAACGCATTCAGTTCGGCAGCGCCAGTGACAGTGCCATTGCGTTGCGTGTCATCGGTCCCGACCCGGATGTGCTGCGCCGTATCGGCAGCCAGATTGATGGTATTTTCCAGGCAGATGGCACCACCTTCCCGGTGCGCAATGACTGGCAGGAGCGTAGCAAGGTGATCCGACCGCAATACTCAGCGTTACGCGGTCAGGAACTGGGTATCGACAAGCGCGACATTGACCAGGCGCTGCGCATGAATTTCAGTGGCGATGCGGTGGGGATTTTCCGGGATGGATCACGGCTGATTCCGATCATGCTCTTCCCGGCACCAGAGGAGCGGCAGAATATTGATCATATCGCCAACATCCAGCTCTGGAGCGCCTCACTGCAACATTTTGTCCCGCTCAGTAACGTGATTTCTGATTTCCGCCTGGAGTGGGAAGATCCGCTGATTATGCGACGTGACCGGATGCGGGTATTGACGGTACAAACCGATCCCGACCCGGCGCAAGGATTAACCGCGGCCCAGGTGGTGGCGCGCGTCCAGCCGCAAATTGAACAACTCCAACTGCCTCCCGGCTATCGGCTGGAATGGGGCGGAGAGCTGGAAAGTTCACGCGAAGCCCAAAGCGGCCTGCTAAGCTCGCTGCCAATCGGGTTTCTCGTGATGTTTATCATCACCATTCTGATGTTCAATTCTTTGCGAGATGCGGTGGCGATATGGATCACTGTGCCACTGGCTTTGATTGGCGTCACCTGCGGCTTTTTACTCACCGGCATTCCGTTTGGTTTTATGGCGTTGATTGGTTTGCTGAGTTTGTCCGGCATGCTGATCCGCAACGGCATCGTGTTACTGGAGGAGACGCGTCAGTTCCGACAGCAAAAAGCGTTGCAGGAGGCGATTCTCGATGCCGCCACATCGCGTTTACGCCCCATTTTGCTGACCGCGTTCACCACCGTGCTGGGTCTGCTGCCGCTGTTGCGCGATGTATTTTTCCAGAGCATGGCAGTCGTGATCATTTTCGGGCTGGGTTTTGCAACAGTGCTGACGCTGCTGGTGTTGCCGGTGCTGTATCGTTGTTTCCATGCCAGGGATGCTGCCGATGAATAATATCGGGTTGAATTTGCTGAAAACCCTGGCATGTATGACGGCGGTCTCCTTTTTCACGATGTATCAGAGCTACGACCGCTACAACTATAATTACAGCCTCGCGCTGAATATCCTGAGTTTTATCTCCACCATCGCCACGCCGCTCTACTTTTTGTTGAGCGGCTATCTCGATGCCGGACAAAAGCACAGTCCGAACTGGCAGCTAGAGAAGATCCGGCGCATTTTGCTGATCTTTCTCTTTTGGTTTAGTTTTTTCTGGTTTGCCGGGGTGCAAAATAAAGGCTATCTGATTCAACCGTGGTTTGTGATTTCCCTGATTTTGATTTATGTCTCGCAACCGGTGATTGACCGCCTGCTTCTTTTCCCTGGCAAAATGGCGTCGATTATTTTTGTGCTGCTGTTGGCCGCTTTCCTGTATGACATTTTGGCCGTGCTCTACCCGAATACACGCGCTTTCTCGCTGTTACCGCAATATCGTATCTGGACCTGGGTGTTGTATTACTTATCTGGTCGTCTGATGGCGTTGCCAGGCGTGGTACAACTGCTGCAATCGATACGGGTGGTACGGCTCAGTTTGTTATTACTGCCTGTGGTGTATCTGTTTACCTGGCTTTATGAACGTTATTATTTTATCGCGCGCTTTATCACTACCGGCAATGATTTCGTTCTGACCGGCTCTCAGGTCTATTTCCTGGTGATTCTGATGGCGATTAGCGTCAACGGGATAACGGTGCCTGCGCACTGGAAAAAGGTGCCCGCGCTGTTCGCCACCCTCGGTAAAACCATGACCGGGGTTTATATCCTGCATTATCTGGTGTTCAACATCCTCGCCTGGTCGATTTCCATCCGTTCGCTGGCCGATAAGATCATGGTGATTTGCCTGACTGTGGTGGTATCGATGATGATTTCGTTGCTGTTGTTACAAATTCCCGGCGTGAAAAAACTGATTAGCTTGTGAGTGAGGTGGCTGGCGGCACGCCGCACAGCCATCAACCCGCTCATTCATCAAGAATGGGTGAGAAACCACCGTAAATCATGCGTTTGCCATCAAACGGCATCGTCTCGCCCATCTCTTTCATGCGCGGATCGGCCATCAGTTTTTCATTAGCGGCATCACGTACCTCTTTGGAAGGATATTCAATCCAGCTAAACACCACCGTTTCTTCCTCTTCAGCTTTGACCGCCATACGGAAGTCGGTGAGTTTGCCGTCTGGTACATCATCCGCCCAGCATTCAACAATACGGGTCGCGCCGAATTCCTTAAACAAAGGCGCGGCCTTAGCCGCCATTGCCAGATAGGCCTCTTTTTTATCCAGCGGGACCGGCACAACAAATCCATCAACATAAGGCATAGGAATTCCTCCGTCGTTAATGACGCGGCCAGTGGTGGCCGCGAAGATAAAGTGTACGAAAAATAGACCAGTGGGATTTGCGTGACGGGCGGCAAAATGACAGACCGACAGCATTCCAGACTTGCGACGCTGATTTACGATACACTTGCCTTCATCCTCGTTAGTCCATACGGAATTCTATGCGCATTATCATTGATCAGGCTGACCAGCCCTTTATCCAGAGCTTATTTGGCGAGAAAGTTGAGAGCATCGAAACAGAATCTTCCCAGGCGAAACAACTGCATCAGGCACTTCAGGTTGCTCGCCAGCAGGTAAACACCGAGGCAGAACTGGACTGGAAACGCAGCGCCTTATTCCTCGTGCTGTTTGTGTTCCTCTATGCGGGACTGGGTGCGTCGCTGACCTTAGATCTCACCGCCAACAGCTCCAGCCATAAAAGCATTGCTTATGCGCTGGAAGCAGTGCCGGTATTGATCGCCTTTTCCGGGTTTTTCCTTTCTCTGCTGTTCCTGTTTTTTACCCGTAGCAGTGCACGCCGGGTACGTAACTGGGAACGCGGCATTCTGTTGCTGGAAAAGTACACCGCCTGCAACCTGAGCCATCAAATCAATGTGATGGGCGCGCGCACCACACATTATTCTCAGCCAACGATCACCATCTCACTGGCGTTATTTATCAGCGTGACCTGGGTGGTGATGTATAACTTTTTCACTTTTACCACCAGCGGCGTAATTGGTAGCGTGATCTCCTTGTTTATCAGCACCATGACTTATGTGATCCTCGATCTTCAGTTACTTAAGTCCGGCCAGCAGAGCGAAATTGATGAACCGTTGATCCCCGCTGATGACGAAAAAGAGAAAGATTAAATCTGGTGTAGCGGCGCGATTTATCGCGCTGTTTCAGGTGTGTTGAGCGCGATAAATCGCGCCGCTACGATAGCACTTCTACCAGTATCAGCGGGCACTTTCTTACCCGACACGCTTGTGAGTATGCCAGCGAGCACACTGAACACAGATCCCGTACGTCTGATTGGTATTCATATTCGGTGAAATAACGAAACTGGCCACGCTCCGGCTCGGTTCGCCAGAAACGTTGTGGCTCGAGAATTTCATCAAGTTGCCTGAAAGTGAGGGCCGACGGGTTATGAAACCCGACTCTTACACGATAAATAGTCATGATTTGATTATTCGTCTCCAACCTGACATCAGCCAGACGTTATTAGTTTTCAATGCGATAGATCTCACTTATCACTCAGGATGACAGGCCGGATGTTCAGGGTTAAAGTGCTTCTTTTGTCTGATTTTACGAGGGAAAATGAAACGTTTATTTGTCTACGGCACGCTGTGTCCGGGTCGTTCCAACGCGCATATTTTAGAAAATATCGGCGGAGAATGGCTGGCCGGGCATGTGACAGGGACTTTTTATGAACGCGGCTGGGGAGCAGCAGCGGATTTTCCCGGCATTGTGCTGGATAAAAACGGCCCTCGCGTAGACGGTTATCTGTTTTTATCCAATAACCTGGAACCTCACTGGCCGATGCTGGATGAGTTTGAAGAGGGTTATGACCGGGTCGAGGTGGATGTGACCACCGTCGAAGGTCAACGGATCACGGCATGGATCTACCAATTGCAACCGCGCATTGCCTGATGAGCATCGGCGGTCACGGCGATAATGTCCGTGGCCGCCGGTCAGCAATGCCGATCAAAACAACCAAAGCCGTCGTAGTCTGATTTAAAAGGAAAACCTTACCTCATGAAATTTCCATGAGGGAAACAGGGTATAATATTGAAATTAATTTCACCCTGTTTTTCAATCCCTCCACTTATATTAACATCGATAAAAATTAAACATTAAATCCCCACATTATTTAATTAAAAAATTAGGTAAATAGTTTGATTCATTTTCAACCCACGAAACCAAAGGAATATCATGCCTGGCATTACCCTCAACGCGTCAGCATCCACTGCTGCACTATCCATCCCTGATAGCGTAAGCGAACCCAAAACCACACTGATCTTTCCCGGTGACAGCCAGATTGTCACAGGCAGATTCAAGGACGATGTATTAATCTATAAAAAACCAGAGCGCCCGGTCGAAATAAGAACAGCAACCGCCAATGAGATTGCACAGGGGAAATATCCAACATATATACGCCAGGATGGCTTAAAAAAGCTGGAATCGAACGTTGATCTCACTGCTGAATCTATTATTATAAGGAAACCCGATCCTATTTCTGCTAACGGAAGTGTTGATGAGAAAAGCATTATTACCCTCGGTGAACTCACATTCTATAATGAATGGGTAGTAAAAAATATCAATAAAGCCGATGTGTTATATGATTTCAATCCAAATTCATTAAGCACCTCCCCTCTCCGTTGTATCTCGAAAGAGAAACATGTAGAAGTGATAGAAATTGACAAGATGGTTTTAGAGTCACTGGGTGCAAAAGTTGGTGATAAAACCGTAGAGATTTCCGTTCCCTCATGGGGCCCTGATGGAAAGCAAAAAATAGTGGAAGGTGGATTACTGGTCCGAATTTGGCTGGGAAATACCGACAAAGGTGAGCCAGTGTATGAATACTATGGCCTCAGCCTGCTGGATCGAGAGGATTATATTCCTGAGTTTATCGTTCCTCCTGATTTTTCGATAGATCGCTAATCTTCGCACGGTTCATATACCTATTTAGCCGCAGGCGACAAAGCCTGCGGCTCATCCTCTGACTGCGAGCCACTGCGTGTTACCGATCCTCCATGCCGCACTGCCCGACAATGCGCTCCCCAATGTAGTTGCAGGTTTCATGCAACCGACCCGTCACGCAGGTATAAGTCGTCTCGCCATCCGGTCCCGGTGAGATCCGCACTTTTCCACCCCCTGATTTGCAGCAACTTTTAAATTTCGATGCAGTCGCAAAAGTACATTGACGCCCGGAACTTTGACCTCCGGCAGCACTGGTTAACGCCGTCTGTATTGACTGCATCTGCTCAGGATCATCAGAGGTCGCAATCGCCACGTTATTAAGTTGCACACCCGTGGCCTGCATCACATCCTGACCGGTTGATGCGGCGACAGCAATGCCGGTTGCCGCCCCGACCAGTGAAGACACCAATTTCTGATTTTTAGCCTCATTCTCGGCTTCAATCCGTTGGTTATCGATTTGCGCTTGCGCATTGCTGGCGTCCAGCGCGGCCATATATTGTGACTGTGCAACATATCTGCCTGCGATATCCGCTGAGGTCTTACCTAATCCGGTGAAACCTTTTTCGTTCATCACGTCAGCAATCAGCTTATAACGATTGGCCTGAGTATCGTTATAATCACTTTGTCCACCGAAAGGATAAGCCGCCTCCGCTTTACTTTGCGAGGCTTGCAGCAGCGTATATTGTTGTTGTAACTGCTGGTATGATTTTGCGTAGTCTTTGTTATTCGCCATAAAATCCAGCAACGGACGATAATCGTTCGCTTTGGCATCTGGCATGGTATTCAACGATACCGCATAATCATTAATGGTTTTCGCGCTGGTATCACCGTTCTTCATCATTGCCTGATAGGCGGGAATATCCAGCGTCGCCATATCATTCACAAACAGAAAATTCCCTCGCGAGTCAATAATATTGACATACTCTTTGTAGACATCAACCGGGCGGCTATTTTTCTTCGCCTTACCATCGTAAAGTTTAAAAAGATTACCGTAGGTCGAGACGGCCAGGTTCGATCCCCCGATTGATTTATCGAAAGGAGGAATAGCCGACAGCAGTTGATTAAATTGTTTGATTCCTTTCTCATAATCACCGCTTCTGCTGGCGTTTTCTATGATGATACTTTCAAGTTCAAACGTTGTGACTCCCTGAACGAGGGAGAATGTAATGCTTTCTCCATATCGGAACATTTGGAGTATTGACCTGCTGAACAACCAGAAAGTATGAAAGTGATGAGTAGAAAAATATTTTCATATTGACACGTTATTAATTTTATTGGCGTCCTTTTTTCATCGCGAGAAAAGGCGTTTTAATTACCCACGTCACGCGACCGCTGAGTTCCTTTAAGAGGTGGTTTCATCCCGAAACCAAAAGCTAATCTACGGCAACAGCTATAGTGTGTGAAGTGAATATTAACAAGGGTAAAATTAGCGAGATAATCATTAGTAGATTATTGTTTTTTGAGTTGAGATAGTTCCAGTTATATCCTGCGTTTCTTCTTTTATCTTCGTGGTTGGCGGCGTTCTTTTAACCGGAGGTTGATGAATGACTGATAAAATTGGCCTGAATGCGCTATTGCGCCAGCGCGATGGGCACCATGCCCGCGTCACCTGGGAAGAACTGTTTTTCGATCTGGTTTATGTTTTTGCCGTAACGCAACTCAGCCATACCCTGCTACATGACCTTAGCGCCAGTGGGATGTTGCAAACCCTGATTCTGTGGTTTGCGGTCTGGCTTGGTTGGCAGTACACCTGCTGGGTAACCAACTGGTTCAGTCCCGACACGCCACAGATCCGGGCGTTGCTATTTGGCGTGATGGCGGCCGCGCTGGTGATGGCCGCCGCGCTACCTGAAGCATTCGGTGAGCGGGTATGGTTCTTCGTTATCGCTTACATCATCATTCAGGTGGGGCGTACCGCATGGATTGTCTGTATCCTTGGCCCGCAGCATGCCCTGACAGCGAATTACCGCCGGATGCTGGTATGGCTGGTGATCTCAGCGCTGATCTGGTGTGCCGGTGCACTGAGCAGCGGCGGTTTACGCACCGCCCTCTGGGCCTTAGCGGTGCTGTGTGAATATCTCTCGCCAATGACCGGTTTTGCCTTTCCCGGGATGGGACGATCCGCCACACGCGACTGGACTATTGAAGGCGCTCATCTTACCGAGCGTTGCCAACTGTTCGTCATCGTCGCGTTAGGGGAAACCCTGCTGGCCACCGGTGGCAGCCTGGCGGAGAGCGAGGCATGGACCTTCCCGGTGCTCTCAGCCATGTGCGCCACTTTTCTTTCAGCGCTGGCGGTGTGGTGGCTTTACTTTGGCACCTCCGGCGAGCAGGCAACGCAAGCCATCACCCATTCTCCTGATCCCGGTCGCATGGGCGCACGTTTTCACTATATTCACGTCATTTTGGTGGGTGGCATTATCGTGATGGCGGTAGGGAATGACCTCATCCAGGAAGGCCCGGAACATCATGTAACGCTGTTGCATGGCGCGGTGATTAGCGCCGGGTCGGTCATTTTCCTGGTGGGTAGCGCCATCTACAAACGCGTGGTGTACGGTGCTATCCCCATTACCCATATTCTTGGCGCACTGGCGCTGTGTCTGGCCGTGGCGCTAATGCCGGTCCTGACGCTGGAACAGGCCGGTTGGTTGACCACCCTTATCATGCTGATCACCGCCCTGGCGGAATCACGGGTGCATCAGCGCCGCATGATTAAAATGAAAGGTGTATGATAACCATCGTCTTCATTTTTAAGTCTTTATCCATGAAACTCAATTTCGACAATGATCTGACGGTGCGCAAACTTTTCATTTTCTGCACTTACATGGAAAGCGAAAATCTGGCGCGCACCGCAGAAACCCTCGGTATCAGCACTGTCAGCGTGCACCGCGCGCTGCATACGCTGGAGGAGAGTCTGCGTTGCCCGTTGTTTACCCATAAGGGACGCAATCTGGTGGCGCTGCCCGCCGCCTGGACACTGCTGGAGTACAGCCGTGAAGCGTTGCAAACCCTGAGTCAGGGGCTGGAGGAGACGCGCCGCACCGCAGGCATCGGGCTGGGACATCTGCGCATCGGCACTTTGTATTCACTGTCGCTGGAAACCGTGCCGCGTCTGATTATGAATATGAAACTGCGCCGACCGGAGCTGGAGTTAAACCTGACGATGGGTTCGAATCAGGTACTGACGGGGATGCTGCAAAATAATCAACTGGACGCCATCATCATCTCGGTGACGGAAACGGAAATCGATCAAAAGGTGTTTGAGCAGGTCGGATTGTTTCAGGACGACATCTATCTGGCGGTGCCCGGCGCTGAACCCCGCAATGCCACAGAAGATGTCGATCTACGCGCGTACAGTGACAAACCTTTCGTCTCGCTCGATGAAGGATTCGCTACCTTCACTGGCTTTCAGGAAGCGTGCCATGTCGCGGGGTTTGAACCCAATATCGTCACCCGCGTCAATGACATCTTTTCGATGCTCAGTCTGGTGCAGGCCGGTATGGGATATTCACTGGTACCGGGCCGCATGCGTAAACAATACGAACACGATTTGCAGTTCCGCAAGCTGGCCGAGCCCTATCAGATGCGTCAGCAGATCGCCATCGTCTTCGCCCGCAATCGCGAACATGACCCCAATCTGCTGGCGTTAGTTGCGGAGGGCCGGATGTACGCGCTGAGTTTACAGGATAAGGCTCAGCCCCGGGCGTAGAGATGTTGCACCAGTTCCACGCTGCTGCGTTCCAGCGCCAGACACTCGCCCTGCGGCTGTGTACTGCGCGTCAGTCCGGTCAGCACCCCACCTGGCGGCATCTCAATCACCAGCCGCACCTCACGTTCTTCTGCGGCCACCATCGCCTCATGCCAGCGTACCTGGCGCGCCATATTCATCGCCAGATCATCAGCAATGCGCTCCGGTTGCCACAACACCCTGGCGCTGTTACCGCTGAGGTAAGCACAACGTGGCCGTTGCAGCGACAGCTGTTGCATCTGCTGCACCAGTATCCGCGCCGGTTCATTTAATAACGCGCAGTGGGATGGCACGCTGACCGCCAACCGTCGTACACAGTTTGCCCCCTGCGCGCGGGCTTTATCACCGACGGCTTGCATCGCCGCCTCGCTTCCCGCAATCACGATCTGCGCTTCTGAGTTAATGTTGGCGATAAAACTGTGCTGGTTATCCACCAGCGGCTCCACCTGTTGCAGCGGCAAGCCGTTGATGGCGGTGAGGCCATAACCGTGCGGCCAGGCGCCTTCCATCAGATCACCGCGCCGCGCCACCAGCCGTAACGCATCGGCGAAGTCCAGCGCACCGGCAATCACCGCCGCCGGATACGCGCCAATCGACAAGCCACAGACCATATCCGGTTGCACACCCTGTGCCATCAATCTGCGGGCAGCGGAGACTCCGGCAATCAGGAGCGCCAGTTGTACCGCACGGGTATGCTGTAACGCCTCATGGCTATCCAGCCGCGACAGTTCATCACCTAATACCTGCTGTGCCTGTTGCCAGGTGTCATCACGCGGCAGGTCACTGAGCATCCCCGGTCGCTGAGCGCCCTGGCCGGGGAATGTAAACAAGGTTTTCATGGCGTCTCCTCTGCCCAGGGGTTGTCCGTTAAACGCGGTCCGGTTGCGGTTTTTAGCAGCACGCGCCCACTGCGCAACCACTCATTCAAGGCAAAACCGCCCTGCGGTGTCTCGATTTGGCTGTCGGCGCGACAGGGTAGCATCGACAATACCTGTTGCCAGTGGACCACATCAGCGGGACGCAACGGCTTTGGCGCGCGGATCAGCAAATCCAGATCGCTGTCCTGATGCAGCACCGGCAGGCCGGTAGCCAGTGCAAATCCGGTGCTGCCGGTCACGCCCCACTCCCACGGCCAGTGATGCTGACGCAATACCACCAACGCCTGCACCGTTGGATGGTGGTTTAACTGCCTCGGCACCACCAGCATTTCCGGTGACACTACCCGAACCACTTCAGTCGGGGCCACCCATCCTGCCGCCCGTTGATGGCGTGCCTGACCACGCACGCCAACCGGAATCAATCCCTGTTTCATCACATCACGTCGCACCACCACCGGTTGCTGACAATGCCACAGCTCAGCTACCCAGGGGTCTGTCACCCCGAGCAGCGCCGTATCATGGCGCAGCCAGAGTAAGTCATGGGGACGTGCGGTGATGTTCATCATCAGATTCCTGCGGTTAAGGAGATAAACAGCGGCAGCGAGAGGATCGACAGCAGTGAACTTAACAGCAACACCGCTTCCGCATCCGGCGACTGCACGCCAAAACGGTTACCGAATACCACACCAAAGAAACCGGCGGAGAGCGCGATCATCAGAATCGCGGTGATCGCCACGGTGCCATGTAAACCAAACACCAGTACGATACCCCAGGCCAGCGCCGGTTGAATCAATAACTTGGTGACGGTGGAGCTGATCACCATGCTGTTGATTTTCAGTTTGCGCGCCGAGAGGATCACCCCGGTCAGGAACAACGCCGCCGCGGTGGCCGCCAGTCCGAGCGGTTTAATCGAGGCCAGCAACAGATCCGGCATCTTCACGCCAAACGCCGACAGCACCACCCCGAGTAACGGTCCCCAGACGATAGGTTTTTTCACCGAACGCCACATCAGCACCGGCAACATTGCCAGGGTGGAGCGTTGAGTTTCACCCGCCGCACGCGCTTTTTCCCGTTCGAGGATCAGCAGACAAAACGGCGTCATTAGCACCGAACCGCAGGCGATGGACACGGCAACCGACAAGGAAGTCGCGGAACCTTCACCCACCACGCTGCCGAGAATCGGCAGCCCCAGCGCGGCATAGTTCGGCAGTGCCACCGTCAACGTGAGTACCGCGGCGTCCTGTGGCGACTTTTTGAATACGCCAGTGGCGATGAAATACAGCGCTGCATAGGCAATCCACATCGCCAGAGTCAACACGGCAATCAGTGGCATCTGCGCCACGATACCGCTCCACGGCGTTTGCACCGTGGCGCTGAACAACGCGGCGGGTAAAGCAAAATCCATAACAAAAATATTCAGTAGCGAGACGTTCTTGTTATCGACCATCCCGGCTTTGCCAGCCCAGAAACCCAGCAACATAATGACAAAAATGGGTGCGAGGGCATGAAGAATCACGTAAGTCATAAATCACCTGTTATTAGAAGAGTGAATACTGACGCGATGGTGTTTATTTAACAGACGCTACAGTTAGCCGGGTGTACCAACACACCCGGCCCTGTCGCTATCCGGCAGGTTTATTGTTTTTTATGTTTAACTACCAACTGGCGCGCATACGCGCGCGGACATCAGCCGAAGCCTGTCGATTGACAGCGACTTCACCGGAACCACGACGTGGATCCTTGCGGGCATCCTCGATCGCCGCCGCTAAGGTATCGCGAACGCGTTGTACATCAGACGCACCAGGCGCATCGGGGTCGGCGATATTCAGCAGCGAGGACAGCAAACCCAGGGTGGCGTAATTGCTGATGTCATACGCCATCGGCGGTACGGTGGCCGCCAGTTTTTCCAGCGCTTCCACGGTGCGCAGCGTAATACGTGCGGCGGATTCTTTACCCATGGCATGCACCAGTACGCCCGCGTCATTGAAGGCGATCAGGCGATTGGCCTGATAACCGTGCGCCAGAAACGCCCCGGACATCGCCTTACCGACAATCAAGCCGATCACCGGGTGACCTGCCAGACGTGCCTGGGCATACGCCCCTGCTGCACCCGCCAATGCCTGGTGGATACCAAATGCCTCTTCGCGACGACCGTAGGCCTGGCTCGGCACATCAATCACCGCCACAATCGGACGTTTGATGGCGCTGTCGGCATCGGCCGCGAGGGTTTCCTGTACCACTTTCGCCAGCGTCCAGCCTTCCAGTAACCCCACCTCACCTTTGGCAGCGCGCGGATAGCGGTTATGTGCATCCGGGACGACCGCAATGTAACGGACACCGTCGGCGTCAGCGGCCAGCACCGATGGACACAACCCCTGAATCCGCTCTGCACCGCCGGTCAGTTGGTTAAACCAGCGTTCACCACGGCTGTTATTTGTGCTCATTTTTTCACCTCCGGGGCAAAGACCTGATGAATCACAGCCGTACTGGCCTGCTGTTGGGTGTCGAAACGCGTCAGGCGATCAAGGTAAAAGGCGTAGTTTTCGCTACGATGCTGCGCCGGAACGCCCTGAGCGATGGCGGCATCGACGGCGGTTTGCACCGCATTCACGCCATCGCCAACCAGCGCATCGACCAGCCCGCTTTGATAACGGATTTCGCCGCCGGTCATGCTCCAGATAAAGGGACGATCGCGGGAGTCGTACTCTGCTATCCCGGCTTCCTGTTCAATGACCTGTGGACCATTCAGGCCCAGACGCGCTTCACGGGTGACAATCAGATAGCTACATAACGCCGCCGCAATCGACATCCCGCCAAAGCACCCGACCGTACCGGCGACAATGCCGATGACCGGGGTATACCGGCGCAGATCCACAATCGCCGCGTGAATATCGGCAATTGCCGCCAGACCGAGGTTGGCTTCCTGTAGCCGCACCCCACCGGTTTCCAGACAAAGAATGGCCTGCGTCGGGATACCGTTACGGTTGTCCTCCGCCGCCAGCTCCAGCGCGGCGGCCATTTTGGCCCCGGACACTTCACCCATACTGCCGCCCTGGAAGGTGCCTTCAATCGCCACCACCACCGTCGGTTTGCCGTGGCGGCTGCCTTTCATCACCACCATGCCGTCATCGGCCTGCGGCACGATGCCCTGCTGTGGCAACCAGGGCGACATCACACCGGCGAACGGGTCGAGCAATTCGCGTGCGCTACCAGCATCCAGTAGCGCCAGCGCCCGTTGCCGCGCCCGTAACTCAATAAAGCTGCTGTCGTTACGCATGAGCGACCTCCTCAAACACCTGTTCAATGCGGATACGCGCCACACCCGGTGTCGCACCGAAGTCATGAATAACCAGTTGGCCCGCAGGCAAGTCGGTGAGCTGCGCCAGGCGATTGAACAATGCTTCCCAACGCGCGTGACTGTTATTGACTGACGTGGTGATAGCGATGTTCAGAACGTGGCTATCATCCGCCGTGAACAGCACCTCCATATCCCCCGATCCCACCACGCCCGCCAGCGCCTTGCCGCTGAGCGTGCGGCTGGACGGGTATGACAACGTTATGTGTTCCATAGCTACCTCTTAATCATTAAATGTTGCTGCCTGAGCACCGGTGATGCGGTCAAGAAACAGCGTGGCGGCCAGTAAATCGGCGGCCCCACCCGGCGAGGCATTGAACCTCAACATCGCGTTATCCAATTTTTCCAGCGCCTTGCGCCCTGCCGCCCCGGCATAGCCCCCGGCCGCCAGTACCTGGCGCGCACCCTCCTGCATGGCACGCAGTGCCGGTAAACCCGCCCGGTGCAGTACGCAGGTGTCGGTTAGCGAGGTCAGGATGGCCATCAGCGCATCAATGCGTGCTGCCGTTTCATCGGCTCCGGCACGGCGACTGGCATGGAGTTGCGGCAGCGCCAGCCGGGTAATATGGGGAAAGCCTTGCTGCGCCTCTTCACGCGCACCCGGTACACGAAAACGATGTACCACCCGTAACCCTTTGCTGAAGGTTTTCGGGGCCGCGCGATCCGGCAATCGGGCAAGCTGGGCGGCAACCTCGCAGACGCGTTGGCTGTCGCCAGTCCCCGCCAGCATCGCGACAGCGCTAACCAGCAAGCCAAGCGCCCAGATAGCACCGCGATGGGTGTTAACCCCGGCAGTGGCGGCCATCATTTGCCTCTCACCTTCACGTCCCAGTTGTCCGATGGTTTCCCGCAGCGCAATATCCGCCGGTCGTTGCCAGCTTTGTTGTGCCAGTGCGTAGAAGGTAGGCGTCAGGCTACGCGCAGAGCGCTCCATCAGCGCCAGCGTGAGGTCGTGATGCGCCCCACTGCCACGGCAATCCACCAGCCCAGGTTTGGGCGTGAGGTTCACTTCTTCGATCAGACTCGCGCTCGCCATCTGCGCCAGGTGATGCAGATGATGTTCAACCGGTGTGGGTGAGAGTCGTTTCATTACCAGCTCCGAAATTTAGCGGGCGGGTTGTAGAGGCCGTCTGACCACTCGACCAGGTCAGCGACGCTACCGGCAGCCAGCAGTGAACGGGTGGCATCTGAACGACGAATGCCGATATCTTCCGGGAACACCACTTTGCCGCTGCGACGTAATTCAGCCACGCGTTTAGCATCCACACCCAGACCGATATCGGTGATACCCGCCACCGCAGCCACCATCGCCCGACGTTCTTCCAGGCTGGTCGCCCGATAGAGGTAGGCAATACCTTCTTCGGTCAGAACGTGGGTCACATCGTCGCCGTAGATCATTACCGGGGCCAACGGCATACCGGCGCTTTTCGCCACCTCAACGGCATCGAGGGTTTCCACAAAGGTCGGTTTGACGCCCGCCTGGAAGGTTTCCACCATCTGTACCACCAGCTTGCGCCCACGTTGCAACGGATCTGGCTCGTTGATCATTGCCAGCCAGGCGGGAGTGGCATGACGGCGTCCGTGTGGGTCATGGCCCATATTTGGCGCGCCACCAAAGCCCGCCAGACGACCACGGGTGACGGTGGAGGAGTTGCCGAGGCCGTCAACCTGCAAGGTCGAACCGATGAACATGTCCACCGCGTATTGACCGGCAAGTTGACACATCGCGCGGTTTGAACGCATTGAGCCGTCGGCACCGGTAAAGAAAATATCGGGGCGCGCGCGGATGTACTCTTCCATCCCCAGTTCACCACCGAAGCAGTGCACACTCTCCACCCAGCCACTTTCGATGGCCGGGATCAGGGTCGGATGCGGGTTAAGGGTCCAGTGCTTGCAGATTTTGCCTTTCAGGCCGAGTTGCTCACCGTAAGTCGGCAGCAGCAATTCAATCGCCGCGGTGTTAAAACCGATACCGTGGTTAAGTGATTGCACCTGATGTTCGGCGTAGATGCCTTTGATGGCGAGCATCGCCATCAGGATATGTTCCTGTTTAATCAGGCGCGGGTCGCGGGTAAACAGCGGTTCAATAAAGAACGGTTTATCCGCCACCACCACAAAATCAATCCAGGAACCGGGAATATCGACACGCGGCAGATCGCACTCGTCATCCACCAGTTCATTGACCTGGGCGATCACGATACCATCATGGAAGGCAGCCGCTTCCACCAGCGCCGGGGTGTCTTCGGTACTCGGCCCGGTGTACAGGTTGCCTTTTCGGTCGGCTTTATAACCGGCGATCAGCGCCACGTTCGGTGCCAGATCGACATACAGGCGCGAATACAACTCGATATAGGTATGGATAGCACCGATTTCGAGGACGTTATCCTCCAGCAGTTGCGAGATACGCAGGCTCTGCGTACCGGCAAAGGAGAAATCGAGTTTACGGGCGATGCCTTTTTCGAAGATATCGAGGTGCTCGCTGCGCCCGACGCTCGGCATGATCATATGCAGATTATTAACTTTGGCGGGATTGACCTGCGCCAACATGCGCGAGAGAAAATCGGCTTGTTTCTGGTTGTTGCCTTCCAGCACCACCCGGTCACCCGAGGAGATCAACCGTTCAAGCATCTCTGCCATTTGATCGCTCGGTAGCACTTTCCCTGCCACCTTCACTTCTGCCAGTCTCCGCTGTTTTTCGATGCGCCGCGTATTCCAGACGCGCGGCGAATGCTGTCCTGATGACATGACTAACCTCCTGAATTCGCGAATCTCAATGATTGCTTCAACTGGATTCAGTCTGGCGTCAGGGGACGGTTCCATCAATCAAGCAGCGGAGCAGATCGTTAGCCTGAGAGTAATGATTGGATAGTCAGAAGTTTGATGGGGATCAACGACGTTGGCGTAGCGGCGCGATTTATCGCGCAATTCTGTGCGCGTTGCCGGACAAATCCGCGCGATAAATCGCGCCGCTACGGTTTACTTAACGTTTCTGCCAGAACGACTGTTGCAGCGCAAAGGTTTCCTCATCCAACGCAGCCACCGGGCCGATTAAACGGATAGGTTTCTGCCCATGCGCAAAAACCGCTGCTGCCGACAGGCTCATGGTTGGGTTTTCCTCATGGCTGCCGGTGCATTCCAGTAAACGCGTTTCACTCATACCAAATACCACCCGACCGATATTGGCCCAGTAAATGGTTCCGGCGCACATGCAGCAGGGTTCAACGGCGGTATAAAGCGTGCATTGCCACAAATATTCCGCCGGGAAGTTGCTGGCGGCGATGCGCGCCAGGGTCGATTCCGCATGGTTCACCGTGTCGATATTGCATTGCGTCAGCAAAACGGTTTGATTGTCCGGTGCCACCAGCACTGCGCCAAACGGATGTTTGCCTAATGCGATGGCGCGCCTGCCGACCTCATTCGATAAACGCAGAAAGTGAAGATCCTGGTCATCAATCATGTGCGTGCTCCATAACCATTCAGGATGGCGTTCAATACCACGGCGGTGAAACCGCCCAGGAAGATACCGCTGTCAAAAATCAGTTTTAAGGAGGGCGGCAGGACATGGAAAATTGCCGGAAAGGCCATCGGAACAATCCCCACGGCAACCGAGACAGAGATAATCAGGATGTTCTTTTCATTATTGAAATCGGTATTTTTCAGCTCCTGAATACCCGCGCTGATGGTCATACCAAACATCAGAATACCGACGCCACCCAACACCGGACTGGGAATGGCGGCAATGATCGCGCCTAATTTCGGGAACACGCCTAAGCCCACCAGAATCGCCCCCGCAGCAATCAGCACCAGTCGGCTGGTCACTTTCGTCAACATTATCAAACCGGCATTCTGCGAAAACGCATTGTACGGAAAGCTGTTCAGGCAGCCGCCGAGCATGGTGGAGAGTCCATCGGCCCGAATGGCATCCGCCAGGCGGCGGGAAGTGGTGGGCTGGCCGATCAGTTTGTCGATCAACAGCACGTTGCCGGTAGTTTCGGTCATCACAATCAGCATGGAGAGACACATCACCACAATGGGTGCGATATGAAACTCCGGCATGCCAAAGGCAAATGGCAGGCTAAAACCCACCCAACCAGCAGTGGTGACCGCAGAGAAATCCGTCATTCCTGCCAGGTATGCCAGTGCCGAACCGCAAAACAAGCCGAAAAGAATACTGAAGTTACGCAGCACGCCACGGGTCGCACAGTAGAAAATCAGCGTAATGATTAAGGTTCCAGCCCCCAACAATAGTTTATCTACGCTGGCAAAATCAGGCGCATCCGGGTTGCCACCACCCAGCCAGATCGCGGCGGCGGGCATCAGCGAGATACCGATTAACGTAATCACACAGCCAATCACCACCGGCGGAAAAAAACGCACCAGTTGGCTGAAAATCGGGGCAACCAGCAGGGTGAATAATCCGCAGGCAATCGCCGCACCAAATACTGAGGTCAGACCAAACTCATGCCCGACCATCAACATCGGCCCCAGCACCACGAAAGAACAGCCCTGAATCAACGGCAAACGCGCCCCAAAACGCCCTATTCCCCACGACTGTAAAAGGGTGGCTAATCCCGAGGTCAGTAAACAGGCATTGATCAGCACGATAGTCTCACTGCCTGACAGTTTCAGCGCTGATGCCAGTATCAGCGGAACCGTTACGGTGCCGGCATACATCACCAACACATGCTGGAATCCAAGCGACAGAATACGTCGGAGGGTGAGCGGATTTTCCGCCTGCCCGCTGTTTAACACGCTTTCCATACAACCCCCTGAAAATGAACCATTGAATGATTGACCGCCCAACTATATGTAATTAAAAATGGCAACCAATAATTAGCTGCTTTCAATAAAACTGAAAGGTGGGGTGTCAGGTGAAGTATTCATTGGATCAACTTATGACCTTTGAGCAGGTTGCCCGCTCAGGATCATTTTCCGCTGCCGCACGGTTGATGAAGCGTTCACAATCCTCGGTGAATATGGCGATGAGCAACCTTGAGGACGAATTTAACCTCAACCTGTTTGTGCGCACCCCACGCCAAATCAGCCTTACCCCGCAAGGCCAGACTCTGCGGGAATATGTCAAAACCATTCTGGAGCAATGCAACGCGCTGGAGCAGCGGGTCAGTGCCTTCAATATCCAAACCGAGGCACACGTTAGCCTGGCGATTGAAGTCCCCTACACCACCGTTGCCGCCGTACTATACGAATTTGCTATGCATTTCCCGGAAGTGGATATCCATGTGCGTGAACCCTTTCAGGGTGACGTGGAGGCGATGGTGAGACGAAATGAGGTGGATGTCGGTATCTCAATGTCTCGCCCGGTAGACAGCGATGCCATTGAGTTCGCGCAGTTAGGCAAACTGATCATGGTGCATGTGGTCAGCTCACAACATCCGTTAGCACAACGTCTGCCGGTGTCATTTGCCGATCTCCATCGCTGGCGACATATCACCTTCGGTGAGCAGCAGAAAACCATCTCCACCACAGAATATCTCGGCAGCCCGATGACCTGGCGGGTGGAGAGTTACAACGCCATGATTGATGCCGCGCTTGCCGGACTGGGCTGGGCTTCCCTGCCACGCATTTTTGTGCAGCGTGAGCTGGAACAAGGTGTGCTGACGGAATTGCGTCAGCAGGAATACCCGCATACCGATTGGGTTGTCGGCGTGGACCTGCTATGGTCGCGCAAGAAACAGCCCGGACGTGCATTAAGCTGGCTGATTGACCGACTGATTAAAAATAAAATTTTTGAACGAGATGCTGCGGGAAATAGCACGACACTTTGAAAAAAATGGCTCACCATTTCTTATTATTCTTTTCAACATGTTACTCACGGTGATTATCATCATAAATACAAACCCATAAAATATATTTGCTGCCATCTGATTAATTAATTGTGCTTTTTTATATCTGGAAAACTTCTTCCTGGCAGAATAATTCCCTGGGATTAAAAATCTAATCATCACGGTCAATTTAATTCGCCGATCATTTTCTGTACACCGCCACGCTCGTTGCTATTATAGCAACGCAAAGCACACACACAGCAACGTGCTGCGTACGAGAATTTTCCTGAATTAAATGTGCAGCATTTTAACCCGCTCCGTGCGGGTTTTTCTTTTCAATGACTCTCGATTGCCGTCTCGCAGACGCAAAGAATGCATTAAGACAAATAAGAATGACAAAATCTGGCGACAAGCCTATGATAATCAACTTAAAAACGACCTGTCATTGTCGGAATAAACGGCTAACCAGGTTTACATAATTCGTTTTCATTTTAATTTTCGCATCTGAATCAGGGTCAGGGCGGAGGAATGATGTACATAAACGACAGTAGTGGAGATGGATGCCAGCGTCTCGCATTGCAGGTACTTCGGGACCCGGATGAAAGCCGGGATGATGTACTGAGAAAATTTACCAGTCTGGTCAGTAAAACCTTGGGTATCCCGAGTAGTTTTATCTCGGTGATGGACGATGACCACCAATATATAAAAGTCGCGCACAACTTTTTGGTGGGGAAAACCGCCAGGGTTGATTCGATGTGCCAGTATGTGGTTGACGGTGAGGGTGCCATGGTCGTCCATGACACCTGGCAGGATCCCCGTTTCGCAAACAATCCCTTTGTCGTGGGTGAACCTTTTGTTCGTTTCTATGCCGGGGTGCCGCTAACAAATCGGGAAGGTATGGTACTTGGCAGTCTGTGCGTGGTTGACCGCCAATCCCATCCCTTCAGCCCGGACCAGGTGAATACCCTTAAGTTACTGGCTGAACTGGTGATGTCATTTCTTGAAGCATGGCATGCGGTGGGTTACACCGACCCGGTGACGGGTCTGCCTAACCGCCAACGCCTGATACGCGATCTTCAATCTCTCGCGTCTTCCGGTGATAACACGCCACGCCGCCTGGTGTTGATCGACTGTATTGATATGCCCAGAGCCTATGAGCTGGCACGTTCTCTGGGGATGGCTCCGGTTGAGGGGCTGCTTAAAGATGTGGCTACGCTGCTGCCCTTACGCCTGCGTCCCGGCAATGATGCGTTGCTGTATACCATTGCGACAGGGCGCTTTGCGGTATTAACCAAACAAGACAGTCGGTTAAGCGCCACCTGGGTTGCCGCAAGGCTTGAGGGTATCAGTGCCGATATGGGAGAAGGTTTGTCGGTTGATCTGACCACCCACACCGGAGAGACGGACTTTATCCCCTCGCGACTTTCCGCACATGAGATTCTGCGGCGTGCCGTCAGCGCCCTGCATGAAGCCATCTGCCGTGGTGTCCCCGCTATGAGCTTCAGCCTGGCGTCCGATGAACGCCGGACAGAAGATTTCACCCTGGTGAATGATCTGGCCTCGGCGCTCAAACATGACCGCGAGCTGTACCTGGTTTATCAGCCGAAAATTTGCCTGCAAAGCGGTGAACCGCTCGGTCTTGAAGCGCTGATCCGCTGGGCGCATCCCATCAGGGGAGAATTGGCACCCGCAGAATTCATTCCCCTCGCGGAGCCGACCACGTTAATAGAAGAACTGACGGTATGGGTAGTCACTCATGCGATAGATCGTCTGAAACGCCTCAAGCATAGTGCGATTCAGCTCCCGATTACCGTGAATGTCAGCGTCCGTGACTTTAGCAAAAAGGGCTTTGCCGACTGGCTCGAAAAGCTGATGATTGACGCCCGCTTGCCAACCTCGTTGCTCGGTATTGAATGCCTCGAAACCGAACGAATTATCGAAAGCCCGGCTGCCATTGATGGCCTGGAAATGCTGAAACTTCGGGGCTTTGGCATCTCACTGGATGACTTCGGCACCGGGTACAGCAACATCAGCTATCTGCGCCGCATGCCGCTGGATGTCATCAAGCTGGATCGCTCAATCATTAATGGCCTGTCCACCGATACCGCTTCACGCATCATCACCAAAAGTATCATCTCCATGCTGAAGGAACTGGATTATATGGTGCTGGCTGAAGGGGTGGAAAATGAGGAAACACTCGAAGCGCTAAAAGAGTTTGGTTGCGACCAGGCACAGGGATATTTTTACTCCCACCCTTTACGAGAGGAAGAACTCGACGACTGGCTGGCATGGAAACTGCGCAATTGTGTGGTCACTCCAAAATCCGTGCCTTATCGTCGGAAATTTTAGATTTATTTCTAATTTTTGCTTTAATGCATGACACGACAATGCAAAAAAGAGGCTTATAAGGTGTTTATCACATTGAAGTCACCATACGGCCTCCTGCTCATGCCATGTCTGCTCACTCCTTTCCACACATATGCTGATACCGTTTGGTTAACCAATGGTGATCGGCTGACAGGTTCTCTCGTAACACTGAGCAAAGGTAAGCTGAAAATCAAGACTGACTATGCCGGTGAAATTTCGCTGGAATGGAAATCTGTCAGCACCTTGCTCAGTGAAAAGGAAATTTTGCTGCAAAATGAACAAACGGGTGAAAAACATACCATCCACATCTATCCTTCCACGCCTGGGTATGTTCATGTTGTCGCTCCTGAATATGATGAGAAGGTTTCGGTCAGTCGTATCGCTGCATTTATGCAGGCGAAGACCCGATCCGATCAATGGGATATCACAGGAAATATCGATGCCGGTATCAATCTCATAAGATCCAATACCGATAGCGAGAACTATGATCTGACATTAAATACTAAAGCCAGAAAAGGGAAATGGCGCCATGTTACAGATGCCTCCTTCTTGCGCCATAAAGAGGAAAGTGAGGTCGATACGGATAATTACAGCCTGCGACATGCTGTCGATTATATGTTCCATGAGCAATATTTCTGGCAGGTTCGTGCCAGTTATAAACGTGACTGGATAGCAGACCTTACACGTCAGATTCTAATCGGCACCGGACCTGGGTATCAACTTTGGGACAATGAGTTCGGTGCATTTTCCCTCTCCGTATTGGGCGGAGGTTTTCGATATAATTATCGCGATGGTGAGACTGATACTCATACTGCGGCTACCTTACGTTGGGACTATGAACGATATCTTAATGACAATGACTTCACGCTATACAGCACAGGGGAACTGGGTCACTCTCTGGGGGGGCATGCTATCTATTCGCTGGACTCTGAGATTGGCTTACGTTATACACTCACATCCTGGTCATCACTAAAAATGAGTTATCATCATAATATTGTGAGTGGCACTCGCGAGACATTAAATGAAAACATTTTTGATACCGGAGTAGGTATAAAATGGTGACACACTGTTGGCGGGTAATAAAATCAGACTCCGCGAAGAGTAGCGATGTAAAAAAAATACATCGCTACAAATTAAACCTCCAGGTCCCATTTTCATATTCTGGCTTGAGTGTCATTAACGCATTTTTCGTCTTCAGCGCTTCCCCTCTCGCTCACAAATGAATTCGGAACACCCTTATCAACGAACTCAATCCGTCGAACGGGAAAGGCAAAGCGAATATCACGCTCTTCAAGCGCAGCCATTATTTTTAAGTTAATATCCTGTTGTATATCCATATATTTATTATAATCTGAAGTCAACACTAAATAGACCACTTCAAAGGTGAGTTTTGAGTCCTCAAAAGCAAAGAAGTGTGCTCGATCAAAACGAGTATCCGGGTTACCTGAAATAATCTCCTTCACCAACTCACCAACCTGGCTAACTTTTTTGGCAGGCGTTTCATAACTGATACCAAATTTAAAAACTATACGTCGTTGTTGCATCCGCTTGTAATTATGAATCGTCTGCTGTAGTAATATAGTATTTGAACAGATTATTTGTTCTCCACTTAAACTTCTTAATCGCGTGGTCTTTAGGCCGATATGCTCAATTGTACCCGCAATGTTGCCAAAGATAATGAAATCGCCGTGCTCAAATGGCTTATCAAAACCGATAGCTAATGAAGCAAAAACATCACTCAGAACGGTTTGAATAGCCAGTGCAATCGCAATACCGCCGACGCCAAGGCTGGCAACCAATGCCGTAATATCGATCCCCATATTAGACAGGATGGCCAGGAAAGTGACGACCCATAACATCACTCTTATTAGAATACCAATAATGACTGTCGTAACCGGGTTACGAACATTTAATGGGTCATGCAGTAACCGCTGTAACCATAAACGAATGCCACTATCTATCCATAGTGAGAACTGAAAAATTAACGCCAAAAACCATCCATGTGCCACCGCATCGCGCCATGAGTCAGGTAATTCCACCATTTTCAATGCTATTAAAAATGAAAAGATAAATAGAAGTATGCGACTGGTGTTGTGAAGTATCTCACCAACTACACCCATGACTCGTGAATTTCGCCCCTCAACATAACGAGTTATGCGATGTGTAACAAAACGCAGGATAGATCTAATCACAATATATATAACAACCGTACCAACTAACACGGTGATTAGTCGCAGCCATAATTCAGGCTCAAGAAGTAACTCTTTTAAATGCTGATACATCAGGTTATTTTCGATCATGTTCCCCCCAAGGTGAGTGTTACATTGTCATCTCAATAATGGTTTAAATAATGGAAAATGCCAGGCTGAAACAATGCATTGACTTTACTGCCGTGCGATTTCCAATCGTAGATTTAACGCTTCGCTAAAATTTTTCTTTTAAGATTTCCTGACTTAACGTAAGATTTATATAAAACATATACGTTTCATATAGGGCTTAGGTGATGGGAATCGTAAAAATCTCCGATCTGATGCATGAGAACCTGCGCGTGGCGAGTACGGCGTTAAGTCGCTCAATTAACGCGCAGGCGGAACACTGGATGAAAATCGGCATGCTGGCCGAGCTTTACCCGCAGCTTAGTCATCAGGAGTTAACACGCCTGTTGATGCGCGTGGAAATTGATGGCGGCTCCGATCTGGCGCAGCTGCTCAACACCTCTTTACCCACTACGCAGGGAATTGCGCAATGAACAACATCAAACTGCACTCCGCGCAGGAAATCGAACTGGCGCGTGCAGCAGGCCACGACGCCGCCAAAGTGCTGGCGATGATCACGCCTTACGTGAAACCGGGAGTGACCACCGACGAATTGGATCGCATCTGTCACGATTTCATCGTCAATGAACTAAAGGTCATTCCCGCCAATATCGGCTATCACGGCTATACCCGCACCGTCTGCACCTCAATCAACCATGTGGTGTGCCACGGCATTCCCGGTGAGAAAAAACTCAAAGACGGCGATATCGTCAATATCGATGTGGCAATCATTAAAGACGGCTGGTACGGCGATACCAGCCGGATGTATTTCGTCGGCACGCCATCGGTACGAGCCAAACGTCTGGTGGAGATCACTTATCAGTCGATGGTGGCCGGGATTCGCGTAGTTAAACCGGGTGCCACCCTGGGGGATATTGGTGCCGCGATTCAGCAGGTGGCGGAAAAAGCCGGTTTCTCGGTGGTGCGTGAATATTGCGGTCATGGTGTGGGTGAAATCTATCATGGTGAACCGCAAATTCTGCATTACGGTACGCCGGGCACCGGTCTGGCGCTGGAAGCAGGCATGATTTTCACCATCGAACCGATGATCAATGCCGGTAAAGCGGGCACCAGCGTGTTGTCCGATGGCTGGACGGTGGTAACCAAGGATCGTTCTCTGTCGGCCCAGTGGGAACACACCGTGGCGGTGACGGAAACCGGGTTTGATCTGCTGACGCCGTGGCCGGATGGTACGGGCGAATACGAAGCGATTTGATCGTAGCGGCGCGATAAATCGCGCCGCTACGGGTAAACCATTTATCTCAGGATCAGGGTGTAAGTGTGAAACAAGAAAGCGCAATTTTTGCCGGTGGCTGCTTCTGGTGTACTGAAGCGATTTTCCAATCCATTGATGGCGTGATTTCGGTAGAAAGTGGCTATATCGGCGGCCATGTCGTCGCGCCCACTTATGACCAGGTGTACAGCGACACCACCGGTCATGCCGAAGCGGTCCGCATCGTTTTCGATGCTGATACCGTCAGCTACGACGACCTGCTGGATATTCACTTCGCCACTCACGATGCCACTCAGCCCAATATCAAAGATGGCGTCGAACGTTCCCGTTACCGTTCCGCGCTGTTCCCAACCTCGGCAGCACAACGCCTCGCCGCTGAGCGGGGCATCACGCGTGCAGCAGAGGAATTGGGCCTGCCGTTGGTGACGCAGTTGGAACCACTAAGCGAATGGTATCCGGCAGAAGATTACCATCAGAATTTCTGGGAGAAAGAGGGCCAGGAAAACGCCTTTTGTATGATGAATATCCCGGCCAAACTGCAAAAATTACGTAAAAAGTTCCCCAAAAAAGCCAAGGATATTTAGTCATTATAATCAGGGTAATAAATTACTTTTACCCTGATATATAATAAATACGTTTTCTGTTTTATTTAACCCATCGCCATTTATTAATGCCGACTAAGCTCTTTGACATTAGATTCAAAACGAAGAAATTTACTTCTGTCACCATTCATTCTTCTGTAAATCAGTATTCCTTTACTTTCTTCATCTCTCAAGTACCTCGTTACCAGGGAAGGGGATTGCCCTGCTGAAAGCCTGGTGCTGGCCTTCTCCATGATTGAATTTTTGTATTTATTTACAGAAGAATATAATCCTGAGTAAGTGATAATGTTTTTCCCTGTGATATCCCGCAATTCCTCGCCAAATTTCTTCGCGCCATCAGGTGTATTGCAACAAGTTACTACAAGCGTATCGTAGTCAGCATCGAAATTTTGGTGGAATCTTTTTAAATACTCATAAAAATCATCAGGGCTATAGTTCATCCCATTAATTACAGGTTGTCCTTTCCCTGAAACTTCTCCGTGTGAAGAAAAATATAATTTCCTCTTTTCATCACGGAGAGTGTACGTAATCGCAGGATACTGATTATCATTTTTACCCACTACAGTGATATCACGCATCCTGTAGTCTTCAGTTTCAATAGGATGAAACTCACCAAGATACCCCTCCGCTAATTTCCCCAATGCGTTAATTTCATTGTTCAATTCTTCTGTTTTTTTCTTCTTCTCGTCCTGCTGTTGCGAGTATTTGAATACACTATCCAGCACGAAGGAAAGCCCTACTACCACACTGCCCAGAATCGCAGAACAGAATTCAAAATTTTCGAGTTCGGAACCTGACACCCATGCTGCACCCGCTAAGGCATAAATCGCAAAGCCCGCACCCATCATCTCCTCTTTGTTAACGGTAATTCGCCCATCCTCATCAGTGAAGGTAACCGGGTTATTCTTCACCATCCTGAAAAGATTAATTCCGTCCACCCCTCCTGCCGGGTCGGTGTTAATCCAGCGCATCATCCACGGAGCGTAATAACGGTAGCGGTTGTAAAGTAATCCGGTAATATCGCGTTCTTTAGCAGCATAGCGCAGGGTTTTGTAATGGGACGTTATTTGTCTTGCTGTTGCCCAAAGAGATGTCCCACCAAATGGATAATAGTGTTCCCGACTGATTATATTCCCCTCTCCATCCAGCTCAAACCGGATGTTTTCACTGCGATCGGCAACAGAAAAGCGTGGTTGATAAATATCGACACCTTCAGGCTTGCCCCGCTGCCAGTGCAAAATACGCACACCTTTGAGCGTAATGACACGCAGATCTTCGTTCATCTGAGAAGTCATATTGGTCGTACGTAATTCCAGCCCCGTAAGGTAACGTACTTGTTGCTGGTGCATTCCCTGTTTTATTGGCTGACAGGTTGCTTTTGTGACGCGTTGACCTGCACAGACGTAGCGGTAACGCTCATAGCTATTGTTTAACGCTGAAGCCTCTTTCATCGCAATAATTCCTCACTGGAGTCATCGCTTCACGTTAAGCGCACCGACGTCCGGCAAATAGTACTTAGCGATGTTGTTGCGGCATCATCTCCTCAATCACCGCAGTGATGCGTTGAATCACCTGCTGTGCCGCACGCGACAACTGACGGGAGGGTGCGGTACACAGCGCCAGCGTCAACGGGCGTAGCACGCTATTTTTCAGCGGTACGAAACACAGTTGTTGCTCCTCCACCTCACTCATCACATCCAGCAGACTGAGGACACAGATGCCGGTGCCCTGCGCCACCAGACTGCGGATCAGACGGATATCATTGCAGGCGATGATGTTATCCGGTGCCATACCCTGCTTGCGATACAGCGCCGCGACACGTTCGTGCACCACCAGCGACTCGCCGGGAATGATATGTCGTTCGCCACTTAACTCGCTCAGCGATAACGCGTTGCGGCCACTCAGCGCGTGTTGCGGCGGCAGGACCACCCCCATCTCCAGCTCGGCAAAGGCCAGCACATCCAGACCACTCTGCCCGGCCGGGTCGAGAATCAAACCAAAATCAATTTCCGACTGGCGGATCCGCTGGCTGATGGCATGGCTGTTGTCTACCGTCAGCTCCAGCCGCAGCCATTGATGCTGGCGGGCAATATCCGCCAGCGCATCGGCCACCTTGCCTTTGGTCAATGACTGCACCAGCCCGGCACTGACATTGCCGCGTTTCAGGCCCTGGATATCATCGAAACGCTGGCGGGTAACGCGAAACTCACGTTGCCAGCGCATCACATCGTCATACAACAGTTCTCCAGCCGTCGTCATGCGCAAGCCGTCGGGCAGGCGTTCAAACAATGCCGTGCCGAAGCTCTCCTCAGCCTGCAAAATTTGCCGGTTGATGGCGGATGCCGAGACGTGCAGCTTCTCCGCCGCCTTACGCAAACTGCCGCTACGCGCCACCTCAGCAAAATAAACGGCAAATCGGGAAAATGGACTCATGGCTCACCTGTACAGTTTTTTGCAACACAGAATTGAATTAATGCTGATGGATTTGTACAGGCCTGATTATTCACAATGACCAGACAAAAATGAAGAGTTTATTGTGAGCTACTGACAGGACATCGCTATGAATACCCTCACCCCACCCGCCCACTGTACATTTGAACCCGATGACTGGTTGCGCCTGGCTCGCCAGTGGCACCCGGTTGCCCGCTCCTGCGACGTTACCGGTGCCCCTACCAAAGCGGTGCTGTTGGATGAGCAATTGGTGGTCTATCGCATCAAAGGCCAGGCCGTGGTGGCGCGCGATGTGTGTCCACACCGTGGCGTCCCCTTGACCCTCGGTTTTCATGACGAAGAGGGGGTGGTTTGTCCTTATCACGGCCTGCGGTTTGGTGAAGGTGGCAAATGCAACCGTATCCCCTCCAGTCCTGGCCAGCCCATCCCCGCCAAACTGAATCTGATTAACTATCAGGTTGAGGAGCGTTATGGTCTGATTTGGGTATGCATGGCACCGGATGCTGACAACCCGTCACCTTTGCCGGTAATGCCGCACTGGGACGATGCCGGATTCCAGCAAATTAACTGTCCAGGCTTTGATGTGAATGGTTTTGCCGGGCGTCAGGTGGAAGGTTTTCTCGACGTCGCCCATTTCGCGTGGGTCCACACCGAGACTTTCGCCGATGCCACTAATCAGGTAGTACCGCCCTACAATCCGGTTGAAACCGCTTACGGTTTCGCGGTGGATTACTGGAGCTCGGTCAGTAATTTCGCCGCCGACAGCGGCCAGCAGGCACCGGAAGGATTTGAATGGCTGCGCCATTTTGAGATGCACCTGCCCTTTACCGCCACGCTGACCATTCATTTCCCTGGCGAGGCCCGACTGGTGATCATGAACGCGGCATCACCGGTTTCGGCACGTAAAACCCGGATGTTTGCTCCCATCGCCCGCAACTTTGATCTGCATATCCCGGTAGAAGATGTGCATGCCTTTAACCAGCGGGTGTTTGAGGAAGATCGGTTGATGGTGGAAACCCAGATGCCGGAGCGCCTGCCACTCGACCTGGCGCTCGAGGCCCATATCCCGGCCGACCGCAGTTCCATTGCCTATCGTCGTGGCCTGAAACGTATGGGCTTCGGTGAATTTTTCCTGGTGTAACGGAGGCAACGATGAGCACAACATTACAGGTGGTGGTGGACGGGATGTTCCGCCAGGGACGGCACAACCTCGCCGTTAACCTGGTCGCGGAAAATGGTCAGCCGTTACCGTGCTGGCAACCCGGCGCGCATATCGATGTTCATCTGCGCGAGGGATTGGTGCGCCAATATTCCCTTACCGGACAGAGTGACAACACCCGTCATTATCAGATTTGTATTGCGCGCGATCAGCAGTCACGCGGTGGATCGCGTTATGTCCATGAGATGCTGCGCCCCGGTCAGGTCCTGCGCATCTCGCCGCCGCGCAATCTGTTTCCCATGCAACCCGCCGGAAAAGTGATCCTGATGGCAGCCGGTATTGGCATTACGCCGTTGTATGCGATGGCAGAAGCGCTGGAAGCGGCGGGAGTACCCTTCGTGCTGCATTATTATGTGAAACAACGTGGCGACGAGGCGTTTCTGCCCGAGCTATCCAAACCCTTCCAACATGGTTTTTGTGAAATCTGGCACAGCAGCGAAGGCCGCAGCCCACGCAGTCATGCGCCAGCAGAGTTGCTGGATCCGGCAGAAGATACCCATCTTTATCTGTGCGGCCCGGCGGGTTTTATGAGCCATATCCGCGCCACCGCCATCCGTCACGGTTGGCAAGAGCAGCATATTCACACTGAAGCCTTTAAGCCGCTGACGGCTGTCGCTGCACAGGGTGAAGCAGGTTTCACCGTCACCCTCGCCTCTACCGGGCAGCAATGGCCGGTCGCACCCGGACAGACCATCGCCACGGTGCTACTGGAAAACGGCGTCGATGTGCCGCTTTCCTGCGAGATGGGCATGTGCGGAGCCTGTCTGACCCGTGTCACTGAAGGCGAGATCGATCATCGCGATACCGTGCAATCCGCGGCAGAAAAATCTGCGCCGGAACAATATATCGCATTGTGCTGCTCACGCAGTTTGTCGCGCAATCTGGTGATCGAACTTTAAAACAGTTCGCGCAGGTTATACCCCGCCCCCACCAGCGCCATCAGCAGCAGCAGGTATTGGGAAGCCATTGCCCATTGCTGCTGCTGAACGCCATTGACCCAGCGTCGCACCGCGAGGATATAGCAGGCCATGACGCAGAAATCGAAGGCTATCCACAGCAGCGAGAGCAGCAGCAGGCTGGTGCTGAGGTGTGGCGTAACGGAAATGAACTGGGGAAACAAGGCAGCAAAAAACAGGATATCTTTCGGATTCGAGACACCCACCAGAAAACCCTGCACTATCCCGCCCTGCTGCATTGGCGCGACATGCTGTGCCGGTGCCGTCCTCAAGCCTCGCCAGGCACCGTAGCCGATATAAAGACACCCGACCAACGCGGCAATGCGCAAGCTCAGCTGACTGATGGTGACCAACCCAACCAGCATCAAAACTGCCAGCGCAATCAACACCAGCGACGCACCGTGGGTGCCTAGCACCGTGTTAAACGCGCGTCGGCTACCGTGACGGGCGGCGGTGCCGGTCACCAGCGCCACCACCGGACCCGGCGTGGCTAATAAGACGAAGATGGAAAACAGGTAAGTACACAGTAATGGCAGATTCATGGTGGTTATCAACAGAGAAATCGGACCGTCAGTATCGCCAGCCACAATGCAGTTGAAAAACGCATTAAACTGCCGTTGAATGTGAGTTTTACTCAATATGGCAAAACCCATGTCACTTCCTCCCCTTTATGCGCTACGGGCTTTTGCCTGCGCCGCCCAATACGGCTCCTTTAGTCAGGCGGCAACGGTGCTGCATGTCACACCGGGTGCTATCAGTCGCCATATCCGCACGCTGGAGACGTTGTTTGGCTGCGAACTGTTTATTCGTCGGGGACCTAAAGTGGAGGTCAGCGCCGCAGGCCGCGTACTGGCGACACAACTACAATCAGGATTCGACAGCCTCGAACGCGCCTGTGCCGCCTTTAGCCAACAAAGTAAAAACCTGCGCCTGAAGGCCCCCTCGACCCTGACCATGCGCTGGTTACTGGATGTGTTGCAGTCGTTTCGTGAGAAAAACTCAACACCTGAAGTGGCAATCTCCAGCGTCTGGATGGCAACCGACAGTGTCGATTTCAGCCGCGAACCTTTTGATTGCGCGATTTTGTTGGGTAATGGCGATTTTGGCCCCGGCACCGAGAGTCGCCTGTTATTTAAAGAGTGGCTGATTCCTGTCTGCTCCCCCGCCCTGAAACCGCAGGCACAGCAGGATCTCGCAAGCTGCGAACTGATTCACCCCACCGCTGACCGGCGGGACTGGCAGCGCTGGTTAAGGGGCGTCGGACTGACGCCGGGCGCGAACCTTTGGCAGGGCAAAGTCTTCGACACGCTGGAGCAAGGCAATATGGCCGCAATCAGTGGTCACGGTATTTCGGTTGGGGATCTGTTGCTGAGTCTGAATGCGCTGCGCGACGGACTGCTGACGCTACCTTTTCCCCAGGCGGTGGCAACCGGTGATGGTTATTATTTTGTCTGGCCGGCTAACGCCCCGTTTAGCGCCGCACGCGACACGCTACTGAGCTGGCTGCGTGATCATCTTCCCGCCCTGCCAACAACCGGAATCGATGGATTAATACTGATGAAATAACCGACTCCTGGATGGGATATAACAGCACCTGCCCTATTCGCCACAATGAAAATAGATAGCAACCTAACGAATATAAATAAGCCAGAGGCATCACATTAATTATTTATTTCTTACATGAAAGAAACGGCCAAATGCCAACTTAGGATTATTCTTAGTTTGCCTTAATTAAAATCACCGCTACAGTTATTCTTGCTTCCTGATGTGAGAAGAAGCGCGCTCTGTTAATCGGCAAATACATCGAAGAGGAATAAACAATGACGCAACGTCGTGGTGGTTCAGGTAACTTTGCAGAAGATAAGCAACGCGCGGCTGAAGCGGGTCGCAAAGGTGGTCAGATGAGTGGCGGAAACTTCCGCAATGACCCGGAGCGTGCCATCGAAGCCGGTCGAAAAGGAGGAAAAATCAGTCGCCGCAAGTAAAGCAAACGCTCAGATATTCCATATTCAATCTATTTTTGCGGAAACGCATATCCTGACCATCGCCTGTTCGACGTCGGGAGGTGTTTTATTACCCGCAAACACCAGGCTATTTCCCCACCATCTTATACAATCAGTCGATTTAATTTGTACAGGATTATAATTCTTGTACAAATTAAATCTGCGCTATATATATTTATTCCGGCGCTCTGGAATATCCGCTGAACACCCTAACTTAATAATAAATCATGATTTATTGCATCTTTGATGCTACTTTATGTTGCACGCCCCAGGTGTCTGCGCCCTGGTGATTGCAGAAGATCTATACAATGCGCGATAAATCGCCCCGCCTCATAAAAGGAGCAGCACGATGGCAGCACGGGAACATCATTATCAGGTGACGGTTCGCTGGACCGGCAATCGCGGTGACGGCACCGCCAGCTATACCGCTTATGATCGCAATGCCGAGTTACTGGCAAACGGCAAACCCACCCTCCCCCTCAGCGCCGATCCCGCGTTTCGTGGCGATGCCAGCCGCTGGAACCCGGAAGAGCTGTTGCTCGCCGCCGCGTCTGCGTGTCATAAGTTGTGGTATCTGCATCTGTGCGCCGATGCCGGGATTAACGTGGAAAGTTACGAAGATGCCGCTGAAGGCACTATGGTGGAAGGTGTACGCGGTCGGTTTACGCAAATCACCCTGAAACCGCGCATCACCTTGCGCAACCCGGCAGATGCCGAGCGCGCAAGAGAACTGCATCATCAGGCGCATGATGCCTGTTATATCGCTAACTCACTTAACTTTCCGGTAAGCTGCGAACCCCGCTTCGCATAAACATCAGGCCGCGCCGGCCAGTACGGATTGCCACAACCGCACCCCGTTACGTCCGGCGCGTTTCACTTCATACAGGGCTTCATCAGCATGACGCAGCCAGTAGCCAAGTGACTCCGCACCGGCTGCTGCTGCGATGCCAATACTCACCGAACAACTGAAATCCGGCGAGGCCGGCAAACGCAGTTGCGCAATTTTCTCTTTCAACCGTTCCGCCAGCAGCACCACGGATTCATCACTGGCATGATGGACAATCACCCCCAACTCATCGCCGCCAAAGCGGGCGGGGATATCCTGGATGCCGACATAGTTGCGCAATAACGCGGAGATCTCCGCCAGCAAAAAATCGCCCGCTTCATGGCCCCAGGTGTCGTTAACCGCTTTGAAATTATCGACATCAATCAGCAACAGATATGCGCTGCTGTCACCACGACGGGTGCTGAGAAATTCACTCTCCAGCCGCCGTTCAAACAGACGCCGGTTGGGGATTTCCAGCCCAGGATCCATCAGCGCGATACGTTCCAGTTCGCGATTGCGTTTGCGCAACTGCCAGGTGAGGTTGTACGACGCAACGCTGAGCGCCAGCATATAAATCGTTGCCAGCGGCAGCGTCAGCCAGACAGTTTGCGTGCTGAAGGTGGGCCGGAAGCCAGTGCCGTCCACCAGCCAGACCATCGTAAAGGTACAAAAGAAGGCCTGAAGCGCGGCAATCAGTTGCGCACTGCCTCCCGCCGCATAACGATCCGAGGCCAGCACCGCCATAATAATAAACGAGGGCATGGGGCTGAGCCCCATCAGCGCGACCCAGGCCCCGCCAAAGGCCGCGTCCAGTGTCAAATTACGCCGCTCGGTGGCGGTGGAATCTACAGCGTGCAACGCCAGACGATACGCGATCCACGGCCAGATAAATGCGTTAGTAAACAACAGCCCGCATAGCTCAAGGCTACGATTCATTTCCATCAACACGGAAAGAATAGGGAAGAAACACAAGATCGTGCCGAGCTGGCGCATCAAAAACATGCGGCGAACGAAGCGCACCGAACGACGCTTCAGGTGATTATCATCAGGTGAGTAGTAATTCATTCACGGGCAATATCAGACCGACAAGACATGCAGTTTATCGGAAAAGCGTTAAACCGCGTGTACTTTTTCAGACTTTTTCCCTTGAATAGACACGACAGCGCAATTTTTTTCCATTATGGGGAAAATTAGCACTGACCCCATAGGTCGCGGCACGATTTAACGTGCGGTTTTCCCAAAAAAAACAGCGCGATAAATCGCGCTGTTCCTGAAGGGTGTTCCAGTGCTTGTTAGCTTGCAGTACTTTGCAAACGGAATTGTGCCACCAGCCGTTCCAGCATCAGTGCCTGTTCTTCCAGTGAATTTGCGGAGACAGACGAGGCGCTGACCAGCGAGGCGTTCTGCTGGGTGGTGGTGTCCAGTTCACCCACGGCACGGGCGATTTGTTCAATACCGCGGCTCTGTTCATCCGACGCTGCCGAAATTTCTTCCATGATCTCATTCACGCGCGCAATGCTGCCGAGAATTTGATCCATAGTTTCACCGGCACGCGCCACCTGCTGATGACCGTTGCTGATACGGCTGACCGACTCGCTGATCAGCTGTTCAATATCTTTTGCTGCCTGCGAGCTGCGCTGTGACAGGTTACGCACTTCACTTGCCACCACGGCGAAACCACGCCCCTGCTCACCCGCGCGCGCAGCTTCCACAGCGGCGTTCAGGGCAAGGATATTGGTCTGGAAAGCGATGCTGTTGATCACCGCGGTAATATCAGCAATTTTCTTCGAGCTATCAGAAATTTCACCCATAGTGCTGACCACATCGCGTACTGCGACACCGCCCTGATTGGCATTGCGTGTGGCTTCTGCGGCGATTTGGCTGGCCTGACGCGCATTCTCGGCATTATTTTTCACCGTAGCGGTCAACTGCTCCATGCTGGCGGCAGTCTCAACCACCGCCGCCGCCTGCTGTTCCGTGCGTGACGACAGGTCGAGGTTACCCTGATTGATCGCGCTGGCGGCCTGCGACACGCTGTTAACGCTACTTAACACGTCGCCAATCATGCTGCGCAGCCGTTCATTCATTCTGCCCATCGCGGAGGTCAGCTTGCCTAACTCATCACGACGATCGGTGGCAAACTGCGAACTGAGATCACCGCTGGCAATGCGCTCCGCCAGTTCGAGGTTATGGAATACCGGCTGGGTAATTTGACGGATGATGTACCAGGCCACCAGCACGCCCAACAGGATCGCCAGCCCGCCAATCAACAGCGACAAGGTGGAAGAACCGTTAGCCAGTTCATCGTTGCGTGTTTTAACAATGGTGATGACTTTCTTGATGGCCGCGCTGCTTTTATCACCCGCCACTTTTACGCCGTCTTCTGCGCTGCGCAGTTGCGCATAAGCCTGAGCCGCTTGCAAGCTCAGGTCTTTAAAGCGTTCGGTATCCTGCCATAGCGCGGTAAAGCCCCCCTGCTGTTCCGGTGGCAGTTGCGCCAGTAACGCTTTCATCCCCTGATCGGCGCTACGGAAGTGGGCTTCCAGCGCGTTACGCAACGGTTCGCTGACGTTGAAGCGCAGCGCCAGCGCCTCTTCCCGCACATTGCTGATGGCAAACAGTTGGTCGTAAATCTGGTTGGTCAATTCCGGCGTGGCTACCGGGGTGCGGATCAGTTGGGTATAACGGGAGGTGGTGTCCTGCTGGCTGATGTTATCGAGTTGGGCTCGCAGGCTATTCAGTTGCTGGGTGGCCTGCGTCATCGCGCCGATACGTTGTTGGAAATCGGTGAGATGGCTGCCGATCTCGTCGATAATCGGTGCGGCATCGTCTGACCAGTTGAGTTTTTTGGCCTCCCCGGTCAGTTGCTGCGCATGGGTGACATATTTCGCCATCACCGCGCCAGACTGATCATCGCCATAAAGGTACTTCAGACGGTTAATTTTTGCCTGGAACACTTCAATATTGATGTCATAAATCAGGTTCGTTTTTTGATAGATATTATGAATTTCGTTGAAACGCTGTACGCTCAGCCCGGTAGCAAGCGCTACCAGCAACAGCACAATACCGAATCCTGCCGACAGTTTTCGGGTTATGCGCACGTTTCGCAATCGCGATACCAATCCCATGTTTCCCACTCCTGCGTTTATCATTTTTGTAAGGGTTACTGAGAGGGTTATCGGAGGGATTAGGGAATTGTTTATTGTCGGAAGCATAAAAAAAGCGCGATAAATCGCGCCGCAACGATTGAATGGGATCTGTAGCGGCGCGATTTATCGCGCAAAGGGTGTTACTGCGGGGCCAACTGACTGATAAACAGCCCCGCCGCGCTGACGGCATCAACGGCGATGCCGCCCAATTGCTCGCGGATACTATCGCCCAACGCGATGGTCGAGAAGCCGGTGCAGGAGAAGGCAATCACCTCAATCCCTTCGCGATACAAACCCTCGGCACAGGCCAGGGCACTGGCGCGTCCTTCCGCCGTCAGCAGATCGGTGGTGTTGCGAATCCCTTCTGGCCGCGCATAACGCACTGACTCACCCAGCAACTGGCGGAACGGTGCCGGTGCGGTGGCACCGATCCCCATCACCGCCACCGGTCTTTTTAACATGCGGGCGATACTGGCCGCTGCACTGCCCGCGCTGATCACCGGCACCGTCACGGCCGCACGTAACGCAGCCAGCCCCGGGTCGGCGGCACAGCTGAGAAACAGCGCATTGCAGCCCTCCGCTTCCAGTTGCTGGCCCAACGTCACAATTTTGGGCACTGCCAGCGCCTCGCTGGCATCGTCAAAAATACCTTTAGGTTGATCGGGAATAGCCCGGCTGACCGCTGCAATGCCATACTCCTGGTGAATTAACCGCCCGTGTTCTTCAACAAAGTGCTGATCCGGGTGGGTCAAAACACGAATAATCCCCAGCATGTCCAAACTCCTGCATAATGTTGTCGTTATTTTGCTGACGCCGCTACGCCTGCCAGCGGCGGAAAATCAGGCTAGCATTGACGCCGCCAAAACCAAAACCATTCGACAACACATATTCCATCGGCATCGGGCGCGCGGTTAACGCCACCAAATCCAATCCCTCCGCCGCCACATCGGGTTGATGCAGGTTCAGTGTCGGTGGGGCCAACTGGTCACGCAATGCCAGAATGCTGAAGATGGCTTCAACACCCCCTGCCGCACCTAACAAATGGCCGGTGGCCGATTTGGTTGAGGTGATCGCCACCGGGCTGTCGGCAAACAGCGCGCGGATCGCCGCCAGCTCCCCTTTATCGCCCACCTGGGTTGAGGTGGCGTGTGCATTGATATGTTGAATTTGCGACGGAGTAATCCCGGCCTGACGTATGGCGGTTTGCATGGCCCGACGCGCACCGCTGCCATCTTCCGGCCCGGCGGTGAGATGGTAAGCATCGGCGCTGGTGCCGTATCCCACCACTTCCGCCAACGGGGTCGCGCCGCGCGCCTGGGCATGCTCCAGCGATTCAATCACCAGCAACCCCGCTCCCTCGCCCATGACAAAACCGTCGCGCTGTTGATCGAAAGGTCGCGAGGCGCTGGCAGGCTGCTGGTTAAATCCGCTGGACAGCGCTTTCGCCGCGGCAAATCCGCCGAGGCTGACACGATGAATCGCCGCTTCGCTACCGCCGCACAAGGCGATATCCGCCTCTCCACTGCGGATCAGGCGTACCGCATCGCCAATCGCCTGCGCACCGGCAGCACAGGCTGTCACCGGCGCACCAATCGGCCCACGAAAGCCGTGGGCAATCGAGACGTGACCCGCCGCCAGATTGGCAAGAAAGGAAGGTACGGTAAAAGGTGACAGGCGACGTGGACCACGGTTATGGGTGGTTTCTACCGCCGCCGCGATTTCATTAAAGCCGCCGATGCCGGTGGCAATGATGGTCGCAGTTCGCTCGCGCAACGCTTCCAACTGAGGAAACCAGTTAGCCTGGGTGAGCGCCTCATGAGCAGCAACCAGCGCAAACTCAATAAAGCGGTCCATTTTTTTGCGCTCCTTTGCCGGGATAACCGCCAGCGGATCAAAGCCATGCTGCGGGTCCTGTTCTACCGAGGGCACCTGACCGGCGATTTTGCAGGGGATATCCTGCACGATGGCTTCGGGCAACGGGCTGATCCCGGATTGCCCCTGCACCAGGGCGCGCCAGACATGTTCCACGCCGCACCCCAGTGGGCTGACGATCCCCATGCCGGTAACGACGATGCGTTTTAATGAGATATCCATATGATCTCCAGTTGTGATGATTAGGTTTTTGGCACTTTCATAAACGGCACCAGTAATGCGGCGATGAAGAATCCGATCATGATCAGCCAGAACGCGTCGGCAAAAGCCTGAGTTTTGGCTTCACGCAGCGTCATTGCCGCAAGGTTTTTCAGCGCGGCAGTCTGTGCAGCATCGGGGCTGAAACCCTGCTGGATCAGCGCAGCGGTGGAAGTGTGCATAAATTCGCCCAGCGTCAGGCTGGCACTGTTGAGATGGTCTGCGAGACGGCTGTAATGCAGGTTGGTGCGATCATTAAGTATAGTGCCGCACAGGGCGATGCCGATGGCCCCACCCAGATTACGCATCAGGTTAAACAGCCCGGATGCCAGTTTGAGACGCGGCGGTGGCAGGCTACCCAGCGTCAGTGTCACTGTCGGTGCGACGGCAAATTGCTGCGCCATACCACGAAATGCCTGTGGCAGCAGCAGCTGATCTGCACCCCAGTCGTGAGTAATCGGCACAAAACTGTACATCGATACGCCAAAAGCAATCAGCCCGGCCGCCAGCAGCCAGCGCAGATCCACCCGATTAGCCAGCCACGAGTACAGTGGAATCGACAGCACCTGGAACAGGCCGGTAGAGAAGATCGCCAGACCAATTTCCAGCGCGCTGTAACCCCGCACCGTGCCGAGAAAAAGAGGCGTGAGATAGATGGTGGCAAAAATGCCAACCCCCGCCATAAACGAAAAATAGCAACCGAGGGTAAAGGTACGATCTTTTAGCGCGCGTAAATCCATCACCGGTTGCGCGTGGCGCAGCGTACGGATGATAAACATCACGCCACATACCAGCGCCAGCCAGCCGGTGATGGTCAGGGTGCTGTCGTCAAACCATCCCCAGCGCGGCCCCTCTTCCAGCGTATATTCAAGACAGCCCAGCGATACCGCCAGCAAGACGATGCTGAGATAATCTGCGCCGCGCAACAACGAGGTATCCGGCGTATCGATTTTTACCAGCGCAGGCACCGCCAGCGTGATGTATATGCCCGGCACGATATTGATGAAGAACAACCAGTGCCAGTTGAAATTCTCGGTGATCCACCCGCCGACAGTGGGGCCAAGTGTCGGGGCCAGCGATGCCAGCCCACCAATCGTGGCGGCGGCAATCACCCGTTGCTTACCCTGGAAAAAGGCAAAGGCGGTGGTAAACACCAGCGGGATCATCGAACCCCCAGCCAGCCCCTGCAAAGCGCGAAACGCAATCATGCTCTGGATATTCCACGCCCAACCACACAACACGCTCATCAGGGTGAAACCGGCCGCCGAGGCGGCGAACAACCAACGCGTTGACATGACCCGCGCCAGCCAACCGGAAAGCGGGATAATGATGATTTCGGCAATCAGATAGCTGGTCTGCACCCAGACGGTTTCGTCATCCCCCGCCGACAGACCACCACCGATGTCACGCAATGAGGCCGAAACAATCTGGATATCCAGCAGCGCAATAAACATGCCGAGACACATGGTGGCAAAGGCAATGACTTTTTTGCTGACCGGCATCTCTAATGCCGGTGCAGCAGGCAAGGCCGTCTGGCTGCTCATGGCGCAGGTTTCTCATCAACCGTTACCGTAACCGACAGCCCCGGACGCAACAGCCCCAGCTTTGCCGCTTCGCCATCCAGCGCAATACGCACCGGGACACGTTGCACGATTTTGGTGAAGTTACCGGTGGCATTCTCCGCTGGCAGGATGCTAAAGCGTGAACCGGTGGCAGGCGACAGACTGACGACATGGCCGGTAAAGGTACGACCCGGCAACACATCAGCGACGATCTGCGCCTGTTGTCCGGCCTGTAAATGCGCCAGTTGGTTCTCTTTAAAATTGGCATCTACCCACAACCCCTGTGCAGGCACCAGCGACAGCAATTGCGTACCGCTGCTGACGTAAGCCCCGGACCAGGCGCGGCGATTACCGATCACCCCATCAAAAGGGGCACGAATTTCGGTATAGCCAAGATTGAGTTTTGCCATTTCCAGACCCGCCTGCGCCTGTACCAGCGCCGCTTGCGTCTGTTTCTCACGCGCATCCAACACCTGTAACTGGCGCTCCGCAACGCTTTTATCGGCGCGGGCTTTGCTCTCCTGCGCCACCGCCTGACGGTAATCCGCCTGCGCGTAGTCGCGGGTTTGCGCAGAAACCGTCTGCACCAATGCCCCATAACGTCGGTTGTCGCCTGCGGTTTTTTCCGTCATCGCCTGTGCGGCATTCACTGCCGCTACTGAACCGGCGATGGTGGCGAGTTGTAACTCACGCGTGGCGGCGATATCCGCCAGCGCAGCCTGCTGAGCCTCGACTTCTCCACTGGCTTTCATCAGTGCTGCCTGATAATCACGCGCATCAAGCCGCACCAACAGATCACCTTTTTTCACCCGCATGTTGTCCTGCACGGCGATTTCCTGCACGTAGCCCGCCACTTTGGCGGAGATGGTGCTGATATCGCCGCCGACATACGCATCATCGGTCGATTCAACAAAACGGCCGGACTGCCACCACCACAGGCCATAACCGGCAGCCAGCACCACGGCGGCAACCGCCACTAACGGGATCACTTTGCGCCTGTTCATGGCTTATCCACCTGTTTCGCCGGTGGGACAAATTTCAGCGCTGGCTCACCCGCACGTTTTTTCTGCATGTATTCGTGACGATAGCGAATCACTGGCGCGGCTACCGGACCGGGCACGATCGAATACTTATCCGCGGTCAGCGGCTCACGCGTTTCGCTATCCACCATAATCGCCTGCACCGGACGTTGGGTGGCGGTTTCCACCAATTGCACCTGACGACCTTCCGGCGAGAAGTGGCGGCTACCCCACTCCACCAACGCCAGAATGACAGGACGAAAATCACGTCCGATCTCGGTGAGGTGATATTCGTAGCGCGGCGGGGTGCTGCTGTAGCACACCTTCTCCAGCAATCCATCCTCCACCAGCTCCTTCAGGCGTCGGGAAAGGATATTCGGGGCGATGTCGGCATTCTTTTGAAATTCATCAAAGCGGGTAAAACCTGCTAACGCATCACGCAGAATAATCATGCTCCAGCTATCGCCAATGCGTCCGAGGCTGCGGGCAATGGGACAGGGGGCGTGGCAAAGCGGTTCGTTTTTCATCTTGCTGGCTCAGGTTGGTTCGCAATGCGCTCAGATTTCCACAGTCACTATCAAAATGCAAGTTACTCTGATTGGCAGGAACCGTCGCGGCGCAATTTATTGCGCGGTTTCGTGCACGCTGAAAGAAAAATCTGCGCGATAAATCGCGCCGCTACGGGTGAGCCAGTCGATGAGATCTGTTGGAATGCAGTCAGCAGGTTTTACCGCTTAATATCTGAACTCTTCGCTTAACAAGCCAAAAATCCAGTCATCCTGCCAACGACCATGCAGGAAATAGTTTTGCCTGAGCGTGCCTTCCTGATGAAATCCAGCGTTAAACAAGGTCCTGCGCGAAGCTTCATTTCCTGAAGTCACCGTGGCGGTTAATTTGCGATACCCCAGGGTATTAAATGCGAAACGGGAAATATCTTTTAGCGATTCGCTGCCAAAACCCTGACCATGAAATTCGGCGGCGAGGATAAAACCCACTTCCGCAATGCCTTCATCACGCTCGATAAAGCCGGTGACGCCTATCGGTGTATCTGTATTCTTTTGACGCATAACAAGACATAACCAATGCTCACTGCCTTTATGCCAGGGTTGCAAACGTTTCTCGAAAGACTGGATTCTGATTTCTTCATCCGTGCGTGAATCGCTAATAAAATGCATGACGTGACGGTCCTGATTTAACGCCTTGAAAAATGGCCAGTCAGCAGGTTCGAGGCAGCGATAATCCAGCCTGACAGAAGAGATTTCCTTGTAATGGTTAACCATATGGCCCCGGCCCGATAGATTCGCGCATGACCAGGCGCGCGGTGAAATTTTTGTTCTGCGCCATATTGCCACCATCCAGCATCGACACCAGTTGTTCAATGGTCTGCTGGACCATTTCGGTCACCGGAATTTTCATACTCGACAGCGAAGGAATGGTAAACGGGGCCAGCGGGATATCATCAAAACCCACCACCGACACCTGTTCAGGCACGGCAATCTTCGCGGCAGCGAGTTGTTTCATGGCGCCAATCGCCATCTCATCGTTGCTGGCAACAATGGCGCTGAAGTGACACCCGCGTGCCAGCAAGGACGCCACCGCCGCCATGCCACTTTGCGCATGCCACTTACCCTCGACAATCAGCGCATCCTGCACCGCGATCTGATGCCCGGCCAGCGCCGCTTTATAGCCGGAAAGACGTTCCAGCCCGGTAGGAGAATCCAGTGATCCGGTAATAAAGGCGATATCACGATGGCCCAGCGCAATCAGTTGGTTGACCGCCAGCGCGCTGTTGGCGTGTTGATCGGAATAGATACAGAAACTCTGATGCTGCCGCAGACGGCGGTTAATCACCAGAATCGGTTGTTTATGTTGGGAGATGATGTCGTCCATCTCATCGATGGAGAGAAAACGGGGGTAAATGATGATGCCGTCGCAACGCAAATCCAGCAGAAACTGAATCGCCGCACGCTCTTCGGCTGCGCTGTGTTTGCCATCGGCGAGGATCAGCTGTCGCCCCTGTTGCTCCATCAGGCGCGCCGAGTGGGCCATCAGCTCGCTAAAGTAACTGCCGCTGTAGAGCGTGTTGGTAATCACCAGCCCGATGGTTTGCGTCGATTTCACCGCCAGATTACGTGCCAGCAAGTTGGGGCGGTAATCCGTCTCGGCGATCGCCCGCAGTACCCGTTCGCGTTTTTCCTCGCCCACATAGCCATTCCCCGATAACACGCGGGATACCGTTGCTTTTGACACACCGGCTTTTTTCGCCACTTCGAGAATGGTTGTCATCGTTTTCTCATCGCAATCAAGACGAATCGCAGTTTACCTAACATGCTCATAGATTAGGAAATTTTTCTCCTGACTGCCGCCCTGCCGTCACAGCGATTAAGTGATGAGCGTCACAATGTTTTAAATCAAATTTCAAATGTCTTGTCAGGTTAAAAATACAACTTCATTATTTTGTGAAACCGGTTTCTCATGATGAGAAACTGAACATCTGGTTGCCTCTGCCCTACAGCTGATGCACGAACGGCCAGATAAGCGACCTATTTTGATAAGAGACGAAAAATCCATGTCGAAGAATTATGCCGAGATCTCCCGCGCCATCGTCCAGGCGCTGGGTGGTGCCGAAAACATTGAAGCCGTCACGCATTGCATGACCCGGCTGAGATTTGTCGTCAAGGACACGGGCCTGGTGGATAACGCCGTGCTGAAAGCAATCCCCGGCGTGATGGGTGTGGTGCACGCCGATACCCAGTGCCAGGTGATTATCGGCAACAACGTTGGACAGGCGTTTCAGGAAGTGCTGAAGCTGGCAACACCGGGTTCAGCACCTGCCGCACAACCCGAACGGCGCAAAATCACCCTGAAACGCATCGGTGCCGGGATTCTTGATGCGCTGGTCGGCACCATGTCACCCCTGATCCCCGCCATTATTGGTGGTTCGATGGTGAAACTACTCGCCATGATCCTCAATATGACCGGCGTGTTCGCAGAAGGCTCCTCAACGTTGGTGATCCTCAACGTCATCGGCGATGGCGCATTTTTCTTCCTGCCGATCATGGTCGCGGCTTCTGCGGCGCTGAAATTTAAAACCAATATGTCGCTGGCGATTGCGATCGCTGGCGTGCTGGTGCATCCCAATTTTATCGACCTGATGGCTAAAGCCGCACAGGGCCAGGCGGTGGAGTTTGCTTATATCCCGGTGACGGCAGTCAAATATACCTACACCGTGATTCCGGCTCTGGTGATGACATGGATCCTGTCGCACATTGAACGCATCATCGATCGTATCACCCCGGCAGTGACCAAAAACTTCCTGAAACCGATGTTGATTGTGTTGGTTGCCGCACCAATCGCCATCGTACTGATTGGCCCGCTGGGTATCTGGATTGGTAGCGGGATTTCCTCGCTGGTGTACACCATCCACGGTTATCTTGGCTGGCTGTCAGTGGCCATTATGGGGGCGCTCTGGCCCCTGCTGGTGATGACCGGTATGCACCGTGTGTTCACCCCCACCATCATCCAGACTATCGCGGAAACCGGCAAAGAAGGCATGGTGATGCCCTCAGAAATTGGCGCCAACCTGTCGCTCGGTGGCTCCTCCCTTGCGGTCGCGTTCAAGACCAAAAACCCGGAACTGCGTCAGACGGCTTTGGCGGCAGCAGCTTCAGCGATTGTTGCCGGGATTTCAGAACCGGCATTGTATGGCGTGGCGGTGCGGCTAAAACGCCCACTGATCGCCAGCCTGATCAGTGGCTTTATCTGCGGCGCGGTGGCCGGTATTGGCGGTCTTGCCAGCCATTCGATGGCCTCGCCAGGCCTGTTCACCAGCGTGCAGTTTTTCGATCCCAATAACCCGATGAGCATCGTCTGGGTCGGTGCGGTGATGGCGCTGTCGGTGGTGCTCTCGTTTGTTTTGACCCTGGTGCTGGGCTTTGAGGATATCCCGGTTGCGGAATCCAGCCCGAAAACACCAGACGCGGTGGTTGACGCCGCAAAACCTGTAAACGCCAATTAATTGAGGATTTTCATGTCTGAACTGACATTTCCTGCGGGATTCTTATGGGGCGGCGCCCTTGCTGCCAACCAATCGGAAGGGGGGTATCTGGCAGGCGGCAAGGGACTGACAACCGTGGATATGATCCCGCATGGCCCGCATCGCATGCCTGTCAAGCTGGGGCTGGAGCAGCGTTTTACCCTGCGTGAAGACGAATATTATCCCAGCCATCAGGCCATCGATTTCTACCATCGTTACAAAGAAGATATCGCGTTGATGGCAGAGATGGGCTTTAGCGTATTCCGCACCTCGATTGCCTGGAGTCGTCTCTATCCCAATGGCGATGAGCTGCAACCCAACGCGGAAGGTATCGCTTTTTATCGCGATGTGTTCCGCGAATGTAAAAAGCACGGTATCGAACCGCTGGTGACGCTGTGCCACTTCGATGTGCCAATGCATCTGGTGACGGAATACGGTTCGTGGCGCAATCGTAAAATGATTGAGTTTTTCGCCCGCTATGCCCGCACCTGCTTTGAGGCTTTTGATGGCCTGGTGAAGTATTGGCTGACGTTTAATGAAATCAATATCCTGCTGCACAGCCCGTTCTCTGGCGCAGGTCTGGTGTTTGAAGCTGACGAAAACCCTGAGCAAGTTAAGTATCAGGCGGCACACCATGAGCTGGTTGCCAGCGCGCTGGTGACGCGCATCGCCCATGAGGTCAACCCGCAAAACCAGGTCGGTTGCATGCTGGCGGGCGGTAACTTCTACCCGTGGTCGAGCAAACCAGAAGATGTCTGGGCCGCCCTCGAAAAAGATCGCGAAAACCTGTTCTTTATCGATGTGCAGGCGCGTGGCGCTTACCCCTCATACTCGGCCCGGGTGTTCCGCGAGAAGGGAGTGAAGATTGAGATGGCACCTGAAGATACCGAGATCCTGAAAAACACCGTGGATTTTGTCTCCTTCAGCTACTACGCCTCGCGTTGTGCTTCCGCCGAGATGAACGAACAAAACAGCAGCGCTGCCAACGTGGTGAAATCGCTCACCAACCCGCACATTAAACGCAGCGAGTGGGGCTGGGGCATTGATCCGCTCGGTCTGCGCATCACCATGAACATGATGTATGACCGTTACCAGAAACCGCTGTTCCTGGTGGAAAATGGCCTTGGCGCACGCGATGAGATTAACGCCGACGGTGAAATTCATGATGATTACCGCATCAGCTACCTGCGGGAACACATTCACGCGATGGCGCAAGCGATTGATGATGGCATCCCGGTGATCGGTTACACCACCTGGGGCTGCATTGACCTGGTTGCGGCCTCGACCGGTGAGATGAGTAAGCGCTACGGTTTTGTCTATGTGGATCGCGACGACCACGGACAGGGTTCGCTGAACCGTATGCGTAAAAAATCGTTCTGGTGGTACAAGAAAGTCATTGCCAGTAATGGGCGGGATTTGGCGTAAAGGTTGTCCGGTAACGGCGCGATTTATCACGCCGTTACCGCCTTACCAGCGCGTAGCCTGCATATCAATCACGAAGCGATACTTCACATCGCCGCGCAACATGCGCGCAAACGCGGTTTCGATCTCCTCTCCAGCAATCAGTTCAATATCCGCCGTGATAGCGTGTTGACCACAGAAATCCAGCATGTCCTGGGTTTCTTTGATGCTGCCGATGGACGATCCACTGATGCTGAGACGGCGGTTCACTATCGGGCTGACGTTGGGAGACGGATGCGGCTGCTCGGGAATCCCCACCAGCACCAGTTTGCCGTTGGTTTTTAACGTTGCAAGCCAGGGGTCGAGATCGTGCGGGGCAGAGACACAGTCGAGAATCAGGTCCAGAGAAGCCTGGCAGGCCGCCATCTGCGCGGCATCACGCGAGATGACCACTCGCTTCGCACCTAAGCGCAGCGCATCTTCGCCCTTTTGCGGCGAGGTGGTAAACAAGGTCACTTCGGCACCCAGCGCACTCGCCAGTTTTACGGCCATATGCCCTAAACCACCGAGTCCTACCACGCCGACGCGGTCCCCGGCTTTCACGTTACCATAACGCAGTGGCGACCATACCGTGACGCCCGCGCACAACAGCGGCGCGACACCCGCCAGCGGCAGGTTGGTCGGAATCGCCACGACAAAGTGTTGGTCCGCCACCACATGCTGCGCATAGCCGCCCCAGGTGCTGCCGCCAGTATATTTATCCGTGCCGTTATAGGTCGCGGTCCATCCGGCTTCACAATATTGTTCTTCCTGCTGCTGGCAGAAATGACACTCGCGGCAGGAATCGACCATTACGCCGACACCCACTAAATCCCCGGCCTGAAAGCGTGAAACGCTTTTGCCCGTTTCCACAACACGTCCGACAATTTCATGTCCCGGCACCAGCGGATAGTTGCTGACGCCCCATTCATTGCGCGCCATATGCAAATCCGAATGGCAAACGCCACAATAAAGGATCTCAATTTTGACATCCTGCGCCTGCACGCTGCGCAGCGCGATCTGACCAGAAGAGAGGGGTTGTGTGGCATGGGGTGCGACTAACGCGTTGATTTTCATTGCGCCTCCGAAAGCTTGTGGCAATGGCTGTGTGAAGGCGGCAGACTATAAAGAACAAGGTTCAGAATTGATAGTAGTCACCATTTGGTGACCATCCGAGGAGATAAGCACATGCCCGCCTGGGTTGACGGTAAACTGATGTTCTTCGCGGATTCACCCCCGCGTCGCCTAATGGATCTTTTTTCCCTGAAGTGGAGCAGCATGGTGCTGCATGCGTTGTATCACTGGCCGGATCATCGCGCCCGTACTGGCGAACTTCAACGCAGTTTGCAGGGGATTTCGAAGAAGATGCTGTTTCAAACCCTTAAAGAACTGGAACAGCGCGGCCTGATCGCGCGCCATGTTTATGAGGTGATACCGCCAAAAGTGGATTACCGCCTGACACCACTCGGTATGACCCTTGCCGCACCGATTGAACAGATGTATCAATGGGGACTGGAGAATCAGGCCGCGCTGGACCAGATGGCCGCCAACTACCACGCGGCTACGGACGCGCCATCAAACGCAGCATGCACAGCTGATCCTGCTCCCGACGCGGATTAAATACCACCAGGCTCAGACCGGGTTTGCCCTCGACGGCAAAGGTGCTGTACTCCAGCTCCAGCACCCCTTCGTCCGGTAGCCAGAGTTGTTTAATGCCTTCCCCGTGTTGGCTGACTTCCTGCGATTGCCACAGGTGACGGAAAGTTTCACTCATGGCGCACAACTCCGCCACCAGCGCACGCACATGTTCGCTGGCCCCGGTGCGCGCCACATCGGCGCGGAAGTTCGCCACCAGGTCGCGCGTGACCTTCTCCCACTCGGGTAAGCGCTTTTTCATCTGTTCATCGCGAAACATCATTAGCAAGATATTGCGCTGCTCGGGTGGCAGTTGCGCATAATCGACAAAAACTTTGGTGGCCGCCCGATTCCACGCCACCACCTGCCATTCGGCGGTTTTCACCAGCGCCGGAGTGCCCGGCATGCTGTCCAGCACCCGTTGCAACGAAGGAGATACGCTCACTCCGCCCTGCCAACTGACGCCAGGCAGACGATTCTGCGCCAGTAAAAACAGGTGATCGCGCTCGGCGGCACTCAACTCCAGTGCCTTCGCTAACCTTTCCAGCACCACTTCAGACGGCGCACCGCCTCTGCCCTGTTCCAGCCAGGTATACCAGGTGGTGCTGACGCAGGCGCGTACCGCCACTTCTTCCCGGCGCAAACCCGGGGTACGACGGCGCTGCATCGGAAAGCCGAGTCGGGCTGCATCCAGCCGCTGGCGGCGTTCACGCAGATAATTGCCCAGCAGATTGTCGTCTTGCATCGTCATGGTGTTTATCCTGTTAGTCCCGATACCCGTATAAGCTCACGACTGTTCACCCGATCGCTGGCTTTTATCATAGTGCCTGTTAACAGCCTGTGAGGAGCACGAATATGCGAATTTTTGTGACCGGGGCGAGCGGCTTTGTTGGCTCAGCCATTGTGAAAAAACTGCACGCGCGTGGTCACGCGGTGCTGGGGCTGGCGCGCAGTGAGGCGTCAGCAGAGAAATTACACCTGCAAGGTGTGACGGTGTTACGCGGCGATCTGGAAGATATAGCCAGCCTGCGCGCCGCCGTGCGCCAGAGTGACGGCGTGATCCATGCCGGTTATATCCATGACTTCAGCCGCATGGATCACGCAGCCGCAGTTGATCAGCAGGCGATTCTGGCGATGGGCGAGGAACTGGCCGGTTCCGATCGACCATTGATTGTGACCTCCGGCACCGCCCTGGTGGCACCGGGACGGTTGGCGACTGAGCAGGATCAACCGGTGGCAGGCGCGCATCCGCGTTCTGCTTCCAACGTAGCGGCACTGGCGCTGGCGGAAAAAGGGGTGCGCGTGGCGCTGGTCCGCTTACCGCCCACGGTGCATGGCGCTGGCGATCACGGTTTTGTGCCGATGCTGATTAACCTGGCAAAGGAAAAAGGCGCGGCGTTTTACGTGGATAGTGGCGAGAACCGCTGGCCTGCGGTCAATCGCTTTGACGCTGCCGAGCTGTTTTGCCTGGCGGCAGAGCAGGCGCAAGCGGGAGCGATTTTGCATGCGGTGCAGGAAGAAGGCATCCCCTTCCGCCAGATTGCGGAAACCATTGCCGCCGGATTAACGCTACCGGTAAAAAGCCTGACGTTGCAGGAGGCACAGGAAGCGCTGGGCTGGATGGCGCGCTTCGCCGCCACCGACAATCCGACCTCCAGCAGTTGGACGCGCCAGACTTTTAACTGGCAGCCAGACGGGCCGGGATTGTTGCAGGACATACGCGAAACAGATTATTTTCTCTAGCCATTCTGCATCGTAGCGGCGCGATTTATCGCGCGTTTTAACACCAAAGGTAAATCGCGCCGCTTGTATCTTGAAGTTGTAACTGGTTAGCTACCCGTTACACGAAACGGAGGCAGCTTGTCGCGCCGCTTAAGACCCGATCTTGTGCCGTAGCTTAAAGCCCTCCGTTTCTCCTTTCACGCCAGCATCTACTCTGAACGGTAACCAGAAGCTCTGACTTCGTATGTACAAGGCAAGATGGCGTGATGGTTCATGTGAAAGGGAGCTGTCTTATGATTTATCTCGGTATTGATGTCAGTAAAAACAAACTCGACCTCTGCCTGTTGCCCGGCAACGGGAAAAAGAAAACCAAAACCCTCAAAAATCATCCCGACGCCGACCGGGAGATAAATGACTGGTTACTCAGGCAAAAATGCCATCCTGAACAGGTGATGGTGGTGCTCGAAGCGACCGGCATTTATCACGAAAACGTCGCCTTCGGTCTTCATGAAAATACCCCCGTTACAGTCTGCATCAGCAATCCTCAGCGGGTCAGGGAGTTCGCCCGTGGAATGGCTATCCTGACTAAAAACGACTCCGTTGATGCTTACATCCTGGCCCGTTATGGCGAGCTGAAACAGCCTGATGCCTGGGTGCCACCCTCCCCGGAGGTCCGTAAACTTCGGGAGCTGGTGCGTCTGCGGGACTCACTTCAGGCTGATGTCCAGCGGGCGGAGAACCGACTGGAAAAGGCTCATTCAACCCGCACAGCGCCTGAAATCATTGACTCGCTGGAGAGAACCCTGAAAGCCCACAGGGACGAGCTGAAGCGTATTGAAGCGCTCATCTCAGACCACACAGATAATCATCCGGGTCTGAAGGAAGACCGTGAGCTGCTGGAATCGATAAAAGGAATAGGCAGCGTGGTGGGCACGACAATGCTGTCGGTGCTGCGCTCGTGTCCGTTCCGGAGTGCTTCACAGGTCGCTGCGTGGCTGGGTGTGGTACCGGTGGAAAAAACGTCCGGTAGCTCAGTCAGGGGGCGTGCGCGGATGTCAAAAACAGGCCCGGCAGACGTAAGGGCGAAACTGTATATGGCGGCGATCGTAGCGATCAGGTGGAATGCCCCGGCGAAGGCGCTGTACCAGAGGCTAATCGCGAAGGGCAAAGCCAGCAAGGCCGCGCTTGGAGCGGTGATGCGCAAGCTGGTTCATCAGTGCTTCGGGGTGCTGAAAACGCGGATGAAGTGGGATGAAAATTACGCAGCTACCGCTTGACGTTCAAGACGGTAGCTACGGTTAGCTGTTAGGCGAACGGAAATTCACGCGCCAGCAGACGCGCAATCACATTCAGCGCGCCCTCATCATTGTTGCTTTCGGTTTTATAACGCGACACCGCGCTGACTGGCGCGGCGGCATTCGCCATAGCAAAGCTGTAGCATGCCTGGCGCAGCATTTCGAGGTCGTTAGCACTGTCGCCAATCGCCAGCACCTCACAATCATCAATACCCCATTTCTCCTGCAACAGCGCGATACCATGCGCCTTATGGCAGCCGGGGATAATCAAATCGACAAAGCCAAAGCCACTGGAAACCGGGTGCATGATGTTTTCAATCGCATTCAGTTGCGTGTGCAGACGTTCCAGCAACGCCTCGACACCTTCATGCGCCAGATTGAGCGAAAACTTGAAGATGGTGTCGTCGATATCATAAAGATTGTCGCGTTTTTCCAGACGATGGTAATGGTTGGCGAGCATCGCCATCACCTCATCCGGCATCGAGGTATGTACATAGGCGCCGTTACGGCCACACACCACGGTACTGATCTCCGGCTCTTTTGCCAGAATATCGAGGATCTGATGCACCGCTGCCGGTGCCAGCTCTCCGCAGAATATCTCTTCGTTGCTGTCGGTTACCCAGGCACCGTTTTCAGCCACAAAGGCAATTTCGTTTTTGATTTCAGGAAAATAGCGCAGCAGCTGATAATATTGATTGCCGCTGGCGACCACGAAACGGATGCCCTTCTCTTTCAGCAACGCGTACTGACGCAAAAAGCGTTGTTTGTTGTACTGCTTGTTGTCATCCAGAAATGTGCCATCCATATCCACCGCAATCATTTTCACTGCCATAGTGCTCTCCTGTAACTGTGTGCCGTCAAATCCATCCGGCTTCAAAGGTTTTATTCAGCTTACTCGCGGTGTGGATTAATGAGAATGTGAATTATCGGATTTTTATCCCCTAAATAATTAAGGTTGCAGGAAGGCGGCAAGCGAGCGAAGCCCCAGGAGCCTACTGTAGTAGGTGACTGGGGTGAGCAAGCGTAGCCAACGCACCTGCGGCCTTAATTATGACGGGGATACCGCTTTCAGAGATTTCCAGACCAATTATTACTGTAATTGGCCGCCTTTTTCCCTGATCCAGCTACAGATTCCGGCGAGGGCGTTGGTATCACACCCTCGCCCGACATCAGGCCGCAGCGCTCTCGCCCCGCAATCCTGCCAGCAGCGTCTGCGAGCTGGCTACCGCACCAAAGATGCCGCCCTGCATATGGATCATGCTTAAAGCAGCTTCATGATGTTTACGTTCCGTTGCGGCACAACAATCCGCCAACACCAGACATTCAAAGCCACGGTCATTGGCTTCACGTAACGTGGTATGCACACAAACATCGGTGGTGATGCCGCTGATGATCAGATTGCGAATGCCGCGACTACGCAGAATTAACTCCAGGTCGGTGGCATAGAAGGAGCCTTTACCGGGTTTATCAATGATCACCTCATCGGGCAGCGGTGCCAGTTCGGGAATGATCTCCCAGCCCGGCTCGCCACGTACCAGAATGCGGCCACAGGGGCCGGGCGCACCAATCTCAGCCTGCATACGCTTTGAACGCCAGCGTTTGTTGGCTGGCAGATCGCTGAGGTCCGGGCGATGCCCTTCGCGCGTGTGAATGATGGGAAAGCCCAGCGCACGCATGGTTGCCAGTACCTGCTGCAATGGCACGATAGGGGCGCGCGTCAGGGCGATGTCGTAACCCATGCTGTCAACATAACCGCCTTTACCACAAAAATCGGTTTGCATATCGATGATCATCAACGCCGTATCGCGTGGGCTGAAGCGGCCATCAAACGGCCAGGCATAGGGCGTGGAATCAATGGCATAGTCAGGCATTTTCTTTCTCCAGATTCTGTACGCTGACGGGGCGCTGCATTTTCACAATCAGGGTATAGCTGATGGCCGCGGTCACCAGCCCAATCACCGCTTCACCAAACTGCGGGAAGGCAACATGCGCCAGCACCGCACACAGGCTGCCAATTGCCCAGGCGGCAAAAGCGCTGCCGCGCAGACGGCGAGTCGGGCGTTTTTCACTGACTTTCGCCATGAAGATCAAATCAACAATCATGACCGCGCCAAAAGGTGGCACCACGATGCCGAGCAGACTGAGCCATTCAAGGAAGTAAGACCACACGCCCGCCAGCGCCAGCACGCCGCCAATGGCACCGAGGATCAGCGTCCAGAGTCGCATTTTGCTGCTGAACAGATGACTAAAGCCCACCGCGCCGTTGTACAGGCAATGAGTGCAGACCGAACCGAGATTGATAAACACAAACAGGAAGGCAACCGTCGAGAGTAAGACGCCGTGGCCCATCAGCATCGGCAGGAAATTACCGCCGTTGCTCGCCGGATCAACCGCCGCCCCTACCGCCACAATCACCACACCAAACAGGTACGAGATCACATTCGCCAGCGGGAAGGCCGAGAACGCGGCGATGACCGCCGAGCGTCCATCTTTGGACCAGCGCGTGAAATCTGCCGTCATGGTGCCGGAATCGGCAAAGCCTGCCACCACCATCGTGACCGCCGTGCCCATACTCATCGCCCCGGCGGCGCTGGCACTACCCTGCCACTGCGTGAGGGTGCTGAAATCATGGTTTTCCGCAATCAGCCACAATGCCACCAGCCCGAGCACCACAAACAACGGTGCGGCGATCATTCCCAGCACCGAAAGCGCCCGCACCCCGAGAAAAGTGACGCCGGTATACAGCACCATCGCGAACGCGGTCACCGCCAACGCATTCCAGCCGAAGGTCTGATTAATCACCGTTCCGGTCAGGCCGGTCTGAAAGGCGTACCAGCCAATCACCACCGTCGACAGGAAACCGGACACCAGAATGTAGCCTTTGGTGCCAAAGGTTCGTTTTGCCTGGAGCGCAAAGTTCATGCCGGTGTTACCGGCAAACCAACTCAGCGCACCCACATAAGCAAACAACACCAGATTGCCCAGCAGGATGGCAATCAGCGCAGGCCAGAAGCCGAGATGCCAGGTGATGATGCCGCCAAATAACGCATTGGTTAAGATCATCGGAAAACCAAACCACACCGCCGAAACGGAACGCGTTGAATGGCGATGGCTGAGGGGAACAGGTTCGTGTTCGAATTCCTGCTCCAGCGCAGGGGAAGATTTATCACTCATGGACGACTCCGGTAACAGCAGGATAGAAATGATTCCAGGGTTGAATGCGCTCAAAAGCGGCACTTGCCGCCAGCACCAGGCCATCGTCCAGATGACGACCTACAATCTGCATGCCAATCGGTAACCCGCTGGCGGTGAAGCCTGCCGGGACGGATGCCGCCGGTTGGCCGGTAAAATTGAAAGGAAAACAGAAAGAGAGCCAGTGGTCGCTGCGAACCATGCGACCATCAATGATCTCCGGGCCTTGCATGCCCAACGGGAACGGAGGTGTGGCTAACGTGGGCGTCAGCAGCAGGTCGTACCCCTGCATAAAGCGCCACAGTTGATTACTGAGTTTTTTGCGCGCCACCAGCGCATCGGTGAAGGTTTCCGCCTGCCAGTTATGTTGCAGCATGGCAGACAGATGGGGAGACATGCGCGACCCCAGTTGCGTACGCAGGTCTCGCATGCCATTCAGGTCGCTTTCCAGTGCCACCAGCGCTGAAAAAGCGGCAACTTCATCGTCGATCGCCGGGTTAACCTCTTCCAGCTCTGCCCCGAGTTCGCGAGCAAAGCGACGCGCGGCGGAAGTCACAACGTCGCGCACTTCAGCGTCGACCGCCACATAGCCAAAGTCCACGCTAAAGGCGATACGTAAGCCCCGCAGCGGTTTGTCCAGCGCTTGCAGCCAGTCCACGTCACTACAGGGAATGGAGTGTCGGTCACGCATATCCGGGCCAGCCATCACCGACATCATCAGCGCGGCATCTCGCACGCTGCGCGTCATCGGCCCGATATGTTCCAGCGACTCCCAACTGGAAACGCCCGGATAGCGTTCGTCACGGCAACCGGGCCACAACGGCACCCGCCCCATCGACGCTTTTAAGCCATAGACGCCGCAATGCGCGGCCGGAATACGTACCGATCCCCCACCATCGCTGCCTAACGCGACAGGACAGAGCCGGGCCGCCAGTGCGGCTCCCGAACCGGCGCTGGAACCACCGGGAGTTTTGCTCAGGTCCCACGGATTGCGCGGTGACGGGAACAGCGGATTGTGCCCGACACCGCTATAACCAAATTCCGGCGCGGTGGTTTTCCCCAACAACACCGCATCTGCCGCCAGCAGGCGCTCGACAGTGATGTCATCTTCATCCGGGATAAAATCGGCATAGGCGGCGGAACCGGACGTGGTTTTTACTCCGGCAGTGCAAATCAAGTCCTTCACCGCCAAAGGCACCCCGGCCAGCGCGCCGAGGGGTTCCCCTTTCAGCCGTCTGCTGTCAATCGCGCTGGCCTGTGCCAACGCCCTCTCCGGCACCAGGGTACAAAAAGCCTGCACTTGCGGTTCCCGCTGCGCCAGGCGATCAAACGCCGCTTGCGTTAGTTCGCGTGCTGAAACCTCACCGTTGCGCACCAATGACGCCAGCAACGTTGCATCGCCATCCAGTAACTCATCAAACATGACTTTCTCCGGGATAATCGGGGTTACCCGGAGTCAGTGCAGATCGCGTGCCACATTGCGCAGCCAGAACGGCGACAAAACCAGAAAGTCAGTCAGGATACGGGCTTGGATACAAGATCGAATTCTTATAACAAACGCTTGTTAGCATTATTGCTAGCAATGCACTAAAACGGCGCGTGGGTTGCGGCAAAACCGGGCACTGGAGTGCGATGCGAAGATCATTCCTTCACCTCTGACTCATAGAAGAAGTTACACAACAACTGCCAGAGATAGCTGGCTGCCGGGGTGAAACGATGATCGACGCTGCGCAGTAAATGACACTGGCTTTCGCGCGCGATACGGTGATCGATGGGTATCGCGCGTAATCCCTGCTCCAGCAAGGCGCGCGGTACCGCCTGTTGGGTCATAAATGCGATCCCTAACCCGGCCTGACACAGCGACAGCGCACTGGAAAACAGGTTGCAGCAGTATGCCGGTGCCAGCACCTGTCCTTCACTTTTGAAGATGGCGCTGAGATAACGTTGCAGACCAAAGGTGTCGCTCATGGCGATCAGACGGTGCTGCGTCAACTCCGCCACGCTGATTGACGAGTAACGGGCAATCGGGTGGTCCGGCGTCACAATGGCGCAGATTGGCCCGCGCGTAAAACTATGACTTTTTAGCCCTGGCGGCCCGGCAGTACCAAAACCAACCGCCATATCCACCTCACCGCGCATAATCAGGTCAACGGTGGTTTGCATATCCCCCGAACTGATATCGATAAATACGCCCGGCCAGGCAACGGAGAACTCCTGCAAAACATGGTTAACCACCTCTTCCACCATGCCCTGGCCTATGCGCAACGTGACCGACCCACCGCGCATATGCCGCATATCCCGCAGTTGCCGCTCCAGCAGTTTGCGGCGCTGCGTGGTTTGCGCATAATCCTCGGCCAGCAACTTACCGGCCTCCGTGAGCACCACATTGCGCCCGCGCCGCTCCAGCAGCGGCAATTGCAGGCTCCGTTCGAGCAACGATAGCTGGCGGCTGACTACCGATGGGTTGATCCCGAGCGCATCTGCTGCACGACGGATACCGCCCTGCATCCCTACTTCATATAAATAACTTATCGCTTTCTCGGGATAAGCGGCATTTGTCATAAGATAAGCCTATCTGTTGCTTTCAGGTCAACAATTCTAGCATTCCCAGTTCATTTTTAACCGCTGACTTTTCTGCGCATACTGCCGTCTGGACTAAGGCAGGAAAACATAAATGAACCATATAAAAAATTACTTACAGCAACACGCCGACGAGATTCTGGGTGATATCAAGCGACTGGTACAGGCGGAATCACCTTCACTCGACAAAGCCGCCGTTGACCGTTGTGGCGAAGTGCTACAGGGTATTTTTCAGCAGCGCCTGGGGATCAGTGCTGAAGTCGATCATCAACCGAGCTACGGCAACCATTTGCGTTTTGCGCTGGGTGAACATGGCCCGCAAACCACCGTGATCGGCCATTTTGATACCGTCTGGGATCATGGCGAGTTAGCGCTGCGCGAAGAGGATGGCAAATTCTATGGCCCTGGCGTGCTGGATATGAAAGCCGGGCTGGTACAGGCCATTTGGGCGGTGCGCGCGCTGGTGCAACTCAATCTATTGACCGATCAACGCATTGTGTTCCTGTGCAACAGCGATGAAGAAGTGGGTAGCCCCAGCTCCAGCGACTGGATTGGTCGCCACGCGATGGGTTCAGAGCAGGTGCTGGTGGTGGAACCGGCGGAAGTCGGCAGCGGCGCGCTGAAGGTTGCGCGCAAAGGCACCGGACGTTATGACGTGGTGATCACCGGTCTGGCTGCCCATGCGGGCAACAACCCGGAAGAGGGCGTCAGCGCCGTGCAGGAGATGGCACATCAAATCCACGCCCTGCACGCCCTGAATGACCCGGCGCGCGGCACCACGGTGAATGTCGGCATCGCCAATGGCGGCAGCCGCATTAACGTAGTGGCTGACCATGCCGAATTGGGTATTGATACGCGTGTCACCAGTGAAGAAGAAGCGCAACGCATTCATGCCGCCATCAGCAACCTGCAAGCGGTGATGCCAGGGATCACCCTGAAAGTGACCGGTGAGCAGGGACGACCGCCAATGCGCCAAACCCCGGCTTCTGGCTTGCTGCTGGAACGGGCACAACGCGTCGCTCAGCAACTCGGATTTGCCGTTGAAGGCAAATCCGTCGGCGGCGGCAGTGATGGCAACTTCACCGCTGCATTGGGGCTGCCGACGCTGGATGGCCTCGGCGCGACTGGCCGGGGTATCCACGCGCGTCATGAACACATCAATATTGCCGATATCGTACCGCGTGCCGCTCTGGTTGCCGGTATTATCCTCAGCGACAGCACAGCAGGTGACGCAGCATGAGTCAGGTAAACATTGCGCCATCCGCCAGCGTGTCGGCAGCCCGTCCTGCGGGACAAAGCCCGTATCTGCTGCTGTTTATTATGCTGGTGGTGGCGGCTGTCGCCACCTGGCTGATCCCGGCTGGCGCATTCGATTACGAAACCCGCGAGGGGATTAAATTTGCGGTGAAAGGCAGCCTGCATGCTGTGCCGCAGTCCGGTGTGTATCCGCTGGAGATCTTCACTGCGATTGCCGATGGCATGGTGAAAGCCGCACCGATTATCTTTTTGATTTTGTTCACCGGTGGTGTGCTGGCGGTGGTGGAGTCAACCGGGGCGATTAAAACCGCACTGAACTCCCTCGCCCGCAGTACCCGCCTGAGCGATACCCGCATCATCCTGATCTTCGGTGTGATTTTCGCCATTCTCGGCACCACGGGTGCGGTGATCAATGCGGTGGTGGCTTTCGTTCCCATCGGTTTGCTGGTGGCGCGTTCGCTGGGATTGTCGCCGATCCTTGGCGCATCGCTGGTGTATCTCTCCTGCGCCGCCGGGTTTAACGTCTCGGTATTAGGTCCGGCCACCACCGGGCTGACGCAGCATCTGGCACAACTGCCGATTTTTTCCGGCATGCTGCTGCGCGGGCTGACTTTTTTGCTGTTTGCGTTTAGCGCGATGGGGTATTTGATCTGGTCAGTACGCAAGGCACGTAAGGCCGGTGAGCTACGTCCCAAACAGACGGAGACGCAGGATGCCACACTGGTGGTGACACCGCGACATAAGTTGATTCTGGTGACCTGTGCGCTGGCGCTGATTATTTTTATCAGCGGTGCCGTCAGACTGCATTGGGGCACCAATGAAATGTCGGCCATGTTTGTCTTGCTGGCGATTGTCGTCGGATTGATTGGTCGTATGTCCGGCACCGATATCGCCAACACCTTCCTTTCCGGCTGCTCTGGTCTGGTAAAGGGCGGGTTTATCGTCGGTCTGGCGGGCGCGGTTTCACTGGTGCTGCAACAGGGTCATGTACTCGATCCTATCGTGGGGTTCCTGACCGATTTGCTGGCCCCGGTGCCGCAAAAGGTCGCGGCCATTGGCATGTTTATCAGCGCAGCATTGATTCACTTTGGTATCTCATCTGGTTCCGGCGAATCGGCGGTGCTGATCCCGATCTTCTCACCGCTGGGCGATAACCTCGGCCTGACCCGCCAGGTCACAGTGCAAACGGTGTTGCTGGGCGAAGGCATCGTGAATTGCATCAGTCCGACGTCGGGCGTGTTGATGGCGGTGCTGGCGACCGCCGGTATCCCGTTCGGCAAGTGGCTACGTTTTATTGCGCCGCTGATTGCAGTGTGGTTTGCCATTTGCGTGGTGATGCTGCTGATCGGTGTCTCAATCAAGTGGGGACCATTCTGATTTTATAATCCGCAACAAGCGTAACGGCGTGATTTATCACGCCGTTTTTTTTTGCCCGCTTTGGTGAAAGACTGCGCGATAAATCGCGCCGCTACGGATTACCCACCTTCTGGCTACCCTCAGATCAACTCACACTACATTTCACTGTTGCGGTTTTGTTATTTTCGCTGCATATTACGAATGAAAGTTAAAACTAATTCATTCGAAACCTTGTACCCGGATCAGGAGTTGCTATGAACATGCCTTTTACTGCGGTAACCCTCCCAGAAGATCACAAGGCGAAAATCCGCCTGATGAAACAACAACTCAGAAAACAAATTGGCGATGTCGAAGGTTTATTCCTTCAAGTGAAAGCCAAAATCAACCAGGCCATTGCGCAGGCGAAGGAAGATGAAGCACAACGCGGCACGGCCTGGCCGATGGTGAACTGGCGAGATATCGCAGAGAAGAATGTCTCTCAGGAACAAATCGACTTTATCAAACGTCGTGGCTGCGTGGTGGTGAAACAAAACTTTGCCCGCGAGGAAGCGCTGGCGTGGGATAAAGCGATGCTCGATTATCTTGAGCTGAACGATTTTGATCGTCAGTATCGTGGTCCGGGTGACAGTTTCTTTGGCAGCCTCGAGGCTTCCAGGCCGGAAATTTATCCCATCTACTGGTCCAAATCGCAGATGGAAGCCCGCCAAAGTGAAGGGATCTCGCTAACACAATCGTTCCTGAACCGGCTGTGGAAATTTCAGTCTGGCGACGTGACCTGGTTTGACCCGGATGTCAGCATCATTTATCCCGACCGCATCCGCCGTCGTCTGCCCGGCACCACCTCCAAAGGGCTAGGTGCCCACACCGATTCCGGTGCGCTGGAGCGTTGGCTGCTGCCCGCTTATCAGCAGGTATTCAGCAAAATCTTCAATAACCAGTTTGCAGATTACGACCCCTGGGATGCCGCCCATCGTACCGACGTCAATGAATATGATGTGGCGAATACCACCAAATGTTCCGCCTTCCGTACGTTCCAGGGCTGGACGGCGCTTTCGGATATGGAAGCCGGTCAGGGATTGCTGCATGTGGTGCCGGTGCCGGAAGCAATGGCGTATGTGCTATTGCGTCCGTTGCTCAGTGATGTACCGGAAGATGAACTGTGCGGCGTGGCACCCGGTAAAGTGCTGCCAATCTCTGAGCGTTGGCATCCCGATTTGATTGAGGGCTTGTGCTCCATTCCGCCGTTGCAGGCAGGTGACTCGGTCTGGTGGCATTGCGATGTGATCCACGCCGTGGCCCCGGTTGAAGACCAACAGGGCTGGGGAAATGTGATGTATATTCCCGCCGCGCCGTTGTGCGATAAGAATCTGCGCTATGCCGAAAAAGTCGCGAATGCGCTGGACTTCGGTATCTCGCCCCCCGATTTCCCACGCGAAGACTATGAACGCGACTGGCAGCAACGTTTCACCACCGCAGACCTGAACGCCATCGGCAGACGTAGCCTGGGGTTAGCCTGACTGCCATCCGCCCGGTGCTGCCGGGCGGGTTTCTGTTACACTGCCGACATTATCCTAACCGTGCCAAAGCCTGATGCGATGAATAGCCGACACCAACAGATTATCCAAGTGGTAAATGAAAGGGGCAGCGTCACAGTTAACGAACTTTCGCAGTTAACCGGCGTTTCCGAAGTGACCATCCGCCAGGACCTTAACGCGCTGGAGCGCGAGAATTTCCTGCGCCGCGTTCACGGCTCCGCCGTCGCGCCCGACAGCGATGATGTGGGCGCGCGCATGCGCACCCGTTACAAAATCAAACAGGCGATCGCCGAACGTGCCGCCTCGCTCGTCAATGACGGGGAAGCCATTTTCATTGAAGGCGGCAGCACCAACGCCCTGCTGGCGCGCTGTCTGGCTAACCGCAAAGATTTAACCATCATTACCGTTAGCCACTATATCGCCCAGGTGCTACGCGACTCGCAATGCGAGGTGATTATCCTCGGCGGCCAATACCAGAAAAGCAGCGAATCGGTGGTTGGCTCACTGACGCGTTTCTGTATCCAGCACATCAATTTCCATAAAGCTTTTCTTGGCGTCGATGGCTGGCATGCGGAAACCGGTTTTACTGGCCGGGATATGATGCGCTGTGATGTGATCAATGCAGTGATGGCAAAGCAGACCTACACCATCGCCATAACCGATTCCTCTAAATTTGGCGTGATCCATCCCTACCCCAGCTCACCGGAACACCCGTTTGACGCGGTGATAACCGATGACGGCATTCCTGCCGCCGCGCGGGAAAATCTGTCTGAAGCCGGGGTGCGGTTAGAACTGGTGGCACAACCTGAGTAACCTGGCAACGCACAAATTGATCGTTGCCCGGCCCTGGGATAAGCGCATCATGTCCTCCTTTGGCCTAAAACCAGGATCAACACATGAGCAAATTGTTTAGTCCCATCAAACTGGGTTCACTTGCACTGGATAACCGCATTGTGATTGCCCCAATGTGCCAGTACTCGGCACAAGAAGGCTGTGCCACCGCATGGCATCGTATCCATCTGGGACAACTGGCGTTTTCTGGTGCCGGGTTATTGATCGTCGAAGCCACCGCCGTAGAAGCACAAGGACGCATTTCACCGCAGGATCTCGGTTTGTGGGATGACACAACGGAACAGGCCTTGCAGACGGTAGTGAACGATGTTCGTCAGTACGCCGATATTCGCCTTGGGATTCAGCTCAGTCATGCGGGACGCAAAGCGTCAACCTTCGCGCCCTGGCAGGGCGGTACGCAAATTCCGCTGGAGCAACAAGGCTGGCAAACCGTCGCACCTTCCGCCATCCCGATGCATGAAGGTGAGCACCCACCGACTCCCCTGACCCATTCTGACCTTGCTCGCATTAAACAATCCTTCGTTGCCAGTGCCCTGCGCGCGGTACGCATTGGCTTTGAGCTGATTGAACTTCATGCCGCCCACGGTTATCTGCTGCACCAGTTCCTGTCGCCGCTTGCAAACCAGCGAGAAGATGAATACGGCGGTAGCCTGGAAAATCGTATGCGCTTCCCGCTGGAAGTGCTGGAAGCGGTGCGTGCGGCCGTGCCTGATCATGTGGCCGTCGGCGTCAGGATCTCCGCTACCGACTGGGTCGAAGGTGGCTGGGATGTGAAGCAATCCGCTGAGTTCTGTCAGAAAATTGAAGCGCTTGGCTCAGCGTATGTGCATGTTTCCAGTGGAGGTTTGTCAGCACAGCAGAAAATTACCGTATCGGCGGGTTATCAGGTGCCGTTTGCCCGTGAGTTGCGCAAAATCACCCGTATGCCGGTGATCGCCGTCGGACTGATCACCGAACCACGCATGGCGGAAGATCTGTTACAGGACGGCGACGCCGACCTGGTGGCCCTGGCGCGTGGCATTCTTTATGATCCGCGCTGGCCGTGGCATGCCGCAGCCGAGTTAGGTGCCAGCGTGCATGTGCCGCCCCAATATCTGCGTTCAGAACCACATGGGGTCAAAGGCAGCATCAAAGCCCGTTAAGCCTCCCCTGTCCGTAGCGGCGCGATTTATCGTGCGGATTTTTCTCGCATCGCGCACGAAATTGCGCGATAAATCGCGCCGCTACGACTGCATTACGTCCTTAAGGACACGATAAATCCGCTCATCGCCGCACTGCGAGACATTAAAGCGTAAAAATCGGTCACAGCTCCCCGACTGGCTAAAGGTGTTGCCGGGCGCGAGTACCACGCCCTGCCTCAGACAAGCGCGTGAAAACTCGGCGGCATCCAACCCTTCCGGCAGTTCACACCATAAAAACAGCCCGCTTTGTGGCACCAGCCACGGGCGAATACCCAGTTCCCCGAGCCGTTGCATGACCTGCTGCCGGTTATCGGCGAGCCGCTGCTTTATCGTCTCCATATGGCGTCGATAGCCGCTATCTTTGAGCACGTTCAGCAACAGATCAGCCGCCAGTCGGCCACTGCTGAAGCCGGTGGCAATTTTCATATCGATAAGTTTTTCCACCCAGGCCGGTTTGGCAGCGATATAACCGCAACGCACTGAGGCTGAAACCGTTTTCGAGAAGCTGCCAATCACCATCACCCGTGCAAAACCATCCAACGCCGCCAGACGTGGCGCGGTGTGCGTCTCCAGATCGGCAAAAATATCGTCTTCGACAATCACCAGATCCGAGTTTTCGGCGATTTTTAGCAGACGATGGGCGGTGGCCGGGGATAGCGTGCCACCCGTTGGGTTATGAATGCCCGAGTTGGTGATATACAGCCGTGGCGCATGCTGCGTTAATGCCTGCTGAAACGCCGCCAAATCGGGTCCCTGGAGTGTCCAGGGAATGCCAACCACCTTCACGCGCTGCGCCCTGAGCAGGGCATGGAAGTTAAAATAGCAGGGATCATCCACCAGCACGGTGTCGCCTGGCTCCAGTAGAAAACGACAGATCAGATCAATGGAGTGTGTACCGGAGTCGGTCAGCAACAGTTGGTCGGGCGTGGCGGAAAGTCCATAGGCTGCCAGACGCCGGGTCAACAGTTGGCGCAGTTCCGGGCTACCTGCCGGAACGGCATAGTCAGTCAGCAGCGCGCTTTCGCTGCGTGCCGCCTTGCGTAGCGCTCGCCGGATACCCTCTTCATACATCCACTCTGGCGGCATCCAGCCACATCCCGGTTTTGGCCTGTCCGGTGCGGCGTCCAACGCCTGACGCGTAATCCACAGCGGATCAACATCGCGCTCCACGGTCGGTGCCAACTGTGCCAAATCGAGCGGCGCAATCGGTCCTGAGACGAAGAAACCTGCACCGGGACGCGAAACAATCACGCTTTCGGCTTCCAGCCGGTCATAAGCCTCCACCACCGTCGAAACGGATACCCCGGCAGATTGGGCACGCGCACGCACTGAAGGCAGGCGGCTGCCTGGGGTCAAGGCCCTTGAGGCGATCTGCTGACGGATATCGTCCATCAATTGTTCGATACGGGTTTTGTTGCGCAAGGTCATCCCCCCAGCTGTACCGCTCAGTTAACCAGTACAGTTTCTTTAAATTGTACTGGATTGTATCTGTTATCGTCCCGGAAATCAGTGGTTAACTGCGCAATATTAACGAAGGAGGGATCATGAAAATTGCATTAAACGGTTGGCTGAGTGGTTTTATTGGGGTGATGATTTTTGCCGGTTCGCTGCCTGCCACACGCGCCGCCATCGGCGGATTTGATCCGTTATTTCTTACCTGCGCACGCGCCACTATTGCGGCGCTGTTGGGTGGCGCGTTGTTGATGGTGCTGCGCCAGAAACGTCCTGCTCTGACGGATATCCCGGCTCTGGCGATAACCGCGCTGGGCGTGGTGGTCGGTTTTCCGCTGCTGACCGCATTGGCCGTACAGCATATCTCCTCTGCACGTTCGATGGTGTTTCTCGGGCTTTTGCCGATGTCGACCGCCATTTTTGCCGTGCTGCGCGGCGGCGAACGGCCACGCCCGGTATTCTGGCTGTTTTCCCTGGCGGGCAGCGCCATTATTGCGGGCTATGCGCTGGGCGGAACGGCGGGAAACATGATGGCCGGTGATGGGTTAATGATTGCCGCCATCATTTTCTGTGGCTTGGGTTATGCCGAAGGGGCAAAACTATCACGACGGCTGGGTGGCTGGCAGGTGATCAGTTGGGCATTGCTGGTGGCCGTTCCGATGATGTTACCCGCCGCGATTTACACCGCACCTGCCACCTTTAGCGGCATTGCCATGCCCGCGTGGTTAGGGTTTGCTTACGTATCGGTATTTAGCATGCTGATAGGTTTTATCTTCTGGTATCACGGCCTGGCGAAAGGTGGTATTGCGGCGGTGGGACAACTGCAACTGATACAGCCCTTTATGGGGTTTGCGCTGGCGGCTTTGCTGCTACACGAATCGATCAGTTGGACCATGCTGGCGGTGGCAGGCGCCACCATTATGTGTGTGTTTGGCGCTAAGCGGTATGCGTCATAGCGTAGCGGCGCGATTTATCGTGCGCGGATACGGGCGATAAATCATGCCGCTACCTGTCCGTTATTGGTTCTGCGGATAACTCAGGGTTATCGCATCATCCGGCAGTTTGGTGAAGTCTCTGATAAGGGTGTGGAAATCAGCTACCGGATGGAGATCGCTAAACTGTTGCGGATAGAGGTCTTTCGCCAGAATTTCCATGCCAATGATGTTGTAAGGATGGTTATAGAAATGGTGATACACCCCATACACCCGGCCCTGCTTCACTGGCTCGATCTGCGCCAGCCCGGTACGACTCAGCAGTTTCTGGAAGGTCACACCCACATCTTTCGGATCGACACCGTAGCCAAACGGCAGCACGTTAGCGTTCGGGCGTTTGGAACCGGTCATGATGTAGACATCGGGTTTCATGGCGATAATTTTTTCCAGCGCCACAAAGCCTGAATTGCCCGGCAGCAGCGCAGAGCCGATATTTTTGCCACCGACCGCTTCAACCAAGCCACCCCAACCGTTGTGTCCGTGGGTAAAACAGCAGTTGTCGCTGTTACCGGCGATCGGCTCAATAAATACCGTAGGCTTATTTTTAACGTTATCAATGACCTGCGTCATCTTCTGCATATGCTGCTGGTAGAAATCGGTATAGGCTTTCGCCTCTTTTTCACGGTTCAGAATTTTACCCAGCAACGTCACGCTTGGCGCGGTGTTCTGTGCCGGATGCAGTTCGTAATCGACAAAAACGACCGGGATATGCAGGTTATTGAGGGTATCCAGCACACCTGATTGCTTCAACGCCGGTTTTGCACGTAGCTGGGCAATCATCAGATCCGGTTTTTGCGCCAGTACGCTCTCCAGATTGACCTGTCCCTGATCGTTAAAACCCATATCAACGATTTTTGTCGCTTCCGGCCAACGGCCTTTCAGCATGTCCCAGGTTTGGGTGTCCTGTTTTTTCGGCAGGTTGTTCCAGGCAACCACGCGTTTGAACGGGTCATCACGATCCAGCAACGCCAGTGTCAGGACGTCGCGGCCATCCTGCAAAATAATGTGTTGCGGTTCGTGATTGATGGTCTGGGTGTGACCATCCATATCGGTGACACTCAGCGGATAGGTGGTGGCGCAGGCCGCCGTTGAAGCCAACAACCCCATAGCCAGTAACAGGCGCGTTTTCATCGCAAACTCCGTGATAAAAAGAATAGTTATTATTATCAATAACCTTAACACAACCTTAAGTTGCAAAAATAAACTGCACATCAATAGGTTGTGCCGGAGTGCGAGGAAAATGCACCAACTCAGGTGAAATCCGATAATTTTTGCCCGGAAACGATCAATTCTTTCAACAGCATCTGACGCCGTTCTTCTGGCGTATCGCGACTCACCATAAAGCAGATCGCCGCCACCGCCTGCCCGCTACGCGAACGAATCGGCGCGGCCATACAGCAGGTAAAACTCTCGGATAACCCTTCGGTCAGGCAATAGCCCAACTGTCCGGCACGATGGATATCTTCGAGGAAGGCCTGTTTGTCGAGGATTTGCCCGTTCGCCAGACGGTAGTCCTCTTCCGGGATGAGATCGAGAATGGCGCTATCCGACCAGTTACTGAGCAGCAAACGGCCGGTAGCGGTCCAGGTGATCGGTACCCGCACCCCGATATCAGACGTGATTTTGAATGGGTGGGCGTTGCTTTCCGACAACACCACGGTGTACTTATTCCCCTCCAGCATACAGAGCTGCACCGTTTCACCATGACGGGCCACGATCTCAACCATTAGCTGATGAGCACGACGGATAAGATCGTTATGCGCCATGTAGTCCGCACCGTAATAGTGCATTTCGCGGCCAAAGAACACGGCTCCGTCGGCATCCAGCTCCACCAGCCCGGCCTCACTCAACAGGCTGACTAATTCATAGACGCTGGAACGCGGCGCACCGGTGGCGTCGATCAAATCACGCATCGCCATAGGCTGACGGGCGGTATGCAACTGGCGAAAAATGTCGATAACCCGGTCAACGCCGCGCGCACGCGATGGCTTTTCGTCCGGCATAAGCAAATTCTCCTGATGCAGTCGGGCGGTCGCGCCAGACAGTAAAAAAGAAAAGCATCATACACCCAGCGCCGACGTTAACCCATCCCCGTTAATTAAAATTTTAATGTCTGACTTTATATTTCTTTGTTCTATTTTGGTGCCTCATTTTAGCGCATGGCAGTCAGATCATTTTTTTAAATCACGAGAATGGTCACATTTCCATTTGGAAATTTTCCTCCTCTCTTTTTTATTTTGCGATCGCGACGACATCACAAAAAATTAAATCCCTGGCGACATATTGCAAAAGTAAAAATCCTGTGCAAATCTTGCCCTATCCGATATTGCAGATAGCAGTCCGATATATCAGACAGTTGTCATGCAGTGCAAATTGGCATTATCAGAACAAAAAGGAGCAGCGTTGCATGACGATCACACGTTATGGCATTGAAGGCGGCACGGGTACCGGTGGGCAAAAACTGCCGTTCGCACGGGCAGTTGAGGCCGATGGCTGGCTGTATATCTCGGGCCAGACACCGATGCGTGAAGGCGAAGTGGTGGAAGGTGGCATCATCGAGCAGACTCGTCTGGCCTTTGATAACTGCCTGTCTATCATGCGCGAGGCGGGTTATACGGTGGAGGATGTGGTACACGTCACGGCGGTGTTAACCGACGCACGTTACTTCAGTTCATTTAATAAAGTTTTCAGCGAGATATTTACCGGAAATCCTCCGGCGCGGATTTGTAGCGTGCAGGATTTAGTCGTCGACTGCAAAGTGGAAGTGGATATGAAATGCTTCCGCGCCGATCGAAAATAATATTATTCACCTGATTATAAACTGCGTTTTTATTTACCCGCCCACACCAGGGCAGTTCGTTAATAACTGATGCTTTTCATGTCGTCTCCATTAAATAAGCGAGCAAAACAATGAATGCAACTTCGTTAAAAATCATCGGCGGAGCGCTGGTCATGCTGGCCGTTGCCGGTTGTACCCCCACGGAAGAGAAAAAAGAGGCGGGAGCAGCACCCCAATCGGCGCTGCAAACCGTATTGCAACGCGGCACGTTGCGCGTGGGTGATTGCCTGAGTTTCGCCCCTTTCGGCTTTTACGATAAAGACGGCAATCCTGATGGTTATGACGTCGATTTGGCGAAAGCCCTGGCAAAAGAGATGGGGGTGAAGCTGGAGATGGTAAACACCACCAGCGCCAACCGCATCCCTAACCTGCAAACCAACAAAGTGGACGTGGTGTTCTGTAACTTCACCCGCAACCTGGAACGTGCCAAAGAGATTGGCTTCACCAATCCGTATGTGGTGGCGAGCGAAGCGATGCTGGTACGTAAAGAGAGCGGCATCAAGTCGGCGCATGACATGGCCGGTAAAACCATCGCCACGGTGAAAGGTTCAACCAACGGTGACGAAGTGCGCAGCATGGGCATTGACGTGAAAATTCAGGAGTACGACTCCTCACAGGCCGCCATTCTGGCGGTGAAGCAGGGTCAGGCCGATGCGATGATCGAGGATAACAACTTCCTCGCTTACCAGGCCAAGCTCGATCCGACGCTGACCGTCACCAACGAAGCGCTGGTGCCGCTGGAGTACAACGCCTTTGGCGTGAAACAGGGTGACCAGGTGTGGTTGAACTACCTCAACGAGTTCCTGTTTGAGATCAACGCCTCCGGTGAGAATGCCACGCTGTACCAAAAATGGTTTGGCGATAAGCCGCGTTACCCACTGAACCCGCAATTCTGATTGCCTGCGGCGCAGCAGCACGGGCTGCGCCGCAAGAAGGAGCCCATCCATGAGTTATCAATGGCTAACCCTGTGGAATTATGGCGAGACTTTTCTGGCCGCCGCCTGGCTGACACTACAGGTCACCCTTCTCGCTTTTATGCTGGCGGTCGCACTTGGATTGCTGGCCGCTCTGGCGAAAGCCACCACGTTAGCCCCACTACGCTGGCTGAGTCACTGCTATGTCGAATTCATCCGCAATACGCCAGTGTTGCTGCAAATCTTCATCATCTTTTTCGGTCTGCCTTCACTCGGTATCACCATGAGCGCCTTTACCGCTGGCGTGCTGGCACTGGGGATTAACGTCGGGGCCTATCTGTCGGAAACATTTCGCGCCGGGATACAGTCGGTGCCCAAAGGGCAACTGGAAGCCGCATGGATTTTGGGTATTCCACGCCATCAGGTGTTTTTAAGCGTGGTATTGCCGCAGGCGGCGCGCGCCGTGTGGCCTGCCATTATCAACAATCTGATTCAGCTATTGCTCGGTACGTCGCTGTTGTCGGCAATTGCGCTGCCGGAACTTACCGGTACCGCCACGGTGATCAACGCCCGTACCTTGCTGTACATCCAGACCTTCAGTGTGGTGGCGCTGGTGTATCTGCTGTTAAGTAATCTGTTTTCCTGGCTTGGTAACCTGGTGGGACGGCGCATGTTTCATCCGCCGCTGGTGACAAAGGTAAAAAAGTCCGCCTGGTGGTGGGCAAAAAAATGGCTGACTAATCCACTGAAACGGGAGAATGCGCTATGAGCGACTTGATCATCAGCTCGTTGCCGCTGTTGCTGAAGGGGCTGGGTATTACCCTGCTGCTTTCTGTCGCCGCCATTATTGGCAGCACCCTGCTCGGCCTGCTCGCCGCCGTGTTGCGAACCAGTCGTGTGCCGGTCGCCCGACAAATTGCCGTGTTGTACACCGAGCTGTTTCGCGGTACGCCGGTGTTGATCACCCTGATGTTTATCTACTTTGGCGTGGCTTATTTTGGCTATGAAATCAATCTGTTTGCTGCGGGTATTCTCGGTCTGAGTATTTACCAGGGAGCCTACATCGCCGAAGTGTTTCGTGCCGGGATTGAAGCGGTACCCAGGGGGCAATGGGAAGTGTCGTGGATTCTCGGCCTGTCAAAACGCCAGACCTTTCTTAGCGTGATTTTGCCGCAGACACGCGGCATCGTCTTGCCGCCGCTGGTGGGACAGTATCTGTCCCTGATTAAGGACACCTCGATCGTTAGCATGATCGGCATGTCGGAACTGATGCACCAGGGCCAGGCCATTGTCGATCGTATCGGCCAGCCGGTGGTGATTTATGGTCTGGTGGCCGTGTTGTATTTCGTTGTCTGCTTTCCCCTTTCTCGTTGGGTTCAACATCATCAAACCAGGAGCCAGTTATCATGAGCAAATCCGCCATTACGCTGAGCCGTATCACTAAATCGTTTGGCAGCACGCAGGTGCTGAAAGAGATCAGCCTGGATGTCTCGCCCGGCGAAGTGCTGGTGCTGATTGGCGCGTCCGGTTCGGGCAAAAGCACCGTGTTACGCATCATGAGTGGGCTGGAAACCGCTGACGGCGGTGAAATCTGGGTTAACGATGTGCCGCTGCACGACACTAAACGCAGTCGGGAAATTTGTGGTCATGTTGGCATGGTGTTCCAGCAGTTCAACCTGTTTCCCCACAAAACCGCACTCGGTAACGTGACGCTGGCGCTGATTAAGGCGCAAAAATTGTCCGAAGCCGAAGCCAATAAACGTGGCATGGCGGCCCTGACGCGTGTCGGACTGGCGGAGCGCGCCCATCATTATCCGGCGCAGCTCTCCGGTGGACAGCAGCAACGTGTGGCGATTGCCCGTGCGCTGGCGGTAGAGCCAAAAATTATGTTTTTTGATGAGGCCACTTCGGCGCTCGACCCCGAGTTAGTCGGTGAAGTGATGGAGGTGATGCGCAGTCTGGCGCGTGAAGGCATGACCATGGTGGTGGTCACTCACGAGATGGGCTTTGCGCGCAAAACCGCTGACCGCGTCGTGTTTATGGATCAGGGCGTGATCGCTGAACAGGGATCGCCCGAGCAGATTTTTGTTCATCCGCAAAATCCCCGTACCCAGCAGTTTTTATCACGCGTGCTTGAGCATTGATCGGAGGCGTTATGTCGATTCATTTTCCGTTGGTGGCGGATGGCCTGCTGGATGCGCAACAACCCGCGCCACGCTTTAAATCCGTGGCTGGTCGTGGTGATACGCCGTTGCCGGCTGGCACCCCGGTGTTTGCCAGCGATCAGGTGTTTTCCCCGCTGATGCTGATGAAGCAGTCAGCGCTGGAGAATAATTTGCGGCAACTGGCAGATTTTTGTCGCGAGCAGGGCGTAATGCTGGCGGCACACGGCAAAACCTCGATGTCTCCGGCCATCCTGCGCCGGGCGATTACGGAAGGTGGGGCGTGGGGATTAAGCGCCGCAACCCCGGCGCAGGTGCGCGCACTGCGTCAGTTCGGCATTCGTAACGTCTTTCTTGCCAATCAACTGGTCGACCCCGCGGGTATCCGCTGGATTGGCGAGTGGCAAAAGCAACATCCAGACCACGGCTTTCTTTGCTATGTCGATTCAATGCAAGGGGTGCGTTTACTGGAGCAACATCTTGGCGACAGTCGCATCGCCGTGCTGCTGGAGATGTCGGTGAGCGGCGGGCGCACCGGTTGCCGCTCAACATCTGTGGCACTGGAAATCGCCACCGCGATTGCCGCCAGCCCTGCCCTGCAACTGGTGGGCGTAGCGGGCTATGAAGGCGCGCTGGGAGCCGGACGCGATACCGTCGGTATCGCCAGAGTGCACGATTATTGTCAGATGCTGATCGCCACGGCGGCGCTGCTGGCAGAGAAGCAGTTGTTCAGCAGCGACACCATTATTCTCAGCGCCGGTGGCGGTGCCTGGTTTGATGTGGTCAGCTCCTGTTTCACCGAAGCCCGGTTGCCGCTACCGGTCACGCCGCTGATTCGCTCGGGTGCCTATATGGCGCACGATAACGGATTGTATGCCCGCATCACCCCGTTTGCCCAATCGGGCAGCCAGCATCATTTTGCCGCCGCGCTGGAAGTCTGGGGGCGGGTGTTATCGCGTCCTGAGCCTGGCCTGGCATTTGTTGATTTCGGCCGCCGTGATGTGCCATTCGACCAGGACTTGCCGAATCCGCTGTGGGTGCGAGATGTCGATGGCAGCGCGCCTCGCGTGGCTGCTGGCATGCGTATCAGCGAGGTAAATGATCAACATGCTTATTTGTTGTTGCCAGAGGAGGATGCGCTGAAGCCCGGTGACTGGGTGGGCTGTGGCATTTCACATCCCTGTACCGCGTTTGATAAATGGCGGTACTTACCGCTGGTCGATGACGATTATTGCGTCACAGATTCACTGGAAACAGCATTCTGAGTGATTTTTCGTCAACCGCCAGAGCAGATTCTGGCGGTACAACTCACTTACGATTGATCAGCCCCAGCACGATGACCACCGACAACGCGACCAATCCCGCAAATTATAAGCAAGATACCAATCGGGGCATTGATTAAAAAACCAGCACGTCAGCAAATGAGATCTGCCACGATACCGCCAACCACTAATCCGATACTGGTCGAAAGACCAATACACAATGAGGAGAGCGTGAAAAGCGCTAACCCTGCCACCAGCAGATGACGACGATCCAAGACTGAGTTATCAATGACAATCATGGTATAGCTGACCAGGATAATTGCCAGGATAATATTCGAATAAGAAACTGACGCGGTCGTTGACGGCGAAGCACTATCGCTCATGGTAAATGCTCATTTGTTAGCGAGTTAACGGTGGAGTATTAGCAGAGGTGTGATGTAGAAGAGGGGAGTAACCGGGCAAACCACTGCCCGGTTAAACATGGTCAGTTTAATGTGGACATATCGATCACAAATCGATATTTAACATCACCTTTTTCCAGGCGTTCAAAAGCTTCATTCACCTGATCGGCCGTAATCATTTCAATGTCGGCGGTGATGTTGTGTTCGGCGCAGAACGCCAGCATTTCCTGGGTTTCATCAATCCCACCGATATTTGAACCGGCAAAACTTCTGCGTCCTTTAACAACGTTAAATGCGCCGATCTCAATGGGTTCTGGCGGTAAACCGACCAACACCACGGTGCCATCAATCGCTAACTGTTGCAGATACGCATTGATATCGTGTTTGCCTGATACGGTATCGATGATCAGATCGACTTTACCGGCAAATTTTTTCATTTGGTCAGCATCTGACGTCAACACCGCCTCATGTGCCCCTAAGCGTTTAGCATCCGCCACTTTCGCCTGCGATGTGGTGTACACCACAACCTGTGCGCCCATCGCACGGGCAATTTTAATTGCCACATGTCCTAATCCACCAATACCCAGCACGCCGACCACTTTTCCCGGACCCGCCTGCCAATGTTTTAAGGGTGAATAGACGGTAATGCCCGCACACAACAAGGGGGCTGCCGCAGCCATATCGTCAAAATGCGGCATTTTCAGGGTGTAACGCTCTTTACACACATAGGTTTGGGCAAAACCACCCAACGTCATACCACCAAGATGTTTATCCGGCGTGTTAAAGGAAAGCGTGGTGCCATGTGCGCAGAATTGTTGCAGATCGCGTTCGCAGGCCGGGCAGGTTCCGCATGAATCGACAATGCAGCCCACGGCAGCAAAATCACCCACGTTGAATTTTTTAACTTCTGAACCTACGGCAGTCACCCGACCCACAATTTCATGTCCGGGCACCATCGGATAGTGGCTGGCACCGAAATCATTTTTCACCTGATGAAGGTCAGAATGGCAAATTCCGCAGTAGAGGATTTCCATCTCAACATCATCGGACAACAAGCCGCGACGCTGAATGCTAAACACCTGTAAGGGATGGGTGGATGAATCCGTGCCAATCGCTTTAATGGATTTGATCATGATTTCCCCGATGACAACTTGAGTGATAAGGGATCATACTGGCTGGCGCCAGCATGATTAAGCCAGCCAGAGATATTGAGGATATGAATCACATTCATGAAATTCCCCCCTCTCATCCCGGCGTTTGCAGTTTCCCGGCTCGCATCGCCGCAATCACGCCACCATCAATCAACAGATCGCTTCCGGTGACAAACCCGGCATCCGGCCCCAGCAGGAAAGAGGCGGCAATCGCAATTTCCTCCGGAGGTGCCATGCGTTTCACTGCGGAGGCATCCACCATGGCACGATAAATATCACCAATTTCCGAGTTGAGTTCATGCAATGCCAGCGGTGTCACCACCACACCCGGACTGATGGCGTTCACGCGGGCACCCTTCTCACCCCAACTGACGGCAGATGCCTGAACGCGCAGATGGTTGGCACGCTTCGCCAACATGTAGGCCACAAGCGTGTTCGGGACAGCGTCCTGTTGCAGGAAGGGTAGCGCCAGCAATTCTTCGGTTGGCGTATAGGCTAATGCATGGTCCTGTTCTGCGGATAGCGCAGGCATCATATGACCGGCCATGCTGGAGATAATCAACCCGGCACCGCCCGCGGCGATGACCGTTTCGAACACCTCAAACACCAGCGCTGCACCATAGAGATCCACTTCCAGCACTTTTTCTACCGGTGCCATATTGGGCGACAAGCCTGCCGTATTGATGACCTGCATCACCTTGCCGAGCGAGGAAGCACGAGCCGCCAACTTTTCCACCGACTCACGCGAGGTCACGTCAACATCCTGTGTCTCGACGCTATAACCCGACGCATTAAGTTGATCTGCTGCCTGTTGTAGAGTTTGTGGGTTGAAATCAGCCAGCAGCAAGGTTTTGCCAAAACCCTGACGGCGGGCAATCGCCTGACCAATGCCACCAGCGCCAATAATTACCACGATATCTTTCGTCATGTTGACCTCACAATCATTTGAATGGGGTGATCGCCCGACCAGGCGGTTCAATCGATGAGCGAAAGTCTATACGCGGCGGATTCAGGTGATAAGATGCTTAATAGTTAATGAACTTAGATCTGAGATTTATAAATGCTGCGAGATGAGCTGGGTGACCTGGCTGCTTTTTTAGTAGTGGCTGAGGAAATGAGTTTCACGCGTGCCGCCGCGAGGCTCTCAACCTCACAGCCTGCGTTGAGCCAAACTGTCCGACGTCTGGAAGAGAGGTTAGGCGTACGGCTGTTGATTCGTAACACCCGTAATATGGCTGTCACCGAAGCCGGTGAACAGCTGTTGAATACCTTGCGCCCGGCGTTTAGCGATATCGACAATCGTTTGCAATCACTGAGCCAGTTTCGCGATAAACCTGCTGGCACCGTACGCATCACCGCTGGTCAACACGCCGCAGATACCCTGATTTGGCCCGCCATTAATGAGGTGTTGCACACCTACCCCGATATTAAAATCGAGCTATCGCTGGATTCCGCGTTGACGGATATCGTCAGTGAACGCTTTGATGCCGGAATTCGTCTGGGTGAACGGGTAGAACAGGATATGATTGCCGCTCGTATCGGCCCCGAGTTACGTATGGCTGTGGTGGGCACACCTGACTATTTCGCCCGCCATCCAGCCCCTGCGTCGCCTCACGATTTACCTCAGCATCCCTGCATCAATATCCGCCTCCCCAGTTCCGGTGGCATCTACGCCTGGGAATTCACTCAGGGAGAACGCGAGCTTAACGTTCGCGTCAATGGGCCGTTTATTGTCAACAATCTCAGCGCGGCGCTGAAGGCTGCACAAGCCGGAGTGGGCCTGGCGATGGTGATGGAAGACATGGTGGAAACCCAGTTGGCAGAAGGTCAGTTAGTGCGGGTGTTGGCAGAATGGTGCGCACCTTTCGCCGGTTATCATATTTATTACCCCAGCCGTCGCCTGCTCTCTCCGGCGTTTCAGGTGTTATTACAGACGTTACGTCGGAGAAATGCAGCTGAAGAAAAACCACGCTGGCCGGTTATCGACGGTAATAATCAATGATCCGTTCTCTGTGGCGACGCGCAATATTTAAGCCCTGGGTAAAAATCCCCAGGGCAAGTAACAACATGCCTGCTGGCATGATAAACAGGTATATAAACGCATCGTCCTGAGTCTCTTTGGGCAAAGAGAAGCGAATCAACAAGATTTCAAGACCGATGAGCGAAATGAGCGTAATAATCTTGAATATTCCATGAAGTATCTGTAGCCAATTATTGCCATCATCTGTGGGTGAGTTGATACGTTCTCCAGACATCATCGCCACGTTAATTTGCTGTTTTTCGCCCTGTTGCGTTGCGAGTAATTGCCCCCGTTGCCCATGACGTATCGCCTGCGCCGCCCACTCCAGCATCAGCCACCGATAACCCGGCGTCCAGGTTGCAGCAACCGGTAAACGGTGCCAGTTATGCTCTGGTATGCCACTCAGTGTTTCGTTGAAGGCATCCTTGAGCAAATGCAAACCTTCACCCTGCAAATTCCCGCTCCATATGTGGCGTAAATTGGCTGGCACCACCTGCTTTGCGGCGAATAAGATATCCAGGTATTTCTCGACCTGATGCTGGTGGCAGTTGAGGCTGCGAAAACACCACACCGGCATCCGGGTGTCAGGTGATGGGCAGTGATGGGCAAATAACAGCGCCGTTGCGTATTCACAGAATGCGTCGTCATTAGCCCCCTGCAACTCCATGATAATCAGCAAACGCGAATCACAAAAATAGGTCATGATCCATTCTTCCAGCATCGAACATTGTGGCAGCGCCTGGAGCAAATGGAGGGTCGGTTTTTGCAGTAATGTGTGGTTATGTATGATGGCGCTGGCATCCTGCTGGGTTGGTTGATCGGCGTTGCGGATGTATAGCCAGACTTCCGGCCTGTTAAGCGTTGCAATATCGAGTTGGTCTAACAAATGGGTTAAAATCTGTTGCGTGCGACTCAACCCCATATCTTCATCAACGCCGACACTGAGTTTACGCGGAATATCTTTAAGCGGCGGCATTTCCCCTTCCAGGCGAAGCATTTTAAGGGCCGCATCTTCCACCGGAAAAAGCGAGCTATGTTCAGCCAGTCGGATACCGGCTGAGGCGTGGTTAATCCACCAATTACGCTGCTCAATATAACTTTTTTCCATCATGTCGGCCCAAAACTGACTGACACTGTGGAAAAGCAAGATAAGGGTGTAAATCAAAGCGCCTGCAAGTAACGGGACCACCAGCATCCAGATTATCTTCAGCTTTGTGGATGCCCCCGGTTCTAACACCAGCGCGCTGATAATCGCAATAATAATTCCCGGCAAAATAGAGAAGGATAAGCTGATCAGGCCAGGGGAGCGCAGATCGTCTGGCCAATAAGGTTCAGGGAGGGGTTTCCAGATATTCATGATTCAACAGCCCCTGCGCCAGGTAATGAAGAAACGAACGAACAGCCGCATTTAGCCTGGTACGCCTCTGTCACCACATTCCGGCCATTCATGGTCCATCCAGGATGGCCCTCGTCAGCCCTGGTTTTACCATGAATGGTGCAACGGGCGCTGTCGCCCAATAACATAACGGGTTTGCCATCAAACATTTCACCGGTCGCATCAGTCACGCTTCCACCGTGCGATAATTTGTCTCCGAGACGGATAACGCCTTTTATCATGTGCTTAATCCTTTAATGTCCATTATTTATTGTGCACCGGGTAAATAATCAGAGCCCGGCATTCAGGTCGCATTTCATATTAGTCCAGCCATGATAGTTTTTAACTTCGGGTATGCGGTCGGGCAGGTTCTGGAAGTTGGTGTAATACTGGTTTACCGAGCGATGTAAAATACGCGGGTCGATATATTCCCTGCCCCATAATGATGTATCCAGGCCTTCAGCCGGACGTATGGCATAGATATGGTGTGCTATTTTCCTCCCTCTGAACTCCACAACATAGTCCACACCTGTTCCGCCAGGTTGCAGACGCGGATCGTCAAAAGGCAGCGACGACATATAAATGCGTCCCTGTTTGGTGAGGAGAAAACCCTGATCGTTGACGACGGTCAGGGACTGGATATTGTCATAACCGGGCGCATTTGAACCATTGTCTTCTTCACCATTTATTGAGGTTGTTTGCCAGGTTCTTCCATAATCTTTTGAAATGGTCATTACACCAATCATACCCCAACCGGGTATGGCAATATAACGCTCTGAGGGATGAATATAGGGTTTGGTAAAAATACGGTAACCCCATTCATGCACTTCACTCCTGATCCCCCGTTTCTGGTCCACAAACCACAAGGCCCCTTCACAGTTAAATCCCTGTAATTCCAGCCAGCGATGGCCATCAAAACGGTACACCACCTGTACCGGCTTCTGCTGAGGTTTTAACAAGTGATTCTTGCACCCGCCTAGAATCAACAAAACAACAACCAGCATCATCGAGGTAAATCCTTTTACATATTTTCGCATCATTAAAACACCATCTTGTGGTTTGTTGAGGGAGGACCCAAATAATTGACCGATTACGGCATATCCCACTGAGGTAACGGGATCTCTTTATGGTGAAATTTTCCAGGTCGAGCCGGATCAATTTTGGTTGCAGGCTGGTACTCATTCACGACACCAAATTCACCGTCTGGTAAAACTCCATCAGGTTTGTTCATGAATTTTTTGGTTTTATCCAAGTCCAGCTGACCGGTGATGTAATATGACTTAGCAAACTCATTCGGATTATATTTATGCCGCCAGTCGGCCAACTTTCTTAGCCGCAGCCAGAATTCCGGATCCTCAAATGCCATACAGTTACCAATGGCGAGGTCATACGCCACCGCTTTTTCCTGCACGTTCGGGTCCATCACAATGGCCGAATGCTGGCTGAATTTTACCGGATCGCCATATTTCGCCATCTCTTCAATTTCCTGGTCGGTTTTATTCCGCAATAACCGATATTCCATACGCTGCTGAGAACCAATAACCCGGCCGCCAGTAAACTGCGTTTTGTAAAAATAATTCACCGCACTCAATTCATTTTCAGTGAGTACATGCCCTGGTTGCATAAAATAGGCGTGTAATTCGAGCACCGGACGGGTTTCTTTTACCTGCCACACGCCCTCGTGGGCACGGGCGGAATAATCGATATAGCGATCCTCTCCCGCAATACCGGTTTTAAACTTCATCTCCCCTTCATTGCTGCTGCCCATCATGGTCAGTTCAAACACCTGTGGCAGCGCTTCGGCATTGATGGTTACACCGCTGTGATGCGGATAGGTCGCGTTGGTGGCCCAACCGTCATAGCGGAAATCCCCTTCTTGCCAGGCAGGTTTCTCAAACGGCTGACCCGTCGGGTTGCCTCCGGTGGTATAGCGCTGGCAAAACGCCCGCTGATAAAGGTTCTCCATCCCGGCGGCTAGCTGGTCAGGGATCCCGCGCCAGCCAAAACCCTGCACGCTCTGGAGCGATACGATGCCATCGTCCGGGCAGAAGTAATTGTACACCCGACCATAATTGTTACGGCTGTAGCGCGGGTCGCTGTGCCACTGATGTTTGCGCGCCAGCGTACCGTCGTTCATCATCGCCTGCACAAAGTCCGGGTGATAGCGCCCGGCAGGATCATATTTGGGGTTAGTCGCCATCAGCCGGCAAAAGTTACGCAGGGTTTCCTGACGGGCTTTTGCGGTCTGCTGGCGGCCTGGGAGCTGGTTTTCCAGAAAACGCGGTGCCAGCGAATAAGGGGAATGGCAGAGGATGGTGCAGTCAGCCACTGCATATTGGGGGTCCTGCTGTCTTACCAGCATATTGGCCAGCATGGTGATAATGGTGCCCTGGCTGTGCGCAACGATATTGATAGTATCAAGTTCAGTTGCCTTATTTTTTCTGATCTCCAGTATCAAATCCGCCAGCCGCTGCGCGGCAAAGAACTGATAAATGCGGTGCGGATTGCCGTAAATCGGGTGCGTATAATCCCCCCCGTTCAGCTTGCGGCTGTAAACGCCCGCCATCCAGATCGCGCCGCCGTTGGCGCCCGGTCCGAGCATATCCGGGATGCAGGTGGTGGCATTGGCAAAAGTACCACCCCCTTTGGCGACGGCCAGATCCAGCACGTTACCGTAGTTATCGTTGCAGAATGCGCGCATTTCCGGGTTAAGTTTTTTCAGGCCTTTCGGATCATTCTCCTGGAAGGCGTCATAAGGCAGCAACGATTCCAGCCCGAGTTTTTTGACCGCGTCACGATAACGCTGCTGGTCGTTGTCATACGTTTCCCGATCTACCGGGCGATATCCCCAGTAAAACGGGATCACTGGCGAGCGACCGCTTTGGGTGACGCGCCGCGCGGCACCTCTCAGGTCGGTTACGCCGCTCATCTCCCCCCATTCATGCGGATGCATATCCGTGCGCGCCAGCCGGGTATTCAGCCCGGCGACAATCCCCTGCTCCTGTGTCTCGTAGGCATCACCGATATCGTTGACGCCATGCACCAGAATAACGATGCAGGGTAACGGGCTGCCGACCGCAAAATCCTGGGTAGTCATCGCTCCCCCAGTCTCACGATCCACACCAATAACAGTCCCGAGTACCGGGTTGTTGAACGCAGCGTTCGCGTGCTTTTCCTTGCTCATGGTTTTGCCTCCCTGACTAACGTAATTTCCAGCTGTTCTGTTTCCGCCAAATCCAGTAACGGCGAACAACCATTGGCATCCGTGGTTCCTTCAATCACGCCGCCATCCGAAGTGGTTACCCGAAAGGTTTGATGCAGCAGCGGATGCTTGCGGTCGCCATCACGGTACAGCCTGACCCTGCGCACCAGCTGGGTATCTGCAAATACCGGATCCACAATCTTTGCCATCTCACCTTGTTGATAACTGAGCGTCGGTGATTTCTGTTCAATGTATTTTGGCGAAAAAATTTCAACGCCCCCGCCGGGATGGATACGGATCCCACCGCCGCCGCAGTGGAGAAATAACCCCTTTTTCGCGCTGATTTGCACTTCGCCGTTCACGCTGGTCAGTTGCATATTCTGATCCGCCAGCGCGCTTAGTTTGCCTCGTTGGGCCTGTAAGCTAATGTGGCCGGACGCGGCAATCAGTTTGATCCCCACACGACGTACAAATGCAGAGATCCCTTGTCCGGCCGCCAGAGACAGGGTTTTAAAGATATTCACGCTGCCGTTATTGCTGGCGGTAATCACCGCATCCTGCCCGGCGGAAAGTTGCAGGCTTTCCGGCGTGGCCTGCACCAGTCCGGCATCGGCCCAGGCAACAATCCCCGCTTTATTCAACCCGGCCAGTGACTGGTTGAGTTGTTGCTGTGGCGCGGTATCCACTGCATCAGCTCCGGCCTGACCTGCACTCCCTTGCAGGCTATAAGCCAGGCTCAGCGCCTGCTCCAGATGGCGGATGGTTGCGGCCATCTCAAGCTGGCTGCCATTAACATTCGGCTCTGCAGCAGTGGTCAGGAGAATCCCCTCCCCTGCTCTGACGGATGCATGGTGCCGAGTACGGAGTTCAGCACCCGCACCGCGAGCTTGACGCTTGCTGTCCACCAGATGGCCGATATTGAGCTGCGTTTTACCAAATTCGCTTGCCAGCTTGATATGCTCACGCCCTTTCTCATCCTCCATCCGCAGTTTGTTTTTTCCAAAAGTACGGATGACGTTGCGTGTGCTATTGAGATCATTGACCAGGTCAGGATTGATAACATCATGCAGGACATGCGCAATGTAGGGACGTTCCGGATCACCACCTTCAAAGGCAATCGCGACTTCGGTGTTATCCAGTAGCGGGAAATGCACGCCAAAACGGTCCCCCGCGTAGATTCGCGCCAGACGCACCGGCATACTCTCCTGCCCCTTAACCCATTCATCCAGGTCGAAGCTGAATTTAACCCGGTAGCGCCCCTGGCGATCGGGGCGCGCCAGAGTGTCATTAAGATGAAGGCCGGAGATTCGCGCCGGTACCGTGCCCGCAATAACGGGACGCGCGATCCGTTCGGGTCGCCACGCCACGCGTGCGCTGAAGGGAATGCCGCTTAACTCAGCCAGGAAAGGCGTATTACGACCTCCACGACAGTTCAGGCTCACCACCAGCATGCCATCTGCAAAAGAGCTGGGATGTTCCCCGATAATTCCCACCACCCTACCGGGTAACAGCGCGGGATCATCAACCTGTGCGGCGAGCCGGATGCGCTGACATAAATGGCGCTCATGACGAATACGGGCGAAAAACCAGGCCGTTTCGGCTTCGCCACCCTGCATACTTGCCCAGCGATCGCCTTCGCCGTGATGAATATCGGCGTAATGGTAATCACGGCCGCGAGTGAAAGGCGCTTCATTCCCCATATCCGCAGAGGATTCCAGGGCGGTGAGGCGTTGGATGCGGTAGTCATAGTCGCGGGTGTGAACCGCCGCAGGCACCACCGACGCAGAGCTGGTCATGTTGCGGATGGTCAGGTGCTGCCCCGACATACCAGCCTGGGGTAACGCGATGATTTTATGACCCAAAATGTACCGTGACGGCATATCGCCAAAAACCATGACCGTTAAATGGCTGGTCGTTTCATGTGGCTCAAAGCGAAACCAAATCCCCACTTCAGACAACAGACGCAGAATGAAATGCAAGTCGGTCTCCCCCCACTGGACAATCATTTCACGCTCGGGGTAAGTCCAGCACAGGCCATCCATATCGATTTCATAGCCATGCATACCGTGCGACTTGAGCACACGGCAAACCAGTTCAGGCACGGCGAGATTCTGAAAAATGGCAAAACGACGGGTATGAGCGAGCAAAGAGAGGGGATGTTCAAGCGTGATTTCGTATAGCGCTTCATCGCGGCTGGCAGCGACACGCGACATACCGGTTATCACACCATTGATTTCGCGTTGTTCTTGCCATTGAGCCTCGGGGGGATTGCCATCTGTGGGAGCGCGGATCCTGAACGAGGCCTTTTTCATCACCAGAGTATCAGGCGGGATATCACGATTTTCAGAGCAAAAACGGATAGCATAACGCCACGGTTGGCTGAGTGCCTCCTCCCCCGTAAACGATTCAACATCGGCATAAACATCTTTATTTTCAAAGCATAACAGGTAACGATTGTGCGAACTCTTCCGATCATCCTCACGAAAATTTGTGTTAGTTAACATGCTTTCTCTCCCTGAAAGTCAGTTCACAACATTTAATTTCGGGAGAGAATAGTCAACACAGGTGATTTAGTGAACAAATACCTGTCAGTTTTGCGGCATAACACCAATTTTGGCGGGCGGCTTTGCTACGACAACGCGACCTTCACCGCATCCTGGGCATGAATCAGCGTGGTATCGAACAGCGGCACGCTGGCATCCTCCGGCTTCACCAGCAAGGTGATCTCCGTGCAGCCGAGAATAATGGCTTCCGCCCCGTCAGCCACCAGCTGCGCAATAATCTCGCGATAACGCGCGCGTGACTCATCACGAATGATCCCCAGACACAGCTCCTGATAAATGATGTCATGCACCACCTTGCGCTGCGCTGTGGCGGGCACCCGCACCTCAATACCGTACTCCTGTTGCAGGCGTCCTTTGTAGAACGCCTGTTCCATAGTAAAGGCCGTCGCCAGTAATCCGACGCGTTTCACGCCTGACTGACGGATACGCTCTGCCGTAGCATCAGCAATATGCAGCAGCGGAATATTTACCGCCGCCGTTATTTGCCCGGCAACCTTATGCATGGTGTTGGTACAGAGCACGATAAAATCCGCCCCACCCCGCTCAAGGCTGGCTGCCGCTGCCGCCAGAATCTCTCCGGCTTTTTGCCACTCACCGGCAACCTGTAATTGCTCGATTTCGTGAAAATCAACGCTGTACATCAGGCTGCGTGCCGAGTGCAATCCACCCAACTGCTGCTTCACCTGTTCATTGATGATGCGATAATAGAGCGCCGTCGATTCCCAGCTCATTCCGCCAATCAGGCCGATCAGTTTCATTCTGTGTCCTTTATCCTTTCCGGCCAGCGTGCCGTCGGAAACAACGATAACCGAATATTGAACAAATGGAACAGTGGAGCAAATAACGCGCGTTCCTGCATGGCACCCGCTTCCAGGCCGAGTAATAAATGATTCAGCTCCATCAGCAAGGCTGGCTGCGGCTGCGTCTGCAATGATTTCAGGCGCAGCTTAAGGAACTGGCTTAACTCATGGAACATTGCGCCGCTATCGATGTGATGCGTCGCCAGCAGCGCCTGATGCCGTACGTAAAAGTCATAGCAATTGGCTCCCAGCCAGGCTTCCGCAATCAGGTTGCCACCGGACACCAGATCCGGCACCGGATCAACCCGCTTACGTGGCAGGATCACGTTGACCTTATCCAGCGTACGAGCCACGAACTGCTGTCGCATCGACATCGTCACGCCATCCAGCCGCATCGCGGTGATAAATTGCAGCAGCTCACGAATGCCCTTACGTACCGCGCGCTTCGCCGTCCAGGAGGGACGTTTATTACGAATTAAGGCGGTGATCACCACACCAAACACAATCCCTACCATCGTCGACAGCACCGCATTCACTATAAGCAGTAAGTCAGGTTTGAAGTGGTGACTCATCCCGATAAAACCCGGTATTTGGGTCGCCACAATCAGGCCAATCAGGTTGGTGGAGGGATTGGCAATCACCAGCCCCAGCGCCAGTAAACCTGGAGCCAGACAGATCACCAAGGCTTCAAACGTCACCGCCTGTGGAATGAGAAAGACGATATACATCAGGCTGATCGCCACCGCGATGATCACCCCCTTAAGGAACAGCTTCATCGGGGCAATCGGGCTATCCATACCGGCAAAGAATGAGCAAAGTACCGCCGCCATCATCGGCGCAGTCGAACCATCGACCCAGCCGCTGCCAATCCAAAACAGGCAGGTGGCGAAGGTGGCGATAAAGGCGGTGAAGGAGGAGAGTAACAATAAGCCTTTGTCGATATGGCGGTGGCTGCGCACCACGGTTTTCCCCGGTTTCACCGTGGGTGTCCACTCACTGACACGCTCACTGACGCTGTGGTAGGCATTGGCAATACGGACAAAATTCAGCAAGCGCTCCAGCAATCCCAGCAGCAAAATGCTTTCTTCGCTGTTAAGCCGGCCCTCCTCCCACGCCAGTTTGAGTTGTTCCTGCGCCGCCAGCAGATGGTCATGCACCGGTTGGTCTTCTGCACCGTTCAGCCAGACGAGAAATTGCTGAAACGCCTGCGCCACATACTCGGGGAAAAGAATTTGCTGCTGTGCCAGCAAGTTAAGCCGTGACTCAATCGCCGTTAGCGTCGGGATCAGATATGAAAGATGTTGATACTGCACGCTTACCAGACGCACCAGACGGCGCGCCGCATCGCCTTCATAAACACAGTGAGTAATCAGCGTCTCCACATTGAGGGGATAGTTAGCCATCTGAATCAGGATGCCTTCCCGCTCAAGCGCCTTATCGTTGGGTGTCGACGTCACCAGTTCGCTGCATAGCTTGCGCGCATTTTGATACCACTGGCTGACACTCTGCTCCAGCAGATGGCGCATTGATACCGGCATGATCAGACGATGCACCAGGCTGCTGCACACAATGGCGACGGTGATTTCCTCGATACGTGAAATCACCGTGTAGGTGATCGATGCCGGTGATGTGACATCGGGAAATCCCATAATGGCGGCGCTGTAGCCCGCCAGCATAAAGACATAACTTTTTGGCGTCCGGTCATGCAGCGAGAGAAAGAGACACACCGCCACCCACAGCGAGATGCACAGGCTGAACAGTATTGGTTCCTGTACCGTCATTGGGTAGATCAACAGCGTGAATACCCCGCCCAGCACCGTTCCCATAAAGCGGAAGATGGATTTGGACACCGTCGAAGCAGAATAGAGCTGCGAGGCGACATACACGGTGGTCAGCGACCAGGCCGGTTTATCGAGATTGAGTTCCAGAGCAATGTAAAAAGCCAGAAAGGCGGCAAGACAAGTTTTGGCAGAAAACAGCACTGCACTTTGAGAAAGCCACTTCATAAAGCAAAAAAGACCTTGAGCAGGCACGGATAAGCGTATCCTGGCAGAAGCCTGGGAGGAAGGCATTTTGATTTGTTATACAAATTATTACCGTGCTAATTATATGGGCATCTATGGAAATTTCAGCCGCCATTTTCACCCGACAACTGATTACAGTGAATGCCGCAAAATTTGAAATAAAGTTATAAGCGATCGAAAATCGTTATTTATTGGTTATATATGCGCTTTGCTATGGTGGTAAAAAAACCACGCGAGAACAATGATGAAACGTAAAACGCATTTATTAAGCACGCTGGCGTTAAGCCTTGGTCTGCTTTCCGCGCACAGCTTTGCTGCCAACCCGGAAACCGTCAACATCGGTTATCAGAAAGCCAATATCTTTGCGTTGCTGAAATATCGCGGCACGCTGGATGAAACCCTGAAAAAGGAAGGCATTAACGTTCGCTGGATTGAGTTTCCTGCCGGGCCGCAAATGCTGGAAGGTCTGAATGTCGGTAGCATCGACCTGGCGGCGACCGGAGACGCCCCTCCCGCTTTTGCTCAGGCGGCAAAGGCCGATCTGATCTATCTCGCCCACTCCCCTGCTAACCCGAAAACCGAAGCCATCGTGGTGCCGCAAGATTCCCCGATTCACAACGTTGCCGATCTCAAAGGAAAGCGAGTAGGTCTGAATAAGGGTTCGGACGTCAATTATCTGCTGGTTAAAGCGCTGGAAGATGCCGGGCTGAACTATAAAGACATCACTCCAGTGTACCTGCCACCGGCTGATGCTCGCGCAGCCTTCCAGAAGGGTGCCATTGACGCCTGGGTTATCTGGGACCCGTTCCTCGCCGAAGTTGAAGCACACACCGGCGCACGCCAGGTACGCAATGCCGAAGGTTTAGTGCCGCATTACACCTTCTACCTTGCCAGCCGTCGTTTTGCTGAGGAACATCCGCAAACCGCAAAACAGGTAGTGGATGAGTTAAGTAAACTGAGTGACTGGGCTAACCACCATCAGGACGATGCCGCCGCCATTCTGTCAAAATCGACCGGACTGGATAAGGCCATCTGGCAAACCACGCTGGCGCGTCTGCCGTATGGTGCACAACGCATGACGCCGCAGGTGTTTGATGAACAGCAGGCGCTGGCGGATACCTTTACGCGCGTTGGGTTGTTGCCGGTGAAGGTGGATGTACGCAGCGCCACCTGGTCGCAGGATAAGCAATAAACTCTACATCGTAGCGGCGCAATTTATCGCGCATTTTGTCAGCCAAAAGGTCAAAAGAGCGCGATAAATCGTGCCGCTACGGACAAAAGGGGCGCTTCACGCCCCCCCATTCATTCTCCCCTGCCGATCTGCCAGATGGCGGTTGGCGCTGTACCATTTACCTGCCAGTCACCGATATCACGCGCTTTGTAGATCACCGGATTATGCGATGCCACGGTGCGTGCATTACGCCAGTGACGATCCAATGCTTTGCTTAAGCGAGTATCAGAAGCGCCTAACGCATTAAATAACTCAGTCGCGGCACGCGGCACCAGTTCGCTGGCGATCACCTGTGCCTGCCCGGCTTCCGCTTCTGCCAGGTCATTCACCTGTTTGAGATAAACCTCGTCACCGCTGATATGGGCCTCATATGCTGATTGCAGTGAATGTGCGGCACGGATCACCGTCGCCTCCACGGCAAAGGCGAGGCTGGTCACTTCGCCCACCACCTGCAACACCTGCACATCCTGGCGTGAGGCACTGCCGTTGCTGTGACTGTAGATACGCTGGCGTGCCTTTACCCCCTGTGCCGCATCACGCGCGGCAGCTCGCGCAATCCCGGCCAGCGTCGCCAGCAGCACATGCTGGTAGAACGCGGTCTGGTAACGGAAACGCTCGGCAAAATCGAACACATGATCCTGCTCAACGTGAGCATTAGCGAAACGGGTGGTGCCGCTACCGGTCAGACGCTGGCCGAAGCCATCCCAGTCATCTTCACGGCTGACGCCGGGTTGATGCGTGTTGACCAGCGCTATCACATCCCCCTGATTGTCATTGCGCCGCGCATAGACATCAATCCAGTCGGCAAACAGGGTGCCGGTGCTATAAAACTTCTCGCCGTTCAGCGTCCAGCCCTTTTCACCTGGCGTGACGCGGGTGACGACATCCCCCAGTTTCACCGTACCAATCTCAGTCCAACCACTCCCCACCAGCTCACCATCAATAAAACGCCGGAACCAGCCATCGCGCGCCGGGCTGTCCGGCTGATTGAGACGATCTTCGACGAAAGCAAAATGCGCGCGCAGCGCCTGCGGCAGATTCGAATCGGCCTCAGCCAGTTCAGTCAACAATTGGAACAGCTGCGGCAGCGAAGCGCCCCAACCGCCTTTTTCCTGCGGAATCCGCACCGTGCCAAAGCCCGCTTCTTTCAGCCAGGTCAGCGGTTCATCCGGCAACGTACGATGACGCTCACGGTCGGCTGCACCTGTGGCGATGCGTTCAAACACCGGGCGGAAATGTGCGGCCAGCCGCGTATAGTCAGTACCTGTAGCTAATAAGGTCATGGTTCACTCCTGATGGGAAAGATCATCGATATCGTGGCGGGTTGGCTCGTGACGCACCGCCAGCAGGAAGAAAATCGGGATGATGGCGCTGAGCGAAACCACCCAGAACATGTTGGTGCCGAGCGAGGCCTGAAGAATCGGCAGAATAAACAGCGCTAACGCACTACCGATACCCGACAGTGCACGGCTAAATCCGACGCCGGTAGCGCGAATCGACGTGGGATATGACAGCGCCGGATAGACCATCAGCTGCGCGCCGGGGCCAAATCCTTCCGCAAACAGCCACAGACCGAGCATCAACACCGCAAACACAATGCCTGCCAGCGCTTCGGGATGACCAATCAAGGCCAGTGCGATCAGTGCGACAAACTGCAAGGCAAATCCGGCAATCGCCACATGGCGCGACGGATATTTCCACGCCAGGCGCATCCCCAGCAGGCCGCCGGTAAAAGCAAACAACGCATTCAGGCCCAGCGAGGCGGAAATGGTTTCAAACACCCCAGCCCCGAGGAACTGGGCCAGAATGGATGGCAGGAAGAAGGCGATGGCGGTGTATTCAAACGAGATGCAGATATTCATCACCCCGGCGACGATGGTGCGTTCACGCCACGGCTTCTGGAACAGCACGCGGAAACTGACTTTCGGTGCCGCCGAGGCCGGGGGCGTTTCGGGTTCCGCTTCATGAGCATGGATGCCGTAGGAATCACGCAGGATGCGCACCGCCGATTTCAGATCCCCCTGATTAGCCGCCCATAACGGGGATTCATTCATAAATTTGCTGCGCACCGCGATAATCAGCAGTGCAGGCACCGCGCCAAACAGCAACGAAGCTCGCCACAGCCAGTCGAGGTGTTCTTTCGGGAGCAGAAAGTAGAGAGCAAAGATCAGCAGGAAGCAGAGCGTCGAGGCGGCATACCACATCGGGCACCACGCAGCGAGACGCGCGGCTTTGTTGCCTTTCCCGGCAAATTTGGAGAATTCGGCCAGGTAGGACATCGCGACCGGCAGATCAATCCCCACGCCAATCCCCATCAGGAAACGGGCACCAATCAGTACCCAGACGTTGGGCGCTAATCCGGCGGCGATCGCCGACACCACGAAAAACAGCATGTCGGCCATAAATACCGAGTAGCGGCCATATTTGTCGGTAAGCCAGCCGCCGATCAGGTTGCCAACGATAGTGCCAACCATAATCGATGACGTGACCAGCCCGGTAATAAACGGCGAGATCTGGAATTCACGTACCACATCATCGATGCCGTAGGAAAGCGTGGTGAGATCGTAGGCGTCAAGAAAGACGCCGCCAAGCGCAAGAAACACAATCATGCGGGCATAGTTGTTTTTCTCACTGCGGGTATTGATCAGGCGCGCAACGTCGCTGACCGAACGGACCGGTTGCGAAACCGGCAGGGTGTTTTCTAAAGGGAGTGTGCTCATACCGCCTCACGGTGTTATTTGTTATGCAGGTGAGGTTGTTATAAGCGTTAACCGGACAGGACCAAAACAACAAATAGTAATATTTATTTGTTTTAAATCAATAAGATAAATAAATTAAAACACAAAAACCCAGGCACGCAGAACATGCCCGGGTGTATCAGCCATCGGCAGAGAATTAGTCGGCAGAAACCGGCACCAGAACCCCTTTTACCAGCGGATCATCCGTGGTCTTCAACCATTGTTGCAGGCGCGGATCGGAGAAGGCTTGTTTCAGCTTTGCGATATTTTCCTGTGACAGATAAGGCGTACCGATCACCAGTTGCGATGCAAAGGTGCGCGGCGCAGGCGGGAACAGAATGCCTTTGTCACGCGGCACTTTTCCGGCATCAAACTGCGACACGTAACCAATGGCGGCATCCACCGAGTTCAGCGCACGCGGCATTGTCAGCAAATCCAGCTCCTTAAACACAAAGTCATGTGGATTACCGGTGATGTTTTTTAGTTTTGCCGTGCGTGGTTCCACGTTGGGATCGAGGGTGATTAATCCCTGACGCGCCAGTAGCCACAGCGCCTGGCCCTGGTTTGCGCCATCATCCGGCACCACAATGGTGGCTCCCTGCGGCAGCGCATCCACTGAACGGTAGCGGTCGGAGTAGATACCAAAGGCCCACTGGAACAGCGGTAACGTTGGCGTTAGCGCAAAATTATTCGCGTCCACCACCTGTTTCAGCCACCACTGATGCTGATATACCGTTGCCGCGTATTGTCCCTCTGCCACGGCGCGGTCAGCCTGCACCGGGTCTTGCACCCCGACCGCTTCCAGTTTCAGACCGTAATCCGCTGCGATATGTTCATTCACATACTCAATCAGCTTCTGCTCACCGGCCATCGCCGGTTCATAGTGAATTTTTAAGGTGGTGCCAAACACGACCGCCTGCGGTTGCTGGCTACGCCAGAACCAGGCCGCAGCGGCGGCGGCAACGACCACTATAATCAGCAGCAGCCACGGCCAGCGTCGGGTTTTACGTAACTCAAATTCTTGTGTTGTCATAGCGAAGTCCCCTGAGGATGACGTAAAGCGGTAACCAAACGATCACCGAGAAACTGAATGGTTTGAATTAAGGCGACCAGTACCACGATGGTGGCGATCATGATGTGATTGTCGAAACGTTGATAGCCATACACCACGGCCAGATAGCCAATGCCACCAGCACCGATGGTGCCGGCAATCGCCGAGTATTCGATCATGGAGATCAGATTGAGGGTGATGGCGGCGACAATCGCTGGCAGTGCTTCGCTGAGTTGTGCCTGGCGGATGATTTGCCAGCGCGAACCCCCACAGACCAGCCCCACAGCGGTGACCTCCCCTGGTAACTCACGCAGGGCGTTATCCACCAGCCGTCCGAAGAACGGAATACCGGCGGCAATCATGGGCACCACCGCAGCCGGAATGCCGATAGTGGTGCCGGTTAACCAGAAGGTGAACGGGATAATCGCGGCCATCAACACCAGGAACGGTAGCGAGCGTCCCATGTTCACAATCCAGCTCAACACCCGGTTCACGCCCCGATGGGGAAACAACCCGCGTGCGGAGGTGTTAAACAACACCACGCCCACCACCCCGCCGCAGGTCACGACAAACAACATCACGATACCGACCATCAACACCGTTTCACCCAAAGCGGGTAGCATCAACGTGGGTATTTCCTTCCAGGGTGTATCCTGGCTCATGACGGAGACGCTCATACCGCCTCCTTCAGCAACGGCGCACCCGCAGTGACGCGGCCAATCAACCCCAGTTGTTCCAGCTGCATCAGCAACTGCGGCAAAGGAACACGTTCACGCTGGAAGTGAATGCCAACCTGCAAGCGTCCCAGTTGCAGGCCATTCACCTGCTCGATATGCGCTCCCAGCAGATCAATACGCAGCGCAAATTGCTGACTCAGGCGAGTCAGCCAGTCACTGGCGACCGGCACATCGGTGCGGTAGCTCAGTTGAAGAACCAACTCTGACGAGGCCGGTTGTGGCGCCAGCGGCAGAAGTTGTTGTGCCAGGCGGGAATCAGGCTGCGCCAACAACTGCTTCACCACGCCGTAATGCACAATTTGCCCGTCACGAATTTCCGCCACCGCATCTGCCGCACGGCGTACCGCGTCCATTTCATGGGTAATTAACACAATCGCCAGCCGGTACTCGTCACGTAATTTACGCAACAGGTCGAGGATGGTGACGGTGGCCTCGGGGTCAAGCCCGGATGTCGCTTCATCAGCCAGCAATACTGATGGCCGCAGCGCCAGCGCGCGGGCAATGCCAATGCGCTGACGTTGTCCACCAGAAAGCTGTGCCGGGAACGCCGAGGCTTTATGGCTCAGCCCGACGTGCTCCAGCAACTCCCCTACCCTCGCGGAGATGTCGCGTTCCACCACGCCAAGATAGCGCAGCGGCAAGGCGACATTTTCCCAGGCGGATTTGCGCTGCAACAACGCCGACGATTGAAACACGGTGCCGATCGCGCGTCGCTCGCGGCGCAGCACTTCACCGCTCAGTCGGGAAAGGTCGTGACCGTTGACGCGGATGCTTCCGGCACTCGGTTGTTCCAGCAGGCTAATGCATTTTGCCAGCGTCGACTTCCCTGCCCCGCTCGGTCCCACCACCGCCGTGATGTTGCCAGGCTGTACCTCAAGGTTGATAGATTTCAGCACGTCGGTCACGCGTCCGTCAGGTGCGCGATAGTGCTTACTCAATGCCTCGATCTCGATCATATGACCTCCTGCGGCACCGTCTGCACGCGATAACCCGCGCCAGGATGGGGTGCCTGCAACTGTGGCCCGGCGTGGAATAACTTCTCGCGCAGCGTGCCACTGGCGTACTCTTTCTTAAATACGCCCCGCTTCTGCAATTCCGGGATCAGCAGCTCGACCACATCTTCGAAGGTTTCATGCGTCAGCGCGTAGGCAAGGTTAAAGCCATCGACATCGGTTTCCTCCACCCAGCTTTGCAACTCATCAGCTACCGTTGCGGCGCTTCCCACCAGTAGCGGGCCAAAGCCACCGATGCCGACCCAATCGGCCAGCGCAGCTACGGTCCATTGACGGTCAGGATCGGCGGTAGAGAAGGTTTCCACTGCTGACTGGATGGCGTTGGTGTGCAGATACTTCAGCACCTGATCCGGCTGATACTGGCCGAAATCGATGCCGGTCCAACCCGATACCAGTGCCAGCGCACCTTCGTAGCTCACCCAGCTTTTGTATTCCTGCCACTTCGCCTGTGCTGCTTTATCCGTTTCTCCGACGATGACCGTTTGCAGATTGAAAATCAGAATGCTGCGTGGATCGCGTCCCGCTTCTGCCGCGCGGCGGCGGATATCTGCCACGGTTTTTTTCAGCAGCACTTTGGACGGTGCCGCAACAAATACGCATTCGGCATGTTCGGCAGCGAACTGCTTACCGCGGCTGGATGCCCCCGCCTGATACAACACCGGCGTACGCTGCGGTGACGGTTCGCACAGATGAATCCCCGGTACGCTGAAGAAAGTACCCTGATGATTGATCGGATGGATTTTACTGGGATCGCTGAAGATACGGCGCTCACGGTCACGCAACACCGCATCTGCTTCCCAACTGCCTTCCAGCAGTTTGTACACCACCTGGAGGTACTCATCGGCATAGTCGTAACGGCTGTCGTGATCGGTTTGCGCTTTGTGCCCGATATTGCGCGCGCCACTCTCCAGATACGAGGTGACAATGTTCCAGCCAATACGCCCTTTCGTCAGGTGGTCAAGCGTCGAGAGACGCCGGGCAAACGGATAAGGATGTTCAAACGACAGCGAGGCAGTCAGTCCAAATCCCAGATGCTCGGTCACCAGCGCCATCGGCGTGATCAACGCCAACGGATCGTTCACTGGAACCTGCGTAGCCTGACGAATGGCAGCATCACCGTTACCGTTAAGCACATCGTAGATGCCTAATACATCAGCGATAAATAACCCATCAAATTTGCCGCGCTCCAGCAAACGTGCTAAATCGACCCAATATTCCAGGTCCTTGTACTGCCACGAGCGGTCGCGCGGATGCGCCCACAACCCCGGTGACTGGTGTCCGACACAGTTCATATCAAAAGCATTCAGGCGTATTTCACGTTGCGATGGCATAGCAATCTCCATAGCGAGGCCGTGATCGCTGTGCGACCCGGCGTTCGTCAGTTAATTTTTAGGGGAATGTTGGGAAATCAGGGTGCTAAAGGGGGACATCGCTCCGCATGTTTGATATGCAGCGACAGGAGAATTTGGCGTGCCACCTCAGCGGCATGATCGGCAACCTGCGGCAATCCCATCAGTTCGCCAAAACGCGCCCTGGCGGCTGGGCCAACCACAAATACATTTTGGTTTGGCTGACCGGACCGCGTCAGCGTGTGGGAATGGCGATCGACGTCAATACCAAAACCTAACGCATCGGCGCGGATGATGCCTTGTTGACTGAGCGACAGCAGCAACGGTTGGCTGGCAGTTAACGCTTCATGGCCGGGCCCTGTGGTGACGATAAGATGGTCGAGCGGGTGGTGTTCTGTCGCCCCGTCACGGGTATGCAACGTAATATCAAGCTGGTCGCCACGGGATGCGATGGCCGCGAGACGGGCCGCCAGCACACGCAGCGTTCCCGCCTGTTGGCGTTGCGTGATCTCCGACGCCACCTGCGGCGCAATGCGATAACGATGCACATCCCACCACGACCGCAAATGACGGACAAAACGCTGTTGTTCACGCAACGACAGCGACTGCCAGATACTTTGTCCCTGCGCGCGCACTTCATCCAGCACACGCTGCCACGGCAATTGCTGCTCTGCGGCGCGCGCGACCTCCGCCCGAATATGATGCAACCACAGACGCGTGCTGGGTTGGGGGTGCGGTGCCAGCGTCCATTCGGGCCATTCACCGCTCAGGTTGGCGCGTGACAGCTGCCCACGCCGGGAGAAGGCTAATAACGGGCCACGATGCTGTCGTGTTGCCAGTGAGGCCACCACATCGGCCATACTCAGACCGGTGCCGATAATCGCCACCGAGGCGTGGCTGTCGATGTTATCAAGCACGCCTGGCTGCCACGGATTGGCAATCAGGGCCGGGTGTGCGGAGAAAGGCAGGAGCGCCCTCGGCAGTGAAGGCGGCGGATGGCTGATTGCCAGTGCCAACACATTGCCTTCAAGCGTTTCACCGTTGCTCAGCAGCAACTGTTGCCCTTCCCAGGCGAGAGCGCTGGCCTGGATATGGCGTAAGGTCACCTGCGGGTGCTGTAGCGCAGCCTGGGCAAACTGTTCGGCGAGGTAACGGCCAAACATGCCACGCTGTGGATACACCGCGCCATCGGCACAATGGGCTACTGAATCCAGTGAACATTCCGGCTGCTGCCGATACCAGCGATCAAATGCGCCCTGCTCATCCCCGCTAAGTTGCATACGTGACGCCGGGACATTGATGCGATGCGCAGGTTCTTGCGTTGAATAGGCTACCCCTGCCCCCAGCGTCTGACGAGGTTCCACTACCGTAACGCGTAATGGCGCTGTCGCGTTACGGGCAAGATGAATCGCCAGCGCTGTGCCGCTGAATCCACCACCCACAATCATCACATGGGGTATCTGCATCGCCCGATCCTCACTGCGTGTCTTCAGCATCAACTGGCGCTCGCCTGTTTGGTTGGCCGTTTGTCACCACCAATGGTTTCACCAAACGGGCCGGTATTAACGCTGCGGGCGCGTTGTTGCTGCCCGTGCGCCAGCGGCAGCAACGGTAAGAGTAACTCTGCCACACGATGCGCTTCTTCGAGATGCGGATAGCCTGAAAGGATGAAGTTGGTCACGCCCAACGCCTGATATTCGCGAATGCGGGCAGCGACCTGCTCCGGACTGCCGACCAACGCCGTCCCTGCCCCACCACGAACCAGCCCTACTCCCGCCCACAGATTAGGAGCAATGTAGAGATTGTCACGCGAACCTTTGTGCAATGCGCTCATCCGCGCTTGCCCGGCTGAATCCATACGGGCAAAAATTTTCTGCGCCTGCGCAATCGTCTCTTCATCAAGGTGCGCAATCAGTTTATCTGCGGCCGCTTTGGCCTCTTCCTCCGTCTCACGCACGATGACATGCAAACGAATACCGTATTCCAGCTTACGTCCGTGTGCTTCTGCCCGCGCGCGTACTACCGCCAGCTTCTCTGCAACCTGCGCCGGGGGTTCACCCCAGGTGAGATAGGTATCAATTTGCTGTGCCGCAACATCAATGGCAGCATCGGATGAACCGCCAAAGTACAGCGGTGGACCATTTTCCTGTACCGGTGGGAACAATACCTCAGCACCTTCAACGTGAATATGCTGCCCCTTATAGTCAACCTTTTCGCCACGCAGCAGACGGCTGTAGACGTCCAGAAACTCTTTAGTCACCTCATAACGTTCACTGTGGCTGAGGAAAATGCCATCCCCTTTGTTTTCTACCGGGTCACCGCCGGTCACCACATTAATCAGCAGGCGACCGTCGGAGAGGCGGTCCAGCGTGCTGGCCATACGTGCGGCCAGGGTCGGTGGCTGCAATCCCGGACGCACCGCAACCAGATAGCGTAACCGCTTCGTTAACGGTGCCAGCGCCGAAGCCACCAGCCAGGAGTCCTCACAGCTTTTTCCCGTGGGGATCAGCACGCCATAAAACCCGAGGTTATCCGCCGCCAGTGCGACTTGCTGTAAGTAACCTAAATCAACCGGTCGCCCACCCTCCGTTGTGCCGAGGTAGCGCCCATCACCATGTGTAGGAAGGAACCAGAAGACATTGATGTTTTCATTTGAGGAATCGGCCATTATGCATTTCCTATATAACTTTATTAAAAAATGATCATTTCACTTCATTTATTTAGTTATATAGCCATTAGCGAAATGCGTGCCAGCTTCACATCTTCACGAAACGCCGATATATCAGTAGGTTGATGGTGTTTAGCGTTCTGTTATCTGTTGCATTCGCAACTTTGCTTCAACAGCATTTGCTGCATTTGCAACTTCTTATGCTTTTTTCCTGCTGTTCATAGTGAATGTGCTTGTATAGCGTGAGGATACGCTTGCACAAGGATATTCATCATGTTGACACCCTATGCTGATTTTGCGGATTCCCCCCGTTTAGTCGATCCAGCCTCTCGCGCATTTCAATCTTTACTCGACAAGTTTGCCCCAACGGATGCCACTGTGCTGATTGCGGGTGAAACCGGAACCGGTAAAGAAGTGGTAGCCCGCTATCTGCATCATCATAGTACTCGCCGACATGGCCCTTTCCTGGCGGTGAACTGCGGCGCATTAACGGAGAGTCTGGCAGAAGCCGAGTTGTTTGGGCATGAGAAAGGGGCGTTCACCGGTGCCACTCAGGCACATCCGGGCTGGTTTGAGTCGGCCCAGGGCGGCACGTTGTTACTGGATGAGATTGGAGAACTCAGTCTGCCATTGCAGGTAAAACTGCTGCGCGTATTGCAGGAACGCGAAATTACCCGTGTCGGTTCGCGCAAACCCATAAAAGTTGATGTCAGAGTGATTGCTGCAACTCACGTCGATCTGGCTCAGGCCATCCGGGAACGTCGGTTCCGTGAAGATCTGTTTTATCGTCTGAACATCGCTGTTGTCCCCTTACCTCCTTTACGGCAACGACGTGAAGACATACCCGTACTGGCACAACATTTTCTGGCGCTGTATTCACGCCGTCTGGGACGCCCGGCACGACATCTGTCTCCTGATGCGCTAGAAGCTCTGATGCAGTACAACTGGCCCGGCAACATCCGAGAACTGGAGAACACGCTACATAATGCGGTCCTGCTCAGTCGTGAGGAGACCTTAACCCCTGCGCAATTACGTCTTGCTGGTTACAGTGAACATCGGCTGAGTGATGTTCAGGACTCCACCCTTGATAGTTTTCTACGTCAGTATTTGACGACTGAATCAAATCAACTGTTCGATCGCGTGGTGCAAAGCCTGATTAATAACGCGCTGGAGCTTGCCGATAATAACCAAACCCAGGCAGCAACATTATTAGGTATTAGCCGCCATACTTTACGCACCCATCTGGCTAATCAGGGTGTCATTAAAGGACGTCGTAAAACCGTATCAGTCACCCCAGGCCAGGCTGTCTCAGCAGCGCAAGGAGAACGCGAACTCCGCATCGGATATCAAAAGTTTGGCAATCTTGGCGTATTAAAAGCACGCCAGAGCCTGGAACAATGCTTTGCACAGCAAGGCGTGAGTGTGCTCTGGAGTGAGTTTCCTGCTGGCCCACAACTGCTTTATGCTCTGCAAAACAACGAAATTGATTTTGGTACCACCGGTGAAGTACCGCCCATTTTTGCTCAGGCGAGCGGCAATGCGGTGACCTATATCGCCTGGGAACCGCCTGCACCAAGCAGCGTCGGCATCGTCGTCCCGCTTGAAAGTGATATCACGACATTGGCCGATCTAAGAGGAAAACGGATTTCAGTCAATAAAGGTTCAAACGTGCACTGGCTGTTGTTGCAGTTGCTGGATGAAGCAGGCATTGGTCTTGATGAGATAAAAGTGGTGTATGCACCGCCCAAATATCCGTTGACGATCAGTGATTATCTCTCCGTTGACGCATGGATGATGTGGGACCCGCTACTCAGCGCAGCAGAGAATAATCCGGCATTGCGCGTCATCGCTAATGGCGAAGGGCGTGTCAGCAATCATCAATTCTATCTGGCCCGTCGTGATTACGTTCAGCAGCATGATGATATCGTGCATCAGTTGGTGGAAGCGTTGCAACAGACCGGACAGTTTATCGATAGCCGCAGGCATCAGGCAGCGATGCTACTGGCGCAGGAGCTGGGTCTGGAAACCGATGCCGTCGAGCGCGCCTTATCACGTCGCAGCCATCAAACCCGATCAATGGCATTCGAGGTGATTAAACAGCAGCAGGCTATCGCCGACCGCTTTTATGCTCTGGGCTTAATCAACAAACCCGTTCGTGTCAGAGAGGCTGTCTGGCAGTTTTCTTCGGGGTTACGTTTACTGGCGTAATATCATCTGGCGAGCTGAGCGAGCAGGGCGCTCGGCAAAGTTATCCACCTTTTCTGTGGATAAACTATTGAATATCATCTGGCTAATGGAGGCATTGTCTGATGGCGACAGGTTGATGTGAGCTGCAACCCTGGCGATTTCAGGCTGAAATCGTTTTAAAAAAACGATGATATTCATAGAGATAATGATGAAATCGCTGTGGCGAAGCCCAATGATTTCATCTTTCCCATCGTGGCTATACGCCAAATCCAACCTTTTTCTGCTTTCTGTTGCCATCGGTTAATCCTGCACCAGGCCACCTGAATTCTATGGCGAAAAGACATTGCTGCGAGGCTGAAATTATGGCGATTTCAGCCTGAAATTTACCACGGCATTATCGGAATTTCATGAGGTTAGCGATGAAATCAGGCTGGCGAGGAGCAAAAAAAAACCGCCCGAAGGCGGCGTAGCTTACTGATTGAGGTATTTGTTGAGGGTTTCGTTTATCACCCGATCAAGTTCGTCCTGCAACTCTTTTGACTGGCGATTAAACTCATAGCTGAACATGCGACCTCGTGTTTTTTTACGCGCGAAACGGTCTTTGTCGGCAAAGGTCCAGAGGGCTGTAGCAACCACTTTATCTTTTGCCGGTGACTGTACCAGCGTCTGGCTTCCATTACGCACCAACCGTAAAATGCCGTTCTTCACTTCATCTTCCGCCAGCCCATCACGCGCACAGACGGTATCGACATCCATACCTATCGCATCAATCAGCGCCTCAACCGTCTGCCCGGTTTCCTGGAGCTTCTCATAAGCCTGCAACAGGGATTTATAGTCGGGATAGGTCAGTTCGGAATGATTGGGAAACAGCGTGATTAAATCTGCCGGAACACTCGCCGCCTGCAACGCACGGGTCACTTTAGCCTGCGACAATCCTTCACTCTGCGCGATTTCTTTTTGCGACAGGCCGCCGTCCTTCAGCGCCATCAGACGCATACCCACTTCACGCAGATTATGTTCGCGTGCAGTTTGAATATCCTGCGCCAGGCGACGGGCTTCTTCAGCACTGATAGCCGCATCAGTCACCAGGACGTCAAGGCCAGTTTTACAATGCAATGCCGCAGCACGACGCCGTGACCCATCAAGAATCTCGATGCGGTCATCACGCTGCACGCCAATTGCCGGAAAGAACTGCTGGAGTTTGATAGTACGGATAATGTCACGCAGTGATTCAGGAGTGAGTCCCGCCTGGTCGCGACCATTAGTTTCCATCACCACATAGGTTCTTTCTTCAATCTCTTTCGCTGCGATACGTTCCAGGGTGAACTGGGCGCGCTTACCTGTCGAAAGGATAAAAGTTTGAGAGTGGCCTTCTGATGTTTCTTCTGTTTGCAACGGTGTCTGGCTGAATGTTCTGCCAATCGTAATGCGTTTTGCGCTCATAGTAACCTCAGTTCAGGCGAATAAATTCAATACGGTCAAACACGGCTTTGGCGAAATCTTCCGCCGCTGAACGCGCATTCTTTAAGGCTTCGCTGCTGCCAACATAGGTAGAAGGATTGGCCGAAATAACGGTGTCAAAGGACTCACCACAGCGCTCAAAACCATCCAGTCGCGGCAGTGCCGCATCCAGCATGTCACCGCCAAAGATTTCTTTCGCGAGACTGTGGCATAACTTATGGTCGGCCTTATTGGACAACTTCGACATAAAGCCAATATTGCCTTGTAAGCGGCAGCTGGCCCCGGAATCTTCAATGATGCCAATCAGCTCCGGCAGGCGGGTCAAATACTTCAACGTAGAGTGAAAATCGACCTGGGCTGGTGGTACGGGTGTCATCAGCAAATCAGACGCCGCAATGGCGTTCTTCAGGAAAGCATCGAGATGCGGGCCACTATCAATAAAGATGAAGTCATAATCCTTCTTCAGCTTAACGATGACGTTCTCGTATAACACCGAATGTACATTGTGCTCAGGCAAATGCTCGGCGCAGAGTTCATCCCAGCGTGAAGCAATAAAGGCATCATCAATTGAAGCGGGCAGCACATCTACACCCGGGATGATGGAGGGTACAACAAACTCGTTCAACAGTTCTTCACGGCTGACATTCTGCAACATCGCCTGCGCGGCTGTAGCCTCCACCAGACCAACAGATCGTTCATGATTGAGAAACATGGTCGCGGAGGATTGCGGGTCGAGGTCAATAACCAGAATGCGTAAATCTTCAAACAGCAAATGCGGATGGGCGCGTAATGCGTGTGCCAAAGAAACGGTTGATACGGTTTTCGATACACCACCTTTCAGGTTGCCCACAAATAACGTGAAAGCATCTGCGTGGCGGTCACGGTACTTGGGTACACCACGATGGTGGTAAATATCGATGATGTTCTGAATTGACATGGCATATTTGGTTGAACTGCCCGCCGCGCGCTTATCAAAGGGATAGCCGTTTTCTTCCATCTCATTGACAGCATAATCAACACTGGCTCGCGTTAACTTTGGCAGTTTTGCCAGCGCTGCTTTCGCGTAAACCTGGTAAAAGGTGTTTTCCTGCAATTCTTCTTTCTGTGCCTGGATCTGTTCCGTCAGACTCATCAGCATTCTTTCAGAACGCTGAGCAACCTTCAGAACTTGCTTTTCATCGTTAGCCATAGTTGCTCCACATATGTAGGATTTATGACTTTATACCGAAATCCTGCACATCAGGCAAATATATCTCATCTACTCAGAAAGAATTGATACTGATGAAACTCCTTGAGGAAGCAAGGTGTTTGAAGGGATGTTCACTGTAATCAGTGCCGAAAAATTAGCCTCATCAGGCTGTTGTGTAAATCATGAGCTGAACGCTTTTCGAGCCATCTCGCAAACATTCACTGTAATCAGTGAAAAGAAGGGAAGATTGATTGAGTCTGATCGGGAACGATAAAAATCTCAGGAGCGGAGCAGGACATTAAGGTTCACTGTAGTCAGTAAGAGTTGTTGATATCGCCTGCAAAGATTCACTGCAATCAGCATTACATTCACTGTAATCAGTAAATGGAGGCAGAACATTCACTGTAATCAGTACTCATCTCCTGACCAAACTGGATTGTGGTAGTACCAAGGGGAAGTGACTGGCATAAACATTCACTGTAATCAGCAAAAAGCACTACTGATTTACGTTACACGGATAAATGTTCACTGTAATCAGTAACATCAGGCAAAGAAACACCAGGCTGTTCACTATAGTCAGTAGAACAATCGAACTACAGATGAAAACATTCACTGTAATCAGAAAATATTGCGCACCATTATTCAATATTCACTGTAATCAGCAGAACGCCAGTTCGCTCACCTGGAAAACGTTCACTGTAGTCAGTGAGTCACTTCAAATGCTGAATCGACGACCGGTTTGAAATTGAGAGCATAGTGCCTGCCAGTTAAATGCCACAGAATCCAGCGTGTTGACATCAATTCGTAGCTACCGTCTTGAACGTCAAGCGGTAGCTGCGTAATTTTCATCCCACTTCATCCGCGTTTTCAGCACCCCGAAGCACTGATGAACCAGCTTGCGCATCACCGCTCCAAGCGCAGCCTTGCTGGCTTTGCCCTTCGCGATTAGCCTCTGGTACAGCGCCTTCGCCGGGGCATTCCACCTGATCGCTACAATCGCCGCCATATACAGTTTCGCCCTTACGTCTGCCGGGCCTGTTTTTGACATCCGCGCACGCCCCCTGACTGAGCTACCGGACGTTTTTTCCACCGGTACCACACCCAGCCACGCAGCGACCTGTGAAGCACTCCGGAACGGACACGAGCGCAGCACCGACAGCATTGTCGTGCCCACCACGCTGCCTATTCCTTTTATCGATTCCAGCAGCTCACGGTCTTCCTTCAGACCCGGATGATTATCTGTGTGGTCTGAGATGAGCGCTTCAATACGCTTCAGCTCGTCCCTGTGGGCTTTCAGGGTTCTCTCCAGCGAGTCAATGATTTCAGGCGCTGTGCGGGTTGAATGAGCCTTTTCCAGTCGGTTCTCCGCCCGCTGGACATCAGCCTGAAGTGAGTCCCGCAGACGCACCAGCTCCCGAAGTTTACGGACCTCCGGGGAGGGTGGCACCCAGGCATCAGGCTGTTTCAGCTCGCCATAACGGGCCAGGATGTAAGCATCAACGGAGTCGTTTTTAGTCAGGATAGCCATTCCACGGGCGAACTCCCTGACCCGCTGAGGATTGCTGATGCAGACTGTAACGGGGGTATTTTCATGAAGACCGAAGGCGACGTTTTCGTGATAAATGCCGGTCGCTTCGAGCACCACCATCACCTGTTCAGGATGGCATTTTTGCCTGAGTAACCAGTCATTTATCTCCCGGTCGGCGTCGGGATGATTTTTGAGGGTTTTGGTTTTCTTTTTCCCGTTGCCGGGCAACAGGCAGAGGTCGAGTTTGTTTTTACTGACATCAATACCGAGATAAATCATAAGACAGCTCCCTTTCACATGAACCATCACGCCATCTTGCCTTGTACATACGAAGTCAGAGCTTCTGGTTACCGTTCAGAGTAGATGCTGGCGTGAAAGGAGAAACGGAGGGCTTTAAGCTACGACACAAGATCGAGTCTTAAGCGGCGCGACAAGCTGCCTCCGTTTCGTGTAACGGGTAGCTAACCAGTTACAACTTCAAGATACAAGCGGCGCGATTTATCACACGAACGGGAAGGTAGCGCGATAAATCGTGCCGCTACGGAATGTGCCTTGAGTTAATCGTGTTATGAAACAGGAAACAGAGGGAGCAGGGAGCAGGGAGCAGGGAGCAGGTGAATAATAACATTCACTGTAATCAGTAAAATCGCGCGGGTGATTTGCCGGGCGAGAACAACATCGTTACCTGATACCTCATACAAAGATTCACTGTAATCAGTAGATAGGAAGTGGGTAAAAGTCATCACAGATGTTCACTGTAATCAGTATCCAATGGCGAGCCTGTCACAACATAACGTTCACTATATTCAGTAACGCAACCCCGGCTTAAGAGACTAACGTTCACTGTAATCAGAAAGAGGGAGCAACAAAGACCAGGTTGGATCATTCACTGTAATCAGTAAGAGGTAGCCAGATAGAACGTGAGCAAGGTTCACTGTACTCAGTAAAACGCTCAGAATAAGTGCGGGTTGTTCAAAAGGGGAGCGAATCCGGAACGAATTTAAGCCAGGATTCACTGTAATCGGTGACAGCGTGACGTTGGGCTTTGATGCAACATTTCGGGCGTAAGCTCTCCCTCAAATCGTCCACTGTAGTCAGTAAAATGGGGCAATCATTCACTGTAATCAGCAGACGTGACCAACCCTGTCACTTTTTATGCTCTGCAAAGTCGCAAACTACCGATTACAGTGAACCTTTCATAAAACCCCCAAGCAAATCATTTAAAATCAGCAAGATAAGTATAAACATTCACTGTAATCAGTACATGCGACAAGCAGCTTACATTCACTATAACGAGTAATGTCTGCCTTACTTCAAACGTTCACTGTAATCAGTATCCCCCTATAAGAAGGCCATATCTGAGGCGATTAAAAAATAAATGTAAGTGCTCACTATCAATTCAAGCCTTGTAATAAGTTTATCGAAAGCGAGAGCTATCAAAACTGTGTAGCAAAACGAAGTGTGATTGCTGATTACAGTGAACGTGACTGATTACAGTGAACAACAGGGCTGGCTACTGATTGCAGTGAATGATACGGGAGAGAGTCAGTGTCACTTTTACGCAAAAGTGACACTGCAACATGCGAATGGCTGACTACAGTGAACGTTGAAATTCAGTCTTCAAAATCCAAATCTTCCAGAGAATCGATACTCTCCAGATTGCTGATTCCGTCCAGTTTTGGGGTTCGACTGTGGATGATGAAAAACACTGAGCGCCCACGCTTCACCTCGGAATAGTCGAGATAACCAATCTCCTTCAACTGCTCCATCGCACGACGAACCACATGGTTTTGTGTCGTGGTTTTAGAACCCAGGTTCAAACGCATACGCAGACGCGCCAGCGAAATAGGGGCAGGGTTAGTTGGCAGACTCTCCAGATAGGTATACAGCGCCTGAGCAGATTCCTTACGCTTAAGCCGCGAGATAGCACGCAGTTGCAGCAGAACCTTATGATCGAAGTTATACAGTTCGAATAACTTAGGATCCGCCTGAATACGCACCACATCCTTCTCACGATCGTAATAGGCCGATTGCACCAAGTGGGTGTGATAAGCCTTACCATTACCTTCAAAGGAAAGGGTATTGGTGGCGATACGGCGTAATGAGGCGTCAAGACGCTTACGCAGGGCCGCTGAGGAGTTCGCCGAAGGAATGCCACACATTTTAACGAAATCAATAAACGGCAACGTCACCGTGTCGCCTTTTGACGGATAGCGTGAGAATGACTGGATGATCCCGGCCCAGGTTTTGAAATCGTTATCCATATCCAGCCTGGCACCGGTGATGGTAATCTTTTCATAGCCTTCAGCTTTCACCAACGAAAGGTTCTTCAGCTCTTTGGTCGCATCGGTGGAGGCCATTGCGCCTGATTTACCGCGTGCAGTTGACTTCAATGTCGGAACGAACAGTCCAAGGCGCATTAACGCCACCGGTTGTACGGTGTTATTTTTGTTAGGGTGGAGCTGAATAACTTCACCGCTGTTTTTTGTCACCGACAGAAAAGGTTCAAGTAACGCCTTGTTTTCACTCTCTTTATCTGCCATAGCCTGAGATCTTCATTCTGTGGATGAAAAGGATCGGTTTCTG